>CAZWSX010000036.1:0-60342 GCA_964636985.1 uncultured Pirellulaceae bacterium | reverse complement strand
TCATGGGCTAAGAAACTCTCTTACCACCTGGAACAGATTTTGGGGAGCAGGCCAAGACCGCATCCGACGGACCTTCAACCCAGACCACGCAATTTGCTTGAAGCAGATCGCTCGCTCTCACTTCGAGGTGATCAAGGATATTGCGATTGTCGCTGGGGGTGATAACTGTCTTAACAGACGAAGACTGTCCGTTATGCGCAACATGAACGATCTGGGCGTCTTCATCGCGGGCAAAGATATTGATCGTTGTGGGCGAGTGCGTAGTAAGAAACAGAGTAAATCCGTCCTTCATTCGACGGTTAACGATGTAACGCAGAAGGCGCCGCAATAGAGCAGGATGTAGGCAACTTTCCAACTCGTCGAAGGCAAAAACGCAATCTTTTGGTTGAGCTCGGATCGCGGGGATCAGAATCAAATAGGCCAAGACGAGGACGATTGTCTTTATACCGCTGCCCGACTTTGAGAGTGGAACACGATCCTTGTGGGGTTCGTGAAGTATTAATTCATAGTCTCCATCGTCCGATTCTTGAACGAAGTCAATTCGCGTACAGTGCGCATCTTCTCCGAGTATTTCATTTAATGCGTCACGCATCTCTACGTTAACCAACTTGTGATCAAACCTTCGGAATCTGCTCACTGCACGAATTAGAGTTGTGCAACTGTCTCCATCTGGTCTGATGGGATCGGCCCCGTCGTAATAGGGGCGTTCACGTCGTGGTTCTGGTCGCACATCTCGTTCTGCCTGGAGATGAAAAAACTGTCGAACGCCCAGATTGTTTTGCACAGCGAGACAAAGTCTCTCACGAAAACCTTCAAATTGCGGTTCAACGAGAAATTTTCGATCCTCTGGCGACAATGGGTCAATCGCGACCAGTTTGTCGATGTTGGCATCTCGCGCTACCGTAATACGTCGATCCACAAATCGCACTGCAATTGCTCGTCCATCGCCGTATGTTTCGAGTACATCCTTGCTGAAATTCGCTTCGACAGCGGATTGTTTCAAGCGACTAGTAATCAAGACCGTCGGTCGGTGGCCTGGAGTGCCATTGGGGCCGTTTGTAAAAGGGCGCTCGTTCCTCGCCCGCGTTACAATCTTTATGAGATCTAATAGTCCAGATTTGCCGGCATTGTTTCGTCCCACGATGACGTTGATCGGCTTGATGCAGTCGAAACCCTGGGGATCGGGTCCGAAGCACATGTAATTTGCGATCTTGTAGCCATTTTCGACGTACAAATCATCAGGCTGTGTCATCGATCGCCGCCTCAGGCTGCACCATGGATTCAACTGCGAGGTAAGAAACGACTCTTTAGATTACGCCATTTGGTGCATGGTTCCAATCGTCGGT
Organism: uncultured Pirellulaceae bacterium; assembly: GCA_964636985.1. Taxonomy (GTDB): domain Bacteria; phylum Planctomycetota; class Planctomycetia; order Pirellulales; family Pirellulaceae; genus CAZWSX01. The sequence continues at coordinate 58,996 of CAZWSX010000036.1, read as the reverse complement.
CGTAGTTGAACTACTCGGGCGGCATAACCTCCAACGTCAACGCATAGTCCACTAACCCAACGGAGCGCCAAAAAGCAACCGCCGCCTCGTTCGCAACCAGCACCTCCACCGTCAGCCGCTTCTCACCGGGCCAAACTTCCGAGCGCAATAGGCCAACCGCCACGCGGCCGATTCCTTGGCGGCGGCTGTTGCGGTTGACGAAGAGTTGCCGCAAGTAGATCTCGCTCGGCGATTCGCGAAACAGAGCGTAAGCGACATCGCTCCCATCGCGGGCGAAGAGGACCGCTTTGTATTCGCCCGTTAGAAATCCGCGCATGCGGTCGGCCAGTTCTGGGACCGTCATGCGGTTGCGGTGTCCCTCGTCTTGGATGAGCTGGTGGTTCCACTGCGCCAGCAATTCAGCGTCGGAAGCTGTGGCAAAGCGGAACTGGAGCGGCGAGGGGTTCATTCGAGCTTTCAATACGTCAGGACCGAGTGGACCTCCAGCGGGCTCAGGACGTCGCGGCCTTTGAGGCCTGCCAGTTCGATGGCGAACGCGCACCCGACAATGTTGGCGCCCGTTCGCTTGGTGAGCTCGCAGCAAGCGCGAACGGTGCCGCCGGTGGCCAGCAAGTCGTCGACGATGAGCGCGTTCTGGCCGGGCGCGAGGCCGTCAGTGTGGATTTGGAGTGTGTCGGTGCCGTACTCCAATTCGTAGTGGAAGCTGTGCGTGTCGAAGGGGAGCTTGCCTGGTTTGCGGACGGGAACGAAGCCGACGTTGAGTTCCAGTGCCAGAGGAGCGGCGAAGATGAACCCACGGGCTTCAGCGGCGACGACCGCGTCGATCTTGTGGCCGCGCCATGGGGCGGCGAGTTGTTGGATCGTATCGCGGAGGGCCGCGGGATTGGCTAGCAGCGGCGTGATGTCGCGGAACAGGATGCCCGGCTTGGGGAAGTTGGGGATGTCGCGGATGTACTTGCGGAGATCGATCGCGGATGCCATGGCGGACTTTCTGTGGCCGACACCTTTCGTCGGCGTGGATATGGGAGACAATTAAGGGATCGCGCCGCTTCGACCTGATGTCGATGTCGCGGCGCGAATTGATCTGCTTCGTGGATTTCGCTTCCTGACACAAAACGAGGAGCCGCTCGTGGTCCGTACCGCCAGCACGATGATGCCGCTTGGAACCGCCGCCCCAGACTTTTCGCTCGTCAACATCGACGGGCAAACGGTGAGCCTGGCCGACTTCGCCGACGCCAAGGGGCTGCTCGTCATCTTTATGTGCAACCACTGCCCCTATGTAAAACATGTGGCTCCCCATCTTACGCAATTGGCGATGGATTACCTACCGCGCGGGCTGGCGATTGTAGGCATCAATTCGAACGATACAGCGGCCCATCCGCAGGACTCGCCGGAGCAGATGGTCCACGAGGCGGAGCAGCGGGGATATCCGTTCCCATACTTGTTCGACGAGGATCAAACAGTCGCCCAAGCCTACAAGGCTGCCTGCACCCCCGACTTCTTCCTGTTCGACGCCGATAAGAAACTGGTCTATCGCGGGCAACTCGATTCGAGCCGCCCCAAGACGGACATTCCCGTGACGGGGCAAGACTTGCGAAAGGCGATCGACGCCGTGCTGGCCGGCGGGAAGCCTTCGGAAACGCAAATGCCGAGTATCGGCTGCAACATCAAGTGGAAGCCGGGCAACGAGCCGATCTACTTCAATCCTAAAGGGGCTTAGGGGGTGCCTTGTCCCACTCGCTGTCAAAATCGTTCTTGGCTGACGGAAGGAGCCACGAGTCGGGCTTGATCTTCAGTACGGCGGAGAGGGGTCTTCAGCAACAACCACTGCGCGGCGATGACGGCGACGAGTGCAATCGCTGTCGCGGCGAGAGGAATCCATATATCCGTCGGATTGAAGTCGATCTCGGGCACGGCACCGACTTCCTTCTCGTCTAGAGCGGTTTCGGTGGGGGCTCGCTCGATTCCTCTTCGATCGTCGCGGAAGGTGAGTAGGTTTCGCCTTCGACGGTTAGTCGAGCGAAGATCGCTTTGAGTAAGAACCACTGCAAAGCGAACACAGCCATCGCACCGAGAGCCAGCGCACTTAGTCCGATCAGAATGGCCTGCATTCCGGGCTTTTTGTCGGCAGTCGGTGGGGCAACCGTGGCAATGGAATCGATGAGGATGTAGATCACCATCCCGACGGGTACGACCACCAAGACGAAGAAGAGCAGCCCGAACATCCACATCACGGCGATCGAGCGCGGTGGTTCGGGCTTCGGCGGGTTGTCGGCGGACCAGTCCTCGTTCATGGTTCGATGCTGGTCCGGGCTTGGGTGCGTGCCGCTCTTTTGACGGACAGGATTGTCCGTCCTACGGCGAGGTTTACTTTGCCAATGCTGCGGCGGGGGAGTCGACGAACTCGGGCGTCACATCGACCGTGATCACGCCCTGCTTGCGGCCGCGCGAGAGGAGTTCGCGTACCGCTTGGCGGCCGCGTTCGCCGAAGTCGAGCGTCCAGTCGTTCACGTACATGCCGACGAATTGGTCCGCCTTCGAACGATCGAGTCCGCGACCGTAGCCTAAAGCATACTCCAGCGCCGGTGCGCGATGTTCCAGCCCGTAGCGGATGCTCTCGTAGAGTAAGCGATTGATTTCGGTAATCGCTTCGCGACCGAGATCGCGCCGTACGCCGTTGGCGCCGAGCGGTAGCGGGAGGCCGGTTTCGTCGAACCACCATTGGCCCAGGTCGACGACCAGCTTCAGGCCTTGCGTTTGGTAGGTGAGTTGGCCTTCATGAATGCAAAGGCCAGCGTCGATTTTCTTGCCTTGGTACTCGCCTGCTTCGGCGACGTCGAGGATCTCGTCAAACGGAACGACGACGTGTTCGAAATCGTTACCGATGCAGAGCTTGAGCGCGAGGAAGGCCGTGGTAAGTGTGCCGGGGACGGCAATCGTCTTGCCGCGGAGGTCGGCGATTTTCATTGGCGTTTTGGCGACGACCATCGGGCCGTACTTGTCGCCCATGCTCGCGCCGCATGAGCAAATGATGTACTTGTCGGCCAGATAGGCGTAAGCGTGCAGGCTCAGGGCCGTGAGTTCCAGTTCGCCTGAGAAGGCCCGGCGGTTGAGCGTTTCGATGTCGACCAGTTCGTGGGTGAATTTGAACCGCCCGGTGTCGATCGTGTCTTTGGCCAGGGCGTAGAACATGAAGGCGTCGTCGGGGTCGGGGCTATGCCCCACGCGGATCACTTGGCGGTCGGTCACAGGAACTTCCTTAGCGAATAAACGAGTCGAGGTCGTATCTTGCCGCACTGTGTTGACTTAGGCAACCCGTTCGACTTAGGCAACGGGCGGGCTATCCGACTAACCGCCAGAGACGGGCCAGCGCAACGGCGTGTGTGGCACTGGCGTCTACCAGACGCTGGTGTCTGTAGGTCGCAGTAAAGTATTCCGCTGCAACCACTTGTGACGACTTTTCCCGCCGAAATACGACGACTTTTGTGTCACCGGAAACGCGGTATTTGGATACATTACGGATGGTTGATCGTTTATCCTGTAATAGGACGACCTACCCGCCTGCCGGAATCGATTCATGCCCCGCCAGAACTCGCCCGCTCGATCGCGCGTAGAACACTGCCCCGGTCCGAATTTCGGGGGTGCGTTTTCCCGTCGTACGGCCCTGCAGATGGGTTCGATCGGGTTGGCAAGTCTCGGATTCTCCGATTTGCTGCGGCTGCAAGCGCAAGCAAAAGCGCTCGATCCCAAAACGCCTGAGACGGCGATGATCTTTGTGTGGTTGCCCGGCGGGCCGCCTCACCTCGACATGTACGACATGAAGCCGAACCTGTCATCGGAGTACCGCGGCGAGTTCCGGCCGATCCGGACCAATGTTTCGGGGATCGAAGTCAGCGAGTTGATGCCGTACCACGCCAAGTGTGCCGACAAGTACACGGTGATTCGCAGCGTTCATCACAAGTTCGCCGACCATGGCGGTGGCCACAAGCGATTCCTCACCGCCCGCGATCCGAGGCAGCCCGACGGCTTTGTGAACGACACACCGATGGTGGGCTCGATGATCTCGAAGTTGCGCGAGCAGATCGATCTCGGCCTGCCCAACTACGTGTCGCTGGTCGACGGCGGCCGCCAGCACATCGATACGTTCAGTTTTGGCAGTGCCTATCTGCCGCCCAGCACGCACCCGTTCTTCGTCGTCGGCGACCCAAGCCGACCGGAATTCAAGGTCGAGAACATCGGACTGCTGGAGGGCCTCGCCGACCGCGTCGACGGCCGCAAGCAACTCCTATCGCAGTTCGACAAGTTCCGCCGCGACGTTGATACGACCAAGCGGATGGACGCGCTCGACAAGTTTGGACAGCAAGCACTGGGCCTCGCGACCAGCCAGAAGGCGCGCGAGGCCTTCGATCTCTCGCAAGAACCGGAAACAACGCGCGATCGCTACGGCCACAATCCCTTCGGCGCCCGAGCCTTGATGGCGCGGCGGTTGGTCGAAGCGGGCTGCAGCTTCGTTTCGCTCGTGATGGAAAACTGTTTGTACTCGGGCCAGCCATATCCGGAGGAGTTCGTCTACAACTGGGACAGCCACGCCGTCAACTGCCACATTTGGAAAGACGCCCGCGTCCGCTTCCCGATTTACGATCAAGCCGTCACGGCACTCATCGAAGACATCTACGCCCGCGGCCTAGATAAACGTGTGCTGCTGCTAGTGACGGGCGAATTCGGCCGCACGCCGCGATTGGAATACCACAACGGCCGCCCGGGCCGCGACCACTGGCCGAATAGCATGTCGATGATCATGGCCGGCGGCGGCATCAAAACGGGCCAAATCATCGGCAGCACGAATGCAAAGGGTGAAGAACCGAAAGATCGCCCGCTGACTCCCAACGACATCTGGGCGACGTGTCTGCATCACTTGAAGATCAACCCGGAACACTCGTTCCTGGATCACAACGGCCGCCCGTTGCCGATTCTGCCTTACGGCGATGTGGTAAGCGAGTTGTTTTAGTTACGGTCGCTCCTGCTGCTTTTCCCATTCCTTAATCCACGCGGCACCTTTTTGGCGAAGCAGGAACTCTCGCATCTGTTTCGCTTGCGCTTCCATTCTTGGAATCTTAGACGCTGTTTGGTAACCAACCCAGAAGTCGACGGCGTTGAACGTGGTGGGATGCTTGGGAAAGGGCTTTCGTACGCTCTCGGCTCTCCATGCGATGGGAACAAAGGCCACTAAAGTCGTGACGGTCGCGAGCGCGAGAAGGCGCGGCCAGACGTCCCATTGTCGCTCCACATCCAGCCAAGCAGATAGGGCCGCGGCGGCGAACAGGCCCCAGACGATCAGCGGTTCGCCGGGTGATGCGATGGCTCGTTCGACGAGGTGGATCCAGACCAGGCACGCGGTGATGAAGACCGCAAGTGCCGTTGGTCCTCGTTGCGGTCGCACTACCAAGCAAGTGAGCGCACCGAGTGCTATTCCGGCGCCAAGCGCCGGCCAACGCTCAGGTGGGATCCAATGGGCAGCTTCTTTTGAGAAGACCCGCCAGGTTGATGGCCAATCGGTGGGAGACTCCCCACGGGCCAGTGTCCACGACCACAACGCGCAGGCGACAGCGAGCAATGTGACAATCCATTCGACGCTCTGTACGCCCGTGGAACGGCGAGCCCAGGCCGCCATGCCGCGAAGAGCGACTGCAATGGCCGCCACAACATAGATGTTCGACAGCGCCATACCGCGCATGCCGAAGCCGGCCGCGAGCCACCAGTAGTACCAGCATCCATGCACGTAGGCATTCGCGGCAACTGCTGCCGAGGCGACAATCAAAATGAACTTGGTGCGGGCCGATCGTTGACCGCTGAGAGGCGAATAGAGCGTTGCCAACGCGGCAAGCACGCCGAGCACAACAACTGGAGTCGATGGAAAGAATCCGTGAAACGGATCGAACAGAACCTCGGCGAGATGAGGGCAACTCGAATCGAAGCTTCGAAAGCCTTCGTCACCGAAAGAATAGGGAGTTCGCCAGAAGCTGCCGGTCATCCACCTGTTGACCGTTCCGATCTGCCATAGGGTCAGGATGAAAAGCATTCCCCACGGAGCCAAACGAAGGGCGGTTCGCGCTGGCGCCGCGCGAAGAGATGGCCACTCACTTAAGGCCCATGCCGCCAACGCAGGCCATGCGTACGCCGCCTGCTGTGGACGAAGTATCGCCAGCAAACACGTTGCCGCGACGACTAACCACGGACGCACAGCTTTTCCTCGAACCCAGCGGGCGGACTCGAGGAAGAGCGCGCCGGCGGGTGCGATCGTCATCGCTTCGGACGAAACGTTGAGCGAGTAATAACCAAGAGACGTTGCCGTCATGGCGAGTAGACATCCGCATTGCGCGGCGGATCGCCCGGCTAGTTCGCGGAGCCCCTCGTAAAAGAACCACCAAAATGCGAGGACGCATGCGAAACCGACGACGAGTTCGGCGTAAGCGCGATAGGTCGCTTCGCGCATGGCCCAACTCACGGGCGCCGCCAGGAGAGCGGGGCCAGCCGACCAGTGGAAATAAGGCAAGCCGTAAGGAGACATCGACTCGGGACTACCGAGCGTGGAAGCGTCGGCATTGAGAATGGGCCTGGTCCAGGCCTGGTAATTGAGGTAGTCGACTCCGCGTTCGGTCGCTCCCCACGCCGCGGCAACGGCCAAGCCGGCCAGAGCAATTCGCAGCCATCGCACCAGGCGGTTGGGCGAATTATTTCCGGGCGGAGACGACATTGGAGAATCGGAAGGACAAGCGAAGGGGCGAAGCGAACGGCGACCCTAGGTTAGTCGATAACGCCACGAGCGGGCGACTTAAGACACTGTTAAGATTTCCGACAGCCGTGGGAAAGCTAATCGGTCAGTTCAAAGCCTTCGGTGTTTATCGAAAACGTTCGCCCCGTCTTGAGGGCATCTCGCATGGGTTCGCACCATCGCGAGCCGAGTTCCTCGCACTTGTCGGCAAGGTGTGGGCTCAATAAAGCGGGTGCATTGAGCATCACATAGCCCGTCTCGCCGGCCAGTTCAAACTTCATGCCGAATTCTTCGGCGATCAAGTTGAGTTCGGCCAGTGAAAGGCGCGGTTTAGTAGCCATCATCAATTTGGCGGTATGTTACTCACGGCGCTCGAAGTGTCCCCACAAAGACGTCGACGACATCATATTCAGCCGCCACGGTGAACCTCCCAGCAATAGAACTCACAAAGCATCGTAGCCATAGAATAGGCTGCACGCTACATTTGGCAGCGCAACTCGCTCCGAACCAACGACGCTGCCGTTTTTCTACAGAGTACCGACTATGGCCGGCGCATCAGCGATCGTCATTCGGCGGGCGAACCTGGCCGACGTCGAAGCCATCACGGGTATCTACAACGAAGCGATTTTGACCACGACCGCCACTTTCGATACAGAGCCCAAGAGCGTTGACGAACGTACGCAGTGGCTCCAATCGCACGACGAGCGACATCCTGTGTTAGTGGCGGAAGCGGAAGGATTGGTGATGGGCTGGGCGTCGCTGACGCGATGGTCGGAGCGAAAGGCCTACGACGAGACAGCCGAAACTTCGTTTTACGTTCAGGCTTCCCATCGTGGCCGCGGAATCGGCCGGAAACTCAAGAGTGCGATTATCGAAGAGGCCCGCCGGCTGCGTTTTCACACGCTCATCGCGCGAATTGCGGAAGGGAGCCAGGAGAGCATCCATCTGAACGAAAGTGCCGGGTTCATGCACGTCGGCACGCTGAAAGAAGTCGGCCGCAAATTCGGCCGACTGTTGGATGTTCACATCATGCAGCTGGTGTTGGATTAACTTTCGACTGATCACCGATTCGCGGCAAACGCTCCTGCCCCTCTACGTGTGGCCGCGACCGAGATCACCTTCCCTTCCATGTCCTGTGTTACGCGGACGCGGTCGCCGGCCTTTAATTCGGCGAGCTTGGCGTCCTTGCCATCGAGGGTGATCTTCGCTGCCCCATCGATATCATGACCGCGCTCGTTCTTGCCATCGTTATCGGTCATCACCAGCTTTCCAGCGCCGACAGAGACGATCACGCCATCGTGAGTCTTTTCGGCAGCAAACACAGGGACGGTGGCAGTCGCGATGATGCTGACGGCCAACAAACAGACGGCGATGAGTTTGAGCATACGTTTCTCCTTGCCAAAAGTAGCAGCGCTGCGGCAAGAACGCGTATTTCTCGCCTGCCTCTTCAAGAGCATGCGGCGCGCCATATAAGCGGCAGGTCGGTTTTTGGCCGGAGATCCAACCTATTCGCCGTACCTTGTGCGGCCTCTGCACACCATGGATGCCAATTCGTCACATTGGCCGTTATGAGCTCAAGGGCGGAACTTGCTTCGTGCTCACTCGCCTTGCGTCGTATCGAGAACGACCCGCGTGCGAAAGAGGTAATCGTGCAAGCTCTTCTTCTGCGGGTGAAAGAGCCCGCAAAGAGCATCCGAGAGTGAAGCCAAGAGTAGTACGCCCGTTGTGACGTAGGCCACGTACTTCATTCCCAGGGCATTCCAGATTTCGAAGTTAGTGTCGGCCCAAATGGGGAGGAGTTGCACGGCCATTCTTGCGAACAAGATCGAGCGATGAGGGGTAAGGCCGTGACGATCGACAATTCGCAGTTGAAAGAGCTTCTTGCCAGGCGTTTTGCCCCACGTCGATTGCAGCAGGGCGGCGAGCAACGGACCAAGGGCGCCCAGCAGCGTGACGACCAGCGGGATGCGGCCCGATTCCATGGACGCGGCATTGGCCGCCGTGGTATTGGCGATCACAAGAGCCACTGGCACCGTGATCAATGCCTGCACCGCGTTTGTTAGAGCAAGGTCGACCATCCAGGCCAGGCCACGCGGCAGACGCGCGCCGGCATGCAGTGTGACTGGCTTCAACTTCGTCACATCAACCAGCAAGGCTTCGTAGGTGGGATACCGATCGGATGGATTCTTGCTAAGCAGTCTCTGCAGGACATCTCGCCAGGCGATTGGCACGCTGTGAGGCCACGGATCGGGAAAATCGACCGGGCGCTCCCGATGGGCATGAAGAAGTTCGGAGATGCTGCTTCCAGAGTCGGCGTACGGGAGCCTGCCGAAGGTCATTTCAAACAGCATCACGCCGAGTGCGTACATATCGCTTCGTACGTCGAGTGGAGCACCGGCAATCGCTTCTGGCGCAAGATAAGCTGGTGTCCCGACGACCGCACTTGCCGCATCCATCTCCGATAGGCGCCTGGCTAATCCAAAGTCCGAGAGTTTCACCGTCTTGGCGTCGCTGAGCAGAATGTTGCCGGGCTTAATATCGCCGTGAAGAATGTCGAACTTCGCCGCGTGCGCCAGGGCGCTGATGATCTGCTGCGCGTATTCGATCACTTCGGTGAAGCTAAGCGGAACGTCGCTAAGCCTCTCACCCAGAGTTGGCCCATTGATCAGTTCCATCGCAAAGAACGGCGACTCCCCTTCCATGCCCACGTAGTAAATGTGCGCGATGTTGGGATGGTTCACGCGAGCTTGGGCGATGGCTTCCTGCAACAATCGCTTCACGTGACGGGCGTCGACCCGCTGATCCAACGTGGCACGAATGACCTTGAGCGCAACGTAACGCTGCAACGATTCGTCGAGCGCGCGGTAAACCGTTCCCATGCCTCCACTACCTAGCAGGGTGACGATTCGGTAGTGGCCGAGGACTTCGCCAATCCGGGAATTGCCAATTCCGGAAGTGGGGAGCAGACCGTCTGCCGGGCCGGGTGCGGCTTCCGGAGCCACGGCCTCTACGGTCAGCGCGGGATCGCCTGCGGAGAGCGTTGTCGGAAACCGCCGGCCGCACGATGCGCAAGTACTTCCGCTTGCCGGGCCGACCAAAGCTTCATTGCCGCAAACGCACAAATACTTGACCGATGGCACGTAGTCTTGGGTGACGTCGACTTCGTGTTTTGGATCGGACATGGGTGGCAGAGCGGATGCGATGGATGATTTCAGCTTGCCAGCTTAGCGAGCCGGACGCGTCGATGCACTCGCCGGGCCTGAGTTCCGGCCAAGACTATCCCCTATTGGCCTTTCCGGCCTGGCTTTGCTTTGGGCGAGTCGCCGCGCACGGCATCTCCAGGCGTCGGCCGATCAACGGAGCGCGTCGTTGCCGGAGCAACACGTGGTTGGGAGTTATTCCCGTTGCCGCCCGATCCAAAATCGCGACTGACAGCGGCAATCACCAGCAGAATCAAAACAAACGCACCCACCCCTAGGACACTAACCAGGAGCATTTTGTCTTGGTTCTTTTTGCGAGAGTAGGCCACGTTCACTTCCCCCTGTTAAGCCCCGGATAGTAACTATGCTCGCACGAGACGCTGGCGGTTTCAAGTTGCGCTGAACGGCTGACAGTTTTACGTGGCGGCCGCGATCACTAGATACGTGTTCTTCTGCTTTGGCGTCGCACCCATTTGATTTAACTGCCCCTAGTTGCGGCCTCCGTTGTTGCGCTGCTGCATCAACGCCTTCGTAGTGCTGGCGGTGCTGTTGCACCGCTGAGGACTTCGCTTGTTTGGCTATCGCCTTGCTTTTGGGAGGGACCTGGCGAAATCGCCGGTGATTGCGTCGCCGATTTAAGGTATCATCAACAGGAGTTGATCCCGCCTTTCCCCTCCCTCCCGCCTTGGTGCGTCTATGCTCACCTTCCACGCGCTCCATGGAGCGAAGCGCCAGCGACGCGAGTTCCTCCGCGTTGGAAGTCTCGCGTTGGGCGGGCTGACCATGCAGTCGTTCGCGACGCCCAAGTTTGCCGCAGCGAATGGTGGATCAGTCGGCAAAGCAAAAGCATGCATCGTGCTGTTCCTGTTAGGCGGCCCTCCCCAGCACTCGACCTGGGACCTCAAGCCCGACGCCGCACCAGAAGTTCGCGGCCCGTTTGCCCCCATCTCGACCAATGTTCCGGGCTTCCAAGTTTGCGAATTGATGCCGCAACTGGCTAAGCACGCCGACAAATTGTGCGTGCTGCGAGCGATGTCGACCGCCGATAACGCCCACAGTTCCAGCGGCTACTACATGATGACCGGCCGCCCTCACATTCCCATGAACGCAGAGAATGTGAACCCCGGTCCGCCGAACGAATCACCCTGCGTTGCCGGGATGATCAGGCATTTGCATCCAGGTGGCGAACTTCCTTCGGCCATCCGCCTGCCGATGCAGATCTTCAACACCGATGGTTCGGTTTGGCCCGGGCAAGACGCCGGGCAGCTGGGCAACAACAGCGACCCTTGGATGTTTCGCTGCGAGCCCGGTGCGAAAGACTTCCGCATCGCTGAATTCACCTTGCCGGTCGAGATTCCCGAATCGCGATTGGCTGCTCGGGCGAGTATGTTGCGCGAACTGAACGCGCGGCTCGACGGCGTGGAGAGAAAAGGACAAATCGCCCACTTCAGCGATCTTTCGCAAAAGGCTTTCAACTTGCTGGCGTCGCCGCAGTCGCGGGAGGCCTTCTTGCTTGATCGCGAGCCCGACACCGTGCGCGATCGCTACGGGCGAGGCCACTTCGGCCAGAGCGTGCTGCTTGCCCGGCGGCTTGTCGAAGCAGGCGTGAAGATGGTGCAGGTCAATTGGTACCGCGGTCCCGAAGAACCGAGCAATGCCCCGTGCTGGGATTCGCACGTTGGCGAACCGACCCGCCTCAAAGAGGTCCTCGTTCCGCCGTGGGATCAGGCCTTCTCGGCACTGCTCGAAGACCTGCACCAGCGCGGCATGCTCGACGAGACGCTCGTTGTGAGCATCGCCGAGTTCGGCCGCTCACCACGCATCAACGCCGTGGCTGGGCGCGATCACTGGGGACATGTCTTCTCAGCAGCGTTGGCCGGCGGCGGCATCCGCGGCGGCATGATTCACGGCGCGAGCGATCGCATTGGGGCTTATCCCAAAGACGGATTGGTCCGGCCCGAGGACCTCACGGCCACCATGCTGCATTGCATGGGGCACTCGCCCGAAACCATGCTTCACGACATCGAAGGCCGCGCCATCCCGGCCTCTCGCGGCGAAGTAGTTCAGCAAGTGCTGGCGTAACCCTTCGGCGAGGCACTGCATTCACGGTACGATAATCGGCACAACTTTCGACCGTACTGGGATCGCACGAGGTTCGAGATGATTCACTTGAAGGGGCATGCTGCGCTGATTACTGGCTCGACTAAGGGGGTCGGCCGCTCGATTGCCGAAGCTTTCGCCGCCGCTGGTTGCCATGTTGTCTTGCACGGACGTCAACTTGGCGACGAGGCCAGGCAAGTCCTCGACGTTTGTCGAGGTCACGGGGTTAAAGCCGAGTTCATCACAGGCGATCTCTCGGGCCCCACCGAGCCAGGTGTTGCGACCGTCTTCGAACGGGCGACCAAGGTCATGCCGTCGATCGACGTCCTAGTGAACAACGCCGGCACGTACATCGATAAGCCCTATCTCGAGATGGATCATGCCACGTACGAGACGACGATGCGGCTCAATGTCGCCAGTCCGTTTTTTTTGACGCAGGCTTTCGCCCGGAAGTGGGTTGCCAGCAAAGTCCGTGGGCGAGTGCTGATGATCGGCTCGATCAACGGGCGACTGGCCGAACCAACGCACGCCTGCTACGACAGTTCGAAAGGAGCGATCGAAGCGATGGTGAAGAGCCTCTGCGTTTCGCTAGCGCCATTTGGAATCCGAGTCAACGGCATGGCGCCCGGCCTGGTCCGAACGCCGCTGACTTCAATCATCGATCGTGACGAACGATTTCGCCGCTGGATGGAACTGCACACGCCCAACGGCGAAGTGCCGCACAGCGACGTCTGCGGCGGGGCCGCCGTCTTTTTGTGCAGCGACGCGGCCGCGCACGTTCACGGGCAGATGCTGCTAGTCGACGGCGGCATGAGCGCCTGGCAACAGCCCGACATGCCCGAGAACTGGACGTAATCCAGCTGAACCTAAGCCATCCGCAATTGTCCTTTTCACGACCGATGGCAGGCCACCGCCCAAAGTCGCGTCACCCAAAACCAACGGCGCTCGCTAAAATAAGACGCCTTTGGGCCAGTAGCTCAGCGGTTAGAGCAGGGGACTCATAATCCCTTGGTCGCGGGTTCGAATCCTGCCTGGCCTACCTGATCGTTTTTCGACTGCCTGTCTACCGTCGCGGCGGGCTTGCTTACTGGTGCGTTGGCTCGTGAATCATTCCCGGTGCGGGTAGAAGGTCCGCAATCGCTGCCGCGACTCCGCGAAGGGTATTGCGGAGCCAGCCTAGCCCGTCGTCGCCGACAGTGCCGTTGCCGACAGTGCGTGGGCCACCGGTGCCGTGTTCCGCAAACACTGTCGAGGCAAACGTCGCTGCCAGGACCGTCAGGCCGGCCCAGACGAGGGATTGGGCGGTCTTCATCGGATTCGCTTCAAGGGGGTGGTGTAGGCGCCTTCACCCAAGGAGCGGATTGGGGGCGGCTTTGCTACGGTGTTAACAGGACATGCCGCCGCGAGCGGGGCGGCGTCGCTTGAGCGATCGCGTTCGATGCTGACTACGGCACCTGTTCGCCAACGCTGATGCGAAGCGTTTCGTCGAAATTGACGAATCCAATACCGAAAGTGACTCGGAGGTTCTGGTTCGCCGATTCGGTAAAGACACAGACATCAGGGTGAAGATCGTAATACACGTGACGTCCTTTCTTGGTCGCACGAACGATCCTGCATTGGCGCAGAATGGAGAGGTGATGCGAAACATTGGCAATCTCGGTCTCGATCGCCGCAGCCACTTCTGAAACGGTGAGCGCACCCTTTCGAAGCAAGATGACGATCTTAAGGCGACTCGCATCGGCCAAAGCCTTCAGTCGCACTGCGCAGCCTTCAAAATTGTTGGTTTCCATTTGTACGGCGATTAGAAGAGTCGTGTTTGCGGAGCGGCCCGTTCACCCGTTCGTCGCGTAAACGAGTTCGACACCGCGTTCAAGAAGTCAGCACTGAAGCAGCAGCAGATCTTGCGCGCCTGTTTGGAACATGCATGGTCAAACAGCGCAGGAAGGCGCCTGGGTTACTTTTCGCAGCAGCTCGACTTTGCGTCGGCCTTCAGCGAGCAAACGGGTTTTTCGCTGGCTGTCGCTGAACTGCAAGCAATCGATTCACGGCCGTAGAGTGCGCAGGGTCAAGAAACCTTGCGCGCGGGCGCCGTTAACACAGCCAGACGCAATTCAAGAGATGAACAGGAGATGCAGGTGGCGGCCGCGTCGTTTCCGGCACCAAAGCAGTTAGGTCGCAGCTTATCGTTGTGATTGCCGGGGGAAGACAAAGCGCAATGGAAAAGGTGTCACAGTCGACAAATACCTTTTGGAGCCGCGTTGCATTGCGATCTTCACAAGGGCAGCGGAATCGAGGCGGAAGGCTTGCCCCTTGCAGCTTACATTCCTCGGCCGAGGTGCCTTGAGAGCAACACGAACACGTTCTCGCACGCTTGCACGCGACTTTTCTCGCACAACTGACGCAGCCACTGGTCCGATCTGTGGTAGTCGGCTTAAGAAGGCAACACCATCCATGTGGCAATGCCAAAAGGATGCTGCACGCGAGGACCAGGTAATGCGCGATGCGGGAGGGCATGCCACCGAAGTTAGCCAAGCGAAAATTGCAGGTCAAGCCAGGAGATTCCGGCACTGCCAATTGCGGAGGGCTGAATGGCGACAACACGCCACGTTCACCGGCACCCGAAATCGCGAGGAGCGTCGCTTGACGATCTCAAAAGTGGAGCTGGCAACGGGTCCAGAAGAGATCATTGCGCCGCGAACGCAAATCTTTGGCTTCGTTAAGCAGCACAGGCGAATCGTACATCGAGTGCTGCCAGTCGAACGTCATGCGGACGAATCGACTTAGATACCAGTTGCAGCCAACGTCCGTAATGGCGGCGGACCTTGTCCAATCGTTGGGATCAGCCAGGCCCTCGGAGAAGACTTCGCTTCCCAACTGCAGCAACGAATAGCGAGCGAAGATCTCGAGCGCGCCAACGCCGCCATCGGGTACCGACTGAAGTGGAACGATGGACGTGCGGTCTTCGACGGTCTCACCCGTTAGAAAGCCCGCCAAGGTCACGTCGTACCCGAAGATCGGAATTCCCACAGCAGCTCGCCCTGGGGCGCTGGCCGACCCAAACCGCGCGGCGTACCACTCAGCCTCGAACGAGAAGGGGCCCGTGTAGAGCGCGGTATGGAGTGCACCCTGCAGCCGTTCTCCTCTCGCGACGACACCATCGCGGAACTCCAGAAAGATCGAGGACGCGGCTTGGGCGGCTTCGTCGTTTTCGGACGTCTGAATCGATGTTCGCAGCGGCAGCAGCGACGACTCGAACGCCTGACGGCCGATCGCCAGCGATCCCCCGACATTGAAGTTGCGGAGCCGCGGCGCGACTTCCGAGTGCAAAAAGGGGCGCGCGTTGAGATAGCCGACCGCGTCTCGCGTGGTGTTGGTGTCGGCCAACCCTGAAAGCTGGCCGAACGTTCCACCAAAAGCGTACTGCAGTTTGTCCTCGAACAGTTCACCGTGGGCAAAGAGGCCAGCCTGGCGCGCCAGGCCAAAGTTCAAGGCGAACAAGCCGCGCTCCGGCGTGATGTAATACTGTTCCAAGTGGTCGTACCACGCATAGCTGTAAGGAACCAGCGCGCGGCCAATGCGAACTTGAAACTCCTTGGAGTGGACGAAGTTCACGTTCGCGTCCAGAACGTCGAAGGCTCCTTCGACACTGCGTTGCAAAGAGAGTTCGTATTCGAACGAGTCGGTCAGTTGACCTTCCAGATAGAGGCGAAAGCGCGGAATGTAGATCCCATTCCTAGCCGGCTCCTGATCGGTGGGGGAAAAGATCTTGCCGTCGATTTGGGTCAGCGATCGCACCCGCATTTGGTACTGATCGTCAATCGATTTGAGTGAGAAGCCATCGTCGAAGATCCCATACAGCGGCAAGACGAGCTTCGACTCTTCTTCGCCCCCGTTCTCTCTCGCTTCACCACCCTCTGCGCCGCTTTCCGGGGCAATTTCTCTGCCGCTTGCTTCGCTTGATTGCCCCGAGGGTTCAGAGCTCGCGTCAGAACGCGTGCTGACGGCGCGAGGAGCAGTAGGCTCCGTGGCCTTTAAGGTAGGGCACAGCAGCCACACAAGAATCAACGTCGCCCATGCGGACCATCGAAGCGTGGGAAGAGAACCGAGAAGAGGTGCGAGGATGCTCACGTCAACAGCCTCGCGACTAGGCCTCTAGGCTATTCGGCTCGCGGCAATGGCTGCCAACCTACGGGCCATTGCTTGCGCTGCATGCGGCGTGGGCGCAAACGCGCACCATCCCCACTAGCATGATCGGCGGCTTGCTAGGCGGAGTTTAACGATTTTTCTGAATGTACCGGTTCGCGGAAGTTTGTTGCTCCCGTCGGACAACGACATCATTCGCATCTCTTCGCTGGCGTCTTAACGAGAAGGCTGTGGAGTCAAACGCTCATAGGAGGATCGTTCGGTAGCCTGAAGGGAGACGTCAACGATGCCGGCCGTAGCCTGTTTGATTTCCTCGAGTTCATGTTGGCTGAAAGGAGGCTGAGTGTCGTCCGGATAGTTGATCGTTACGGCGACCGATTCCGCGTCCGTTTTGAGTGCCCCAAGTCCTTTTGCCGTCACGCTCGTACCGTACAAGTGATAGCGGCTGGCGGCCGGGGCGAACGCGGTTAGCACGTCGTCGTCGATCGATTGGCCGAACAGGACGATCGTTCCAAGTTTAAAAGCAGCTTTTGCTTCCCTCGCAAACTCCGCGTTGATATTCGGTCCGCCAAGCCAGAGAGTCAGTTCGTTCCCCGTCGACTTGATCACCTTCAACGTTGCAGTGGTAGCCTGTGTGTTGCAAAGGCCCAATTGCCAGAGATTGGCGCGCCCCAGCCAAGCGAGGCCTTGATCGGTGACGTTGGGTGTATACAGGTGGACCACGGTCAGCGTAGGCGCGATCGGGGCGAGCGCATTGAGATCGGCGTCGCTGTAGTCGCCATAGAGCGTGAGCGTTTCAATCGGTTGCCTTGCGATCGCTTCGGCTAGCCCGCTTGTAAGCGGAACATTTCGTAGTTCGAGCCGCCGCAGCGATGTCATGTGGCCGATTGCGTCGATCGATTTTTCGCCTAGCGTCACCGTGTCGAGCTTGAGCCCATCGAGCGCACGTCCCGCAATGGCTCTCGCGATCCCGGCATCGGTCAATCGCGTGTCGATCAGTTCCAAGTACATGAACTGGGGGAGAGATGCTATTGTCTCGACGCTGGCATCAGTGTATCCCGGACCCATCAGTTTGACCGTCTGCATCGCGGCATGGTTCTTAAAGTGAGCCAGCCCCTGATCGTCCCCCTTTCGGCACGCGACGACGTGATCAAGTTTCGGCAGTTGGGCGGCCTGGCGCAGGCCCTCGTTCGTAACCGCTTGCCAGCCCGCCCCCTCCATCTGCCCTGATACATAAATAACGCGGGCATGGACCTTCGCATCCACGACGCGGCGCAAGAGGTTGTCGTCAATGCGCTCCACTTGCATCATAAACGGCTGGCTGGGGCGGACTTTTCCGAGCCGCACGATCGATTCATCACTCGTATCAACAAGGCCCCGAAGCTCGATCGAATCGAGCGTTTTGATGTTTGCGATCACCTCCATGAACTCAGGCGATGCTGCCCTGTGGTCAAAATCCACTGCGAAGTGTGCGCCGGGAAATAGTCCTATCAACTCGCGAATCGTCGCAGGATCTTCCACGCCGCGAAGAGAGACCAAATCGACGGCCAGAGTGGGCGGCTTCCCCCGCAACCAACCGACGAAATGCCGGCTCCAAGGGGTCTTCCCATTGGGGGCGAATTGCAGGCTTGAGGCGGGATGGTTCTTCGCCGGGAGCAGTGCGATCCAATATTCCCGCCGCTCCTCCCTGTTCATTTCCTGCTTAGTAACCCATGCCGTGACCGCGGCAAGAACGATGAGGACGAATAGCGACCGGGTACCGAACTGCAGCCACCCGTTTCGTTTGGCGCGTGGACTCGATGGCGGCGAGGTGTCGTTCATAGAGTGCCCCCTGACGACTGTATGACTGCGACGAACCGTTGAGGCGGTTTGTCTACGTCCGGCACGACTGCTTGGTTCTGTGTTTTTTTCCTAGAAGGGATCATGGATTTGGACGGCTCCGAGCAAGACTCCGCATTTACTTGGACTTCGCCAACACTACAAAGACGCATCAGCGATGCGGGGATAGTGGCCTGGTTCCTGAACACAAACGTGGAGTCGTCATCCGTTTCAAGATGGAGGTTGCCGATTCCTTCGTCGGTGACATCCGAATCCGACAGGTCGAGATATTCAAGTTCGCAATCACGAAGCGCACGGCAAACCCATCGCGAGCGCAACGACGGACACGTTCGATGGATTGGCCAAGACGAGTGTGGCCGAAAAGGCATCCGAAAAGCAGTCCCGTTACTGCGTACGTGAAAGCAGAAGATCCAACAGACTACCACGGCGACGCGTTGGCAATCGGTTTTGCTCCGCTCTTTCCCATCGTCAGGCGATGGCCGAAAAAACGAAGTCCTAAGGAATACGCCAGGACCTGCGTCGTTACCGACAGATTGATCGAGATGATGTCGTAAAAGTCGGGTCCGCTTCGTTGTAGTCCCATGGCCACCATCAGGGGAAACGCCAGGCCGGTGACTAACACCACAAACACTGTTGCCAATGCAAGTGCGGGAAGACAGTGTCGATCCAGCAGGCTTGCCACCGCAATAGGAAGCGATACCAGAATTGCCGACGCGCCAAGGTAGAGAAAAACCGGCAGCCCATCGCCTACATGGGTGGCATCGGCGCCTAACCAGCGGATCATTGCCTGGGCCATGCCGAGAATGAGAGCCACAATCGCAGTAAAAAACATCATGTGAGCAATGCCAAACTGAACACGCTCAGCTTCGCCGGCCGCTGGCTCTTGACGCGAGACCAGCCGAAGTCCCGCTATGCTGCGCCAACACCATAGCGGCACTTGAATCAAGAACGACTGCAATAGCATTGTCCCGGCGACGACGATCAACATCGTGCCGTCGGGCCCGTTCATTCGAGCCATCAGCAAGGTCGTTCCAAACAACAGCAGAAAGAACCAGCCAAGTGCCAGAATGAGGCGGACCCAATGGTACCCTGTTCCAAGAGTCGCCCAGATGCTCGCCGAAGTCGTTTGACCAAATAGCGATCCGAACAAAATGGCAACAAGGAGATACTTGGAAACGTACGCACGGTCTGGATTGGAAGGCAGTACTGCGATCAGGACAGCCGAACCGATCACGTAGACGCAGGCAACGATGTAACCGAGGGGAAACGGACTTGTTTGCTGTAGCGGGACGCCCTGCTCAAACGGCGGCACATACTTCGGCTTGGGGATTTCCTTTTCCATCACGCTCTCGCGCTGGTGGGCAGAAGTTGGACATGACTCAGTCGCCGCGACGAGTCCAACTCAAGGCATGTCAGATAATTCGTGATTTGGCCCCGATTGTTGAACCTGCAAACAGCGTATCAACCCTACTTTCACCAAGCGCGATGTTGAAATGGGAGCGCCTGCATCGCCAGGAAAACGGCCACCATTGGGGGGCTACCGGGAGTGATGTGCTGCTGTCCGACAATTTGTTAAGGCATCGATTTCGCCGCTGGGGCCCGTGTTTTTGGCCCTCAGTGGCGGTTGATTCCCTTTGCGGTTGCAAGGCTCGCCGGAACTGGTACACTTTCGTGCTTACAGTTTTCCAGAGTATTTCGTTTAAGTAGGACTAGTCCCGACGAATCGGGGCGTGAAGGAGAGTTGGCGCACCGCATTGGACTTCCCAATCGGGGGTGAAACGCAGGCCGCAGGGCGGCTCGTTTTGCACTCCGCGGGGCGGAAAGCCTCGGGGTGCGTGAAGGACAGACGGCTTTTTTCCCATGACCATCACCAAAGAACGTAAACAGGCATTGATTGGCGAACATCGGCGAGCAGAGAGCGATAGCGGCTCTCCCGAGGTGCAAATCGCGGTGTTGACGGAGCGGATCAACAATCTGACTCAGCACATGCGCGGCCATGAAAAGGATTATGCCAGTCGGCGTGGTTTGCTGATGTTGGTAAGCCGTCGGCGGACGTTGCTCGACTATCTGCGCAAAGTAAAACCGGATACCTATGTCGAGTTGATCGGCAAGCTAGGTATTCGTAAGTAGACAGCTCTCCAAAGAGCACACGCTACTCGCAGACTAAATCGAGAAAAAACACGCGTCTTTCCGCATCGAGCAAGGCGCATCGCTGCACCGGACTCGCGGGCAATTTGGCTTGCGCGGCGACCGGATGACGATGCCTCGCTTTCCGCGGCGAATGCTTCGCTGCACGGATTTGGCGACCTCGCATCGGCTGAGTTTCGCTACGCGCAGCAGGCGACCGTTCCGGTTCCTTGCGATTCGCTCCAGTTGGCTTTCTGCCACGAGCCCTCCATCGCTCATAGCGTCCGTCGGGGCGCATAAGGTATTTCAGTCGTGAAAGTACGCGTAGAAAAGCAAATCGGCAAAAGCATTCTGTCTTTCGAAACAGGGCTCATCGCGAAACAGGCGGCCGCGGCCGTGATCGCTCAATATGGAGAGACGTCGGTTCTGTGCGCCGCGACGTCGGGCCCGCCTCGCCCTGGCATCGATTTCTTCCCCCTCACCTGCGACTACCGCGAGCGGACCGCTGCCGCCGGTAAGTTCCCGGGCGGATTCATCAAGCGCGAAGGTCGCCCTTCGACCAAGGAAACGCTCACCTCGCGGTTGATCGACCGCCCCATTCGCCCGCTGTTCCCCGAAGGCTTCTTCGACGAAGTCCAAGTTCAAGCGATCACGCTTTCGAGCGACCGCCAGAACGATGCCGACGTCGTGGCCATGAACGGCGCCGCCGCCACCTTGTTCATCTCCCCCCTCCCCTTCCAAGGTCCGATCGCTTCGATTCGCGTCGGCCGACGCGATGGGCAATTCATACCTTTCCCGACTGCCGAAGACCTGGAAGAAAGCGATCTCGACCTGATCGTCTCGGGTTCGGAAAAGGAAGTCGCGATGATCGAAGGTTTCGCTCGCGAAGTGAGTGAAACCGACATGGCCGAGGCGATTGCGTTCGCTCACGCGACGATTCGCGACATCATCGGCTTGCAACGCGAATTGGCCGAGAAGGTACCAGTTACCAAAAACGAGTTTGTCGCTCCGCCTGATACCGGGCTGTTCGATCGCCTTCGGGATACCTACTACAACGAATTCCGCCTCGTGAGCCAGACGCCGGGTAAGCATGCCCGTGCCGATGCGGTCGACGCTCTCAAGGCCCGCGCGGTAGCCGAAGTAATTCCTGATCCGTTGGCCGCTGGTGCCGTTACCGCGAGTGCCTTCAACAGCTCTTGGGCCAAGCTCAAGGAACAAGTCGTTCGCGATTTGATCCTGTCGGGCACGCGTCCCGACGGTCGCGATAACAAGACCCTTCGCAACATCGAGTGCGCCGTCGACGTGATCCCGCGAGTTCACGGTTCAGCGGTGTTCCAACGGGGCGAAACGCAGGCTTTGGTCACCATTTGCTTGGGCACGACCAAGGACGAACAAAAAATCGACGGCATGATGGAGGAATACTCCAAGAAGTTCATGCTCGATTACAACTTCCCTCCTTTCTCGGTGGGCGAATGCCGCCCGATCCGCGGCCCCGGCCGCCGCGAAATCGGCCACGGGATGCTGGCCGAGCGAAGCGTTAACCCGGTGCTTCCTCCTCCGGAAGATTTTCCGTACACGATCCGCGTCATCTCCGACATCATGGAGTCGAACGGCTCGAGCTCGATGGCCAGCGTTTGCGGCGCTACTCTTGGTTTGATGGCCGCAGGTGTCCCGATCAGCAACCCGGTCGCCGGGATCAGCATCGGCCTGGTTCGCCAAAGCGATGACAAGTTCGTGCTGCTCACCGACATCATCGGCGACGAAGATCACTACGGCGACATGGACTTCAAGGTCGCCGGCACGCAAAACGGGATCACGGGCATCCAGCTCGACCTCAAGATCGCCGGCATCAACGAAGCGATCATTCGCGGCGCCCTCGAGCAAGCTCGCGGTGCCCGTATCGAAATCCTCCGCAAGATGCTGACCTCGATTCCTCGTCCGAAAGAGGACATCTCGCCGTACGCTCCGCGCTTGATCCGCACGAAGATCGACCCCGAGAAGATCGGCGCGTTGATCGGCCCGGGCGGCAAGGTCATCCGCGGCATTCAAGAAGCGACGGGCTGCGTGATCGAAATCGACGACGACGGCACGGTGACCATCGCCAGCGAAAACGCCGAGTGGGCCCAAGCCGCTCTCTCGTCGGTCGAAGCGATCACCGCGACCGTGCAGATCGGCAAGATCTACGACGGCCGCGTGACCAGCCTGAAAGACTTCGGCGCGTTTGTCGAAATCCTTCCGGGTCGCGATGGCTTGTGTCACATCAGCGAACTTTCGTCGAACTACGTCAGCAGCGTCCACGACGTCCTGCGAGTCGGCGACGCGATGAAAGTCCTCGTCATCGACGTCGACGACCACGATCGCGTCAAACTGAGCCGCCGTCGTGCTCTGGAAGAACTCAACCTCGAAGACGACCTCGTTCCAGCCGGCGAGCCAGGCGAAGAACGTCCCCCACGTCGTCGTGACGACGAAGGTGGTGAAGGCGGAGACCGTGGTGGAGATCGGGGCCCGCGCGGCGATCGAGGAGATCGCGGCGACCGAGGTCCTCGCGGTGGCGGAGACCGGGGTGGTCGCGGCGGAGACCGTGGAGGCCGCGGCGGCGATCGTGGCGGGCGCGGTCGACGGTAGGCAGGGTCGACGATAGACAAGACTATCGATAAGCGATCGGACGTCAAAAGTCGGTCGTAAACAGGTATGATTGCGGCGAAGGGGTTCACATCCCTTCGCCGCTTTGTTTTAGATCAGCGTGTTTTTAGATTGCAGCGTTTGGGTTCCAGTGGGTCCACTTAGATGAACGCCCCCGAAGCCGATGACTCCAGTGGTGACGACTCGGCTCGCCTGCAACTCCAGTACAACGAACTTGCCGAGTTGGCTGGCTCGCTCGCTCACGAGATCAAAAACCCTCTCTCGGTAATCCGGCTCAACATGGAACTGTTGGGCGAGGATTTGATCGCCGGACCAGCCAGCGCCGATCAGCGCCGCGCGCTGCACAAAGTCGAAATCGTTCAAAAGCAGTGTGAACGGCTGGAGAACTTACTGAACGACTTCGTTCGCTTCACGCGGTTGCGACAGCTCGACCTTTCGCCCGGCGATTTGAACGAACAGGTCGACACGGTTCTCGATCTGTTTGCCGCGCAGGCGGATGAACTCGGCGTCGAAATCCGCCGCTATCCACTGCACGATTTGCCGAGCGTGATGCTCGACGAACAGCTGCTGCAAGCGGCTCTGGTAAACCTGGTCAAAAACGCGCTCGAGGCGATGCCCAACGGCGGGACACTGATGGCCCGCACGCGGCTGACTCGCCAAGGTGTGGCACTCGACTTAATCGACACCGGCTGCGGCATGGACGAGAAGACGGCCGTGAAAATGTTCGAGGCCTTCTTCACGACGAAGGCCGGCGGCTCGGGATTGGGATTGCCGACTGCCCGGAAGATCATCGAAGCCCACGGCGGACGCATCGATGTGCAAAGCGAGATCGGCCGCGGAACGCAGTTTACGCTCGAGTTTCCCACGCCAGCCCGGTTGGCCGGCGAGGTGGTCGACGAAGAGTAGGGGCTACAAGTCTTGCCGCTCGAAGTAGATGCAGGCAAGGGCCAAGACAACGACCACGAAAATCGCGCTGCTTGTCAAGGGTGCCCATGGGCTGCCGCGGTAAACCTCGTTGGCGTGTTGGTTGTTCCCGAACGACAACGTTTCTTTGCCTGTCAAAAGGAAGATGAGCGTGCGTTTGAGTTCGCCCGGCTTTGGGCAGGTGTTGTACAGGGGTTTGATTCCCCAATAGTAAATCTTCTCTGCCAGCACCATGGGAGGATCGGCCACGACGCCGGGCTGCCGCTCCGTCGCGCTGGAATCGCTGCTTTCTCCAATGCGATACCTCACCAAACGACCTCGGCTTTGCGCCACCAGCAAGTTGGCGCTGTCTTCAAAGGTCGCCGCCCAGAGGTCTCCTTGATCCCAAACGTTCAGCTTTTCGAACTGGTCTGGATTCGAGGCCCGCAGCAGGTAAAGGCGGCCCGTGTCGAGTCCCAATACGGCGATTTTTCCGTCAGGCGACGTCATCGCATAGCGGACGCCGTTATTGTTTTCGAGTTGGAGCTTCTTGACGACTTCCAGCGACTGAGCATCGACCAGGGCAATTTTTCCATCTCGCCCGGCAACGATGATGCGATCGCCTGCGAAAGCGACCTTGGCATTTTTGAATTCGTCCCCTTCCACGGTAACGACGCGTTGTTGCTCGTAACGGTTCGATTCGTCGGCCTTCAAGACCGCTAATTGCCCATCGGAAAGAAGGGCAATCCGGTCCTGCCCCGGGTCGTAGGCAGCGGTGCGAGGAGGAGACTCCAGATCGTAAATTCCGACCGATTGAAAATCCTTGTTGGCTCCGAACGACAGGTTGAACCCAAATAGCGTACTTTTTGGCTTGGCTTCATTGTTGGGGGCGCGCTTCAGTATGCCGACGACGCCAACAACCAGCAGATCGCCCCGTTTGTCGATGAACAGTCCACAGGTTCCCAGCGGAAGATCGGGGCCTGCTTCGCGCGGATGGTTCGGCTCGTCGCGCGCAACAGACAGTTTTCCTTCGGCGCCACGGAAAGGGCTGCTTTGGATCGAGACCACCTCGTTTCGCGCCGGGACATACAGCGGGCCATGCAAGGTAACGGTGATATTAAACGGACCGCGGCTTTCGGCCGAACGGAACGAGGGTCTCCAGTTGTCGGATACCCACTCAAAGGTATCGCCGTTTTGCCGGGCGATGATCGGAATCTTGTTTGCGACCGTGATGGCACGCGGACGCGCTGGCTGAACCGCAAAGGAATCGAGGCCAACGTACGTGCTTCCCAGGCCGAAGCAAAACGCCCAAAAGAGCAGGCCCGCCACGATCGCGATCATAGCGTTGCGCCAAAACAGGGCCGCCGCCACGACGACCGTGAAATAGACCGCGAATGTGCAAACATAAACGGGAATGCCAGCCAGCAATCCAGGCTCCCAGAGCTGAAGCTGAATTCCCATGTAGAGCCACATTCCGATAAGCAGATAGCTGCTCCCCAGAACCGTGAAGAAACATCCACCCACAAATTTGGAAAGGAGCAACAACGAACGCGAAATCGGTTTGCTCAGCAAAACGTGGAGCGCGCCGGGCTCGAACATTTGCGTGATGAGCGGCGCCGTTACGAGAAACGAGAGCGCGATTCCAAAGATGCCAAAGGTCACGTCAATGAGTTGGGTGGCGACCACCGGGATCTGCCGCTTCACCATTTCGCGCGGAAGAGGAAACGGAAATGGCAAGTCCCAGATTGCATATTTGACACCAAACGCTCGACTTTCGCTAACCGACACAATGTTCGGAAATTGCTGCTCCACCAGCAACCGGTTGAGACGCCGCCGCTCGTCGTCGGTTCGGTTTTCTCCCTGGTCGATGAGATCGCGCGCCTCTTTTTTTAGTGTTATGCCTTGCCACGCGTCGGCCTCGTAAAAATCCTTGTCGCGAATAGAACGGCGCAAATCACCGTGCAGCCGGTCGAGCCGCTGCGCTTCGGCAAAGAACTCTCCAAGGTCGGCTTCGGGCCGATATTCCGCTTTGGATTGTTTATCGTCTGGTTCCTTCTCGTCTGGTTTCTTCTCACCGGCAGCCTTGTCATCCGACGTCTTTTCGGCCGATTTCGTTTCGTCTGGTTTCTTTTCCACCGCTGGCGAGTCCTGGCTGGCCGTGGCGGCGTTTCGGCGGGCAATTTTGTCCAGGTTGCTCTTCGATTCCTGCGAGAGCGTGTCGTAGATCCGAGCCACCGCCTTGGATGGCACAACACCCTCTGCGTCGGGAGCCCCTTGCATGAGCGCCTCAGCGAGCGAAGGCCAACTCGCTACGTCATCCTCGGCGAACGAACTGTTCAGCTTATCTAGGAAGTGGAGCGGAAAGATGATGGCCAAAAAGAGCGTGATGACCACGAACATCATCCACAGGACGCGGGAGTACAGGGCCTCGCGGAATGAATCGATCAGGATCGCCAAATAAGGTCGCATGATTTTGCTTGTTGAAAGAAGACTTGTGTCGACTTTGGTGGACGTGAACAAATCTCAGCTAGTCAAACCCCGACAACTTGAGCAGGCGATGGATTGCCAGGAGACGGCGATGTGCTGGCAGCACTTTGGACGATCTGAATGAAGACGTCTTCCAGCGTTTGGCGTTTTCGCTCTAGCGAAAGGATGCTTAGGCCTAGCGATCGCAAATGGTCGATCAATCGGTCAAGGTCCGCCTGCTCGCTCAGGACCAACCGCACCTTGTGGTAGTCCTCACCAAGTGGCGCGATCTGTTTGTCAACGAAGTACGACAGGGCCTGTTCGACTTCCTGCCGGCGACCACCGATATCAATGGTGACCACAATCTGCGCCGACTTGGCGTGCCGTTGGATTTCGTCGAGCGTGGAAACTCGCTTGAGTTCCCCTTTGTGCAGGATCGCCACGCGATCGCACACCTGTTCGACTTCCTGCAAGATGTGGCTGTTGAGAAAAACCGTCTTGCCGCGTCGTTTCAACTCGACCAAGAGTTCCCGCACGTCGCGACGGGCAACGGGGTCGAGGCCATCCGTCGGTTCGTCGAAGATCAGCATGTCGGGATCGTGGAGCAACGCCTGGGCGATTCCCAAACGCTGCATCATCCCTTTGGAGTAGGTGGTGACCAGGTCTTTGGCCCGTTCGGCCATTCCGACTATCGGGAGGACTTCTTGCGATCGGCGGCGGATCTCGCTGCCGGACATCCCACTGAGTCCACCGAAGTAGGACAGGGCGGTGAATCCGGTCATGTGCCGCGGGACACGAAGGTTCTCGGGCATGTAACCGATTCGCCGTCGGGCTTCCCGGTGACCGGCCTTTCGACCGAGCAATGTCGCGGTGCCGTTGTAGCTGCGGATAATCCCAAGCAGGATCTTGATGAACGTGGTTTTGCCCGCCCCGTTTTGGCCGAGCAGGCCGAAGACCTCGCCGCGATGGACGTCGAGCGACATGCCGCGCAGGGCTTCGAACTTACGGCGAAAGAAAATCCCCTGAGTGAACGTTTTACGCAGGTTGGTGGCCGATACAGCGATCTGATCGGAAGCGGATGACATGATGATGCGTTGGGGTCCTTGGATGAAGAGTCGCTTGGCGACGCGTCAGGAGCGAAGGATTCTAAAGGTTCCTCAATTCTCGATGGTTCGATTTATCATCGCCAGCGGAGGCTGCGCATAGCCGCCTCAGGGGTCCATTCGCTCGGCTGGTCGAAAGATTTCGATCGTTAGGGCCAGGACGTGGTTTATACCCAGGGGAACTTTCGGTAGATTATGGAGGCGGTGGATGTGACGATTTCGCCCGCAATGGTACCGATCAAAGTCGACTCGGATTGTGGATTTAGGCGTTCTCAAAACTTCGTAAAGGCTTGTCATGCCTACAGTTAAGTTCATCAAGGAAAAGAAGGAAATCACCGTCCCGGAAGGGGCCAATCTGCGGAACGAAGCCGTTAAGGCGGGCATCAACCTGCACCAAGGCATCAACGGCATGGGGGCTGCGGTCAATCAGGTTCTCAACTGCCACGGCTTTGGACTATGTGGTACCTGCCGCGTCAACATCAAAGCGGGCATGGAAAACTGCAACAAGTTCACCGCCACCGAGTGGGCGGCCTTCAAGGTACACAATCCCGGGGCCATGTTCGCTTTTGTCGGCAATGAAGCAACCATGCGGCTGGCCTGCTGCACGATTGTCAACGGCGACATCGAGGTCGAAAGCGGGCCTGAAATGAACCTGTTCGGCGAGAACTTTTTCAGCTAACGCCGTCTCGCAACCATTCGTCGGTCGACGGCATGTACTCGACCGACAAGCGGTTGGTTTCACGGCCGAGCGTTAAGGCGGCATCCTCAGGGCACGAAACAGCGCGGGCCATGATGTGAAACAAGTCGTCGCCATTGTGAAGCCGTTCGTCGCCGAAAAAGTTCTGGAGGCCCTCCGTTTGGCCCCCATCGAGGCCCTTACCGTGCGCGAGGTCAAGGGCTACGGCCGGCAGAAGAATTATCTATCCGAGTATCGCGATACCGAATTCGCGCTGGCTTTTCTTCCCAAGGTCGAAATCACGGTCTGGGTCGACGACGGGCGATGCAACGAAACGCTCGAGCGGATCGAAAATGCGGCCCGTACCGGCCGCATGGGGGATGGGAAGGTTTTCGTCCTTTCCTGCGGCCTCGCCATGCCGACCGATATCGAATAGTGGACACTTCAGAAAGCAGCCCGCCCGTGGCCCATCCAGCGGTCAAGAACTCCGTCAAATACGTGGCCGAAGTCTTCGGCTCGCGGGAAGTCACGCTGTACGGGAAGGCGAACCTCGACTATTGGACGAAGAAACTCGCCGACGAACAGTTGCTGCCCTTTATCGACAATGGGCACGCCCAAGTGACGATCACGGCGGTCGCATCGCGATGGTCGGGCGTGAGCTTTTTGGAGTTGATCGTCGGCGTCACAACGGCCGACGAGCCAGGCGGAGCAGCCAACGGGATGCTGCTGTTGTCGGGCTACAACACATCGCGGATCTTCACCTTTTTCGAATACTACTACTTCGGCACGCCGTACTCGCAGGCGAACGTCGC
The DNA here is from genome assembly GCA_964636985.1 of uncultured Pirellulaceae bacterium. GTDB lineage: Bacteria > Planctomycetota > Planctomycetia > Pirellulales > Pirellulaceae > CAZWSX01. The sequence continues at coordinate 30,212 of CAZWSX010000036.1, read as the reverse complement.
CGTGACGTGCGAGAAGCCGGCCTCGTTGAGCCTTTCCCGCGCGACGAGGACGATGTTGTCGGCGCAGCGCGGTAGCGATCATCCCGGCCGAACCGAATCGGTCGACTGGCAAGGTCCGGCCTACCTTCCCCGCGGCAGCGCTAAGGTCGGCAAGGTCTACTACATTCGAATTCGAGGCGAGACGGAAATCTCACCTTTCGCTGCGGGCGTTGACACTTTCGGAATCAAAGACGCCAGCGAACCAGCACTCCTTTGGCTCGCCGAATCGGGCTTCGTCCCGCAAGAATGGCACGTGCGACCCGACGCCTTTCACGCGCGATCTAAGACTTACGCGCGTCCTACGGAGTAACTCGCCTACGGGGCTTTGATCGAGTCGAGCCGCACTTCGGCCGCAGTATAGAATCGCAGCGGGTCGTTCACGCCCGACTTGTGCCATGGCCCTTTGGCGCCGTCTTCGAATGCCCAGGCGTCGTTGCCGTCAAGTTTGACGAACAGCTTCATATCCGAGTACCGAGCGCAGCCGAAGTACCATTGGCCTACTTTGCCCGACTTGTCGCATTCGATCGCCAGGATTACTTCGGGATCGGTACCGGCGTCGGACATGAAGGTAAACAGGGCGCCGTCGCCAGTTTTGGTTTCGTAACGATAGAGCGGCTTGGATAACAGCCGAAGCTGGCTCTTTTGGGCCATGTCGCTGATCGCGCTGGCGGTGAAGCGCTCGGCGATGGCGCGCATCTGCCGCATCCGGGCGGTGGGATTTTCGGCCGGTGGTTCAGAACCGGTGATCGCGGTCCGCGTAAAACCGCCGGTTGGGGCCTTCCACACGGTTCCCTTCGCCGTATCGGCGGAGAATCCCTTTTCGCGCAGCATGTGAAGTTCGTGATTGAAGCGAAACTTCGCCGCGTCGTTTTCCAGCACGTGGCAGAAGACGGTCCCAATGGCAAACGGGTGGCCTTCCAGCGTCCAAACTCCAACGACACCGCGCTGCACGCCATCGCGCGATGGGTTCGTCCAAGTCATGACCGAGACGAATTTTCCATCGATCTTTTTTCCGCCGTCGGAGAACACGTACGATTCCAGTTGCTTGCGGCATTCGTCCTGCAAGGTCTTGGTGAGCTCGGCTTCCGCTTTTTCGACTGCGCCGTCGTCACTCGCGGGGTCTTGAGCAGGGACTGCTGCCGCCGATGCAATAGCAAAAGAGATTCCGCCTATGCCCAAACAAGCGATGCGTCGGCTGATGGAAATCGACATGATGCTGACCACCGCTGGATGAGAGTGAATCCGTTGCGACTATGCCAATCCGATGGCCCGCCGCCAAACCCATTCGAAAGTCATGAGGGCCAAGAGCGCTATCAGGAGCCAAGGCGTGCTCCAGATCGGCGACTTCGCGACGATGTCGGGGCCGCGCTCGATCGGGATATCGCCTAGGAGCTTCGTCAATTCGGCCGGAGAAGCGAGAACTTTGCCGCCGGTCTTTTGGGCGATCGATTTGAGAAACTCGTGATTGGGGAACGGATTGTGTTGCTCGAATGGGTCGTGGAGGATGTGGATCTCCATCGACGTGCTGTCGACTTGCGTCTGGTCTTCCTGGGCCGTCAGTTCGATGCGGATCCGCTGTGAGGCTGCGCCCGACGAGAGTTGTTCGACCAGCGGCAACTTCGCGTGGTAGACGCGTTCGCTCTTAAGGTCCTCGTCGCTCGACGAAACTTGCAAGTCGAATTCTTCTCCCCATAGGATGAAGGGACCGGTCTCGCCGCTGATCCGTTCGAGTTCATCAGGCCAGCGAACCGGCGCGAAGACCGAATCGTTGTTGGGGGCCGACGAGGGTTGTTCGACGTTCGCCGACACTCGGTAATCGCGGGTCGGATTGGCGTTTTCGTCGTAGGCACCGACTACGATCGAGATCACATCACCTGGACGATAGAACCGCTTGTCACACCGTGCCACCAAGCGGCGACGGCCGATCGACGAGTCTTCGGTAAGCCAGTAAACGACGTTCCGCCAGAACTTAGCGTAGTAGCGGTTGTCGCCGCGGCCCCAGTTGGTGTTCACGTCATCCGCCCATGGCGAGGTAATAGCCGGAGCGAACGCCGCCGTTCGTCCTTTGCCGTATTTCCCGAGCACGAACGCGGGCGTTGGACCATCGGGCACGGGAGTTCCATTTGCCGATGGAGCATTGGCGGACGGTACATTCGGAACGACAACAGGCACGCCATTGGCATCGACGCGTGTCACGATGGGAACGAGGGTTTCCAACGTGGTGGCAGTGCGTGGACGGTCGGAAATCTGCGATGAGGATTCGCCTAGAACCTTGGCAATGGCAGGCTTGATCTTTTCCCAGCGGTTGATGCCGTGATAGGCGGGCATCGCATCGATCACCGTTTGATTTTGCGAGGCATCGCCGAGGATGCGCCAGAGTGGGTGGTTCGCGACGGTCCCATTAGGACGGATCAGCGCGTCGACGTCGTCGCGCCAATCGTTGACGCCGGCGCCGATTTCGACCGGTAGCATTTCGGCGACGACGGAATCGGCCCATCCACCGGCTGCGAAGCTTCGTTCGCCGCCGGTCATCAAAAGGCCGCCACCGCGGGCGCCGATCCAACGCTTGAGCCAGCCGAGTTGCTTATCGGTGAGCACATTGCGATCGACATTGCTGAGAATGATGCAATCGAACGCGCTCAGTTCCGCGGCCGTTTCGGGAAAACCTCGTCCTGTTTGCGAATTGTTGAGCGTGTCGATACGAATGGTTCGGCTGCTTCCTGGCGGAGCCATCACAACGACGCACTCGATGTCCTCATCACTTGACAACGCCTGGTGCAACTCGCTGTACGGCCCGCGGTACTCGACCCGATCGGCTTGCACCACCTGGCGGAACGAGCGGTAGTTTCCTTCCACGTAGAGTACGCGAATCTTGGTGCGGTCGATCCCCAAATCGGCGTCGAATTGGTTGTTCAACGAGGAGATCTCTTCGGGCTGCTCGTTCACTTTCATTACGAGCTTGAGAGGCTGCGTTCCCGACTGGAACCGCAACGTAGCGGCTTGGAAGCCCGATGTAAGCGTGACGGCAGTGCTGGTGAGTTCGCGAAGTTCGCCATCCCGCTCGTCTCGAGCCGAAACGGTGACCGTTGCCCGCTTGCCTTCGTATCCGTAGCTTCGCAGGAAGACGTGGGCTTCGACTTCCGAGGACTTGCGAGCTTTAGTTGGCATCACGGCGGCGACGATGGCGACGTCCCCCCCCTTCCCTTCCTCGCCCATCGGGGCGACGTGGATGGGGATGTTCCACTGCTTGTACTGCGCGAGCAACGCCTCGAGGCCGACTTCGTCGCGGGCGCGGCCGTCGCTCATTAAGACCATCGCCTGCGGCGGTTTGCGGCCGAAACGGTTGGGCGCTTGCCGCAGCGCCGTAACGATCCGCGTGTCCCCTTCGGTGGGTCGCACGTCTGCAACGGGCGTATTGCTGACATTCTTTTCGACGGGGGCAGGCTTTTTATCTTCGCCGAGCTGAGAGGTAAGAGCTCGGCCAAAGAAGAACGTTCGCAATCGGGCGGGCAACAAGTTGCCAAGCGACTTTTCGGCTTGTGCGAGCCATATATTGGCTGTGTCCCATCGCGATTGCGGCGAGCCCATCTCCATACTCGTCGAGGCATCCATCAAGACGAAGACGTCGGGCTTATCGACGGCACCGGGGATGCGATCGACTCGTACTGGATTGAACAGAATCAAGGCCAAGACGAGCACCGTGAGGGCCCGTACGCCCCAAAGGCCGGCATGGCGCGAGATCTGCGCCGCGGGTCCCGTTGCCCAGCGGGCCAGGATTGCCAGAACGGCGATGATCACAATTCCGCTAACCAAGGTCGCTGTCGACCAAGGCGGAAGGAAATCGAGGGTGACAAATCCGAGCAACATGAGCGTGAGTGACTCTTTATGTTGGCTGCTTGAGGGTCGCTGGAGGGGTTCGGTTGGTTTCTTGTGAGACGTGTCTTGCGTTCCATCTCAACTTGCTAAAGCGAGCCCACCGCGCACAGACAGGATTGTCTGTGCTACTTTTTCGTTGGCACACGTTACTTGGAGGTCTTCGCGGCGGAGAGGATTTCGTAATAACGTTCGATCATCGCTTCATATTGCGGCGGAGCGGGCTCTCGCCCTTCGGCTGCCATTTCGGCGAGGATCAACTCCTGAATCATTTGCTGGACGCGGTTCAGGTTCGCCGACATCCAGACTTTATACGCCGTCGGTGCGGAGTAGACGCCGCCCTTGCTGCGTGACAAGCCAGCGATCCCCTTCTCGTTGCGATCGGTCAGGCCGGCTTTGCCGCGTTCCTTTTGGAACTCTTCCATGCCTTCGCCGCCGAGGCGCATCTCGTCCATCTTTTCCAAGATGCCTTCCACTTCAGCGTGCCATTGCTCGATGTCGGCGGCCGATTTCCACTCGTTCATCTTTTCGGCGGCGGCGGCGAGCTCTCCTTCGAGCTTGGTCAGCTCCTCGATCTTTGGAGCAACCAAGGCGCGATAGAGTGAATCGAGTTGCTGGGCCGCATTTTGAAACTGGTCAGCGGCGGCGGCGGCTTCGACACGGACGTCGTCGTATCGTTCGTTGCGAACGAGCGGGGCAACTAGCTTTGCCTTGGCGGCCGTTTCGTCCAGTTTGCTCTCCTTGGCAATGCGTGCCAGTTCCTTGGCGGCCTTGGCGTCGGCTGGGTCGGTCAATTTCGAGGCGGCTTCCAGGATATCTTTCAAGGTTGCGGCCGCATCGGCCAGACGCTGGGTCTCTCCTTCGAGAGCGCCACGCGTCTTTTCGGCTTCCATCTTGTCATCTTGGCCTTTGCCGCTGCCTCCCTTCTTCGCGGGATCCTTCTCGTCTTTGCCCGCTTCTTCGCCTTCTGTTTGCTTGGCGGCGGCATCGGCAACTTTCTCTTCCCGGCGGGCCAATTCGCCAGCCAAATCCCGGGCGGCGGCGATGCGATCGGCAATATCGGGGCTGAGCAAACCCTTGAGGTTCTTGGCCAACTCGTCGAGTTGATCAGCGGCTTTGGAGGCGGCGCTAGCCGAATCGGTTTTGTTCGATTGGAGCATGTCGGCCACGGATTCGGTTTGCCTTGCAGCCTGGCTGGCACGTTCCTTGGCCTGATCGGTCATGCCTTCCAGTTCGCTCACGACGTTTTCGATCATTCCCGCGTCAATAGCGATGTCGTTTTGTTTCTCTTCCAGGTCACGGAAATCGGGACCAGGCTTTTCCTCGGCAGGCGTCTCCTCGTTCTTGCCTTCCTCCTTCTTTTCTTCAGGCTTTTCGTCGCCGGTGGCCCCTTCGGTCTTTTCTTCCATGGGATCGGGCATCGGTTTATCCGGCGAACCGGGCTGGTTCTCCGTCGGATCGTTCGGCTTATTTGGCTTTCCATTGCCTGGCATCCCTTGATCGGACGGGCGAGTGCCTGCTGTGGCCGACTGCGCAACTTGCCGCTGCCGCTGGGCCAGCATCTCGGCCTGTTGGACTATTCGCTTGGCGAGCTTCTTGCGATCCGACTTGGGATAGCGCAGTTTTTGAATCAACGCCCGGTCGAAGTTTTGCAGGTCGCGAAGCTGCATCGGATCGCCCATGCTGATGACGATCTCGAGTAAATCGCGCATTTCGATCAGGTATTTCAAGGCATCGCGCATTTGCAACTGGGCCGTATCGAACGAGCCCGCCGAGAGCGAGTCGACCGACGACATGATGGCCCCTTCCGCTTCGGCCAACAGTTCGGTGCGGTCGAAACCGCGGCTCTGCAGGAAGGCGGCGAAACCACGCGCTCCTTCGGCCGTTTCCGTTTGGTATTGGACGAGGCTATCGACGGTGTTCAGGTCGGTCGATTGTCCGCGAGCACCGCGCCGCATCAGCGACAGGGTTCGATTCAAGGCAACTCGCTCGCGGTGGATCATTTCCTCAAGCGCCATGATCCGGCGACCAGGCATTCCAGGCTCGCCGGGCATCGGCTCTTGAATGCGGAAGACCCGCTTGAAGGGCCGGATATCGATAAACCGCATGTCGGTCTCGCTCCGCTGCGCCGTTCCCGGACGATTGTCCTCGGCGAAGGCGTAGTACATCACGCTATCGGTGTGCGACAGCTTGAAGTGCTCCAGCGGGAGCATCTTTTCCAAGATGGCCTGCGTCTTGGGGGTAAGGCCCCCTTCCGCTTCGACAGTTTCCAGCGCCTTAAGGGCCTCTTCGAAATCTTCGGCGACCAGTGGATACTCTTCCTGATTGTTGACTTGGAAGACGATCCCCGAGCGAGCCAAACCGTAGTCGTCGCGGGCGCGGGCCTTCATCATCACTTCGGCCAGCGCGTGCGATTCGGAACGATCGTCCGGCTCGTCGAAGCTGATTTGCGGCGGTTGGTCCTTGCGGACGCGGATCCGGAAGCTCGTTTCCTTGAGCGACGCTCCATCGACTCCTTCGGCCGTGACCTTGTAAATGAGCGATTCGCCCGGTTCGACCGAGAAGATGAGCGACGAGCCGATCACTTCGGCGTTGGCAACCAACTCTGGAGCGGCGTCTTGTGCCGGTTCCAGTTCGGGAACCGCAGCTTCTTCTTTGGATTCGGGCTTCCCATCGGCCGTTGCAGCAACGGTCTCAGGCGATGCTTCCGGCGTGGGGCCGACGCCATCGTTCGCGGCCGGCGATTCCGACGTCTCGGTCTCGGGAGTTTTCGCTGATTCGTCGGCTTTCGCGACCTCTTCTGGCTTGGCGGTCTCTTCTGCCTTCGGTTTGGCTTGGCTTGGAATCGCCGTCATCACCACGACGTTGCCGCTCTTAATGACTTGATCGAGTTCGATGGAGACCTTCACCTTCGAGCCTTCCAGCACGTCGAAATCACCGCCGGATTGAACGGCCGGAGCTTGTCGCGTGTAGGCCGGAGGAACGACCTCCCCTTCGACGGCCTTGATCTTGAGTGGGTAGCGAACGTTTGCCCTAAACACAGGCGACTCAACCTTACCGACAACAACTTGATACTCCAGCGGCTTCTTGAGCGAACCGATCTTCGCTTCGAACGACGCCGTGGTTGGTGCATTTTTGTCGGTGGCAGCAAACGCTTTGGACGCAGCCATGGTCGATTCGGTCCATTCACCGTCGAGCTGACGCGTGCGCAGAACAACTTCGCGATTGGTCCGTCCCGCTAGCGCTACAGCGATTTGGAGCGGTTCCCCTTCGTCGATCCGCGTGTCGCCTGGCGAAACCGTAGTTTCGGTGTAAGGCTTGTCCCCTCCCAGCACGCGGGAGAGGGCCAATCGCCATTCAGGATTGGTGAGGACCGCTCCCGCTCCGATGCCGCCCAAGATGCAAGCGATGGCGATGGCGCCGATCAACTGCGGCAATGGGAGCATTGTTTCCAGGCCGAGAGGCTCGGCACGGCGTTCGGTCGTTGCGTGCAGGGCCTCGACCAGTCGCGGGGCGACGCCGTATTCGGCAGTCTTCTGGGTACCGAATTGGACTGAGGTTCGCACCGCCTGGCCGAGTTCGGGGAAGGCCGATTCCATCTCGACGGCGGTATTGCTCCGCCGCCAACGAAGGAAGGCACCGACGATGGCGTACAGCAGTGTCGCTATAGCCAGCCCTACGACCGCCGTCGACAAAACCATTCGCGGCAACCAGGGCCACTCGTAGCGGAAGTCGAGCGCCGCAACCGCTCCCAGCGCCGCAAGCAGCAACACGACGATCCAGCCGATCCGCGCGGCGGAATCGGTTCGTCGCAGCCGTGCCCGTAGCTGTTCAAAACGCTTGACAAAGGGAGGAGGAGTTGGTGCGTTCATCGAACTATTCCTTACAGCGAATGCGCTCGCGGGTGGACCCTGCGTCAAGCGATGGACCGATTAGCAACCAAGAACTCGAGCGCGAAGGCGCCCATCAAGACAAACAAAATCCAGTGCCAGTACTCGTCCTGCCGCATCTGGCTGGCGGCGAGTGGCTTGTTTTCATCAACGGCGACCGTGCCGGCATTGGCGTCGGCCAGTCGCAATCCGAAGCGGACAACCAGGTCGTCGACGGTGCAGCGGTCGAGTTCCGATTCGATTGGCGAGGGATTGATCACCTCGACGTAGCGATCGTGCGTGACAACGCCTGGCTGGGTTTCAATTGGGAGCTGGGGAAGTCCATCGAGCGAACGTTGCCGCACGGGACCGCCATCGGTGAGGCCGGTTACGTAACCGAGCATTTGATGTGTCATCGGGACGAACAACCGTCCCTTGGGCCAGAAACTGCCGCGGGCATCCACGGGCCAAGCGCACCACAGCAAGTGTCCCTTGCCGATGGTTTGATCGATCATGGCAGGGTCGCCACCGCGGAACTTGGCAAGCACCGAGGCACCCGGCTTGGCAGTGAACACCGAGCGAATGCCGAAGGCCAAGCGGCCCACGTCGGCGAATTGCGGATCAGCCAGTGGTGCCCATAGCGGGTTCTTCTCGTCGAACTGCTGAATACGCCAAGGGAACTCGGTGGCGAACTGGGCGTCGCCAATAGTGACAGGGCAATCCGCGCTTACCGAAGCGATCTCCCAGCCTTTGGCCGTGGTCCGATCGCCCCCGAAGACGACGCAGCCGCCGCCGGACTCGACAAACTTCTGACAGGCGGTCCATTGCTCTGGACTCATCGACGGCACGTCGGCCAGCACCACGGCGCTGTATTGATTTAAGCGTGTGTGCCAGGTGCCATCTTCGTGCGAGACAACTTCCGGCGCGAAGGGGCTCTCGGCGTAGTCTTGTCCTTCAGCAGCCAGTCGCAGCGCCGTTTCGAGGAAGTAAGTCGTCGCGTTCCATTTCTGTTTGGCGGAGGCTCCGTCAACCAGCAGGATCTTCATCGCGGGAGCGGCTTGGATAGCGAGGAAGCGTTGATTGTCAAACGCGAGGGCATCGTCCCACTCGACCGACACCTTTCCTTGCCACAGGCCGGCGTCCAATGCCCCTACGTCGAACTCGATTTGCTCGGGCGTTTCTGGCTCTAATCGGATCTTCTTGCGTTGCTGAACCTTTCGTCCTTCGCTTTCGAGCACCAGCGTGATTGGGACTTCTTCCAGGATCGTTGATCCGCTGTGGCTGACGACGGCCGAAACCTTCGGCGTCGTGCCGGGACGAATCCACGTGCGAGGAATGTTGATTTGAGTGAGGGCAATGTTCTCGGCAACATCTTTCCCGACCAGGTTGACGTGGGCGACCACATCAACGGGAAGAGTTTGCCCGTCGGAGCGATTGAGTCCCGATTGTTGTAAGTCGGTGAAGATGTAAACCTGCTTTTCGCGGGCGTCGATGCGATTGGCCGTGTCGCGGGCCCACGCGATCATGGCCGCGTAATCGGTTCCACGCGAGGAACGATCGTTGTCTCGCAGACTCGCAAAGGCTTCGTTGGCGCTGATTGTCGACGACTTTTCCTTCGACTTGCCGGCCAGCTTGTCACCGACGGGTCGCACTTCGCTATCGAACGTGGCGACCTCGACGCGCGTTCCGGACGGCAATGATCGGGCGATCCGCTCCGCTTCGCTGACGGCGTAATCGAATAGACGCGTTCCGTCGCTACGTTGTTCCATGGTCGCCGAGTGGTCGATTAGGAACATTGCCAGCCCGCGAACGCTCGAAGCGGCCTCGGCTGGAAAGTAAGGTCGGGCGAACAACAGCGCGAGCAAGGCCACGCAGCCGAGCCGCAAGGCGAGCAAAAGCCACCGCATCACCCGCCGGCGCTGCGAACTCTCTTCCATCACGGTTTTGAGGAAGCGAATCGTGCCCAGATCGACCTGCCGCGTTCGCAGGCGGAACAGCAAGTGGATGAGGATCGGTATGAGTAAGGCGGCCAGCCCCGCGAGGAGCCCAGCCTGAACGAAAAACATGGTGTAAACGAGTGTTTGGTGTTGTCGTTATATCGATTCGAATTACATAGACTTGGAGCGCTTAACGAGGTAATCCAAAAGGGCCTTATCGAGCGGCATGTCGGTGGTAAGTTCGATCCGGTCGATCGCGCGATTGCGGCAGATCCGTTCGATGTCGTCGCGAAAGCGGTTTACTTCGCGGAGGTAGTGCTCGCGGACCCCTTCGGCCCGAGCGGTGATCTCTTCGCCGGTTTCCAAATCGCGAAAACGGAAATTGCCGTCTTCGGGGAAGTCGCGTTCCCAGCGGTCCCAAATGTGGAAGGCCAGGACCTCGTGATTGCGGAAGCGGAAGCTATCCATACCGCGCTGGATCGCTTCAAGGTCGTCGAAGAAATCGCTAATCAAAATGATCAGGCCGCGATGCTTGGCCATCTCGGCCGCTTTGTGCAAGGCCTTGCCCGCATTGGTGGCGGGACGAGGCCGTTCGCTCACGATCGCTTGCAGGATCGAATCGAGCTGATGCGCCTTGGCTCGCGGGGCCACGTGGTTGATCAGGTCGTCGGCGAAAATCGTCACGCCGACGGCGTCGTGCTGCTTGAGCGCCAAGTGGGCCAGCGCCGCCGCGAGCGACGCCGCGTACTCGAGCTTGCTACGCCCCGAGGCGGAACAACTCATCGAGCCGCTCACGTCCAGAATGATGTGGACGTTCATGTTCGTTTCGGCGTCGAACTCTTTCACGTACAGCCGCTTGGTGCGGGCGTACACCTTCCAGTTGACGTGCCGCGGGTCATCGCCAGGGACATACTCGCGATGCGAAGCGAACTCGACACTGAACCCGATGAACGGACTGCGATGCATGCCGTGGAGAAAACCCTCGACGATGCTCCGAGCTCGCAGCTCGAGGCTTTCGAGTCGCGAGAAGAAGACAGGGTCGACGAGATCTTTGGCGGCCAGGGGCATTGGTGCGTCAGTAGTTAGGGTATCGATAGTTTCTACCGGGGCATCCACGTTCTGGCGAACGCGGCTACGGTCCCACTAACCTTCTTGCGGAATCTCTTTCAGCAGGCGGTCGATCAGGTGATCAGCGTCGATGTTCTCGGCGCGAGCATGGAAGTTGAGCACCAGGCGATGCCGCAACACGGCATGGGCGACCGCGCGGATGTCGGCGAAGTCGACGTGGTAACGACCGGAGAGGATGGCGCGGGCCTTGCCGCCGAGCACGAGGAATTGGCTCGCTCGCGGGCTGGCACCATACGAAACAAAGCGATGGACCGAATCGACGCCGCCTGGGACGCCAGGCCGTGTGGCCGAGACTAAACGCGCGGCGTAACGGATTACACCGTCGGCGATCGGCACACCGCGAACGAGCTCTTGCAGCCGCAAGACGTCTTCGGTCGACAGGGCGGTACCGACTTCCGTCGTCGTCGCCGTCGTCGTCCCTTTGATGATTTGGACTTCCTCGTCGACGGTGGGGTACACCACTTTGACCAGGAACATAAAGCGGTCGATCTGTGCTTCGGGAAGGGGATAGGTCCCTTCCATTTCGATCGGATTTTGTGTGGCACAGACGAAGAACGGAGGCTTCAAGCGATACGTCTCGCGACCTACGGAGACTTCGCCTTCCTGCATTGCTTGAAGCAGGGCAGCTTGTGTTTTAGGGGGCGTGCGATTGATTTCGTCGGCGAGCAGGAAGTTCGTGAAAACTGGGCCGGGGCGGAAGGCGATCGAGTGCCGTCCTGACGACTGCTCTTCTTCCATCACGTCGGCCCCCGTAATGTCGGAGGGCATCAAGTCGGGCGTGAACTGGATGCGGCGAAACTCCATTTCCAGCGTCTTGGCGAGCGTGCGGGCCATCAATGTTTTGCCCAAACCAGGAACGCCGTGCATCAGCACGTGGCCGCGGCAAAGGAGACCGATCAGCAGAGACTCGACAACCGATTCTTGTCCAACGACGAGCTTCGAGACTTCATCCTTCACACGGCGCTGCGCCTGCTGGAGTTTGGCAACGGCTTCGACGTCGTCGCTAGGGAGCGACGAACCGCGCGCGGGGCCGTGATGGCCGGTGGAATTCGAGACGGGTTCTTGGATACGTGTCATGATCTTGCAAACTCGGGAAGGAAGCTCGAATAGGAAATCCGATCAGGCTGTCTATCGGGAAAGGGTGGCCGCAGCTTCGGCCTCGGTGGGGTCAATCAGTTCATCGTGGTCCTTGTCTAGTTTTTGAAATACGTCGCGCGGGCCGAGAAATTCGTTCCAGCTCAAATCGCCATCGCCATTACGGTCCATCCGTTGAAACCAAATCGGCCCGGTCAGATTGCGCGCTTGAAAGCTCGGCGTGCCGCTGTTTTGCATCGGGTCGTTCATCGGCCCCAGCTTGAACACGCCGCGGCTGAATTCGACGTGAAAGTGACGCTTGGGCTCGTTGGCCGTAACACCGGCTTTGTCGTCGCGGTCGAGATGCTTCAAGGACGCGTCGGCCTTGCGAATCTCGCGCGTCGAAATGCGGCCGTCGCCGTTGGCATCGAGCGTCATGAAGAAACCGTAGCCTGTGTCGAACACTTGAACCCGACAACTATTCGACAAAGGCTCCGCGCGATTGGCGACATAATCTTTTAATTCTTGCGCGAAGACTTTATTGTCTCCGTCGACGTCCATTTGCTGAAACAAGCCGTTCTCGAGACGAACGCGATCGCGCGTTTCGTCGCGGTCGAGATAGCCGTTCCCGTCGGCATCGAGCGCGTTGAACTCGGCGAGTGCTGCGCGATTCGCTTCGGCGATTGGATCGAGGTCGCGTTCGCTGAACGTGACGACAGCATCGGCGAAGGAGACTTTCGCGAAATTGGCGCGTTTACCGTCGTCGAGACGATCGCCTGCGATGTTGGTGGCTTCGATTTTGCCCGAGCCTTGCTGTTCGCTGGCGGCAAGGTCGACGTTCAATTCCAAATCGACGGGGCTCGCGCCGAATCGCCGCAGTTCGTTTTCGTCGAGCTTGCCGTCGCGACTCATGTCGAGCACGGCGAAGCGATCGGCTTGCCAACCGATCTCCGCGGCGCTGAGCTTGTTGTCGCGGTTGCGGTCGTACTTTTTGATGAGCCGTTTTGGCAGGAGCGGTTCGGAAGCATCACGAACCAACTCGGCCGGTGCGAACGAAGGACGTGGCGGTTGATCCATACCGAGCACGTTGATCGGCATGGTAACGGGTGGCGGTGGCGGCATGAACTCTTCGAAGCTGATGCACTCGTCGCGATCGTTGTCTTTTTCACCGACGCGATCGATCGCGGCATCCATTTCCTTGGCGTCGAGTTCCCCGTTGCCGTCGGCATCGAGAAACTTGAAGACGTCGTTATCGCTATTGGCGGCGTCCTTTTGTTCGCGAATGGCGATCGCTTCGCCCCCCATTTGCGCGATCTTTTGCTTGAGATCGATGAAGCTACTGCCCCCTTTGAGCGAATCGAGAAACTTAGCTCCCGATGCCGAAATCGCCTGCCGGAGGGCGGGCATCTTTTGCATTTCCTCGCGCGAGAGTTTGCCGTCGCCGTTGGCATCGTATTGCTTGAGCCAGCGATCGGCCAAGTCGTTGCGGGCGACATCGATCGGTTTCGAAGCAAGGCGAATGTGGACGCGAAAGTGCATCGGTGCCTTGTCTAAGAACAAGACCAGGTCGCGATACTCGGCGGGCGCCGGTTTTGAGTTCGCCGATGACCCCTTCCCTTCCGAAACTGACGCCTTGGCAGATGTGGATACTTCGCCCTTAGCTTTAGGCGAGGCATCGCCCGCCGGGTCGGCACCCAGCGTCGTTAGCACTATCGCAATGGCGGTCCAAGTATTCACGGCAAAGTCTCGATGTTGGCAGGTTGTGGTTCACCAACGGCTGGGCACGTTCATTATCACGTCATTTGATCGCGCTCAGATCGACGAAGTCTTTCACTTTGATATCGTGCCCTACCAGGGATCGTTGCCCGTGACGGCACACCACTCGAAGCGTGAGGCTTTTGAGGTTCTGGCGATCGGCGGCGAATCCAACTTGAGCCGTACCAGGCGCGCTGCTCTCGTCCTTGAGGGTCGAGTGCAATCGCAGCGTGCCTTCCTCGACGATCAAGTCGACCCGCTCGAAGCCTTTCAACTTGTCGTTCGTTGGAAACTCGAGCTCAATCCGTACGGCATCGGGACCTGCGGCGTTCGCTCGGATTTGCAACCCGAGTTCTTCCGCCCGCTTTACGGTGACGATATCGAGACTCATCAAGGCGAAGCTCACACTTTGAATCGCCAACAGCAGCAACACTGGCAGCGTAAGCAGCCATTTACAACTTTTAAACATAACGGTCTCCCATCGCTGAACGTTTCAAGCCGTCTAAAACTGAAGTTTTAGACGAGCGGCAACCACTTTCAGTTCCCGTTATCCAACCAATTCGCGGATGGGCTCGTGCGCCACGCCTGGCTGCGAATTATCGACGATGCCAATGGGGCGACCTTCTGCCGTCATGTTTTCGTGCTTGCAGCTGATCCCGAGCCCTTCGCAAATCGTGGCGTAGAGCTCAGGAACCTTCACCGGGCGATCGGCCACTTCGGCACCATCTTCGGCGGTCTTGCCGATGACCTGGCCACCCTTAATTCCGGCACCGCCTAACACGACCGACCAGGCATCAGGGAAGTGATCGCGGCCGTTGCCCATGTTGATTACGGGTGTTCGGCCGAACTCGCCCATCCAGATCACCATGGTGCTTTCGAGCAAGCCGCGTTCGCGAAGGTCGTTCATCAATGTCGACCAGGCGGGATCGAGCGTTTCCGACAGGGCTTTCACCTGGTCGAAGTTTTGCCCGTGAGTATCCCAACCGGCGCCGGCATTGGGAACATCTTGCAGCGTCACTTCGACAAACGCGACTCCGCGTTCGACCAGGCGGCGAGCGAGCAAGCAGCCTTGGCCGAAGCGGTTGCGGCCGTACTTATCGCGGATCTCGCTCGACTCTTCGTCGAGCTTGAAGGCGTTGCGAGCTTGATTCTGGATCATGCGAATCGCCTTCTCGTAATTGGCATGATGCACCTTCGCCGACGCAGAACCGAACTTCGACTGGAACTGTTTCGCAAGGAAGTCGCGAATCTTGAATCGTTTTTCAAGAGTTGCTTCGTCGACTCCGTAAGGGCGAAGATCTTCGACCGAGAGATTCGCGCGGGCTTGCGGGTCGTTGCTGTTGCCGGAAACAACCAGCGGCGCGTATTGCGGACCGAGGAAACCTGGACCATCCAGTTCGACAAAACGGAACGGCGACAGGCTCACGTAGTTGGGGATATCGTTTTCCTCGTTCCCCAACTCCTTCGAAAGGGATGCTCCAAGCACCGGATACGAAACGCCTCCCGTGCCGGGACGATAGCCGGTGAGCATCAGTTGAGTGCCACGGCCGTGATCCCCTTCGGTGGTGGTCATGCTGCGAATAATCGCCAGGTCTTTCATCTGCTTGGCGACGCCGGGCAAATGTTCGCTGATCTTGATCCCCGGCACGGCCGTTTGGATTTCCTTGAACGATCCGCCGTTCTTGTGGCCCGGCTTCAAGTCGAACGTGTCCATCTGGCTGGGGCCGCCGGCCATCCACAACAGGATGCACGCTTTGGGCTTCTTGGCCGATTCCGATGCCGCCTTTGCCAGCCCGCCAAACCAACCTGAGAAGGAAACGCCCAAGGCCCCGGCAAGCGTCGCCTTCAGGAGCTCGCGCCGCGAGTAATCGCCACAGCGCTCGTACGGCGTGTGGGGGCTTCTCGCCAATCCGACGTTCACCGAAGAAGCGCTCGGTGAAGAAGTCTCGGCAAGGCTAGCGGATTTGCGGAAACGGCTCATGGCTCGAACTCTCCTGCGACGGACCATCCGTCAACAAAAGGGGAAGTAAAGGGCGTATGGATGGAGGACGAAATGATTGCGACACGACAAACAAAGGACAGCACGAACAGCTACTGACTCAAGACGAATTCGGGACTGTTCAGCAAGCCCCAAAAGATCTCGGAGTACGAGCCGCGGCGGGCTTCGTCGTTCGGCTGACTATCCAGGTGTTCCAACAGGAACTTCAATTCCTCGTCGCTAGGCTTGCGAGTGAGCGTCGCCATGAACATGGTCTCGAGCTTTTCTTTATCGCCAAAGAAAGGAGCATCGACAATCGCTCGCAGGGTCCGGCTTTCGGCCAGGTCGGCGCCATCGGACGTGAGCTTTCCATTCATGAGCATCAACGCTTGCGGAATGCCGGCGCGGAACTGTTCCGGCTTGGCTCCCACGGCCTCGGACCACTTTTGAACCAGTTGATCGCGAAGACCATTGAACCGCGGGCTTCCATCAGCGCGAGTCACCGGCAGTGCGAGGGCTTGTTCGAGCGAGTCGAAAACCTGCTCGGGCGACAACGTCTTCAACGGCCGCGTGGTAATCTTCGCAGCCGCTTCCTCAGGCGAAATCTCTTCGGCGAACTCGGTCGAGCTGGCTCGCTCGTAGAACTTCGATTTGCAGATCCCCGCGATCAACCAGCGCGTGTTGTACTTACTATCCCGGAACAATCCGGCAATGGCATCGAGCAAGGCTCGCTCTTGCGGCTTGGCCTGGTCGAGGTCATCGACATTGGCGTACAGCCCGCGACCGCAAAGGTGCTGCCAAACGCGATTGACGGCAGTGGCCGCAAATTGCGGATTCTGGTCAGAAGTCATCCACGATGCGAAAACCTGGCGGGGCGTCTTCCCTTCGGGGATGGTTGCATCGCCGTTCCAGGGAAACCGGCCGGTGAATTCTTCGCCCCGGTCCCCCACGATCGAGACGGTTCGCGAATTTCCGTCCGCCTTCTCGGTGCCGCCGACAAACGCGGCCATGCCCCAGAAGTCTTTCTTTTTCCACTCGGTGAAAGGGTGATCATGACACTGGGCACAGCCGAGGCGAACGCCTAAAAAGACACGAGTGAGAGCCGTGGTTGATTCGGCCGGAGCGGCGCCAACCGCTTGATAGAAACCAACCGCGCCTTGGTCGGGATCATCACTGGCCGGCGGCGGAGCATTCGGGACTGCGGGCTGCTGCATGGCGGGGCGATTTCCGGCCAAAACGATCTTCTCGGCAATGCGATCGTACGAAACGTTTTCAAAGAACTGCTTCCGCAGCCACGGCTCGAACTGTTGTTTAGCGGCGTTCGCTCCCGCGCCTTGCGGAATGATCGCATGCCGCCAAACGCGGGCGAGATTACTGGCTGTTCGATCGCGATTGCGCGACGGGCCTTTGTTGTCTTCCAAGAGGGCATCGATCAATGCCTTGCGCTTGAAGCTGTTGGTGTCGGCGAGAAACTCGCGGGCAAAGGCGACGCTGGGAACCGATCCCACCATGTCGAGATGGGCGCGGCGGAGGAACACGCTATCGTCGACGGTCTCGGGCTTGTCACCCTTGGCAAAGATCGCGTCGTACTGCCGATCGAGCCAAAGAGCCAAGTCGACCGACGAGGCAACAATCCGCGCCCGATCGTCCCCTTGTGGGATCTCGATCTGAACGAGCGGCGCCGCGGCAACTGGCATAGCGCCGTCCGCTTTCGCGGGCGCATTTTGTGCAAAGAGAACTGTCGAAAGAGAAACAACCAGCAAAGCTGGAGCAATGACGCGAATCGAAGAAAGCATGGCCTGAATCTCCGAGATCCCTTTCCCAATCGAAACCATTCGACGGGAAACTGCTACCACGGGCGAGTCGCACTTCGTGAAGCAAACCGTGTGTGCGACTCGACTTCGGATTAGTTTAGACGGTTCGTCTGCCAAGTCAAGACACATTGTCGGAATTTCGGCGCGACCGACAAGGCTTATGCAGAAAAAGACGTGAAATTGGGCAAAAACGTGCGCGAAAAAGTTGGCAGCCAGCTTTTCGGACGTTCCCAAAAACCGCCACCAAGCCGCTTAATTCTGCTCGTTCGTCAGATTCGAGCCGTGTGCAACAGGAAGGAGCTCACCAATGCGGGGGCGAGCCATTTCGTCGAGTTCGCCATGAGCAGTGGCTTTGGCTGCTGGTGTGCAATCGAATGGCAGCACCACGCGGAACGTGCTCCCTTTGCCGACATCGCTTTCGACCGAGACCTCGCCGCCTAGCAGCTTGCACAGCTCACGAACGATCGAAAGCCCCAGGCCTGTGCCGGCGTATTCTCGCGTGAGATTGTCTTTGCCTTGGTTGAGCGAACCCTGGCGGAACTTCTCGAAGATCACTTCCCGATCGGCTTCGGGAATACCTACGCCCGTATCGGAGACTTCTACAACCAGCAAGCGATCGTCGGCGCTGCGCTTGACGTCGACGTTGATGCGGCCCCCTTCGGGCGTGAACTTGATCGCGTTGGAAAGCAAGTTGGTTACGATCTGCCGAACCTTGCCGACATCTTGGTGGAGCGTCGGGAGTTCCCCTTCGATGCGGCAATCGATATCGATGTTCTTTTTATCGCCTTGCACGCGCAGTTCGTCGCAGAGGGCCTGGATGAAGGGCTCGAAGCGCATCTCGCTGACGCGCACATCCATGCGTCCGGCTTCGAGCTTGGCAACATCGAGCACGTTGTTGATCATGTCGAGGAGCGTTCGCCCCGAGACGCGAATGTTTTTTGCGTAGCGGCGCTGTCGCTCGGTGAGCGAGTCGTTGCTTTCCAGCAAATCGGAAAAGCCCATGATGCTGTTCAGCGGCGTACGCAATTCGTGCGTCATGTTCGCCAGGAACTCTGACTTCACGCGGTTCATCTCGTAAAGCCGCATGTTGAGTTGGGCGAGCTCATCGACCTTTTGGTCGAGGTTCTTATTGATTCCGCGGATTTCCTGCTGGGTATCCACCAGATTCTGGAGCATCTTGTTGAACGACTCAGCGAGTTCCTCGAATTCGCCGCCCGAATGGAGATTTGCCCGCACTGCGAGATCGCCGGCGGTGATCGCTTCGCTGACCCTTCTCAAGTGGCCCAGCGGCTTGATGATGACGTATCGAACGATCACAAGCAGCGAGACGGCAGCGATAGCAATAATCAAAAACGCCGTGGCCAACAGGATGGCATCCATCTTGTTCAGCTTGTCTCGCAGTGCTTTGTAGTCGGAACTGATTCGTATGACGACGAATGGCATGGCAGAAGGATCGACCATCGTATCAGCAGCGACAGAGCCCGATGCCTTGTCGCTACTCGGCGGCCCACCTGACTTACTGGTTGGAGTACTCGTTTTGGTTGCGGAAGAAGGAGATGGAGCTGATACGATTAGATTGGATGATGTGCTTGCCGCCGCGGAGGTGTGTGCGGGGTGACAGAGTAGGCACTTTGTCCCCCAATAAACGGGTTGATAGTAGCGATAGTCTTTGCTCTTCTCCGACTCGGACGCGCGAAAAACAGGATTGAAATCGGGCTTGAGGACAACCGTTTGAGGTGCAGTAGGATCTGCAGAGCGGCGCTCAGAGGCGACGTTATCTGGCTCTGTGTTTTGATCCTCCTCGCGCAGCACCTCCCACTGTTTCTGCAAATCTTCTTTTAGTCGCGAGACTATCTCGAACTCACTTTCGTTCTGGGGCGTCTTGTATTTCTTTATGCGTTTGTCGTCCTCAGAGAGTGCAATTACCTCCCATTTCCAGTTCCGCTGCACCTGCATCGTTTCGGGACTCACCCAGTCGGACAGCCCGGTTAGGTGTCCCAGCAGTTCACGAGTCCTCTGTGGAACCGAAGGGTCTTTACCGAGATCCTCGTAGCCTTCTTTGGATTGAAGAAAGTGAATGCGCGCCAGGCTCAAATCCGCCCGTTGCCGGCCTTCGCTATTGGGGGCGGAATAAAGCAGGTCCTTGGTAATCCGCCGCACCGACCAGAAGGCCACGGCGATCAAGACGACGAGCGAGATGAAGTAGAGCCGCAGCGTCCGCCATTCCAGGCTCGTTCCGCTCAGGTATTTCGCGAGCGATCGATTGGGCATGGACGAATCGTTTCCGCCGGAAAACTGTATCGACAAAGTCGTGCCAAAAGCTGGCGGCGATGCCAGCATCCACCTGAATTTTAGATTCTCCGCCGATTGCCAACTAGACGAATGCCGGCCGTCAAGCGTGTCAAAATCGGTCTTTTTCCAGCCCTTTCGGTATCGACAAGGATGTTTACCGGTTGGCGGGGTTTGGGAATTCGCTCTATTCTGGTTGAGAATTGTGCCTTCGGCAGCAAGCGATCTCCCCGTCGACCTTTGGAAGCGAAAATAGAGTGGAAGAGCTAACCGGGCGACAAATCGCGGTGCTGGCCAGCGGCGGGCTGGATAGCTGCATTTTGATCGATCACCTGGCTCGCCAGCACTTCCATGTGCAGCCCATCCACATCCAGACCGACGTGGTGTGGGCCGAGGCCGAATGGCAGGCTCTGCAGAAGTTCCTGGCGGCCATCCCTTCGAAATTCCTGATGCCCGCGGTCGTGCTGCAACTTCCGTTGGCCGATGTGTACGGCAATCACTGGAGCGTGACCGGGCGCGCGACGCCCGACGAGAATACGCCCGACGAGGCGGTGTTTCTTCCGGCTCGCAATGCGCTGCTACTGATCAAAGCCGCGGTGTGGTGCCAATTGCGCGGGATTGGCAGGCTTGCCCTGGCGCCTCTGGGGACGAGTCCGTTCGAGGACGCTAGTGACGACTTTCTGCGAAAGTTTGAATCGGTGATGAACCGGTCGTGCCCGGCGCCCATTCACATCGAGCGACCGTTTGGGAACATGACGAAGCGCGACGTGATGGAACTCGGACGTAACGCCCCCTTGGAACTCACGTTTTCGTGCATTCATCCGATCGACGGAGAGCACTGCGGCGTTTGCAACAAATGCTTCGAACGGAAGCAGGCTTTCGCCAAGATTGGAATTCCAGATCGGACGAGCTACCGGTCGGGAAAATAGAACTCCTTCGGGTCACCACCGTCTGGTGACCGCGCTACGAGAAAAGCAATCATCGTGCGGCCGGATGAGCGCTTGTCCATCCGGCCGCAAGTAAGAATGTCCGCCGTGTCCCGCATGGCAGACAATATTGGGCTCCGTGTTTCCCCGTCGCGACTGTGGCTATCGCGACACATCGAGCCAACTAATCAAGCGCGTCAAACATGCGTTCCCGCGGATCCTTCAAGCCGTCCGAGAGCCTTCCCAGGGCCTCGGTTTCAATTTGCCGGACTCGTTCCCGAGTGAGTCCGAGCTTCTCCCCAATTTCTTTGAGCGTGTGCGGATCGTGCCCGTCCAGGCCGAACCGCATCTTGAGCACGGTGGCTTCCCGTGATTCCATCGCACCGAGCATCTCGAGAGCCGACTTGAGCACGTCGTGTTCGACGAGTTCGTCTTCGGGATTCTTGAGCCGCTCGTCCATCACGATCTCGCCCAGCGACCAGCCCTGTTCCGACTGATCGGTTTGCGGCGTCAAATTGTGAATGCGAATCGCCTTTTTGATGATTGGCAGCTTCTTCTTGGCCAAACCGAGGACGCGGGCGATTTCTTCCGGCGTCGGCGTGCGGCCAAGTTCTTCGGTCAAGCGTGAAGTCGCTCGACGCCACTTCGAGAGCAACTCGACCATGTAGGCCGGAATGCGGATTGTTTTGCCGCAATTGATGAGCGCCCGCTTGATCGATTGTTTGATCCAGTAGCTGGCGTAAGTGCTGAAGCGCGTGCCGACCGCGGGATCGAAGCCTTCGACTGCTCGCAGCAGGCCGAGGTTCCCTTCTTCAATCAGGTCCTGCAGGCTGAGGCCTTTGCCCGTGTATCCGCGGGCAATGTTAACGACGAGCCGCAGATTCGCGCGAACCATCCGGTCGCGAGCGCGGACGTCGCCGTTTCCAATGGCTGCGGCGAGTTGTTGCTCGTCGGCTGCTGTTAGGAGAGCCGTCTCGTTGATTTCGCGCAGATACGTTTCCAGCGGCGATTGCAGCGAAGGGGCTTTTCGCGCCGTCCGCTGCGGAGCAATCGACGGTTTTTTGCGAGGCGTGGAGGAGGAAGTCATGTTCCGGCTATCTCAGGAGGTGCTGACCGTGCGAATCTGTCCGCGGGAATCCCTTCCTCCGAGTGCCAGTCGGCCACCATCTTGTTGGCCGTTGACTGCAAGCGCGGCGACCTACTCGCCTTGCTTTCCCACCCGACTACAGGCGCGTCGCGAGCTGTCCCGCGAACAAAAGATGCTATCGTCCCCCTTAGCTCGGGAACTGCACTTTGCAGGCGGCGCGGCGAAGTGTACGGGATGTTGCGGTTGTTCGGGACCGCGGCGCGTTGTTCAAGCGGCCTGCGCGGCCGGCAACGAGAAGACCGAAGAGAACGATTGCACCGCCGGTTAAGACGGCTGGAGCGACCGATGCCACCGATGCGAGGGGAATATTACGGCTCGCCCTGCTTTTCTTCCGTGCCGGGCCGCGGATCGGCGAATTGGTCGAAGCCCAGCCAGAGACTTCGAGCGTACCGGAAAAACCAAAGCGGAAACACGATCACGAACGCCATCACGATCCATTGCAGTTGGCGTTCGGGCAGCACTTTATTGATCAGCAGGATCGGGTAAGCGATCGCCGAAATCAGCGCCGTTAGCCCGTAGTTAAAGTAAATCGACCCCAAATAGAAACCAGGTTCGCGTTCGAGCTTGGTATCGCAGTGCGGGCAACGCTCGTGCATCCGGAAGGGACCGATAAACAGTTTGCCTTCTCCACAAAACGGACAGCGCAATCGGAGAGCACGAAAAACCAAACGCCAAAACCGGGCGGACATGGGAGCCGTTTCTTGGATGGAAGAGGGGCGCCGGTAGCGGAACCTTGTCAAAGGGGCGGATTGCCCATCTCAGCCGGCAAATCTACGATAACAGGATGAGGCAACTTGGAAAATCGCTGCAAGTCATCGGGCTGATTGTTCTCCCGCTGGCGATCTATTTCGAACTGAGCGGCGGAATGGGCCGTTCCGGCGTCGGGGAATCGTTTAGCCTGGCGAATATGCTCAAAATGTCGCTCTTTGGCGTCACCTGCTTTGTGCTTGGCTACATGGTCGAAGGCTATGCCCGCAAGTAAGGCCAAGCCGGTCAGCAGCCGACGCTTAAGATCACGGCGAATTGTTTCGTGGGGCGTTGTTCTTTTGCTGACGGTTGCGGCGCCGCCGGGATTCGGCCAAACCATTCTGCGGGAAATCGATCTGGCGGGCGTATCGCTCGATGCCGTCGATTCCAAGACTCTTTCGCAGCTCGACCGCGCCGAAACGGCCTTCAATGCCGGGGCGTATGCGGAAGCAGTCGACCATCTGGCGGAACTCCTTGAGACGGGCGAAAACCTGCTGGTCCCCGTGAGTGAAGGGAGCTTCGTCGAGCGGGGAACGATTCGCTGGCTGCCGCTGCGCGAAATCGTGCAGTTAAGAATGGTCCGTTGGTCGAAAGAATCGGCCGATATGCTGGTCGCTTGGCGAAAACACTTTGATCCAATTGCCCGTGAGCGAACGACCGGAAATGGAGATCCTGCTTCGTTGCTTGCCGCCGCCGAGCGCGACTTGGCCGCGACGGGCGCATCGGCACTGTTACTCCGGGCGGCCGAGACTGCGCAGCGAGAAGGCGACTTTGCACTGGCCCGTCGCGCTTTGGCCCGACTGATTCCCAATGAATTGTGGGCGAGCGTCCCCGACACCACCGAAGCCGAACACGCCGGTGCTTGGGGACGACTCGCAATTCTTTCGGCCTTGCTGGGCGAGCATAAACAGGCTCTGCGAGAGCTGGCAAAGTCCCAAGAGCTATCGGCCAACGCCAAAACGACGATCGCGGGCGAAGCAATGTCGTGGACACAGGCGATCGACGCCATATCGCGGCTGAGTCCGGACGACCAGAAGCAAATCTCTGATTGGACGAGCCTGGGCGGAGACGCATCGCACTGGCATCCGCTTCAGCGAAGCATCGACCTACCTGGGCGGCCGTTGTGGTCCCTTCCGATCGCGACCGCGCCCATTGAAAACGACGTTCAAACATTGCCTGCCTGGCGTGCGGGCGACGATCCGCGCAACCCTGCGAACGTCTTTCCCGTGATCGCCAAGGGACTCGCCGTGATCGTGGACGAGACGAGTATTCGGGCGATCGAGCTGGTCACCGGCAAAGAGCGGTGGAAGCAAAAAGCCGCCGGTGACGCACGGGGTGTTTCGGGAACGCGGACGGCGGGTTCGCCGCACTTTATCGCCAGCATTGTGGGCGACCTGGTGATCGTTCGAGAAGGACCGGCTGCCACCTCGGCGCGGCGATTTTCCGATCCGGCGCGCCGCCCCAAAAGTCGTCTGATGGCGATCGAACTCGAATCGGGACGATTGGTTCACGAGTGGACGTTAGACAAGGCCGGTTGGTCGTTTGATGGCGGTGCGGTGGGTGAGGGGGATAACCTGTATGTCCCGCTCCGTCATCGGCTGGAGGGCCGCCCGCCGAGTTACTTGGCTTGCTACGACGTGGCCACCGGCCATCAAAAGTGGCGAGTGCGAATGGCTTCTGCCGAAATCGCGGGGCACGGCGAATTCGACGAAATAACGTTTACGCTTCCCGCGATGGCCAACGGCTTACTTTACGTTGCGACGCACCTGGGTGTTGTGATTGCCTTAGAACCCGAGACGGGGCGCCCGCGCTGGGCCATCAGCTACCGCCGCACCTCCGAACTGGACCCGCGTGCTCCGCTCGCCGGTGGATGGCGGCAGCGGACGGCCTCGCCATGCGTTATCGCAAATAACAGCGTCTTCGTTGCACCGCACGATGCGCCGGCGATCTTCGCGCTCGATAGTGAGACGGGAAGAACTCGTTGGGCCGAAGACGGAGCTGTTGGCCGAGAGACGGTTCACATGTTGGGTCCGCTCAAGGGAACAGTCGTGGCAACCGGCGATGCCGTCCACTTTCTCGATATGGAAAGCGGAAGGTCTTTACAGCGAGTACCCTTTGGTTCGCGCGCCCAGGAGGGCGACCCGGTTTTCCGCTCAGGCGGATCGATGCGCGGATACGGGCGCGGGCTCATTGCCCGCGATACCGTATTGTGGCCGCTGCGGGATCGACTGGTGACGTTGCGGTGGACCGGCACGGCGGCGGAGGTTGCCGCCGAGACGTTGCTGTTCCCGCGCGGCGCCTCTGGCGGAAATATCGCTTTTTCCGAGGGCTTTTTGACGATTGCCGGCAACAATGGCGTATGGTGCTTCGATTGCCGTGGTAACGACTAAGTTGCCGAGATTACATTGGAGCCAGCCGAGCAATTTCTTTCGTATCAAACAAGGTTTCTGATGTCCGCGGTTACTGACGACGTCGCCACCGCCCAGCGGCTGCATGATGCGGGCCGACAACTCGAAGCTGAAATGGCCAAGGTGATTGTCGGGCAGCGCGATGCCCTGAAGCATTTGCTGATGGCCATTTTGGCGCAAGGGCATTGCCTCTTGGTCGGCGTTCCGGGCTTAGCCAAGACGCTGATGATTCGCACACTCGCGGAGGCGGTAGCTCTTTCCTTTAGTCGCATTCAGTTCACGCCCGACCTGATGCCATCGGATATCACGGGGACCGACGTCCTCTATGAGGACAAGGTGTCGGGAACGCGCGAGTTTCGGTTTCTTAAGGGGCCGCTGTTCTCGAATGTCGTTTTGGCTGACGAAATCAACCGTACGCCCCCTAAGACTCAAGCGGCGCTGCTCGAAGCGATGCAGGAGCGGCAGGTGACGGTCGGCGGAAATCGCTTCCCGCTGCCGAGTCCCTTTTTTGTGTTGGCGACCCAAAACCCGATCGAGCAAGAGGGGACGTATCCGCTTCCGGAGGCGCAGCTCGACCGTTTCATGTTCTCGGTTTGGATCGACTATCCTGCGCGATCCGAGGAATTGGAGATCGTTCGGCGAACGACCGACGACCGCCAGGTGAACGTATCGGCTGTGATGTCGGCCGAAGAGATCCTCGAATACCAGCGATTGGTGCGACGGGCGCCGATCGCCGATCACGTGGCCGAGTACGCACTCGATTTGGCGCGACTCACGCGACCGCAAGACAGCGCCGCTCCGTCCGTCGTCAAAGAATATGTTCAATGGGGAGCAGGTCCACGGGCAAGTCAGCACCTGGTGCTGGCCGGCAAAGCACACGCTCTGCTGCGAGGGCATCCGTTTGTCGACAAGGAGGATATTCGGGCAGCGGCTTTGCCTGTCTTGCGGCACCGGATCAAAACCAATTTCCACGCCGAAGCGGAAGGGGTTTCGACGGCCGATATCGTCAAGCGGTTTTTGGAGACCTAGCTCCAACGAAACGCGGGGCCGAACGATTGATCGCTTGTGAGCGTACCAAGGATTGAGTGTCATTTGCTCGCATTCTTGCGAGGTCATCATGTCGTCCCCTTCACCCCCGAATGAATCAGAATCGCCGGCGCGCGACAACCCGCTCGATCCGTACACGCTTGCGCGGCTCGTCGGGCTCCACTTGCGGGCCAAGCGGCTTGTGGAGGGTTACGTCGCCGGGTTGCACCGCAGCCCGTTCCGCGGGCACTCGATCGAGTTCGCCGAGCACCGGTCGTATACGCCTGGCGACGATATCCGGCATCTGGATTGGAAGCTGCTTGCCCGGACTGACAAGAACTACTTGAAGCAATTCGACGACGAGACCAATCTCGTTTGCTGGCTGGTGGTCGATGCCAGCGAGAGCATGATGTATCGCGGGCCCAACTCGCCGCTGTCAAAGTGGGAATACGCCCAGCTATTGGCGAGTTTGCTCGCTTACGTCGTCGTGCGAGGACAGGACGCGGCGGCGCTAGCGCTGTTCAACGAGCAACTTCGGACCACGCTCGATCCGACATCGACGGCGACCGGGTGGAATCGGCTCAACGAGACGCTTCAAAGACAGGTCCCTTCGGGCAAGACCGACTTCGCCGAAGTATGCGAGACGCTGGCTCGCCGGTTGAAGCGGCGCTGCGTGGTGATTGTGATCAGCGACTTCTTGGATGATCCCGCCAAACTGGAACTCGCCTGGCGACCATTGACGCTGCGCCGACATGATCTCGCATTCTTCCACTTAACTGATCCGGCGGAGTGCGAGTTTCCTTTCGCCGACGCTGCCGAATTCGTGGGGCTCGAAACGGCCGGACGCCATCGCATTGACCCTCGATCGCTGCGCTCGCAATACCTGGCCGAGCATCAAGCCTACTGTGCCGAACTGCGACGATTAGCTCGCCAAAACGGGATCGAAATCAGGACCGTCCGCACCGACGAACCACTCGACCGCGTGACGCGGGCCTTCTTAGGCAACCGCCAGGAGCGCTACGCGTGATGGCGAACGTGTTGCCACTCGCCGCCTGGTTCACGCTTGGCAGCGCCGGCATGCTGGCCGTCGCCGTCGCGGCGGCGATTCCGATTCTGTTGCACTGGCGTGCTCGCCCCAAATTGCGGGAACTGCCTTGGGCGGCGTCGTTTCTGCTTGAAGCAGCGCTCCAAAAAGTGCGAGGTCGCTGGGGAATCCAAGCGTGGTGGCTGCTGGCTCTCCGAGTCCTGGCAATTTGCTTGCTCGCCATGGCACTCGCCGATCCGCAAGGAGGACGCGCCGCTCCCGCTGCGGCAAACGGTCTTCGCACGCACCTGGTGTTCTTGCTCGACAACACGTACTCGATGGGCGTTGTCGACGCCACCAAATCTCCGTCGGATGCAGAACCCAAATCACGATTTCACCAGGCGCGGGAAGCAATTCGCCGCCGCGTTTTGCGCTCGACCGAGGGAGATCGTTTTTCGCTCGTGACACTGGCGTTACCAGCAACCGTCGTGACGAGCGAATCGCCCGCTGCGGAGTTGTTTCTGAGGGAACTCGACCTGGTCGAACTCTCTTGTGCGCGGGGCGATCCGGATAGCGCCCTCACGTCACTGGAATCGATCGTTCAAACAAAAGTGGCGGACCGGACCGAGATAGCCATTGCCACCGACTCGCAAGCCGCGTCGTGGAAACTCACTAGCGCGGAGGCTGATACCGCAGCAGCCCTGGACGCATTATCGAAGCTTGGCACCGTTCAGTGGTACGACGTCGGGGGAAACGTTGCCGATAATCTGGCGATTGATTCGATTGCTTGCGAAGACGAGTTGCCCACCACAGGGCGGGAACTCACGTTTGCGGCAACTGTTGTGAACCACGGCCCCAGGAACATTGCTGGGGCGCAAGTGGAATGGCTTGTGGGTGACGAAGCCGTCGCAAGTTCCGAAGTGGAAGTCGCAGCAGGAAAGTCGACTACTGTTTATGCGCGACACAAGTTTAGCGACCCAGGCCAACAGATCGTCACAGCAACACTGAGCGACGATGCGTTAGCGGCCGACAATACTTGTTGGCTGGTGGTTTCCGTTCCGCAGCGTTGGAAAGTTGCCGCGGTGACAGAAGTCCCCTCCAACGCGGTGCCGATTGTGGCAGCTCTGGACGCCGCCGACACCCCGGGCGAACCCATCGACGTCGAAGCCCTTTCGCCCAGCCGACTTATCGAAAGGATTGCGGAATTCGACGGCGTCATCATGTGCGACGTGGCCGCATTTTCGGCCAGCGATGCGGCGGCCATTCGCAAGGCGATCCATCGTGGGATGGCGGCTGTGTTCCTCATCGGCAACGCCGCTCAACCGGCGAACTACAACCGCGTTTTTGGCAGCGGGCAGGAAACCCAGCGGGTGCTGCCGCTAGATCTCGATGCGCCAGTCAATGAAGGAGACTTTCGCTTCGATCCCTTGGAATACCAACATGCAATCGTTCGACCGTTCGCCGGATTCGAACGAGCAGGCCTGGTAACGTGCCCCATTTGGCGGTATCTGAAAGCAACGGTTATTCCCGGCGACTCGATCAAGCGGGTGGCCGATTTCTCCAGCGGCGATGTGGCGGCGGCATGCGGCGAGTTCGGCCACGGCAGGGTTTGCGTGTGGCTAGCAAGTCCCTCGCTGCCCGACGGAGGAGCGCGCGAACCGTGGTCTGCGTTGGGCGAATGGCCTTGCTTTCCGCCGCTGCTGAATGAGTCGATTGCATGGTCGCTCGAAAAACGGGACCGCACCAACGCATTCCATCCAGGAGAGGAACTCGTCGTTGATATCGAAGAGCCGTCCGATTCGGGTGATTCTGATTCGAACGGGACCGATGCCTGGACTTGGACCTGGGTCGCTCGCATGTCGGCCGACGGACGTGCCAAGGCGGATAACTCGCAAGCAGCCTCCACTGCCGCTGAGGAGACTGATTCGAGGTTATCCCTCAGGTTGCCGCCTGTGGCGGATGTGGGTGTGATTCAATTTCAACGCTCACCTGCGGATAAAAACGAAAGCTTGGCAAACCGGTAT
Source organism: uncultured Pirellulaceae bacterium (assembly GCA_964636985.1). Taxonomy (GTDB): domain Bacteria; phylum Planctomycetota; class Planctomycetia; order Pirellulales; family Pirellulaceae; genus CAZWSX01. The sequence continues at coordinate 1,154 of CAZWSX010000036.1, read as the reverse complement.
GCGAGTATCCGCGTCGATACCGAGGAATCGAAGCTGGAGCCGTTCGACATACGATGGCTCCCTCGAGCGTGGCGGCAAACTTCAGCGGAATCCAATGGTTCGTTTGGGGGCACCGAGCAACAGACCATTCGCTGGTCGCCTTGGCTGATCGTAGTCGTCGGGTTGTTGTTTCTCGTGGAGACAGCATGGAGCGCCCGACCATGAGCTTCGATTGCTTCTTGGTGTTGGCGGCCGAGGAAATCCAACTCGAATCGCTGACCAACTGGTCGCCGCTCCTGGTAGCCACGATCGCTGGATGTGCCATCGCGATCATCGTTTGGCTCCACAGGAGGGCGGCTGCGAGTCGACCATCGCCGTTGTGGGCCACCTTGACGATTTTGCGAATCGCGATCGTCTCGTTGCTGGCATTCATGGCATTGGGTTGGACGTGGACCCGTTCGCAAACGGAACCGCCTGACTTGATCGTGCTACTCGACCGCTCGGTGAGCATGAAACTTGCCGATGTCTCGTCGGGGAGCAGTGCGGCTGCTCAAGAACGGTTCCGCGAAGCCCGTGACCGGCTGTTCCGATCGGGAGATGGCTGGCTGGAACGCTGGGGGCCGCAATTTAACGTGCGATTCTTTTTGATCGATGCCGAGGCAACGGAAGTAAACGAGCCCAGTTCAATCCAGGCGGCCGAATGGTCACCTGGCGGTACCGAAAGCCGCTTGGGGGACGTGATCGGAGGGCTTCTTCAACGACAACGTGGTCGAGCTACCGCCGGCATTGTGGTCTTCAGCGACGGTGCGATTACCGATGGCGCCAGCTGGGAAACGGCGGCCCGGATCGCCGCCGAACGGCAGGTGCCGCTCTTCCTGGCGGGCATTGGCAACGATCAGCCAGGGCGCGATTTGGAAGTACGAGATTTGCTTGCCGACGACGCCAGCTACTTAGGTGATCTGGTGGCCGTGGATGTTGTCCTTACATCCCGTGGCAAAGGGACAGAGCCGTTCAAAGTCGAACTGCGTGATGGCGCCGAGGGCAACGTCGTTGACTCGCAAGTAATTGAGCCCGATCCCAGCGGCCGTCCTCAAGTGGCGCGACTGACTCACCGCCCCAGCAAGAAGGGTTCGATCGACTACGTTGTCACCGCCGACGCTTGGGGGGACGAGACG
>CAZWSX010000035.1:0-60598 GCA_964636985.1 uncultured Pirellulaceae bacterium | reverse complement strand
CGTTACACAACCAGAACTCTCATAACCCTTGGTACAGAAAATGGGGGCAGGCCAGCAGTTTTACTGCGCGAGCAAAGACAAAAAGGTAGCCCACAAAAAAGTAGCACGGACATTCCTGTCCGGGCCAGGTGCGGCCACCACTTGGATAGACGCTGCTCCCAGGTGGAGCCATTAATTATTCTTCCCCTGAGAGAAGCGCGAGTTCGGTTGGATGCCGTGCTTCGCACGGACAAGAATGTCCGTGCTACTTTCTAGGCAACAGCTTCCACGTAGCACGAAAAGCTGCGCCGGTGCGGCTTCTCCGTGATCGAATCCCAGATGGATCGCCAAAAGCCTTTGTTCAGCGACATTTTTTTGATTCCCGTTTCTCCGTAGCGTGCTTCCCTCGCCTCGGCGAAGCCGGTATCGAGCAGCATTTTCTTCAGCCGCGGGCCCGAGAGCGCACAATTGTGGCCGCCGCTTTTGATTTGCTCGGGTGATTTCAGCGACTGCGCCCAAGCGGAAAATTCTTCCAGCGGCATGTCGAGCCGCTCGTCGACTTCCTTAGCTGTCGTGTACACCGGGATGTGCATGGGAGGTCCGCCTGGCAGCATGTAGCTGGCGACTTCGCCCACAAATGTGAGCTGGTCTTCCAGGTATTTTTCCGGGAAACCCAGCTTTTCGACCAGGTCCTTCCTCGCATTGCGAAAGCGAGCTAGCACCCGCTCGTCGCGATAGCGGTAGGCTCGTCGCAGCGATTCGGCGTCGACCGTCTCGAGTCGCACGGCGCCGCCTGGGCGAAGAACGCGGCGGACTTCGCTTAGCAGCCGGCTCAAGGCAGGCGGCGTAAGGTGTTCGATGAAATGGGCGCTGTAAACGACGTCCAGTGAAGCGTCGGGCAAGGGAATCACGCACTTATCGTCGAAGTATGCGGTGTAGTCCGACTGGTGCTGGTCCATGGTGATCCAGCGGGCGGGGAATCCGTAGTGATTCGTTTCCCCCAGAGCTAGCATGCCCGAGCGGAAGCCGCCGGTCACGGCGTAGCGCCATAGACGGAAATTGGCCAGGGTGCGATATATCCCTAGGGCTGGTTGCTTAAGACCTAGCGCTACGATCATCCGCTTGAAGCCGGCGTACTTGGCGAACCTCACGCCTGCCTCGGCCGGGCCGTAATTCAGCTCCGTCGTAATCGTTGGTGCACTCATGGCTACTCATCCTTTGCCCTGGAACGATCTTCCCTACCACACGCCATCGCGCCGGCGCAATTGAAAGAACTCCTCGCCGACGGGACAAGATCAGTCTCACGCCATGCGGGCGAACGTCAGGTCGCATGCGACCGGCGATATATGTTCTAAATAGTTAATCAACAATTGTTGAATAGTTAAATGCGATGCTTGCCACTGCCCGCGCTGGGAAAATGGGGCTTCTCGGGAAGCTTTGGCAATTTTCGTACCGAAAAAGGAATGCCGCTGCCAGTTGCGATGGCCGGATCGCTGTTCCCGAGCTAACTAAGCGACGCACTTTTCCGGGCAAAACCGCGATTTTGCAGCCAACGATTGGTTTTGGAACGTAGCTAACGCAGCCCAGCGTGCCGAACTACGGGTTGAGCTTTCTGCTCACAGGGAATGCGTACTTGTTGTGCAATCGCGCACGGCGATCGATGAAAAGTGCAGCATTCCCATCAGCGCGCCGCCCCGGTACGGCTCTTCCACCAATGCCCCTACCGATGGATCAGTTCAAACAAAGAGTGCGCCAACCGAGACGATGCGCTCGAATTGGCGTGTAGCCGCAGACGACTCTCGCTTTTAGTAATTGAAACTATTCGGATAGCAGTATTGGCTGATATCGAGAAAAGCTAACGCTTGTCCAAGAATCGACGAGCGGACGAATGACAAGCCAACATCTAGACTTAGGCCGCGCGGCGTTGGCCCTTCTTGCTGGTCGCCGGGCGAAGGGCAAAGATCTCGCGGTGACCGAAGACCTTGAACTCCGTTCCCTTGGCCGCTGGAACCTCGCGAAACAAGCTCACGCGGTCTGAGATCATCCGCGGCAGGTATCGCCAGGCTTCGTCGATGAGGGCTTGGTTCTGGTCGCCGGAGATGATGATGCAATCGAGATTTCTTACCGTGTTGGCCACGCGCGTGATGGCGCTCAACGGGTCGCCTGGAATCAGCTGCACTTGGACGCGTTCGTGTTTGATCGAAGCGTGCGCTTGCTTGAGCGTCAGCTTGGGGGCCCCTTGCGGCCGGGTGTCAAACATATCGACGGCGTAATAGCGGAGCTTGCTATCGCTGGTCAGGCGATCGGTGCAAAGGTCGAACAGCCGCTGCTGGCGGATGCGGTCGCCGAGTCCGATTTCGAGAATCGAGTAGACCTGCTTGCTTGCCAAGGTCTCGTAGATTTTTCGGTCGGCCGCGGGTTGTGAGAAATAGATCAGCCAGTAGTAGCGTACAAGTCCTGCGGCACTCACGACGCATTCCTTTGCGGCGGCACACTCGACGGATGAGTTCCAAGATTATTCGTCGCAAACAAGGGTGTTTCTTAAGACGGCGCTATAAATATGCATGGCGCAAGGTTTGCCTGCTGAACCGCTGGTGTGAAGGTGCGTAGGATTTGCCGGAGATTCTCGCGGCGGCCGCACGCGCGATAGCAACGATGGCTGCCGCTAAAGTCGACGCGATTTCGCCTGTTTGACAGCGCTCGCGATACAACCGGCAATACCGGTTTCACCCTCCTTCTCAGTCGTTATCGAATCCCTAAGCTATGTTTGCCAAGCGGCAACTCAGGAAGAGTCCGCTGTCGGTTTTCCTCCCCTTGAATTCGCCTGATCGCGGGTCATCCGGCGTCGGCGCGTTTGTGTTTGCTTGCAGGGACCAATTGCGGCCTCATTTACGAGCCGCCATTGCATGCGGAGCGAACGCGAGTTGCGCCGCGTCCATGCGCCCGCACCGAGAATGTGCAGGGGATGGTGATGCGAGACGATGCCAAGCTACGGCGCGCTGAAAAGAAGTTCCAACTCGACCGGTTTGAAGAACGGCTCGCGATGTCGGCCCAACCGTTGGCCGACGCTCTAACGAGTGAAGTCCGCCACGACGACAGCGCCGCCGTGGTGCTGCAATCGACTACGGTCGACGCCAAGTCGGCGAACAGCTCGACGACGGTCTGGGCGCTCACTTCCACAAATGCCGCTCATCTTTCAGTGGTCACGCAAGCTGTTGCCGCGGCGAGCGTTTCCGGCGGCAACGCCAACACCGGCTATGGATGGAGCGATGTCCAGTACGTCCGTCAACAATATGGGTTAACCGGCGCCGGCCAGACGGTGGTGATAATTGATAGCGGGATCGCTTACGACCAGCAGGCGCTGGGCAACGGCTATGGTTCGGGAAAGAAGGTTGTCGGCGGCTGGGACTTCGCGGAGAACGACGGCAATCCCTACGACGATGGCGCGTCGGGCTTTCACGGTACGCACACGGCCGGCATCGTGGGCGCCAGCGGCGGCAGCTACAACGGCGTGGCAGCTGGTGCCGACCTCGTGGCGCTGCGGGTGATCGACGATCAAGGGAATAGCAGCCTCGAGTGGGTCGAACAGGCTCTCCGCTATGTTCACGTCAACCGCAACAGTTTCGCGAACCCGATCACGACGGTGAACATGTCGATCGGTGTCGGCATGAACCTCAAGTCGACGCCCAACTGGGGCATTTTGGAAGACGAGCTGGCCCAACTGTACGCCGACGGCATTGTCGTGACGGTCTCGGCAGGCAACGACTTTCTCACCTACAACGCAGCCGGCCTCGACTATCCCGCCGTCAGCTCGTATGTGATTCCTGTTGGCAGCGTCAACTCGAGTGGCTCGGTCAGCAACTTCAGCCAGCGCGACACGCGCGTGCTGCTGGCACCCGGCGAGAACGTCGTCAGCACGGTGCCCGATTATCGCGGGAACAAAAACGGCATCGGCGACGATTACGCCAGCGCGACGGGAACCAGCATGTCGGCGCCGTACGTGGCGGGAGCCAGCGCGCTGATCCGTGAAGCGATGCAACGAGTCGGCATCACCGGGATCAATCAAGACAAGATTCTGCAAGTGATGCGGTCGACGGCCGACAGCGTGTACGACGCTGTCACGCAGGCGAGCTATCTGCGGATCAATTTGAAGCGGGCCATCGATACGGTGATGGCATCGAGCACGAGTGGTGGGAATGGCGGCGGTTCCACGACCACCGACGACGTTGGGTCCACGGTCGGAACCGCCCAGTCCTTTGGAAGCATCGCCACGTCGAAGACATTTGCCGGGCGAATCGATGCGGCCAGCGATCTCGACTACTTCGCGTTCACGGCGGGCACCACGGGAACGGCCACCATCACCTTCAATCCCAGCGGTTTCACGTCGACCTGGCGAATCGGAAACGGCTCGCCGACCACCGGAAGTTCGTTCACGATGAACGTCGTGGCCGGCACGACATACACCTTCGCGATCGGTTCGACCGGAAGCCTGGGGACCTACAATCTGTCGATTGGCCTGCAAGCGACGCCGTCCGTTGTCGGTACCGACCTTGGCACCGTAACGCAGACCCAAACGGCGACGGCGGCTGTCACCAACGGGACGTGGTATAGTTTCCGCGCAAGCGACACGGGGATCGTTACGGCCGAAGTCGTGTTCGACCGCTCGCAAGGCGATGTCTCGTTCGAAGTCTATAACGCCGCCGGGCAGCGGATCGCGAGCAGTATCGCCGTTGCCGCCGGGGCGCGCTTCGACTTTGGCGGTGCCGCTGGGCAGGCCTTCCGCATCAAGTTAATCGGCAACAACCCCTCGGCGTCGCTCCGGATCACGAACCTCGTTACCGTGTCAGGCGACACCGTGACGATTCGCGGAACGAACGGCGGCGACGCGATCGGCCTGCAGGCCGGCAATATCCTCGCCGTGAACGTCAATGGAACCATCTATGGCATCAACTCGGCAGTGCGAAATCGTATTGTCGTTGATGGTCGTGGCGGCAACGATGCGATCAACGTCATCGGGACAGCCGACAATGAAACGGTGACGATGTCGCCGCTGAAACTCACTTTCCAAAACGGCACGTTTTTGATCACGGCCAACAACTTCCAACGCCAGACTGTCGATGGCGGCGGCGGGACCGACTCGGCGACGCTGTTCGATTCGAGCGGAAACGATAACCTAACAGGCGACTTTAGCGGCCTGACGTTATCCAGCTCGGGTTTCTCAAACGAGCTGGATAATTTCTCGAGTGTCGATGTCCGCATGAATGCCGGTGGAACCGACACCGCAGCGATCTCGCTTGGCGCGCGGAACGCTCAACTCACGTACACGACCCAGCAAGCGCAGCTCGTTTCGGGGGCGAACACCGTCACCATTGCCAGCGTCGAAAACCTGCAAGTGACGGGTGGCTCGGGCCGCAGCAACGCGACGCTGCAGGATTCGGCAGGCGACGATGTGCTAACCGCTTCGCCGACCTCAACCGTTCTGAGCGGAACCGGCTACACGGTTCGCGTTGATGGCTTTCAGTCGGTGCTGACGACAGCCACGACTGGCAGCGATACGGCGACGCTTTACGACTCCACGGGCGACGACCGGTTCCAGTCGACGCCGCTACGGAGCGTTCTGTCCGGAACCGGGTTCACGATCTCCGCCGCTGGTTTCGATAGTGTCGCCGCCAAATTTAGCGGTGGCCAGGATATCGCGGGTGTTGTCGGCTCCAGCGGGGACGATGTTTACTCGTGGCGTGATGGTTACGCCAAATTGCAGGGGATCTCGAACCTGCTCGAACTTTACGGCGACGTCGATTCGACCGTCAGCGGCGGGGGCGGCAACGATACGGCTTCGTTCATTGGGCTTGAAACGCTCGATTCGATCCTGGCCGCGGACGACCAGTTCCAGCTTGGCCGTGGTGCGGGAGCGAGCGGCGCGACAGCCTACGATTTCGAAACCATCCTGGCGGTCGCCAAGTCGGGACAGCGGCCCACGGCCACCGTGAAGGCGACCCAATACGTCTTCAACCGCTTAGGGAAATGGCAGGAGTAGGGAGGCTGCCCGGGCCGATTTCGGCTAATTCGCCGAATAAACTTGGCCAGGATTGTCTACTCCGCCGGACGGCTTCTCATTAGAATGCAATTCGTTGAAAAGTTCGTTTCCTAAGACGGCGAAACGGTCGCTCTACCTCACCTCACGCGGCTCGAAAACGGCGAAGTTGCTTCGCCCTGTGCCCAGTTTGGCAGGACGTTGCCGGATGGCTGGTTTTCCATCTTAGGGTCGGTTTCTGGAACCGCACGCCAACCCCTTGATACCGCACCTCGCTTAGACTCGGCCCTTTGACGCCGCGGAGCATTCGGTGAACTTCAGCGATTGTTTGTTGCATGGCGCGACGACCGACGTCGGCATGCGCCGAACGAACAACCAGGATTCGCTCGCCGTGGTTCTCGCCGACTCGTACGAGTCGTGGGTGCAGCGCGGCCATCTCTTCATCGTCGCCGATGGCATGGGGGCTCATGCGGCGGGTGAACTGGCAAGCAAACTTGCCGTGGATGGGATTCCTTTTCTCTTCCACAAGTATCGCGAGCTGCCGCTCGACGAGGCAATCGAAAGAGCGGTTCGTGAGACCAATAGCGAAATCAATCGTCGCGGCCGGGCCAATCTCGATTTCCACAACATGGGGACCACCTGCAGCGCCCTGGTGATCACCGCGCAGGGAGCGTTCGTCGCTCACGTGGGGGATAGCCGCGTCTATCGGCTGCGGGGCGACCAGATCCAGCAGCTCACCTTCGATCACAGTCTGCTGTGGGAAATGCGCGCGAGCGGGCAATTGGGCGCCGAAGGTGGCGACTTAGAAAAGCTCGTGCCGAAGAACGTAATCACCCGGTCACTGGGACCTTACCCGACCGTTCAGGTCGACGTGGAAGGACCTTTTCCTCTCGAGTTGGGCGATACATTTTTGCTGTGCAGCGATGGCCTTTCCGGGCAGGTTCACGACGACGAGATCGGTTTGATCCTAGGGGTGTTGCCCCCCTCGGAAGCAACACGCGTGTTGGCCGATCTAGCTAATTTGAGGGAGGGGCCCGATAACGTCACGGTGATCGCCGCGAAGGTAGTCGATCCTTGTCTTACTGCGCACGTCGCAGGCAAGGCCTCTGGCGTGTTGGCGTCGACCCGCGGTTCGGCGAATGCATCGGATGCACATCCGGCCATCTGGATCTTGTCGGTGGTCGCGGCCTTAGGGGCGGCGGTGTTGGCCATCTTGAACTACATGAGCGCCGCCGGGATTTTGGCCTTGGGCGCTGTTGGCATTTTCGTGGTAGGTCTTGCCAGGCAATTCAGCTTAGGCGACTCGCAGCCCCCAGCGCCCAAGCATGGCCGGGGACCCTACACGTCGACACAGTGTTCGGCGAAGGCGGAGCATGTCAAACGATTCGCGCAAAACGTTCAAGCACTGCGGGAAGCGATCGAAGGGAACTACAACGTCGATTGGGACCGCTTTAATACGCTTTGTAGCACCGCATCGCAGGCGCAGCAGCGGGGAGACTTTGCCTCGGCCGTGCGCGAATACTGCCGCGCCATTTCTTACTTGATGGAATCGGTGCGTTCTCAGGGGCGGAAAGACGACGAATCGGTCCTCTAGTTTTTGATATACTGGGCAGCTCCGAAACGACCAGTTCTTGAGCCCACATTGATCTGAGGTATGACGATTACTCCGCCATCGCGCGCCCGTCGCGCCGCTGCCACAAATCTCCCCTGTTACGTGATCGATTCGAGTGAGGACCTGGCCCGCCACGTGGCGGCGATTGTCGCGGGAGTGATCCGCGAACGAAACGCGCTGGGGCAACGGGCCGTGCTGGCCTTGCCCACGGGGTCGAGCCCGGTCGGCGTTTATCGCGAGCTCATTCGCCTGCACCGCGAGGAACGGCTCGACTTCTCGAACGTCGTTGCATTCGTGCTGGACGAATATTACGGGATGTCGCCCGACCACGTTCAGAGCCATGCCCGGTTGATGCAGGCGCACCTCTTCGATCACGTCAACATTCCCAAAGAGAACATTTTCGTTCCAAACGGCATGACGCCAGCCGCCGAAGCGGAAGCCTTTTGTCGCGATTATGAATCGGCCATCGAAAAGGCAGGTGGAATCGATATCGCGATCCTGGGCGTCGGGGGCAACGGGCATATCGGGTACAACGAGCCCTTCTCGTCGCGGCAATCGCGAACGCGCCTGTGCACGCTCGACTCGGTAACGCGGATGGCGGCCTCGAGCGATTTCTACGGTGAAGCCAACGTGCCGACACAGGCCATCACGATGGGGCTGGGAACAATCCTGGCGGCGCGAAAGATCTTGTTGCTGGCCTTGGGCGAGCACAAAGCCAAGATCATCAAGGAAATCGCCGAGTCGACGGTCAATCCACGCGTGCCGGCGTCGTTCTTGCTGGAGCATCCCGACGCAACAGTGATTGTCGATCAGGCCGCGGGAAAGAGCCTGACCAGTTCGGTAACGCCATGGCTAGTAGGCAGTATTGAGTGGACCGAAACGTGGATCAAGCGCGCCGTTCTGTGGCTGTGCGATAAGACGGGCAAAGCGCTGCTCAAGCTGGACGACAACGATTTCCGCCAGCACGGCCTGCATCCTTTGCTGCGCCGTCATGGACCAGCGGAGAAAATTGCGCATCGTATTTTTCAGACGATGTCGCAAACGATCGAGTACCATCCAGCCGGCAAGGAACGCCAGCGGGTGATCTGCTTTAGTCCGCACCCCGATGACGACGTCATCAGCATGGGCGGTACGCTGATCCGCCTTTGCAACGACGGGCACGAGGTCCACATAGCCTACATGACCAGCGGCAACATTGCCGTGTTCGACCACGATGCGGTCCGCGTGGCCGATCTGGTGGCCGAATACAACCGGATTTTCGGTATCGAGGACGAGCGCTCCTGCGAATTGGAAGCGATGGTCAAATCGACCCTCGCCGGCAAACAGCCTGGCGAACCTGATATCGAGCAGGTCCTCAAGATCAAGGGATTGATTCGCTGGAGCGAAGCGAACGCTGGCGCGTTCAAGGTGGGATGCAAAGAGGAACACTTGCACCACCTCGATTTGCCGTTCTATCGTACGGGCAAGATTGCCAAAAACCCTGTCGGTCCTGAAGATGTCAAAATCATTCGCGAACTGATCGAGCGCGTGGAGCCGTCACAAGTCTACGTGGCAGGCGATCTCTCCGACCCGCACGGAACGCATCGGGTGTGCGCGCAGGCAATCTTCGCGGCCCTGAAGGAAATCGAGCAGGCACGCGGTTCACGCCCCGAGGTGCTGCTCTATCGTGGCGCTTGGCAAGAGTACGATCTGCACGAAATCGAAATCGCGGTCCCGCTGAGCCCCAGCGACATCTTGCAAAAGCGCAAAGCGATTTTCATGCACGAAAGTCAAAAGGACGAGGCCTTGTTCCCCGGCTCCGACCCGCGCGAGTTCTGGCAGCGAGCGGAAGACCGAAATACCGGCACTGCCAATCGCTACAACGCGATCGGCCTGCCCGAATACTACGCGATGGAAGCCTTCGTCCGGTGGAACGGCGTGCCAATCTAGCGCTGGTTCGCGACTGCAGTCGGTGGCGGCGCCGTGTATCATGGACTGTGTGAATCGCCGCCCGGTGCCACGCCGCGCGGTCCCGCCTTCCCGACTCACGGGTGGAGTCCCGCTCGATGATTGCCTGCCTGCGTTCGTCGCTTTGTTATGGCCTTAGTTTGGCTCCGCTCCTGAGCTTGGTTTGGGTATTACCAAGTCAAGCCGCCGAACCGCTTGATTTCAATCGCGACATCCGCCCGATTCTCTCGAATCACTGTTGGAATTGCCACGGTCGGGACGATCACGCCCGCCAGGCCAATTTGCGGCTCGACCGTCGCGACGACGCCACTAAAAAGCTCGAAAGTGGATCGACCGCGCTCGTCCCCGGCGACGTGTCCGCGAGCGAACTGGTGATGCGGATCGAGGCGAGCGATGCCGATACCATAATGCCGCCGCCCGACTTCAAGCGGCCGCTCACAGCAAAGCAGAGGGAAACCCTGAAACAATGGATCGCCCAGGGGGCACCCTATGCGAACCATTGGGCCTTCGAAACGCCGAAGCGACCCGTTGCGCCGGCGGTTCGGAACACGGCCTGGCCGCGAAACGAGATCGACCGCTTTGTATTGGCCAAGCTGGAAGCCGAGGGAATCGCCCCCTCGCCCGAGGCAGATCGCCGCGCGTGGCTGCGCCGCGTGACACTTGATCTAACGGGTTTGCCTCCGACGCTCGAAGAGCTGAATGCTTTCGAGGCCGATAACTCGCCGAAAGCTTACGAGAAGGTGGTCGACCGTTTGCTCTCGTCGCCGCGCTACGCTGAACGGATGGCCCAATTGTGGCTCGACGCGGCGCGGTTTGCTGACACCAACGGCTACAACAACGACGAGATGCGGACGATGTGGCCGTGGCGCGATTATGTGATCCGCGCCTTCGCCGCGAACATGCCGTTCGATCAGTTCGTCACCGAACAAATCGCCGGCGACTTGCTTCCCAGCGCGACCGTTCAGCAGCGTGTCGCGACCGGTTTCAATCGCAACCATGTGCTCACAACCGAGGGCGGAATCATCGAGGAGGAGTACCACGTCGAGTACGTGGCCGACCGGATTCACACGACGTCAACGGTCTTCCTCGGTTTGTCGATGCAATGTGCTCGTTGCCACGATCACAAGTACGATCCGCTCACGCAGCGTGAGTACTACCAGATGGCGGCGTTCTTCAATAACGTGCCGGATCGGATCGTTGGCTACAACAAAGGACGCATGGCGGAACCTCTCCTGAAGGTTCCCTCGCCTGAGCAAGAGTCACAGCTTGCCGCGCTGAATGCCCGCAAGAGCGAGGTTGAGAGTGCCCTGGGCAAACGGGCTACTGAACTCGATGCTGATCTCGCCAAATGGGAATCGGAAGTCACGCCTGAGAAGCGAGACGCTTTGGGGTCGCCCTCGCTCTTGGCGAGATTTTCCTTCGATGGCGAGCAAACGGAAACCATCGACTCGATCGATCCTCAGCGCAAGGCCGTTGTCGACGCCAACGTGACGTTCACCGAAGGCAAGTCGGGCAAGGCGGCGGAGTTTCGCGGCGGTCACCTGACAGTCAACGGCTTAGGCGATTTCGAAGCCGATCAGCCGTTCAGTTTCGCAGCTTGGGTGAACTGGGATGGCGGGGGCGCCATGGCGATTCTCTCCAAGATCGACGAAGCGGCTGCCTATCGCGGCTACGACATGATGATCGAGGGAGGCAAGATCGCGTGCCATGTGGTTAACCACTGGCCCGATAGTGCCTTCAAGGTCGAATCGAAAGTCGTCATCCCGACCGGCGAATGGCATCACGTCGCCGCGACCTACGATGGCTCGCGAGTTGCGTCCGGCTACAAGCTCTACATTGATGCCAAGCCTGTCGAGCTCGAAGCGACCACGAACAACCGCGTCGAGGGCTCACTCAAGACCGACAAGTTTTTTCATATTGGCAAGCGGCAGAACAGCAATGCGTTCTTTGGCAAGATCGACGATGTGCAAGTCTTTGCCAATGCCTTGTCCTTGGAGGATGTCGCCCGGGTCGCGGCAGGAGAGCCTCTTGCCACGGTTAAAGATTTGCTTGCCAAGCCGGCTGCCCAGCGGTCGGAGGAAGAAAAGGTTCTGCTGCGTCGCTGGTTCTTCGATCGGGCAGATCCAGTTGCCAAGTCGTTACGTGAGGAGTTAGCGAGCCTGCCGGGCAAAATCAAAGAAGTCGACGACGCGATTCCCGTCACGATGGTAATGGTCGAGGAACAACCGCGGCGGCCATCGTACTTGTTGAAACGCGGGGCCTACGATGCCCGTGGGGAACAAGTGCCGGCCAACGTTCCGGCTTCGCTTCTGCCGTTTCCGGAGAATGCTCCCGACAATCGGTTAGGCTTCGCCAAGTGGCTGATCGATCAGCGGCACCCGCTGACGGCGCGCGTCGCCGTGAACCGTTGGTGGGAAATGTACTTTGGGACTGGGATCGTCGAAACGACGGAGGATTTCGGCGTGCAGGGGGCCTACCCCAGCCATCCCGAGTTGCTCGACTGGCTGGCCAACGAGCTTGCAGGCAAGCAATGGAACGTGCGGAATGTCCTCAAGCAGATTGCGCTGTCGGCCACGTATCGGCAATCATCGCATGTTCGCCGTGATCTGGCGGAGCGCGATCCGGATAATCGCTTACTCGCTCGCGGACCGAGGTTTCGTCTCTCGGCGGAGGCGATTCGCGACGGCGCGCTCCATTCGGCGGGGTTGTTGAGCGACAAGATCGGCGGTCCCAGCGTGAAGCCGTATCAGCCTGAGGGGTTGTGGGAGGACGTTTCAGTCGAGCGTCGCGAGAAGTATGTTCCAGACGACGGGGACGGCATCTATCGCCGCGGCATGTACACATTCTGGAAGCGGACTTGCCCGCCGCCCTCGATGACGACGTTCGACGCGCCTGATCGGGAGACGTGCCTGGTTCGTCGAGCCCGCACGAACACGCCGCTGCAGGCGCTGGTGCTGCTGAACGATCCGACCTATGTCGAAGCTGCCCGCAAACTGGCCGACCGAGCGATGGCCGCCTCGCCAGACGATGGCGAGCGAGCACGGCAATTGTTCCGCATGGTTCTGACTCGCAACCCAACGGCTGACGAAGTGAAGACGATTGCCAAGATGAAGCAAACCGCTTTAGCGAAGTTCACAGCCGCTCCCCCACTGGCCGACAAGTTGTTGCAGGTGGGACGGGCGGCGCGAGACGACCGTTTCACGGCGCCAGAAGCCGCCGCTTGGACGACGGTTGCCAGTGCCGTCCTCAACCTTTCGGAAGCCGTCACCAAGCCCTAGACCATCCGCTGCCGAATTGCCGCCGATAGTACTTGTAAGGATCGCCCCCATGTATACCGATTCAACAACGCCACTCGAGACATTTCGCCGCGCGATGGCTCGTCGCAGCTTTCTTCAAGCGAGCGTCGGGGCAGCCGCGCTGGGCAGCTTGTTCGCTGCCGATGGCTTTGGCGGCGAGGCTACCCAGAATGTGGAAAAAACCCACTTTCCGGCGAAGGCGAAGCGAGTCGTCTACCTGTTTCAGTCGGGCGGGCCATCGCACCTGGAATTGCTCGACGAGAAGCCGCGCCTCAAGGAACTGCATGGCAGCGAATTGCCCGACTCGATCCGCCAAGGACAGCGGTTGACCGGAATGACGTCGGGGCAGAAGAGTTTTCCCGTCATTGCCCCCAAGACGGGTTTTCAATCGTTCGGAGCGAACGGAACGCGTTTGAGCGAATTGCTGCCGCACACAGGCAGCGTGGTCGACGACATCTGCCTGATTCGCTCGATGCACACCGAGGCGATCAACCACGACCCGGCGATTACCTTCATACAAACTGGGTCGCAGCAGCCGGGGCGGCCATCGCTCGGTGCTTGGGCCAGCTACGGTCTTGGACGAATTGCCGACGACTTGCCGGCCTTTGTCGTGATGATTTCGCATGGTTCGGGCCGAGATTCGAACCAAGGATTGCTGGAGCGTTTGTGGGGCGCGGGATTTCTCCCCTCGAGCCATCAGGGTGTCAAACTGCGCGCTGGTGGCGACCCGGTGTTGTACCTAGGCGATCCGCCTGGGTTCGACCGCGAACTTCGCCGGTCGATGCTCGACGGCCTGGCTGAACTCAACCAGCAAGAACTTGCCCGCACGGGTGATCCCGAGATTGCGACACGGACGAATCAGTACGAGATGGCCTTCCAGATGCAAGCCTCGGTGCCGCACCTGGTCGATTTCTCGGACGAACCGGAAGAGACCTTCAAGCTGTATGGCCCCGATAGCAAAAAGCCCGGGACGTTCGGCGCGAATTGCTTGCTTGCCCGACGCTTGCTCGAGCGCGGCGTGCGTTTCGTCCAGCTTTATCACCGTGGCTGGGATCAGCATGGCGGATTGCCCTCGAACATTCCCAAACAGTGCAACGATATTGACCAGCCGCAAGCGGCGCTCGTCAAAGATCTGAAACAGCGCGGGCTGCTCGACGACACGCTGGTGATCTGGGGCGGCGAATTTGGCCGCACCGTCTACGGCCAGGGAGGCCTGCAAGACGATTTCGGCCGCGACCATCACGGACGATGCTTTTCGATGTGGCTGGCCGGCGGTGGCATCAAGCCGGGCACGGTTCACGGCCAAACGGACGACTACGGCTACAACATCGTGAGCGACCCGGTCCACATCCACGACCTCAATGCGACGATCATGCATTGCCTGGGCTTCGACCACGAGCGGCTGACGTTCCGCTACCAAGGCCGCGACTATCGGATCACGGACTTGCACGGGAAGGTTGTGAAGCAGGTGTTGGCGTAGAAGGTAGACTTTGCGTGCTTCACGGTAAAATACTCAATAGGCCTACAAACGGAGGTGAGCATGAGCATCGACGAACTACTGGCACTCCCGCCGGCGGAACAGCTTCGGATCATTGGAATTCTTTGGGACAAGCTGAGCGAGTCTAAGGAGCCAATACCGCTACCGAAATGGATCGAAGAAGAGGCAATTCGTCGTAGTGACGAAATGGATCGAGATCCTTCCATTGGATTGAGTCACGAAGAGATATGGAAGCGGATTGAACGTCGCCATGGATAGAAAAGTCACGTACCATCCCTTGGTCGAGACGGACCTGCTTGAAGCCTCCGCGTGGTACGACGATCGATCACCAGATTTAGGTAGTGCGTTCTCAAGAAAGGTTCGTGAGGCGATCGATTCTATTCTTCGGAACCCTACGACTTTCCTGTCAACGGATCGCGGTGTTTACTATCGCCGAGTCGACCGGTTTCCCTACATTGTGATTTTCAGGTTGCCGGGTAACGAAATTCGAATTCTCGGAGTCATTCATACTTCGCGGTCCCTCAAAGGTTGGCGCAAAAGTCGCGGCGATGCCTGATCGCGAATTAAGCGGTAGGAAACGAGCCATGCCGAATCCAGCAACTCTAAGGATTGGCGATTCCATCCGCTTGCTGAGCGTGCCCGAGCACGATCTAGCGCTGCGTAAGGATAAAGCCGCTGCTGGCGAAGATACGTTCGAGACAACAGCGACCGCCATCGAACGGATTATCGCGAAGAATCCCATTGTGACCGTCACGCAGGTCGATGAGTTTGGCGGAGTCTGGTACGAGGCGGAACGCACCGACTCGGAAGGCCAAATCGAGCATCATTACGTGATGCTCTACGACGACGATACTTGGGAAGTCGCCTGAGGACGCCTAAAAAGTGTTAAATCCCTGGAATAACTCGTTGGAAGAAGGCGATCGGCTTGTTCTGTCAATAGATGTCAAAGTCATTGATGCGCTCGCTGAACGGCGTAGCAACCCCGACTTTCAAGTCCGTGATCACCTGTGGCCTGAGCCATTCATCGGCGATCCAGACGCAAGCGTCTACTTGCTCAGTCTGAATCCAGGTTACAGCAAAGGGGATGATGAGTGGCACCGTAGGCCCGATTTTAAGGACGTTCTGCGGCGCAATCTCACGCATTCCAATGTTGGCGATCCTTTTTATTATCTTGATGACCGCTTTAAGGACTCACCCGGAGGAAGATGGTGGGCGCAAAGATCTAGATGGCTTACCGAGCATCTAGACGAATCCGAGAAAAAGAAAATCACGCAACGGCTCTTCTGCGTCGAGCTATTTCCGTATCACTCGACGAAATACTGGGCGATCCCAAAGTCCATTCAGAAAACTCAAGTTGTCCCATCCACGGAATATTCTGTCGAATTGGTCAAGGCGGCCATAAGGCAAGAAAAGCACGTCATCGTTATGCGGGCAGGAAGCCAGTGGAGTAAGTTAGTCTCAGAATTGGCGAAATCTTCTCCCTTCATCCATAGGCTGAGAAACAAACGGAATGTGTCTCTCTCTCCGCGAAATCTTGAGTCTTTTGAGGTTATTAAGACCCACCTACTGAGGTGACCAAGCCAATGACCCTTGAAGCCTTCATCAGTAGTCTCACGTTCGACGAGAAGCTGCGAGCGTATAGCTTGCTGGAAAAGGCAATCGCCTAGGAATGCGAGTCGATTCCTTCGCCAGAGTGGCATACGGCGGTGCTGACACACCGCACCGTAAATCCGATCAACGCGCCGCGGATTCCATTGAACGACGCCGTTCAAATAGTGCGTGAGCAACTCAAAAAGCGGATCGAATCGTAGAGAGGGCGGCTCGACGGCGCGTCAGCTTCCCATCGCCGCGCCGATTCTATCGTTGTTGTTCCCCATCAGCCCGCCGTTTTGCGTGCCGACGGCCATCACGCCTGCGATGAGGACTCCTAGAATCATCGCTAGCATCACCGCATACTCGACCGAGGTCGTACCGTCTTCACGTCGCAAAAATGAGATGAGGTACTTCATGGCCGTGGTCTGTCGATAGGTAAGGTGTCGAAACGCAAACCGCGGGGCAACGGAACCCGGTAATTGCCAGCCATCAAAAACCTACGTCGCGAATCGCAACACAAGTTGCTTCCGTGCGGCATTTATGCCATCGTTTTTTTAGTCGATTGTTGAAGATGCCGAATGGGATGGAAGGAGCGTTTGGCGCGACAAAGGCCAAGGTGAACACCTGTGCTTGTTTCTGGACGAGCGTATATTAGAATCCCGTTGGGGCGGACGGTTTTGCAGGTCCTGCTTTTCAAACCGGATTTGTCGTCTTTAAGGAGTCCCGCCGTCATGTCGCTGATCGAAACGCTTACGGACAAGCAGCTCAAGGTCTTCAACCTGATTCGCGACAAGATGAAATCCCGCGGTTACGGCCCGACCGTGCGAGAAATCGGCAAGGAATTCGGCATCGTTTCGCCGAACGGCGTGGTTTGCCACCTCAAGGCGCTCGAAAAGAAGGGGCTCATTATCCGCAGCCCGCACAAGTCGCGGGCCATCGAACTCACCGACGAAGCCAAAGATGAAGCCGACGGCTTGCCGTTTATCGGGACGGTCGCGGCCGGGATGACGACTCTCGCCTACGAGCAAAAAGACCGCATCAACATCGGCGACATGATGCACCGCAAGAATTGCTTTGTGCTCAAGGTGAAAGGGGAGTCGATGATCGAAGCCCATATCGCCGATGGCGATTATGTCGTCGTGAAGAAGCAAAAGTCGGCTCAGCCCGGCCAGATGGTCGTGGCTCAAACCGAAGAAGGGGAAGCCACGCTGAAATACTGGTTCCCCGAGGCCCATCGCATCCGCTTGCAGCCGGCGAACTCCTCCATGAAGCCGATCTACGTCGAGAGCGCCGTGATTGTTGGCGTCGTAGTCGGCGTGGTTCGAAAGGTAACGTAGTGCGCAAAGTAACTTAACGCAGCACTGCGTTACTTCTTCGGCGTGCGGTTCCAGTAGATCTTGGCGTTATGCGTCGCTCGGCCGACGGCAACCACATCTTGTCGGCCGTCGCCATCCAGATCGGCGGTTGCCAGGTCTTCAACGGCCACCGCGCCCGAATCAACGAGCTGGCGCGACCATTTGCCGTTAGCGGCATCGACTGGATCGTAAATCCGCACGCCGCATCGCTGTGCCCCTTCGCTGCTTTTGCCGTCCACATCGTCGCGGACACCGATCAACAGTTCTTCGTCGCCGTCGCCATCGAGGTTTGCACACCAAACTCCGTGACCCCATTTGAGCTGCGCGTCGACAACGGTTCGCGTCCACAGCCAGTCGCCTGAGGCGGGACGTGGCTCCTTCGGCGGCGTGTAAACAACAACCTTATCGCCGTGCCACGGTTCGATCGTGGCGATATAAGGCGCGCCGCTGGCGAGCCGGCCGAGCTTGATTTCGCTAGCGCCGCGATTGGGAGACGACTCCTGATCGCCGGTGCCGATCTTGGTCAGACGCCATTTGCCGTTGGACTTTTCGCCGGAAGGGGGCTCGGCCAGAAAGACTCCCTCGAAGCTGACGACCAGCATCTCAAGCTTGCCGTCGCCGTTGAAATCGATGGGTTGGAAACTGTGGACCACGTGCAATTCATCGAACAAGACGCGCGGCTCCCACTTGGATGAGTCGGGCGAGGATGGGATCTCGTAGGCAAGCACCCGCACCCCGTTTTCCATCCATTTGGGCGCTGTGGTTCCGCGGCCTTGTAGCGGGGCGACAATCAACTCCGGGCGACCGTTGCCATTGAGATCGGCAAAACGCATGCGGTGAGTCGAAGGCTCTTCGCCGATTGTGTGAACATTCCAAGGCGTGCGCGGATCAGCAGGGGCCTGCAACCATTGGATGGTTCCGCCTTGCGTGGTGAAGGCCGGCGTTCCCGGTTTCCAATCGGCACCGAGCGCAAAGTCGAGCCGCCCGTCGCCGTCGATGTCGGCTTCCGAGATGCAAACGTTGTCGGCCTTGGTATCGTTCTCGCCGCAGATGGTGTGGACCTTCCACTCGGGATTTTCCATCCAAATGACGCGTTTCTGGTCGACGATGACGATATCGAGCTTTTTATCGGCGTTTACGTCAACCAGCCGGACGGCGTAGCCCACACCCAGCTCGACGGGGAGCGTTTGCGGCTCCAGCGTGACTTCCTCGGCGTTTGCTACGACGGGAGCAAGCACTCCGGCGAGCATCACTGCGATTTGCCATGTCGACGGGAAAGCTGGGCTACGCATGTCGAATTTCCAGAGCGTGAGAAACCGGTTGCTTGGGAACTGGAGCGGCTACTTCGTGTCCAACTCAATGAGATTGCTCTTAGACTTCTTCCCCTTGTCGCTGGACTTTGCATCGTCCGCTTTTTTCTCGTCGCCTTTCTTCTCATCCGCTTTCTTTTCGTCTCCTGTAGCTTTCTTGTTGCCTGCTTTCTTTCCTTCGCCAGAGGCGGCTTGGGCGTCGAGGATCTTAAGGACGTCAGGCGTGATGTCGACCCCCTCTTCGTATAACACTTGCTGGTTGATCGCCGTGAGCTGTTCTTTGGGATCTTCGCTGTCGAGTGATCGCTTGGTTCGGTTCAGCACGATCTTGATCTTTCGCTCGCGGGCTACTTTCTCGATTGCGGCGCGGATCGCCTTGTGAAACTCGACGTTCAGGTCCAGCTCTCTTTTGGCAAAGGCTTCTCGCACTTTGGGAGTTGTCGCTTGCAACTCTTCCGCCATCTTTTGAGCTTTCCTTTGCAACTCGCCAAATTCCTTGGAGTCCTGCTTCATGCTCCGCAGTTGTTCCACCACTTGTTGAAAAGCAGCCTCCTTCCTTGCGATTTGCTTCTGCGCCGCTTCCGCCTCTGTTTGGTGGGCGTCGATCTGTTCAGCGAACGGCGCGTGATCGCGAAAGATTTGCTGGATATCAACCAGCCCGACCGACAAGTCGGCGGTTGGCGGATCTTGGCCGAATGCTGAAAGGGTCAGGCCGACGGTTGCGAACCACGTCGCCAACAGGGGTACGGAAAATCGCATGAAGTCTCTCCGGAAATGCGGATCGTGAAGCGCTGTCGTCGCCCGTGTGACGAGACGTCGCGCTGCAATGGATGAAGTGAATCGACAAACAAGGCAAGCCTTGAGTTTACTCTATTCCCTTTGCCGCCACGATTCTTCATCAATGGGGCACGGCGGCAAAGAATCGAGAACATTTTGCCCGTAGGCCTTAGTGCGGACGCGCGGGTCGAGAATCGCGACCGTCCCGTGGTCTTGCTGCGTGCGGATCAGCCGGCCGAAGCCTTGTCGCAACTTGATGATCGCCTCGGGGAGTTGATAGTCGCGGAACGGATTTCCGCCGGCCTCGCGAATCGATTCGAGGCGCGCTTCCAGCAGCGGATGATCGGGCACGCTGAACGGAAGTTTGGGGATGATCACCATTTGCAAGGCATCGCCGGGGACGTCGACTCCCTGCCAAAAACTGTCAGCCCCCAGCAGGATCGAGCGCGGGTGAGCCTTGAATAGTTCAACCATTTTTTGTCGCGAAATGCCTTCCGCCTGGCTGATCAGCCCGATGTTGTTTGCCGCGAGCCATGGCGCCAAGCCGTCGGCGACGTTACGCATCATCTCGTAGCTGGTGAAGAGGACAAACGTTCGCCCGCCGGCGCGGCCTGCGAGGCGTTTGATCATCGCGATGGTTGCCCGGTCGAATTCGCGCTTCTGGGTGGACGGATCGGGCATGTCGGGCGCAATCACAATCCGCGCTTGCCGCGCGAAATCGAAGGGGCTTCCTAGTTGCAACGTGTCGCCATCGGTCAGGCCGATTCGCGATTTGAAGAAGTCGAAGCCAGTTCCTTTGGAGGATCTCGTTTGACCGGCACTCAAGGTCGCGCTGGTCATGATGACCGTTCGTACCTTTTCGAACAGGAGTTCCCGCAACGTCGTTCCGACGTGGACCGGCGCCGCATGCAGCGATACTGTGACGCGGCCCTCTCGTGAAGTTGACGAATCAACCCAGTACACCAGGCCTTCGAGCGATTGTTTTCGCCAGGCCTCGATTTCGAGCGACAGCGCCTGCAACCGATCGCGAGCAGCCAGAAAGTCCTGCTTCTCGATATCGTTTTTGAGCGACTGCGCGTGGTTATCGAGTTGCTCGGCCAGATCGTCGAGCCCAGGCGAGAGAGGATTTTCGATCGGAGGAGCCTCTCGCAGGCGGCCGGTGGTATTGCGAGTCTCCTCGACGAACGCGCGGACGTCGTCAAAGAAATCGTCGGCTTGTCGTGCGCAGTCGCGAACCAGGCTTTGCGCGTGACGCAAATTGGGCGTGGCCAGCAATCCCTTGTTCGAGCGATCGTTGTAGAGCTTTCGCAAGATGTAGGCGACTTGGCCCGACGTGATGCCTAGCCCCAGATGTTCGGCGGCAACGGCCTCGAGCGTATGGGCCTCGTCGAAAATCACGGCGTCATAGGCGGGCAAGATGCTCGCGCCCAGGCGGCGCAGCGAAAGGTCGCTGAAAAACAGGGCGTGATTCACAATCAGCACGTCGGCATTTTGCGAACGTCGGCGCGCTTTGTAGAAGTGGCACTCGGCGTACTTGGGACAGTTGCGTCCGAGGCAATTGCTGCTGTCGCTGGCGACTTCGTCCCAGACGCCGCCTGAAGGCTTGAACGGCAAATCGCCTAGTGAACCGTCAAAGGTCGTCTTCGACCAGGCCACCAAGTCTTGAAGCTGCTTCAAGTCTTCTTCGCCGTGGAAGAGCGTTTTGGAACGCTCGGCGGCAGCCTGCAAACGCCGCAAGCTGACGAAGTTTCGTCGTCCCTTGACAAGTACTGCGGAGAATTCGACCGGTAAGACGCTTTGCAGGAGGGGGATGTCCTTGGTGAGGAGCTGTTCCTGTAAAGAAATGGTGTGCGTCGAGACCAGGACCCGCAGCCGCTCTTCGCCTTCGTTTTGCAGCCCGGTCTGAAATTGATTTTTGGTCGCGTGCAAAATGGCAGGGACCAGATACGCGAAGCTCTTGCCGACGCCGGTGCCGGCTTCGATCACCTGATGCCGTCCGTTTTCCAGGGCCGCGGCGACCGCCTCGGCCATTTGGATTTGCTCGCGGCGGTGCTCGTAATTGCCGATGCGTCTGGCGATCAATCCTTGAGGACCGAGCACGTCCTGCGGGGTCAACATTTCGGTCCGTCGGCTGAGTTGGGAAGAGGAACGAGTCGCGGCGTTTTCGGGGACAATCCATTTTGCCGCAAGTAGCGATCTTACTGAATATACCAAGCCATGCCGCTGGTTATGCCCGGGCCGTTGGGGCGACGCGCGGGAATGACGGCGAGATGGACAGGGATTACGATAGAACGGTCGTTTCGGAAGATTTGGCGGAGTTTGCCCTTTCGAAATGTGGCCGTATCGGCACGCGCGCTGGCATTCTGTGGGGCTTCGTTTCGTATGGCCATCGAGTTCGATTGTCCCAACTGCAAGCAGTTGGTAAAGACACCCGATGCTGCCGCTGGAAAAAAGGGACGATGTCCCAACTGCCAGTCGGTTGTTCAAATTCCCACGGCTAGTACCGCTACAGCCGCGCCCCGCAAAGTACCCATCAGCGAGGCGGAGACGAGGGACTTATCGCCCGAGGTCGAAGGCCCCTTCGAATTCCCCTGTCCCTCGTGCGGCAGCACCATGCGGGCGACGACCGCCACCGTAGGAAAAAAGGGACGCTGCGCCGCGTGCAAGAATGTGGTGGTCATCCCATCGCCACCAGCAGCGAAGCCGTCTGCACCGGCGCCAACTGCGCCGGCGCGGCAGGAGATCGACGAGGACGCGTTGATTGCTCGTTTTGGCGAAGAGGAGGAGGAGACGCCCAAGCTTCACAACCCGAGGTTTGGACCTTCCCCGACGCCGATGGCACCACAAGCCCCGCCGGGAGCGAATCCTTGGGCAGCTTGGGGCCAGCAAGGGGCCAAGCCGGCGACACCACTGCCGAACCCGTTCTTGTCGGCGCTCGACGATGCGTCGAAGAAAAACCCGGAGCAAAAACTCAATCCCTACGCCACGACGGCGATGATCAAGGCGGCCGAAAAGGGTGTTGAATACAGCTGGGACGACGACCTGAACAATCGCGTCGGCCTCGCGTACGAACGACCCCAAAGCGAAAGCCCCTTTGGAGAGACGTTCAAAGAAGTCTTGTTCGATTCCGATCAGGCCTTCCGCCGAATGCTGGTGGACCGAGAGGTAGGAAGATCGGTTAGCTACCTGGTCTATGGCGCCTCGATCGTGGGACTTATTGTCGGCGGCCTTTACGCGGTGTTACTCCTCGTGGGGCTGGGAATCCTCGTCGCGGCAGGTAATGCAGACCAAGAGAAGCTCATCCCGGCGGCTGCCGTGCTGCTCGGCATGGCGTGCGGTGCGGTCATTGGAGCGTGGGTCGGAGCAGTGGTGACATCGCTCGTCACGGTCACCCTGTTCAGCGGCGTTCACCACCTTTTGTTGATGTTAACGGGGAGGTTGCAGCGCGGGTTCGGCACCACCTTCAAGGTGAATGCATACGTGATGGGAACCTGCACGCCTTTGGGCATGATCCCGTGCGTGAACCTCATCATGGGCATCGTCACGCCTATCTTGTTGGTCGTGGGCATTCGCCGCGCGCACAATATTTCGCTTGGCCGCGCTATCGCCGTCGTGGTGCTCCCCTACGTGATCTTCATGGGGTTGTACATCATGCTGGTGCTCGCTGTCATGGCAGCCATGCCACCGCCGCCTCAGGGCTTCCCGGGGCGGTAACAACACGGCGGCAACAACACGGCAATCGCCACCGCATCGGTAGAACTGCGATCTACTGGAAAAGGAACTTGCTTCCCTTCAGCCGTGATTCCGCTTCCGCCATCAGGGCATCTTCCTGGGCTTCCGTGTCGGCTTCGTACGTGACGGAGAATCGGAGGAACGCCCCGGCGTCGTCCCAGGGGACCGTCACGATCGATTGCCGCGTGATCAGATATTGGCTGGCTGCTTCGGCGTTCTCGAACTTCTCGCCCCCGGCAATTCCCGTGGGAGCCGGCGTGTAAAGGAAATACGTCCCGCCCGGCATCTTGGCTTGAAAGCCACATCGGCCGAGCATGGCGACGAGCTTCTTCAGCCGGCGGCTGTACTTGTCGCGAATGCGAGCCGGGATGCTGTCGTTGTCGATGGCAAACGCGGCCGCCTTTTGGATGGCGCCGAATTGGCCGCTATCGGTGTTGTCCTTCACGTCGGAGAAGGCTTGGACGAGCTTGGCGTTCCCGCACACCCAACCGATCCGCCAGCCGATCATGTCCCACCCTTTGCTGAACGAGTGGATCTCGACGCCGACATCCATCGCTCCGGGGACCGACAGGAACGACAGTGGTTCCCCTTCGTACGTGAGCATCATGTGGGCGGCGTCTTGCACGACCACAAACTTGTGCTGCTTCGCCAGGGCGATCACTTTTTCGTAGAACGATCGTGGCGCGACTTTGCCCGTGGGACTGTTGGGATAGTTGAGAACCAATAGCTTGGTCTTGGCGTAAATGTCGGCGGGGATGCTATCCAGGTCGGGAAGGAAATCGTTCTTGGCCAGCAGCGGCAACCGATAAACCGAACCGCCGCAGTACCGCGTGTACGTTCCGGCGACGGGATAGCCGGGGACTGTCATCAACGTGATGTCGCCTGGGTTGATGAAGCACATCGGCAGGATCGCAAGCGCGGGCTTTGAACCAATGGCGTGGTTCACCTGCGTAGCGGCGTCGAGCGTGACTCCAAGTCGCCGCTGCATGAAGCGCGCGACGGCTTCCTTGAATACGGCGGGACCGTTGTCCATGTAGCCACGGTTCTCGGGCTTGTTGATCTCCTCGGCCATCCGTTGCCGGACCGTGATATCGGCCATCGAGTCGTTTTCACCGATCCCAAAATCGACGAGCGAGCGATTGGGAAAATCGGCGAGCGCCTTGCGTTTGGCGCGCTTGATCTTCTCGAACTTGTAAATCTCCGTTCCTTTGCCGTAGTTGATTCCACCAATGCGTTCGGCGAAAAGTTCCTGAAAGTACGGGTCGCTGCTCATCACAATCTCGTGGCAAAGGGGCTGGAACGGGAACGAAATAGGGGCGAAACGCCACCGACGATACCGAGCCTCTCATTATTGTCGCGGGCCAAATTTCAGGGCAGGGGGCTATGGCCCACGCGAAAGGCCCGCGGCAACTGTTTGGAAGGATATTGCTTGGACTAGAATTCCACTGGTTCACCCCAAGGATCGCCGCTTCTTTCTTCTCCACGGGTTTTTGCTATGCGTTACTCGCCATTGCTCTGGTCGCTAATCTTTGTTGCCGCCTCGCTGTCGCCCGCATTGGCTGCTGAGCCGAAACCGGCGCACGTTCTCAACGTTTGGCCGGGGCGTCCTCCTGGCGAGACGAAGGAACTCCCACCGGAGGCTGACACCACCAAGGAGACTGACGGCAAGGTTGCCGGAAGGCGGGTTGCGCGGATTGGGAATGTGTCGACGCCGACCCTCGAGGTCTTCAAGCCCGATCCGGCAAAGGACACTGGCGCGGCGGTGATTGTTTGCCCAGGCGGTGGTCACTACATCCTGGCCTACGACCTGGAAGGAACCGAGGTCGCGAAATGGCTCAACGGGATTGGTGTGACGGCGATCCTGCTTAAGTACCGCGTGCCGTTCCGCGATGAAAAACTCAAATGGAAGGCAGCCGTTCAAGACGCGCAGCGTAGCGTGCGTCTGGCTCGCGCCCATGCTGAGGATTGGAAGATCGATGGCAAACGCATCGGTATGCTGGGCTTTTCCGCCGGTGGTCAGGTGACGGCGCTCACAGCCGGCCGTCACGCAGGCGACGATTACGAGAAACTCGACAAGGTGGACGAACTCTCATCACGGCCCGACTTTTCGATTTTGATCTACGCTGGCGGACTCACCACCGAGGACCAAACGGCGCTGCGAGAAGAGGTGATTGTCGACAAAACTACGCCGCCGAGCTTTTTGGTCCACACCTATGACGACGGCGTGACGCCGCTGAACAGTTTGCTTTACGCGGCTGCGCTGAAGCGCGCTGGCGTGAATGCCGAGCTTCACATGTACTCGGCGGGCGGACATGGTTACGGGCTTCGCGAAACCGACTTGCCTGTGACCAAATGGCCTGCGGCCTGCGAAGCGTGGTTACTCCAACAGAAGTGGACGGCGAAATAGTGGGGGTGGCACTGGCGTCCCCAAGACGCCAGTGCCACCCGGCTAATCGTCGAGACCGCGCGACGATTCGGATTGGGTGCGGCCTTCGGCGTCGCGACTTCGATCGCGCTCGAAGTACGAAGATAAAAGAATCTGCGCGGCCAACTTGTCGCGCAGCGCTTTGCGTTTGGACGCTTTTACTTGGGCGTCGATCAGCAACTCCTCGGCCATGCGGCTGGTGTAGCGTTCGTCGAAGAATCGCACGGGCAGCCCCGTGTGTTCTGTAAGCCACTCGCCGAATTTTCGAACTTGCACCGACTTGGCGCTGTCGGTGCCATTGGGCATTACGGGAAGGCCGACCACCCAGCCGAGGACACCTTCGCGCTGTTTTAGCGCGGCGAAGTACTGCGCATCGAGCGTGGGCGTTCGCCGGTGGTATTGCTCCAGCGGGCTGGCCCACTTTTGCTGTGGATCGGACAAGGCGATTCCGACTCGAACGTCGCCGTAATCGATGCCGACGATGCGTCCCTGCTCAGGAAAGGGGGTCGTCACCGGGATACTTCCGACGAGGAAGTCTCCTTGGCGACCGTACTCTTGATCAGGCGGCCGTCGGGGGCGATCGATTGCTTGGATTCAGGACTTTCCAGGTAACCGTTCCGCAGGAAACACAGCGTCATATCGCCCACCTTGTTGGCGCTGCGGACTCCGGCGTGGTGAACCGGGAGTACGCGATAATCGGCCGCGCCGGGCAACTTGGTTTCGGCGACGCGGACGATGAAGTCGTCGTCGCCTGTGAGAATGGGGCTATAGCCTCCGGTCGACTGGCCGCCCGCGATGATCGCGAAATCGATGGGAGGAGTGACGAGTCCCAATTCGGTTTGTACCCATTCAGGTCCCAATTGTTTGGCCGCGGGACCGAGCACAAGTCCGATGAACTTGCTGCCGCCTAAGAACTGGGCAAGTGCCGCACCTTGATTGGGCGGGCCGAGCATGACCATCCGGCCGAAGCGAGGATCGACTTTCCCTTGCGCGGCGATTTGTTTCGCCATCATCCGCCGGATCACAATGTTCCCCATGCTATGGGCGACGAAGTGAATCCGTTCGGCGCCATCGAGCGCTTCGATGGTCTTGGCAAGCGCGGAAGCGTGTTCATCCAGCGTCGCACTCATGCTGGCGTAGCCGAAACTAATGGCCGAGAAGTCTTGCGTCCCGTTGATCACGTCGACGAGACCCTTCATGGAGTCGCGCGAGCGGGCCAGTCCATGCAGGCAGATCACAACGTCCGGTTTCGTTTTGGCGATTTTGCCCGCGGCTCGTTCTCGATCTAAGAAGGCGCGACAAGTCGCGTAGTCGCCTGAACAAACACGATCGTCGTTGCCGTCGAGGACCCGGCAGCGATGGGTCACCACGTTGGATTGGACGCGCCAGTCGGAGCACACCATTTCGTCGCACCAGTGGTCAAGCGCGCCCCAAGAGCGTTCGGGGAGCGCCTTGTCCAACTTCCCAAAGCTAATGTCGTCGGCGCGCAGCGCGAATGGGACCAACAAGAGGAAGGCCAACCAGGCAACTGCCGGTGCGAATCTGATGAAGGGTTTGCTTAATCCCATGACGAGCATCCGTTTGGCTCTGGTGGCGGGCCCCACTTCCAATGCATTCATCCATTTTGTCCGTTAGGTCACCAAACGACAACGCGGGCGGTCTCGATAACCGCCCGCGAATCGTTTTTGGGGCTCGCGGGAAACTTAGTTTTCCGCGGACGAAGCAATCGACTTACTTCGCCTTGGCGACCTTGTTCAGGCCCAGCAGGTTCATGTAGTCGACGGCGATGTGCAATACTTCGTCGGTGTAGTAATTCCGCTGTACCACTTTGTCGCGGGCCTTTTCGTTCTCTTCGGCCATCTTTTCCTGCTCACGTTCCGCATCGATTTCCTCGCGTTGCGCCAGGAAGTCGGCCTCGTTCAGTTGCACTTCCTTCTTTGTCTTTTGATCGACGAAGCGGGCAATGTTCTTGTCGAGCTTTTGGAAGTCAGCCGATGCCGCAATCCGAGCTTGCGATCGGTTCCGCAATTCGCGAACCATGTTTGAGTTGATCTGGTTGAACCGAGCGTGAGGTTGCTCGTCGACCTTGTCGAACTCGAGTGCGTAATCGAGGTCCGATTCGGCGACGTCCATCTTGTCGGTGATCGACGGGAGAATGACATCCGAGTACACACCCCGCTTCTGCGTGCTGTCGCCGCTGGGACGATAGAACTGTTGCATCGTGACCTTGAGCGCGCCCAAGTTCGGCGGCCGGCGACCATTGGCGAACAGCGTGCTGCCAAGCTCGATCAGGCTTTGAACCGTTCCTTTGCCGTGGGTCGTGGTGTCGCCCACAATCAATCCTCGCTGGTAGTCCTGGATGGCGCCGGCGAAGATTTCGCTGGCACTCGCGCTAAACTTGCTGTTAAGGACCACGAGCGGACCCGACCACAGCATCGTTTCATTTTCGTCGTTGTACGGGCTTACTTCGCCGTTGGAATCCTTTACTTGAACGACCGGGCCGGCTTCGATGAACAAGCCCGTCAGGCGAATGGCTTCTTGCAGGCTGCCGCCGCCGTTTTTGCGGAGGTCGAGGATCACGCAATCGACCCCCTTGGCCTTGAAGTCGTTCAATATCCGTTCGCAGTCTTTGGTGGTGCTCTTAAAATCGACGACGCCCTTCTTGGCTCCATCCATGTCCATGTAGAAGCTGGGAAGGTCGATGAAGCCGAATCTGTAGGCTCCGCCGCCGACCTTTTCGCCTGCTTCGATAATCTCGCCGCGCGCTTCGCTATCCTTAAGTTCGATTTTCGCGCGGGTGATCTGGATGATCTTGATTTCGTTCGTGCCAGCGGGGATCACGCCCAACCGGACGATGGTGCCGGCCTTGCCGCGGATCTGATCGACAATCTTCTTCAGCTTCATTTCGTTAACGTCGACCATCTCGCCATCGGTGCCTTGTCCGACCGACACAATGCGATCCTTTTCCTTCAGCTCGCCTTGCTTGTCGGCGGCGCCGCCGGGGACGATCTTCGAAACTTCCGTGTAGCCATCGATCGATTGGAGCGCTGCCCCGATTCCGTCGAGGCTCAACTTCATCTGCATGTTGAAGTCGTCCAGGCTGCTGGGCGACATGTAATTCGTGTGCGGGTCGTACGACGACGTGATCGACGTCAAAAACGTCTCCAGTTGTTCGTCTTGCTCGGTCTGTGTGGCGTTACGCAAAAGGGCGCTGTAACGGCGCGCGAGGCGTTGCCGCGCGGCTTCGTCGGTCAGCTTCTCGGTCTTGTCGCTCTTGAGCAGCAACAAGTCGTACTTCACCCGCTTGCGCCAGCGGGCCATCGATTCTTCAGGCGTAGTCGCATACTTGAGTTTGTCGCCATCGGTGACGAGAGACTCATGGGCGGTGAAATCGAGTTTCTCTTTCAGGATTTGGTTCACCATCGCGACGCGTTCTTGGACCCGTTCGATCCAGCGGCTGAAGACGAAGTAACCAAAACTGCTGTCCTTCTTGGATCCGACAAAGTCGTCGAGCTGGTTGCGCGAGCGCTCGAACTCGTCAATGTCGGATTGGTAGAAGTACATCTTGAGCGGGTCGAGCTGCTTCAAAAACAGCGAGAGGGCTCGCTGCGAGATCTCGTCGTCGAGCGGGTGCTTCGTCAGGTGGTCTTGCTTCATCAACGTGAAAACGGTGTTGATGATTTGGCGATCGCTGGCGGCGCGTTTACGCCGAGCAGCTTCCGCTTCCTCCGCGTTGGGTTCTGCGACCTTGGGGTTTTGAGCCAATCGAATGGCCGGCGGACGCTGTTTGTTGGCGGGATTGGGTCCTTGGGCCGGCGCGATATGAGCCACGCCCAAAACTGCTAACACCACCGCCAAGTGACCTAACCGCCAACTGTGAAGCGTTCGAAAGACGCTGGAACGAATCGCCAAGGAACACAACATATTGCGAGCACCTTCACTCAAAACGAAGGAAGTAGGACAAGGGGACGAGAATTCGCCCTAGCCTTTGGTCCCCCAAAAGTTAGTCGCCACCGCGATCCACTTTTTTCTGAACAAGGCTTCTGGGACCAAAACACGATTTCCAGGACCAAAACCGCCTATTTTCACCTAACAGGGCGGGGATCGGGCATCCGCGCCCTTTGCGCAAAGGAAAAAGACTAGCCGATCGGCACAATTTCCCGTGCGTGCTTGATCCTAGACGTTGAACTAGCACCGGGCAAGTTCGATCGTAGCGCAGGGCGGCGGCACGCCCGTTACCAATCCGTCAGACCGCGAGAGGAGAAATGCCGCAGGCTCTCGCAGGGGTCTTAGCAGTCGGAGAACGCCCCGATCGAGTACTTTTTGTCGATGCATTTGTTCTGAAATAGGTGGCACAGCACAGGCGGCTTCCCTGAACTGGGGCCAGCTTCGGGGAAGCCTGCCGGTGTTGCCCATTTAGGCTTGATTTCCGGCGTGTAATGGGAGATTAGGCTCCCACGTGCCGGGAGCTCGCCGCGAAGAATCCGAATCATGTTGCTTGATTCGTTGAGCGGCTTACGTGACAATCATGAAGTAAGCCTATTTTTGGCGTTTCCGTAGAAAATGGGCGTTACCACAAGCCAGCAACGGCAAATGCTTTAGGGTTAGGTTGCGAACGAGTTCGGATCGAGACCATTTGGGGCGCCCAATGTCGCCCATCCTCGATGGACAAGCGACCAAGGAGAAGCGGCGTGAGTATTTTTCGAAATCTCCGTCGGTGGTGGAAAATCACGACGGGTGAGGAAGAATCTCCTTTCGACGCCGATGTGCTGTCGTTTTTCGCCTCGCTTCTTGTGCACGTCACGTTGGTGGCCGTCTTGGCTTACGTGGTCATTCCCGTCGAGGAAGTGGTCCCTGAAGTCGTGATGGTGAGCGATCCGCCTCTGGAACCGCTCGAAGAGATCGTCCTCCCGCCCGAAGAGTTTACGGTCAGCGATATTCCGGTCGAAGAAGTGGGGGCGGGTAGCGCCAACGGCAGTGGGATGGCGCTTTCGTTGGGACCCGAACTCGGGCCGATCACCGACGTAGATGTTCCGGTCAACATGGTGGAAACCACCGGCGCCCCCGAGTTCGAGATGAACCGTTCGTTCGACGTGCCGGCGGCAATGAGCGCCCACGAATTGATGGTGGTCAAAGGAACGTCGGGCGAGGGAGCGATTGGAGCCGCCGGAGCCGTTGACCGTCTGACGTACGAAATCCTTCAATCGCTCGACGACAACAAAACGCTGGTGGTTTGGTTGTTCGACCAATCTCCGAGCATGATCAAGCAACGAGCGACGGTGAACGAGCGGTTTGATCGGATCTATCG
Organism: uncultured Pirellulaceae bacterium; assembly: GCA_964636985.1. Taxonomy (GTDB): domain Bacteria; phylum Planctomycetota; class Planctomycetia; order Pirellulales; family Pirellulaceae; genus CAZWSX01. The sequence goes on along the minus strand of CAZWSX010000035.1, from coordinate 29,732 downwards.
CGAGCTCGGCATTGTCGAAGCCGCTGGGACGACCGCCTTTTCGAAACACGAAGACAAGCCGCTTCTCACAAGCGTGATGTGCTTTGGCTCCGACGTGAAATGGATGACGAAGGAACCGACCGACAATCTGGCCGAAATCCAGGAAGCCGTAAGCAAGATCCCGGCAGACGACTCGGGCGATGAGATGACGTTCACGGCCGTCTTGAAAGCGGCCCAAAAGTTCGCCCACTATCGAACCTCCGGAAACGACAAGCGGAACGTGATGTTGGTTGTTTTCTCCGACGAGATTGGTTCGGACGCGAACGACAAGCTCGAGATCACCGTAAAGACCTGCCGCCGCCTGGCGATGCCTGTCTACGTGGTGGGGGTTCCGGCTCCGTTCGGCCAACGCGAAACGCAGGTGAAATGGGTCGATCCCGATCCGAAGTTCGACCAAACGCCGCAATGGGGCGTGGTCGAGCAGGGGCCTGAATCGATGTTCCCCGAATTCGTGCAGATTGGATCGGGGCAAATCGCCTTCGAGGAATCGGCGCCGATCGATTCGGGCTTTGGTCCGTTCGCACTGACCCGGCTCTGCTATGAAACAGGCGGCACGTACTTCACCGTCCACTCCAGCCGCGAGAGCAAAGGGGCTGTTACCAAGGCATCGATCCAGCCGTTCGAGGCTCACCTCAAATACTTCTACGATTCCGAAGCGATGCGTCGCTACAAGCCCGACTACGTCTCCTTCGAGGAATCGGTCCGCCGTGTGCAAAAGAACAGGTGCCGCCAGGCCCTGGTGAAAGCTTCGAAGGCTTCACTCGTGGGTGAGATGGAGAATCCTCAACTGCGGTTCGTAAAACGCGACGAAGGGCAATTTGTCGAATCGCTGACGCAGGCGCAACGAGCAGCGGCCGTGCTCGAACCTCGCATCGAAATCATGTTCGAAATCCTCAAAGAGGGAGAGGCGGATCGCCCGAAGGAAATTACTCCCCGTTGGCAGGCCGGCTACGACCTGGCGATTGGACGCGTGATGGCCGCGAAGGTGCGAACCGAAACTTATAACGCGATGCTCGCCAGCGCGAAGCGGGGATTGAAGGCCACCGATCCCAAGACGAATGTTTGGGTTTTGAAGCCGGCCGACTCCGTCACGGTGGGAAGCCAGCTTTCGCAAATGGCTGAGAAGGCGAAGACGTATCTCAAGCGCGTGGCAGCCGATCACGCCGGCACGCCGTGGGCCCACATGGCCGAAAAGGAACTGGCCACGCCGATCGGCTGGAAATGGACGGAAGACTATCTTCCGCCTCCTCCCCCGCCACCCAAGATGAATCCAGCCGCGAACAACAACCCTCCACCCGCGCGGCCGCGCGATGAAGAGAAAATGATGCTGGATCGTCCGAAAGCTCGGCCAGTGCCCAAAAAGTTATAGGCCTAAAAAAAAGCTGTAGGCCGGCATCTCACCTGCGAACGGCCAATCGCAGTTCGCTATACTCGCGCCATCATTGCCTGGTAGAGGCTGACGTAGCGGGCAGCGCTGTTCGACCAGCTCCAGTTTTGACGCATTCCAGTCACGACCAGGTGGCCCCACGATTCGGGCGACTGCTGATACAACGCGACAGCCTTCTCAAGTGCGTTTTCCATTGCCGGAAGGCTGTATTCCTCGAAGCTGAACCCGTTGGCCACGCGATCCGCCAGGTTTTCGGGCGAGGCATCGCAAATGGTGTCGGCGAGGCCGCCGGTCTCGCGGACGATGGGGACCGAGCCGTATTGCAGGCTATAGAGCTGGTTCAGGCCGCAGGGCTCGTAGCGGCTCGGCATCAGGAACATGTCGCTGCCGGCCTCGATGCGGTGCGCCAGTTCGTCGCTGAAAGCCAACTTCACCGCCACGCGGTGTGGATACTGACTTGCCAGTTGCTGCAACTTTTCTTGATAGTGTGGCTCGCCCGAACCCAGCACGACCCATTGAACGTCGCGATGCGCCGCCCATTGGCGGATGCATGGCTCGACAAGGTCCCAGCCCTTCTGATCGGCTAAGCGTCCGATCAGTCCGACTAGCGGTACGCCAGCTTCTTGCGGCAGCCCCACTTCACGCTGGAGTGCGGCTTTGCAGAACGCTTTGCCTGTCGACCAATTGTGCTCGTCGTATTGCATGGGCAACTGGGGATCGATGGCCGGGTTCCAGATGCCATAGTCGACGCCATTCACAATCCCACTCAGCACGGCGCTGCGCGATTGAAGAACGCCTTCAAGGCCGCAACCCATGTCCGACGACTGGATCTCAAGCGCGTAGCGCGGGCTGACGGTGTTGATCGCGTCGGAGAAGACCAGGCCTGTCTTCAAGAGATTCAGGTTGCCGTAAAACTCAAGCTGCTGCCAATTGAAGTACTTCCAATCGAGCCCCGTCAGGTGCATATCGTTGGCGGGGAAATTTCCCTGATAGGCCATATTGTGGATCGTCATCAGCGTGACGATCTTCTCGTAGCCGTGCGTGTGGCGGTAGTCGATAGCTTGCAGCGCTGGAATCAATCCCGTTTGCCAATCGTTGCAGTGGATCACGTCGACCGGCAATTGTGCCAGGCGAATCGTCTCCATGACGGCGCGGCAAAAGAAAACAAATCGCTCGCAGTTGTCGCGGTAGTCTTCGCCCGAGGCTCGGTAGAGTTCCGGACGGTCGTAGTACTCATCCTGTTCGACGAGGTAGACCGGCACGTCGCTATCGGGCAAGGTTGATTTAAGAAGCCGTCCACGGACGATGCGCGATCCGATGGGAACGTCGAACTGGATGCCGGTTCCTTCGATCGGCCGGCCGCTTTGGCGCGTGCTGCGGAAGGCCGGCAAAATCACGGACGCGTTGTGGCCCAGTTTGGCAAGTTCGCGGGGCAACGCACCACACACGTCGGCCAGTCCACCCGTCTTGGCGAAAGGCACTACTTCGCTACTGGCAAGAAGAATGTTCAAAAGGCGACCTTTGCGAAATGGTGGTCTGCGGGGAACTGTCCTTCGAAAGTCTGGCTTACTCTCGGGGCAATCGCTCTCAAAAATCTAGCAAATGACAGCCGGTTTGGGGGCTTTGGCGTGGGAAAACGAGCGAAGGGGTTGTAACGCTTGAAGTGGTCACCGACGATCACGGTTTAGGGGCGTTTTGACTTGCCCAGGATCCGCTTTTTATCCCACAAAAACGTGCGGAGGATGTTACGAAACGTTTAAAAGTCGGATATGCGGAAACTTGCGATAAACTGAGAGTTTCACGGCTCGAGCCCGCTTGGCGAAGTTTCGTCTCCGGTTTGTGGCAGTTCCACACGCGGCTGACGTTCCGCCATGCCGGCGCGATTACCGACTGACCGACGTGCACGGTACGTGGTCAAGGAATTGTTCGCGTAGCGAGTCGACTACTTGAGAGGCATACCCGGCTCGGGCTTGCCGTTGGTCGTCAGGATTTGAAAGTGATGCACGCCCGCGGCCAGCGGGTGATCGCTGGTCCAGACGATCTTCTTCTCGGGCGTCACTTCGACCATCGAAATGCCGGTGTTCGCGGCGTGGCTTCCGACCACGGTATTGCCGTTGGCGAGTCGCTGCGATCCGCAGGGATCTTTGAACTTGCCGCCAACATCGTTGTTGTCGACTTTCCAGACGATCTTGCCTTGCTGATCGAACTCGGCCACCTTGTTGCCGTGCGTGAGCGAGACGAGCGTATTGCCATTGTCGAGCCGGATGGCCGTGAAAGGCCAATTCTCCGCTTCGCGTCCACCGATCTCTTTCAGATCGGTCGCCATGCGGCCGACGATCTTGCCTTCCGGGGTGTACTCCTTCACCGAGAACGCGAGCAGATGCGGCACCAGGTAGTTGCCGTTCTTGAGTTGCCGAGCCATCCGCGTTTGCATGTGGGCGTTGTCGGTTTCGGGATCCAAGGCGAATTCGTGCACGATCTTTCCCTTGCCGTCGATTTCGAGCAGGCGCGGCTTCTTGCCAAGCTCCGTCACCAACGTGTTTCCGTTGTAGAGCCGCTGCGCGGTGCCAATCTCGCTGTTCTCCGGGCTCTTTTCGTATTTCAGAACGACCTGCGAATCGCGCGTGACTTCCTCGACGCGGTCGCTGTAGGCCAAGAGCACGTTGCCGTTGGGAAGAACAAAGCCATCGCGCGAACCGCCTGCGTATTCCCAAATGGCTTTGCCGTCCTCGTCGATGATCGCAGTCTTAGCCCCTAGCACCATGTAGGAGTGGCGAATCGTAGCCTCCGGTTCAGCACCGGAAACCGATGAAAGGGTTGTCAGCGACAAAGTGAGAACGAAGGCGATTCGAAGAATCATGGCGGCGATCGTGGTGAGAGGTTGGTTTGTTTCGAATGTCTACTCGGCGGTCTTCTTGTCGCGGCCACCTTTGGTGGCGCGGATCTCAACTTCGACAGGACCTGTTCCTTTTGCGATCCAGCGAATGTACTGAACGCCGTGGCCGGGAAGCGTCGGCAGTTTGACGATCGCCGGCTTGCGCTTTTGTTCGCCTGGAGTTTCGAAAAATGGTTCGGTGCTGAGGAGCGCCGTCAGCGGCTGAATTCCTTCGCCCTTCAGTTCCACTTCCACCGCGGGCGTAATCTTGTGATCCATGTCGGCCGCGCTGTGCGTGGGAATCAGCTTGAGGTTTTCGACAACGGCGGTCACTTCGACCAGCCCGTCGGCCAAGGGCTTCTTTGTGACCGATTGGACGTGAACTTGCGGCATCTGGTCGGCGTGCCAGAGCGTAAAGGCCATGTTGCGGTGGCACTCTTCTTCCAGCAGGAACGAAGGAGGTTGCCGCAGCCACGTTTTCGTCATACCGCCGACTTCGACTTTGCCGTACTGCGGGTGATCGATCTCGTGCCACTCGACGAAGCCGTCGCCCAACAACAGCCGCCGGTTAAAAGTCTCTTGCGCGACATCGCCGCCGAAGAAGCCCCCGCTTTCATTGCGGCGGAAGAAGTTGAATGGCGTGAACAGCTCGTTGGTGAACGTGAACACCCCTTGCGTGTTGTGAAGCCAATCGATTTCGCCACCGTGGACTTCATACAAGTCGATGCCCGTCACCATGTAGCGATAACCGGGCAACATCACATCGGCTGGTTTCGCCAACGCGTCGTACACGGCGACGTCGCGCGGGTCGTACACTTCGCTCTTGGAGCCGGGGCCGCGAAGGATCATGCCACCTGCATTGTGATACGACTGGGCGGCCGCGATGTGGCGGTGCTTCATGATGAAGTCGGCCACCATCCGGTTCTCGCCGATCGAGAATGGATAGCGGTACGCGCCGCCTTGGATGTACGCGGGGCGCCAGCCCCAGCCCCAGTCGCGGTTGGGATCGTAGCGGCCGTCGGCGTCTTCATTCACCTGGCCGTCGCCATCGTTGTCGAGCCCTTCCGTTCCCAGCAGCGTGTAACTCCCTTTTTCGCCTTCCTTGGCCGGGATCAACAGCGAGGGGAAATCGGGATGGGGCTTGAAGCGGCCGTTGGGGTCCTTCACCCGCATCTCGGTGATGTGGCCGTCGCCGTCCAGGTCGTCGGCCTTGTCTTCGTCGACCAGGCCGTCCTTGTCGTCGTCGATGGGGCGTTGCCCACTGCGCGGCGAGTGAGTGGTATTCGGCTCGTAGAAGTGGGCGTCGCGCGAGTCGGGGCTCATCATCGGCATGATGTAGAAGACCCGCTCGTCGAGCAACTGAGCCACCTTCTTGCTGTGCCCGCGCGTTTCCAGCAGATACCAAGCGGTATACAAGGCGACTTCGGTCGCCTGGATTTCATTAGCGTGGATGGCGCCGTCGATCCACATCGCCGCCCGGTCTTCGATCGGCCCCTTCGCGAAGTTGGTGACGGTCATCACCCACATCTCCCGCCCGCCGTACGACTTGCCAAGGCTCTCGAGCTTGCAGAACTCGGGGTGAGCCTTGGCGAGTTCTTGCAGCAGCTTGGTCGAGTCACTGTAGTCGTGGTAACGATTCCACTGCGCAGGAACCGCCGGCTTGGGATTGAAAGCCGGCGTGCTGTACGGATTGGCGGAAACGGGCCCCTCGGCGAAGAGCGAACCCGCGCACATCGCCAAGAGGATTATCGAAAAACAAAAGGTGCGAATCATGCGGAGGTCTTTCGATTTTTTGCTACAGGGCACGGAGTTCTCTGAGAGGATCCTAAAAGTGGCACAGACAATCCTGTCTGTGCGCGGTGCGGCAACCAAGTTAGGCGGCTGGGGAGCAGAGGAGGACGATTAATTGACTGATGATTGATGATTTGTGAAGTAAGGCATGCTGATTCTCTTTCCCCGTCCTCTGCGATCTCGGTGACCTCTGTGGCAAAAATCCTAAAGCGTTACGGTGCAGGTAAATCAATTTTCTTTTCGACGGTCCCCGCGGCTGGGGCCGTGACTTTGATTGTTGCCGGGCCAGCGGGGGATTGGACGAGCCACGTAAACGTGCTTGATCCTGAAACTCCCTCTAGAGGCCCGAGTTGGCGTTTGCGAGTTCCTGTCAGGAACTTGGCTCCTTCCGGGAGTTGGATCTCAGCCCACAACGGGAACGCTTCGTGATTGATGCGTCCCATGGCGGGCATCGTCGGCAGATAGCCGTCGTTACGGAGCGTTGCCGTGATGCGGTACACGCCGCCGCCAATGGGTTCGACCTTCGTTTCCGCCAGGCGGATCGAAGGCAACGATTCGAGCACTTTCGTCAGGAAGTTGAAATGCTTTTCGCCAAGTCCATCCAACATCGCCGCAGGCGGATTTAAGCGAACGAGCGGAACGAATCCGCCGACCTCCACTTTCTTGCCAGGAAAATCGGGGTGCTCGATGGGGCGCCAGTCGACGAAGCCGTTGATCCCTTCCTGGGCGAACCACAACAAGGCGTTGCGCTCGGCAGGGGCGCGATCGTCTGGTTTGGGTTTGTTCGCGTCAGCCTTGGGAGCGTCGCCGGATGGCTGAGGATCTTGCTTGGGTGCCGTTTTGGGAATCGCCCAGCCGCGGCTGGCCAGTGAAAATCGTCCGTAGTGGTAGTAGGCCCATTCGACGAAGTTGCCGCCATCGTTGGGTGCCTCGGGTGGCTCCTTTACGTCGAGGATGGTGCGAAACTGCTCGGCAAGCTTTTCGACGTATGGAACATCGGCTGCTAAGAGCGTCGTCTTGTAGGCTTGTCGCTCGCGATCGCTGTTGGGCTTCCACGTGATGCTGAGGTTGTCGTTGGGGGAGATCGTCATCACCATGGCGACGTTGCGGCGATCGAACAGATAGTCCAGGAGCGCGCGAGTTTCTGATTCGGTGGCCGAGTGGGACGACGTTCCTTTCTGGAATGGTTCGTAGCGGAAGGGGAAACTGCGGTTGAACTCGATGCCGTCGCCGGCGTCTTCGTTCCACTGTTCGTCGCCGTCGTTGTCGACTCCTTCAATGAGCAGCTTGTAGCGTCCTTTTTCCTTCTTGCGCGGATCGGCCTCGACCAAAATGCGCGGCTCGTCGGGATGGGGAATGTAGGTCCCGGCTTCGTCCTCGACGCGCATCATCGTGATCAAGCCGTCGCCGTTGAGGTCCTCGGGCGGATCCTCGCCTGCGGTGCCGTCGCGATCGTCGTCGGTTCGCTTTCCGTTGCCGGCAACTTCCCGGCGAGGTGCATTCCAGGCTTTTATCGACGCGTCGGGCGTAGGGAACGGAATGAAGTAGAGCGTGTGTTTGGCCAGCAAGGCCTTGGTCGCATCGTCCGTGGCGCCGGCCGCTCGTTCGGCCATTCGGAGGACAATCTCGCCCGCCGCCAAGTTGGGACCATGGACAGCGCCGACGATGGCGATGCCCGGTCGCTGCACATCGTCGCCGACCACAATCGCGAGAATCTCGCGCTGCTGGTCGGTGGTGCCGATAGTTTCGACGGAGACGCGAGGAGTTCCTGTCAGCTTTTTAGCGCGGCTGACGAACTCGTGAAATTGCAGGTAACCGGCCGTGGGGTCCGTGGGCTTGGGAGGCGTCTCTTGCCCGTTTGCCGATAAACCGAGGGAGAAGATAAGTGCAAACGCCGAAGCGAAGATCAATCGAAAGGCCATAGCGCATCCACGCAGGTGTCAAACAGTGATCGCCGAGACTTTGCCAGTATAGTTGGCAAAGCGCCAGGCGCGGGCGCTTGGGCCCCGTCAGTTTGTCGACGCCGCGGGCTTGATTTTCCGTGAGTAGAGCGCTGGCTCAGTACTTTCCGACTTTGCCGCGAAAAATCCATCCCTCTCGATAGAAGTAAATCAGCATCGCGATCGCCGTGAGCAGCATCATGCCCAGGGCGATAACATAGCCGTAAGGGGTAATGAGTTCCGGCATATTGCCCGGTAAGTCAGGATTGAAGTTCATCCCATAAATGCTGGCGATAAACGTGATCGGGATGAAGATCGTGCTGATGATCGTAAGCACGCGCATCGTTTCGTTGATGCGATTACTGACGGTCGACATGTAAAGGTCGCGCAGGTCGGCGGCCATTTCGCGATAGGTTTCGACCAGGTCGATCAGTTGGACCACGTGGTCGTAGCAGTCTCGCAGAAAGACTTTGGTTTCCGGCGAAATCTGTGTGGTCGAGTCGCGCAGCAGCGCGCCGACAGCTTCGCGCTGCGGCCAAATCGCCCGCCGGATCTGCCGCAGTTCTCCTTTGATCAAGTGGAGTTCGTCGATCGAGGCTCTCCCCTTGCTCGCATCGAACATGATGTCTTCGAGCTGATCTAGCCGATCTCCGTGGCGCTCAAGAGCCGGGTAGTAGCCGTCGATCAAGGCATCGATCAGTGTGTACGCCAGATAATCAGGACCCGATTTGCGAATGCGGCCGCTATCGGTCCGCAGCCGCTGGCGAACGCCTTCGAAATTATCGCCTGGGAGACCTTCCTGAAACGTCAACACGAACCGCGGCGAGATGAAGAGGCTCAGCTGTTCGTACGTGCACGGTTCGTTCGTCGAGACCATCGGCGCCACGTAGAACAAGACCTCGCCGAATTGCTCTACTTTTGCACGCTGGTGGACGTTGACCACGTCCTCGAGCGCAAGTTTGTGTAGTCCAAATACCTCGCCCAGCCGTTCGATCGTTGCTTTGTCGCCAAGGCCTTCGACGTTGACCCAAATCACAATGTTCTTCGCAAGTTCCGTACGGATCTGCTCGATCGTTACGTTGTCGAACTCTTGAAAAGAGTCCTGGCAGAAAGCGAACAATCGGATGTGCGTTTTGGGCGCGTTGGGATCGACGACAATCGTCCCTGGCGGCGCATTGGGCGGCGCGTGCCGCACGATATCGCGTCGCTGCTTGCGTCGGCGGTGAGCTCGCGAACTCATAAACGTTAACCTCTCAAGTTCGCGGCGCGCATCAGCTTGTCGGTCGCCGTGTAGGCTTCAGCTACCCAGTCGGCGATTTTGTCCGGCTGAGGCGAGTACTCCAGCTCGATTGACATCGTGCCGTCGATCCCCAGCGCGGCGATCTCGCGCAGGTACGGAGCAAAGTCGACTACGCCGCGGCCCGGCGGCAAATCGCCGTGCTTCTTCCCATCGCAATCGCTAATGTGACAGTGAATGGCCTTGCCTTTCAGCCGGCGCAACTCCTGCGGAGCGACTTTGGCCAGGTGCAGGTGGGAGACGTCGATGTTCGCCTTGACGGCTGGATGATCGCAGTCGTCGATGAAGCGGACCATCGTATCGACCGAGTTCAACAGCGAAAGGTGAAACGGCTCCAACTCCAAGGCGATTTGCACGCCAAGGTCGGCAGCGTAGTCACCCAGCTGCTGGCACAGTCTCACGCCGGTTTGCCACTGTTCCTGGGGGGGAATGACTTCCTGGTTCCAGATGTATTCGCCGATCACGACCAAAACATTTTTGGCCTCGTACCAGTGGGCCAGGTCGAGATAGCGTTTTACTCGCTCGACGTGAAAGCGTTGCACGCTGGGATTGAAATCGATCAGCCCGACGGCCACGCAGGCGATCGAAATAATCGGCAGTCCCAACCGGTCGCATTCGTCCTTGATCAGCTTCTGCTCGGCGACAGGTGCGTCGAGCGGGTCGATGAAAATGTCGATCGCGTCGAAGCCGATCTCTTTGGTCTTGCGAAGCCCGTAGACCGTGGGCTGGTTCGCCTGGACCCAAGCGGAATTGATCAGTCCCAGTTTCATCATGTGCTCCGCGAACGAAAGTGGAATGGGACGATCTTAATGCTGCGCCAGTGTGTTGAGAATCGCCGACCGTCGTTAGGGCTTTGGCGCCTCCGCCGCGAGACCCCCTTGTTGCTTGGCCAGCAAGTCGCGGATTTCAGTCAGCAGCAACTCTTCCTTGGTGGGTGCTGCTGGGGCAGGGGGCTGTTCCTTCGCCTTGACCAGCGCGCCGAGCAGCTTGACGATTACAAAGAAAACCACCGCGCCAAGGACGATGAAATTGACGAAGTCGGCAATGAATGCGCCCCAGGGAATGTTGACCCCTTTAATGTTGGAGGACAAATGCGCGAGGGCATCCTTCGCTTCTTGGGCTTTCTCTCCGCCTGGCGTCGTAAGCACGGCGATGAAGGGCATTAGGATCTTGTCGAGAAACGATTTCACCAGGCCACTGAAGGCGGTGCCGATGACAATTCCGACAGCCATGTCGACCAGGTTGCCTTTGAACAGGAAGTTCTTGAACTCGTTGATTAACGAGAAGGCTTTGTCGGTGGCTGCCTTGGGACTGGGAATGGGAAGGGGCATGGCAAGAACTCCGAAGCGTAAAGAAGCAGGGGGCGCGAGTAGAATCGCAAGATATCGCGTTTTAGAAGCGTGACAAGCAAATCGTCGCCAATCGAGCAACGAAATATTGCCTTTGGGTCAGGCAATTTGGCCCGTCCAGTGAGGCGGCGGATTTGCCAGCCACTCGTCCCGAGGAAAGTAGCGATCGACCACGTCGCGGAATTCGTCCGGCGTGACCACTTTCTGGATGTACGTTCGGAAATACCGGGCCCCTGGCCGCCCTTGGGCGTAGCACGCCGAGAACTTCCGCATCAGCATCGTCCCCTGCTGTTCGCCGAAGCGTTTAAGGACCAGATCGTAGTGTCGGAGAACACACGCGCGTTGTTCGTCGAGCGTTGGCTCCGCCGGGATTGGCTCGCCGCGCAATGCGGCCGCCGCTTGGGCGAACAACCACGGCCGGCCGAGCGATGCTCGGGCGATCATGACGCCGTCGACATCATACTTTTGGAACGCCGTGACCACCTTTTCGGCCGAATCGAGATCGCCGTTACCAATCAATGGGATGCTAGTCAAACAACTCTTGAGTTCGGAGATCCGATCCCAGTCGGCGTTCCCTTTGAAGAAGTCGGCGGCAACCCGGCCGTGAACGGTTAGCGCCGCAGCGCCCGAGCCTTCGACGACCTTGGCGATCTCCTTGGCGTTCATCGTCTCGCGCGTGCAACCCAAGCGAATCTTTGCCGTAACAGGAATCGGGCGGCAGGCTTCCACCACTCGCGTGATGATGGTCGCCATGCGCTCTGGATGACGCAGCAAGTACGAGCCGCTGTGGGCCTTCTCGGTCACCTGCGGCACGGGGCAGCCGAAGTTGATATCGACCACGCTGACTTGATATTCCTCGGCGAGACGCCGTCCCACCTTGGCGAGTATTTCCGGTTCGTTGTCCCAAATTTGAACGGCTAGTGGCCGCGCTTCGTCCTTCACGCCCCATAAGCGATCAGGGTGTTCGCAATCGTGTTCGTCGAGCCACACGAAGCCCTTGGCGTTGACCATCTCGGTCGCTTGCAAACCAGCGCCACCGAACTCGCGGACGATCTGCCGGAACGCGAAGTTGGTGAAGCCCGCCATGGGCGCTTGCAGAATAGGCGGATCGATGACGTGCGGACCAATCCGCAAAGGGCGGACGCGCGGAACGGGCCCGGAACGATAAGGCGAGACGGTACTGACCGTAGCGCTGCCAGCGATCGAAGGTTCGACAACCTGTTCCATGACCCGTTTTACAGTTGGTGGTAGGGAACTTTGAAAAACTGCTCGAGCCTGCTCAAGTCGCCCGTCTCGATCCCCAGCCGAAAATACTTGTAGCGCTGCTTCGACGAGCCATGCGTGAAGCTCTCCTGGTCGGCGTAGCCGCGAGCGCGCTTTTGCAAATAGTCGTCGCCAATGGCCTGGGCGCACTCGAGCGCCTCTTCGATATCCCCTGGCTCCAAAAAGCCTTTCATTTGTTGGCCGTGATGCGCCCACACCCCGGCCAGATAGTCGGCTTGGAGTTCTAGTCGCACAGACATCTGATTGCCTTCCTCTTCGGAACGGGCACGGGCTTCCTCGACTCGCCGCGTCAGTCCGAGCTGCTTTTGCACGTGGTGCCCCACTTCGTGGGCGATGACGTACGCTTGGGCAAAGTCGCCGGGCGTTCCCACTTTGCGCTGCTTCATCAACTCGAAAAAGCGAAGGTCGATGTAAACCTTCTCGTCGTTGGGACAATAAAACGGCCCCATTCCGGCGTCGGCCAGGCCGCAACCCGAGTTGGTTTGGCCGCGGAACAGGACCAATGTCGGCTTGGGATACCGCATCTTATTTTCGGCGAAGATCTTGGTCCAAACGTCCTCGGTGTCTTTCAAAATGACGCGGACGAATTTTGCCGACCGCGCTTCTTCGGGAGATTCTTGGACCTCGCCGTCGTCTCCGCCGGGTAGAGCTTGTTGCTGCTGGCCTTGTTCGAGGATCTCTCGCCCCAGTCGTGGGTCGTTCGTCAAAAACATGACGAGCAAGGCCAGGACGATCGTTCCAATCCCGCCGCCGACCAGGATCGGCCCGCCCGCACCACGGCGATCTTCGACGTTTTCGCTACCCTCGCGACCTTCCCATTTCATACCGGCGACCCTAGCTAGATAAGTGAGGCTTCAGGCTCCAGACCTCAGGTCGAACCAGGGAGTTTTTCCTGGAGTCGTTCGCCGTGAGCCTCAAGATAACACGACTCGCCGCCCGCAAAAAGCGAACGGTCGACGTACGTGCTGTAGCAAACGGCGAGCCAGTTTTCGAGTAGCCGCGTTCGCCAGAACGCGGTGGGTTGACACCGCTCCAAAGAAAATGGTTGCATGACCCGTGATGCAAGCTCCACCTTCCGCACTCTTGGCGAGTGCGGCTACGCCGAAGCCTACCGATAGTCTTCACGAATCGGGTGGAAGAAATCGAGCGCCCGGACCGGTTTATCTCCAGCGACGCAACTGTGGGTTACGCCGCCTGGGATGCGCCACATTTCGCCTGGTTTGAGCGTTTGGCACTCGTCGCCGATGGTGAAGGTGAGTTCTCCTTCCAGCAGCATCCCCATTTGTTCGTGGGGATGGCTGTGGGGCTGCACGATGGCGTGGGGCTCGAACTTGACCAGGCTCAGCATCATGTGATGCCCGGCGGCCGTTTCGATGGTAACGCCGGGAAAAATAGTGTGCTTCGAGCAGTGATCGGGCGTGACAAAGTAGCGGGACACGGTTGCTTCCTCAATCTACGGCTAATCTTGATCTTGCTTAGGGGCGGCTTCGCCGCTGGTGACCGTCGAATCTTCTTGGGCAGTCGCTTCTTCGTTCGGCGCGGCTTCTTTTCTGGTTTCAAGAGCCGCCTCGAGTCCAGGAACATCGTCGGCACCAGCGGGAACGGTGAACACCGCCCCCTCAAAGCCATCGCCAATGTCTTCCGCGCGGCCACCCAGGTGCTTTGCCAAGAAAGCTTCTGTGACCGCGAAGAAGGCGAAGCGGTTCTCCGGCTTGGCAAAGCCGTGGCCCTCTTGTTGGAACAGCACGTACGTGACCGGAATCTTCTTCTCCGACATCGCTTTAACGATTTGATCGGCCTCGACTTGCTTGACTCGCGGGTCGTTCGCTCCCTGGGCAATCAACAGCGGGCGTTGAATCTTGTCGGCGAAGTTAAGCGGCGACCTCGATTCGAGGAACTTCTTTCCTTCCTCGGATTCCCAATCGCCGAGACGGAGCTTCATCACGGATGCCATGGGCCGCCAGTATTCGGGCATGTTCGCCGTCAAGGTAATGAGACTTGAAGGGCCCACGATGTCGACGCCGCAAGTGAAAAAGTCGGGGGTAAATGTCAAACCAGCCAGAGTCGCGTAGCCACCGTAGCTGCCCCCCATAATGGCAACTTTGTCCTTGATGGCGATCTTGTTTTCGACGGCCCAATTCACGGCGTCGATCAAGTCGTCGTGCATCTTGGCGCCCCATTCTTTGTTGGCGGCGTTCGTGAAATCTTTGCCGAAACCGGTCGAGCCGCGGAAGTTGACCGACAGCACGGCGTAGCCGCGATTGGTTAGCAGTTGGTGTTCAGGATCGTAGCCCCAATCGTCGCGAGCCCACGGACCACCGTGCACGTTGAGTACCAGAGGCAACGGCTCATCGGGACGACCGACCGTTTTGGTATCGCTTCCCTTGGGAAGCGAGAGGTACGAAACCAAGGTCAAGCCGTCGCGCGACTTGATCTGGACGGGATGCATCTTGGTGAGCGGCAGGTCAGCCATCTTGCTATCGCTGACGAAGAGGAACTTCGCCTTCTTATTCTCGCGGTCGTACAGATAGAACTTCGCGGGGCCGCTATCGCTGGTGAACGCGACGGTCCACTTCTTGTCGTCCAGCGTTCGTCCCGTGAGTTGCAACTCTCCGGTATCGACCGTTTTGAGGTAGTCGAGATCTGGTTTGATGGCGTCATCCAGAATCTGCCACTCGGCTTTTTCGTACGTAAAGCTGACTGCTTGGATGGTCTTTTCCGTGGGATGGGCGATCACGTCCGAGATATCGGCCTTATCGTTTTCGGCGATGAGCGTCTGTTCGCCCGTCTTGAGGTCGAGCAGCTTAAGGCAAGCCGTATTGCGATTGCGGCTATCGATCAAGTAGCCCTTGTCGCCTGACTTGTCGAAACCGACGATCCTGGTCGACATGGCATCGGCCGTCGGGACCTTCATGTATGGCTTCCACCCTTCCTCCGATTCTGGGTCGGGCGTCATGTAAATCATGCTGGCGTCGGGGCCGAACGTGATGCCAAAGCGAACGCGATAGTCGTCGTCGATCTCAAAGCCGACGAAGAAATCGTTCTTTTGGAGCAACTCTTTCTCACCAGTGTGCAGGTCGATCTTGTAGATGTCGTGCAGTTGCGGGTTACGGTCATTGAGGCCGACCAAAATGTGCTGGGGGAATTTTTCGCTGATACCGCCGATCTGCGCGTGGATCTTATCGATGGGCGTCAGGTCCTTGATCTCGCCCGTTTCCAAGTTGACGCTGTAGATGTGGAAGTCCTCGTCGCCGTCTTTGTCTTGCGAATACAAGATGTGCTTGTTGGTATAGGCCCAGGTGTAGCCGCGAATGCCGCGGTGGGTGTCCTTGGTGACCGGCTTCCCTTCGTCCATTTTGTCGACGGGAGCGGCCCACACGTTCATGACGCCGTCGACGGGGGCCTGCCAGGCGATCCAGCTTCCATCGCTGTTGAGTCGGGCCCGCGCCTTCTCGGGATTACCGAAGAACGCTTTGCGCGGAACGAGCGGATTGCCGAAGCGATCCTTGGCGCCCAACTTGACTCCTTCACCTTTGGGCGCAACGGCTGCCGTTCGGGTCGTTTCGATTTCGGGTTGTTTGTCGGTCATCTCTTTTTCCGTCTCATTGCCCGCTTGCGAATCTTCGGCCGGTTCGTTCGCTTTCTTCTGGATATCGTCCTTGGCCGGAGTGTTGGCTTTGGCTGTGGTCGTATTGCCAGTCGTGGTGCTGTTGCTATTGGTTTTGACCGATTTGGGAGGGGCGGGCGTCTCCGCCGTGGGACATCCACACAACACCAGGCCGGTGCTTAGTAGCGCGGCCGCGCTCACGATCGAAAACTTAGTCATCGAAGCTACTCCTAAACCGGCGAATCCGTTCCAGAATGAAGCGGCGCGAAGTCCGCAATTTCTCGGGGCAACAACCGCTGATTGTAGCGACCGACGCGAATCTAGGGGTGTGGCGACGCCGCTCCCCGCGGTTACAGAATGTCGCCGTGGCGGCGAGCTTATTTCAGATTTTCTTCCATTGGACGCTCGGTCTGGACGGTTCGCCCGGCGCCCGGCGGTGCATGGAGACGGCTAGGGGGTCCGATACTGCGCATCAGTTCGACCGCCGTGGGACTAGCGGGGATCGATTGATCGGACTGGGGCGATAAGAATTGAACCAACGCGATCTGGGGGACTGAACACGGTTCGATCTCGGCCAACAGCGCCCTTTGGGTGTTGCTGGCGATTACACCGTTGCCCAGGTGCTTGGGATCGACTCGTCCAGTCAGTCGAACCAGGTCATCTCCCAAGACAACGTCGAAGGCGAGGTGATCAAAGGGGTACTTAATCGTTTTTCCTTCACTGGGGCCCCGCAACCGGAAGAACTTCGTCGCGGCATTTACGAGTTCACTACCAAGCGTACCCTTTTGGGTGGCGATGAAGCTGGCATCCAATTCCGAAAGTCTACCGTCAATCATTCGCAAATGCCGAACGTCGATTGCCGACAACCCAGTCGCCAACCACCTATCTCGAGACTTGCCCAGCTTGGGAGTGAGGGGCACGCGGCCGTAGGTTAGGTTCTCGAGACTGACATCGCGCAGAGTACCTAAAAACACTAGCGAATCGTCCTGACGGCCGATCGATCCGTTGGCGTTTCCGTTCATCCTTGCACGGTTGCCCAAAATGGACAGCCGCGGAGCGAAGATCGCCAGCACTTCGCACGGGATGTCCGATTCTTCCGTGGTGAAGTCCCACTGCGAACGGGCCATGCCATCCATGCGATGGCGTCGAATTTCTGCGAAGAGCGGCCGCTTCATCTCGACGCCGTAAATGCGGAAGTAACACTCCGCTGTCGGACCATCGTCGGAGACATATACGTTCAACGCCACGTCGTTGAGTGTCACTTGCGTTTTGCCTACCAGGGACATCTGTTTGGCGTGGCACTGCACCTGCGGAAACGAATTGGGCAACTCTGCAAAGACGCGATCATGCAAACGTTGCTGGAAAGCAGGCAGGCTTTCCGTCATCAATTTGGGAAGCTCGAACCCCAAATCCCAAGTGCCATCAGGAAGCTTTGTTACCTCGACATGATAGGCTTCGCACACCAGTGTGCCGGTTTCGCTATCGCGCAGCCGAACTCCCTTAAGCAACGCTGTCGAGAGATCGACGTAACTCAACTCGTCGATTTCGACTTTCATCCCCAATCGCTGCGAGAACGTGGCCACCCATTCCTCGCGGCGGGCCGTCATGTAGGCATCGGAGCGGAAGTAGCTGATCGCCGACACCGTAAGAATGGTGGGAAGCAAGCAAGCGAGCACGAAGCCGGCGCGGCAAACGAAAAGTCGCGTTCTTTCGTGCATGGCGAACATCCTTGTCGCCGGTGATTGATTGTCGCTCGCCGACATCGACGAACTTCCTTGTTCACCTGTCTTTAACGATCCTGCGCTGCGCGGACCTTATGCCTCGCTCCCTTCATCACCGCCTGGATGCTTGCGAGCCATCTCCAGGAAGAGGTCGTAACGAGCCTTCATTTCTTTCAAACTGTCGTTGCCGAATTTCTCGCACAGGGCGCGGGCCACTTCGAAGGCGACCACATTCTCGATAATCACGCTCGCCGCCGGCACTGCGCAAACGTCGCTCCGTTCGTAGGAAGCAGTTCCGGGCTCGCGCGTCGCCAGCTTGACTGATGGCAAGGGCTTGGCCAGTGTGCTGATTGGCTTCTTGGCAGCGCGGACAATGAGCGATTGCCCGTTGGTCATCCCGGCTTCGAGGCCGCCGGCGTTGTTGCGCGGACGCACGAAGCCAAGATTGGGCGAATGGGCCTGGCTCGCGTCGAACTCAATCGGATCGTGAACCTCGCTGCCGCGCCGCCGGGCGGCTTCGAAGCCCATGCCAATCTCAACGCCTTTGATCGCTTGAACGGCCATCACCGCCTGGGCGATGCGACCATCGAGCTTGATGTCCCACTGAGCGTGCGTCCCCAGGCCGAATGGCAGCCCGTCGACGCGTGCTTCCAGGACACCGCCTAGAGTGTCGCCTGCCTTGCCCATTTCATCGATGTACTGTTTGACCTGGTCGTCCAAATCGGGGCGGAGCGAGTAGATATCGCTGGCGTCGCGAACGGCGTTGGCCTGATCGATCGACTGGTTCGCAGGGGGATCGAGGCGGATGCCGCCAAGCTCGACCACGTAGCCGGTCGCCCGAATGCCGAACTGGGCCAGCAATTGTTTCGCAAGCGCGCCGGCGGCGACGCGAACGGTCGTCTCGCGGGCGCTGGCCCGTTCCAGGATGCCGCGCATCGGTCCCAGGTACTTCATCGCACCCGTCAGGTCGCCGTGGCCGGGACGAGGGCCTTCCAAGTCCTTGAGTCGCTCGAGTTTGTAGTCCTTGTTGACGACTTGCAGGGCGATCGGACTGCCGAGCGAGGTCTCTTTCCAGATGCCGCTCAGAATTTCGACGGTATCGGTTTCGATCCGCTGCCGTCCACCACGGCCGTAGCCACCCTGGCGACGCTTGAGTTCAACGTCGATCGAAGCCGTCTCGAGCGGCACTCCAGCGGGAAAGCCGTCGACCAACGCGATCAACGTTTTTCCGTGCGATTCTCCGGCGGTCCAGTAACGTAACATTTGGCCCTATCAAAGGTTGCGACGCGGGGGCAATCCCTGGCCAAGCGGCTGATGGGGAACCGCCCCACAGCGGATCATCTTCGCTAGCTAGGAAACTTAGAGATTTTAATCTGCTTAAAGAAAGGGGAATAGGGCGATTTCGGCCCTCCGCGGGCGGTGCGTTCCTCGTTCGGCCAAAGCATCTCGTTACACTGGGCCTCATTGCGGTAGCGCCGGGCAATTGCTGACACCGAACGAAAAAGGCCACGACATTTGCTCCCCTGGATCAAACGCAATTGGTTTTTGTTGGCACTCGCTAGCGTCTTTCTGCTTGGCGGAGTGGGGTGGCGGGTGTTTTTGCCGCTGGCAGGGTGGTCCCTCTTGCGCGATGTGTTGGTCGCTCTCTCCATGTTCCTGATGGCGCTGCCGCTGGAGTCGACGGCGATTCTTAACACACTGGCCCGACCCTGGGCGGCGCTGCTGGCAATTGTGGTCACATTCGGATTGCTGCCTGCCTTTGCGTGGGTTTGCTGCGGGATTCTCTCACCCACCTTTTACCCGCCCGAGTACGCGATGGGCGTGCTGGTGGCGTCGGTCACGCCCTGCACGATGGCCTCGGCGACGGTTTGGACGCGGAAGGCTGGCGGCAACGATACGGCGGCGACGGTGGTGACGGTGCTTTCCAACTTGATCTGCTTTTTTATTACGCCCACCTGGTTGTGGCTGATGACCGGGCAACAGACCCAATCCAAAAAAATGGAAGATTTTTGGACGTTGGTGTTGCTCTTAACCGTGACTGTGGCACTCCCCGTGGTCGTCGCGCAACTGGTTCGCTGCTGGGGAGGGATGAGGGCCTTGGCGTCGAAACAGAAAGCGAGTCTCGCCATTGGGGCGCAGATCTGCATTTTGACGATGGTCGCGATCGGTGCGGCCAAGACGGGCGAAAAACTAAGTGGCTCGGAGCTGTCGGGTTCGGTCCTGGGAACAATTTGTCTTACGTGCTTCCTGGTGCTCCTGATCCACCTCGTGATGTTCGCCGTGGGTTTTCAATTGGCCAAGCAACTCGGGCTGTCGTGGCCCGACCAGGTAGCCGTGGGATTCTCCGGCAGCCAAAAGACTCTCATGGTCGGAATGAATCTCTCGATTGCAGCGGGTTTTAGCGTGATTCCAATGGTCGCATACCACATCCTGCAACTGTTCGCCGACACCTTTCTGGCGGATTGGCTTAGTCGGAGTCGGGCGAGCAGGGACGAGTCGGGTATTTCGAGCGACGGGAAGTGAGAGCACCCTTACTGCGAACGACGGCGGATTGCATCGCCGTAGATTGCAACGTTGCAGTGCCGTCCGTAAAGTGGAATGGTGCTGGGTCGGCCAGCGTAGAAGTGGCCTTCGACCGCGTTCGAGGCCTTCCCGCGGAATCGCGAGTACAAGCAGCGAGTCAGCAGCGTTTGCCTCGCTATGGGTTTTCATTTGATCGAGCGAGGGACGATGCTCATGCCAGCGCCAAAGCAACGATTTTTAACCCCTTGTGCGGCCCTTGGTTCGATTCTTTTTTTCGCGTTATTTGCGGGTGGTTACATTCCCAACGCCACCGCCCAGGTGCCCGAACATCGATCGCGGCGGTTTCTCGATGCGTTGCGCGATATGGGCTTCTACGAGGAGGCGCTCGACTTCCTGAGCCTTGCCGGTAACGATCCGACGGTCAACCAAGACATCAAGAACGCCGTCGACTTCGAGCGCGGGATGACCTTGCTCGAACTTTCCAAGACGCGGCGTAACGACCTGAATCAGCGCGAAAAAGATCTTGATGCGGCCGAGACGGCCTTCAAGGCGTACATCACCGCGCGGGAACGGGACAAATTCGGCCTGACCGCGAAAATCGAGCTTGGCACCGTACTGATGCAACGCGCCGCCGTCGCTGGTTTCAAAGCGGCTAAGCCGAACGCCAAAAAAGGAGAACTGTTCGCCGAGGCCAGAAACAAGCTCAAAGAAGCAGGCGACGTGTTCACCAAGATCGAAGCCGATATCAAAGCCCGCTTGGATGGTTTTCCCAAAACGGGTCTGTCGCCAGCGCGCGAGGCCGAGCGAGATCGCCTGCGAGACGAATACGTTCGAGCGAAGTTGCTGAACGCCGCGACGCTAATGGAGTCGTCGAAGTACGTCGATCCATCGTCGCCCCAACGGAATGAGTTGCTCACCAATGCCGCTAACGCCTACGGCGACATACACCGGAAGTACAGCAAATACAAAGCGGGCATGACGGCCGTCAATCAAAAGGCGGAGTGCCAACGCTTGATGGGAGCCTACAAGGAAGCTCTCTCCACGCTTGAGATCATC
The DNA here is from genome assembly GCA_964636985.1 of uncultured Pirellulaceae bacterium. Lineage (GTDB taxonomy): Bacteria > Planctomycetota > Planctomycetia > Pirellulales > Pirellulaceae > CAZWSX01. Next base: position 8,863 of record CAZWSX010000035.1, on the reverse strand, counting down.
CTGCCGCAGGCGGAGGTTCCGGATCTCCAATTTCACGTCAAGCAAGCGCTCGGCATTGCCGTCCCATGCTGGATGGCCCTCAAGCAGTACGACGTCATGCTGGCGAAAGTAAGTCCCGTTTTGGAAGAGATGTCCGAAAAACGACTGACCCAAGCGGATATCGAATTGAAACTCGTGATAGGCCGCGCCGGCCTCGACCTGCAAAAGGAATATCAGACGGGCGAGAAACCTGCCCAGTATGTGGGGCTTCGCAAGCTCGCGATCGACGAATGGAAGTCGCTCAAGCGGATTCCCGGCTATGGACCGGAAGCCAACGCGGCGCTGGAGCAACTCGGAGCGGCCGGTGCTACCAGCAGTGCGGTGGTGGGATACGTTCGTCCTAAGAACTATACGGAAGCCCACAACAAGCTGAACGAACTGGTTACTAAATACGAAGACAACCGCTCGCTGCTGGCTGCGATCGTCAAGAAAAACGATCCCGCGATGGCCCAAGAACAAGCCGCGATGGAAAAGGAACAAGACGAAACAAGAAAGGCGGGCGTGGCCTACGCTCGCGATTGCTTGATTTTGGCGACCGACGAGCAAACGTCCGACGATATCAACGACGATCGTTGGAAGATGGGTTACCTCCTGTGGCAGTCGAAACACAACGTCGAGGCGGCGCAACTTCTGGCCTTCGTGGCGAAGCGCTATCCGCGGTTTGCCAACGCGGCCAGCGCATGCCAGATCGCCGTCTATAGCTACCTTGAGTACATCAAGGACAATCCATCAGGCGATCCCGATTTGTCGATCGAAAAGGATCGGGCGATGAAGGCCGGACTCTACATGGTCGAAACGTGGCCGTCCGACGCTAAGACCATCGAGATCATCGCGATCGTCGTGCCCCTCTTGATTCAGCAGGGCGAGGTCAAGACTTCAGTCGAACTGCTGGCGAAAGTGCCGGACGACAACCCCAAAAAGGGACAGTTGCAAATCGATATTGGCAGCGCCCTGTGGCGTGCGTACCGCGGAAACTTTTCCAAAATCCGAATCGACCGTCTCCAGGCCACTAAGGAAAACAAACCTGTCGCGGAATTCGACGCCAAGCAAGCGGAAAACGAGAAGCTCAAGCTCTTAGGGCTGGAGATATTGGAAGCGGGCATCGGGAAAAAGAAGAACGAGCCCGAGATCACGCAGGCCACCGCCGTGGCCGCCTTGAACCTGGCCGAAATCTACGTCGAAGCCGATGTCGACAAAGCTCTTGCAACCTTGAACGACCCCAAGTTCGGACCGCTGACGCTCGTCCGGGCCAACGACCCCAAGGTGTCCGATGTTCAAGGATTCGCGCTCACCACATTCCGAACGGCTTTAAGTGCGAACATTGGCGCAATGGCCTCGGGCAAGGACCCCGCGACCTATAAAGAAGCCGCCAAGACTCTGTTGGCCGACATCGTGAAGTTGACGGGCGATACAGAGGACGGGCAGAAGCTGCGATTCCGAGAGTTCCAGCGTTTGGCGGCCAACTTGAAAAGCCAATTGGAACTCGCGCCTAAAGAAAAACAGGGTGCGATCTCCAGCGGAATTCAATTGTTTCTGGACCAGGTGGTCAGCGAGTCGAAAAACTCCGATGAACTGCGTTGGGCTGCCGCCATGTATCGGCAAATGATCGCGATCGTCGGCCGTGACGAGAAGGGAAAACTCAACTCGCAAGGGACCGAACTGGCCGGCAAATCGAACGCGGTTCTGGAAAAGCTTGAGCAGACCTACGCCAACCAAAAAGACGACAAGGCCGCGGCCATGCAAATCCTAGTCTCCAAGGAGCGGGCCGCCACCCTTCGCGAAATGGGAAAGTTCAGCGAGGCGATCGATATATACGAAGGCATTCTCGCCGACCCCAAGCGACGCAACGACTTAATGACTCAAGAGGAAGCCGCGGAAGCTCTACAGCAATGGGGCGACGACGATACCAAGATGTATCAAAAGGCGGTCATGGGCGATCGCCCCGCCAAAAGCGGGAAGCCCGAGAATGTGATTTGGGGCTGGAACAAAATCGGCCTGATGCTCAATCGCGCTGGGATCGGGAACAACCCTCGTTTCGCGGAGATGTTTTTTAGAGCGCGTCTGGAAACCGCCCGATGCGTGTTCAAAATGTCGTCGCTGATCAAAGAGGAAAAGAAAAAGCAGAGCAACGTCCAAAACGCGGCCGGCGTGATCATCACCACCTATAACGGCCATCCCAACTTCGATGGCCCCGAGACGAAAAAGAAGTTCGACGAATTGCTCAAAGAAATCCAACGTGCGCAAGGCGAAAACTTGCCGCAGGGACTAGGAGGAATCAAACAGGCCGCTCCGCCGGCTAACCCCAAGGCTGCGCCACCAAATGGTCAACCCGCCAATGGTCAACCAGCAAATGGTCAACCAGCAAGTGCCCCACCCGCCAACGCGGAAGCGCCTCCCGCAAACCAATGAGAATGCGTTGAGCGGGTGGCAATACGAATTCAATAAACCTGTATCTGGCTAGCGCGTAGTTGCGAACCGAGGAATGTACACCATGCGATCGCGTCCGTTATTGATGGTAGCTTTGTCGATGGCTTTGGGAGGTATGGCCTTCTCGATCGGATGGGCCGACGATGCCATCTACGACTTGGCCAACAAAAAGACCAAGCTCAAAGGCAAAGTCACCAAGATGACGAAGGACGCGGTGACGATGACCGACGGTGCGGGCGACAAGGACGTGAAGACCACTGACATCTCGCGAATCAAATTCGACTTCGAGCCCTCTGAGCTCGATACGCAGCGAACCAGGTTCGCGGCGGGCAACTACCAGCAAGCACTGGATGCGCTCAATCAGATCGCTCCGCCCGCGGGTGACGAGAGCGAGTTCGTCCGGCCCGATATCGACTACTACATCGCGATGGCCACGCTCCGAATCGCGCTGCAAAAAGGAGAAGACAAGAAGCCGGCCGAGGACTTGTTGCTGGCGTTCGCGAAGAAGCACTCGTCGAACTACCACTTCTACGCGGTGGCCGAAACGCTGGGTGACTTGGCGGTGTCGGAAAACAAGTTCGAAGAGGCACTGAGGTACTACAAGGCGCTCTCTTCGTCGTCGTATCCGGAACTGAAGATGCGAGCCCAGGTGTCGGAAGGGCGGGTGCTGGTCAGCCAAGAAAAATACGCAGAAGCCGCCGCCAAGTTTGCCGACGTCCTGGCCAGCGGCACCAACACGGCCGAAGCGCAGGAACAAAAGAACATCGCGACCGTCTCAAACGCCATTTGCACCGCTGCCGGCGGCGATGTGGCCGGAGCGATCGCAACGCTGCAAGACGTCATCAACAAGAACGACGATATCAAGAATCCAAAGCTCTTCGCCAAGGCCTACAACGCCTTGGGGAATTGCTACCTGCGTTCCGGCGCCAAGAAAGAGGCGCTGCTCGCATTCCTCCAAACCCACACACTGTTCCACGCGGACTCCGACGCCCACGCCGAGGCGTTGTACCGGATGATCGTTCTGTACGACGAAATGAAAATGACCGACCGCGCCAACGACCTCCGCTCCTACTTGCAAGAGCGCTATCGAGGCAGCCCCTGGACGGCGAAGATTCGGTAGCGTATTGCTCCTACGCCCGCGGGTGAAACTTGGCGTGCACCTTTTTGAGCCGCGTTTGATCGACGTGGGTGTAGATCTGTGTCGTCGCGATGTTGGCGTGGCCCAGCAGCTCTTGCACTTGGCGCAAGTCGGCGCCGCCCGCCAGTAGGTGCGTTGCAAAGCTATGCCGCATGGTGTGGGGGCTCACGTCGGGCGACGCGCCACTGCGGATGGCGTACCGCTTGATCAACTCCCAAATCCGCTCGCGCGTAAGTTTTCCGCCGCGGCTGGAAAGAAACAGCCACGGCGGCGACGATTTGGCTTTGGCCGCCATCTGGCCCCGTTCGTCTGCCAAGTAGCGTTCGATCGCGGCAATGGCGGGCGCGCCCAGCGGAACGATCCGCTGCTTGTTTCCCTTACCGCGGCACACGCAGTAGCGCTCGGCCAAATGAACGTCGCGAATCGGCAGATCGCTAACTTCCGAGGCGCGGCATCCGGTGGCGTACAAGACTTCCAGTAGCGCCCGATCGCGCCGCCAATTGGGATCGCCGGCCGTCGGCGCCGCCAGCATGGTCTTCACAGTTTGGGGCGACATCACCTCGGGGACGCGTTCCCATTGCTTGTGAGTGCCCAGCAACTCCGAAGGGTTATCGGTGATCCGTCCTTCCAGCATCAAGTAGCGGTAGAACAGCTTCATCGCCACCACGGTGCGGGCAACGCTGGGCGGAGCAAGCCCCTGCGTTTGCAGCCACCCCATGTACTGCGAGAGATCGCGGACCGTTAGCTTCGCCGGATTGCGCCCTTCCAGCCATTCGCGAAAGCGCCGCAAGTCGCGGCGGTACGCAGCGATCGAATTGGCTGCGAGTTGGCATTCCGATCGGAGCCAATCCAGGCACGCGGTGCACAGTTTTTCCGCATCGATACCGACGGCCTGCGCTGGCGGGACCACCAATTTCCTCTTGGAAACCATGCCACCCTCGATCAAAGTGGAGCTGCGCGGCGAAAATGGGCTACTTGCTTCATCGGCAAGTGGAATCTACTAGAACGTATAAGGCGAGCGCCGCCGGGGCAAACCGACTTCGCCACCTCTCCAATCGTACCATTGGGATCGATTAGGCGGACTTTGCCGCGCAGACAGTGGCACTCGAATAGGCAGTGGAAAAGCGAACGATGCGAATTTTGGTGGTAGGCGGGGCAGGGTACGTCGGCTCGCACGCGGTGAAGTTGTTGCTCGCCAAAGGGCACGACGTCACGGTGTACGACAATCTCACGCGCGGCCATCGGTCCGCTGTTCCTGCTGGAATTCTGGTCGAAGGGGACCTCGGCGAGCGTGCCAAGGTCTTGGCCACGCTCAAGGAACGCTCGATCGAGGCCGTGATGCACTTCGCTGCGTTCGCCTACGTCGACGAATCGGTCTACAACCCAGCCAAGTATTACCAGAACAACTTCGTCGCGACGTTCGAACTCTTGGAAGCGATGCGGGCGGCCGAGGTGAATCGATTCATCTTCTCGAGCACCACTGCGACGTACGGGGTGCCCGATAAACTCCCCATTACCGAGGATTACCCCCAGCGGCCCATCAATCCTTACGGCTTCACCAAGCTGGCGGTTGAGCGAATGCTCGACGACTACGCCAAAGCCTACGGACTCGGCTTTGCCGCGCTGCGTTACTTTAACGCCGCGGGGGCGTCGCCCGACGGGGACATCGGGGAGGACCACGATCCCGAAACGCGGCTGATTCCCGTCGCCCTCCAGGTGGCCTTGGGACAGCGGGAGTTCATCCAGATCTTCGGCGACGACTATCCCACGCCTGACGGAACGTGCATTCGCGACTACGTTCATGTCGACGACTTGGCCTCGGCGCACCTGGCCGCTCTCAATCACGTGGAGCCTGGTAAAGGTCTGAAGCTGAATCTGGGTTCGGAGAACGGCTTTAGCGTCAAGGAGGTTCTCGACGCTTGCCGGCGGCACTCGGGCCATCCGTTGCCTGCCAAAATCAGTCCCCGCCGCGTGGGCGATCCACCCGCCTTGGTGGCAGACGCGACTAAGGCCAAGCAAATCCTGGGATGGAAGCCGCGATACACGCAGATCGACGACATCGTCGCCACCGCCTGGAAATGGCACTCGACCCATCCCCATGGGTACGGTGACAAGGTGACTCCGGAGTAGCCGCGTTGGTTGGCGGCGTTGAAATTCTCGACTGTTTTTGCGAGATGGGGTTTCACTTCCCACAGGCGGGAACAACAATCTTGATCTACCGCCGGCGCAGGACCGGTGACGAGATCATTTCGTAACGACTACCCGGCCGACTATGCAGTCGATTCTTGTTGAAAAGCCTTACGTTCCCGTCACGCCAGTGCGGAACAAATGGTGGCCCTGGTTCTTCCGCACGATTCGCATCCATCGTTGGGAACTGCATCGCACCGAGGGCGTGACGTCGTCGGAAGTTCGCAACGTCGATCGCATCAAGACGCTGCTGAAAACGAACCACTCAATCCTGATCACTCCCAATCACGGCCGGTTGGCCGATCCGCTGGCGATGGGGGACGTCGGAATCGAGGCCGATTGCCATTTTTACGCGATGGCCAGTTGGCACTTGTTCCAGAATCCCGTGAAGTGCTTTGCCTTGCGCCGGATCGGAGCGTTCAGCCTTTTGCGCGAGGGGGTCGATCGCCAATCGATCGATTTGGCCATCGAATTGCTCGCTTCGAACGAACGCCCCCTCGTCATCTTTCCCGAGGGGGTTACGACCCACATTGCCGACCGGCTCGGGCCCATGCAAGACGGCGTCTCGATGATCGCCCGCATGGCGGCCAGGCGGCGCGCCAAAGACAACCCCGATGCCAAGGTGATGATCCTGCCGATCGCGATCCGCTACGCCTACCGCGGAGATGCAAAGCGTCTGCTCGATACGATGCTGAGCGCCATCGAGACTCGTTTTTCCTGGCGGCCGCAGCGGCAATTGCCGGCGATCGAGCGGATCGCCAAAGTTGCCGATGGTTTTCTGGCCTTGAAGGAACTTCAATATCTAGGAGCCGCTCAGGTAGGCGATTGGGTTTCCCGAAAAAACCGGTTGCTCGAAAAACTCCTCGACGAGCACGAGCCGCACTTTATGGGCAAAACTCAAACCGGCTCCGTTGTCCCGCGAGTCAAGGCGCTGCGCATCAAGGTCATGCCCGGCCTCATCGACAAGTCGTACCAAGGAAACGAACTGGCGCGGGTTCGAACGATGCTCGAAGATACGTACCTGGCCCAGCAGATCGACAGCTACCCGAGCGACTACATCACTGAGTACCCTTCGCAGGATCGCTGCATCGAGATCGTGCAGAAATTCGAGGAAGACCTTTACGACGTGATTCCGCCGCGGCGGCCGACGCATGCGATTATCGAAGTCGGCAACGCCCTCGAAGTCAGCACCGATCGCGAGCGCGGCACCGGTGGCAACCCCTTAATGGATCGCCTCAAGACCGAGATTCAGGGGATGCTCGACCGGTTGTCGCGAGAATCACCATTGATCGACGATAAGCCCTTTGTTTGAGCCTCGTACCACGGACTACCACCGATGCTAGATCGCATTGTTACGCTTCTTGCCGCTACAGGAATTCTTCTCATGGCGTCATCCGCATCGGCTGTGGATTATCGCGACCGTTACGAAGGGCGCGTTTTCAAGGGAAGTGGCGATGCCACTTTGCAGTACCGGATGCTCGCGCCCAAGACAATTGAAGACGGCAAGAAGTACCCGCTGGTAATCTTCCTGCACGGGGCAGGGGAGCGCGGCACCGATAACAAAGTTCAACTCGTCCATGGCATGAACGAGTTTGCCTCCGACGCGGTCATGGAGAAATACCCGGCCTTTGTCGTCGCACCGCAATGCGCCGATGGCGAGCAGTGGGTGAACGTGCCGTGGACCGACGACCAGCACACGATGCCCGCAAAGCCATCGCCGTACATGAAACTCACGCTCGAGATGGTCGACAATTTGATCAAGGCCTTGCCCGTCGATACCTCGCGGATCTACATCACGGGCCTTTCGATGGGCGGCTTTGGCACCTGGGACGCAGTTCAGCGTCGCCCCGATTTCTTCGCCGCAGCGGTTCCCATTTGCGGCGGTGGCGATACCGCCGAAGCCAAGAAGATCGCGTCCGTGCCGATCTGGGCATTTCACGGCGACGAGGACGGAGTCGTTAAACCAAAACGCTCTCGCGACATGGTAGCCGCATTGAAGGCAGCGGGCGGAAAACCTCGCTACACCGAATTCATCACCACCGGCCACGACAGCTGGGTACAAACCTATCGCAACCCCGAAATGTACGAGTGGCTCTTTTCGCAAAAGAAAAAGTAGTTGGACCGCTCTCCTGAGCGGTCGCTGGTTGATTCCGCATTGCTAGAGATGGTCACGTTTCATAAAAGCGCTGCCCCAACCTTGTGCGACTCAAGAGAGTCGCACCACTTGGCAAAACCAAAAGGCCCCCCATGACCAGCCGATCCAGACTGATGCCGCTGGCCGACATGGTGGATGGGCAGGAAGCCGACGTCTTCGCCATGCTCGCTCAGCGCGAGTTGAAGGAAACACGCGAAGGTAAGCCGTTCTGGAGAGTCTCGTTTCGCGACGCTCGCCGCGAGATTTCGTTCCCCATCTGGAACGACTCGACCTGGTTCAGCGCCTGCGAGAACGACTGGAAGGCGGGCTCTTTTTACAAGCTCCGGTGCGTCTATCGCGATACGAGCCACGGGGCTGTTCTGGAAATTCGCAAGATTCGTGAAACGGCCGCTTCGGACGCGGCTGATGGTTTCGATGCCTGGATGCTGGTCCCCCGAACCCAACGCGACGAGTCGGAGATGTTCGCCGACTTGCTGGCGATCGCCTCGCAGCAGATTCGCGATTCGCATCTGGCGGCGCTCGTGGTCGGCATCCTGGCAGAACATCAGGAGTTGCTGTGTACGCTGTCGGCGGCGGTCTATCACCACCACGCGTTTCGCGGCGGTTTTGTGGAGCACATTTTGTCGGTGGCGCGCAATGCCGTGTTTCTGGCCGAAAAGTACCATCACTGGTTGCCGGAGACGGTCGACGGGCGCGTGCGCGACTTGGTGATCGCCGGTGCCATTCTGCACGATATCGGCAAGCTCCGCGAACTCAAGATGGTCTCGACCGGCGCGGAGCTTACCCCAGCAGGCGAACTAATCGGTCATGCACTACTGGGACGCGATCTCGTCCGCGAAGCCGCCCAGCGGCACCCCATCGACGCCGAGACACTATTGCGGCTGGAGCATCTGATCGTCGCGCACCAACGCACGCCC
>CAZWSX010000034.1:0-61084 GCA_964636985.1 uncultured Pirellulaceae bacterium | reverse complement strand
CGAACGTCGCCTTGTTGCTGGCTCTCAACAATGCGAAAAGGTTCGGGACTAAGCGAGTTAGGAATTTCGTGGCAAGTGAGGCGTGTCGAGGAACCCAACTGCGGCGAATCAGCAGTCAGTTGTCGACGGAACTGATCGAGGCTAGAAGGCCGGCCCTGCACTTCCAGCTCGACTCCTCGAGCGTTGTTCCGAACAAACCCTGTAAGGCCGCACTTAAATGCAAGACGGGCGACATGTGGGCGCATTCCGATGCCTTGGACGACACCATCCAATTCGATATGCAGTCGCACCTCGTTCATCGCCGTATTCTATTCCACGTCGACGATCGGAACTTCATTGAGGAACTTGGCCGCATCTTCGGGCAACACCGTATTAATCGACATCCCACTCCCCAGTTCAAACCCGGCGGGCGTGGTCAGCCGAGGAATAATGCGCATGTGCCATAAAAACGATTCGGAGTCCTCGCCGCCACGCGGAGCGTCGTCGATCGTCAGGTTGAACGCCGGGTTATTGAGAGCCGTGTGCAGTTTTAAAAGCACCTTCTTGAGCACCCTGGCCAACGAATGAAATTCGTGTTTCGGAACGTGTCGAAACGACGCCTGATCCACAAGAGGCAGGATCCACGTCTCAAACGGATGATGAGATGCGTATGGCATAAAAGCGACGAACGCGCCATTCGTTGCCACAATTCGCGCTCCGCTGGCAATCTCCTGAATTGCCAACTCTCGATAGAGACTTCGCCCCGTCCGATCAAAGTGCGCGTTTGCCTCGAAATGTTTCAGGCGTAGTAACCGAGAGACAACAGGCGTGGCAATCAACTGCCAATGCGGATGCGCCAGAGAAGTGCCGGCTTCCACTCCATGATTCTTGAAAAGAATCACAGTTTGGAAGCGAGGGTCGCGCATGAGGTCTTCGTAGCGCCATTGCAATGTTCCAAGCACCGCTTCGATTTGCTCAATGGGTTGTTGAGCCAAACAAAGGGAATGACTTGGCGACTCGACGATCACTTCGTGAGCGCCGCACCCCGGCATGGATTGAAAACCGTGGCCATCGGCTTGCCGCGTCGGCGTCTCCTCGATCCGCAAAGCCGGAAATTTGTTCGCGACGACCCGCACGCGCCACCGAGCGGGACTCTCTCCAATGCCCGGGATCGAATAGATCTCCGGAGGTGTCAGTGACTCGTTGCCTGGACAAAACGGGCAGTTAAGCGCCGGTGTCGGGCTCTCCAGCGGATTTACTGCCGCCGTGTCATGGGGACGAAGGCTTCGCGATGGAGCGAAAATAACCCAATCAGACGTCGTTGGATCGAACCGCAGAGTCGACATGATCGATCCTTGCAACTTCCCAAGGTTCACTTACGGCGATCGAGCCAACAAGCGGACTCTCCAAGTGCGAAAAGTCTTTCCACCTGATTCGCAGCGCTTCGTCGTGTGAGTTGCTCTCGATGACGATATACGTTTTGTTGGCGAGTGACTCGTCAACGATCGTCCGCATGTTGTATTGCGATCCAAACGGAGGTAATACGCCGCGTTCGCAATCGGGGCAGTGGACGGCGATATCTTCCTCGTTCGCAAACCGAATCTCGGCCCCTCCAAACATCCGACTCACGCTCGCCGCGTCCACGTAGCGGTCCGCCGGAACCACGGCCACCACATCCTTGAAGCTGTGATTGGCGTGGAGCAGAACCGACTTGGCGACGTGACTCCCTGACACATGAACCGCATGTGCCAACTTAGCCGCGCCCTCCGAATGAGGATGAGGCAGAACTTCGAATGCGATACCACGTTCCCTTAAGAATGATTTGATATCCATGGCTTGGCTCCTAAAAGTGCGTGCGCAGCGGACAATGCTTTGCACATCAAGTGGGAAAAGGCGGCGATTTTCAGGTAGCGTCCGTGATCGACTTCACGAGCGTCCGCCAGTGTGCGAGGAAGCCGTAATGCCGGCGTTTAAGTTCCTCATGTTCCTTGCGTTCTCGATCATGCTCATTTGATTCTTCTTTATGTTTTTGAGCAAAGCCCGGAAGGTCAGCACCGGCGCCGCCTGCTTCATATTTGCATAAAGAGTGCTCGTGCGCGTCAAACCGCTCTTCGGCGGTGCGAAGCTTTCCAGCATGTTGGCGGAGTGCCGTCTCGTGTTTGGCAAGAGCGGCTTCGACCTCCTTAATTTGGCCCATCGCCTTGGCCAACTCCTGTTGCCAGGCAGCGATATCGTCTCGCCAGAAGCGAATTTCGGTGCCCCATAGCTTGTGGTCGCTGTGCATTTCCTCGTGGATTTGAGCGGACATCCTAAGGTTCCTTACTTTTCAGGGATGAAATATCTGCGACTGACAGGAGTTACTCTTCCGGAAAACCTCGTGGAGCATGCGACTCGTGTTTGGGCTCGGGAACTTCAGTCAACGATGCTTCGGTCAATAGCAACGTCCCCGCAACCGAGACGGCGTTCTCCAGCGCAAGCCGCACGACTTTCGTTGGATCGATAATTCCGGCCTCGACCAGGTCGACATACTTACCCGTCGCTGCATCGAAACCAACATTTCCTTGGGAGGAGCGCATCTCCGCCACGACGACACCGCCATCGACCGACGAGTTCTCGGCGATCTGTCGCGTAGGTGCTTCCAGCGCTCGCTTCAGAATTCGCAACCCTGTTCGCTCATCACCGTCGGATTTTGCTTCTTCAGCTTCCAAAGCATCGAGAGCCCTGAGGAGCGTAAGTCCGCCCCCGGGGACCACTCCCTCGGCGATCGCCGCTTTGGTGGCACTGATCGCATCTTCGAGGGCTTCCTTGCGACTCTTCATCTCTGCTTCCGAGGGAGCACCAACGCGAATGACGGCCACGCCGCCCGAAAGCTTTGCGAGTCGCTCTTGAAGCTTTTCGCGATCGTAGTCCGAGGTCGTCGTTTCCAACTGCCGACGAATTTCCTGGCAGCGAGCGCAAATCTGCTCCTTCGTGCCGGCTCCGCCAATAATCGTCGTCGAATCCTTGTTGATGACGACGCGGCTCGCCCGCCCGCAATCGGTGAGCTTGACGCTTGCCAGGTCAACACCAAGATCGGACGAGATGAAGCGTCCGCCCGTAATGCATGCGATGTCCTCCATCATGGCCTTGCGGCGGTCTCCGTAGCCTGGAGCCTTGACGGCACAACAAGCCAAGATGCCTCGAAGCTTATTGACAACGAGCGTTGCCAAAGCATCTGCTTCAACGTCTTCCGCGATCACGAGGAGCGACTCGCGGGTCTTGGCCAACTGCTCCAGCAGCGGCAGAAGATCCTTGATGCTGGCGATCTTTTTGTCGAAGAGCAGAATCGCGGGGGACTCCAAGATGGCTTCCATTTTTCCTGGATCGGTGATGAAGTACGGAGACAGGAAACCTCGATCCAATTGCATTCCTTCAACGACTTCAAGCGACGTTTCGGTTCCCTTCGCCTCTTCGACGGAGACGACCCCTTCGCCGCCGACCTTTTCCATCGCGTCGGCCACTAAATCTCCCAGGGCGGCGTCGTTGTGGGCCGAGATCGTGGCGATTTGCGCCTTTTCTTTGCGGCTCGCAACGGGGCGCGACATTTTTCGAATCGCCTCGACGACAACCTTGAATCCACGATCGAGCCCGCGTTTGAGATCGATAGCGCTCGCCCCGGCGGCGACATTCCTCAGCCCGTCCGCGTAGATCGCGTGGGCGAGGATCGTCGACGAACTGGTTCCATCCCCCACGGCGTCGCCGGTCCGTTCGGCTGCCTCTCGAAGCATTTGAACGCCCAGGTTCTCCTCCGGGTCTTCGAGTTCTGTTTCCTTTGCGATGGTAACTCCGTCGTTACAAACCAAAGGATGTCCCCACTTTTTCCCAATGAGAACGCATTTGGATCGAGGTCCTAAGGTGACGCGGACGGCATCCGCCAAGGCGGTGGCACCGCGTAGGATCTTTTCCCTGGCTTCCGAGCGAAAAAGGAGCCGTTTCGAGCCCATGGCACTTCCCAGTCTTAAATGCTGCAAACTTGGTCGTGCCTACGGTAAAGCAAGGGCCGTGCCGCAAGAAGAAAGGCAATTTTTACGGAGAAATACGCAAAGTGAACCGTTCCACACATATAGCGCGCGGCCCTGGCACACGCGGTTCACATGCCGTACGCGCCGATGTACCCTGCCTTTTCGCCTCGGCCAATTTGCACTACATCTCGTCACACCGGCGTAGGGAAAAACAGCTTAAAGGTTTTGTAACCGCCGCCGATATTCGACGCTTGAAATCCGGATTGCAGCAGGATCCTGGTCGCCAGGTAGCCTCGCTGTCCAACCTGACAGTACGTGGCGATTTCTTGACCGCGCGGCAGTTCGTTGAGCCGTGATCGCAGTTCGTCCAGGGGAACGTTGATCGCTCCAGGGATGTGACCAGCGTTGAACTCCTCGGCCGTTCGCACGTCAACTAAGTAAGGCCGCTCCGCGTCGGGGATCTCTAGGACGTTTTCGATATCGAGTTGAGGATGATCGCCTCTCAATAGTCCCGCGGCGACGAAGCCGGCCATGTTGATGGGGTCTTTCGCTGAACCGTACTGAGGTGCGTAGGCCAGTTCGACTTCTTCCAAGTCGAAGACGGTCATGCCTGCCTGAATTGCAATCGCCAGGACGTCGATCCGCTTGTCGACACCACTCCCCCCTACACCTTGAGCACCTAGTAGTTTTCCTGTTTCGGCGTGAAACAGGATCTTCAGCGTCATCGGCTCCGCGCCGGGGTAGTAGCCCGCGTGATGAGACGGATGAACATAGACCTTGCGGAATGGTGTGTTCGTGCGACGAAGGACCTTTTCAGATGCACCTGTCATCGCGAGCGTGCGGCCAAACGCGCCCACAATAGCTGTACCCTGCGTACCACGATACTTGACTTGCCGTCCGAAAATGTTGTCCGCGGCAATTCGGCCTTGCCGATTGGCGGGACCCGCAAGCGGAACTTGTGTTGGGCCCTTGAGGACATAGTCCTGCACCTCGATGACATCGCCCACCGCGTAAATGTCTGGGTCGCTGGTTTGGAGAAACTCGTTGACGCGAATCCCGCCACGAGGCCCTACCTCAAGTCCAGCTTCGACGGCCAGCTTGTTCTCGGGTCGTACACCGACGCCCAAAATCACCAGTTGGGCAGCAAGCCGCTCGCCCGACTTGAGTTGAATGGAAAGTTCGCCGCCTGAGCGCTCCATGTTCGCGGCCGATTGCCCCAAAACAACCTTCACCCCTTTGGCTTGGAGCGTTTCCAGCATGGGCGTTGTCATCTCTTTATCGAAGGGTGGCAGCACCTGGTCTTGCAGTTCCACGAGAGTGGTGGCGATTCCTCGCTGCACAAAGTTCTCGACCAGTTCGATCCCGATGAAGCCGGCGCCGACGACCACGACCCGTTTCACTCCCTCGTCGATTTGGCTCTTAATGTGGTCGACGTCTTGCAGATTGCGCAATGTGAAGATGCCTGGCAAATCGCTACCGGCAATGGGAAGCCTGACCGGAGCTGCCCCCGGTGCCAGCAGCAACCGGTCGTAGGCCTGTTCGTATTCTCGGCCCGTCGAGAGGTCGCGCACGCGGACCGTCTTGGTGGCTCGACTGATGGATTCAACGACCGACTGAGTACGCACGTCCAACTTAAAGCGCGCACGAAGTCGTGCGGGTGTTGTAACGAGCAGTTTGTCTCGTGCCGCGATCGTACCACCGAGGTAATAGGGCAGACCGCAATTGGCGAACGACACGTCCGGGCCGCGCTCGAACAGGACGATCTCGGCGTCCTCCGAAAGGCGGCGCGCCCTAGTGGCAGCAGATGCTCCTCCGGCCACGCCGCCCACAATCACTAGTTTCATGATGGCAGTCCTTAGGGAATCGGGAGGTACGCGTATCCATCCGCCTGCTTATTGATGACAACTGTCAGCGCCGATGCCGCAATGTGAATCCCCTCGGCGACTTCGCTATCCGCGATGCCTTTGTTGTTGAGTGCCTGGCCGCAAACGGAGACTTCCACGCCAGCCTTTGTCAATTCTTCAACGAGAGGTAAGTTGGGATTCGAGTCGACATCAAAGCGGCGCTTGTAGTCGCTGTCGCCGAGCGCCGCCTTGGTGGCATCGCCGTGAAGAACGACCGCGATCTTGACGTCGGTTGCCTTCAATCCGGCCGTGCCATAGAGGTTCAATAGTCGAGCGACGCGCTCCAGTCCTTTGTTGACGTCGGTTGGTTTGGCGTCGATTGTAACGTCGAAAACAACCTTCGCCCCAGCCTTGGGTTGCTCGATGGCATCGGGCCGTGGGAGGACGCCGCCGAACGACTTGATGATGGGAAACTCCAGCCGCGACTTCTCAAAGATGACGAGGTAGTTCTCCTTGAGCAGTTCGTTATTTTCACGAACCTTTCGCAATCCCACCGCGCTGATCTCCCGCTCGAAGACCTCTTGGCCAGCCCGAACATGAGAAAGGACAAAGTCGCTGCTCTTTCCCTCCTCTCGTCGAAAGTCGATGACGATCACGCGTCCGCCTGGTTTGAGCGCCCGCTGGAGCGAGGCCATTGTTTTTGTGGGAAACTCGAAGTGGTGATAGGTATCGCAAATGAAGGCGATGTCGACGGATTCCGGCGGCAACTCCGTCGAATCGGCCTTGCATAGCACGGTATGGACGTTGCGTCGCCCGCTCTCACTGCACGTGCGGGCGATGTGGTCGAGGAACTTTTGAGAGATATCGACGGCGATGACTTGTCCCTCGTTGCCGACTGCCTCCGAGAACAGCCTGGTGAACAGGCCTGTGCCGGCGCCGATATCGGCAACGGTCTGTCCAGGCTTGATCTCGCAGGCGGCAACGATTTCTTTGCGCTGTGAGTAGACTTCGCGACTTTCCACCTCGAACCTTCCGACGAACTCCTTAACGTCGGGGTCTCGAAATGAGTCGTTGATGCCTGGCCGAACGCTTTGATCTTGGGCGAACAGCGCCGTTGAAAGCAAACCGATCGCGACTACGACGTTCGACAATATCGCTGGGTAGGAAAGCATTTGAGCTCCGTGGTTGTTGACTAATTTCTGGAACCACCCACGATCATGAATGGCCGGTTGTAGCGGGCCCGGCTTCCAAGGCAACTTTAACAGGGATTGCTTGGGCAACCGCGCGCCGCGGCTCGAGAGGCGTCAAGCCTCGCCAGCCTGAGGGACGTGCTGAAAGACGCCAAAGTAAAAGGATTGAACATTTCCGCCAGGAGTTTTATGCCGGTGCGAGTTCTCGGCCACTAAACGAAAGGAGGTTCCGAGTTCAGCTGCCAGACTTCGGCCGTCGTAGCGGCAAACGTTCAATCCGCTGCACGTATCTGGACCATCGGGCGCGAAAACACCGAGAACGATGTGGCCTCCCGGTTTCACGGACTTTTCCGCAAGGGCCACGTATCGCTGGCGTTCGCCGGCGGTTGTCAAAAAGTGAAACACCGCCCGGTCATGCCAGACGTCGAACTGTCCCAACGAAGATAGCTCCGTGACGTCTCCGACGATCCAACGAACTCTTCCCGCGCTTTCTCCAAGCCGTTTCTTGACCCGCTCTAGTGCAACCGCTGAGATGTCCACGACTGCGATCTCGCCCGTCGTGAGAGGCAGAAGACGATCAACCAATCGCGATGCGCCGCCGCCGATCTCCAAGACGCTTCCGCCTGAGGGCAGCACCGAGCGGATCAAAGCCACGGAAGTAGCGGGCTCCTCCTCGAACCAACTCACTTCCGTGTCGGCTTTTGCCTGGTAAATTGCGTCCCAGTGTCGTTGCCGCGTCATTGTTTTTTTGCCGCCGATAGGGCGTTGCGATAGTTTACATGCGTCCCTTGAGCATCCCATGCCAATACATGATCGGCAGGAAGTAGCGTTTGAGAAGCCACATGCTCCATCGCTCTTTCGATTGGTCAACGGGGAAAGACTCATCCGGCTGCTTTTGGTAGTCGAATTCCGCCAAGACAAGTTTACCGATCCCAGTGACGAGCGGGCACGAAGTGTAACCTGTGTATTTCGCGGTCATGGGTTTTCGCTCCATGGCCGCTGTCAGGTTCCGTACGACGACCGGGGCTTGCTTGCGGATTGCGGCGCCCGTTTTGGACGTGGGTAAGTTCGCGCAGTCTCCCAGCGAAAAGACGTTCGGGAACCGCTGATGCCGCAACGTCTCGGAATCGACCTCCACCCAGCCGTCCTTGTCCGCAAGCGGGCTCGAAGAAATGAATGCCGGCGGCCCCATAGGGGGCGTCACATGGAGCAGGTCATAGTGAACCGCGACTTGCTCGTGCGTATCAAGATTCTGCAACACAGCCTCTTTCGTGTTTGATCGCACCTCAATGAGTTCATGCCGGAATCGACAGTCGATCTGCTTGCGTGCAACCACGCCGTCGAGCGTCGTTTTGTAGGGCTCAACGGCGAAAATAGTTGGAAGAGCTGACGCGTAGATGATTTTGGTTTTCTCCCGCACGCCTGTCTCTCGGAAGCGGTCGTCTGCGAGATACATGATCTTTTGCGGGGCGCCGCCGCATTTCACGGCACCAGACGGATTCGTGAAGACAGCCGTCCCGCCGCGGAAATTGCGAATTGCCTCCCAGGTTGAGTCGACCGTCTCGTAGGAATAGTTGCTGCAAACGCCATCCTTGCCGATCGATTCCCGCAGGCCGGGAATTTTGCCCCAATTAATTTGCAGACCTGCGGCGACGATGAGCCAATCGTACGTGATCGTCTTGCCATCCCGCGTTTTGAGTGCGTTCTGTTCGGGGCGAAACTCGGTGACGGCGTCCCGAATCCATGCTGCCTTTCTCGGCATCACCGATTTTTCGGAGCGCTCGGTCGTCTCCTTGCGAGCAAGGCCGGCGCCGACCAGCGTCCAAAGGGGTTGATAGTAGTGCTTGTCGGAGGGCTCGATCACGGCGACATCGCGGCGATTGAACCAACCCCTTGTTAGCTGTGCGGCAACCGTGATTCCGGCCGTACCGCCACCAACGATCACGACTTCATGATGAATGCTGTTTGACATGATGACTCCTAGGCGGCAGAGCTAAGTAGATTGCGAGCAATAACGAATACGGCCACGGCGAGAATCGCGACCACGAACACTTTCTGCAGGGCTGGACCAGAAAGGCGACGACCGATTTGTTGACCGAGGAACAAGCCACCGATTCCCCCGGCAACGAACAAGGCCGTGACTTCCGGTGATAGAGCACGTCCCGACATGAATTGCGAGACAACACCAGAGACGCTGACCAAGGCAATCACCATCAGCGATGTTCCGACGGCGCGATGAAACGACATTCCGCTAAACAGGACCAGGGCCGGCACGATGACGAAGCCGCCACCAACGCCGAACAACCCCGATAGTACGCCCGTCAGCACGCCGACGACGAGGAGCAGCACGGCGCAGCGAGAATTGAGCAGTAACGTACCCGCCGCATCGCGCAGGCAGGAGGGCCCTTCGCTGGTTGAACTTGGCGGACATTCGGCGATCGGGTCCGCCGATGTCGATGCCTGCCGCCACAACCGGAGTGCGACGGTCACCATGAGCACGCCGAATGCAAGCATGAGCATCGTTTCGGGAATGAATGCCGCGAACCATGTGCCAAGCGGCGCACCAATCATTCCGGCTGCCGCGAACAGTAGTCCGGTGCGAATCTCGACCTCCCCGAGCTTCCAGCGATGCAGGAATCCCACAAACGATGTTGCTCCCACTGCCGCAAGCGAGATGGCGACCGCTTCACGCGCGGGAATGCCTAGCCCGTACACCAGGAGCGGAACGGCGAAGATGGCGCCGCCGCCACCCGTCAATCCGAGCGACAGCCCGACCACCGCACCGAAAATAAGGCTGAGCGCGTACATAGCTGCGCATCCCTAAGTATTCCGCCCGTTACTGGAACAACTCGTGGCGCACGTGGTTGCTGTGACTTCGTCGGACTCGACTGGAAGCTGCGACACAACCCAGGCTTTGATTCCGCCGACCAGGTCGGTGACGTTAGTCCGCCCATCGGCTACCAACAGGCTCGCGCCGATAGCCGATCGGTAGCCCCCTTCACAGTGAATGACGACGGGGCGATCAGTGGGGACTTCACTAACTCGCTCACGCAGCTGCGTCAGAGGAATGTTGTGGCTGCATGCCAAATGACCTGCTTTCCACTCCTTCTCCGCGCGGACATCCAGTACGAATGGCGGATTGGGTTCGGCGAGCCGTTCGGCCACCGCCGCGGCAGTGATACGAGGCACTTTTCGCACGAGTTCCGGCCTCGATTCCAGAGCGGCCATGCCGTCGCGAAGGTAGCCGGTAACATTGTCGAAGCCGATCCGCCCCAGACGCATGATCGCCTCTTCCTCGGCACCAGCATCTGCGATGACGAGGATGGGTTTCTCGTGGCTCAGGATCGAGCCGCACCAGGTCGCATACTTTCCCTTGAGCCCGATGTTGATCGCACCGGCGAAGTGCGCACCTTCGAAGTCGATCGCTTCGCGCACGTCGACAACCTGAGCGCCCAGATTCTTCAGCAGCACGACTTCATCGACCAACAATGCCTTCAACGAACTTTTCAGAATAGCGCCAAGGTCCGGCCGTTCCTGGCGATTTTTGATCGCGTCGTAGACGAAATAGTCGGGAGCCTCCGGTTGGTCGACGGTAACCATCCGTTTGAAATCTTCCAGGCTCATCGGCTGCAAAGCGTAGTTGAACTTGCGCTGTTCGCCGATGGTCGAAACGGTCTCTTTGCTCAGGTTCTTGCCGCACATCGACCCCGCGCCGTGAGCCGGGTAGACCAGAGTCGACTCAGGAAGCCCCCGCAGCTTGTGTAAGGAGTGGTAGAGCATTTCAGCTAGCTCATCAGCTGTGACACCTATCGACGCCAACAAATCGGGACGCCCGACGTCCCCAATGAACAGGGTGTCGCCCGTCAACACCGCGTGCGGAACGCTATCGCTCTTCGTCAGGTCGAACACGAGCAGCGAGATGCCTTCGGGAGTGTGCCCAGGTGTTTCGAGGACGCGAACTTGTACTTCACCCAGTTCAAGAACATCACCTTCGTTCACGGACCGAACTTCGAACTCAGCTTGCGCCCGGCTCCCCATGACGATCTGCGCACCAGCCCGATTGCGGAGTTCGATGTGCCCTGCCAGGAAGTCGGCATGAAAGTGGGTTAGCACCACATACTTGATCGCAAATCCTTGGGCGGCGGCATCCTTGAGGTATTGCTCGATGTCCCGCTGAGGGTCAACCACAATGGCCTGCTTCGTCCTCTCGTCTGCAATCAAGTACGAAGCATGCGCCAGACAACCGAGGTAATACTGTTTGAGGAACATGGGAAGGACTCCTTTGAGTGTGCCGAAGCGTTCAAATCGACTCGCCTGAACAGGGGACTAACCGTTAACCACAGCACGATTCTGAGTTGGATCGCGAAGGCACTTCTGCTGGAGCGGGAACAGCGTCATTTGTCGGAATTTGGTTCCAGGGCATCCGAGCCAAGAGCATGCCCATTCCGCAAGTGTCCGTGACACCTGCAAATACAAGGCCAGCTCCTACGAACGCGGCTAGGCCAATGAAGTAAGGATGAACGAGCACACCAAGCGCCGAACCGATTAGTACGAGCGATCCGGCAGCAATGCGGACTTGACGTTCGAGGGAGATCGCCTTTTGGCCACGAACGACAGGAAGCCCCGCCTGTTCCCAGGCTTGCGTCCCACCTTCGACATTGACGACGTTGGCGACACCGGCCGTTTGAAGCTTTTCGCATGCCTGCCTTCCGCGACTTCCCGAACGGCAGATGACGTAAACGGGCGCGGAGCCGTCGCCAGCCTTCGCAAAACTTTTGGGGTCCAATTGATCCAAAGGAACGTTACGCGCCAGCGTCGCATGGACCTCACGAAATTCGACGGGTGTGCGAACGTCGATTACGTCCACGTGGCGACCGGTCTGCTTCAATTCAAACAACTGGCGAGGAGTAATGGTGGTTTCCATGACAAATCTCCGGTAAAGAGCCGCTACACGAATCGACATATCGGAACATTACGACATATTGAGCGAAAAAAAATCTACGTGGCTACCGCATTGCTGTCGAAGCGATCTTCGATGCAACGCATGATGTTTTTCAGGTGTGGTTCAGTGACTCGATAAAACACGTTTCGACCCTCTTTTTCCGCGACCAGAAATCCGCAACGCATCAAGAGTCTCAAGTGCTCGGATGCCATCGCCGATGGAAGGTCACACCCCTTCGCCAACTCTCCAACTGTGTACTTACCCGCAAGCAACATCTGAATCATCCGCAAGCGATGGGGGTGAGCGAGCACTCGCAGGCACTCGGCTGCCTGTTCCAGGGCTTCCAACGCGGTCCATTTTTTAGGCTTGGTCATGACTGCTGGTCCTTTATTCAATTATATCGGAACATTCCGACATGACAAGGGGACAGCTTCGCTTCCACCGTCGCTTTGGTTACCCAACGGCCGAGGACACCGGCCTTGTCGTGGCCGCCTCGTCACAGCCGCGACGGGTGTGCTCGTCAACGACAGCATCGCCGACTTCCACACTGCCGGCGCCACATGTACGTCATCGGTTTGCTTCGCAATGGCGCGTCGATCACGAACGCTCGCGAACTCGCCCGGCGCAACGGGGCACAGTGAGACTTTACCTGTCATCGGCTGTCAGTCCGAACCAGGCACCCAAGAAACGCTAAACCCCGGTGGTAACCGGGGTTATGGCGTTGACTGTTAGTCGCCGTCGTCGAGTGTCAAACCCGACAACGGATGGAGGCGGGGGGACACCAATAGAACTTTTTTGGGAAGGAATTGCAGGTTGGCCAGCTTCAGCATCGATGGTCCTCCGAGCCCTCGTTCTTTCATAGATGTTCAATGGCAAACATTCACAACAACCCCCACCCGTGATCAGTTTTCGCTCGCACCGTCGCCCTCGCCTTGCATGCCTCGGTTAGTTACAAAGTTACCCGCATCCGCTTGGAGGCAATGAACCTGGGCTCAAGTCCATCAGCGAGCGAGTGCCTACGGCTGGGAAATGGACTCCTCTTACGGGCACGTCAGTGCCACCAGCTTGCACAATTGAAGGGCGATTCAGAACATGCCAACAAATCCGTAGCTTTGACCTCTTGGTCCCGAAAATACATCGGGCAACCGTTGCCAAAGCGGGTTTCTTGGCAGAAACCCTTCTAAATTTCGTAAGTGGTAGTGGGTTATGCCGCAAGAGCAAGTGTGATTGATGGTGGCCATCAGCATGCATTGGTGCGCACTTCGACCGTGAAAAGCAGTACCAGAGTAGTACCCACTTGTGGACCCACTCGGTCTCACCCGATGCCCGACGGCTCTCCAGGCTCCCGTGCGTCACCGGTTCGTACGTGTTTTCGACCTCGACATTAAACGGTTCGTCGGTCTCGCGCAGGATGTTCTCGCCGTCCCGCAAATGATGCAACTCTCGAACGAACCCGACCGGCTGACTGCGGTTATCGTGATTGTCAAACAATCACCCAGTTGTCAAACCCAATCACCGCCAATCAACCCATCCGAGAGTGATCCTCCGCGGACTTGGTCCCTTCTCGGAGACGATGGTCTTTTGGTTCTTGCCGTCCGGTTCGCAGATGACGAGGCGCGACTCCGTTTCCATGTCCGACGCCCCTTCATACCACTTATCGAACAAGAACTGGCGCCAGACGTAGGCGATCTTCTTCCCATCCGGAGACCAGCAATGGCTCAGGACCTCTCCGTCGACGGGGATATCGGCGACTGCGGTCGACTTTCCGGTCGAGATGTCGAGGATCACCAACTCACGCTTCGCCGGCGCCTTGCCATCCCCCGGTGGGGTGATTCGGCCATAGAGCACCTGGGTTCCCTCCGGAGAGAGTCGACCAAAGGCACAGTATTGCTTTTCATCGGTCAGTGAGCTGTGCTCAGTTCCGTCCCGATTCACGAGATACAGACGAGCCCAACGGGACTGCGGCTTCGCTTTGTCGGCAACGTAAACCATGGTAAGGAAAAGTTTGCCGTCTCGCGACCAGTCCGTCAGGAGGTGGCCATCGGGCAGCCTGAGAATTTTTTTCTCCTTCGTCTTCACATCGACGAGTAAATTTACGAAGCCCGCCCCTCCTTTCTCCGCTACCTCGGCAAACGCGATCTCCGCACCGTCCGGCGACCAAAGCACCGAAATCAGTGTCTGACACTCGACGCCGAGGTCTATTCCAGATTCCTTCGTGCCAATTGCCCGGACACACAGTTTTTGGTGAGCGCCTCCAGCCACCTCGGACCGGATCAAGGATGCGACCCACTTACCATCCGGGGAGAGTCGAGCCTCGCCGTGAACCGCTTCGCGGTCCGCAGTGAGGACCCTCTCGTTTTTGCCATCAGGATCGAGGAGGACGAGACGCCCGTTCCGAAAGACCAAAAAGTTGTTCGGCCCCTGAGCGAGCGGCTTTGGGTAAACCGGTCTCGATGGCGGCTGGTCCAATTGGTCGCGAGCTTGCTCCTGCGCGGTGGAAGGCGGGACAGTGGTCGGTGAATCGTCCGCTGTAAGCCGATCAACGGCAGAAATCATGGAACTGGTGATCGCTGAGACAACTATCAAGATCTTGATTTTCTGATGGAACATAACGTGAAAGACTCCCAATAGGCGGCTACGAAATACGGTGGAGACGAAGTCCCGCGTGACGACCTCGCGCGTCATTGCAGGCCATCACAATGCAATTCTTGAGGACCCGCCGATAGCTACTAGCCCTTGATGGTCGATGATCGAATCACGTGATACGTGCCTGACCGACGAGGCTCATTCCCAGTTGGGTTCGATCCGTCTCCCTTTCCAATCCCCCGGCAACAGATCAAAGATCAGGAATGCAACGCGAGTCGCGATTCCGATTCGCTCGGGATCTTGAGCAGCAATCAACGTCCAGTCGGTCGTCGAGTCATCGGAATCTTTTGCCCATTTCAAGTTCCAATTGCTGGTGTCCCAACATTGGAGCTGACCATAAGTCCGATCCGCGAGTGCGTCTTCTTGGGGAATGTTCCGCGGGATCGAATGGGTCAGGAGATAAAGGCGGTCTTCATCCGGCGAGAGCAGCAGGGATCGCACTTGATCGTGCCGTCGCTCCACGAGTGTTTTCTTTAACTTGCCGGTCGTACGATCGAGGAGCCACACATAGCCGTAGAGGTGCGACGAGTTGGGAAAGGCCGGGTCAGACACCGTCTCGCCGCCACCAATAATCAACCACTTGCCGTCCCGCGTGTAGCGGATCGCATGTGCGAACGAGTGCCCACCTGGCGTGACATGCACCGCATCGTACCGCCGTTCCTCCTTGCCGGACGCGACACCCCACTCGATCACGCCACTGAAATCCTTGTCAGGCCGCGGGTCAACGCAACCACCGACGATGCGTTTGCTGTCCGGCGTGAAGGTCAGGGAGTTCGACAAGATTGTGACGTCAGGAGAAATCGTCCCAATGGGCTTTCCTGTCACCGCATCCCAAGTGCCAATCGAACTTCGCGCTGGTTCCTTGCCGGTGTCGACGTACCCCGCGGCCAATGTTCGACCGTCCGGAGAGAGGACGAGGCTGTGACACGCTCCCGCAGTGGCATCCAGCTTCTGACCCGATGCACCAGACTTGGTGTCCCACGCATAAACGCTCCCATCGGTGCACGCCGCGAAGAGATTCGCCCCATCCGCGGAGAACACGACACCGATGCACGTGTCGGGAGGGCCGGTCAATTTGAAGAGTTGTTTCCAGGTCCGGGTATCGAAAAGGAAGACGGCGTGTTCGCGTTTGCCCTCCGGGCCTCGGCACTGTGCGACCGCAAGCAACTTGCCATCGCGCGAGTAAGCTGCCGCATCCACGTACGCGCTCTGGCTCGACGCAAGAGGACCCACAGGTTTCGCAGCCGGAACAGGCTCAGCAGCGGGAGATCGGCTTGGAAACAGTACGATGAACATCGCGACCGCCATGATTTTTCGGTGAAGGAATACCATCCCGATTCTCCGGTGGCTGGTTGAGTTGCGTTTTGAACTGTCGAGCGGAAATCGGTCATTCCGCTCACAAATTGACACCACCGACATCCCGCCTCCGGTCAACGCCATTTGATTTCGAGTTATCGTCAGCTACCGTTTGCTTGCATGCGAAACGGGCAGACCAAAGACCATACAGAACGAGGTGCCCGTCTCGAAAAGTATCAAGCTAATTGAGGGTGTCCGGTAATTCAGAGCATATCGAGTATCCATCGCACGCGTCCGTTTCGGTGGCCATTTTGGTGGTTGAAGCGAACGAGAAGCTGATAAACGAAGAGGGCGGCAGTACTTGGGTTTGATTGTTCTGTAAGCCCCGATGCCAGACTCGGTCGTCCAACTCGAAGAGTGATTTGAACCATTCGTTGAATGGCTCTACCGTCAGACTGCGTCGACGATAGATGGCCCTCCCGCGGCTGCTCTTGTGAAACGCGCGACGCGCCAAACGGCGGCGATGCGATTCGTCCCGCGGTTGCACTTCTTCCTTGCACGACTTGGGTTTGAAACGACGCTTGCTCTCTGGACAGAGAAATCGTCTGCCCGTCCGCCTTCCTTCCGAAGTCCACTCGACGCGTTCGGCCGTGCGGTTACTGTCGTAGCCGCAGTCAGCAGAGACACTCGTGGTTTCTTGGGGAAGATGGTCGATTTTGTCGTCAAACGTTTTCTTTTCACTAGCACTGGCGGTGGCGACGGAGGCCAGCAGCGGCAAGACCGTGGCCTTCTTCGTCGCCGACACGACAACCTCGAAGCTATACCCTTGGACCCAGCCGTTGTACTGCGAACATCCCCAATCGCTGTCTCGGTCGACTCCGTGCAGCCTTGCGGGAATTTGATTTAGCTTGCGATCACGAGCGTGCCACACTGGGCCTCGCGCGGCCACCAGACTCTTGTCCACGGCCACGTTTTTCGCATCAGTCACTCCCTCCGCAATCGCCAGGCGTCCCTGCAACTCGATGGCGTGTCGGAACAACCAATGAGCACGCTGATAACGACTGAAGTACGTGCTACGAGAAGGGAACCGACTCGTGCCGAGCCAGTCTTGTAGTTCTCCGCGATGTTCTTTGAGAAATCGGTACTGAGCCGATTTGCTCTTTTTGCGTTTCAGCACTGCGATCATAATAAATACCGCCATCACCCAGTCGGGAATCTCGGGCTTGCGGCCCGGTCCCCTTCGAGGACACTCGCGTTCGGCTCGCCGGCACAAGGGCAACGCCGCCTTGACCAATGCCGCCAAACACGTGCCCGCCTTGGCACGCAGACCCATCCTTGGGACCTCCATTGGACGTCAGTTTCTATCGTCAACAACAGAAACTTAAATCCGTGGAGGCCCTTGCGCTTAGATCAATTCAATTCCCGGACACCCTCAAGTAGATGGCTGATCCACAGAGTGCCACGACGGTCATCCAGACGCTGCAGACAAACTTTCGACTGTGCATCTCCGAAAGCCTCCCCACGTGTACATGCCTCCGGCGAAACTCACTAGCGTTGTTTTTGGCGAGCGATTATTTCTAAGAGTCGAGATTGTCGAGTATCGGTTTGGTCCGGAGCGGCACCTCCACGGGGCGCGAACACGTGATCGTCGCACCGTAATTGTCTTCCGGCTTTCAAAGTAGTCGACCGCGATGCCCGTGAAAAGCGTAACGGCGACCAGCACTGAGCGGTAAACTCTCGGTTCCGTAGACGGATCGCCCAAAGTTGCAACCGCTTGGACGCGAAAGAACTTGTGTCACGGCAACAATCTGGGTTGCAATTCTGGTTGCAGGGACAACGGTCATCGCGGCACGTTCGATGTCGCGGATTGGCCCACTGATCTTGTTAAGATTGTCAAAGTGTGGAATTGTCTCCCTGCTCAGGTCCATCAGACGATTACCATGCTTGTCAGTGTGTCGTTTCTGACTCCGGATCAACCTTCGATCATTGTTTGGTGTCGTCAACGACGGCGCCCGTTGCCTCCATCTGGGGAGGAGCGATGTTGTTATAGCAATCAGGGCAAATGCCGTGGCTGAAAAGGACATCGGCGTTTTCTGC
The DNA here is from genome assembly GCA_964636985.1 of uncultured Pirellulaceae bacterium. Classification (GTDB taxonomy): domain Bacteria; phylum Planctomycetota; class Planctomycetia; order Pirellulales; family Pirellulaceae; genus CAZWSX01. The sequence goes on along the minus strand of CAZWSX010000034.1, from coordinate 43,089 downwards.
AAGATAGGCTTCGACACTTTGCCAGTAATTCTTGTCGTCGCGTACATTGCGGCAGTAGGAACAGATCGGCAGCATGGTGCGAAGGTGCCTAACTTGCGCCAAAGCCTCCGACAGTTCGCGAACTCGCTGCGCTAAGTCCCGTTGCAGACTTGTAACGCGCTCGGCCACTCGAATCCGAGCCTGTAACTCGCGACGCTCGAAAGGCTTCGTCACGTAGTCGTTTGCGCCGGCCTCCAGTCCCGTAACGAGGTCCTCTTTCTGCTGTTTGGCCGTCAGCAGAATCAGGTAAGTAGGACAGGCACGTGCCAACGATCGCACTCGGCGGCATACCTCCACACCATCCAGATGCGGCATCATCCAGTCCAGAATGGCGAGATCCGGAGCATCGTCCCGCTGCAGCAATTCCCAAGCTGCCGCGCCGTCACAGGTGACGATTACCTCGTATCCCCAACTCTTGAGCGCGCGCTCGAGGACCTTGCACGAGACGTTATCGTCCTCCGCGATCAGGATTCTCATGTTGGGACCTTAGAAGCAACCCGGTTCCAAGTCTTCAAGGACAGATGGCGACATCGTGCGTAGGGAACGGAGAATTAGGAGTGCCTTCGCTCTCGGAGACCGTCTCTGGCCCGGCAACAGAAGATCCTCCAATGGGATCAGGTATCGACTAGGTGGAGTCCAGCAATTTCCGAACCTTGCTGGTGAGGGCCGATTGATCAAATGGTTTTTGCAGGAAAGGTGCGCCGACCGGAAGTATCCCACGTTTGACAAGCCCATCCAGTGCATAGCCGGAAATGAACAACGTCTTGCATTGAGACTCGGACTTTCGCAATTCGTCGGCAAGTTCGCGGCCATTCGTGGAGGGCATAATGACGTCGGTGATAAGCAAGTCATGACCGCCGCTTTGTTTGACAATTCCGAAGACGGTCGCCAGACCCATTCCCGTGCCTTGCCCCGGCAGCTTTGTCGTGAAGAACGGCTCGAATACTCGGGACAAGACGTCGGCGGACATGCCACATCCAGAATCCGTCACTGACAACTTCACATAGGACCCTGGAGGCAATTCCGGGAACGCTGCGGTAAGCCCGTAGTTGAAGTCCAAGTTGGTCGTTTCAATGATGAGCGTTCCGCCATTGGGCATCGCGTCCCGCGCATTTACCGCAAGATTCATCAATACCTGTTCAAGTTGTCCGGCATCGGCCTTAATCCACCCCAAGTTGGAACTCAGTTTGATGGCTAGCTCTACATCTGCGCCGATTAGCCTGCCGAGCAGCTTGTCGAGGCTGGTAATAATCCTATTTAGCGATAGGCACTTTGGCTCAACGGCCTGCTTGCGACTGAAAACCAGAACTTGCTTGGTCAATTCAGCGGCACGACGAGCGGCTTCGCCGACTTCGTGAATTAAGTCCGTGAGCCGGCGGTTGTCGGAAGGCAGTTCGTCCAATGCTAATTCTGTGTTTCCCAGGATTACAGTAAGGATGTTATTGAAGTCATGCGCAATGCCTCCGGCTAAGCGACCCAAGGCATCCATCTTTTGCGATTGTCGCAACTGCTCCTCGAGCGCCCGGCGGCGCGTGATGTCCGATAGTACGCCGACGAAGTGCGTCACTCGCCCGGCAAAATCGAATAGTGGGGTGATCGAGAGCGAACCCCAGAATGTTTCACCGCTAGCGCGATAGTTCAGGAGTTCCGCCGTGCATGGTTCACTATTTTGGATGGCTTGCTGGATTCGCTTCAGCATCAGGTGATCTTCATTCGGACCGTTCAAAATTTCCCAATTCCGGCCCTGAATGTCGACAGACTTGTACCCGGTGATCCGCTCGAACGCTGGATTGACGTACACAACCGGGTTGTCCGGTAAAGTTGGATCGGTAAAGAAAATTCCTTCGGCCACCTGCTCCAGAGCACGTTGTTCGAGTCGCAGGCGAGTTTCGAGCCACTTTCGTTCGGTAATGCTTTTGGCAATTTTTGAGACGCCGATGACGTGACCCTGTCCATCTCGGATTGGCGAAATTCTAAGAGACACGTCGAATTGATGACCGTCTTTGTGCAGCCGAACGGTCTCAAGGTCTCTGATGCGCTCTCCTCTTCGGATACGCACTAGGTTATTCGCCAGTTCCTGTTGATGGCTGAGCGGCACGATGAAGGCTATCGATCGGCCGATTGTCTCTTGGGCCGAATAACCAAACAGTCGCTCAGCGGCCCTATTCCAGGTAAGAATGGTTCCTTCTAAATCCTGGCTGATGACAGCGTCCTCCGACGCCTCGACGATAACGTTCAAGCGTTCATGATTTAAGGCCGCCAGCTTGCGTTTCGTCAGGTCGCGAATGAATGCCGTGAAGAGTCGTCGTCCTCCCTGGGTAGATCCCATTACCGATAGTTCGACGGGAAACTCTGTGCCGTCGGCCCGTACTGCTGGCATTTCGATGCACTGGCCGACGATTGGAGACGAGTCGGTTTCCACATAGCGGCGGAAGCCGGTCTCATGTCGTTCACGCAAAGCGGCCGGAATCACCAATTCCGATAGCTTGCGGCCAATGGCATGGTCCCGCGCATGTCCGAACATCGACTCAGCGGCCGGGTTGAACTCCACGACGCAACCCCGTTCATCAATGATCACGATGGCATCAATCGATGATTGCAGGAGCGCCGCAAAGTAGGCCTGCGATTCACCGAACTGCTGTTCACAAGTCGCCGCTGAACACAGCCCCGAGGCTACTGGAAGTTTCATCGGCGCGTTATACGCTGGCAGAATTGAACTAGTCGCGGTCATGGTGCTTATCTGAGATTGGCGGCCATGTTGGATGGGATTGAGAAACTTGCGATTTGCCCAAAAACGACATGCGGAACGTTGGAATAGCCAATCGTCTCGCTATGCCGTGGGCCAAGACTAGGCCTCGCAACGCACGAGTGAATTGGGGATGTCGAGTGAGCTCTGACCGGGTTGAGCAAGCACCACGCAATTTCGCCCTCCGTGTTTGGCGGAATAAAGAGCCTCGTCTGCGGCCTTAATTAGACGGTCGCTCACCAACTCCGAACTGCCGTCAACGACCGCGAGGCCGAAACTTGCGGTACACTTCACATCACCTCGTTCGGTGTTCACAGTCAGATGGCTGAGGGCCTTCCTAATTCGCTCGGCCTGGCTGGCGGCGGTCAACTCGTTGCAGCCGGGTAAGACAATCAGGAATTCTTCACCACCGTAGCGACCAACCAAGTCATATGCGCGAACTACGTCTTTCATGGACTGCGCCACCGCTCGCAGGACCGCATCGCCGGCTGGGTGACCGAAGGTGTCATTTATCGACTTGAAATGGTCTATGTCGACCATCAGGATTCCGACAGACGTCCCCTCGCGTCGCGACCGTCTCAGTTCAACTTCGAGTGATTCGACGATCGCGGCGCGGTTCCACAACCCGGTTAGTGCATCGCGCATCGCCATTTCCCGAAGAGCTTCGCGGGCGGCGACAAGTTGATCCATCAAGTTAATGATGCGTTGACCTGTACGAAGCCGAACCTGCAGTTCTTGAGGATCGAACGGCTTAGTTAGATAGTCGTCCGCGCCGCTCTCCAGCCCTTCAATGACATCGTTCTGGGCGCGCTTCGATGTCAACAAAAGGACGTAGCTGTAGTCTTCCCCGCACCGCTTACGGATGTCGCGGCACAACTCTACTCCATCCTTGCCGGGCATCAGCCAATCCAGCACGAGCAGTTTGGGCGGATTGGGTTGATCCAGAACCTCGAGCGCCTGAAATCCATCGTCGGCGACGACGACTTCATAGCCCCAACGGCGCAGCGAGCGCTCCAGCATACGGCGGGAAACCGGCTCGTCGTCAGCAACCAGCACTCTCATAGACGTCCTCAGTTCAGGGCGGCGCAAGTCTTGCCTCGCCTCCTCGAACTTACGTCACCCTGTGCGCCTGGCGAAAAGCCGTCAGCCGATGGAGAAAAGTCCGATCCCAGCCATATGACGTATAGATGCTAGTGCAGAACGACCGAAGAAATAAGAATTCGCGATATTCCGGTAGTAACAGTGATCGCGACGCTCTGGTGGGGGGGCGGAGGGATGAGCGATTCACCTCCCCTCGTTTTCACGTTCGCTGAGGTGGGGTTGTGACGAATGATCCGGTCCGCACCGCTACCTCGGGGATGCGTCGCTTCTCCATAAGCCTGTTCGTCTGCTCCCTATCGCTTGTCGCGTCTCTTTCCGTCTCAGCAGAGGAATCGCCGTCGGTCGCATCCGCCGATTCGGCTCCCGCGGATTCCCCGAAGGGGGACGACTTTGACTCTATGTTGAAACTCGCCGAGCAGGACGTCTCCAAGCTGACCGAGGTGAAGGTCTCGCATGCGGCGTCGGCGGGTTCGCTCAACGCCGAGGTCAGCACAGTCTCACGCACTCCCAGCACGGTCGGTAAGTCGCCAGCCGCGGTCTTTGTGATCACCAACGAAATGATTCGCCGGTCGGGCGCAATGTCCATTCCGGAAGTGCTCCGAATGGCACCGGGTGTTAACGTCGCGAAGATCAACTCGAACGAGTGGGCCGTTTCTATCCGCGGTTTCAATGGCCAGTACGCCAACAAGCTTTTGGTGCAGATCGATGGCCGGTCAGTATATACACCGATTTTTGCGGGCGTGATTTGGCCGGCGCAGGACGTGCTGCTGGAAGATGTCGAAAGAATTGAAGTAATCCGAGGGCCTGGGGCCTCGGTCTGGGGCGCCAATGCGGTCAACGGCATTATCAACATCATCACCAAAAATGCCAGTGAAACACGGGGTGCCTACGCCCAGGTGGGCGGCGGCACTTATGAGCGCGGTTTCGTGAATGCCCGCTATGGAGGCCAGATCAGCGCGGACGCCGATTACCGCGTCTATGGCAAGTGGTTTGAGCGGGGCCCTGGTGTGCCTTCCTTCGGCGAGCCGTTCGACGACTGGCGGGCGGGCCGAGGGGGCTTCCGCATCGATTGGGATCCCGGACGCACCGGCACCGACCACGTTACATTCCAGGGCGACACTTATCGAACTGCAGTCGGCTTGCAAGAAGTGCTGCCAGTAACAACGTTTCCCTTTTCCCAACTGACCCAAGTCGACAAGTTTTACAGCGGTGCCAATGTGCTGAGTCGGTGGACGCATACGATTGATGACGAGCGGGAATGGCAATTTCAGACCTACTATGACCATACTGTGATCGACGACCGAAACCGCGCCAACTTCGTCGATGAACGGCACACCATCGACCTCGACTTCCAAGATCGGTTTCCGCTTGGTGATACGCATAAGATCGTGTGGGGCGCGGGCTACCGAATCACCATGGATCGGGACATCGCTCCTGGCTTTCCGATCGGATTTACCGACCCTCGGCAAACGGTTCAGATAGCAAGCTGCTTTTTGCAGGACGAAATTCAGCTAGTTCCTGAACGGTGGTCGGCGATCCTTGGATGTAAACTCCTGCATAACACTTATACGCACTTCGAATACCAACCCACGGCCCGACTGCTATTTACGCCCGACGAACGGCGATCTGCGTGGGCCTCGGTTTCGCGCGCCGTGCGTATTCCTTCCAGGGCGGAAGAGACTATCCTCGTCGCCCTTCCACCCCCGTTTCCCGCGCCGATATTTCCGCAGTATCGCGGTAACAATTCTCTGGTCTCGGAGGAACTCCTGGCGTGGGAATGCGGTTACCGCGCGCAACCCGTCGACCCATTCTCATGGGACTTGGCCTTGTTCTTCAACCAATACAACAACCTGATCGGGCTCTTGCCGCCAGGCACGCCGGAATTGGCTCCCTTCGGAGCGGTGATTCCGCTTGTGCTCGCCAACACCCAACGTGCCCAATCCTATGGGTTCGAATTGGGCTCGAACTTGGACATCTCGGAACGATGGCGATTGCGCGGCGCCTACAGTTTTCTGCAAATAGAATTTCTCGGTTCGGCCAACGAGGCGGAGGGGCTGTCGCCGGTCAACCAGTTCTATTTGCAGTCATCTCATACGCTTTCCAACAACGTGGATCTGGATTTGATCGGCCGCTACGTGGACAACCTCCCTGCGGGAAATGTCCCGGCTTATCTCGTAGGAGACGTGCGCTTGGCTTGGCATCGGGGACCCAACGTCGAATTGTTCGTCGTTGGTCGTGGATTATTCGATGGTGGGCACCATGAATTTGGCGGCCCGCTTGCGAGCATAACAACCGGCGTGCCTAGCGAAGTATATGGCGGTCTTACGATTCGTCGCTGACATACATGAATTGGACTTCGCGACAACTCGATCACAACCACGCGCCGTGGACGCGACGCAGAATGCTGCGCGAGACCTTCTGTGCCATGGGGTGCGCATGGGCTGCGGTATTGCCGGACAGCGTGACTGGTCAAGAAACCGAAGTCTTGCTTCCCGAAAAAGAATGCCAAGTCAAGTATGCGCTCCTGTATAGCTTTGGCCTGTTGACGACTTGGCCCGCCGAAGCATTTGATCCGCCCGATGGCGGCCCATTCATCATCGGTTTGCTTGGTACTAAACCCTTTCCTGAATACCTTGCCCGAATGGCCGAAAGCAAGAAGATCCAGGGACGGAAAATAGAAATTCGCAATTTCCAAACTGCGGAAGACGTTGGACGCTGCCACCTGCTGTATGTGACCAATGCCGCTCCGCCTGAGGCAGAGCAGGCGATGGTGCGCAAACTGGCCCAGCAACCGGTATTGTTGGTTAGCGAGCGGACCCCGGAGAGGGAGGGCGGAGCAGGCATGATTGTTTTCTTGATCGAGCAAGGGGCGGTGAAGTTTCTGTTGAATGCCGACGCGGCTAAGGCGCACCGACTCCAAATTGACCCCCGCTTGCTCAAATTGGCCAAGCGTCCCGCGTCACCTACTCAATCGCCATCGCCCACCCGAGAGCTGCGCCAATGACTCGCCTTCCGTTCAACTCACTTCAGTCGCGTCTGCTGCTGCTAGTGACCTTCTCCGTAGCAATCGCGCTCGTAACGGCTTGCGTGGGCTTCATTTGGACAGGCCTTCGCACGGTTCATCAGGCCAAACGCCGGCAATTGCAAGCCCAAGCTGAGATCGTGGGCTTCAATTCTGCCGCGGCGCTCTTGATCGGCGATGCAGAGGCAGGCGAACAACTCCTGGCGCCCTTAGCCCATCAATCTGGTATCGCTGCCGCGACGTTGTATGCCGAGGATGGTTCGATCCTGGCAGAATACGCGGCATCTAGCGCAGCTTCCGGACCTTCACGCGCGCCGTCGCATTCCGGTGATGGCGTCAATCCTGCCGGCGAGTTGGAGTACGTACAAGAAATCGTCGAACAGGGTCAGCGGGTTGGCAAGCTTTATCTGCGGGCGGACATGCGCGATCTTTGGGAGCAAACTCGAGAACAGATATTGGCCTCGCTCATCTTTGTCGCTGCTTCGCTCGGGGCGGCACTGCCGCTGGGGTGGTTCCTCGCCCGAGCCATCTCGCGACCAATCCTCAAACTCACACAAACCGCCGAATTCATTACTCATCACGGTGACTTCACCGTTCGAGTCGAGAACAGCTCGTCGGATGAGATCGGCACGTTGTATCGTGCGTTCAACGACATGTTGGGGCATGTCGACGCTTCAGACCGCGCGCTCAAAGCTTCGCAGGATGAACTGGAGGATCGCGTCGCGAGCCGCACCCACGAGCTTCAGCAACAGATCCGAGAGCGGGAACGCGTCCAACATGATCTCTTGGTCGCGAAGGATGCTGCGGAGGCTGCCAATCGGGCTAAGAGCGAGTTTTTGGCGAACATGAGTCACGAAGTCCGCACTCCGATGAATGGCGTGCTGGGGCTCACGGAATTGATTCTCGACACCGAGATGTCTCCAGAGCAGCGAGACTCGATGGAAATGGTCAAATCGTCGGCCGAGGCACTGATGACGGTAATCAACGACATCCTCGATTTCTCTAAAATCGAAGCTGGGAAGCTGGAATTGGATCCGATCGAGTTTTCGCTGCATGAGTTGATGGAAGACACCTTGAAGGCGGTTGCCCTCCGCGCGCATCGCAAGGGCCTGGAACTAGTCTGCGATATTCATGCGAGCTTGCCCCGCGTTGTCGTTGGAGATCCCGGACGGCTCCGCCAAATACTGCTCAATCTCGTGGGCAACGCTGTCAAATTCACCGAGCGAGGCGAAATCACTCTTAGCGCTAAGCTCGTGGAATCCACTACGGAGATGGTGGTTCACTTCGCTGTTGCGGACACCGGCATTGGCATTGCAGCCGACAAACAACACTTGATCTTCGAGGCCTTCTCACAGGCAGACGGCTCAACAACTCGCAAGTACGGAGGTACCGGGCTAGGGCTAACGATCTCCAACCAGTTGGCTGGACTGATGGGTGGAAAGTTGCAAGTCGAAAGTACTGTTGGGGTGGGAAGCACTTTCCAGTTCAAAGCCCGTTTTGGTACTCCCACTACCGTTTCCCTGCCTGGCACAGCCGCGCCTCCTGAAAGCCTCGTAGGACTAGATGTCCTAATTGTGGACGACAATGCCACCAATCGCCGCATTTTGGAAGGTACGTTCGGCAATTGGGGCGCAATCCCCACTACGGTGGATAGCGGACCGGCAGCACTCCTTCAGTTGCATCGCGCGGCAGCGGCGGGCCAACCTTATCCGCTAATAATAGTGGACGCGATGATGCCGGAGATGGATGGCTTTATGCTCGTCGAGAAGGTACGGCAAGACTCGGCGTTGAGTCGCCCCGTGATCGTGATGCTCACGTCCGCCGACGGATTGGGAGATGTCCAGCGCTGTCGGAAATTGGGTTTGTCGGCCTACTTAACAAAGCCAGTCAAGGGGAGCGAATTGCAGCAGACGGTACTCACTGCCCTGCATGGCAAGGCCGCGATGGTGGAGCCCGCGCCCCATAGTTCCGCATCGCAAACAGGTGCTCTGCTAGCGCCTGCGAGAATTGCGATCGAGCCCCCTTCGGTGCGAATTCTGTTGGCCGAGGACAATCCAGTGAACCAACGAGTGGCCGTCCGAATCTTGAACAAGCACGGCTACTCAACAACGGTGGCCAATAATGGCAAGGAGACACTTCAGGCGCTTGCCCGGGAACCTTTCGATCTGGTGCTGATGGATGTGCAAATGCCTGAAATGGATGGCTTTGAAGCGACCCGCGCCATTCGCTTGGAAGAGGCTGCTACCGGCAAGCATCTACCGATCATCGCGATGACGGCGCATGCAATGAAGGGTGACCGCGAACGCTGTCTTGCTGCAGGCATGGACGACTATGTTACTAAACCCATTCAGGTTCCTGATCTATTGCGGGCTATTCAGAACGCTGTGACGACTTCATCACCTGCCGCCGCTAAGCCCACCACCGCGGTCAACTCTCCATCCAAATGTATCTTCAATCGCGAGGCTGCTCTGGAGCGGGTTGAAGGTGACGAAGAGTTTCTTGCGGAAGTAGTGGAATTGTTTCTGACGGACTCGATGACGAGAATGAATGAGATTCGCGCCGCCGTTGCAGCTGACGATGGGCCTCGTCTGCAACGGGCTGCCCACGCGCTTAAGGGCGCGGCTGGATATCTCGCTGCGGAGTCAACCTGTGCCGCCGCTTTGCGGTTGGAGGAGATCGGAGCTAGTGGCGATTGCTCCTTCGCTCCTGCCGCACTGGAATTGCTCGAACGTGAACTTCAGCACCTCTCTTTGGCGCTTTCCCCTTCGCCAGCGCCGCTTTGACAAGTGACAGCAATTTACATAGCCGTTGCTTTCTACGGCAGCCTGAGCGTTGCAATGACGCTTCTTGCCGGGACGATGCCGCTCATAGTAAGAAACAGGATGCGCCGTCGGCCTCAGCCCAACAAACCTCGCAAACCTTCGGCTTCGCAAACTGAACGTCGCGTGGCGCAAGCGGTATCTCCGCCAACGACTTACAGCCATTCGAGATTCCAGGTTGCAGGACTGGTTCCACGGATGGCGGTCGCTTCGGGACGGCGACTGTCGCTGAGCTATCGCAACCGTCACAGTGTTGCCCGTCGCAACCGAATGAAATAGGCTGTCCCTCTTTTGATCGCCTATGTTGCCCTCCGACATTCCGTTACCGAAGTCGTGGCCCGCGATCGTTCGGGTGGCGATTCTGCATGTTGTCGCGCTGGCAAGGTTTGTGACTGCGCACACCCAGCCGTCGTTCAGTTGCCCATGCTACCGTTAGGCTGAGCTTGAACAGGAGCTTCATTATCTCCGCGAGGAATTGCGGATCAAGGATGCCCGCATGAAAGGCATCCTGCCGAGAAGACGACCCGACTACAAGGCGAGGGAACGACTCGACATTCTTGCGCTACGGGCGTCGCGCGGCTGGTCGCTCGCAGAAACGGCGAGGCGTCTTTTCGTAACCGATGTGACCATTCGCTCGTGGTTGAAACGAGTTGAGACCGACGGGAGCGAAGCCTTCATTTCGGCGGGACGGCCCGTCAATCGATTTCCTGATCTTGTGGGCGACATCGTGCGTCGCTTGAAACAACATTGTCCGGAACTCGGCAAGCGGAGCATCGCCAACTTCTTGGCTCGATGCGGCTTACATCTCGGGGTGCCCACTGTTGGCCGATTCCTCAAGGAGCCACTCATCGATCCCAGCGAGTCGAACGATGTCGGAACCAAGGATGAGAACGTTTGCGATTCGACGTCCGTCAAGCCAACCAAGGCCCGGTTCGTCACTGCAAAATATCTCGATCATCTCTGGCACGTCGACCTGACGGTCCTACCGATCGGCGGAGGCTTTTGGACGACTTGGCTTCCATTCTCGCTTCTGCAGGTGCGGCCCTTCTGTTGGCGGCTGGTCGTGGTCGAAGACCACTTCTCCCGCAAGGCACTGGCGACCGAAGAGTTCGACCATCAACCTACCGCCGAGGAAGTGACATCTCTCTTGGATCGTATCGCCAAACGAGCGAAGAAGTACCCCAAGCACATGGTCTGCGATCAGGGCCCACAATTCACGAGCGACTATTTCGAATCGTGGGCCGAAGGCAACCATGTGTAGGTCCGCTACGGCGCAGTCGGCAAGCACGGCAGCATCGCCATGATCGAACGGGTCATTCGCACCATCAAGTACGAGTGGTTTCGATTGGGATGCGTCTCGAAAGATCGAAAAATAAACGCAAGCTCGGCTTGATCGATGTCGTATCTGGCACAACCAATTCCGCCCGCACGAAGCCCTCGGTGGAGCAACGCCCGACGAAGTCTACTACGCCAAGCCCAAGGCGAACGAGAAACCTCGCTACGAACCGCGCGTCCGCTGGCCGCGAGGTTCTCCTTGCGCGCAACCTCAAGCTCCGCCGAAGCGTAAGTCGCACGGTGAACTCAAGCTCGGCGTAGCGTCGCTTCTGCGAACCCTCCAGGACGACTGCGCTATCGGTGCGCGCCGAAATGACGTCTCGCGAACGTTTCCGCCTCTTCCTCCCACCGAATTGTCAATGATCGGTTCTCTTCACGTCGAATGTGACGTTCGGACGTCGTTTTCAACCTCGAAGACTCGTTCTTCTGTCCACCGCGCTTCGAGATGGACGGGCCCACCGAGTTAAAACTGTAACAACAAGAGGCCATTCGCCGCGCAGGACTCAATAAGTGTCCCTTAAATCACGATCAAGACGGCGATCAATGCCTTGCTTGAGGCTCGTTCAAACAGAGACACTGATAAGCCCTTCCCAAAAGCGTGCAGTCTTTTCCGAGTTGCAACCGACTTTTGAGGTGTTGCACGGGACAAGTGGCGACAGACACGACTGGTTCAAAAGCGGCCATCAACTACGCCTCCTTCGGTTGCCAAACTGGCAGTAGTCTCGAGGCGATCCAGAGCAGCACTAGCGGCATGGCAAGCACAAGGCCGGCCGCCAAAAGACCTTCTCGTCCGCCGATAGACAACGGGTATTCAACAAATCCACGGAAGCTCTTGGAGAAAAGCTGTCCGCCGACCACCACGTTCCAACGCATGGCGAACACCTGGACCAGTACCAGGATCGAAGCCAAGCCGGACAGAACCGCCATCAAGCGGGGTCGCGAGCGCAACGTCATCGCGAGCAACAGGATGGCGAGCGGAACGAGCGAACCAATCACCAATTGGATCAGCCCGTAGGAGACCGCCAACCGCTCGACCAGGAGCCGGCGGATGATTTCCCACTCGCCGCCGCTTTCGTAGGCCATGTGGATCAGCTCGAGCAATTCGAGGGTCACGGCGGCAACGAGAAACACCCACAACTGCCGGGTCATTGCCATCACGCAATCGGCGTCGGGTTTTTCTCCGCGGAACAAACTGATGACCAGATAGAGCAGGATCAGAGCCGCAATGCCCGAGACGATGGCCGACACCAGAAATATCACCGGCATCAAGGCGGTCGACCACCAGGGATTCGCCTTCACTGCTCCGAACAAAAACCCGACATAGCCGTGCAATACGCAGGCGATGGGAATTCCAAGGAGGGCTAGCGCATGGATCAGCCAGTTGTCGACGGCGCGGGCGCCGTCGTTCATTTCGCGCGATCCGAACGTCAACAAGCGATAGAAAAGCCCGGGGGCGCCTGTTTGCGTGTTGGCGCGTTCGATGATGTCGGGCCGAAACATCAGCCACACTTCGGCGACGAGCACCAGCATATAAAGGCTATAAATGAAACCGAAGCCCGCCATCGCCGACGTGCCGCTGGGCGTCACCATGATGTTGAGGGCTCGTTCGGGACGGTGAAGGTGCAAAAGAAGCGGCAGCGTTGCGCAAGAGCAAAAGCACAGCGACGTCACCAGCGCCAGCCGGGCAACGGGCTTGTACACCTGTTGATGAAATACGTGGTAGAGTGCCGAGACGACGAACGCACCGGCGACTAATCCCGTGATATACGGATACAGCACGATCATGATGCTCCATGCCGGATGGGCATCATTGGGAAACACGAAGGCCACTTCGCTCATTACCTCACCTCCTGCGAGAGGGTGACGTATTGCGTCTGTGGATGCGTGCCGAGATGTTCCTTAAGCACTTGCCCCGCCCGCGCACCGAGGCGTTTTCGGATTTCGCTATTGGGATCGTCCAATCGCCCGAACATCCGCGCCCCGGTCGGACAAGACTCGACACAAGCGGGCTGTTCGCCTTTCTTGACCCGGTGGTAACACCACGTGCATTTGTCTGCCGTCCCCGTATCGTGATTGATGAACCTCGCCCCATAAGGGCAAGCTTGCACGCAGTAGGCACACCCGATACATCGCTTGGGGTCGACTAAAACAAACCCCTCGGGGGATGTGAAGGCCGCATGAACCGGACAAACCTGGTTGCACGGAGGGTTCTCACAATGGTTGCAGAGTTTCGGAACGAAGTACGATCGCAGCACGTCGTCTGGATCGATCGCCGGCACGTTCGATTGGTTGTAGCCCATCTCAGGAATGGTTTCGATGCGGAACGACCCGTCCTTGAAGTGGACATAGCGTTCGACCCATGTTCGACTGCATCCCTCGGGGACGTCGTTTTCCACCCGACACGCCGCCAGGCACTTTCCCGACCCGCTGCATTTGTCGGTGTCGATCAAAAACCCGTAGACTGCGTGCTTCTCACCGGGCTGACCAGATGAATTACCGCCGGCGGGCTCGCTGCTCTCGGCATCGCCTGTCGGGACGGACAGCATCGTCACGCTCATCGTGCCTATCGCGACGGTGACGGCACGTCGCAGGAATGCTCTCCGCGACGCCAGCGCGTCGTTCTCGGGGCATCCATCGGTCGCGAGTATCGGTAGGTCCATATCGTTATCGCATGGTTTGGGATGTGACAATTGGCAGCTACGGCTTGGTGTTGTGTCCGGCGTGGCACTCGAAACAGGCCTCGCGACTGGTCGCGTCGGACGAACCCATCTCTTCCAAGTGCGTTGCGACATTGATCTTCTTGAAGTTGCTGGGCATTCCGACGACGGACTCGTGGCACGAAAGGCAGGTTGCGCGGTCCTTCGTGATGAACAGGTCGATTTTGGTCATGAAATCGCCGTCCCACGCGTGAGCCTTCTCGATGGTTGTTTCGGGCGAATCCTTCGCCTTTCTTGCTTGCGCAACGTGCTCGTGCCCCTGCCCGTGACAATGAAAGCATCGCACGGCCTCGTGAAGCGTGCCGGCCCGTTCTTCCTTCACTTTGTCGTGGCATTCGAGGCAAACGCGATCCGCCTGGATCTTGCTGGGCCGGGCGGCCAATTCCTCCAGGGCGGCCGCGCGATACGCTCCCGTGTCGCCGAAGGTCTCGGGAACCATGCGGGCGCGGAGCATCGCAAAGCCAATGCCGCTGGCGACAAGAATCGCCAATGGCATGTACAGATGCCGCGTGCTTCGAAAGTAGAAGAGGAGACGATTCATCAACGAACTCGCGCGTCACAGGCACCAAGAAGGAACTTCCCCAATGGTGCGAAGCGGTGGGAGCCACCAGGTCCGCAGGGGACACGGCGGGGATGGGGTGGGATAGGAAGGCGGGACGGAAATTCCAGGTAGGAGGATATTTCCAAGTGTCGATTCAGCAACCGGCGTACCATTCCCGACGACAACACCACCTGACGTGCCGTCGCTGAAAGGGGATCGAGTCGGCCGAGCGAGTGGCACTCAAAATGCACCGCTACGCTTGCGCCCCTTTTTCCCACCTTTCTCGCAGAAGGGACATCGCCGGGAGCCAAGCCGCAAAATCGCCCAAATGAGCGAAAGAAACTCCCGTTACATGTCCGCGAACTGCGGAATCCCACCCACGAATGCGCGCGACATAAGCGCCAAATCCGCTCGCTTGTGCGCGTCGATTCGAACAACCATCGTGACTTCGCGCCACATGGTTTCCCTCCCGATGAACAGGAGCCTACGCCGTGATTGTGATCCTCATGTTTGGCCTGTTGCTCTCCCTCGCCGTCACCTTCATCCTCTTGACATCCGCGTTTCTCAAGGTCGCGTTCGTCGATATGCCGGGCGAGTACACGGGGGAGCGCGAAATCGGTAAGACAGAATGCGCCAACGCCGCACCCCTTCGGCGGTCAGACCCTTGCCCCGGCGCCACGCGTCGGCTCATTCACGACGTCTATGGAACGGTTTGCCAAGCGATGACAAAGGCGTTGCCGGGCGCGAGCGCCTTGTCGGCCTGTCCGGCCACCCAGTCTCGCATGATTGGCGTGACGGCACTGGAGAGCTTGGTCATCGCCGAGGAAGTAAGTCGACGCTATTCCCGCGACGACGTCAACCGAATCCGCGCGACGGCGAAGGAGAACGCCGATCGTTTTGCCGATGCCGGGTCCAAGCGGCTCGCAAGCGAGAAGGCGACGTGCCCCCTGATGGGAACCAATGGTTGTTGTCTTGCCTACGAGTCACGCCCTCAACAGTGCCAGAGTTGGTGCCAAAAGAGCGATTCTGGCGTGATAGACAACGCCGAGGCGCGACTCTCCTCCGGCATTCAGTCATCCGGGCTCGACGGCAACATCTATGAACTCAACAGCGCTCTCGTGGTCGCGCTCGACGCGCCCGACGTTTCGGACCGCTGGTCGCGAGGTGAACGCGTGTTCGAGAATTGCCAGCGTTTCGAGAATTGCCAGCGTTTCGAGCAATAACCCGCGCACGCGCGCATCACTTCTGCGCAATCGGCTACGCTTGCGGTTTGAGCGGAAAGCGGCACAGCGGCTTTCGATGCCTGGGAACGTTGATCAGATCGGCCACAGTGATGCCGGCGAACGTTTCCTCCACAACTTTCGCCGCGTCATCCAGGCTGCGATGAAGCGGGCAAAGGTTGATCCCATGAAGTCCGAGTGGGCACTCGCGGAATCGTCGGATCGGATCGACGGCGTTGATGACGTTCAGAGCGGTGATCGACTCCGCTGTGTCGGCGAGCGTGAAGCCTCCCCCCAGTCCGCGCTGCGCCATCACGAGACCCGAGCGACTGAGGCTTTGCATCACTTTCGCAAGATATCCCTCGCGTATCTGCGTCGCTTTGGCAATTTGCGAATTGGTCTGCGGCGAGTCCTGGTCGGCCAGATAGACGACCGCTCGAAGAGCATACTCGGCGGTCTGCGAGAGCATGGAATTCCTGTTCCTGGACTGAATGGGCCGGCCTACGGATAACCGGGTCCTTTTCTCCACAATACCGCGCGACTGCAAGTGCGTCAACGCGCGCATTCGTGGAACATGTGCCAATCCGGTACTTTCTCACCGCCTCGCGACGGCAGAATTAGTGTGCGCCGATCGCGTGTGGATTCATTGCAATCGGTTGATTCGTCGTTACACTGCACACTGCTCGAGCGGATATATGGAGATGGTTATCCATATATCCATCCTTGCAGCGAACGTTCGCCTGCTTAAAGACCCCATTGGTTTCCGACAACGAGAGGAGTTTGCATGAACAAGCGAATTTGGATTGGCTTCGTCGCGCTGACGATGGGAACGGCCGTTACGTTTTCCGTGGTCGCCCAGATCAAGAAAGGGAAAACCCGCTCCGCCTTGACAAAGCAGTTGATGGGCGGACTCGTTCAACCCAACTGCGCCGCGCTCGGGAAAGTGGGCAAGGAGGCGCCGGCCGACGACAAGGCATGGGCCGCGCTGGCAACCAACGCCGCGCTGCTCAATGAGGCTGGATACCTGCTCATGGACGACGGCCGCTGCCCCGACGCGGAATGGGCCAATGCCGCCAAGACGCTGCAAATGGCCAGCGCCGCGGTCCTGGAGAAGTTGGAAGCCAAGGACCCCAAAGGGGCAAGCGAAGAGTTCGAAAAGCTCACCAAGGCGTGTGGCGCCTGCCACGCCGGTCATAAGAAGTAACGCGGACTTGAAACCCCTCGGGACCGGACATGCCTTTAGGAATTTGCCGGTCCCGCTGTTGCCGTCCGCGCACTTTCGCTACGAGCGTTTTTCGCTACGGGGCCTTTTTGCTACGGCGCCACGTTCCACGCCAGGCCGACTTGCTTAAGCAGCCAAATCGTCCCGTACGTGATATCGCATTCCCACCACTTCCGGCCAAAGTTCGCGCGACGCGGCACGGCGTGATGGTTGTTGTGCCATCCCTCGCCGAAGGTGACGAGCGCCACCCACCACAAGTTGCGGCTGTCATCGTCGGTCTCGAAATTGCGATAGCCCCACACGTGCGTCACCGAGTTGATGAACCAGGTGCAATGGAGCACCAGGACCAAACGCGCGAACATCCCCCAAGCGACGAGCGACCAGCCCAACCTCCATCCGTCGACGAAATACCCCACGGCAAATAGGACGGCCGCCAGCAACAGATGCCACACGATGTATGTGCGATCAAGGAATCGCAACATCGGATCGGACGCCAAATCGGGAGCCCACCGTTCGTGGTGGGCCAACCGCTCCTCGGGCGTCATGGCCCGGGTACACCACAGCACGTGACTCCACCAGAAACCTTCCTTCGGCGAGTGGGGATCCCCTTCGTGATCGCTGAAAGCGTGGTGCTTGCGATGGTTCGCTCCCCACTGGATCGCGGACCCTTCCCCGGCCAGTCCGCCGACCAGCGCGATGAGCCATCGCACCGGCGTATACGTGCCGAAGCTGCGGTGGCTTAAAAGCCGGTGATAACCAAGGCAAATGCCGATGCCACCGGTGAGCCAGTAGAGCACCAGCATGGTCGCCAGCCCGGCCCAACTAAAGGCGAATGGTGCGAATAGCGCACCGGCGTGCAAGAATCCAAGCCAAAACGTGGTGACCCAGCAAACTCCGTGGGGAAAACGACCGTTTCCCGGTCGCGGTTTGCCCGCGACGTCTGGCATGTCCATATTGTCCTGCTCGTCTTTTGAGATAGCTTCGCCTACAGCAACTCGTGGATGACGTCCTTTTCGACCAGCCGCTGCGGCCGCCCTGCTTGATCGGTGATCGGCTTCGAATTGGGGTCGATCCCTAAGGTGTGATAAAGGGTCGCGATGATTTCTTGGAAGTCGACGGGGCGGTGCTCAGCGAACTCTCCCAAACGATTCGTCGCGCCGATGACCTGCCCCGTTCGCATTCCTCCGCCGGCGAGGATCGCCGTGCTGACCTTGGGCCAGTGATCCCGGCCGGCGTCCTTGTTGATTTGCGGGGAGCGGCCGAACTCGCCCCACGCCACGACCGCTACGTCGTCCAGCATTCCGTGTGCGTCCAAATCCTCGACGAGCGCGCTGAGGCACTGATCGAGTTTGCCGCCGTGATCGCGCACCAGGTCGAAGTTGCTTCCATGGCTGTCCCAACGACCGTAGCTCAAACTCACGACGCGCACGCCGGCCTGGATCAGCCGCCGTGCCAGAAGCAATTGTTCGTTCACAGTTGGCGCGCCGTCGTATTGGTATTTGTACGGCTTGCCGTCGCCGTAGCGCGCGATGATTTTGGGATTCACTTTCGACAGATCGAGCGCATCCAGCAATTTGCTGCTGGTGAGAACATTGAACGCCTGCTGCGTGAACGCGTCCTTTCCGTCGAGGGCGCCCTTGTTGTCGATGTCGCGCCGCAGGCGATCGAAGCCCGCGAGCAGGCTCTTGCGGTCGGCCAGGCGATCGACGGTGACGCCGTTGAGTTTCATGTTGTCGAGCCCTTCGCCGTCGGGCTTGAAACACCCGTGGGCGGGCCCCAAAAATCCCGGCGAACCGGGATCGGACCACGGCATGTGAGTCGTTTTATTCGCGAGCCCGACGAACGAGGGGACCGAGGGATCGACAGGGCCCAGCACCTTGGTGGCAACGGCGCCGATACTCGGACGCCCGCCAAGGAATTGCAGTTCTCGCTGGGGCCAGCCCGTCATGCATTGCCAGGCGTCGTGGTTGCCGATCGACCCTACCACGGAGCGTATGATCGCGAACCGGTCCATCATCGACGCGATGCGCGGGAAGACTTCGCCGATTTGTATGCCGGGAACCTTTGTCGCGATGGGAGAGAACTCGCCGCGAAGCTCGACCGGCGCATTGGGCTTGAGGTCCCACATATCCTGATGGGGCGGACCACCTCCTAAGAAAATGTTGATCACGCCTTTACTCCGCGACGTTTTCCCGGCGGCATCCTCCGCCCGCAGGATTTGGTCGAGTCGCAGCGAAGCCGCGCCGAGTCCGAGAGCGCCGATGGTCATGAAACCTCGGCGCGACACGCCATCGCAAAATCCCCTGGCCGCGGGTCCGTAAATACTCAACATGGTGGTTCTCTCGCGTGGGAAGGGCCAGGCGAACTTGGCCGCATAGCGCCAAGCACTCCGGCGGGCGGTGAGGGAATCTACCGAGGCGGGATGCAGGAGGTGGGAATCCAACTAGCGGACTAAAGGACAAACATATCCATAATTGTCCTGTTCGTCAATGTCAGCACGGAGACTGAAAGACGCTCGGCATGGCAAGTGCACGAAACCACGCAACGATTCTCCGAGTAGAAGTCGGTAGGCCATAAAAGAAACGCTTTATGAACACCGCCACGAAGAACGACCTCTTGACGGCTATCGGGATTCTTGTTGTCGTGATCGGCACAGCGACAGGCAATGCCTACGTGATGCTTGCAATGGCGTTGATTGCGCTGGCTGCCATGGCCATCATGGGGCGAAGCGTTTTCGGGTGGCGTGCTTGGTTCGGAGCAACTGTGGCGGCAGCTACAGCGGCAGCCATTGCCTTTGGTGTAGCCAGATTCGGATTTCACTAGTGGGCGGGGACTGAGGCCGGAACGGCCGGGGCAAGTATCCCCGCGTTCCTATCCTCTAGCCCATCGAATGGTTTTTCAGCGTACTCCGCCGTAACCCCCCCAAGCCTGCAACCATGAATTTCGATAGGGTGCACGCTATTGACCGATGGCGATTGCGCGCCAGAGC
The DNA here is from genome assembly GCA_964636985.1 of uncultured Pirellulaceae bacterium. Taxonomy (GTDB): domain Bacteria; phylum Planctomycetota; class Planctomycetia; order Pirellulales; family Pirellulaceae; genus CAZWSX01. The sequence continues at coordinate 23,338 of CAZWSX010000034.1, read as the reverse complement.
AATAGCTTGCGAAACCGAGGGTTTGGAAAGGCACGTACGCGAGGCGTGTCCCCTTACCCAAGACAAGCTGCAGGGCAGCGATTAGTCTTGTGGGATCCGATCACTGGTTGGCGAGAGTGGTTGCCGCTTTACGCTCAAGCTCTGAATCCAGTCGAGGCGGAGCAGGCACGCCTCTATTCGGAACCCGATAACCGCCGTTAACACTGCTCATGGACGCGAGCACCAACGGCCCAGTCTTTGCGGCCAAAAGAAGCCAAGCGGGATGATTTCGGCGAAGCGACACATACTGGTGAAGCACTTCTCGTGACCTTCGGACGCTCTAAGGGAAGCAAACATCTAGCGGCAAGCACGCATCAGACCGAGGCACGGACTCGCTCCGCGAGCCGCATGCAATCGCCTCAACTCACATCGGCAAACATGCAAGGGACAACTAATACGGCTCCCAGGCTGCCCGCAGACACGTCTATTGACTCCAGCCAGAATTATTGCCACATGCCCAGATGGCGCTTGATGCTTTGGAACCGATCTCCAGCGCCTAAGCACGGCAGCTGTCGGGAATCCCACAATCCCACCTTCAATGTCGCGGATCGCACGCAGGGCGTGACATTTCTGTCCGCAAATGGGCGTCGGCGCGACGGCACGCCGATTGCTTCTCCGAAACGACGACACATCTTCCTGGAGAATGCGATGAAACTCACGCTGCTCACAGAAACAGAAGAAATTGAAGTTAAGGGAGGGTGTTCTGCGGGATCGTGTGGGAGTTCGTCGGACCAACTGCAGCATTTGCCACAATCCGTGCGAGAGAGGGTATTCAACCACCCTTGCTATTCGGAGAAGGCGCATCATCACTTCGCTCGCATGCACGTGGCGGTAGCTCCCGCCTGCAATATCCAGTGTCACTACTGCAACCGAAAATACGACTGCGCCAACGAATCGCGTCCCGGCGTGGTGTCGGAAGTCCTCACCCCGGAACAAGCGGTCAAGAAGACGAAAGCAGTGGCGGCGAATATTCCACAGATGAGCGTGCTGGGGATTGCGGGGCCCGGCGATCCGCTGGCAAACCCGGAGCGAACCTTTGCGACGTTCCGCATGCTCTCGGAACAAACCCCCGACATCAAGTTGTGCGTCTCGACGAACGGCCTGGCGCTTCCCGACTGCGTTGAAGAGTTGGCCAAACACAACATCGAACACGTCACGATCACGATCAACTGTGTTGATCCCGCCGTGGGAGAGAAAATCTATCCCTGGATCTTCTGGAAGAACAAGCGCATCCGAGGACGCGACGGGGCGGCCATTCTCATTGAGAGGCAACAATTGGGCCTCGAAATGCTCGTGGCGCGCGACATCCTGGTCAAAGTGAACTCCGTGATGATCCCCGGCGTCAACGATCAAAACCTGGTCGAGGTGAGCAAGGTCGTCAAGAGCAAGGGGGCATTCCTGCACAACGTGATGCCGCTGATTGCCGAAGCGGAGCACGGCACCTTTTTTGGCGTGATGGGGCAGCGCGGCCCAACGCCCAAGGAATTGCAGGACTTGCAGGACGCCTGTGCGGGCGACATGAACATGATGCGGCACTGTCGCCAGTGTCGAGCTGATGCGGTGGGATTGCTTGGCGAGGATCGAGGCGCCGAGTTCACGATGGACAAGATCGAACAAATGGACATCGACTATGGTGCAGCCATGAAGCGTCGCGCCGCGCTGCACCAGGCGATCCAGGAGGAGTTGGCGTCGGAGGAACAGGCTCAAACACCGGCGCACGTGCTGGATGTTCCGCCCGCAAGCCGCCCTGTGCTCATGGCCATCGCTTCCAAGGGGGGTGGTCTGGTGAACGAGCATTTCGGCCATGCCCGCGAGTTTCTTGTTTACGAAGCCTCGCCTGCCGGCGTTCGCTTTATCGGACACCGCAAGACCGACACCTACTGTCACGGCGGCGACACGTGCGGCGACGGCGAAACGGTTCTCGGCAAAACCATCAAGGCGCTGGAGGGGTGCGAGGCCGTTCTCTGCTCCAAGGTTGGGTTCGAGCCGTGGCAGGCGTTGGAGGACGCCGGGATTCAGCCCAACGGCGAACATGGGATGGAGCGCATCGAGGAGGCCGTGGCCGCCGTTTACCAAGAAATGGCGCGGAGCGGGAAGCTGGCGCCAAGCGAAAACAGGACGAAGGCGGGTTAACGGAGCAACATTGTGTCACTGCGAATCAATGACCTGTGCGTGAACTGTTATGCCTGCGAAAGCGTGTGCCCCACCCACTCGATCGTCAAGGCGAAGCGGCATTTTGTGATCAACCCGACGACGTGTACCGAGTGCGCCGGCGCCTTCGAGGACCCGCAGTGCGCCAGTATCTGCCCGATCGAAGGCGCCATCACCGACATGGAGCGGAATCCGCTGAACCCGCCAGGTTCCTTGACCGGAATCTCGCCTGCGCGACTCGCGGAGGCAATGGCTGAAATCCAATCCCGCTAGAGACAGCAACTAACCAACAGGAGCCTGCCATGGCAATCACGATTACGGAAAAGGCGGCGCGCGAAGTAAAACGACTGATCGCGCAAAAGGCCTCGGATCAACAGCTCTATCTTCGGGTCGGGGTCTCTGGAGGGGGTTGCAGCGGCTTTCAGCACAAGCTCGATTTGGATACCAACATCGACCCCGAGGCGGACGACCTGTTCGATGCCCACGGAGTCGCCGTGGCGGTCGACAAACGAAGCGGTCTTTTTCTGGACGGCGCCACGGTCGATTTTATCGACGACCTGAACCGTGGCGGGTTCCGCATCAGCAATCCAAATGCTCGTAGCACTTGCGGTTGCGGCAGTTCTTTTTCGGTATGATCGCGGTTCAAATGGGGCATAGCTCCATCCAAGGTTGCAACGACTCATGAGGCTTTCTGCCCGGAATGTGTTCAAAGGCACCGTGGTCAAGATTGTGCCCGGTGCGGTCAACTGCGAGGTCACCGTGCATGTCGCCGACGGGGTCGAGATGGTCTCGATCGTCAGCAAGGAGGCGGTCCATGCGCTCGGACTTCAGATTGGCTCCAGTTCCTACGTCGTCATCAAGGCCTCGTCGGTCATTCTCGGGACCGACTAGCCGTTGCTAGAGGCAGTCGTCAGCCGCCTTACGTTCCGTTCACCGACTACGTCGCGGGAACGGTCGGCACAGCCTCGCCCGTCTTCGAGTTCCGGTAGCTTACGAGCAATCGCTTTAGCGCGCCTTGGCAGCAATGGCAACCGGCGCCGGCTCCCGTCAGGCGGCGGATGTCCTCGAAAGTTTGCAGCTCCGTCGTGCCAAAGAGTTCCACCAGGGCGGCTTCGGTGACTTTGAGACAGCGGCACAGGAACTTCCGCGGAACATTTGTCGGGCACGGTTGCGATTCAAACACGGCGACTTCTCCTTAGAGGAGGTTCAGTGGGAAATAGAACTCGCAAAAGCGAGAAACTCGGGCCAATCGGCCTGGATGATTTCGAGGCCTTTGCTGGCACAAAATCGTCGTTCCTTTGCCGTGGGCTGTGAGATCAGAGCCCAACCGGCAGGAGTCGCCGAATCGACGATGATGTCCGATAGGATCATGCGCTGGGTGTCGCGAAGAAACCGCGTCCCCAGGACCAGGTATTTCTTCTCGCGGCGAAATTGCTTAAGAGGGCGAGGAATCGCGAAGCCTCCCATCAATTCCGTGATGTAATCGACAAAGTCGGCATCCGACGCGACGAAAGTGGGTTCCGGCCGAGGTGTTCCGAGCGGCTTGAATAACACAGGGATCTCCGAGTTGAAGTTTTCCAGCTTCGTCTCGCAATAATCGTGACCGTCAAACTCGAACAGTCGAAAGCGATGAGGATCGGCCGACAATCGGGCGATGCCGACTACGAGCGCGTGCCGGCGATCGGCCCAGAGTCCCTGCAACAACGCGTCGCGATTGGTATCGATGATGTATGGAAGTGAAAGCGAGGCCAGCCAGGAGTGAATGCCGCCAGGCGTCCATGAAGTCTGACCGTAAAGATCGTTTAAAAAGTTCGTCAGTGTCTTGCGGCCCCGTTTCAGCTCGAAGTGCATTGCCGCGCGCGGGAACTCGACCATCAGCTTGGGATTCACCGGTTGCCCGCGGTTCATCGCAAGGATGAGGGCCTCGTCGTCGGCGGGCATGCGGCTGCCGGTCAGCGGGTTCGCGACGTCTTGTAGTACGCCCGGGCCAAGATAGGGGACCACGGCTCCCGATTGCAGTTCGTCAAGAATCTGGCTGAATTCGCACTGAGACATGGCACCATCCATACAAACAAGTCGCTCGCCTGATCGATCGCTACAAACCGTCGATCGCCTCAAAGCAGAGGCAACTTGCATGCCGACCGCCGACGTCGGCACATGCCGGGCACTTTGATCACGAATTGTCCGACGTTTCCGAATGATTTCTGCTTGTTCGACCTTGTCGCGAACCTGACAGATGGACTACGCGCTGTGGCGTATCTCACAAGGTCTTTTGTATGCCGTAGCGGATCGCATCTGTTCCAGGGGCCGTTTTTCGCGTCTCGCGAGGGCAACGCGGCTTAAGCGATTCGTTGGCATAGCGGTTGCTTAGCAATGGGTTCGCCGAGGCGATCGTCCTTTGGCTGGTCCCTGTTGCAGTTAGGAGAACTCGATTATGGCACTTCGCCAGTGCGCAATTTACGGTAAGGGAGGCATCGGCAAATCGACCACGACCCAGAACCTGGTCGCGGCGCTCGCCGAAGCCCAGCATAAGGTGATGATCGTCGGTTGCGATCCCAAGGCCGACTCAACTCGTCTGATGCTCCACGAGAAGGCTCAAAACACGATCATGCACTTGGCCGCCGAAGCGGGTGGCGTCGAGGATCTCGAACTCGAGCAAGTCATGAAGGTGGGCTATGGCAACACCAAGTGCGTCGAGTCGGGCGGACCTGAGCCGGGCGTCGGCTGTGCTGGCCGCGGCGTCATCACGGCCATCAACTTCCTGGAAGAAGAAGGGGCCTACGACAAGGACCTCAACTACGTCTTTTACGACGTGCTCGGCGACGTGGTCTGCGGCGGTTTCGCAATGCCGATTCGCGAGAAGAAGGCGCAGGAAATCTATATCGTCGTATCGGGCGAGATGATGGCCATGTACGCCGCCAATAACATCGCCAAAGGAATCGTCAAGTACGCCAACAGTGGCGGCGTTCGATTAGGTGGCCTCATCTGCAACTCCCGGAACACGGCTCGTGAGGCCGACTTGATCGAAGCCCTGGCGGAAGCCTTGGGAACGCAAATGATCCACTTTGTTCCGCGCGACAACGTCGTTCAACGCGCTGAAATCCGCCGAATGACGGTGATCGAATACGATCCGAAGTGCAAGCAAGCCGACGAGTACCGCGCGCTGGCTCGCAAGATCAACGACAACAAGAATCTCGTCATCCCCACGCCCATCTCGATGGACGCCTTGGAAGACTTGCTGATGAAGTTCGGCATCATGGAAGAAGAAAACCTGGAGATCGTCGGCAAAACCGCTGCCGACGAGACGGTGGCGCTCGGCAGCTAGTCGTGCTTTTACCTCTCCATTTTTTTCGGCCGCCGGACGCCATGGTTCCGGCGGCCCATTCCCGCCCTTTGGAGCATGAACATGTCCGTCCTGACGCCCGAAGAGACCGAATCCCTGATCCAGGAAGTTCTCGAGGTTTATCCCGAGCAAGCGCGAAAAGAACGCGCCAAGCACCTGGCGCTCAACAACCCGGAACTCGATCAATCGAAGAAGTGCATTACCTCAAACAAAAAATCGCTACCTGGAGTGATGACCATCCGGGGTTGTGCGTACGCCGGCTCCAAGGGCGTGGTGTGGGGCCCCATCAAGGACATGATCCACATCTCGCACGGCCCCGTCGGCTGTGGACAATATTCCCGCGCCGGCCGTCGTAACTATTACATCGGCGCGACGGGCGTGAACACCTTCGTCACCATGAATTTCACTTCGGACTTCCAGGAAAAAGACATCGTCTTTGGCGGCGATAAGAAGCTGGCGCAGTTGATCGACGAACTCGAGATCTTGTTCCCCCTCAGCAAGGGAATCTCCGTACAGTCGGAGTGCCCCATCGGCCTGATCGGCGACGACATCGAAGCCGTCTCGAAGAAGAAATCCCAGGAAATCAACAAGCCGGTCGTGCCCGTTCGGTGCGAGGGTTTTCGCGGCGTATCGCAGTCACTGGGGCACCACATCGCCAACGATGCGATCCGCGACCACATCTTCACTGATAACGCGGTCAATAAACCGGCGAAGTTCGAGACGTCCGACTACGACGTGGCCGTGATCGGCGACTACAACATCGGCGGCGACGCCTGGTCGTCGCGGACCCTGCTCGAAGAGATGGGCTTGCGGGTTGTGGCTCAGTGGTCCGGGGACGGGACTCTGGCCGAACTCGAAAGTACTCCCCGCGTCAAGCTGAATCTGCTCCACTGTTACCGCTCGATGAACTATATCTCGCGGCACATGGAAGAGCGTTTCGGCATCCCGTGGATGGAATACAACTTCTTCGGTCCGACCAAGATCGCCGAGTCGCTACGCAAAATCGCATCGTTCTTCGACGACAAGATCAAGGAAGGCGCCGAGCGCGTAATCGAGCGCTATAAGCCCTCTGTGGAAGCGGTCATCGCAAAGTATCGGCCCCGACTCGAAGGCAACCGCGTGATGCTGTTTGTCGGCGGCCTGCGACCTCGGCACGTGATCGGATCGTACGAAGACCTGGGGATGGAGGTGGTCGGCACGGGCTACGAGTTCGGGCACAACGACGACTACGATCGCACCCTCAAAGAAATGAAGGAAGCGACCCTGCTTTACGACGACGTGACCGGATACGAATTTGAGGAGTTCGTCAAGAAGATCAAACCCGATTTGATCGGCTCGGGCATCAAGGAAAAGTACATCTTCCAGAAGATGGGAATTCCGTTCCGCCAAATGCACTCGTGGGACTACTCCGGTCCCTATCACGGCTACGACGGCTTCGCGATCTTCGCCCGCGATATGGACATGACGTTGAACAACCCTTGCTGGGACGCGATCACGCCTCCTTGGAAGCGGAAGCACCACACGCACGAAAATTGATTGTCGATCGCAACGTTCCTCCACTTCTCCTCTTCGCACGCATCCGCTTCTCAAAACCCGCCCGCTACCTAGGAGATCGAGACATGCCCCAAAATGCCGAGCAGATCAAGCCGTCCTATCCACTCTTTCGCGAAGACGAGTATCGAGAAAGCCTGGCGCGGAAAAAGGCCTTGTACGAGGACACCGTCGACCCAGCCAAGGTGAAGGAGGTCTTCGAATGGACCACTTCCGAGGAGTACAAAAACCTCAATTTCCAGAGGGAAGCCTTGACGATCAATCCCGCCAAGGCTTGCCAACCGCTGGGAGCCGTGCTGTGTGCGCTCGGTTTTGAAAAGACCATGCCTTACGTGCATGGTTCTCAAGGATGCGTGGCCTACTTTCGCACTTACTTCAACCGGCATTTCAAGGAACCCATTTCCTGCGTGTCGGACTCCATGACCGAGGACGCGGCGGTCTTCGGGGGGCAAAAGAACATGTTCGAAGGACTGCAGAACGCAAAAGCGATCTACAAGCCGGACATGATCGCCGTGAGTACCACCTGCATGGCCGAAGTCATCGGCGACGACCTGAACGCGTTCATCAACAACGCCAAGAAGAACGGGCATGTCCCCGACGAATATCCGGTTCCGTTCGCCCATACGCCCAGTTTCGTGGGAAGTCACGTCACCGGCTGGGACAACATGTTCGAAGGGATCATTCGGTATTTCACGCTCAACTCGATGGAAGGGAAGCAGCCGGGCTCGAACGGAAAGATCAACATCGTTCCCGGGTTCGAAACGTACCTGGGTAACTTCCGCGTCATCAAGCGGATGTTGAAAGAGATGGGGGTCGATTACACGTTTCTCTCCGACCCCGAGGAGATTCTCGACACGCCGGCCGACGGCGAATTCCGCATGTATGCCGGCGGGACCACGATCGACCAGGTCAAGGATGCTCCCAACGCCATCACGACGTTGCTGTTGCAACCGTGGCAATTGGAGAAGACAGCCAAGTATGTGGCAGGAACGTGGAACCAAACCGTCCCGGAATTGCCGATTCCGATGGGGCTGGAGTGGACCGACAAGTTCTTAATGGCAATCTCGGAACTGACGGGCAAGCCGATTCCAGAATCGCTGGAGAAGGAGCGCGGACGGTTGGTCGACATGATGACCGACTCCCATACCTGGCTGCACGGCAAGAAGTACGCCCTGTGGGGCGACCCCGACTTCGTCATGGGATTGACGAAGTTCCTGCTCGAGCTGGGTGCCGAGCCGACCCACATCGTGTGCCACAATGGCAACAAGCGATGGCGGAAGGAAATGGTGAAGATCCTCGACTCTTCGCACTACGGGAAGAAGGCCGAAGTCCACATCGGCAAGGACTTGTGGCACATGCGATCGCTGGTCTTCACGGACAAGCCCGACTTCATGATCGGGAACAGCTACGGGAAGTTCATCCAGCGCGACACGATCACCAAGGGAAAAGAATTCGAAGTGCCGCTGATCCGGATTGGTTTCCCCATCTTCGATCGCCATCACCTTCATCGCGACACGACTCTAGGTTACGAAGGGGCCGTGTACATCTTGAAGACGCTGGTCAACACGCTTTTGGAGCGGCTTGACGAGTCGACCATAGGCATGGGCACCACCGACTACAACTACGATTTGATTCGCTGAGATCCCATGCCCGTCACCCACGCTCCGTTTGGCGTGGCGTGTCCCCACATTCGCGATACTTCGTTTGCGAGAACGCGTCATGCCCAAAGTTATGTTGCGACGATCGGCGAAAGGCTCGCTTTCGTTCTACGTTGCGAAGCAGGATTTGGAAGCGGAAGTTTCCAAACTCGAGTTCGAAGGGCCGGAGAAGTGGGGCGGCGAAATAACGCTCACCGACGGCGCCCGTTACTTTGTGGAACCGATGGAAGGCATTCCCAAGCTCCCCATCACGGTCCGCGCCACCCGCCTCGACGCGTAGCGATTACCGCCGTTTTTATCACTGAGAGCAACTGCCATGGCCATGAAGATCGATCCGGACACCTGCATCTCGTGCGGTGCTTGCGAGGAAGAGTGCCCCACGCATTCGATCACCAAGACCAAGCTGGCGTTCAAGATCGATGCCGCAACTTGCACCGAGTGCGAAGGCGAACACCGCGCTCCGCGTTGCGCCCAACTTTGCCCGATTGACGACTGCATTACGCAAATTGCCTGACCGGCGCAGAAGCGCAGTCGCCAGATTCCCGCCAAGGAGCGTACGCGATGAGTTCCACTCTTCCCCTCGAAACAGCCCTTCGGATCGGCCTGGCGCGTCGAGTCCTCCAAAACGTCAGTATCGAGTCGCTGGTCAACGCGCTGGTGAGCCAACTGGGTTGGCCACTCACCGAGGAGAAGCTGGCCAGGCTCACCGTTTCGCAACTGAGAAACGGTCTGAGCCAGGGTGGCTCGATCGATGCCGACATCGATTTGCCCGGTGCGGAAATGACCGAGCGGTTCTCGCTGGATCAACTCAAGGAAGCGGTCGAGGTCCTTTGGGGAGATCGCTCGCTCGAAAACGAAGACGTCCCGGAAATCGCCGCGTACGAAGATGGGGCCATGCCCGGCTCGATCCGAGTTGCCGTCGCCTCCGATCATGCGGAATCGATCAACGCCCACTTTGGCAGTTGCCGTCGTTTTTTGGTGTACCAGATCAGCCCGCTGGAACGGCGGCTGATCGATATCCGGCCGACCGACGGAGCGGACGACGCCGACGACAGTTCCGTTTATCGGGCCTCTCTCATTCGCGATTGCCACGTTCTTTTCGTGCAATCGATCGGCGGGCCGGCCGCCGCCAAGGTGATCAATGCCGGCATCTATCCCCTCAAGTTCGAGCAAGGGGGAGCGGCCCTGGATCGGCTGGATGACCTTCGCCGGAAGATGGCCGACGCTCCTCCGCCGTGGCTGGCCAAGGTGATGAACATACCGGTCGAGGACCGCATTCGCTTCCGGGCTGAAAGGACGTCCGCATGACGAAAGAACAAGTGCTGGAGATTGTGTACCGGGCGATCGAACTTGGAGTGAACCCTCGTTCCCTCCCGTCGCTGCGGTCCCAGTTCCGCGGAATTCACCTGAGTTGTTGCGACAACGACGACGTCACTGACGGCGTTCCTTACATCGAATCACAAGGGTTCAACGTCTACCTGGTCGACGGCAGGAACCACTGCCTGACGCTGACCGAGGATCTCGGCCGCGCGACGGGCCTCCTCCTGGCCACTGCAAACGGCGAAGACGAATCCGACGTTGCCTTAGCTTCGTGAGCGGCACTGCCATGGCCATGAAACCGAAAGACATCGCCGAACTGCTCAACGAACCTGCCTGCGAGCACAACAAAAAGAGCAAATCGGGTTGCGCCAGGCCGAAACCCGGCTCCACCGCCGGGGGCTGCGCCTTCGATGGGGCGCAAATCGCGATGGTCCCCATCGCCGACGTGGCGCACATCGTTCACGGACCGATTGCCTGCGCGGGCAGCTCGTGGGACGGCCGCGGCACGCGGTCGTCCGGCCCCACGCTTTACCGGCTGGGAATGACCACCGATTTGACCGAGCAGGACATCGTGATGGGCCGTGGCGAGCGGCGCCTGTTTCACTCGATCAAGCAAGCCATCGACAACTATGCGCCGGCAGCGGTGTTCGTTTACAACACGTGCGTCCCCGCGTTGATCGGAGACGACCTCGAAGCCGTGTGCAAGGCCGCGCAGGAGCACTGGGGCGTTCCGGTCGTTCCCATCGACTGCGCGGGCTTCTACGGCACGAAGAACTTGGGCAATCGCATCGGCGGCGACGCGATGGTGAAGCACGTCATCGGCACCCGCGAGCCCATGCCTCCCCCCGTCGACGCCGTCCCGCCGGAGGTTCGCATCCACGACGTCAATCTGATCGGCGAGTACAACATCGCCGGCGAATTGTGGCACTGCCTTCCCTTGCTCGACGAACTTGGACTCCGCGTTCTTTGCTCACTCTCGGGCGACGCTCGCTTCCACGAAGTGCAGACGATGCATCGAGCGGAGGTGAACATGATGGTTTGTTCCAAAGCGCTCCTCAACGTAGCTCGCAAACTCCAAGAAAAGTACGCGACGCCCTGGTTCGAGGGGAGCTTCTACGGCGTTGCGGATACCTCGCAGGCGCTGCGAGACTTCGCCCGGTTGCTGAACGACCCCGATCTATGCGAGCGAACCGAAGCTCTTATCGCCCGCGAGGAAGCGCGGGTCATGGCCGCTCTCGAGCCGTGGCGGAAACGGCTGTCGGGCAAGCGCGTGTTGCTCTACACCGGCGGCGTGAAGTCGTGGTCGATCATCTCCGCGCTGCAGGATCTGGGACTGGTGGTCGTGGCCACGGGAACGAGCAAGTCGACCGAGGAAGACAAACAGCGCATTCGCGAGTTGATGGGACCGGATGCCAAGATGATCGGCGACGGAAGTCCTCGCGAGTTGCTCAAGGCCGTCAAAGAACTCAAGGCCGACATCCTGATCGCTGGCGGCCGCAACATGTACACGGCCATCAAGGCGAAACTGCCGTTCCTCGACATCAACCAGGAGCGGGATTTTGGGTATGCGGGATACGAGGGAATGCGCGAGTTGGCCCGGCAACTCGCCCTGACGCTCGAGAGCCCCGTGTGGGAGGCCGCGAAGCGCTGCACGCCTTGGGAAACTTTGAACGCGACGTTGGTTCCGGTTCCGCTGCCGGCCGCCACGGGATAGGAAACGGACGGATGGCAACCATTCTGCGACGATCCAAGGCCTTGTCGGTCAGCCCCTTGAAGGCCAGCCAAACCATCGGGGCGGCGCTGGCCTTTTTGGGCATCGAGCGCGCCGTTCCCTTGATGCACGGGGCTCAAGGTTGCACGGCGTTCGGAAAGGTCTTCTTCGTACGCCACTTTCGCGAGCCGATCCCCCTCCAGACCACGGCCATGGATCAGATCAGTTCCGTCATGGGGGCCGATGAAAACGTGGTCGAAGGATTGCGCGTCCTCTGCCAAAAACAGAATCCATCGCTGATCGGTGTCCCCACGACCGGCTTGGCCGAAACGCAAGGTGCCGACATTCGTCTTGCAATACAGCAATTTCGCGATCGGTTTCCCGAGTACGCGGGCGTCCGCGTGGTTCCCGTGAATACGCCCGACTTCAGCGGTTGCTTCGAATCGGGATACGCGGCCGCGGTCGAGGCAATCATCGATACGCTGCTGCCGGGCGAGGACAAGCCCCCGTCCCCTTCTACTCGCCGAAAAGGACGCATCAATGTCTTGGCCGGCTCACTGTTAACCGTAGGCGACGTTGAAGTCGTCAAGGAGTGGATTGAAGCCTTCGGATTGACACCGGTCGTGCTGCCAGACCTGGCCGATTCGCTCGATGGACACGTATCGGACGAGGAGTTCACTCCCCTTACCTTCGGCGGGACGTCGCCGTTGCAGATCGAAACGCTGGCCGAGGCGGACGCCACCATTGTGATCGGCCGGTCTCTCTACGGCGCGGCCGACGTGTTGAGAAGAAAGACCGGCGTGCCCGATTACCGAATCGACCACTTGTTGGGCCTGGAGGCTTGCGACGCGTTTCTTTTCGCGCTGCATCGGATTAGCGGTGTTGATGTTCCTCGCCACTTCGAGCGGCAGCGCGCCCAGTTGCAGGATGCCATGATGGACACCCATTTCGCCATCGGACAAACGCGCTGCGCCATTGCTCTCGATCCCGATCTGCTTTTGGCCTACAGCCAATTTCTTCGAGAAATGGGGGCCGAGGTTGTCGCGGCCGTCGCACCCGATGCCAGTCCAGCCCTCGAATCCGTTTCCGCCAACGAAATTCAAATCGGCGATCTGGAAGACTTGGAACGAGCCGCCCGATCCCACGGCGCGGAACTTGTCCTTGGCAATTCGCACGCGGTGGAGACGGCCCATCGCCTGGGGGTTCCCATTCTTCGGGCGGGCTTCCCACTGTTCGAATGGATCGGCGGCTACGCGGCCGTCCGCGTCGGTTACCGCGGAGCACGGCAACTCCTCTTCGATTTGGCGAATCTGCTGACGCAGGAACGACACCACCTGATTCAACCCTACCACTCGAAACTGTCGCAGAAAACGGGTCGCGCAAGCTCGCCTGGCGAGATGGCCAAGGTTCATTAAGGGTCTGTGGAGAAGGAACATCGCCGATGGATGCCCAACAAGTGCGACTGGCGGTTTGTGACGGCCGTAGTGAAACGAGCGCACCGGCGCTGCTGGTGGGGATCGCCTCGAGCGACTTGAAGTCGGTGAATCAACACTTTGGATCGGCCGTCGCAATCGCGGCCTATCGCGTGACGGCCGAGAGCATCGCGCTCTCGTCCGTGACGCGGTTCGATGCCGCTAACCACGACGGAAACGAGTCGAAACTTCCAGCCAAGATCGAGGCTCTTAAAGGGTGCGCCGCCGTGTTTTGCGAAGCGGCCGGGGGCTCGGCCGTCAAACAACTGCTGGCCGCGGGCATTCAACCCGTCAAGCTCGAAGCGGGCACGCCCGTCAACGAAGTGCTCGCCTGGATGCAAGGCGAAATCAGGAAACCAACTCTGGCGTGGGTCAGCAAGGCCTTGCAAGCGAGCGGCCCGCGCGACGAGAGTCGATTCAATGCCATGGCGTCGGAGGGATGGGACGGCTGACCCGCGCCCTCGACATTACGAAAGGAACCACTATGACGCAAGCAACGTTCAGTACCGACGCGATCGTGTCGGAAATCGTCAAACAAGTCCGCGCTCTCGACACGTATGGGCAATACGAAAAACAAACGGCCGAACAAGTTGTGGCACCCTTCATCGTCACAAAGGCACAAAAGAGAGCGATCCCCATCGTCGGCGACCCCGACGAGCAGACGATGTCGCGGGTGAAAGTCTACTACAACGCGCTGTCGACGTTGATCGAAAAGCAATGCGGGTACATGGCTATCCCCATGATCACGCTCACGCACGAGGGATTCGGGCGCGCGATGATCTCGGTAGGCAAGCTCATCGTGTTCGAGAAAACCCTGCGAGATGTCCATCGATTCGGCTTCAACACGGTGGAGAAACTGGCGGAAGAAGCCACCAGGATCATCGACGAGGCGGCCGCGCTGGTCAAACGGTTCGAAGAAGTGGCCCAAGCGTAGCCGATATTCCAAAAAAACGTCTCAGGAGAACGGTTGTGAGCGAAGTGCCAATTCAGACGCTGGAGAAGGAAGTCTCTAAGCGAAAACGAGTCGTTGCCGAATGGGCGGCAAAGATGCACGACCTTGCCGAGGAAGGGCTTCCCGAAGGCTACGCGGCGATACCCGAAATTGCGGAAGGAACGTTGACGGCATGCCGCGCCTGGAAAGAGGCGGTCGACGCTCTTGAAACCGCCAAGGCAACGGCCGCTGGAGCCTAGATCCGTGTCAAACTCCCCCTCCGTTGGCCGAACCCGTGGCGGACAAGAATGGACGCCGCAGTACGTTCGCTCGATCGATATCTCGCACTGCATTGGCTGTGGCCGGTGCTTCAAGACTTGCCCTCGAGATGTCTTCGAATTGGTTGATCGCGAATCAGAGGATGACGACGACGACAACGCAAAAGTGATGTCGATCGCGAATCCGGACGATTGCATCGGCTGTACGGCCTGCGCCAACACGTGCCCTAAAGGGTGCCTCGTTCACTCGGCGTAAGACTCGCCGGTTCTGCCGCGCGGGACGTTCCAGAGGCTTCTTATCATCGCTTCGTGTCACGTTGCCTGGGAACGCGTCACTCGTTGCCGAAACCAAGAGCATCTGCTTCGGCAACACGTGTGCGCCCATCTCCGCTTTCATTGGCATCTCGTGGGACGCATCTGGCAGTCGTTCGAAAGCCAATTGTCGCAAACGCGACACAACGCTTAGTGGACCGATCGATCTTGTTCGCTACCTCAACAACTCGTAGCGCAAAGCCGACACAATTCCCGGCAAGTGTCGCAAGCGCGACACAGGGGGCCGCGGATGAACGCCGAGATTCATGCGAGATGTTCGCTGTTGGCAATCGAGGCTTCTGGCATTCCGTTTGCTTTGTCCACGATGACGACCGAAGTCATCGAATCAAAGTTGGTGGACTCACACATCGCGATCGTCGGAGTTCTTTGGAGCATCAAGCATGTGGGACTATTCAGAAAAAGTTAAAGATCACTTCTTTAATCCCCGCAACGCAGGCAAGCTCGACGAAGCCAACGCCGTCGGCGAGATCGGGTCGATCGCTTGTGGCGATGCCTTGCGACTGCAATTGAAGGTCGACCCCGAGACGAACAAGATCCTTGACGCCCGGTTTCAAACGTTCGGCTGCGGTTCCGCGATCGCCTCGTCATCGGCGCTCACCGAGATCATCAAGGGCAGGACCCTCGATGAAGCGCTACAAGTGTCGAATCAAGACATCGCCGACTTTCTGGACGGCCTTCCCCCCGAGAAGATGCACTGCTCGGTCATGGGACGCGAGGCGTTGCAAGCGGCCGTCGCCAACTTCCGCGGCGAAGCGGTCGCCGAAGACCACGAAGAAGGCGAGTTGATCTGCAAGTGCTTTGGCATTCACGCCGGAATGATCGAGGAGACCGTAATAGCCAATCGTCTTTCGACTCTCGCCGATGTCACGAACTATACGAAGGCCGGCGGCGGATGCACATCGTGTCAGGAAAAAATCGAAGAGCTGCTGGAAGCCATCGCCGGGCGCAGGAAGGAAAAGCTCGAAGTGGCGCCGCCGGAAGTGGCGCCGGGCACTCCCGCGCGCAAGTTCACGGAACTCACGTTGCCGCAGCGAGTGAAGCGGGTCGAGGCGATTATCGAGAAGGTCCGTCCAACCCTGCAGGCCGATCACGGCGACTTGGAACTGGTCGAGATCAATGGCAAGACGATCTACGTCAACATGCTCGGCGCGTGCCACGGTTGCGCCATGGAGCATGCCACGCTCGGGGGCATTCAACAGAAGCTCATGGAAGAGTTTGGTGAGTTCATCAAAGTCGTTCCCGCCAGTCTCATGCCAGCGGCCGCTGGAGAAAGCACGATTTCCCATGCCTGATATCTATCTCGACAACAATGCGACGACCAAGGTCGACCCGTCGATCGTGGAAGCGATGCTCCCCTTCTTCACCGAGCAGTTCGGGAACCCGTCGTCGATGCACAGCTTCGGCGATCGTGTTGGCCGAGCCATCAAGGATGCACGGGCGGCCATTCGCGACCTGATCGGGGCAGAGCACGAGTCGGAAATCATCCTCACGTCATGCGGAACGGAGTCCGACAATACGGCCATCCTCTCGGCCCTCAAGACCCAGTCGGACCGCAACGAAATCATTACCACCGCAGTCGAACATCCTGCGATCTTGAATTTGTGCGAGCACCTCGAGAAACAGTCCCGCGAGAATGGCTGCGTTATTCGTCGACTGGGCGTCGACTCAAAAGGGCGGCTCGACCTGGATGAGTATCGCAAGCTCCTCTCTCCCAAAACGGCCATCGTATCGGCGATGTGGGCTAACAACGAAACGGGAACCTACTTCCCGGTCGAAGAGATGGCCGAAATGGCAAATGCGGTCGGCGCCGTGTTTCATACCGACGCCGTCCAAGCAGCGGGAAAGGTTCCGCTCAATGTCAAGAAGACGAAGATCGATATGCTGTCCCTTTCGGGCCACAAACTGCACGCCCCCAAGGGAATTGGCGTCCTCTATTTGCGGAGAGGAACGCGATATCGACCCATGTTCCGGGGTGGGCATCAAGAACGTGGACGGCGCGCCGGGACCGAGAACTCGGCATCGATCGTGGCTCTCGGCAAAGCCGCGGAACTGGCCATCCAACATCTCACTTTCGAAAACACATGCGTCAAAATGATGCGCGATCGCTTGGAACAGGCTATTCTCGCCGTCGTTCCCAATGCCTTCGTCACGGGCAATCCCGAGGACCGCTTGCCGAATACTTCGAACATCGCGTTTGAGTACATCGAAGGGGAGTCGATCCTTCTCATGCTCAACAAGGAAGGCATCGCCGCCTCCAGCGGATCGGCATGCACTTCCGGGTCCCTCGAGCCCTCGCATGTGATGAAAGCGATGGGGATTCCGTACACCGCGGCGCACGGAACGGTTCGCTTCTCGCTTTCGCGCTACAACACGATGGAGGAGATCGACCGAGTGGCGGCCGTTGTCCCGCGAATTGTGGCTCACTTGCGATCCCTTTCGCCCTATTGGGGCGAAAAAGGCCCGGTCGCAAATCCGGAGACCTCCTTCGCACCTGCCTACGCTTAGTACGTCACAGGCGTCAATAACTTGGGTGGCACTGGCGTCCCCAAGACGCCAGTGTACAGACACTCCACTTAGCTAAAGGTTGGCATCTTCCCAATTGGGTTGCGATCATGCGCACCATCATCCTCGACGATACGACGCTCCGCGACGGCGAACAATCGGCCGGCGTCGCTTTCTCGCTTGACGAAAAGGTCCAGATCGCCCGCGATCTCGATGCGGCTGGTGTCCCTGAGCTCGAGGTCGGAATTCCCGCCATGGGCGAAGAGGAACGGGAAAGCATTCGAGCTGTCAGAGCCTCGGGAGTCCGTGCTCGCCTTATCGTGTGGTGTCGCATGCACGAGATCGATTTGGCGGCTTGTCGCGATCTCGACATCGACATGGTCGATCTGTCGATTCCCCTCTCCGATCAACAGATCGAGCATAAATTGAGATGGGACCGAGCGAAGGTTTTGAAGCAGATCGAATGCCTCGTTCCCCGGGCTCTCGACCTGGGCGTCGACGTCTGCGTGGGGGGAGAGGATGCCTCGCGAGCCGATCTCGATTTCGTTTTGACCGTTGTCGATACCGCTCAGCGGTGCGGAGCTAAGAGATTTCGTTTTGCCGATACCGTGGGCATCCTTGACCCATTTCGCACGCACCATGTATTCTCGCAACTTCGCCGAAACTGTGACATGCAGCTCGAAATGCACGCACACGACGACCTGGGATTGGCCACGGCAAACAGTCTTGCCGCCGCCCTGGCCGGCGCCACTCACATCAACACCACGGTCAACGGGCTTGGAGAACGCGCCGGCAATGCCCCCCTTGAGGAAGTGGCCGTGGGATTGCGGTTGCTACACCAGATTGAGACGGGCATCGATTTCCGTTGCCTGCCGGCGATCTCGCAACGCGTGTCGCAGGCGTCGGGACGGCTAATTGCCTGGCAAAAGAGCCTGGTGGGAGAAGGAGTCTTTACCCACGAGGCGGGCATCCACGTGGATGGGCTCAAAAAGGATCGCCGCAACTATCAAGGCGTCGATCCCGAGTTGCTTGGAAGATCGCATCGCCTGATCCTTGGGAAGCACTCCGGCAGGAATGCCGTCGCCGACGCGCTGCTTGAACTCGGGCTCTCACCTCGCCCGGACCGATTGCCCGGCGTCCTCAATCGCTTGCGATCCTTTGTAGCGCATCACAAGCGAACGCCCTCCGAATCCGAGTTGCGAACCCTTGCAGCCTATGAAAGTTAATGCCGTGAGCAACGCCACCAACAACGACGAATTTGATGAGGAACTGAGTGACTTAAGCAGTGCCGAGGACTTCCTCGAGCACTTTGGCATCGAGTTCGAGCCCAGCATCGTTCACGTGAATCGGCTGCATATCCTCCAGCGATTTCACGATTACCTGGCCAAAGCGGATCTTTCGGCGGCCTTGACGATCGAGTCTCGCCGGGCGACTTACAGGCAATTGCTGAACCAGGCGTACCTCGATTTCGTTCAGTCCAATGCGCTCACGGAAAAGGTGTTCAAAGTGTTCCATGAAGCGCAAGGACCTTTAGTGCAACTCTCGATTTCGTAGTCAAGAAGCCACAACAACGGGCAACGGCCATGCGACCCAAGTTCGAATATGGAGAACACGTGCGAGTCGTGAGAACGATTCGCGACGACGGCACCTTCCCCGGCAAAGATATCGGCGATGTCCTGGTGCGCGAGGGTTCTGTCGGCCATGTCCGCAACGTCGGCAGCTATCTTCAAGAACATGTCATCTATGCCGTCCATTTCTTTGAGGTCGACCGAATTGTCGGCTGTCGGGAAGAAGAACTGATGCTTGCCGACGAACCGTGGGTCCCCACGCGATTTCTGGGACGCGACAAGGTAGTAGCCCGCGTTCCCTTGGCAGTCGCGGGGGCAAAGGTGGTGGCTGCCGGGCAACCGGGCGAGATCACCAAGGTTTTCCGTCAAAGTCCTGGCGGCCCATCGTACCAGGTCAACTTCGAGGGGAGGTCGTTCATTGTTCCGGAATCGGCCCTGGAACTTCATGAGGTGGATTCGAATGCTGCAGACGCTCACTGCTGACGAAAAGCTGCGTTACTCCAGGCAGCTTGGGCCTGCCGTCCTTTCGGAAGAATCTCAGCGGCGGCTCAAGGGGTCCGCGGCGCTCGTAACACGGGTGGGCGGAGTCGGAGGTCCAGCGGCTCTTGCCCTTGTTATGGCGGGGATTGGTCGACTCATCATTGCCCACGCAGGCGAACTAGAATCGCCTGACCTCAACCGGCAACTCCTTGGTTCCGAACAAGGAATCGCACAAGCCAGAGTGAGTCAGTTTGCTGCATCGCTGCGACGCATGAACTCGGCGGTGCAAGTGGATGCCATCGATCACGAGCCTGACGATGACGAGTCGCTCAATCTTGCTGGGCAGGTCAACATCGTATTGAGTTGTGCTGCCGACTTCGCGCAACGACTGCGGCTCAATCGTGCAGCCTGCCACTCGCAGATTCCATTTCTTGATGCCGCCCAGTGGGGAATGGCCGGTTCGCTCTTGGTCAGCAACCCACAAACAACGGCGTGCTTGACCTGCCTTTACCCAGATTTGCCCCCTTTCGAGACCGATTTCCCGGTCGTGGGAGCGATCGCAGGGCTGATGGGAAACTTCGCCGCGCTAGAAGCCATCAAGATCCTTACCGGAACGGGCAAGCCAATGTGGGGACAATTACAGATCGTCGATGGATATGAAGGGACCACGCGGACTCTCCAACTAAAAAAACGCGACGATTGTCCCGTATGCCGGGGACCATATACACACTTAGGAGGCCCAAATCGTGACGATTACAGTGACATTGAGCGGACGCCTTTACAATCTGCGACCTGCCCGCCCCGTTGAGGTGACGCTGCCCGCCGAGGCAACCGTGCAGGATGTGCTCCAAACGCTGCGTCGTGACGAAACGACACGGTCATGCCTGGTCGATTCCGCACTCCTGGCGGTTAGCGGTAAGCATATTGGTACTGTGGCCAAGCACTCGGTTGTCACGTTAAGCCAAGGGGACGATTTGCTTATTTTTGCTCCCATGGCGGGCGGTTAGCTGTGACTGGTTTGCTACATTCTGTTGCGAACGCTGCATTGAGCGAGGGCGATTCTATTGGCGGGCGGTCACACGGGGATGACGCGTTCCCTTTAGCCGGATCGAAGGTCGCCTATCCCGCCTCCGGTTCCCAATAACAATTCGGCACATCTTTTGCGTTATGTGTCATCGGTGCAAGTGCCCCTTTCTCTCCAACGATGGCGTTTGCGCCGGCGCTCTTGTGTTGCCTGGAGCAACAAAGACTTCCCCTCCATGACCCTGATTTGTGTCAGGTTGCGCGCCGTCTGGGCGCACAATGTTTACGGAGAAAGCGTACGTGCAAGTCAACTGCGACTGCAATGCGTGCCCGATCACGCAGGAGTTGGACGCGCTATTTAATGTGAGTCGAGTGCTCGCGCATTCCCTCGACTTGCAAAAAACGCTTTCCGGCGTACTTCAGGAACTGCACGATCGTGGCGGCCTTAGTCACGGAATGGTGACTTTGTTGAACCCGGAATCGGGAGAGTTGATCCTTCGCGCCGTTCACAACGACGTCGTCGGCGATCGAAACTTGCACGATGTACGGTATCGGTCGGGTGAAGGAGTCATCGGGCACATTCTCGAAACAGGGGCCACAGTCGTTATTCAGAGGATTGCGGACGAACCGCGATTCGTCGGCCGACTGGGACTTTACGATCCGGCGTTGCCGTTTATCGGAACGCCGATCCGGATGGGAGGTCAGTTCATCGGTGTCATCGCCGCTCAACCGTCGACTGCCGGCATTGCTTTTCTGGACGAACGAGCCAAATTTCTTGAAATGGTTTCAAATCTCGTGGGCCAGGTGGTTCGACTGTCTTGGAACATGGCCGAAGAACGGCAACACCTTGTTCGTGAGCGCGATCGGCTGTTCCAGGAGGTGAGCCGCCAATATGGCTTTACAAACATCATCGGCGGATCGGCACCGATGCGACGGGTCTTCGAACAGACCCGGGCTGTCGCCAAGTGGACTACCACGGTGCTCATTCGAGGTGAGTCGGGGACTGGAAAAGAACTGATCGCCAGCGCGATTCACTACAATTCGCCTCGGGCGCACAAGGCGTTTGTTCGCCTCAATTGTGCCGCCCTGGCTGACTCTCTTTTGGAATCGGAATTGTTCGGATACGAGAAAGGCGCGTTCACGGGAGCAAACGACCACCGGCTAGGTCGATTCGAACAAGCCGACGGAGGAACGTTGTTCCTGGACGAGATTGGAGAGATATCGCCCGCCTTCCAGGCAAAGTTGCTACGCATTTTGCAGGAGGGGGAATTTGAACGCGTGGGAAGCTCCAAAACTCGCTCGGTCGATGTGCGAATCATCGCGGCCACCAATCGCAATCTCGAGGAAGACGTCGCCCAGGGAAAGTTCCGGGAGGATTTGTATTACAGGTTGAATGTGATGCCTATCTACATGCCGCCATTGCGTGCAAGACTGGAGGACGTTCCGGAACTGGCTCACTTTTTGTTGACGCGGATCAGCGGCCGCCAGGGCCGCGAACTGCAACTGAGCGATTGTGCCCTTCGACTCTTGGTGCAGTACCAGTGGCCAGGAAACGTTCGCGAACTCGAAAACTGCCTCGAGCGCGCGGCCGTGATGGATGAAGGCGGCATCATCGATCGTGCTGCGCTAGGTCGAGCAGGCCTGGAAGAAAAGATTCTTGCGCACGGCGGGAACCTGGTTCGACCGACAGCCAACTTCAACGATCCGAACTTGGACGAGCGCGACCGGATTGTCGCCGCACTGGAACACGCCGGTTGGGTACAAGCCAAGGCTGCGAGGTTGCTGGGAATGACCCCCAGGCAGATCGCTTATCGCATTCAGCAATACGACATTACGATGCGCGTGCTCTAAGGAACGACGGCGAAACAGCTTCCGTTCGCGGCTCATCGATGGTGCGTCGCAAGCGATGTTGTTATCAGGCAATCTCTTTGACCCAGTAATCACCGCCAACGACGAGGTATTCGCTTTCGCCCCGCAGAACGCCGCTCGCGAGAAGGTCGCTGAAGCAAAAGATTTTTACCAAGGGGACACGGACTTCCCATACGGTCGGGCCAAACTGCCCCGCGCATTCAACGTCGCTTGTGAACGAGCTGAGATTGTTAAGGTTCACGCATTTCGTCCGGCGATCCCGCTTCTCCAACACCTCATAGTCGTCGCAGTCGCAGGTGCCTCGATAAAGAGTGAGCCGAGGCCCCGGAATCGCCCGGCGCAAAAGCTCGTATTGGCAGAATTCGTACAACACGTCCAACTGGGCGTCGATGGCATTCGTCCGGAGAAAGCCGCGCGCGCTGTCCTGGGCGAACGCCAGATCGGCGTCGGTCTCCTGGCCAGTCAGCTTGCCTCGATGGTACCTCGGTGGAATGCCGAACCGGCTCGCGACCCAGGTCTTGAGCACCGCCCCTTCGACGGAATTCGAGTCGACACCCCACCCATGCAGAAATCGGACGTAACCGTGCCGCAGGTTTCGGCGCGCGTTACCCTGTTGGTCTCGCCACTCGTGTAAGCGAAACCGGACCGACATATAGTCTGCAAAGATCGCGCCGCGCTCTTGCTGGTCGGCGACATGGTCGAGCTTGTCGAACAAACAGCGGTTCGCTTCTCGCACTCCAGTCAAACGGATCGGTTCCGGCGCGTCGTTGAACTCGCTGGACGCCAGTCGCCAGGCGGGCAAGTCACAACGGTTGACGCTGCTCAACATCACGGCAAACTCGCCGACAGAAGGACCGCCGTCGAGGCTTCGACAATATCGAGTCCCTTCACCGCGCAGAATCTCCGCTCTTCGGCAATCGTAGGGAGTTCGCGGGAGTCACGACCATGTTTCAGTCGAATCGAACAACTTCAGAACCGGAACGCGTTCCCATCGCGCGCCACATCGCCTGAGTAATGGCGCTAGGAATGAACCGTACCCCTCCGTCTCCAAAGAGGGCGTTAACTCCGCCAGGGTGAAAGCTTCGGGAATTCGCGATGCGGTACACCTC
>CAZWSX010000033.1:0-62561 GCA_964636985.1 uncultured Pirellulaceae bacterium | reverse complement strand
ACCAAGCGGATTTTATCATCGTTTGGGGCGAAAAATCCGCCCCAAATTAGCTAAACTGACCACCAAGGGCGACGCGCCGTCCATTTGGCAAGTAACCTTCAATCAGCCGGCAGCTAGCGTCGACCAACGATGACGTCAGTTCGCCCCCGCCTTTCCCGTCCGCTTATCAACAACCAAGCCCTTTATCAACGACGAAGCATGAGACGCTCCACCT
Organism: uncultured Pirellulaceae bacterium; assembly: GCA_964636985.1. Lineage (GTDB taxonomy): Bacteria > Planctomycetota > Planctomycetia > Pirellulales > Pirellulaceae > CAZWSX01. The sequence goes on along the minus strand of CAZWSX010000033.1, from coordinate 62,347 downwards.
CGATACTCGCGGCCTTCCTCCTTGCCCTTACCGTGGTCGCGTCGTGGGGCCTGGCCGCCGTCGCCCAAGATCGCGTGGGGCCTTTCAAACATTCCCCCCGTTCTCTCCGCGTCCGCGATTACGATCAGCGGCACATTCGCATCGAACTCGATGTCGACGTTCAGGGCCAAAAAGCCCAGGCCCGCACGACTCATATCTTGTCGTTGCTGGCCCCGACGTCACTCATCTCCTTCGATGCTGCTGGGATGAAGGTCGAAGGCGTTCGCCGCCTCGCCATGTCTGAAAACGGCGTCCCCGATCTTGCGTCCAAAGGAAACGATCTCCGCTTCCGCCACGAGGCGAACCAACTGCACGTCGAACTCGGCGAGACGCTCCCCATCGACACGCGCCTGGCGATCGCCGTCGACTATGTCCTCGATCACCCGCAGCACGGCCTCCACTTTGTCGCGGCCGACGAGAAAGAGCCCGCCGTCCTCTCGATGGCCTGGACGCAGTGCGAACCCGAGTACGCCCGTTGGTGGTTTCCCTGCTTCGACCATCCGTCGGACCGCGTGACGAGCGAAACACTGGTCACGGCCAAGAACGGCTTGTTTGTGTTGTCGAACGGCATTCTGGCCGAGAAAAAGGAACTCGATGGCGGCAAAACCCGCTGGCACTGGAAACAAACACAGTCACACGTTCCGTATTTGATCTCCGTCGTCGTCGGCGACTTCGAAGCCTACGAACAATCCTGGGACGGCTTGCCCGTTGTTTCGTACGTTCCCAAGGGCCGCCTGGCCGACGCTCCCAATAGCTTCCAAAACACGCCGGCGATGGTCGACTACTTTTCGAAGACCATCGGCATCCGTTACCCGTGGCCCAAGTACACGCAGATCTGCGTCGATGAATACAACTGGGGCGGCATGGAGCACACCTCGTGCACCACGCTGAACCTCGACACGCTCCACGACCAGCGGGCGGCGCTCGACGTATCGAGCGAAAATCTCGTTGCCCATGAGCTGGCCCACCAATGGTTCGGCGACCTAATGACGTGCAGCGACTGGGCCGACCTGTGGCTGAACGAGAGCTTCGCCACCTACTTCGCCACGCTGTGGTCCGAAAACCATGAAGGATGGGACGAGGCCTGGGACGACCGCCGCCGCGAGGCCGACAGCTATATGGGCGAAGACGCCAGGTATCGCCGGGCAATCTCGAACAATCGTTACGATTCGCCCGATGTCATGTTCGATGGCCACACCTATCCCAAGGGTGCTCGTGTGTTGCACATGCTCCGCCACGAACTCGGCGACGAGCGGTTCTGGCGCGGCATCCGCCACTACGCGGCGACGAATCAACATCGCACCGTCGAAACTGCCGACTTCCGCCGCGCCATGGAAGAAGCCACAGGCATGGGCCTGGGATGGTTCTTCGACCAATGGATTCACCACGGCGGGCATCCCGAGTTCAAAGTCGAGTCGTCGTGGGATCAAAACACCAAGATGGTCGGCGTGACCATCAAGCAAGTGCAAAAAGTCGATGACATCACGCCGCTGTTCCGCACGTCGGCCGAGATCGAAGTCGTCACGTCGGCCGGACCAGTCATCCACCGCGTCCAACTCACCAAGGACGATGAGACGTTCCATTTCTCCGCCGGCGAGCGTCCCTTGCGAGTCGTGTTCGATCCCAAGGATTGGATCCTCAAAAAGCTCGACGCTCCCAAGTCGCGCGAAGAACTGTTGAGCCAACTCAACGATCAATTTTCCGGTGCCCGTTGGGCAGCGGTCGCTGCGTTAGCCGGCCAAATCGATCAGAAAGAAGTCCTCGCCGCGCTATCGAAAGTTGCGACCGACGATACGAATTGGCCGATTCGGCAGGAAGCCACGCGAATTGTCGCGCAAGGCGGTGGCGACGATGTTCGCAAGTTACTGCTGACCGTGGCGGCGAGCGACAAGAAGGCATCGGTTCGCAAACAAGCTTTGGACGGCCTCGCCAAGTTCCCGCACGACGAGACCAAAGCCGCGATTCGCAAAGCGATCGCCAGCGACCAATCGTACGAATGCGTCGCGCAAGCGCTGCGGACGTTGCTCCGCATCGATCGCGATCACTGCGCGGACGAACTCTTCGCGGCTCTCACCCTGCCCAGCCACCGCGATGCGATCATGCATGCCGCGGCCGACGGGCTGATCGAGCTCAAGGACGAGCGCGTCGACACGGCCTTGCGTCCGCTGCTCGATCAACCCCAAACGCCCGACCGGAAGATGTCGATCATCTCGATTCTCGCGAGGTCTAAACCCGAGAACTCAGCCGATGTGGAGAAGGTCAAGGAGCAACTCTCCAGCCGCCGCCGGGTCGTCCAACGTTCGGCCATTTCGGCCCTCATCGAGTTAGGGAAACCCGAGGCCGTTGGATGGCTGCAGGAACTGCGCGGCAAAGAGATTTCGCTCTCGATGTTGCGGACCATCGACGAAGCGATTGAAAGGATTAAGCAGAAGTCGGCCGAGGCCGCCAAGGTGTCTAAAGAAACTGAAGAATTGCGAGAAAAAGCAAAAAGTTTGGAAGAACGCCTAAAAAAGATTGAAGAACAAGAGAAACGCAACTGACCGAGTTCCAGTGGCATCAATCATTCCATTGTTGCCACCGGCGCCGTGATTAGTCACGGCGGCAGATTACGATTTTCCCAGCCTTAGGTTTACACTTTCGAACCTGAATGTATCTTTCCATGTCGCTTATTGGCGACGTTGTTTTTCAACGACATGGCGCCCCGAGCGCATTGGCTGTCCCTCGTTGATTTCCCACCTGTAGGAGTTCGTGTCGTGTCTCGAATCGTAAAATCGTTGTTGTTCGTCGGCGTGGCCGTTGCTTCGATCCTCGCGGTTGAAAACGTCGCCTTGGCGGTTCCTGGTGCTCCTGGCGTGACCCGCGCTGAAATCCGCTCGATGCCGATCGAGCAACGCCCGATGCGTCCTGGCCACTTCTACGGCAACTTCGTCCGTCGCCGCGCTGGCCGCTAAAGAGACGGCCGCTAAAGAGACGGCCGCTAAAAAATGCGGTCGCTAAAGATACAGCCGCTAATTGGCAGTGCGGTCGAGGAGTTCGCTCACGACCGGATCGATGCGATCGAGTGTTTGCTCGATCGCGCGCCATCTGTGCAGAATCGGTCGCCACTGCTCGTTGTCGGCGACCGGCATCATCGCGCGATCGCGTCCCCAACGCTTGAGGACGCGGAAACCACCTAGCGTCCAACGCTCCGCGCGCCTCAGTTCATCGACCGAGAACGTTGCTTCATCCGTCGCATCAGGCGTCACTGCTTCGCAGTGCAATGCGATCAGCTGCTTTCCCGATGCGGCAAGACATTCGATTGCCGCAAAACCAACCGCTGGTGGAACTCGCGGAAAATCGCGACGCAGTTTTTCGGCAAAATGAGCGCGATAAACTCGGCTGCTGAGCAGAGCCAGTAGGGCGGCGAAAAGCGTCTCGTCGCTCGAACGTTCCGATCCCACGAAACGACGCACAAACTCGGGACGAAAATTGCTTTGTTGCCCGTCGGCCTCGTAGAGCACGAGCGGAGCCAAGTAGGGCGTGCCGCGGCGGCTGTAGAAGAACCGATCGACTATGAGATCGCGGGTGGCCATCACCTGGTCGTAGGCGCCGTCGTTTGTCGACTGCCTCGCGAAAACTAAGCCGACGTTCTGCTGCAACATGTGCCGCATGCCCGCAAATCTCGCACGGCCAATCCGCTGCGGATCGTAGTAGATAAACCGCGTCACAAACGGCGCCGCGCCATATTTACGGATGAATCTTGGGTCCGGTTCGAAGCCCGCCTGATTGCGAATGTTTTCAACAAGGGCCTCTCGGGTGTCGGCAGTCCACAACTCATCGTTCTTGGACTGCACGCCCGAGATCCGCACGTGAAACGCGCCGTCGAGTGATGGCCACGAGTCGTATTCGCTGCCGCCGGTGGAGCAGGCGCTGGACGATGGTTGCCCCCAGACATCCGAGCGACAAGGGCACCAATCCATCTTTTCGAAAGACTGGTTTGCCAGCGCTTCGAGTTTGCTTTTACGTGTGCCGGTTAAACGGCGATAAAAAACGGCGCCCGGCTCGCCGTGCGCGCGTTTGCTCCTGGCGAGTCCTCTCACAAAAACCAATAGTGCGGTCCCAGAACGAATCGGAAAAATGTTCTCGTCGGGCTCCAGTCGCGGATCACGATTCCGCGACATATCGCCTGCCAGGTCCACGAGATAAAGTTTACCGAACGCCCCGCGAAGCGACTCGCGCATCCGGCGGTGAGTAATCCCTTCGAGAAATGTCCGGCTCGTGATCATGGCCAGCACACCGCTGCCGGCTTGCTCGATCTGGTACTGCGACCAACGCAGGAACCGCACGTAGTCGTCGGCGATCGCGTTTTTTCGCTCGCCGAGGCCGGTGCGATAGTCGGCAAGCAGGCCGTCGATCCAACGCGGTCGGGCAGAATCCTTTTCCAAGCTGCGTTTGCCAGTCGAGTACGGCGGATTGCCGAGGATAACGAGCGGTCCTTTGCAATCGATCCCGAGCGACTCAAGACTTGCACACGACAGAGCATCCGCGCAGCAGATCTTCACCGAACGACGTGATCTCGAAGGCGCCGGCTCGTGTAGCAAGCCTGCGGCGATGGCGGCGGTCGATCGATTCTTTTCGATGCCGAAAACATCACAAGAAAGCCTTGATGGATATTCCTGCGAACCGCATTTGATTGCTTCGGCAAGCATCGCCCCGCTGCCGCAAGCGGGATCGATGATCGTGAATTCCGCTTCCGCATCGCGCAGCACACTTAAGGCAGCAGCAGCCAGCCACCGGCTGATGACGGACGGCGTGAAGTAGACGCCTGCTCGGGTTTTCTCCCCAGGTTGCGCAGCTGCCAGGAGATACTCCCAGGCGTAGAGGGCAGGGCGGTCCGTCGAATAGTGCTTTTCGAGACAGCCCCAAGCCAGCTCAGCAGCGGGTTCATCAGGTGAGGGCCGCGACGATTCACCGAGCCAGCGCAAGTAGGCGCTGGCGACGTCTTCCAGGGAGCTGGCGGATTCGGTGTGCTTTTGCAGCCACTCGACCGCCCATTGCCGGACGACGCGTAGTGTCGGCTTCTGCGTCTTGCGTGTCGTCACCGGCGAGCCGTCCGTGGAGATGGAACCTGGTTACTTGTTTTCCTCAGGTTTCTTTTCTTCTGGCTTGGGCTCGGCGGGTTTTGCCTCGGCAGGCTTGGCTTCCGCTGGTTTCGCTTCAGGAACGGCACGCGGCCAGCGTTCGGTCTTGTCGGCGACATTCCACAGCCGCAGCGAGTCCTTGTGGCTGCCCGTCGCCAGCAGCGAGCCATCGTGATTGAAGGCCACCGCCCAAACCGTGCTCTGATACGGGCCGAAGTTGTGGACTTCCTTTCGCTCGTTCATGTCCCACAGCTTGACCGATCGATCGTGCGAGGCCGACGCCAGCGTGATGCTGTTTGGCGCGAAAGTCACGCGGCTGATCCAGTCCTTGTGTCCTTCCAGTTGGAACTGCTCCTTACCGGCAGCGTCCCAAATCTTGATCTTGCGATCGGCACCGGCGGTGGCGATGAGCTGTCCGTTCGGGCTAAAGGCCACCGTCCACACTGCGTCGGCATGCCCTTCGAGCTTCGCCTTCTCGGTTCCCGCTTGCCAGTCCCACAGCTTCGCCGTCTTGTCGATGCTCGCGGTCGCGAGCGTCGCGCTATCGGGGCTGAACGCGACTTGATAGACAGCCGACTCATGCGCTTTGAAGTTTTTGATTTCTTTGATCCCGGCCAGGTCCCAGACGATCACGTTGCCATCTTCGCCTGCCGTTGCCACGTATTTTCCGTCAGGGGAGACGGCCACCGTTCGGCACCAGTTTTTGTGCGGGGCAAGTTCCTGCTTGGGAGTTTTTTCGGCGACGTTCCAGAAAATCACTTTGCCGTCGTAGCCGGAAGTGATCAGCGTTTGCCCGTCGTTCGAGAAGGCGACCGACCACACATTCGTCGGATGTTTTTCCAGCGAGGCGACTAGTTCGCCGGTCGTCGGATTCCATAGTTTCACGTCGCCCGGCCGATACATTAGGCTTTCGCCGCCAACACTCGCCAGCAGCGTGCCATCGCGATTGAAAGCGACGTCGGTCACCCACCGGGTGTGCTTGGCCAGCGGGGGAGGCTCTTGGGCGCTCGCGATCGCGGCGCCGATCCAACCAACCAATGCCAGGGCAACGCCGTACGAAGCGGCTCGATATGTCCAACGAACGTTCATCGCTCGATACTCCGACACAAAGTGGCTTGAGGCAAAGTCCGATGCACAGCTCCTGTGATCAACCGTGCTCGACGATTTGATTATACTTCGGAATCGATTGCAACTATTTCCTCACGCGTGAGGCCCCGCCATGCTTCGCTCTGCTCGGTGTTTTTACTCGCCGAAACCCCCTCGCTCAATGATTTTCCTGGCCAGTGCGATCGCCCTGGCCATTGCATGGACTACGGCCAGTGCCGCCGACAACGCGCTTACCGAAGAAGAACGAGCCGAGGGGTGGCTGCTCTTGTTCGATGGCGAATCGCTGTTTGGCTGGAAGGCCCACAGCGACGTCGACTGGAAGGTGACCGACGGCGAGATCCGGGCCACCAAAGGAGAAATGGGCCTGCTTTGCACAACGAGCACCTGGGCGAATTACCAATTGAAAGTTGATTTCCAGGCTCCGGCGGAAACGAACAGCGGCGTCTTCCTGCGAACGCCACCGGTAGCTTCGCGCGACGATGTGGTGACCAAGTGCTACGAGCTCAACATTGCACCGACCGACAATCCGTTTCCGACAGGGAGCTTGGTCGCCCGCAAGAAGGTGGAGAAGTATTTCGACAGCAAATCGTGGCGACAGTTCGATATCACGGTCAACGGCGATCAAGTGAGTGTCAAGTGCGACGGCGAAACAACAGTCGATTACAAAGACCCCAAGCCAGTCGCCAGCGGCTTGATCGGGCTGCAATTCAACACGGGGGCGGTTTCGTTCAAGAACGTGAAGATTCGCCCGCTCGGTTTGAAGTCGCTGTTCAACGGCAAAGACCTGACCGGCTGGAAAGGGTACCCTAAGATGGCGGGCAAGTTCAGCGTGAACAAAGAGGGCTACCTTCACGTTCAAAACGGGAAGGGACAACTTGAATCGGCCGACAAGTTCGGCGACTTTGTGTTGCAGTTGGAATGTCGGACTAATGCCAAGTCGCTTAACTCGGGCCTCTTCTTTCGCTGTATCCCAGGCGAAGAAATGAACGGCTACGAAAGCCAGATTCACAACGGCTTCAAAGACGGCGATCGCACCAAGCCCGTCGACTGCGGAACCGGTGGAGTCTTCCGCCGCGTCGACGCGAGAAAGGTAGTAGCCGACGACGAAACATGGTTCCAAAAAACCATCGTGGTCAACGGCCCGCACGTTTCGACTTGGGTGAACGGTTACCAGGTCACCGACTGGACCGATACGCGCAAGCCCGATCCGAATCCGCGCAAGGGTTTGCGTGTCGAAGCGGGCACATTCATGATCCAAGCCCACGACCCGACGACCGATATCTTCTTCCGTAATCTGAATGTGGCGGAGATTCCAGCGCAGTAGAAGAGGAAGGCGAGCGATGGATCAGTTGCTGTGGTCGCTCAACGTGCTGGGCGTTGTGTTCATCGCGGTGGGATTTGTCGTCGACATCGTTTCGTCGCTCTGCAAAATTTATTTTGCGATATGGGGACAAGGTCCCAAGGGCGTCCCTTTTGTTGCGCCGGCGCTCTATGTACTGGGGTGTTTCTTGGCACAGGCGTGGTTGTCGCCTGTGGCATCAATGATCGGCATGGGCTTGATCGTATTCCACGTGACGGTGACGTTTCTTTTGCCAAAACTCGTTCACTTCATTCGAACGATGGGGATGTAGCTTCACTTCACAAATCAAAAAACGGCAATCATCAGTCGATTGATCAACCTTGCGTAGCCTCGCCGCGTTCTGGATCGGCGAACTCAACCACGCACAGACAGGATTTTCTCTGCCATTTCTCCGTGGCCTTCGTGATCTCCGTGTTTCAAATTGCCTTCTCTCTTCGGCGCGCCGAGTGCTTCGGCTGCGTTCCATTTAAAAAAGTTTTCCGACCAGACTTGCCGTCGCTCAAGTCCGCTTTCATAATGCGCCGAATAGTGTACGTGTGTATACATTCGTGCCGAAAGCAAACTGCCGGAGAGCGAAAATGGCCGCCCCACTGCTTCCTCGCACGCTCACGCAAACCGTTGCCGACCTGCAGCAGGAAATTCGCAAACGGGAACGCAGCTTTTCCTGCGGCACAAAAAGCCTTGTTTCCACTGGTTGCCGCGCTCTCGATGAAACATTGCCGCTCCAAGGAATGCAGGCGGGCAGCCTCATTGAATGGCTCAATGCCGAAGGAACCCACAGTTCCGTGGCCCTCTCTCTGCGAGTGGGACGCGAAGTCGTCGGCACGAAACATCGCGCTGTTTTCATCGACCATCGACAGGTTTTGCACCCTCTGGCGCTGGCCAGCCTAGGCTTCGACCTGACACGAGTGGTCCTCGTGCGTCCCGCGACCGAACGAGAGGCCTTGTGGGCCTGCGAAGAATCGCTGCGCTGTTCCGGCGTGCGATTGGTGTGGGCGAACCTCGATCGTTTGAGCAGCAACTCTTTTCGCCGTTTGCAACTCGCGGCGGAATCGTCCGGCGCGATCGGCTTTTTGTCGCGGCCGGCGAAGGCCCGCTCTCAACCTTCATGGGCGGAAGTCCGTTTGCAGGTGCAGCCTTGTTCGTCTCGAACCAGGTCGCCTTGTTTTCAGATTGAGGTGGCGTCTTGTCACGGAAAACCACGCCGCATGGAGGTGCGCATCATGCTCGACAGCTTGACGGGAACGATCCATGAAGTCCCCACAACCAAGATTCCTTTGCCTCTGGTTTCCTGAATGGCCGCTCCAGCGATTGCTCGCCGCCCATCCCGATTATCAGCGCCAAGTCGTGCTTCTCACGGAGCGGACTCAGCGCGGAGAATTCGTTTCGTATTGCAATGGCTACGGCGCCAAATTGGGCATCCGCTCGGGAATGCCGGTCTCCGAAGCGCGAACGTTTATTCGCCCGCACCATCGGATTGTCATCGAACCTGTTCAGCCCGATCACGATTTGCAGGCCCTCATGCAAGTGGCACTGCGTTGTGAACGCTTCAGCTTTTGTATCGGTGTGGAGGATGCAATCAGGCCTGAATGCCTTGTCATGGATGTGACGGGGCTGGCTCACTTTTTTGCAGGAGAACAGAATCTTGCCCGAGAGCTTGGTGAGCGGCTGGCCCACGAGCATTTTGATGGCCGCATTGCCATCGCTTGGTCGATAGGATCAGCCTGGGCAGCGGCCCATTTTCTGACACGTCCACAGCGTCCTGCCATCGTTCACGACCACTGCATGGTTGAAGCTTTGCCGGTAGCAGGGTTGAGATTGAGTGATACGGTGCTATCGAAACTCCATCGCCTTGGGCTGGCGACGATTGGCCAGATACTTGCCTTGGATCGAGCGTCGCTTGCCCGCCGCTTTGGCTTGGAAACGCTCCTGCGGATCGATCAATTGATAGGACAAGAGTCCGAACTGATCACTCCTTGTCACCCTTCTCCCAAATACGAGATCGCCAAAACATTTGGAGAAGATCCCGTCCCTCCGCAGGTTCTCGAACCGTTGTGGTCCCTGTTGCTGCAAAAACTTCTCGGCACGTTGCAACCAAAACGATTGGGAACGCGCGCCCTGGCGTGCCGCTTTGCCTTGGAAGATCGCACGTCGATCTCCTTTGTGCTGCGGTTATGCGAAGCCACGAACGATTTTAACCATCTCAGCGACTTGTTTCGCTTGCAACTGGAACAATGGCGATTTACTGCGCCAGTGGTTGAACTTTCTTTAGAGGCGTTGAATGTTGGCCCGCTGGAGCAAGCTCAGCAGGAATTTACCGGAAGTGAATTGCGAGACGACGCTCGGCAGTTCGGCATGCTGATCAACCGCTTAAGCAGCCGCTTGGGAGAAGAAGTGGTTGCCACACCCTACCTTCTTCCTAGCCCTATTCCCGAACGATCCGTGCAATGGGTGCCGGCAACCCATCGATCTGAACGACGAACATTCTCCGTGACTGAGTATCACGTATGGGATCGCCCTGCGGTTTTGTTTCCGGAGCCACGCCACATGGAGGTCATCGCCGTTTTCCCCGACGGGGCTCCGCTCGTGTTGTTTTGGAACCAAGCACGATTCGATATTGCCGCCGCTTGGGGACCGGAGCGGATTGAAGCGGGCTGGTGGCAGACCGGTTACGTTTGCCGCGATTACTACCGCGTTGAAACCAATGCCGGGCGTTGGTTGTGGGTCTTTCGCCAGCTTCAAGACGGCGAGTGGTTTTGGCATGGGGAGATGTGAGCGATGTCCTACGCCGAACTCCACTGCCTTACGAATTTTTCGTTTCTCGAAGCGGCTTCGCATCCCGACGAGTTAGTCATCCGCGCGGCTGAATTGGGATATTCAGCCCTGGCAATCACCGACGTCAATACCTTGGCCGGTGTTGTGCGAGCCAACACGGCGGCCAAGGATCATCCCATTAAGTTGATCGTCGGATCGGAGATTCGTCCCATCGACGCTCCGCCGGTCGTGCTTTGGGCGAAGGATCGTCGGGGCTATGCCAGTCTTTGCCAGTTGATTACTGCCGGCAGACGGCGAGCAGAAAAAGGAGAGTGTCGTCTCACGTTCGAAGATGTTGCGAAATACTCTGCGGGATTGTTAGCAGGCGTCGTTCCACCTTCGCACTGCGAGAACTTTTCCATCGCCGACGGGCATCGCTATCGCGAACTGTTCGGCGAAGCCGCCTACTTGCTGGCAGAGCTTTACCGCGGACCTCACGACGAATATCGAGCGGAGTGGCTACGAGACCTTTCACGGCAAACTCATTTGCCGCTGGTAGCTGCCGGCAACGTCTTGTTTCACGTTCCATCTCGCAAGCCGCTTCACGACGTCGTGACGGCGATCCGTCTTCGTACGTCAGTCGCTCAAGCGGGTGAGTTCCTCGAACCCAATGCCCAGCGGCACCTGCGGCCTCTGGAAATGCTCAAGGCAATTTATGCCGATATGCCGGAGGCACTCTCGCGCACGCAGGAGATCGCCGATCAATGCACGTTCAAGCTCGATGAACTTCGGTACGAGTATCCCGAAGAACTTGCTCCCAAGGGAATGACGCCGATTGAGCACTTGAAAGACCTGACTTGGAAGGGAGCTAAGACGCGCTATCCAAACGGCTTGACGGACAAGGTCCGTAAGACCATCGAGATGGAATTGGAGTTGATCGAAGACCTTCGCTATGAGGCTTATTTTTTAACTGTCTGGGATATCGTGCGGTTCGCGCGATCGCGAGACATTCTTTGCCAGGGAAGAGGTTCCGCGGCGAATTCGACGGTTTGCTATTGCCTGGAAGTGACCTCCGTCGATCCCGAGCGCGTCGACCTTTTGTTCGAGAGGTTTGTCAGCCGCGAGCGAGACGAGGCGCCTGATATCGACGTCGATTTCGAGCACGAGCGCCGCGAAGAAGTGTTGCAGTACATCTACGAAAAATACGGACGAGATCGGGCGGGGATTGCCGCGGTTACGATCACGTACCGCCCGCGGTCGGCGATTCGGGATGTTGGCAAGGCGCTGGGATTCTCGCTTGACCTGGTCGATCGGTTGGCGAAGAACGCCGGTCACTTTCATGCGTCGGTCGATTTTGTCGAGCGGTGTCGCGAGGCGGGGTTCGATGTTCGTTCCGATGTTGGCCGGCAGTTTCTCTATCTAGTGAAGGAATTGCTCGGGTTTCCTCGTCATTTGTCGCAGCACGTGGGAGGGATGGTTATCACGCGTGGTCCCTTGCATGAGCTGGTCCCGATCGAGAACGCAGCGATGGAGGGGCGAACCGTCGTGCAGTGGAACAAAGACGATCTCGATGACCTGGGCATTCTCAAAGTTGATTGCCTGTCGCTCGGGATGCTGACGGCCATTCGCAAATGTTTTTCGCTCGTCGAGTCGATCACAGGCAAGCCATTCACGCTCGCCAACGTCCCGCAGGAAGACACCGCGGTTTACGACATGATTTGCAAGGCCGACACGATCGGTGTTTTTCAAATCGAGAGCCGGGCTCAGATGAGCATGCTGCCTCGGCTGAAGCCGCGCTGTTACTACGACCTGGTGATTGAGGTCGCCATCGTGCGGCCCGGCCCGATTCAGGGGAATATGGTGCATCCTTACCTGCGCCGGCGATGCGGCAAGGAAGAGGCGACGTATCCCAACGAAAAAATCGAGGGGGTCTTAAAAAAGACGTTAGGCGTGCCACTCTTTCAAGAGCAGTGCATGCAACTCGCGGTCGTGGCGGCGGGGTTTTCACGCGGCGAGGCCGATCAGCTGCGGCGAGCGATGGGAGCCTGGCGACGCCCTGGCATTATCGATCAGTTTCGTCAAAAACTATTCGACGGAATGAAGCGATATGGGCTGGAAGGGGAGTTCGCGGAGCGAGTCTTCGAGCAGATTCGCGGCTTCGGCGAATACGGTTTTCCCGAATCGCATGCGGCGAGCTTTGCTCTGCTGGTCTATGTCTCGGCGTGGCTTAAGTGCCATTACCCGGCGGCGTTTGCCGCGGCCATCATCAATAGCCAGCCGATGGGGTTTTATGCTCCTGGCCAACTCATTCGTGATGCCCGCGACCATGGAGTTGAAGTGTTGCCTGTCGATGTCAATCGAAGCCATTGGGATTGCACGCTCGAAGAAGGGAAGCTTCGGTTGGGCTTTCGATTGATTGGTGGCCTCGCACAAGCCACGGTCGAGGTCATTGTTGCGGCGCGAGGCGATGAGCCGTTTGTCTCCATGCACGATTTCGTCAGGCGAACGGGGCTGCCTCAGGCCCAAGTGGCGCGTCTCGCCGAGGCCGATGCCTTGGCTGGTTTTCAATCCTCTCGGCGGGAAGCTCTTTGGAACGCTCTGTCGATCGATACGAAGCCGAAGCAACGATTGCTCTTCGACGAACTCGAGTTGGAAGAACCCGCGGCACCCTTGCCGGCCATGGCACCCGAGGAGGAAGTGAACGCCGACTATCGCACGGTGGGGCTTTCGCTCCGATCGCACCCTGTGGCGTTCCGCCGCGATCGATTGGACCAGTTGGGAGTTGTTCCTACGGCCGCGCTTGCACATCTTGCCAACAACACGCTTGTGAAAGTGGCTGGAATCGTCTTGCTGCGTCAACGGCCGAGCACGGCAAAGGAGATCACGTTTGTGACGATCGAAGACGAAACGGGGACGGCCAATCTGGTCGTCCGCATCGGAACGTGGGAGAGATACCGGAAAATCGCCCAGCACTCCCAAGCTTGGATTGTTTACGGCCGCGTCGAGAGCAAAGACGGCGTGATCCACGTTTTGGTGCGCCGGCTGCAAGACATGACGGCGCAATTAGCCACACTCAACTTGAAGTCGCGGGATTTTCGGTAATCCCAGGGCGAACAAGAAGATAAAGAAACAGTCCACCAGATTGTCAAGGAACGAGGCTGCTTTGGGACGCTGGCTCGGATTCGGAGGTGCACAAGGTCCGAAGCCGCGGAAGCATCCCGCGCGCAGCTGTGACAAGGGCACGGCGCGAGGGGCCACTCTTCTCGTGCGGATGGAAAAAGTGCGCAGACGTGGAAATGCGGCCCGACAGAGAGCTTCTTAGACGCGAACCTATTTCGAGGCAAGAACGTTGGCGGAACGGATCGACACCCTTCCAATTCTCGCTGAGCTTTCTCTGAAGGAAACTCGCGTTACGGCTGAGGGTGTCAGCAAATTGCGAAAAGCATTGCCGGGGTGCCAGATCACGCACTCTCCACGCACTGCGGGCCGGGAATAGTGTCTGCCAACAGAGGCCAGACGCTGCAAATTCAAATGATTGCGCGAATGAACGTTCTCCATGCGGAAGAGCGCGCCACTGCCCAGGCTGATCGTTGAGCGATCCTCCGGACGAGCGCCAATTTCTTCCAGTAATCCCAATCGCAACCAAACCGAGCAAGAACCGCGCGATTTCGCAGGCGGCACAACGATTGCGGGTTCGTGCGAGAACTCAATGCCCTTGAGAAAACGTGATGGTCTATTAAGGAGACGGGATATGAGAACTGGAATGTTTGGAAATGTGGTTGCGATTGTCGTGATGGTGCTGGGCTGCTCCACAGCGTTGGCACAAGTGCAGGTCAATGCGCCGGGCGTATACGTGGGGATTGGACGGACGCCTTGGTTCAACGATCCGGTGGTTCGCCGGGAGTTGAGGATTAACGACACCCAATACGATCGGCTGGTGCGCGATTACAACCAATCGTGGGAGGCCTACAACAAGGGGGTCACGGAGCTGAAGAAAGACCTGACGGACGAGCAGCGGCGGCAACGCATGCATGAGCTTTCAAGCTCGTTCTACGGCAACTTTTCCAAGAGCTTGGATGACGTGTTCACCGAGCCTGCTGCGAGAAGCCGGTACAACCAACTTTATTGGCAGTATCGAGGCTATGGTGCGTTCGACGATCCCATCATCGCCAAGAAGCTGGATCTGAGCGCCGAACAACGCGCTTCGATCCGACGCTACGAAGCGGAATACAATCAGGAACTGCGCGATATGCGCCGCGACTATGCCAAGGACCGCGTGGGCGTAGGGCGGCGATACAACACGTGGTGGAAACAAACCCGCGATCGCATTAACGAAGTCTTGACCCCTCAACAACGGACAGCGTGGGGGGAGTTTGTCGGCGATCCCTATGATTTCCCCGTGAACGTTTATGTCGGAGAATAGCTCCGTCGCAGAAGGAATCGCAATCGATTTCCTCTTGGACCGAGTCGGCGGTGGCTGGCTCGGTTTCTTTTTTCCCAAAGCAGCGCTCGCTTTGGTTCGCCGGACGGGAACTCGCAAATGGACTCCATGCTCGACAGGCTTTTAGGTCCGATCTCGCGAGCGGAGTTTTTCGAGAAGTATTTGTTCCAATGTCCTTTCGGACGGCAGGCGATTGATCCCGTGCTCTTGGAGCTTGGCTCGTGGGGCGTCTTGGCATCGCTCCTTCAAGTTAGTGATGCCAATGTCATCGTCGGTTCCGCGCACAACCGCTGGGATGGAGATCGCCCGAGATCCGTGGAGGATACGCGCAAGATCCTTGAGCAGGGACTGACTGTTGGAGTTCGTCAGGCGCACTTGCACCACCCAGCTCTGCAAAGCCTGGCAGAAGCGTTTGCGCGAGACTTTCGCGCGCTGGCTGACGTGCACCTCTATTGCACACCTGCGGGACATGCCGGGTTTGGCTGGCACTACGACGTCGAAGAGGTATTCATCTTGCAAACCACTGGCAGCAAGGAATGGTGGCTGCGTAAAAACACGGTCAACCCGTGGCCTGTTGCGGAAAACATGCCGGACGATCTGCGACACACTGCCGAACGCTCGCCTGTGATGCACTGCACGTTGTCGGCCGGCGATTGGCTTTACATTCCCGCTGGTTACTGGCATCGAACGCAAGCGCAATCGGAGTCGCTGTCGCTCTCGATTGGGATCGCCTGTCCAACGGGTATCGATGTCGGACGATTCCTTCAAACTGTGCTGCCCCAGCGTTTGCTGTGGCGGATGCGCCTGCCACCCGTTGAAGATTGTCTCCGGGGGCGGGAGGGGACCCTTGCAGCATATAGGAACCACTTCAAGGGGCTCGCGACCGACCTAAGCGACGTGCTGGGAGATGAACGAACGGCGAAGGCTTACTTGGTGAATGCAAAAGCTGTTTGCGATCAAATGGTGCCCGATAGCGATCAGCCGACGTGAGACAGCGCGCTCAGAGGTCGCGGCATATTGTTTGCAGCCATTCGCGTTGACACCCATTGATCTTTGGGTACGCGATTCTGTCAGCAAGACCTTCAAGGAGATGTGGCCATGCGACTTAAGGAAATTATGACGCGGCACGTCGAGTGTATTAACCCAGAAGACACTTTGGCTCGCGCCGCCGTGCGGATGCGGGATTTGGATGTCGGCTGCTTGCCAGTATGCGGCGGCGACGACCGTCTGGCCGGTGTGATCACCGACCGGGATATCACGATTCGCGGAACGGCCGAGGGACGGGATCCTGAGACGACTCGGATCGAAGACGTTATGACGCCGGAAATCAGCTATTGCTTCGAGAATGATTCGGTCGACGAAGCGGCTCGCATCATGGAGGAGAAGCAGATACGTCGCCTGGTGGTCCTGAATCGAGAAAAGCGGCTGGTCGGGATCCTTTCGTTGGGCGATCTGGCAGTGAAGTCGGGCAACCATCGATTGAGCGCTGAGGCGCTCGAGCAGATCTCCGAGCCGGCGATGCCTAGTCGGTAGGAAACGCGGTTGCGAAGAATCCCAGGCTCTTGAATGCAGAGCTTGGGACTTGATTAGAGCGGCGAACACACCGCTCGAACGCTACGTTGGTTCGCGACCGCCGGGGCCGTGCGATTGGCCAGCAAGGCCAGCGGCTTCGCTGGATTGATAGAGAATTCCCGCCGGGACGCGGGGCGGTTCGTCGTAGTGCTGCATGTCGAAGTAGCGGGCGGCCATGCGGTCCGCCATTTCGGGAAAGAGCATCGAGACTGTCGTATTGATGGTGGACATGATGCCCACATGGCGATGCCGGGTCGGACTGACTGCCGCATCGAGGATCGCCTCGACCACGTCTTCGGTGTGAATCATCGGGGAGGGGAGCTTGGGTTCCTGCTCCTGATAGTTGCAGGCATGCTGAGGGAATGGCGTGTCGACGGCTGTCGGCTGGATCAGCGTAATCGCGATGGGCGCCTGATCGACGTCTTCGACTTCGACTCGCAAGCTATCGGTAAAGCCCTTCACGGCGTGCTTGGAAGCTGTGTACATGCCGAGCAAGGGGACGTAAGCTTCGGAAACTTCGCTACCGACGTTGATGATCGCACCGCCGTGCGTACGCAGGTGCGGCAATGCGACCAGCGAGCCGTTCACGACGCCCCAAAAGTTGACGTCGAACAATCTCCGGCTGTCTTCTTCCGAGACCTCGTCGAGCCGGCCGTAGATTCCTTGCCCGGCGTTGTTAATCCACGTATCGATTTGGCCGAAGTGAGCAATCGCAGTATTGGCGACTTGTTCGACTTGCTTGCGACACGAGACATCACAAATCACGGCGACCGCTGAGCCGCCTTGTTCGACGATGCGATCGGCCACCTTGCGGATGGCATGTTCGCTTCGCGCGGCGAGAACTACTTTTGCGCCTCGCGCGGCAGCGGCTTCGGCCGTGGCCAAGCCGATTCCCGACGATGCACCCGTAATCACTATTACTTGTTCGAACAGAGGTTTGAGATGAGGTTTCACTGATAAGTCTCCCGTGAATTAGGGGGTTCCAACCTTACTTCCACCGTTCTTATCTGTTCGGCATGTCTTTGTAACTCCGCTTCGGCGTCACGCAAGCCAGCGGCGCAGAATTGCCACCGCGCCCGTTGGTGCTTCCGTGAAGTGCGTGTTGAACTCGCAGCGCGAGTCCCAATTGGCCACAACGGTACCTGAGGAGACGAACTATCCGAGGTCGTCGCTCTGAAATCCGGCGACATGCGATGAGCGGTAGAGCTGTCTGCAAAACAAATGCCCAAAATTAACGACGTTGTTAGGACCTATCGCAGATGAGGCCGGGGTGTTGGCATTTTGTTTGCTTCTCGAGTCGCCGCGAGCGTTTCTTTACTCAAGGACGTACCCAGTGATTCCCCGTAAGTCGCGCATCCGGTTTGCTGTGGTTGGTTTGGGGCATTTTGCGCAATCAGCCATTTTGCCGGCATTCGGCAATACCCGGAGCGACGCCGAATTGTCGGCGATTGTGACCGACGACGACGAAAAAGCGATCGGATTGGGGGCTCGCTATAACGTGCCGGCCTATCGAACCAACGAGTTTGACGGACTTGTGCAATCGGGCGAAATTGATGCCGTTTATGTCGCCGTCCCGAACGCTCTGCACCGTGAGTACGTGGAGAAGTCGGCCGCGGCCGGCTGCCATGTCCTGTGCGAAAAGCCTTTGGCGCACACAGGACGGGACGCACAGTGGATGGTCGACACGTGCAGCAAGAGCGGCGTCTTATTGATGACGGGCTATCGCTTGCACTTCGAAGAAGGGAACCTGAGGTCGATTCAGCTTGTGACCGAAGGGGCAATTGGCGAGCCGCGGCTCTTCCTTTCAACGCATACTACGCAGATTGACGCGGATAACTCGCGAACGAAGGAGAATTTGGGAGGCGGGCCGGTCGAAGATTTGGGCGTGTATTGCATCAATGCGGCGAGATATCTGTTCCGCGCCGAGCCCACGGAGGTCTCCGCCATGGCAGCGAGCGGAGATGATCCTCGATTCGCCGAGATCCCCGAGGCCGTTTGTGTGACGATGAAGTTCCCGGAGGGGCGTCTGGCATCGTTCACGTGCGGCTTTGGCGAGGTGCCGCTCTCGGAATACCGGGTTGTGGGGACACAGGGGGTGTTGGGCATGAGTCCCGCGTATTCTTGGCAGGGGGACCTTCACCAGACCATCACCGTGGACGGTCGCGAAAAAGCGACTGTCTTTCGCAACCGCGATCAGGTGGCAGCCGAGATCATTTACTTCGCAAACTGCATCCGAGAGCGCAAGGAGCCGGAGCCCTCCGGTGAGGAGGGCCTCATCGACGCAAAGATCATCGAGGCGATTCGATTGGCTTACACCGAGAACCGCACCGTGCGGCTCCCGGCGTTGCCTGAGAAAGAGCGTCCGTCCCTTTCGCAGTCGATCAATCGTCGACCCAGCCGCAGCCCCGAGCCGATCAACGCTGCGCCTCCTTCTACGCACTGATCTGCGCTGCTAAGAGCATGGTCATGAGTCACGGTAGGGCCGAGTTGTAGCGTTCTTAGTTGGTGAGGAGGGAGTAATGGCTCGATCATTCCACAACACAATCGTGGGCGTCTTTGTGAATCCCCAATCGGCTCAGCAAACAGTGATCGATCTCAAGTCGGCGGGGTTTAGTGAAAAACAGATCGGAATTCTTTCTCGCAACGGCGAGGCAAAGGACACGCAGCAAGAGGCCGATGAAGTAGCGGCCGGGGCCGCGACAGGCGCAGTCACAGGGGCGGGAGTAGGAGCACTGTGGGGCATTGGTATTCTCGCGGGCGCGCTGCCGGGAGTTGGGCCCGCGATTGTTGGAGGGACGCTAGGGGTATTGCTCTCGAGTGCCGCAACGGGCGGCGCGATGGCGGGGCTAGGGGGAGCGCTGATGGGATTGGGACTTAGCGAGGTGGAAGCCGGCATTTACGAACGCGATGTCAAAGAAGGGCGAACGCTTGTCACCGTCGATGGCGGATCGATGAGCGGGACCGCTTCGCGGGTGATCCGACAACATGGTGGGCTGATCAGAGGGCCCGAAGAGGTTGGCCTCGCGCAAAAACCGTCGCAGCAGCCTAGCCAAGGAAATGTGTGATGGAACTTCACATTACTGGAATCGTGATGCACGAGACGCCTCAACGCGGCAGTTGGCTCGCGTGCCTGCAGATCTTTGTCGATGGAATGCCGAGCCCCCAGTTCTATCTCCCTCACAAAGTGTACTGCGGGCAGGACGTGGAGATCTCGCCGCACAATCTTGTCCTTCAGGACGTCGATGCGGGCCAGACGTGCGTGATCTTGTGCCATCTGGACGACGACAAAGACGCCGTGTGCACCACGCAAGCGGCAGATCGGGGAAAAGCCGAATTCGCCTTGAAGGGGACCAGTGGCACCGAGCAGATCGAGTTCCAGCGGCTTCCTGATTCCTCGGCAACTGCGGCGGGCAAACGGCCGTGGACGGCCACAGTGTCGTGGGAGCTGCGACCCACAAAAACGACTAGCTAACGGATAACACCATGCTCGGGATTAGCAGCGTTGAAAGCTTCGAGAGGATTTGTGCTTAAGTGTTCTGGGTGAGTTTCGCCAAGGCCTTTGCGGGTTGAGTTAGCCTTTGTTTGAGCGAGTCGATTTCTCGCCATGGATCGGCTTTCAATTCCGCCACACGCTTCAAGGTGTTTCGCAACGTGAAGTGGTCTGAGGG
This sequence comes from uncultured Pirellulaceae bacterium, assembly GCA_964636985.1. Lineage (GTDB taxonomy): Bacteria > Planctomycetota > Planctomycetia > Pirellulales > Pirellulaceae > CAZWSX01. The sequence continues at coordinate 42,286 of CAZWSX010000033.1, read as the reverse complement.
CCATTTGGCCGAGAGTTCTCCCCACGCCAGCGGCATCGAAACGCTGGCCGTATCGCGAGCGCGGGGCGTATACGGCACCACCGACGTCGCGCCGCGGCCGTTGCGCAGGTAATCGATGAACACTTTTCCGGTGCGGGCTTTTTTCGACATGTTGGCCGTGTACATGTCGGGGCGCGCTGCGGTGATCGCGGTTGCGACTTGTTCGCAAAACGACTTTGCATCGTCCCACTCGTGCGTGCGGGCAATCGGAGCGACCAAGTGCAGGCCCTTCCCGCCGGTTGTTTTCACGAATGTTTCCAGTCCCAATTCCTGCAAAAACGTTCGGACTTCCCGAGCACACGCGACGTGCGTTTTCCATGGAACCTCTGGGGCGGGATCGAGATCGAAGACGAGACGATCGGGGTATTCCAATTTGTCGATACGTGAGCCCCACGCGTGGATCTCGAGTGCGCTCATTTGAGCCAGTGCGACGAGATGGTCGCGGCTGGTGATGTACAAATAGTTCTCGGTCTCGTCCTTCTCTCGGATGGGAATGCGGGGCAACTCCTCCGGCGTGCCGCGAATGGGATGCTTTTGAAAGAAGCAGGAGCGCCCTTGGCCTTCCGGGCAACGGATCAGTGACAGAGGACGCCGCGACGCGTGCGGCAGAAGCCATTCGGCGACCGCTTCGAAGTAGTCCGCAAGCTCTCGCTTAGTCACACCTAATTCCGGGTACAGGACGCGTTCGGGATGCGTCAGGCGAGCATCCGCGGCGGTGGTAGCGGTCTTGCGAGGCGACGCGGCCGGCTTGCTTGCGTTCGTCGACTTGGCTTTGGTTTTCCGACGGACGGCTGGCGTGGTTTGCGGTTGTTCGTCCATCACGTCACCTGCGGGTTTGTCTTCGCGAAGTCCTTGAAACGAGGAGTGCCGCAAAATGCCATCGTTGGTGCGGCTGCCGTAGGCAATTTGCGCGACCAGTTTTGGTCGCACCCAGTGCCGGCGCGCTGCCGGAATCTTGTCTAGATCGTCGGCGACGAAAGGCGAGCTCTTGCGTTCCAAAGATTGCAACTGCTGGCGCAGCGGCTTCAGCAACTTATTATCGAAGCCTGTTCCCACCTTGCCTACGTAATGAAGGTGGTCGGCTTTGTCGAAATAGCCCAGCAGGAGCGCCCCCAGACCCACCCGCGAACCTTGCGGATCGGTGAAGCCCCCGATGACGAATTCCTCGCGCTGGAGACATTTGACCTTGATCCAGCCGGAGGTGCGGCCCGATTGATAAGGCCGGTCGCCGCGCTTGCAGACGATTCCTTCCAGGCCTCGTTTTTTTGCTTGCTCGAGAAACTCATCTCCATGACCGACAACGTGATCGGAGTATCGCAACCGGGAGGTCTTTTTCTCGCCTTCGAGCAGTGCTTTGAGTTTATCCTTGCGAATCGAAAGCGGCTCTGAGCGCAGATCGATGCCGTCGAGATAAAGCAAATCGAAAACGTAGTACACCAGCTTCGCTTGCGACGAAGTGCGAAAGGCGTTTTGCAGGTCTTGGAAATTGGTGGTACCGTCGTCGCGCAGGGCGACGACTTCGCCGTCGAGCACGGCGTCCGCCACCGACAAGTGTTGTGCGGCCTCGACGATCACGGGCAAACGCTCCGTCCAATCTTGCTGGTTTCTGGTTACCATCCGCACGTGTTGGTCTTTGAGGAAGCAAACCATGCGGTAGCCATCGAACTTGATTTCGTGAAACCACTCATCGCCTGCTGGCGCTTTGTCGGTGAGAATCGCCAGTTGCACTTCAATCTGGCGTGGAAAGGCGTGTTTGTGGCCAACACTTTTTTGGCGGCGCCGCTTCTTCGCAGTTGTGTCGGGCTCGGTTTTGCGAGGATGTGAGTTACCAGAGCGTGAGTTACGAGAGCGGGCTTTATGAGGGCGGGGCTTGCGAGGATGGGCGTTGGCGGTGATTTCGTCCATTTCGCGTCCTGTCGAGACGCTGGCGTCCTCTTCGGCCAGGATGTCGAAATCGCTTTCGCTGCGAGCCTCCTCATCGCGTGATTTGATCAGCAGCCAGTTGCGATCGGAATGCTGCCGGTCGCCGCTGCTTTGCACCAGGGTCCAACCACCATGCAGCTTTTCGCCGTGCAGCGTGAACTTGAGCTTTCCTTGCTCGAAGCCCATGTGCGGATCATCGCTGGGCTCCCATGTGCCGTGGTCCCACAGCATGACGGTTCCGCCGCCGTACTCGCCTTGGGGGATCGTTCCCTCGAACGTGCCGTAGCTGACGGGATGATCTTCGACGGCCACGGCCAACCGCTTGACGCTGGGATCGAGTGAGGGGCCCTTCGGCACGGCCCAGCTTTTCAGCACGCCGTCCAGTTCAAGGCGGAAATCGTAGTGCAGATGACTCGCGGCGTGCTTTTGGACGGTGAACGACGAGCCTTTACGCGCGGCGACGTTGCCGCGAGGCTCTTTCGTACGCCGAAAATTGCGTTTGCGTTTGTATTCCTTGAGTCCCATGAGACGCGTTGCATGTGCTGGCGTGTTGATTTCGTTGCGGCCAATGTGCCGCGTGGGAGAGCAGCAGGCTGAGGCTCGTTGCTCGATTTCCGACTGACATGGTAGGGGGCAACTGTTGTGCCAGCATTAAGAAGCGCGTCGGGCACACGGCTTGCATTGTCGTCTCTGGAACACCGTTACGATCTTAAGGAGCCGACCATGAAGACTTCTCTCTGGACCGATGTGCCGCGTCGGCACTTTCCCACTGTTACCGCGGACGAGACGTTTGATGTTGTAGTCGTGGGAGGCGGTTTCACGGGACTGACGACGGCTCACATCCTGAACGCGGCCGGAATGCGCGTGGCCGTACTGGAGCGGGACGAGATTGGAAGTGGTGAAACGTCCCGCACAACGGCGCACTTGACCCAGGTTCTCGATCTCCGTTTGAGGAAAATGGTCGACATAGTGGGGGAACGCGGCGCGCAAGCGGTGCTGGACGGCGGGCAGATTGCTATCGACCGCATCGCAGCGATTGCCGAAGCGAACAAGATTGAATGCGATTTTCAGCGCGTGCCTGGCATCTTGCATGAGGCCTGGGATGGCGAAGAAGACGAGAGTACCGACCTGCATGACGAAGCGACGCTCGCCCGGCAATTGGGGTTCGCCGCGGACTTTGTGCCGAATGTCGAAATCTGCGGCCGGCCAGGCGTTCGGTATTTGCAACAGGCCCGCATCCATCCGCTCAAGTACATCCAGGGCCTGGCGAAATTGCTGAATCGCGACAAGTGCAAGATCTTCGAGCATGCCGAAGTTACCGAGTTCGACAGCACTGGCATTCGGATCCGCTGTGGCGAGCACTGGATCACCTGTGGTCATGTTGTCGTTGCCACGCATGTTCCCCTGCAAGGGAGAACAGGTTTAGTCTCCGGGCTCAACATGCTGTCGCAACTTCACCCGTACACTTCGTATGCGATCTCGGCTGAGGTTCGCAGCGGCCGAGTGCCCGATGCTCTCTACTGGGATACTTCCAATCCCTACAACTACCTGCGGGTGCTGCCGGGGACAGATTCCGATCAGGTGATCTTAGGAGGCGAGGATCACAAGACCGGACAAGCGAACGATGCGCGGGAACGTTTTGAAAGACTCGAAGCTCGTCTCCATACGTTTTTGCCAGAAGCCAAAGTTAACCACCGCTGGTCGGGCCAGGTAGTCGAAACGCAAGATGGCCTGCCGCTGATCGGACCGGTGGGAGAACGGCAGTTCATTGCGACGGGGTTTGGCGGGAATGGTTTTACGCTTGGAACTTTATCGGGTTTAATGGCGCTCGATGTCATCACTGGACGGAGCAACCCCTGGGCGGAATTGTTTCACCCGCAACGTTTGCCCGTGAAGGGTGGTCTCTTAAACTACGTGCGAGAGAACATCGACTACCCGTTGAAGATGCTCCAAGACCGTTTGAGCACGACCGAAGGAGCATCGACCGACGAAGTCGCCTGTGGGGATGGAAAGATTCTGACCCTCGATGGTCAAACCGTAGCGTGTTCGCGCACTCGCAACGGCGAAGTGAACGTGGTCTCCGCCTACTGCACTCACATGGGTTGCATGGTGCGGTGGAACACGGGGGAGCAAACATGGGACTGCCCGTGCCACGGCTCGCGGTTCGCACCCGATGGTAGTGTGGTCGGCGGGCCGGCTGAAAGCCCCTTGCCAACGGTTGAAACGCATTCCGCCGATGTGCATCGGTAACATCGAACAACGTCGAGTTCGGAAAATGGCATTCACTCGAACTCTTGATCGGGCAGTCGTGTACAGGCTAGGTCGCCTCCGATGAATGCCTGAACCACTCTCAGTCCGGCGCACCACTGCTCGATTGATTCGCAGTGTTGGCATCTTTCGCACAGGGTTCGGCGAGCCCGGTAAGTTGCGGAAGCTTGGCGATGTCAAGAATTGTCAATTCGCCGGCCTTTAAGGCTTTGCGGTCGGAAGTTTTCTAGACGCCGTGGGATCAAACAGCGAGAGTTCGCCTCGCGGCTAACTGACAGCAGGGAAGCGCGAAAGAATTACGTTTGTGTAGGCAGGAACATCGAATGACACGGATTCGTCATGGATCGCCACTACTGGTAGCGCTGATGGCGCTGTCCTGCTGCACCATCGTATGGGGTGACGATGAGTTGACACGGCGTGAGTCCGATCGCGGCAGTTACTTTTCCGATGAGTTTCGGGATGACGATCCATTTCCGGGGCAATCTTTCGCAGCCCCAATCGCCGATTCCATTTCTGTGGAGCGAGACGAGGTCGATTCGGATGAAAAGTCGGCGGCAACGGGGACGCTGAATCGCGGTTTCGGCGGGCTGGGAATGAGCGGGGCAGGTATGAACGGGCCGGGAATGAGGGGCCCTGGTATGGGTGGTCCGGGGATGGGCGGTCCAGGGATGGGTGGTCCTGGGATGGGTGGTCCTGGGATGGGTGGTCCTGGGATGGGTGGTCCTGGCTATGGCGTCACATGGTATCCATCGGCCGACACGTCGAGCCTCGGTTCGAAGCTGTCTGTGTTTCGCCAACGTCTTAATGTGGGCGCGCCGGTGTGGGGCGATGGCACCGACATGGTCATGCTTTCGATTGGCGTGCAGGGCTCGACGTTCTCCACGAGCGCGATGCTGCCTGATTCGGGGCAGTTCTTTCCCGAGGAACTCTATAACGTGAGCCTGGGAACGAATTACATGCACCGGTTCGAAAATGGCTGGACGGCCATGGCTGGAATCAATTTCGGTTCCGCTAGCGACGTGCCGTTTCATAGCATTCACGAGATGAACATCGGCTTCATGTCGTTTCTGCAAGTTCCCGCCAGGAACGAACGAGACATGTGGATGTTCATGTTGATGTACTCGCCGGTAGGAAATTTCACTTTTCCCTTGCCAGGCCTTTCGTATCAGTGGAATCCCTCGGAAACATTCCATGCTTCGGTGGGCGTACCGTTTTCTGTAACGTGGCTTCCGTACGAGAATCTGACTGTCAGTGTCATGTACATGCCGATTGTCAACGTGAATTTCCGCACGAGTTACCGCTTGACTGAAACCGTCAGCCTTTATGGAGGGTTTGAATCACTGCAGGAGGCGTATTTTTTGGCCGCTCGCGAACAGCTTGCCGATCGATTCATGGGTTTTGAGAAGCGGATTTTTGGCGGAATGCAATACAGCCTATGGAAGCACGGAGCTTTAGACTTTTGCGGCGGCTACGCCTTTGATCGCTACTATGGAGTCGGCCAGAATCAGATTGGCGGAAGTAGCCTGAGGGATCGAATCGACATTGGCTCAGGAGCGTTTGTGATGACGAATTTGCAAGTTCGCTTCTGAGCCCCGCTTTGCTGGCAATGGATTTGTCGTTTAAGCTTCTGTCGCGAAGGGGAAGACATGGAGGCAGATGTCCTAAGCGGCATCGTCCGAGAACTTGGCCGGGAAATGATCGCTTTGGTGCCGCATTGGTACACGGCACCTTGCGGGCCAAATCGATACTCGTTGGTTATCGATCAAACGCCGATCGAGTTTTGCGACCACTTCGAGCTGACTCCCGCAATCGCACAACTGTTGGAGGCGATGCTACGCCTATCGGGCAACCTGCCGCTCGACAAGTTCTCTGAACTGCCGGGTTTGACCGATGTTTTGCTGGAACATGTGGTGATCGAGTGGCTGAAAATCCACTCGTCGCTCGTCAACTGGCCGCGGCTGCTGAAATTCCTCGGAGGATTGGTTCGTCGCACCAATGAAAACAATCCTGTCTTGCTCAACTTGCTGATCAGGCCGGGCGAGGGGCATGGCGATGTGACCCAACCGAGCCTTCAAAAGTTCTTGGATCAAATTGCCTCGTCACCCTGCGTGTATCTGGCAGTCGATCCTGAGCTGCGCCTGCTCGACTATGCCGAGGTCTCTCACGAGCGCAAGCCTTCATGCCAGCCGAGTGGATTTGTTCCCAGCTTTTTGCAGCCCGTGCATCAAGTCATGGCGGCGGATGACATCGTCGCGCATGCGACGCCATTTGGCGATATCGTCATCATGAACCAGGCAGGCGTCCTGGCCATGCGTCGCCAAGGGAGATGGAAATTGGTCGACGTCCATGCGTTTCGTCGAACCGTGGCGCATTGCCTGGGGCACGATGTCATCGCCGCAAATCTTCTGGAAGACGTGCTGGAACTCAGTTTCGCTCGTCGAGGCGGGCTATTCATTTACGACCCTCTGCATTGCATGAAGGGGCACATTCTCAATCCCGAGAGCATCATCGCCGAGGGATGGCTATCCGGAGCAAAAACGGATGCGACCTCGGGGCAATCGGTGTTTGCACGACTGCTGAAGAGCATTCCGATCGGCGCGTTGGCCTCGTCGAACTCGAGTAAGCGACGCTTGCTGGAGCTAGCCGCCGTGGATGGGGCCGTTGTTTTTGACGATCGAGCACTGTTGGCGGTGGGCGCGCTGGTCGAGTCTCATCCGCTGGTGGGCAATCAGTTGGGGGCGCGAACCACGGCTGCACGGTCCGCCTACATGTGGGGCGGTTTACCGACGGCCGTGAGTTCCGATGGCGAAATCACCATGTACTTTCAAAGTGAACAAGAGACCGAGAGGTGCGACGCCGTACTGCGTTTCTAGGTCCGGCTAGCACGCGCGCCGGTTTGCTCTTCGAACGGCAACGTTATTTGCACCAACAGTCCGGGATTCAGATTTCGGGCCGTGATGGTCCCGCCATGCACCTCAACCGCTCGACGCGCGATCGAAAGTCCCAGTCCCGCGCCGCCTGTCTCGCGGCTCCGATCGCCTTCGACGCGAAAGAACGGCTCGAAGATTTTGGTCAATGCTTCTTCGGGAACTCCCGCGCCGAAGTCACGGATTCCGATCCTTACTGTGTCGTCCCGGTGTTCGATCGATACGACAATCGCCATTCCTTCGGGTGAGTGGCGGATTGCGTTTCTGAGGACATTTTCAATGGCTCGCCGCAGCAATTCGGCGTCGCCGGAAATCTCGCCGCGCCAACTGGAATCGACGGCAATGTGGCAACCTCGCGCTTCGGCCTCGATTTGGCTATCTTCGACGACGTCGTGGGCGAGCCCTTCGATAGACACGGCATCCATGTTCCGGGACGCTGGGTCGGTTTCTGCTCGGGTCAACTGAAGGACCTCGCTGACGAGGGCCGAGACGCGCGAGATGTCGCGACGAATGCGCTCCAGCAGCGCGCCGTTGTCCGGCTTTCTGAGAGCCAGGTCCACGGCCACGTCGAGGCGTGTGAGCGGAGATCGCAGTTCATGCGAAACGTCTTGCAAGAGCCTGCGCTCGGCGGCGAGCAGCGTCTCGATTCTTTCGGCCATGACGTCAAACTCGCGCGAGAGGACGCCAATTTCGTCGGGGCGTGCTGAGTGAACGCGCGCACTCAGATCTCCGCGGCTGAACCTGTTCATGGCAATTCGAAGGCGATTCAACGGAGTCGAAAGATAGAGCGCAAGTGCCGTCGCCATAGCGCCCAAGATAAAGACGACGACCGCAATCAGGGGGAGCGGATTGGGAGGGCCACCCCAAGGTTCGGCGATCCAGATAAAACGACGCCCAGTATTGCGAAGCATCGTCACGTTGGCCAGTCGGCCATCGGATGTCCTCACGGGCGCGAAGTCCTGCTCTTCCTCAAACTGGAGCAACTGGCTTCGGTCGGTTCCATCCAACACGTCGTGGCGGTTTGCATCAAGAAGGTAGTGCTGACCGGGAAGTTTTTCACCAAGCCGCTTGAGATAGGTATCGAGTCCACTGTGGCCCCCGGCTTCGAATGCGCCGTCGGCCTCCTCCGCGATCATCTTCATGAGTGCGCGGGCCGGATGCGATTTGGGGTCGCGCCGCAAATTCATCGCTTGCGCCGTCACGAACAGAGCGGCGGCGCAGAGCAAAATGGTTGCAAGACTCCAGAGAACAATGGTTGCGAGCGTGGTTCGCATGTCAGCTCTGTTCGTCCGTCTCGTTGGCGGTTCGGAACAAGTATCCCACGCCGCGAATGGTCGCGATTAAATCCGCATGAACGCCTAGCTTCCTTCTCAAGTTGTAAATGTGTGTGTCCAAGGCACGATCCAGTGACGTTGCTCTGCGCTGGAAGATTGCCACGGTGAGCTCGTTCTTAGCCACCACGCGTCCGGCTGCTTGGGCCAAGTACTCCAAGACACTGTATTCAACACTGGTCAATTCAACCGCCGCTCCCGCAACTGAAACTTCGCGCGAGCCCAGCAGCAGCCGGAGCGGACCAACCTCCAGCGACCCGATTTCGCCGGCCATGTTGCGCAACCGGCGCAGCACCGCACGAATTCGGGCAACGAGAAGATCGACTCCAAACGGCTTTGGCAGAAAGTCGTCGGCCCCAGCGTTGAGACCCGTGATTTGGTCGGTCTGAGTGGTTTTCGCCGTTAGCATGATGACGGGAACTTCGCTCTGCCGGCGAATGAGCCGAAGCAACTCGAAACCGTCGAACATGGGAAGCATGACATCAAGCAAGACGATGTCGTGCTCGCCCGAGAGGGCCCGCGCGAGGCCCTGCCTGCCATCGTGAGCCAATTCCACATCCATCCCGTGGACATCAAGAGCTTCGCGCAGGAGTTCTCCCAATTCCACATCATCATCAATGGCTAAGGCGCAAACTCGCTTGGGCGCTGGGCCCGTCGCTTTAGCCATTCTGCCGGTCTCAGTTGTCGAGCGCATCTCTCGTGCTCCATCACCTCTTTACACAATGGTACCTGTCCTCGTCGAAACACGGCGGTGGGTTGGCACATGGCAATGTCAAGTTTTGTCAAAACCGACCCAAATCGCGCCCAAACGCCCGTGGCGTGAATGAAGTGCGGCTATAACCGCCGTCCACTAAATCGCGGTAGTTTTCGCAGCGAGCCAGGTTCAACGCGCTGGCACGTCTGTCGACGCGCAAAAGCAATGGCAAGCATTGGCATTAACGATGGAAGAAATCTCGGCGACGCAACGATGTCAATTAAGGTCACAGAATCAAAAGCTGGATTTCGTTTGATGGACTCGAAGCGTATGCGGCCGCAATTGGGCCGGTTGGGAGATCGTGATTTTTTCTACATCAGCGTCACGCATGCGAAAGCACTCGCCCGGTTGGAGTACTTTGTTCGGCAGCAATGGAATTTCGCGATGTTGCTGGGGACGGGAGGTTCAGGGCGGTCGTCCACACTTCGGGTATTCAGCCAGCGGCTCACTTGGCAGACCTTCGCCATCGCAACGGTAGATGCCTCGATAGTCTCCCCCACGCAGTTCTTGTGGGAACTTGCGAGGAGCTGGAAAGTCGATTGCGCTCCAACAGCCGACTTACCGACTCTTGGCGCGGCGATCGAGCAGGCTCTCCAGGGATTTTGGTACTCGCGCACATGTCCCCTCGTGATGATCGATAACATCGATTTCGCGCCGCTCGATGTGCAGCAAACGATCATGTGGATTGCCAGCTCGCCTGCGGCTCTCGCGGCGAGAATCCAATTCATCATGAGTGCCCACCCCGATCATGTCGAACAACTTGATCATCGGATTCGCGACCGAATCGACCTGCGAGTCGATCTGGAGCGTTGGGACATCGAAGAGATCCGAGAGTTTCTGCTCGCCGCGCTGCCAGATGGGAAGAACGTTGACACTCTGTTCACGCCGGATGCGATCGCCGGACTGCAGGAAGCGTCGTTTGGAAACGGGCGAAAAGTTCGCCAGTTGGTTCACCGGGCGCTGCTCGCCGCTGAAGCGCAGGGTGTGCAAACGATCGACGAAAGGATCGTGGCGGTAGTTCGGGCGGACCTGGCCGAGTAGGAGGCGCCGCACGTCTCCTTGCTTTCTTGGTCGTTACGTTTCTTGGTCGCCGCCGCATTTTGTGGGGCAGGCGACATTGCGGAACGACGTTGCTCGCGTTTCCGGCGCGCTTAGCCCATTTGGACCATGGCTTCGATGAGCTAGAGCCACAAAATCAGCCAGAGGTCTTGGGTTCTTCACGATCTCATGGTGCTCACACTCAAGAAAATCATGGCTCTTCCACAGCATTTGGCGTTGGTTCCAGAAGGCGTAAGGATTCCACCGTCCGAACTGCTCGGCCTCGATGCGCCGCTCAAGATTGCGCCGACGACACCCGACGGCCGACCGCTCACGATCGAACAACGGCGCACCCACATCGTCGCCATCCTGCGCGAACAATTTAGAATGCAGTCCGTTACCACACTGGAAGGAATCTTTCATGGACGTGAACCAGATCTTGCGACTACTGGAGAATATGACGGACGAAGAGCTCATGCGATTGAGTCCGCTGGGAATGACCAAGAATAGGCATCCCCATCCACGCCAGGCGGAGTTCCTTGGCTTGAGTTGCGAGGAGGCACTCTATGGCGGCGCCGCTGGCGGCGGCAAGACCGAGGCGCTCCTCATGTGGCTCGCTGAAGGGGTCGAAGTACCCGGCTATTCAGGCGTCTTCTTTCGTCGGACCTATGCGCAATTAACGAAATCGAACGACTCTCCACGAAGTCCCACGAGTTCTACAAACCACTCGGCGGCAAGTTCAAAGCCAGCGAGTACCGTTGGACGTTTCCGTCGGGCGCCACGATCGAGTTCGGGCATCTCCAGCACGAGATGAGCGTCATGGATTACCAGGGTCCGGCCTACCATCGTGTCGCCTTTGACGAACTGACGCAGTTCTCCGAAGCGCAGTACACCTACCTTTTCAGCCGTATGCGGATGCGGAAGGACTTTCCCGTTCGGATGGGCGTTCGCGCAGCGAGCAATCCCGGTGGTCCTGGCCACACTTGGGTGAAAGCTCGATTCATCACCCCAGAGGCTGAACGTTCGATCCAATCGCTGCGCCCATTCGAACCAAGTCCACCGGGGCTGATCTTTTGGCCGTCGGAGGACCGACGACTATTGTCAGAAACCGTGCCCCGACCCAAGGCGAGTTGGGCTCGCGATTCGCCGTTCATCCAACGCAGATTGCCCAGTGGAAGAAGCAACTTGTCGACGGCGCGGGGAGTGTCTTCGTGCGGGATGGCGCGAGTGAACGTCAGCGAGCAGCGACAATCCAGTGACTCCATGCCCCACTGCTTGTCTTCCTGCCCAACCGATGACCGGGGAGTAACGCCCCCGAAAGTCGGCACCGTGGTGAAAAAAACCGCGAAGGACTCGCCTACGGACAGCCATCTGAGTGGATTACACTATGCCGAAGGCGTCAAATCGGCAGAGGCCGAAGAGTTCGATCAACTCGCCGAGCGTGATCGTGTTTGGCTGGCGGAGAAGCGAGTAACCACCGCGCGCCCATCAACGCCTCCAGTTACATGCACTATCGCTCACGGAGCCTTAGCCCACTTCATATAAGCTGCGTTGGGAGTCCCATAGGTTGTGCGGGCCAACAGATTTGGGTTTTTATCGAAGTAAGGAACTCCCAGGCGAGCCAGTTCTTTGTCGTTCGTTTCATAACCGAGTTCCAAAGCCAAACGGGAGACTTCGTAATCATCGGGCGTCTTTTGCAAGGAGAGCCGGAATCCGCGGCACAGCCGCTCGTAGTCCAAAAATTCCCGGGCGAGCCTGGTCCGCAGACGCTGATCGGATTTGAGTTTTTCGGTGGCGTCCTCATCGGGACCACGATTGTTAAGTCGACCCGTAATGAACTTCTTGAATGAAGCGTTCGTCACCGCCGTAGTGAAGCGTACGTAGGCAATGTCGCTTGCATGTTTGCCAGATCGCTCCGTTTCGGCGGTGGCGACTTGCTCAATCAAGCCGACGGTGGGCTCGATTGGAGGTTGGTCAGGCGGGGCCTCAAAATCGTACTCCAAGAGCCCGTTGGCGATCTCGACGAGGAGCGGATCGTCGGGTCTGCATAGTTCGGCCGCGCGCGATCGCATCAAGAATCAGCACCTCTTGCTCCAACGTGAGCACAGCAAGTCGATCGCTATTAACCGCCCAAGCCACCGCCGAAAACTCCTCGATCGGCAAAGTGACGCGCCATTTTTCGGTCAACTCGAGTTTGGGCGCAGGTCGATCCCAGCTTGCCAGCAGCGCTTTGGCGCGGGCGATTTGGTCTTCCGTCAGATCGCCGGGAGCGGAAGGCGTCTTGGTGGCCGGCGTCTCGTTCGGTTCATCGGCATTGACTGATGAGAGGACGCAGAGCGCGGCCACGATCGACGCGACCGAGCACGCGCACAGCCAAAGAGCATATCTCAATGTCATCCCAAGTCTCCCGCCTGAATGGGAATGAATGCGATAGGAAAGGTCGCCCCAATACTGGCTTGAATTTAGCTGGCGATTTCACACGTCTCAAGCAGCTTTCCATTTGCGAGGCGAAACGATGGTCAAAAGGGGCGTTTGCCGGCTACGTCGCTCGGATTTCCCGGGATGCTCGATGGAGCGCGCAAGTTGCAGAACGAGAATTTTATCATTCACACTGTACCGGGCAGAGTCTTTACTGTGCCGCAACCGGCCGTCAAAGGCTTCGAGCGGCTGCAAGGGTTCGCTGCTACCCAGTCCAAGGTGACCTCATCAAGGCACTCGATGCTCATGGGAAGGAGAAGTGGCAGATCGACCAACGGCACTGCCAGCGCTTCGCGACCATCGATACTGCGGGGACCAGTGCACAGAAGGCCGCTGAACGTCGATGGAAGCCTGCTAGTTGGTCTGTATGCCAGATATGGGATTACTGGCCGCAGACCAGGGTCCTCTTCCTACGGCATGTGTGGCGGGATCGTGTGGCATGGGAAGGACTGAAGTCGGGTGTGCTTCACACGCTCAACCAGTGGCGCCCTAAACGCGTGCTCATCGAAAACGCGCATTTTGGTCAGCCTCTCACGGTAGAACTGAAAGGGTTCCGCACTGAGTTGATGAGCACGTTCCCTGGACGCACCAGCGAATCAGGCCGGCCTGGCAAAGTGGAGCACGCAACGGCTTTGCTCAACAAGCTAGAGAAAGGAGAAGTGTTCCTCCCCAAGTTCAACAACCAATGGCTGTCGGAACTCGAATCGGAATGGCTCTCATGGACTGGCCTTGATGACGAAACCAGCGACCAGATTGATGCCGCTGCCTTCGCGGCGCGGCACGCGGAGAAGAATGCCAACGTCTCCTGGGGCCTCGCGTCCACACATTCGGATTTGTGCGGGTGCCGCGAAAGGTGGCAGACCTCGCACGGTGCCGCTGTGGTGGGACGTGGGGACGCTAGATGATCTTCAGGCGTGGAAGAAAGATCGTGCTGGCTCACCGGATGATCCCTTCGTGGCCCCGTTGCACAGCACCAAACGCTTCTCACGTCACACGCTTCGAAAGCGCTTCCGCACCGCCTGTCGGTCGCTGGGCGCCGAGCGTCTGGCTACGCTCACCATCCATCACGGCCGCCACACGTTCATATCGCATGCTTTGGCCGGTGGTCGCACGCTCGCAGAAGTTCGCGATGCTGTCGGGCACGCGAATATTTCAATCACTTCGGCGTATTTGCACGTGGCCGTAGAGGATGATGGGGTGGGGCGGTTATTTGGTGAACGGTATTTCCCATCTAGTTGATGTCATCTGGCTTGCCAACGAGCGTTCTGCGCACTGACGCGTAATGGACGGACAGCGACGCCTTTGATCTTGGTCGCGAACATGGCTTTTACTCCAAAGCGACCTTTTGCTCTGTCGCCAGCCTTTCGATCAACTCTTGGAGTTTGTCTTTGTTCTCGACCTGCCGTTCGCCAGTAAATGGCGGATTGTCTCGCCATATCCACGAAGAGAAATCGGCGCTGACATGAGCGACGCGCATCTTGTCCTTGTCGCCGCTCTTGTCGTGGAACTGGATCGTGAACTTCGATTTCCATGCGATCGACGTTCGCGGGCCGCTCCCCCTGTCACTAAGGATGCCCGGAAAATGGGCTGCAAGCTTGGCGACCACTTCGGCGTCTTCGACTCGGAACTTCTGCCAGTGCTTGACCTGTATCCCGGCCACGTCGCGGTACTCAACCAGAATGTCGGCCTTGGTGAAGGCTGACTTGTCGCTGGCCGTCGTTTCGCTTGTCGCAACCTGTTCACCAGCCAGGCAGGTCACGACACTTCCTAAAATGCCGATGAGAATGCTGAGCGCCACGGTAGAGATAGCATGCTGTCGGAAAAACATGTTGCGGTCCTTTCGAGCGTGGTTTTCCTCCGCATCGTAACGAATTCAAAATAACCCACAAAACAGTTACTCCTTCAAAGTAAAACGGAAATAGCTGTTTGCGAAGGTGACTCGCTAATCGCCGCAAACAGGGTCGCACAAGTCGTTTCAAGGACTTCATGGACCGGTGGCTCAAGATGCTGCCCTCACCACGGACGGCACACCTTCATCTCGCACGCCTTAGCTGGTGGGCGCACTCTTGCTGAGGTCCGCGATGCCGTTGGGCACGCGAACATCTCGACCACGTCGGGTTACATGCATGTTGCCGTGCAGGATGAGGGCGTGGGGAGGTTGTTTGGCTGATTGGTGAACCACTCGAGAGCTTAGAAAGCAGAATCCCAAGTCTCACGATCTATCGCGGCGGTTCGCCGGGGGTAGGAAGTGGGGACGAGTTAAGGGCGGCATCCTCCCGGCCGCCGATAGCGCCGGGTGGCGGTCCACCTCCTGGGCCGCCGGGCTCACCAGGTCGGCGGTCCACGAAACCGCCACGTATTTCAGAAATAGCAAGTTCGAATTCACCCTCGACGGCGTCGTTTGTTTTAGTACCCACCTTCGCCAGAGTCACATTGCCGCTGATAGTACGTCGGCCAAAGGGCATGAAGAATCCTCCACCTTCGTCGCCACTCGAGAACGATCCCTGCACCATCAGTTGCTTGCCAACGCTGTCAGCGAGAGTTTGTTGATCGACGTTCAACGTCAGCGTCAAGATCTTCCCGTCGGAATCGCGAATCCCTTTGAAAACGAGGTCGGCGATTGGTGGCGCCGGTGGATTGGGGTCACCGAAGCCAAATAGAATTCCTCGCCTTTGTCGGTAGATGCTGGCACCTACTTGCTTGAAGTCGATTAATTTGCCATCGAGTTGAAGCTGCAGATTCACTCGCCCCTTTTTTTCGATGTCAGCCGTTGCACGATTGGCCCACTCTGTCGAAAAGCTGCCGCGAGCGGACCCAATTTCTACTATGTACATCGGCTTACGTGGTTCCGATCGGACGCGAACCGGCCAGTTTTCGAGTTCTTTCTCGACGGCTTTTCGTCGTGTCTTAATGAAACCGCGGACGGCATTCATGGCTTGCGGCGCACCCGATTGGCGAGCGTGTAAGTGCTTGGTGACAAGCTCTTCCACTTGATCGATCGACGTCAACAGTTCGGCTTCGTTCCAAGCATTGGCCAGCAACCAACGCATCGTATCGCGATATCGCGCGACGACCTGACTATTATGATAAAACCGGTTCGCCAGAATTGCTTCGCCATACACAGACACGGGACCACTCGGACCAAACCCGGGAAAGCCTGCAGGCATAAATGCGCCATCCGCGCCCCACGGCATGAAGTAGACCTTGCCGTCGGCCACGTTGTCATAGACCCAGAAGTTGTTTTGGTTATTGGAGTAGCCGTCCCAGAATCCAATCAGACTTTCCAACGCCCAAAACCGCAGGAAGTTGTCGACGTCGAGCAGCTGATCAATTTCGTCGAGGGGCAGTTCCTCATTCGTTGCGAGCAACGTCGCCAATCGAGTGATCTTGCTGCGATCGTGGTTCTTCTTGTTGGTCTTGGCCTCGAACCGATCAATCGCGTTTGGATAAAAATCAGCGAGTGTGCCTTCATACAAGTTTCCGGTGTTGTTGCCAAACCTTCGTTTAAGAAACGGCTTTCCAATCGATTCGACGTTCAAGTAAAGGCCTAGATATTTTCCGTTCACCGTCACCCTGGCAAAATTACAACGCGGCGCTTGGACGCCCGCTGTGTTGAACAGCTTGTACGCCAGAAGCTGGCTTAGCAGCGACGAATCCTGCTTGTTGTTGTTCAACGTCAGGCCATCCAATCCCGGAATTGGAGCTTGGTCCTGGTACTCGTCGAATTTGATCTTGAGTGACGGAAACTTGTCATCCAACGAACCCAGAAATCCTTTCTTGCGAATACCGACCGAATCGATCTTGATTCCATCGACAGTGATGTTTCCCTTGAAGTTGGTAAACGGATTCTCGTTGGAGCCACTGAAGACTTTCCCGAAGTCACGACTTTGCTTGCATAGTTCGTTCCATTCCTTGGCCGGAAGTTCGATCGACACCTCGATCACGCGGGACTGATCGAACAAACGATCACAGGCTGGCTCTTCCGCCAGCGTACGCGTGCCCGTGGCGAACGCAATGAACAGGACAGCGAGCAGTGGCGTCGCGGTTCGCAGGAAGGATTGCATGGGAACATCTTCTTGAGGTGCCCAAATGCCCGATCGTTTGTTGTGGGCACGGGACATTGGCGCGGTCGGTCCCAATATCTTCATCGTTGGTTTGCCTTCATTTAGACTTTCACTTCCACACTTTCCACGCCGTCGACTTGATTTACCTTGGAGACGAACGCCGGCAACTCGCACGCGGCTTTCATTCGAACTTTGTAGTCGAGATCGAGTGCCGTCCCTTGTCGGGCGGTCGCGATTCCGCGCAGCCGGTGCGATTCCAAATACTGGCGAAACAGGTCGCCCAATAACTTCTCAGGATCCTGTCCCAAACCGATCCGGATCGAAAGAGAACAATCGGCAAACTCCCTCGACTTGATCCCCATGGAAGGACGGCTGAGTAGCATCGCCGCCACGCCGACGACGGGGAGACCGACCAACGGTATGAGCAGTAAGCCAGCACCTGCCGCCATGCCGACGACGACGGCGAAGATCACGAACGCGGTATCACGAGTGTCGTCGACCACAGTCCGGAAACGAACGATGGAAAGAGCTCCAACCAGACTAAAGGCTCGTGCGACACTTTCGCCGATCACCATCGAAACCATGGCAATCAGGATCGAGAGCAAAACCAATGTCGCCGTGAGAACCGACGCGTCTGCTTTGGTTCGGCCGTGACTCAGCCGATAAAACAGGGCTACGCCCACCCCGAAAATCGCCGCCACGATGAGCCGCGTCAGAAGTTGCTGCCCGGATATCGACGAATCGAAGGTGATCGAATTGTTGAGCCATTCAAGCATGCGCGGAACTTCCGGTGTTCAAAGCGTTTGCCCGCCCAAGAGCTTGAACACATAAGCGATATCTGGAAACACCACATAGGGTAAGTTGCAGCCAGCGAATCGTACTGCTGCCGGCGACTCCAGGTTTCAAAATTGACATAAAATCGCGATTCGCATTTCATTGCAGCCCCTCTAGTCACCCACCTCCGAGGAAAAAGCCCCGGCAAGATTGAATCTTGAATGGCCGGCTACCTCGGCCTATCTGCTGGCGATTGAGGACGATGGGATGGGAAGGCTGTTTGGGTATCTCCGAGGCACTTCCACGACACAAACTAGATTTCTAGGCCTCAGTTGGCGAGAAAACTCCTCCTTGAGTGCTCACCGTTAACAACCCACAATCATTTGATTCCGGTCAAGATCATTGAGAATGAGCAATGATGAAAGCAAAACATGGCGTTCTTCGTTGGCAACGCCCCATAATCGTATGGCTAGTTCTACTTGGCGCGGTGTTTGTTGCTGAGTACGCCGTGATGCTGGTATTGCCGTGGCTATTGGGCAATCACGCGTCCCGCGCATTGGAAGCTGGGCTTGATGCAGTGATTCTAACGGCCGTGTTGGCGCCCGCTTTGTGGTGGACGATTGTGCGTCCGCTGACAGAGGTGATTCGCTTGCGTTCGCAGTTTTTAGCTGACTTGTTTACACACATTGAACAAGATCGGCGACAAACGGCGCATGAGCTGCATGACGGAGTCGGCCAGTCGCTTTCACTGTTGATCTCAGGTTTGCGCTCGGCCAAAGTCTGTCGAGCGACGGAAGCCTGCAGCGGCCGTGTCAACGAATTTCAGCGCCTGGCTGAAGAGGCGTTAACCGAAGTACGGCGGTTGTCGTTGGGATTGCGACCTAGTCTGCTTGATGATTTGGGTCTGGCACCGGCGCTAGAGCGGCTCGCGGACGATGTGCGAACTCACCATCCCGTTCAGATTTCCCTAGAGCTGGCTGGCATCACCGGTCTGCGACTTCCCGAACAACCTTCTACTGCGGTTTTCAGAATTGTGCAGGAAGCCCTGTCAAACATCATCAAGCATTCCCAAGCCAAGCAAGTGACGATTCGCATCCGCTCCGATACCCACCAAATACTCGTAGAAGTTGGCGACGACGGGTGCGGGATTGAGCCTGACATTGCAAATGCGCCGCCTTTGGGCCACCTCGGACTGCGGGGTATGCGTGAACGAGCCACTCTCTTGGGAGGTACATTTTCGCTCGACACGGCTCCTGGGCGAGGAACGCGAGTTTCGGTCGCCATTCCTATTAAAGGAGCACAACGTGGATAGGACGCGGTTAATGCTGGTTGACGATCATAAGGTAGTCCGTTCCGGTCTGCGAGAATTGATCAATCAACAATCCGATCTGGAAGTCGTCGCTGAGGCCGATACAATCCCACAGGCGCGAACCCTCGTCGCGCAAGTGCATCCTGACTTGGTCGTTCTCGATCTAACCTTGCCCGGAGGCGGCAGCCTCGAACTCATTGAGGAGCTTGTCGAGCGAGGGCCTTTGCCCCGCGTTCTCGTACTCAGTATGCACAACGACCCCGCCTACGCTCGAGCCGCGCTCGGCGCCGGTGCTACAGGCTACGTGGTGAAGACGGCGAGCGAAGAGGACTTGCTGTCTGCAATCCGCGCGGTGCGAAGAGGGAAAGCGTTTGTTGACCTCGACGACGAGTCCCGTACGGCCTGCGTCTTTGGTCCTGGTGGTCCTAAGTCGCTGCATACGCCCTCCGAAGCGACGGTAGGATTGAGTCGGCGCGAGCGGGAAGTTCTACGCTTGTTAGGCCATGGGCACACCAATCAATCCGTCGCCGAACAACTCGATATCAGTCCTAAGACAGTCGCTACTTACCGTGCCCGCATCGGCGACAAACTAGGTCTAAAGACCACTGCCGATTTCGTCCGCTACGCAACCGACACAGGATTGCTTGGCAGCGTCGACTCCTCTTCGTGACCGACGCTACGGTCCTGCTGTCTACGCTTGCACCAGCGTGTAAGCGCCGCGCTTACAACGCGCTGCTCGATTTGCTCTCGCGCCGATACTCCTATTTCTCGGGGTTGCAACAATCGAGTCAGTAACCAACCGCATGGCCGCTTTAAGTTACACGGCATGTATGGGGGAACCTGACTCGCCTTTCCCATCCCTGGAGTTCGGAACATGATAAAGTCTTGGCTCGCCCAAAAACTTGGATTTGGCTCAAAGTCGCGTCGCCAGCGCAAACGGAAGAGTCAGCGTCGGCGGATCATGTTGCTGGAGCAGCTCGATGAGCGCGCCGTGTTCGCAGGCCTTCCAGGCACCCTCGGCGAGACGGTGCAAAGTGGTTTCACCGCCGCGGAGCTAGCTCAATCGCTGGTCGGCCCTGGCTTAGCAATCAGCAACGCCACCTTCACGGGAGGCGCTACCGCGTCGGGAAGCTTTAACTTCACCGATTCAACCGTCGTTGGCTTTGGCCAGGGCATTATCTTGTCAAGTGGGAACGTAGTAGATGTGGTAGGGCCGAATGCGGCCGACTCGACCTCGACGGATTTCGCTAATCCTGGCGATGCGCAGCTCGATGCCCTCTCGACCTATCCCACTCACGACGCAGCCGTCTTGGAGTTCGATTTCACACCCACCGCGAACCAGGTCGTATTCAACTACGCTTTTGCTTCCGATGAGTACCCTGAGTGGGTCAACACGCCTTACAACGACGTGTTTGCGTTTTACGTGAATGGCACCAACTATGCGACAGTCCGACAGGTAGCGGGCGATCCAAATGCCCCCTTTGTGCCGGTCGCCGTGAACAACATCAACGACGGCAATCCTCTTGACCCAACTTTCGTTTCCGCCCGTCCCGACTTGTTCCGGCCAAACTATGTCGATCCCAACGGGGGACCGTCGGCCATCAACTTGGAACTCGACGGCATCACGCGAGTCCTGACCTTTCAAGCTCCCGTCAACCCCGGCGTCGTGAACCACATGAAACTCGCGATCGCCGATGCCTCCGACGGTATTTACGACTCAGCCGTTTTCATCCAGGCCGGTTCGCTCGTCAGCAACGAGAATCCTGTAGCCGATTTGAGCCTGCAGCCTCAATCGGTCAGCAATCCGATGCAGGTGACCGCGATCATCGAAGCCGAAGATCCTAATGGACTGCCCCTTACTTACACCATCGACTGGGGTGACGGCACGATTTCAAGTGGACTCTTGAATTCTCCAACGAATGAAAGCGAGAAGACGACAACCGACAATCACACGTACGCCGCCAACGGCAACTACATCATCACGCTCACCGTCTCTAATGGCTCCTTGATTGGCACCAGCGTTGAAGACGTCCATATCGCTGGTTCCGGCGGAAGTGGAGGAGGCGGGGACGTGGCTACCTCACCGGTCGTGGTCACCAATCCTGCCGATCAATCGGTCGTCGAAGGCGAAATTTTCACCTTTATCGCAGCCGCATCCGGCAATCCCTCGCCCAGCGTGCAATGGCAGGTTTCCACCGATTCGGGCAACAACTTCGTCGATATTCAGGGCGCCACGCAAACCACCTACACGGCCATTGCTGCGTTGTCCGACAACGGCAATTTGTATCAAGCCGTGTTTACGAACGACGAAGGCGATGCGGTTACGACCGCCGCCCTGCTAAGCGTTTCGCCTTTCATACCCACAGACACGACGCCACCCGACGCTCCAATCGTCTCGCTTGCGAACGACACGGGCGTCTCGTCCAGCGATAACATTTCGAGCGTCGGTTCCCTCGCTTTGAGCGGTATCGAAGACGGCGCGGTGGTCGAGTACTCCGTTGACGGAGGAAGCACCTGGTCAGCCGACTTCCTGGCCGTGGAAGGACAAGACTCGGTACTGGTCCATCAGGTGGATCAGGCCGGAAATGTGAGTGACGTCGCCCTCTTGAACTTCCTGCTCGACACGCAGGCTCCGCTCTCAGTTGACCCGGCTTTGGTAAACGACACGGGCAAATCAACCTTCGATATGATCACGAGCGACGGATCACTGGTGCTTAACGGCACAGAAACCGACGCCCTCGTCGAGTACTCTACCGATAGCGGAGCCACATGGGCCACGAGCTTTATGGCCAAGGAAGGTTTGAACAACGTGCAGGTGCGGCAGACCGACCTCGCCGGCAACGCGAGCGGCGTTACGACGCTCAGCTTTACACTCGATACGACCGTACCCATGGCGCCCGGCGTTGCCTTGGCGCAGGACACGGGTGCATCATCAACCGACAATATCACCAAAGTGGGAACCTTAGCGGTTTCCGATGCTGAGGCAAACGCGACGCTCGAGTATTCCAGCGACCACGGCGCAACCTGGACAAGCGACTTCACCGCCAAAGAAGGGCTGAATACGGTGAGTGTGCGGCAAATCGATGCAGCAGGCAATGTGAGCGCGGTCGCCTCGCTCCATTTTCAATTGGATACCACGGCACCGGATCTTAAGCCGACCTTTTCAACAGGCTCCAATCCGATCCTAGTGAATGCCCAGGGAGTCACCCTGTCGCCTAACGCTTCGGATACCGGAGGCATCGCCTCGCAAACCGCCGGAGTTGTGGATACTTCCGCCGCCGGTCACAAGTCTCTGGTCTGCACCGCGACCGATCTGGCTGGCAACACCACGTCGGTCACCATCCCCTACACAGTGGGCTACGCCATTGTCAAAGTAACGCCAGAGCCTGGCGCGACTTACAAGAAGAAGAATTTGACCGTTCCCGTGTCGTTCCAATTAAAAGATGCGAACGGACTGCTTTCCGATTCTGCCGCGGCGAACTTGGCCTCGAATGTTACGGTTACCTTTGACGGCCAGGCTTTCAGCGGAGTAAGTTACGACAAGAAATCAAACACTTTCAAGCTCAATTTGAAAGTGCACAACTCAACGGTCGGAACTCACACGCTGGGTATTCATGTTTTTGCCCAAGGCGGAGAAGTCACTACCGCAACTTTGCCAATCAATTTCGTCTGATCATTCAATAGGTGCGTTTGATGGCGGGAGCGTTTTTCCCGCCATCGCTTCATTGGGTCGCATGCACGGAAGAGCCCATGCTGAACTAGGGCTGCCACTTACTCGTTTCCGTTCGGGAACCGTCGTGTTACTGAACAGCGAGATAAAATTAACCGGTGCGACATGGGCTTAGTCAGGTCAACACCCTTGGAAACTCGAAGCAGCGACTCTGCGAGGTATGCGGCGCACTCGTGCTGCACCACGAACAAGTCGTTGTCTTTGGTAACGAGCCCCGGCTCGAATGGGACATGGTCGAGCACCTGGCGCCATGCGGCCTAAAGTGCGCTGGCGCTGGATACAAAGCTGACATAGGTCGACCTACCCGACCCCGATGGCGGCGGCGCACTTACTTCTCCCCAATGGAAGTACCATCACGGGCCGCAGCAATGATCTCAGCAGCGAACTCGATAACGCGATGGCAGAATACGCGTCGTTGATCGGCATATTCGGTGGCAATGCAAGCGGACTTTTTGGAGAGGATTACGGCAATGTCCCACCAAGCTGGCGTTCTAGTTCGCTCAACTGTTGGGCGAGTGTCGTCTTGACCGCAATTTGCTTCTCGCGGCTTGCCACGAGCTGCCGCTGAGCTTGAACAACGTCGAGGAAGGTTGCCTTGCCGACTTGATAATTTGAGCGGGCGGCTTCTAGGTACTGTTCGGATACCGGGAGTAGCTTTTCCTGGTAGAGATTAAGCGTCTGCCGGCTTTCTTGAATCTGCTCCCAAGCCGTTTGAACTTCGAGGCGGATATCGTTGGCGAGCTGTTCGTATTCCGCTCGCTGGCGCTGCAGGCGAAATTGCGCCTCGCAGACCGCCGCGTTTAGCTTTCGGCGATAGATCGGCAGGTTCGTGGCAAGTCCGATCTGTCCTCGCAAGGGTCCCTGCGTGCTTGCCGGCTGCCAAAACGTATCGTAGCGGCCAAAGAACTCCATATCGGGATAGAACTGCTTGACGGCAAGCTCCACATTGATGGCTTCCACTTCGACGCGATGGGCGAGTGCCGCGAGATCCGGGCGATTCTGCAAGGCCCAGGAATGAAGGAGCGTCGTGTCGCCAGGAATCGAGTCCACCTCGACCGAATCCAGTTTCGGCGCTGGAAGCGGCAGCTCAGGTGAGCGCAAGAGCAACGTGTTCATTCTGGCTGCTGCTACTTTCTTCATGCGTAGCAATTCCAGTTTGCGGCGTTCCAAGTCGGCCAGTTCGACATCCGCTTGCAACACATCCTGTTGCGTGACGCGGTTCGTTTTGTATTGAACTTGCGCGACCTCTCGCACTTCCGTCATTAGTTCGACGTTCTGTTCATTGATCCTGAGTTGCTGGTCGGCAAGAAAGTATTCCAAGTAAGCAAGTTGAGCCAAGAGAGCGATCTTCAATCGGGCATCTTGAACTTCATGGCACGTAGCGGCCGCTTCTTGCAGAGCTGCGTCACCGCGGAGTGATCGTTTTCCGAACCAAGGGAGTTTCTGGCGAAGCTCCAGCGCGTAGGCTCCTTCCGTGTTGGTGGAGTTCAGCGAGCCGGGCGCAGTCATGGCCAGGAACATTGGATCGTCCAGCGCTATGGCCTGTGGATATCGCTGCGCCGCTGCTTGCCACGCGGCGATCATGGCCTGCACGGATGGGTGCCGGGCGACCACTTCGTCAACAAAGACTTGAAGTTCAAGTTCTTCTGTCAACTCGCTGCTTGACGAGTCCTCAGAGGGAATGGACACCGGTTCTGGCGGTGACTCTTGAAACGACGCGAGCGAGACTGACGACGTCGACTCTGGATGCGCTACGAGGGTCGCAGGTTCTCTAACAATTGGTTGCCACCGCGAGGAAGCGCCATTCGCCGTCGCTACCTGCCGTGACGCGACCATGCCACGGCAACCACTCATGAATACGACGGCGACTATGGTCAAGAAACTCGTGGCACCTCGACACATGACGGCCTCTCTTTGCGGAGTCGCATTTGGACATGGCGACGCTGGCACGTGCCAACGCCTAACTCCTTGTGGGCCGATGGTGAGGCACTCGCGGCTCAGAAACGGCAAACTCTTTGCCGACGAACTATTCCGACATATCGGCAGACTTATTACCGCACGTTCAGCCGACCACGGACGCGCGTTAGACTCCAACTGAAGACTGATTTTCGGGAATTATTGCGCACCTCCAGGCTGGTCCCCAACTCCGTTTCTGGGGACAGCCCAGCGTCTGGGATAAGACACGAGGGATCGAAGCATGAGATGCCTGGGCAAAGCTCTCACCACAGGGTACCCGACGGACGCTCAAAGAAACACTTGAGCAACTGGTCCTTCAAATGTTCGGAGGCGCGCTCCAGCGTGCGGCTTCGTACTGCCAGGGGACGAATTCGCGCGCAATTCGGCGGTTTCATGGGTCGTAGTGTCGCGCAATTCCAGGATGCTGCGCACCTTGTTCAGCAGATTCTGCGACCTCGTCGTCGAAAGCGACGAATTGCGAACAGATGAAACACCCAAGATTAACCAAACGTTCCACACGTAGGCACGGCACTTGCGTAACCTGCTTTTTCAGGTGTTCATTGGCGTGATTAATTCCATATTTGGAATTGTCGACACGCCGAATTTGAAGGCACCTCAGTCACTGGCAAATCATGCACCGGTTGTCCCTTACTCCCGTCGCACATGCCATGGCATTGCTCGCGTTTTTTGCGACATGCATGCCAGCTACGTCGGCGTGCTGCTGTTGCAATTCGATGGTCGAGTCGAAATCGACAGTGTGTTGCGCGAAAGCCGCTGCGCGAACGACTTGTTGCCAAGCTAAATCTCAGGCGGTGTGCGAACGGTGCAAAGGAAAGCAGCGATGCTCGTGCTCCACGATTAGCGGACGTCAATGCAACTCACGATGTCGTTGTGTTATGAGGGATCTGGTGAATAAGGAGTGGTCAGTAGCTCCTACCAGCGACGTTTCTCAGGTGGGTCGTCATTTTCAGGACTGCTGGTCTGGCGTACTCCACATTCCTTTGACGGTTGCCAACTACGCCATTGACTTTTCGTTGAAGCCCGACGTCATTCTTAGTCACGAGCGTCTGTCTGCTCAAATCTTGCTCGGCGTCCGGATTAACTGATTTTTTCACGCGATTAGCAGCGCGTCGCGTGGCGTCGATTTCTAGTTTCTCGGGATGTCCGTTCGTACGCGGACAGTCCAGGTCGTATCAATTTCTCATGGGGAGAACTCACATGAAGACCGCACTTTATTCGATGATGTTGATCGCTTGCCTGGCCGTCGCTCCCGTCGCCTTTGCGCAGCAACGGCTGGCTTTCTCTACGATCCCCTAAGTGCCCCTGACCGTACCGAGAAACCAAAATGTCGCTCGACGAGTTCAAGCTGCAGCTCAAGTCACGGTTGAAGGCCGCGCGAGTCGCGGTTTCCAACCCCGAACTGATCCATCAACAAATGGCGGACTTGCTGCCCAAGCTAAGGAAGTGCAACGAAGTCGCCGCGCGGCTTGTTTCCGAAGTCATCAAGCCGCGTTTGCAAGCAACGGTCGCGTGCTTTCCCAATGCGGATCTCGCAAATGAAGCGCGCCCGGACCGTTGTGGGGCTGTTTTTGGATATTGCGAACGTTTTCCCGCAAGTTGCAGGGTTGACTTCCTGCTAGAGCACGACGATCGGGTCGACAATCTCATTATTCGTTACGAGTTTCGAATTACACCTGTATTTCAGAAGTACGAGCCGCACGACAGGCTCATCGTAGGTCTTGAGACCCACAGCGACGACGCAGTTGCCGCATGGGTCGAGAGCAAATTACTGGAGTTCCTAGGTGATTACTTCCGCCTCGATCGAGGCGAAGAGACCTTGAGCGACGCTCTGGTCACAGACCCAGTGTGTGGAATGCGTTTCACACGATCGTCCGTTGCCGCGGAAGAAAGTTATCGCGGGCATACGTATTTCTTCTGCTCCGGTGAATGCCAGGAGCAGTTTGCCAAAGAACCTGCCAAGTACGTCTGGTTCAGAACCTAGCTGGCGATCGCGAAGCAGACCACCAATGAGTGCAACAGTCGACGACCTGAAGACGCGGGGCAAGGGTAACGATACAAGAATTCCCTTTGCGGAATCCGCGAGCGTAGTTCTTGAATCGTTCGATGCCAACGCAACTCACGGGCTAACATGCACAGAGGCGGAGACGCGACGGAACAGATTTGGCCCCAATACACTGACAGAGGCACCTCCTATCCCGCTTTGGCGGAAGCTGCTCGCACAATTCAAGGATCTCGTGATTTGGATTCTCATCGTTGCGGCGGTGATTTCTGGAGCAATGGGCGAGTGGGTAGACGCCCTCGCTATCTTAGCCATCGTCGTTCTCAACGCCGTGATTGGATTTCTTCAGGAAGAACGCGCTGAGAGGGCATTGTCGGCTCTGCAGAAAATGTCCGCGCCGTTGGCTCGTGTGCTACGGGATGGTCGTCTGCAATCGATCCCGGCTCAGGACGTGGTCCCAGGCGACATCTTGGAGTTGGAGGCGGGGGACAACATCGTCGCTGACGCGAGGCTACTGCGATCGTTCGGGTTTGCTGTTCAGGAGTCGGCCCTAACTGGCGAGTCCACGCAAACGTCGAAAGACCCAGCCCAAATCCTTGATGCCAACACGCCGCTCGCAGACCGGCGCAACATGGTTTTTATGGGCACCATTGTGGCGACTGGCAAAGCTACGGCGCTAGTCACAGCGACGGGGATGAAGACCGAACTCGGCTACATCGCCGGGATGCTACAGCTCAGCGAGGCCGAGCCAACTCCCCTTCAGCGGCGGCTCGAGGAACTGGGTCGGGTCCTGATCATCCTCTGCCTTGTCATTGTCGGCGTCATCTTTGTCTTGCAGATTCTCCGCGGCGGACCGATGCTGGTGGCCATTTTGACCGCAGTCAGTCTGGCTGTCGCCGCTGTTCCCGAAGGATTGCCGGCCGTCGTGACGATTTCCCTTGCGCTGGGACTTCAGCGCATGGTTAAACGTAACGCACTCGTTCGAAAACTGCCGAGCGTGGAAACGCTCGGCTGCGTGACGGTGATATGTTCGGATAAAACCGGCACGTTGACCCGAAACGAGATGACCGTCAGAGAAGTGGCGGTTGGCAACTCTCGCTACACGCTTTCGGGAGTTGGCTACCTCCCGCGTGGCGAGTTTCTCGAGGCAACAGGCGACGGCGCTTTGCGAGGGATTAATCCTAGCGACCGTGCGGACCTTGTTCAAACATTGTTGATTGGCGCGTACTGCAACAACTCGCAACTCGTGCCGCAGAGCGAAGGCCTTGGTTGGCAAGTCATCGGGGATCCGACGGAGGGTGCTTTGCATGTGGCTGCCATTAAGGCAGGGGTGCTCGCGAACAAGACAACGAACTCGGTTGTGTTCGAGATACCGTTCGATTCCACGCGCAAGGCCATGTCGGTCGTTGTGCAGCACAGCGATAACGGGCAATGGATGTACACCAAAGGCGCGCCCGAGATCATTTTGTCGAAGTGCATCGCCGAACGAATCGGCGATTTGGAACGGCCGCTGACCGCGGAGCGTCGGGAAGCTTGGTTGCAAGTCAACACGGAAATGGCATCACGAGCGTTGCGGGTGTTGGCGCTGGCCTATCGGAGGATTTCCGAACCAGAGGTCCGGGACATTGTTGAAGAGGGCCTGGTATTCACCGGCTTGGCGGGAATGATTGATCCGCCGCGCGAAGAAGTGAAACTGGCCGTGCAGACGTGCCGCCAAGCCGGCATCCGACCGGTGATGATTACCGGCGACCACCCAGCGACCGCACTAGCCGTGGCGCGCGAGTTGGACATGGCGGGTCCTGAACAACAAGTTGTGCGCGGCATCGACCTCGACCAAATGACCGACCAGCAGCTGGCAGAAGGAGTTCGGGAGATCGCGGTGTACGCTCGTGTCACCGCCGAGCACAAGCTGCGCGTGGTGAAGGCCTGGAAATCTCAGGGCCAAGTCGTGGCAATGACTGGCGATGGCGTGAACGACGCACCGGCCATCAAGGCTGCCGATATCGGGATCGCGATGGGAATCACCGGTACGGATGTCACGAAGGAAGCATCTGACATGGTGCTGACGGACGACAACTTTGCTTCGATTGTCAATGCGGTCGAAGAGGGAAGAGGCATTTTCGACAACGTTCAAAAGGTACTGCAATACCTTTTATCATGTAACGCCGGCGAAATTCTGTTGATGTTCGTCGCCAGCCTGCTTGGCTGGCCTGCTCCGTTGCTGCCGATTCAACTGCTATGGATCAATTTGGTTACCGATGGCTTACCGGCCCTGGCGCTTTCCCTGGAGCCGCCCGAGCCGGGCACCATGCTGCGACAACCTCGCTCGCCACGTGAGTCGATCCTCTCTTGGAGTCTCGGATGGACGATTCTCGTGCAGGGATTGCTGGTGGGAGGAGTTGGCTTGGCGGCGTTTGCGTTCAGCTATCTGCGCCATCCGCAGGAAATTAAAGATGCCCGCGCAATGACCTTTTGCGTAGTTGTTTATGCCGAACTTCTCCGAGCGCTGGCCGCCCGAAGCCAGAAACTCACTTGGGGCCAACTGGGGTTCTTCACCAATCCCATGCTTCTGCTGGCACTCGTGGTCTCGGGCCTTCTGCAAGTCAGCATCGTAGTTCTGCCATTGACCCAATCGGTCTTCGAAGTTTCTACGCACCCGCTCTGGGAATGGGGTGTGATAGTAGCGCTTGCCCTTACTCCCGTCACGGCCATTGAATTGACCAAGTTATGGTGGGCTTGGAGCTCTGCCGCAGCGCCAACAACCGAAATGGAGCAAGGAGCGCAATCATGAAATCATGGATGCTAAGAGCAGCACTCATCCTAGCGGGCGTCGTCCTCGCGGCGGCGATTTTTGCCGTTGCCAGACCAAGTGCCGATACCAGCAATGCGTCTGGGGACGTATGGACGTGCTCCATGCACCCCCAGATCCGCTTACCAAAACCCGGCCCATGTCCAATATGTGGGATGAGGCTGATTCCACTTTCGCAACTCAAAACCGAACAAGCTCTGACGGAAGAGCGCGCCAACGTGGAAACGGAGCTTGTTGAGTATCGCGACCTCTCTAAGGAGATTCGCACCGTAGGCAAGCTGGATTACAACGAGCGGCGCGTGAAGGAGATTACCGCCCGGATTGCTGGCCGGATTGACCGTGTATACGCAGACTTTACTGGAATCGAAGTCAAGCCCAAGGACCACCTTGTGGACATTTACAGTCCCACGCTTTTTGCCACGCAAGCTGAATTGCTGCGCGCCTTGGAGGCAATTGACGGTGCTTCCGGTGACCGTCGTTTTGCTAAATCGCAGGTCGAATCTGCCCGTACAAAACTTCAATTGCTGGGCGTTCTTCCCGAACAGATCGCAGAACTGGAAAAGAACCGCAAGGAACACACCCATCTCACCGTTTATGCTCCGATTGGCGGCACGATTGTCGAGAAGAAGATACGCGAAGGCATGTATGTGGAAGAAGGCGACTCGTTGTACCGAATCGCGGAGCTAGATCCGATCTGGCTTTATCTCGATATTTACGAGGCTGATCTAGGTTCCGTCCGCTATGGCCAGCCGGTTGATGTTACCGTCGAAGCTTATCCCGGCGAAGTGTTTCCGGGAACGATCGTCTTTATCGAGCCCTTCCTCGACGATCAAACCCGCACGGTTAAAGTGCGAGTCAATCTGAAGAATGAGGATCGACGACTGAAGCCGGCTATGTATGCGTCAGCGACAATCCGCGTTCGCTTACGCGCTGATGGCACGCCAGAACCAACGGGACTGGAAGGGAAGTATCTCTGCCCCATGCATCCCGAAATCGTTCGAGACGATCCCGGTAGGTGCCCGGTGTGTGACATGGAGCTGGAACAAGTTCCAGGCCACCCAGTTGCTAACGCCCCGGTTCACGAGCACAGCAGCTCGGGTGACCACACGTCGCAACCAGGGCGTCCGCTGGCAATTCGGGCTAGCGCCGTACTAGACACGGGACGACGACAGATTGCCTATCGCAAGAACAAACAGGGCGCCTTCGAACTAGTCGACGTCAAGCTGGGACCACGGGCTGACGCAACGGACGCTAAGGGCCAAGCGATCAGCTATTACCCCGTAATCGACGGTCTGGCCGAGGGCGACGAAGTCGTGATCCGCGGTGGATTCATGTTGGACAGCCAGCGGCAGATCGAAGGCATGCCGAGTCTCTTGTATGCCGACGGGCAATCTTCGGTAAACCTGCATGCGGGGCATGGGGGGCACGAAGGCCATACGTCGGGCGCACCCTCGAAATCAAAGCCAGCTTCTACCCCAAGTCATCAGCACTAATTCAGAGGATCCCGATGATCAATGCCATCATCCGCTGGTGCCTTGGTAACCGCTTCCTCGTCATATTGCTGGCGGCGGTTGCCCTTGTCGTCGGCTTCTACTGTCTCATCAATACGCCGGTCGATGCGATTCCCGACATTGGCGAGAAACAGGTCATCGTTTTTGCGGACTGGCCGGGACGATCACCCCAAGATGTCGAAGACCAGGTTACGTATCCGCTGACGGTGAGCTTGCAGGGAACGCCGGGCGTTAAAACCATTCGCTCGGCATCGGCCTTTGGTTTCTCGATGATCTTCGTCATCTTCAAGGACGAAGTCGATTACTACTGGGCGCGCTCACGTGTGATGGAGCGGATGACGGTGGCGGCGGATCGACTGCCCCCAGGAGTCACTCCTGTGCTCGGTCCAGATGCCACGGCCCTCGGCCAGGTCTATTGGTACACACTAGAAGCGGATGGTGCTGATCTAGGACAATTGCGATCGCTGCAAGACTGGTATGTCCGCTTTCAATTGCAGGCGGTAGAGGGTGTTTCGGAGGTTGCCAGTGTCGGCGGATTCGTCAAACAGTATCAAATCGACGTGCATCCAGACAAAATGCGCGCCCAGCGCGTGACACTCGCTGAAATCTATGACGCAGTGCGACGCAGCAATATCGACGTAGGTGCGAAAGTTGTCGAGAACAACGGCTACGAGTTCTTCATTCGTGGTGTCGGCTTCGTGAAGAGCCTTCAGGACGTAGAGAACATCGTGATCCGACAGGAGGCAGGGACACCCATTTTCGTCAAGAATGTGGCGACGGTGCAGCTCGGCTCGGACTTCCGCCGCGGAGTACTTGACAAGTCTGGCCGGGAAGCGGTGGGTGGCGTAGTCGTGATGCGCTATGGCGAGAATCCGCTTCGTGTGATCGAGCGAGTCAAGGCCAAAATCACAGAAATTGAGCCTGGCCTGCGGCTTAACCTTTCTAGCGGTAAGCAAGTCCACGTGCGAATCGTACCGTTTTATGACCGGACGCAGATTATTCACGAAACGATGGACACGCTTAAGGAAGCGCTCAGCGAGGAAGCGATTGTAGCTGGTATCGTCGTGATCATCTTCTTGTTGCACATCCGCAGCTCGCTGGTAATCTTGCCAACCTTGCCGTTGTCGGTGGCGATGAGCTTCATCGCGATGTACTTGCTCGGAGTTGACAGCAACATCATGTCTTTGGCTGGCCTTGCGATTGCCATCGGGGATGTGGCGGACATGGGAATCATCATGACGGAGAACATCTATCGGCGCTTGGTTGCAGAGCCCAACCGTCCACATGCCACAGTGGTCTACGAAGCGTCCACTGAGGTTGGGAGTGCGATTTTGACATCCGTGACCAACACCATCATCTCATTCATCCC
The DNA here is from genome assembly GCA_964636985.1 of uncultured Pirellulaceae bacterium. Lineage (GTDB taxonomy): Bacteria > Planctomycetota > Planctomycetia > Pirellulales > Pirellulaceae > CAZWSX01. The sequence continues at coordinate 9,986 of CAZWSX010000033.1, read as the reverse complement.
CGTGTTCGCCCTGGCTGATCAAGAAGGAAAACTCTTCAAGCCGCTGGCGTATACCAAGACATTTGCCATCACTGCGTCGGTGATTTTGGCGGTCACGCTCGTTCCCGTACTCAGTTACTACATGCTCAAGCCGACGCAATGGTCCAAAACACGATCGCTGCTTTTGTCTCTTTTGGTCGGCGCTGTCGCGATCTTTGCCACCCACTACATTTTGATGTGGAGCTTTGAGTCTTCCAGCCAGGCCACAGGTTGGCCGACGTCAATTGCGGTCGGTGTGATGGTGGGATTGGCGATCTACCGCATGGGCCGCGAACGACTCTTGCCATTGGAAGAGAACGTCGTCGCCCGGGTGATCTACGGCGTCTACCGACCGTCCCTCCGATGGGTGCTCAATAACAAGGGGACCTTCCTTACAATCCCTCTTGCCATCGCGGTTGCGGGCACGGTTATTTGGCTCGGCTTTGGGCGCATCGCCTATCCGGTCGCGTTTGCCCTGCAGAAAGTTGGCGCCGATCCTAGCGGCACCGCAGCATGGGTGCGATTGGAAAAGGCATTTCCGGGAATCGGCCGCGAGTTCATGCCTCCCTTGGATGAAGGCTCGCTACTGTTTATGCCCTCACTTCTTCCTTCGGCATCCTTGTCGCAGGTAGAGGACATCCTCGCCCGGCAAGACCGAGCAATTTACGAAGTGCCGGAAGTCGTCAGCGTTGTCGGCAAGGCTGGCCGCGCCGAATCGGCTCTCGACCCCGCGCCGATCGGAATGTTCGAAACGGTGATTTTGCTTAAACCAGAGAGTGAGTGGCGCAAGGTACATCAGGCCCAATGGTATTCGGACATGGGTTGGATATCGTGGGCGAAGCCGCTTCTCAACTATGGTTGGCCGGAAGAGCGCACGATCACCAAGGATGAAATCCTTGCGGAACTCCAGGCCAAGACCGCTATGCCGGGGGTGTTGCCAACGTGGTTACAGCCAATTCAAACGCGAATTGTCATGCTTCAAACGGGCTTCCGAGCGATGATGGGCGTGAAGATCTTCGGCAGCGATCCTCAGGAGATCGAGCGCGTCGGCCTGCAAATGGAACAGTTGCTGCGCAAGGTGCCGGGCGCAACGGATGTCGTGGCGGATCGGATTGTTGGTAAGCCCTACATTCAGTACGAGATCGATCGGGAGGTAATTGCGCGCTATGGCGTGAACATCCGCGATGTGCAGGATGTGATCGAGATCGCCATTGGCGGCGAAAATCTCACCGTCTCTGTCGAGGGACGCGAACGCTATCCGATCCGCGTGCGATACCCGCGTGAGTTGCGACAGCGGTTTGAGGATCTGGAGCGAGTGCTCGTGCCAACATCCACCGGTGCGCAGATGCCGATTTCGCAGTTGGCCCGCATCACCTACACCGTCGGTCCCCAGGAACTCAAGAGCGAGGGGGGGCTGCTCGTCGGCTACGTTACCCTGAATACGCGCGATCGCGATGAGGTAAGTGTCGTCGAAGATGCTGAGAAGTTGCTGCAATCGGAAAAGAAGCGTAGTGACGAGTTGGTTGCCGCCGGCCAGCACGAGCAAGCGACTCTCGTCGTGCCGACGGGCTACTATTGGAAATGGTCCGGTCAGTTCGAGAACCAGCGTCGAGCGACGGACCGTCTCTCCATATTGGTCCCAGCGGTGATATTGTCGATGTTCTTAATGCTCTACCTGGGGTTGGGGAGATGGTGGCTGGCGTTGATCGTCTTTTTTGGAATCCTTGTTTCCACCTCAGGCGGCTTCTTGATGCTTTATCTATGGGGAGTCAACCTCAGTGTCGCAGTCTGGGTAGGCTTTATCGCACTGTTCGGAGTTGCCGACGACGACAGCGTTGTGATTCTGACTTACCTCGAACAGATTTTCGGCGAGCGGGTGCCTCGTAGCGTCGAAGAAGTTCGCGAGATGGTCCTTGACGGCGGCCTAAAACGAGTTCGACCATGCCTGATGACCACAGCCACTACCGTAATCGGTCTTTTACCCGTGTTTCTTACGAATGGCCGCGGGTCCGATGTCATGCAACCGATGGCCATTCCCAGCATGGGCGGAATGGCCGTACAGATCATCACGATGTTTGTCGCACCGTGCCTCTACTGCATGGTCAAAGAATGGCAGCTTCGTCGCGGTTTAATTGTCGAGACTCCAGCGGACCAGATCGAGAGCTGAGTTGATGCCTTTTAGTGAGCAGTAGCACAATGTCCAATTCCGGTTCCGCGCCGATTGAGTTCCAAGCCCTAAAGATCGGCGTCATGGGAGGCGCCGGCGAGGGGATTGCCGGCATCCATTTGAAGCTTGCACTGGAACTCGGCGAAGCAATCGCACAAGCCGGCTGTGTCCTGATTACCGGAGGATGTCCGGGCCTTCCTCTGGCCGCTGCGAGAGGAGCCAAGCGCGCTGGCGGAAAAGTCATCGGAATCTCGCCCGGGCTCAGCGTCGAAGAGCACACCATCAAATTCGAGTCGCCGACCATTTATCACGATGTGTTGATCTTCACTGGTAGCGGCCTAATGGGCCGAGAGGTAGTCAACATCCGTAGTTCGGATATTGTCGTCATCATCGGCGGAAGCAGTGGCACTCTTGGCGAATTGGCGATCGCCTATGACGAAGGCAAGCTGATTGGCGTACTCACTGGCACAGGCGGCATAAGTGATATGGCAGAGTCGATCTTAACGGTTTGCGACAAACAGACGGGCGCGCGGGTCCTCTACGAGAGCAAGCCGCGCACACTGATTGAACGCTTACTAGTCGTTTACCACCAAGAACACTTTCGCCGTCCATCGATATTCTGCCGCGCCGCGGCGATTCAAGATCCTGCAGTTCCCGAGGCGCCGCAAGAGGAACGAGACATCGTCTGTGGAATGTACATTACCTCGTCAACCGCCGCAGCAAAGAGAACACGACATGGCAAGCGGTATTACTTTTGCTCGCTACAGTGTGCTGCGAGCTTCGATGACGATCAAATCACAAGTCAGTTTACGTGTGCCGAGATGTAGGCAATGAGCAGGGTACGCGTACTCTCGTTTTATGGGGTAAGTTGGCAAATCTTCTTGAAGGTCGCTGACAAATGCAGACCTTTCTTGGTCGTCGTCGTTTAATTCCCTGTACCCGTCCATCGCGAAGCGCGGTGGACAAAAGAACCGGTCTTCGCGATTGAATACGACGTCCGAACGTCACCGTTCACCGTGAAGGCAATTGATCATTGACAACTGGGTTGAAGGAAGGAGCGGAAGTCGTCGCGAGACGTCGATTCCGCGCTCAGCGATGGCGCAGTCGCCATCCAAGCAAAATCGCGAGCGTTGCTACGCCGCGAGTTTCAAACGCACGATCAGCAGCGCTCGATCGTTGTGGAAGAAGCGAACTTCAAGCTTCAATTCTCCACGTGGCTTTCGTTTCGGCGGGGCTCGAGGCTTGGCGCACGGAGATGATCGAGGCCAGCGAAGGCGCGGTTCGTACCGTGGCTTTTCGTTCGCCTTGGGCCTGTTGAAGTAAACTTCGTCAGGGGTTGCCCACCAAGCGATTCATGCGGCCGGAACCTATTATGCCACGTTCTGCAGCAATCAAGCCTGGCTTGCATGTGCTTCGCGTCGCGAGAAACGCAGCCGAGCAGCGCAGCCCGAGCCAAGAAGTTGGCGATACTCTGCTTGCCGAGTTCAGGACAGCATTGTTTCAAGCGACGCGCGAGGTCGCCCACTAAATCGGAAAAGCGATTGACCGGTGGTCCCGCCGAAATGAAAGCCTCGTCGCCATCCGTTTCCACTCGCTTAGTCCATTTGCGAATCGTCGTTTCACAAACATGGAATCGGCGGGCGGTTTCGGCCTTCGACCAACCACGCGACGCTCGAAGGGCGAGGATGTCGAACCTTCCGGTGGCCGAATAATCGGGCCGTTTGTGCGACTTGACGCTCTCGATCCGAACATCCTTGATCCGCAGTTCCTCGCGGAGAAGGTGAAGTTCCTATTCCAGTTCGGCGCAGCGCGGACAGGTGTTGGCGCTTGGACTTGATCGATGGTTGGAGAGTACGAAACGCGTCAAGGCCAGTACATGCAGGATCGCCACGCGTACGATCGCCGGCCAAGAATCAGGAAGCGGAATGTCGGACGGCAACATGAGCCAATCGGAAATTCGCCACCATACCGCGTGCGCAGGTCGGCGCGCACTGATAACGCAGCCGAATCACGAAGAGACAACGGGGCGAAGCTACGCCACTCGTCGCGAGTAGCTTTTCAAGAGGCCGCCCAAACGAGAGCGGCAACGAACCTCGCCGAGTGGAACGATTTCGTCCTCGATCTTTCCGCGTTTGGTCCGTGGCCGGCCTCGCTGCTTCGGTTGATTCAACAGTTCGTTGTCCAGCGATTGGTGCGGACGTTCCGCGTGATAATGGGCGAGGTACTCGGAACACAAGTGATCCAATTGCTTCTCGCCAAAGACGATGAACCGGTCGAGGCATTCCTGGCTGATCGACTTGATGAAACGTTCGACGAAAGCGTTCGTGTTGGGCGACCGGAAGGCGGTTCGCATCGGCTTCACGCGGGCGGACTTCAGCTTCGCCCGAAATGCTTTCGTGAATTTGGTATCGCCGTCGTGCTGCACTAGTCGGACCGGCAAGCCTTGGTTCCTCGCCCGAGCCACGAATGACTCGGCTTGAGCCACCACCCATTCCTCGTTCGGATGGAACGTCGCTGGCGAAAGGATGACTTGCTGCGTCTTCACGTTCAAAATGCGACACGGGGAGGATTGTGGTTACGTCGCCGAAAACGGAACACTTCGAGGGGAAGGGGAGTCGGACAATCCCTCTATTTCCAGAACTTCGGGAGGTACTCTCTGAATGCCATGAATTGGCGCCCGAGGGTGCGGTGTATGTTGTGGATGAACGATACCGGAAGGCCGCGAAGGGGCCGTCATGTTGGCTGAACGCAAATCTCCGTACGAGTTTCCAAAAGATCGTTCGTCGGGCTGGCATCACTCCCTGGCCCAGACTTTTTCACAACAAGCGGGCTAGCCGCGAAACGGAACTGGTCGAACAATTCCCGGTCCAGGTAGTCACATAGTTGGCTGGGAAATACGCCAAGCGTCGCGATGCGGCACTACTTGATGACTACGGACCAGCACTTCGAGGCGGCGTTACTCGGCCCACCGAAAGCGGCGCAAAATCCGGCGCAGCAAGCCGCTGAAGAGAGCGGAAACGACATGCAGGCCGCCCCGCTAGCGCATAAAAAAACCCCGGGTTTTCCGGGGTCTGCGAGTGCTTGCACCGTAGTGCAAACATCAAAAGTTGCGGGGGCAGGATTCGAACCTACGACCTCGAGGTTATGAGCCTCGCGAGCTACCGGGCTGCTCCACCCCGCGATATTTGGGCTCGGCGGGTGATGCCGAGATGTCTTATTCTACGCCTTCTGGTCGTTGGGCGGAAGGGGCTATTCGGAGCGGCCCGTGCAAATCAAACGGACTGGTGCAAATCAAACGGTCACTGGCGATTCGGACGGGACCAGGCCGACTTCCAGCAGAATTTCGCCCCAGTCGCATTCGAAGGGAATGCAAATTGGCGGCGAGGTGCTGGGGAAGCGAACCTGGTAGTTTTCGCCGACGATCACGCTGGGCAAACTGATCCGCAACTCGTGTTCTTCGAGTTGTGCCTTGGCGCCCCCGGCGACCATGTTGGCGATTTCACCGACTGCGTCGGTGACGTCGGTGGTGATCTCGTCGCACTCCATCATCAGGAGGTGCGAGGCTGCCTTGACGGCAACCGATTTAGAAAGGCCGACCACGCACATCCCAACCATCTTGCCGGACAGGCCGATCACGCCGCAGATGTCCTTGTTCGGCGGCTGTTTCTCGCTCCCGCGCAGGTACGGAACGCCGCGGTGGACCTCGCAATCCAACATCGTCTTGAATGTGTTGGAGAGAGCGGTAACAAATGGATTGATGTATTCTACCCGCATGACATTTTGTCTCGCAATCAAAGTTGATCCAACGGCGGTGCTGCTGCGCGTTTCCGCCATGCAACCTTAGCACCAGCTTTGTTAAACGAAGAACGAAATAGCTAAGTTGGGGGAAGTTAGGTAGTCGTTACAGGCGTTGTGTCTGACATGGCCGCATGGTGGTCGCTCCAGTTCGCGATCACAGCGAACAAGCGTGCGCGATCGATCGGCTTGGTGGCAAAGTCGTCACAACCGGCGTCTTGGCTGCGCTGCCGGTCTTCGGTCATGGCGTTGGCGGTAAGGGCCACGATCGCCCATGGGTAACCGCGGGAACGAAGTTCGGTTGTAGCGGCTAGGCCGTCTTTCACGGGCATCTGAATGTCCATGAGGATGACGGAGTAATGAGGCGAGGATTCGGTTTCCTCGAGCCATGCCTTCATGGCCATATCGATCGCGACTTGGCCGTTTTCGGCGATGTCGACGGTGGCCCCGGCCTTTCGCAGGATGTGCGAGATCAAGCGTTGATTGTCGGCGCCGTCTTCGGCCAGCAAGATCCGGCAATCGAGTTTGGCCGTTTGCATTGGCCCGGCGGCAACGGCGACCCGCGGCGACGCGCCGTCGCTGAGCAATGCCGGATCGACTTGTCCGACGCCGAACGTGAGCGTGAATTTGCTGCCAACGTGGGGCGTACTCTCGAGCGAGATGTCGCCGCCTAGCATGTTCGCCAAACGCTTGCTGATGGTGAGTCCGAGGCCGGTTCCACCGTATTTGCGGGTGGTGGTGGCGTCGGCTTGCATGAACGGCTGAAAGAGGAGGGGGCGCTGTTCATCGTCGATGCCGATTCCCGTGTCGACAATCGCAATCGCGATTTCGTTACGGGGGTGATCGATCGGGCGCAGCAACTGGGTTTCGATTTGAACGCTCCCCTGCGACGTGAATTTGATGGCGTTACTTGCCAGGTTGAGCAGGATTTGGCGGAGCCGGGTGGGGTCGGACTGAATGGTCGAGGGGATTGGCGAAAGGTAGACCGCCTTGAGTTCGATCCCTTTCGAGCTTGCGCGGTCTTTCATCATCAGGACAACGTCCTCGACGACCTGCCTGATCGAGCAGTCGATCGTTTCGATGGTGACGCGCCCGGCCTCGATTTTCGATAGGTCGAGGATGTCGTTGATGATGGTCAGCAAGTGCTCGCCGTTGCGCTTGATGATATTGAGCGACTCTTGCTGTTTGGCAAGGTCGCTATTGGAGGCTACCGCCGCCTCATCCATCAGTTCGTCGACGTAGCCCAGGATCGCCGTCATGGGGGTGCGGATTTCGTGGCTCATGTTCGCGACGAACATGCTTTTGGTGGTGTTGGCGCGTTCCGCCTCTCGCTTGGCTCTCTCCAACTCCAGCGATTGGGATCGTAACTCGGTGGTCTGCGAGGCGATCCGCTCCCACGATTGGAACAGGTTCATGTTCATCTCGCGAAGGTTGGCCTCGGCCGACTCGCGGGCGTCGAGGACCTTGTTGTATTCCATCGCGATCAATCCGGCCTCGGTCGACTCGTTGACCGTAGCGCGGCGCATGTTGCCGTGAGCGTTTGCTTCCATCGTCACCAACAAGTCTTGCAACTCGGTCATGGCGCCGTGCTGCACGAAATTCAGGCCTTGCTGTTTCTGTTCGGCAGTTACGCGAAGCGACATGAACCGGGCCACGATCGACATCAGGACCCAAGTAGCGCCGAACGACCAGGCAAATCCGACCAACACGCCGAGGGCTTGAATGGCGAATTGCTCAACTCGGGTGTGCCCGTAAGGCAGGGCTGCGGCGGGGGCGACAATCGCGACTGCCAGCGTTCCCCAGGCGCCGGCGACGCCGTGGGTGGAAACGGCTCCGACCACGTCGTCCACTTTCAGCCAGTGTTCGATGGCATGCGAGGCTGCTTCGACGATCAGCCCGGCGGTGAGGCCGATGAACACGGCCCCGCTGGCTGAAAGGACATCGCCCGTAGCGCAGCTCGCCACGAGTCCCGCCAGAATGCTGCTCAGAATCGACTCGACCGAAATGAATTTGCGGGCGACGAGCTGCCAGGCCAAGTTACCTAGCGCACCGAAAGCGCCGGCCAACATCGTGTTCACGAAAATGCGGGGAGCAGATTCTTGAAAGCGCCCCAGCGCGTTGCCGGCGGTAAAGCCAAACCATCCAAACCACAGGATGAAGAGGCCGAACGCTGCCAGCGGCAAGTAGTGCCCGTGGAACTTCTTAGGCTTGGCGTCGGGCCCAAACTTTCCGGCGCGCGGACCGATCATGAGGGTAACGGCGAGCGCTGCCCATGCGCCGATGCCGTGCACCACGGTCGCGCCGGCGAAGTCGATAAAGCCGAGTTGCCCCAGCCACCCCAGTCGCTCGCCCGTCGGCATGCCTGCCCAAACCCAGTGCCCGAAGACGGGGTAGAGGAGTCCGCTGATGATCATGCTGAGCACCACGTAGGCTCGGAACCGTAACCGTTCGGCCGTAGCGCCCGAAGCGATGGTCGTCGACAAGCCACACGAGCAGCATTGGTACAGAAAGAAGACCGTCAGCCAGCGAGAGTGGGCTGATTCCTCGAAGAAAAAGTCGGTAACGCCAAGCATTCCGCGGTTGGATCGCCCGAACATGAAGGCATATCCGGCTGCCCAGAAGAGGCCCGCGGCGACGCAGAAGTCGATGACGTTCTTGATGGCCGAATCGATGCCGTTCTTGGATCGCGACAGGCCCGACTCCATGCAGCAGAACCCGGCCTGCATCAAGAAGACGAGGGCCGTGCAGAACAACAGCCACACGCAGTCGCTGTTGTTTCCCAATTCCATAGCAAGGGCTCTATCGCCAAAACATGAAGAACGCGGCTGGAAAGGCGCCTGCGGCACGACCGCGCCAGCTCAAAAAAGTACGTCGGCGGCATGGAGAAACAAAACCCCACGCCGGCGATTGTGGAGACCCGCGGCCAACGTGATCGCGGATGAGACGGTTCTGACGACCGTGACGATTGCGAGGGCAAAAGAAACCGGCGGTTATCGCCCGTCGGCCAATCGATCGCCGAGGAAGTTATCGAGCTCGGCGATACCGTAGATCTTGGCCGCCGTTGCTTCCCAAGGGTATTCGACGCGGCGGTACTCGATGTGATCGTCGTGTTGGATCACGTAGCAGGCGCGGCGGTCGCCGTCCCGCGGCTGCCCCACGCTTCCGACGTTGATCATCGCCTTTCCGCCGTCGACGCGATACTTCATTCCCATATCGGCCGGCGTTTGAAATCGATTGTCTTCCGTAAAGACGCCGGGGACGTGCGTGTGGCCTTGGAAGCAGAGTCCTTCCACCAGCGAGAAGAGTTTTTCGATTTTTCGTTGGTTGTAGATGTCTTCGGGAAAGACATACTCTGTCAGCGGATTGCGCGGCGAGCCGTGCACAAACAACGTTTGTGGTAAGCGGATCACACGGGGAAGATCGCTGAGAAAATTCCAACGCTTCAGAGCATCGGGCTCGTCGCTGCTGGATCGTTCCAACTGAGCGCGAGTCCAAAAGATGGCCTTTTCGGCGCTGCTGCTGAATCCCTCGGGATCGTAGAGCGCACCTTGATCGTGATTGCCCAGAATGCAGGCCGTGAACTGGGTTACGCGGTCGACGCACTCGCGCGGGTTGGGGCCGTAACCGATGATGTCGCCGAGGCAATAGATCTCGTCGACGCCGACGCGTTCGATATCGGCGACGACGGCTTCGATCGCTTCCAGATTGCCGTGAATGTCACTGACGATCGCGCGTTTCATGGGAGGGACGCCGCTAGAGCGCCATGGGCCTGTGCGCGACGGTTACTTACCGTAACGCAAGCGATCTCCAAGTTGGTTCTCCAACTCGGGTGTGTCGTAAATCTTTTTGACTGTTTCCTCGATCGGGTATTCGAGGCGTCGAAAACGCACGATATCGTCTTCGATCACCACATAGCAAGCCCGTGGATCGCCATCGCGAGGTTGTCCCACGCTGCCGACGTTGATCATGACCTTGGTTTCGTCGAGGCGATACTCGTAGTTGCAAT
>CAZWSX010000032.1:0-63258 GCA_964636985.1 uncultured Pirellulaceae bacterium | reverse complement strand
GTCGGAACGGAGCTTGCCCGCCTTGAACTTGAGGTAGTTCAACTTGCGGAACAGGTGTGCTTCCTGCTCACGGGTGAGCAGCGGCACTTCGTACAACGATTGCAGGTACGGAGGAAGTCCGCTCGGTCCGCGAACCTTCCGCGGGCTGACTTCGGGCTGAGGCATATCGCCCAAAATCAAGTCTTCGTCAGGATTCTTTTCAAAGCCTGGGTTCGGAATGAAATCGAGCGGCAAGTCCATCAGGCGCTGGCAGCGCGATTCGTTAACCACGCGGTAGATCGCACTGCGGGTGCGATGGAACTGCATGGCGATCGCATCGACCGAGACCCCTTGGCGGAACAAGGTGTAGATCTGGTGCTTCACCTCGTCCGTCAGCGGCGGGGCGTGCTCGGGGAATACGGCCTGATCCGGGTGTTGCTCGTCGAACGACCGAATCGTGTAACGGACCGTTTCCGGGCTGCGACCCAACTGCGAGGCGACGCGGCGGATCACTTCCGTCGGCGAGTTGCCCGTGGCCGCCATGCGGCGAGCGCGGGCCAACATATCGCTCTTTTCGTCGGCGGTGAGTTGGCTGAACTTCTCGCCCCGCTTGATTCGTTCGGTATTGCCCGACACGAATCGCTCGACGGAGCTGTGAAGGAAGCCGACGCGTTTGCGACCGCCATCGAACACGAACCGGCGGCTCACCAAACCCTGGTCGCGCCATCGTGAAATGGTCTTGGTGGAAACATTGAACAAGCTGCTCAATTCTTCCACGGTGTGCACAGGCTCTCCTGCATCCTCGACTTTGACGTTCACCGAGTCGGAAACGTCTTCCACGAAGAGTCGCAAGTCGTGCTGGGCATCGACGCCGGTCATGTTGAGCGAGGGCGCGGACTCGGGACGGAAGTCCGTGATGCGGAAATAAAGGTACTCGTAGCTGTAGGTTCGTTCGGGATCAATCTCGCCGACGAGTCGCTCGGCGCGATTGACCTGGTCGATCCGCTTATCACGAGGCGCAAAACGAACCTGCTGGTCGCGCAGTTCGCGCATCACAGAAATATGGTAGTGGGTGTCGTTATGCATCGCTCTTCTCCCTTCAATGTTGCTCGGCACACGGTTCTTCGCGCGGTCGAGTGTGGCGTAAGCGACGGTTCCGGCGTCGCAGGCGCCTGTGTCTCCCTTTTGAGTGGATTTCAAAAACGGCTCGTGACAAAAGGTGGCCGCGACAGGGTGAGCCAGGGATGGCGCGACACAGGAAATATGTTCAGTTCGTCTTTGACACTTCTCTGATACGAAAATCTGCTGTCTTTTGTTTCAGGGATCGCTCGGACATCAAGCGATCTGGCCAAATTGCGGCAACGTGCCAAAACCAGGGATTTAAAAGGCCAACCTGCTGTTTTGGCGGCGTCGGCCGCGCCTTGGACAGTTAGGTGCATTTCGTGTGCCAGCTATCAGCATTCGGCGTTGCGTCAAGTCGCAAAGCAATTCTAGCGGTTCTGTCACTCAGCATTCATTTGCCAAGTGTCAAGTCAAGACGAGATAAGTTTTGAAAAGTTTTCGTAGCTGATCCAAGAAATCATAGCATTTTTGCCGCTTCGAGGTCGCCGGCCGCCTAACTCGGTTCAACCCGTACGGCCGGAATAGTCGATACAACCGAAACGCCAATTCTCCCTGAATTTGCTACTGGTTCTTCGATTCACAAGCCCCCAGATTGGTTTCTCCGATGAAAACCCAACTGTCGATTTCTCGTCGTAATGCGGTAAGCCGCTTAGCGGGTCTGACGCTTGGAGCTGCCGCTTTTGCGACGGTCGGTCCCGTTTTGGGATTCGACTTCGCTGCCGTCTCAATTCCGGACGACTTGCGGATCGAAACCGACGTGGAAGTCGAAGGGGAACTTCGTGTAGGCGAAGACCCAACAAAGCCGATTCGGCTGCCGCTGGAGGCCAAGGCAAAGCTGGCTTATTTCCTGCGAAAACTTTCACCCACCAGTGACGCGGAAGTGGGGCGGTCGGTTCGCGAATACGAAACGGCCGAAGCGAGTATCAAACTCCGCGGCAAGGCATCCGAAAGCCGGCTGTCGGACGAACGGCGCGTGATCCTTTCCCGCACCACCGGCGCTGGCTGGATTGTTACGTCGCCGCTGGGCCCCATCTCACGCGAAGAGATGGAACTGCTGCAAACCGGAGGCAACGTCGAAGCCATTCGCGCTCTGTTGCCCGACGCCGCCAAAAAGAAGATGGAAACCTGGGACGCACCCAACGAGGCGATGCAACGGCTGCTGGGGCTGGACGAAATCAGCGACAACACCGTGAAACTCCATATCACCGGCGACGACGGCAAGGGTCTTCTGACCATCGACGGTGAGGGGAAAATCGCGGCTACCACGCAGGGTGTGAAGACTGGCCTTGAGTTGAAACTCAAGATCTCGCTCGACTCGGCCTCGAATTCGGTGCGCTGGTTTACAGCGGCGCTTCGCGAGACTCGCGAAACCGGCAATGCCCAGCCTGGCTGCGAGACCGTCACCAAAATCAAAACGGTTTTTCGCCCGGCAACCGTACCGCCAACGCTGTCGGACGAGGCCCTGGAATCTCTTTCGCTCGACAACAATGCGGCCGAACAAATGCTGCGGATTGCACCGACGCGATCTCGATACAGCGTGCTGGCCGACGCCCGCTGGTACATGGTGCTCGACCGTCCCGAACTCACCGTACTGCGGATGGTCGACAGCAACCTGATCCTTGGCCAATGCAACATCACAATTTTGCCACCCGCCAAGCCCGAGAAGCCTGTCACGATCGATACGTTTGCCGACGAAGTCCGCCGCAGCTTGGGACAGAACTTTAAGGAAGTCGTGGAGAGCGACACCTTCGACACGTCGGGCGGATTGAGCGTCATCAAGGTAAAGGCCACTGGCGCCACCAACCACGTGACGATCCAGTGGACCTACTACCACCTGACCGACGCCGACGGCCGCCGGGCGTCGATCGCCTTCACTTGCAACTCCGAAAAGGTGGAGCAGTTCGCCGAAGCCGACCGGAACTTGATTGAGTCGTTCGTCTTCGGCTCAACCGACGGTCCCAGCGAAGCCCTGGCGCCAGCTTCGATCATCAAGCGGTAGTTCGCTCGGGTTTTTGCCACAGAGGGCACCGAGGGACGGGAGATAGGGAGAAGGGGTGAATGGGGGATGGGGAGAAAACTCCCGCTGCAATCACTCCCCCCCTCCCCATTTACTCTCATTCTCCCATTCTTTGTTTGTGTACAGACAAAGTGTCTGCGCCTCGTTTCCCTCTGCGCCCTTTGCGCCCTCTGTGGCTAAATTCTTACCAACCGGCCAGGTTTCCCCAATCTTCACCAGCGGCCGTATAATTACCCAAATTGCCGTTTCGACAGGTAAGCGCGTTGTACCCATCAAACGGACTTGATACCATAGCCGATGAATAGGTAGCGAGTTGCGGACCCCGCCTTTTTGCCGCTTAGGTACTCGCTAACACCCACCTCGCCAATAGCCCGACACCCCCTGGAATCCGGGAGCACCTCCTATGCTTACCATTCTTGGCCGTAAGCCCGACGGCAAAAGCCACTGCGACGGAGTCGCCCGACGTGACTTTTTGACGATTGGCGGCATGGCCTTAGGAGGCATTGCGCTGCCGTCGATTCTGCGCGCCGAAGCCGAACAAAAGTCGGGGCGCAGCCACAAAGCAATCATCAACATCTTTTTGCCGGGTGGCCCGCCGCACCAAGACATGTGGGACATCAAGAACGATGCCCCGCGAGAGATCAAAGGCGAGTTCGAAGCGATCCCGACTAACGTCTCGGGAATCGAGATCGGCGAACTGTTCCCCAAGCTTGCCACGATTATGGACAAGCTGGTCCCTATTCGCACCATCGTCGGTGCGACAGGTGGCCACGACGCCTACCAATGCATGACGGGCCGGCCGCTCAATCCTGCTCCCGCCGGCGGCTGGCCAACAGCTGGTGCTTGGGTAAGCAAGCTCCAAGGCCCTGTGAACCAGAGCATCCCACCCTTCTTGAGCTTGTGCTACAAGACCGACCACGCGCCTTGGGGCTACGATGGTGACGGCGGCTTCCTGGGCATTGCTCACTCGCCGTTCAAGCTGGTGGGCGGGCGCGACGAACTCAAGGGGACCGACAACATGGTCCTTAAGGGGATCACGCTCGATCGCCTGCAAGATCGCGGCAGCCTTCGCGCAGCCATGGATCGCTTCCGTAAGGACGCCGATAACACGGGCAAGATGGCTGGGCTCGATACGTTCGGCCAACAAGCGATGGGCATTCTGACGTCGAGCCAACTGGCCGACGCCCTCGACTACACCAAGGAAGACAAAGCGATCGTTGAGAAATACGGAGCAGGCGATCCAAAGTTCCGCGCCGACGGTGCGCCGAGCATGACCGAGAATTTCCTGGTTGCTCGCCGACTGGTGGAAGCCGGTGCCCGCGTCGTCGCCCTCAACTTCTCTCGGTGGGACTGGCACGGCAACCACTTCAACGAATCGCGCAAAGACTTCCCGTTGCTCGACCGAGCGGTCCACGCTCTGGTCACTGACCTGCACGAACGCGGATTGGACAAAGATGTCTCCGTCGTCGTGTGGGGCGAGTTCGGCCGCACGCCCAAGGTCAACAAGGATGCCGGCCGCGACCACTGGCCGCAAGTTTCGTGCGCGTTGCTCGCCGGCGGCGGCATGCGAACGGGCCAGGTCATCGGTAAGACGAATCGCTTTGGGGAACACCCGATCGAGCGCCCCGTCACGTTCCAAGAAGTGTGGGCGACGCTCTACCACAACATGGGATTGAACCTGCGAGCGATCCGCGAGTTCGACTTGCGAGGCCGCCCGCAATACCTGGTCGACGAAGGCGTCGAGCCGCTGAAGGAAGTGGTCTAGTCGTTTCCCCGACTCAATAAGCGCCCGCCCAACACGCAGCCTTACGAGCAGAAAGCCCCGTTCATGCTCTCGATTGCCAGCTCTGACGCAACTCCTCGACGGCACTGCAATGGTGTTTCTCGCCGCGGCTTCGTTCAGATCGGCGCGCTGGGGATGGGTGGCCTGGCCTTGCCGCAAATCTTGGCCGCGGAAGAAGCGAACAAAAAGCGCAGCTTCAAATCGGTGATCATGATCTACATGTGTGGTGGCCCGCCGCACCAGGACATGTACGACCTCAAGATGGACGCTCCCGCCGAAGTTCGCGGTGAGTTCGCACCCATCGCGACCAACGTCCCAGGGATCGAAGTTTGCGAGTTGATGCCCAACCTCGCGAAGATCATGGACAAGTGCGCACCCGTTCGCACGATCGTCGGCGCCAACGGCGAACATTGGGGCTACCAATGCTTCACCGGTCACGAGCAGCGGCAAGAACCGGCAGGCGGCTGGCCTCACTTCGGATCGGCCGTTTCCCGCGCGCAAGGCCCGACGGCTGAGGGCATCCCGCCGTTCGTGAGCCTTTGCTACACGACACAGCACAAGCCCTACAACGAACCGACGGCCGGCTTCCTGGGCCTGGGTCACTCGTCGTTCCGCCCCATGGGCGAGGGCCGCACCGATTTGGTTCTGCAAGGGATCACGTCGGATCGCTTGGACAATCGCCGCAACTTGCTCACCAGCGTCGACCACTTCCGTCGGCAGTGGGACCAAAAGGGTTCCATGCAGGGGATGGATGTATTCACCCAACGGGCGATGGGGATTCTCACGTCGAGCGAGTTGTTCGATGCGCTCGATATCAGCAAAGAGCCCAAAGAGATCCGCGACCGCTACGGCTACGACAATCCTGATCGAGCCCAAGGCGACGGTGCCCCGCGCGTGCCGCAGAATTTTCTATTGGCCCGGCGACTGGTCGAAGCGGGTGCTCGCGTCGTGACGGTGAACTACAGCTTCTGGGACTTCCACGGGCAGAACTTCCAGAACTGCCGCAAGGAATTGCCCATATTCGATAAGGGCCTGGCCGCTCTGATCTCCGATCTACACGACCGCGGACTCGACAAGGACGTGGCCGTCGTCGCTTGGGGCGAATTCGGCCGCACTCCAACGATTAACAAGGATGCCGGCCGCGATCACTGGCCGCGCGTCTCCAACGCGCTGATCGCGGGCGGCGGCATGAAGATGGGCCAAGTGATTGGCGCCACCGACCGTCTCGGCGGCGAAGTAATCAATCGCCCCGTCACGTTCGAAGAAGTCCACGCCACTCTGTACCACCACCTCGGCATCGGCCCCTCAGGCGTCGAACGCATCTTCGATTTCCGCGGACGGCCTCAAAGCCTGATCACCCCCGGCGTGATGCCGATGCGGGAATTGGTGTAGCGGGCCGTTACTCCTCTCTGTGTTTCACACAAAGCCACGAAGACACAAAGAGGAATCAAGTTCGAAATGCGCGAGGCATTTCACTTCGCAAATCACAAATCAGCAATCATCAATCGATTAATGATTGCCCCCGAAGCCCACCCCCACTCTCCTTCGACTCCCCTTCTCCCCACCTCTCGTCAAACTTCGGTAACGCGACCGACGAGACTCTCGAACCGCATTTCCTCCCTGCCCTTGTGAACCCGCGCTGCTGCGGTACATTCGCCTCATGGCTCATACCCCCATGATGCAGCAGTACCACGATGCCAAGGCGCTGGCCGGCGATGCCCTGCTGCTTTTCCGGATGGGCGACTTTTATGAGTTGTTCCACGACGACGCCAAGACAGCTGCCCGCGTTCTGGGGCTCACGCTCACCAGTCGCGACAAAGGGGAGAATCCGATCCCGATGGCGGGCTTCCCCCACCATCAGTTGGAAAACTATCTCGGCAAACTAATCGGCGCTGGTTACCGCGCCGCCGTTTGCGAGCAGATGGAAGACCCCAAGCAAGCGGTGGGGATCGTCAAGCGCGAGATCGCCCGCGTCGTCACGCCCGGCACGCTGACGGACGACGCGCTGCTCAATCCGCGCGAGAGCTGTTATCTCGCGGCGCTGGCTGAGCCCGCCGGCAAAGACCGCTACGACGCGAACTCTCTGTGGGGCCTTTCGTGGGCGGAATTATCCACGGGCCGCTTCTTCGCGGCCGTCGTGCGGCAATCGCAAGTGCCGGATGAATTGGCTCGGATCGCGCCGGCCGAATGCTTGATCGCGGAAGGACCTCGCGACAACCCCGGCGCCCCGCAGTTTATGGCGCAAGCGGCTGCCGGGAAGCTAAACGGCGAAGGTCCATTGTGGACGCGTCGCCCGGCGTGGGCCTTTGGTTTCGATCACGCGCACAACGGCCTTAAGAAACACTTCGGCACGATTACGCTCGAAGGGTTCGGCATCGATGCCGAGGACAACTCGGCCATACGGGCGGCCGGCGCGATCCTGGAATACTTGCAGGAGACGCAAAAGGCGTCACTCGATCACTTCGATCGGCTCGTCCCCTACCGCGGCGGCGAGGTCCTGGAAATCGACGAAGCGACAAGGCGCGGGCTGGAGATCACGCGCACCATCCGCACGGGCGACCGCGGTGGATCACTCCTTTCGGCGATTGACTACACGGTCACTCCGATGGGCTCGCGCTTGCAGGCCGACTGGCTGGCGAATCCGCTGGCTCAGCGCGAGCCGATCGAGCTACGTCTGGCCGCCGTTGGCGAACTGGTTGACGACACGCCATTGCGGCGCGAGCTCCGGGAAAGCCTTCGTGGCACGTACGATCTCGAACGGTTGCTCGCGCGAGTGACGACTGGCCGAGCAAGCCCTCGCGACTTGCAGTTCGTGGGACGTACACTTGCCAGTTTGCCCCAGACGAAGGCTCGACTCACGGCACGAAAAAGCCCGTTGCTTCAACAAATAGAACAGCGGCTTGATCTGTGCCCCGATCTGCGGGCGCAGCTGGAAAAGGCGATTGTCGACGAGGCGCCGCTCCTGGCCCGAGAAGGGGGCTTCATTCGGCCAGGGTTTAATGCTGAGCTTGATCGGCTTCGTGACCTGGCAGCCGGCGGCAAACAATGGATTGCCCAGTACCAATCGGCGCAGATCGAACGCACGAGTATTCCCAGCCTGAAGGTGGGTTACAACAAGGTCTTCGGTTACTACATCGAAGTTACCAACACCCATCAAGGCAAAGTTCCGGCCGACTACATTCGCAAGCAAACGATTAAAAACGGCGAGCGGTTCATCACGCCGGAACTCAAGGAGTACGAAGAGCAAGTCCTCTCGGCCGACGAGAAATCGAAGGAGCTCGAATACGACTTGTTCCTCAAGCTGCGCGAGCTCGTTCATTTGCAAGCCAAGCGTTTGGTGGCCGTAGCGCAAGTGCTGGCGGAACTCGACGTGCTATGCGGGCTGGCCGAACTCGCCAAGATGCGGGGCTACTGCCGGCCGCGGATGGTCGATGAGCCGATTCTTCGAGTTATTGATGGACGGCATCCGGTTCTCGATGCTCGCGAACAATCAGGAACCTTCGTCCCCAACGATATCGAGTTAGGTGGCGAAAACGGGAAGATCGCACTGATCACCGGCCCCAACATGGCGGGCAAAAGCACGTACATCCGCCAGGCGGCGCTGCTGACATTGATGGCGCAAATGGGTTCGTTCGTCCCGGCACGGGAATGCATCATCGGTGTGTGCGATCGGATCTTCGCACGGATCGGCGCGAGCGACGAACTCTCACGCGGGCAAAGTACGTTCATGGTCGAAATGACCGAGACGGCGCGGATTCTCAATACGGCAACGCCGCGAAGTCTAGTCGTTCTCGATGAAATCGGCCGCGGTACCAGTACGTACGACGGCGTTTCACTTGCTTGGGCGATCGTCGAGCATCTCCACGACCGAATTGGGTGCCGCACACTTTTTGCTACCCACTACCACGAGCTCACCGATCTGGCGGGTTCACTCAACGACGTTCGCAACTTGAACGTGGCGGTGCGGGAGTGGGAAGAGAACGTCGTCTTTCTTCACAAGATCGTGCCGGGGGCCGCTGACAAAAGCTACGGCATCCATGTTGCCCGATTGGCCGGGATTCCACGCGAGGTGAACGAGCGGGCCAAAGACATCATGGCCCACTTGGAGGCGGAGCACTTCGACGTCGAGGGGAAACCGAAGATGTCGAATCAGCGGACCAAACGCCGCAAGGGGCAAATCCAGCTCACGCTCTTCAGTATGGAAGACCCCATCGTCGACGAACTCAAGGCCCTCGATATCCATGGCCTGACGCCTCTGGATGCCTTGGCCAAACTTAAAAAATGGCAGGACCAGGCCCTCGATCGCGGCCAGAAGTAGGCCAGTTCACCGATCGGGGGTTGGTGGCAAAAGGGCTCTGGGCGAACTATCCTTAAAGGTGGACCAAGTTGGTTTTCTGGTCCCTCGCAAGGCGTCCGGCCGGCGAGCCCACCTTGTTTCCCCTCGTGCCGATTCCTCTTGAGGTTGCTCTCATGTTGGTTCGCTTCGCTGCCCTCTTCGCTTTGGTGTTGGTTGCCCCTGTTTCGATAGCGTTTGGCCAGAACCTGTTTCCCGATAAGAACCTGGAAAACGCGGTTCGCAAACAAGTCTTCGAAAAACGCAACAACGACATGCCGCTCACCGAAGACGATGTGAAGAACATCAGCGTCGTCGAAGGGGTAGGCAAGGGAATCACCAACTTGGCCGGCCTCGAAAAGTGCAAGTCGCTGGCGCAGGTGAATCTCGGCGGCAACGAGATCGTCGATGTTTCACCGCTCAAGGATCTCAAGCGGATTCAATGGCTCGATCTGTCGAAAAACAAAATCGTCGATATCGCGCCGCTGACCGAGTTGACCGAAATCCAGTACCTCAAGCTCGACGCAAACCAGATCGGCGATATCGCCGCCCTGGGCAAAATGACGAACTTGCGGACGCTGTTCCTGTCAGGCAACCAGGTGAAGGACCTGGCCCCGCTGGCCAACTGCAAGAAGGTCTGGTCGGTTTACCTGGAAAACAATCCGGCCGCCGATCTCAAGCCACTGGCCGAGAGCAAGAGCCTCAGCACGCTCGATGTGAAAGGTTGCGGCATCTCGGACCTGTCGCCGCTGGCCAACTTGAACCAACTCAAGTTCCTATTCCTGGAACGCAACAAGATCGAGAATCTGAACGTGCTGCTCGATATGGCCAAACGCGATCAGGAAGGGATGCGGCGATTCGCCCCCTACTGCGAGATCTATTTGAACGAGAATCCCCTCTCCGACGCCGCCAAAGGCGAACAATTGGCCGAACTGCGCAAGCTCGTCCGGAAAGTGACAATCGAGTAATTCACTGTTCGTTCGCCACGATTCTGGACTGTGAGGTCTGGGCTAGGCACCCTGAACTGGGCGAATGGGTACCTGCATGGGTGGATGAGGCAATCCACCCTGACGTGGCCCTTGTCAAAGCGGAGCCGGCGCGAGACATTCGAGGCTTATTCATTCTGCGCCCGGCGCAGTGCGGAATGTGCCCGTACACGCTTTGCTGGGAATCACTCCCGTGGCCGCTAATAATCAAGCCGATCTGCCACGACCGCTCGTGGGCGTCATCATGGGGAGCAAGTCCGATTGGGACACCATGCAGCACGCCTTCTCGATGTTGATGCAATTCGGCATTCCTTGCGAGAAGCGGGTCGTCTCAGCCCATCGTACGCCTGAGACGATGGTCGAGTACGCCAAGGAAGCCGAGTCGCGCGGGCTGGAAGTGATTATCGCCGGCGCCGGCGGAGCGGCCCACTTGCCGGGCATGGTTGCATCGCTCACGGTGTTGCCGGTACTAGGCGTTCCCGTGCAGAGCAAAGCGTTGAACGGACTCGACTCGCTTCTTTCCATCGTACAAATGCCGGGCGGAATCCCCGTGGGAACGCTCGCGATTGGCGAGGCCGGAGCGAAGAACGCGGGACTTTTGGCTGTGCGAATTCTCGCGACGACTCGTCCTGAATTGCGAACGAAACTCCACGCCCACATGCAGCAACAAGCAGCGCTCGTTCTCGAAGGTGGCAACCTATGACAACGGCTGCCAGCCGTGCGATTGAGCCCGGTTCAGTACTGGGCGTTCTTGGAAGCGGCCAGTTGGGGCGGATGTTCGCGATTAGCGCGCGCCGGCTTGGTTACCGCGTGCACGTATTGTCGCCCGACGACGACACGCCGACAGGTCAAGTTGCCGACGTCGAGATTCGCGCGGCGTACGACGACCTGGATGCCGTGGCGAAATTCGCGCAGGGCGTTTCGGTGGTGACGTTCGAATTCGAGAACGTCCTGGCTTCGACAACCGAAGTTTGCGAGCGCTATGCTCCGGTCCGCCCCGCGGGACGCGTGCTGCACACCACGCAACATCGCGTTCGCGAAAAATCGTTCTTGCGCGATCATGGATTGCCTGTCACGCCGTTTGTGCCTGTGAATTCGCGCAGTGATCTCGATGCCGCCATCGCAAAGCTCGGTTTGCCTGCGGTGCTTAAGACGGCCTCCTGGGGGTACGACGGCAAAGGGCAAGTCAAGCTTCACACGCCGCCTGATGTCGAGAAGGCTTGGAACCAGCTAGGGTCGCAGGAACTGATCCTGGAAGGCTTCATCGATTTCGCTTGCGAGGTCTCGGTCGTCGGTGCCCGGGGATTGGCTGGCGACTTTGTCGCGTACGGCCCGATGCTCAACGCCCATCGTAATCACATTTTGGATATCTCGTCGGTTCCGGCCGTTGTTCCCGAGGCCGTTAGTCGTCGAGCGATTGAAATTACGCGTGAGGTCTTCAAGCAACTCGACGTGATCGGCACTTTGTGCGTCGAGTTCTTTGTCACCAAGCAAGGCGAATTGCTGATCAACGAACTCGCGCCGCGGCCTCACAACTCGGGGCACTTGACGATCGATGCGCATGTCACCTGCCAGTTCGAACAGCAAGTGCGGGCGGTGTGCGGGCTGCCTCTTGGCTCGGGCGAATTGCTTCGCCCCGCGGCGATGGCCAACTTGCTGGGAGACGAGTGGTTCCCGGAACCACCTCGGTGGAGCGACATGCTTGCCCATCGCGATGTGAAGCTCCACCTGTACGGCAAAGCAGAGCCGCGCGTGGGGCGGAAGATGGGGCATCTGACGGCGCTGGCCGACAATGCGACGGCGGCGATCGCTAAGGTAATCGCCGCGCGCAACGCGATGCAGTCTGGGAAGTAGCCGTACTCGCCAAGAGTGCGGAAGGTGGAGTTTGGGTACTGGGTGATTCGAGCATCTTCGGTTTCGCCGCGTCACCGACCGCGTTCTGGTGAACGCGGCTACGGGATCAGTCCAGCAATTCTTGGATTGGCTTGCCGGTGCTGTACGCGAGCGGACGTTGGATGGGTGTCATGATCTCGGTCGAGTAATCGATCCCCAGCGACTTCAGCACCGTGGCGTGGATGTCGTCAACGTGCCGCGGATCGCGGACATATTTTTCGCGGTCCTTGTCGTCCACGTCGACTTCGGCCGAGGTCTCGCCGATGACTCGCCCACCGCGGATGCCGCCGCCTGCGAGCGCGACGGTGAAGCCGTGCGGCCAGTGATCGCGCCCACCTAGCGGGTTGATCGTCGGCGTCCGGCCGAACTCGCCACAACAGATCACGATAGTGTGGTCGAGCAACTTGCGGACTTCCAATTGACGGATCAACGCCGCGTAGGAGGGATCGAGTATTGCAATGTTCTCCTTGCAATACTCCTCGTTGTTGGCGTGGGTGTCCCAGGCGCTCATCGTCACTTCCACGCAACGGACGCCGCACTCGATCAGCCGCAAGGCGGTCAAGCAGCCGCGGCCGAAGTTGGTGTCGCCGAACTCCTTTCGTTCCTCTTCGGTGGCCGTGTTCACGTTGAACGCGGCCAACTGTTCGGAAGTCATCATCCGGCGGGCTGCGTCGACTGTGGCGCGGTGGAGCGTACGATCCTTCTCGAGCGAAGGGCGGCGGCGACGGGCGAACTGCTTTTCGACGACATCCAAATCGGCGAACCGACGGTTGTAACGCTCCGGTTCGTTCTTGGCCATCAACGAAGTGACGTCGGGCACATCGTTCACGGGATCGGGAACGCGGAAGGCATCGTACTTGTCGCCTAGGTATCCGCCGCGAGCCGACCATTGGTCGGGCAGAATGGAAACGTGCCGGGGAATGTCGATGGCGTCGGTCGTCTCGTGGCACAAAATGGCGCCGATGGCTGGGTGAATTACCGTCGGATCGGGGCGATAGCCGGTTTTGAGCGTGTAGGTGGCCCGCTCGTGGTCCCCTTCCTTGCTCATCACGCTGCGCACGAGGGAGATGTGATGCATCTGGTCGGCCAGTTGCTCGAAACCCTTGGCGATCGAGATATCGGCCGATGCCGTTTTACGGGCTTCGACTCCGCCGCCGTATTTCGTGCCGGGCTTAGGATCGAACGTGTCGAACTGGCTGGGGCCTCCACCAAGCCAAACCACAATCACACTGCGGGCCGGTGCGCCGGATGGCGCTTTCTCGCTGGCCCGAGCAAGTTGCTGTGCGACGCCGGTCAGCCAGGCGGAGCCACCCAGCGCCGTCGCTTTCAGCAGACCGCGGCGAGAAAAATGGCCAAAGCCTCCGCAAAGCGGCGAGCCGGTAGTTTCAAGCGACATGGGCACGTCTCCGACTATCTGTTCGTCTAATCCGAATTCAAACGACCGGCGGTCTTAGTGGTTCCACGAAAACTCGGTCGAGTTCAATAGCGTCCAATACAAGTCTTGAACGAGCTGCATGCGATCGCGTCCGGTCACGCCTTCGAATCGCTTCACGAAGTGATCATGTTCTTCGGGCGTAGGGCGTCGCGTGAGAATCGCCAGGTAGGCAGCTTCGATCACACGATCGTTCGACTGCGTGAGCGTCGACAAACGCGTGGTCGCGTTCAGAACGATGTTCTCGTTCGTCCGTTCTTGCACCAGTTCACCGTTCATCAACAGCAGCCGTTGTGGGATGGTACCGCCCCGCTCGGTGAACTCGTCTTGGCCCAAGTCGCCGTAGCGCGTTACGAAGTTGTTCGTATTGCCGAACTTGACCAGCTTCCAAACGATGTTCGAATCGCCGTCGATCGCGCGGAGGCTGCTGGCTTGAATCACGCTGCCGGCCACTTGCTCGGGCCGCATGCGGGTGATCGGAAAGGCTGCCCAGTGCTTTTCGGCAAGTTCCATTTTCTCGTCGTCCACGGGCTCATCGCCGGAGGCCTCGCTGGAAGCGCGGAAGGCCTTGGTCTCGGCAATCACCTGGATGAGTCGCTTCAGGTCGAAGTCGTGGTCGATGAAGTCGTGCGCCAACGTTTCCAGTGCGGGCGGATACGGTCCTCGCAGCGGAATCTCATCGATGGGTTCTACTAACGGTTTGCCGAACATCATCGCCCAAACGCGATTCACCGTCGTTCGCGAGAAAGCCATGTTCTTGGGATCGGTGATCCACTTGGCGAGCTTCTCGCGGCGCGTTCCCCTGTCGCCAACATGCTCGGCGCCAAAGTACTCGTCACCGAACGGCACTTTGGGGTCAACTTTGGACGCCTTCTCATCGCCCAAGAACGTGCATTCGTACGCTTTCTCTGCGTCCTCGCGGAGCCCGCGAGCAGTCCCCTTCGATTGGCCGAAGAACGAAGCCAGTTCGTGGAAGTGCCGTTGGGTTCCCTCGACTCGATCGCCGTTGGAGGCGAGGTCCATTTTGTTGAGGTTGTCGTCGTGGCACTGCAAGCAGTCGAGCCGCAATCCCAGGAACGCGCGCGACGTTCGGCCGGCCAGCCGAATAGGATCGGGCAACTGCGAATCGGGATTGAACGTCGATGTGACGTAGTTCACCGCGGGCGAATCGGTCCATAACCCTTGATCGGAGATCAGTTCGCGCACCAATGCGTCGTAGCGGGTGTCGCGTCGCAGATGGTCCGACAGATAAGAAACAAAGCGTCGCCTGCGGAAAAAGATGAATGGGCCGTCGTCGGTGCCGACAAAGACGCGGGCCCACCGCTCGGCCATGTAGTCGAAGTAGCGTGGATCGTCGAGCAGATACGCGGTCCAACGCGGAATCGCCTCATGGTCGGGAAAGGTCTCGATCGCCCGGACTTCTTCCAGCGACGGAACTGCCCCGGTCAATGCCAGCGAGAGCCGGCGAACCAACGTAAGGCGATCCGCTTGGTTGGGAGCGGCGATTTGGTGCTGATTCCAAGCGGCGGCGAATTCCGCATCGATCTTTCCCACCACGTCGGAGATGTCGGACCGTCGTGAGGCGGGTTCTGTGGGCGGGACACCGCGGCGTTGGGGACTCCCCTGCCGCTGCAGGTGTTTGACGACTTGCAATTGGTCTCGCCGGAACAGGCTATTTCCTAGCGCTGTGAGACCAACCAGGCACAACCCGACGAAGAGAAGATTTCGAGCCCACATCGTGTGAAATCCTGTGTGGTGGCGAGCGGTAACCACCCAAGTGGGGTGGGTGCAGTCCCTAGCTTTCGTCGCGAAATCGTTGAATCAACTGACGAAACCCGTATCGCTCGTCAACGGTATCTTAACGGGAACGAGCTGCCCTGCTCTCGTTACCGTCGTCAATCATACTTTGGTTCGTGGGGCAAAGTTTCCGCCGCGTCATTCCCGATTTTACCAAATCAGCAACCTGACCTCCCGAATCCCTTCGCGGGCCACCGAACCCCTAAGATGCGCGCAAGGGGTGCCGCTCGCCAAGGTATTCGTTCGGCGGTAAGGAACCTTAGGTGGTCGGTCCTAGAGTTTGTGGCGGCAGAGAACGGCCAGAATACGTGTGATGAATCCAGTTCCATCCAACGCTGATCCTTCTCAAACGGCGGGAGTTGGCCCGATCGACGCTCATTTGATGGCCGAAGAATCGGGCGGGGCCACAATGCTGGCACCCCCTGTCGAACCGCCACCCGTCGAGCAACGGCCGCATCGCCCCACCTTCGCGATGGGCATTGAATCGCCCACCATTTGGGATCAGCTGGAAAGCGATTACCCGATCGAGGCCGACTACGTTCCCAAGAGTTGGCCGGTATGGCTGGTCGGCAAGTTTTATCGCTTTGGGGAAGTCCTGTTCGGGATCTTCACCGTCATTGTCGCGATGGCCGTTATTGCGACGATCCCGATCTTGAACCTGGTGACCCTCGGCTATTTGCTCGAGTGCAGCGCCGGGGTCGCACGCAACGGCAAGCTGAGCGAAGGATTCGTCGACGCGCGGCGGTGGTCGCGGATCGGCGAGATCGTGATCGGCACCTACATCATGCTGATCCCGTTGTGGTTTTTGGCCGACCTGGCCCGCGACGCCGATCTGATTTCGCCCGGCGGAGTCGAACCCAGATTGTGGCGCGGCAGTATTTTCGTGCTGGCCGTGGTCCTGGTGGGACACACGCTGCTGGCCTGGTACAGCGGCGGCAAGATGCGGCACTTTTTCTGGCCGCTGTTGGCGCCATTCCAGATTGGCTTGTGGCTGGTGGGTGGCAAGGTAGTTGGGCCACTGGTTCGCCCGCTGCTGGCCTATCTGTTTCCAAAGTTGACAGACGATTTGTACGCACCAGCTCCGCTCACTTCGTGGTTTCCGCCAGCGATTCTTTGGGCCGGCATTCGACGCGGACCGGTCGCGATGTACGTCGAAGCCCGCGACGCTGTGTGGGACTTTGTGGTTGGCTTGCGCTTGGCCCAATTGTTTTGGCTCGGCCTTCGCGCGTTCCTTGGAACGGCCGTGTGGCTAGCATTTCCTGCGCTGTTCATCGTGGCCGGAAGTCGCAGCGATAACGATGGGATCGCCGTCCTCACGATGCTCTTCGGCAGCATCCTGATGGCGACAGTCTTGCTCTATCTACCGTTTTTGCAAATCCACTTCACACTGGAAAATCGCATGGGCGCGATGTTCGAGTGGTTCCACGTGCGGCGAATGTTCAAGCGGGCCCCGATTGCCTTTTGGTTCTCGCTGCTGGTGACGCTCGCACTCGCGATCCCGCTGTATCTGCTCAAAATCGAGTTCCCCCTGCGTGAGATCGCCTGGGTGACAACGCTCGTATTCATGGTTTTCATCTATCCGGCCCGTTTGCTAACGGGTTGGGCTTACGGCCGGGCACGACGTCGCGAGAAGCCGCGATTCTTCTTATTCCGCTGGATGTCGCGACTGGCGGTGGTTCCGGTGCTCCTCTTCTACGCGCTCATTGTCTACCTCTCGACCTACACGTCGTGGTACGGTGCGTGGGCGGCCTTCGAGCAGCATGCGGTCTTGATGCCTGCGCCGTTTATCTCCTGGTGAGCCCGCGGGGCTTCGTAAGTCGCTTACACTAGGAACGGTGGAACCACCTCTCCCGGGCGGACCGTAGGCCCGTCGATGGTCCACTCGTCGATCCGACTTCACCCTGGGAGAGCATCATGATTTTCGTTACCCGCTGGGCCGCGCTGGTCTTTCTCGCCAGCCTTTGCGTTGGGCCCGTCTTGGCTGAGCCGCCCGAATATCAGTGGAAGCAAGTCACGGCCAAAGCGGCGTTTGCTCCCCGCGATGGCGCAGGAGCCCTCACCTTCCAGAAAAAAATGTGGTTCATCGGAGGCTGGAACCCGGTCGACAAAAAGGCCTTTCCCCGAATTTGCAGCAACGATGTGTGGAACTCGACCGACGGCGCCACCTGGTCGCAGATCAAACCGAACACGTTTCTCGATCAGAGCTTCGACGCCACCGCCGATTGGGAGGGACGGCACACGGCAGGGTACGTCGTCTACAAGGACAAAATGTGGATTGTCGGCGGCGACGTGAACCAGAAGCATTATCACTTCGACGTCTGGAACTCGGCCAACGGCAAGGACTGGACCTTCGTCAATCGCGACCGGCCTGTTCCTTGGGGACCGAGAGCGCTCCACTACACCGTGGTCCATCAAGACAAGATCTGGGTGATCGGCGGTCAGACGATCCCGCAGTTGGCTACCGAGAAAGAAATCTTTTACCGCGACGCGTGGACTACCACCGACGGTGTCGAGTGGACGAAAGTCGAAATAGAGGAACCGGCCTGGCCACAGCGCGGAATGATTGGCGGTAGCGCGGTGATGAACGGGCGGATCTGGATTCTCGGAGGCGGGACCTACGATACGCCGACGCTTCCCGATCGCAAGTTCTTCAACGATGTTTGGTCGAGCGCCGACGGAAAGTCGTGGACGCAGCACACCGCAGCCGCGCCTTGGGAACCTCGGCAGTATCACGATGTCGCCGTATTCGACGGGCGACTGTGGGTGCTGGAAGGTTACTCAACCAAGCCTGGCAATCGCCGCGACGTGTGGCACTCGGCCGACGGTGTGAACTGGACCGAAGTGAAGGATACTCCCTGGGCGCCCCGTCATGCCGCCAGCGTGTATGTATACGACAACGCGCTGTGGATGGTTGCGGGTAACAATATGCAGCCCGACGTATGGAAACTGGAGCGAAAATAGAGGCGTGTCGGATGTCATTTTGAAGGAGGTCGAGTTGAAGTATGTTAGATCCATGCTTGGACTAACCGACAACTCTCGACGCTGGTTGGATGATGGCATCGCGCACGTTTCTCGCTCTCGTTTTGCTCCTTGCCTGTTTGTTTGTTCCGATCGGCCTCATAGGAAGGCAGAAGGAACCGGGCAGTGCGCAGCCTGAAGGTCCAGCGCGATGGGAAACCGACATTGCGAAGCTGGAGGCCAAAACGCGCGCACAGAACCCGCAACCGGGAAGCGTCCTCTTTATAGGAAGCTCGACGATCCGGCTGTGGAAACTCTCCGAGTCGTTTGATGGCATCGCGACCATCAACCATGGCTTCGGCGGGTCGCACGTGGCGGACTCGGTTCGCTACTTCGATCGGTTGGTGCGGCCGTTTCAACCTAAAGTGATCGTCTTCTACGCCGGCGACAACGACATCAAAGACGGCAAGTCGCCGCAGCAAGTTCACGACGACGTGGCGGCGTTTCTCGATCAGATGGAAACGATGAACCCGCCGCCGGCGTTTGTCTGGCTGCCGATCAAGCCTTGCGAAAGCCGGTGGCGTTTATTGCCGCAGCAGCGCGAAGCGAATGATCTGGTGGCCAGGTTGCTGCAATCTCGCTCCGGCAAAATCAAGTCCGTCGTGTGCGACGTGGCATCGCCGCTGCTTGGACCGAACGCCCAGCCAAACCCCGCTCTGTACGACACGGACAAGCTCCATCTGAGCCCAGAAGGCTACGCCACTTGGAACGCCCGGCTGCGTCCGGAGATGGAACGGCTGCTAAGTCTGCCGGCCCGATGATCGCTGCCGCAACGCTTCGTAGCAGATGATCCCCGCCGAGACAGAGACGTTGAGGCTATCGACCCGGCCCTGCATCGGCAAACGAATGCCTTTGCACTCCGGGCCGCGAAAGGTCGTGCTAAGCCCATGCGATTCGCTCCCCAAGACGATCGCGCACGGAGAACGATAGTCGACTTCAGTGTAGAGCGATGCTCCGTCCACGCGCGCCGCGAAGATGTCGAATTTATTTTCAACCAGCCACCGGAGCGTTGCATCGGAATCAGCCACGACGATGGGGACGGTGAACAAAGCGCCCATGCTGGCGCGGACTACATTGGGATTGAACGGGTCGGCCCCTTCGCCAGAGACGAACAAAGCAGCAACTTCCGCTGCGTCGCACGTTCGCAACACCGCTCCTAGATTGCCGGGCTTTTCTACGTTTTCCAAGACGAGAACGTACGGATTATCAAGGAAGGCAAATCGCCCCAGTTCCAACGACCACGTTCGAGCCACGCAGGTGATCGCGCCCTCGCGATCGCCGTAACCAAGTCGCTCTAGGACCTGGGGCGTTACTTCATAAACTTGGCTCTCTTGCCGCCGGGCGACGTGTTTGGCGTCGCGAACGACTCTTCGGGTTTCTTCGTCACGAATCTGCTCGGGGCAAATGAACAATTCGTCAATCGAGACGCCATGCCGTATCGCGATGCCAAGCTCGCGAGCGCCGTCGATCAAGAAACGGCCTTGTTCTTCGCGGCCCTTACGGTCGCGCAGCCGCAGCGCTTGCTTGACTCGCGGATTTGCAACACTGGTAATGGCAAGCGTCATGGCGTCGCCGCCGTTTTAGGGGCATCCGTTTTGCTGGCGATTCCTAAGACCCGCTCGGCCGCTAGTTCTCCGCTGTGAATGCAGAAGGGGATGCCGACGCCGTCGTACGCGTTGCCTGCCAGGGCGAAGTGGGGAATTGCCTCTGCCAAACGGTGGATTTCTTGAACGACGTCCAAATGCCCCACGTGGTACTGCGGCATGGTTTCGAGCCATCGCACGATGCGGAAAAGTTGCGGCTCGCCCGAGAATCCGAGCAGTGATGTGAGTTCAGTCAGCACTAACTTGCGCAAATCGTCGTCCGGAAGTCTGGCCAACTCGGGCTGCAAAGCGCCGCCCACAAAGACGCGTAGCAATACGGAATCGTCTGGAGCGCGGCCGGGGAACTTCACGCTGGCAAAGCTGATGGCGATCACGCCGCGTTTTTCGACCGCTGGTACCACGACGCCAAAGGCATCCAGCGGATGTTTGATCTGATTGCGGCGCACGCCAACGATTGCGACGCTCGCGCCGGCGTGCGGGATTTTGGTGATTGCGGTCGATAGGTCTTGCGAGATGTTCGCAAGCAACGTGGCTTTGGTCCCAGACGCGGCGAAGATGAGATCGTCGGCCTCATCTATATACGGTTGGCCAACTTTGGGCTCGATGGAAATGCGCCATGTTCCGTCCTGCGACCTCTGAACATCGGCGATGGGCGAATCGAGCCGCTTCCACGCATCAGGCAATTTGGCGACCAGGGTATCGACGAGGCTTTGCATTCCGCGCTTTGGTGCGACAAAGGCCCCGTAACGAGCGCCGCTTTCGGCCGGTTTTGTTTCCTTTTTCGGGCGACTGCGAGATGTTTGCCACATCGCCCGGATGAGCCCGCCGTATTTGCGTTCTTGTTCGACGAATTGGCTGAGGGTCGCCTTCATGCTCAGCTTTTCGGGATCGGCCGTGTAGATCCCGCCTACTAGCGGCTGGACCAAGTGATCGAAGGCTTCGTTCCCTAGTCGCCGACGCGTGAAGGCGGCCAGGCTTTCGTCTTCTTTGTTCGTTCGCGCGCGAACGAACACTTCCGACGCCATCCGCAGCTTGCCGCTCCATGACAGAAGCGGCGTCATCATCAGGGGATAAATCTTCGATGGCGAAAGGAGCATGAATCCGTCGGGCACCGGATAGAGCCGACCGCCGCGGACTACCAGGGCACGGCGGTTGTCTTTGTTCGTCGAGATCAGTTCGCTATCGATCGCCAGCCGCCGACAAAGGTCGATGGCCCACGGCTCGCGGGTGGTGAACATATCGGCCGACTGCTCGATGAGCCAATCGCCGTCGTAACTGGTGCCGAGAATGCCTCCCCAGCGTGAGGAGGCTTCGTAGAGAGTTACCTGACTTTCCGGGGCCAGTTCCAGAATGCGGTGCGCGGCAGCCAGCCCCGTGACACCTCCGCCGATGATCGCAATTCGTCGAGGGGGCATGATGTTCTGGTAGGGTCTTTTCGAAATCGCAGCGATTACAGGACGTATCCGTCAGGAACGATACCGTCCTTTACTACGCATGCCACACCGTCGCGAATAACGCATGCTTCGTCGGTGCCGCGATTTTCGATTTTGTGGTCGTTAACAATTCGGACGTTCCGTCCGATGCGACAGTTCTTGTCGAGAATCGCGCCGTCGATGTGGGAGCCAGCGCCGATGCCCAGCGGTGGCCGATTGATTTCGCCATTCCGCTTGAGTTCAGTTGGGCGTTCGTACTCGTCGGCACCCATGATGACGGTGTTTCGGATCGTAACGCCCTCGCCGATGATGCACCGCAAGCCGATGACGCTATTCTCGATCACCGCGCCTCGCCCCACTCGGCAGCCGTCGGCGATCAAGCTTCGGGAGACGGTGGCCCCTTCGAGCAACGTCGGCGGCAAAAACCGCGGCCGCGAGAAAACGGGGGCCATGGGAGAAGACAGGTCGAACGGCGCCGTTGATTGCGCAAGACTCAAGTTCGCTTCGAAGAATGCCTTGATCGTCCCGATATCTTCCCAGTAGCCGTCGAAGAGATGAACCAGAACCTTCTTGGCTCGCACCGATGCCGGAAAGACTTCCTTACCGAAGTCTTGGTATTCGGTCTTCTCCAGCAACTCGACCAGCGTATCGCGGTTGAAGACGTAAATGCCCATGCTGGCGAGGAGTTCTCGCCCTTCGGACTTAATGCCGCGGGCGTCAATCCAGGATGGATTCATCTTGACGAGATCGATTTCGCGATCGGTCTTCGGCTTTTCCAAAAAGCCTTCCACTCGTCCCGATTCGTTCACGCGCATGATCCCCAGCGCGCTGGCGTCTTTGCGATGAACAGGAATCGCCGCGATCGTGGCATCTGCGCCCGACTGGCGATGATTTTCAATCATCTGATGAAAATCCATGTGGTACAGCTGATCGCCTGAGAGGATCAACACATAATCGATGCCGGGTTGTTGCAAATAGCGGATGTGTTTGCGGACGGCGTCGGCCGTTCCTTCGTACCAATCGGTGCCGCCATCCATTGTTTGCTGGGCGGCCAGGATCTCGACGAAGCCGCCCGAGAAGTGGTCGAACCGATAGGTCTGCCGGATGTGGCGATGCAAGCTCACTGAGAGGAACTGGGTGAGAACGTAGATCCGGTTGAGCCCGGCGTTAATGCAGTTCGACAGCGGAATATCGATCAGCCGATACTTTCCGGCCAACGGCACCGCTGGCTTGGAACGAAATTTGGTTAACGGGAAGAGCCGCGTACCACGGCCTCCCCCTAACACGAGGCTGATCACGTTGCGCATTGTTGGTCGGTCAAAATGAGAAGAAACGTGGACGACAAAAGCCAGCTCGCGACTTGTCTAAACAAGTCTAAATGCAACTTCACAGGATATCAGCCCCTCCGGCGGGCTGAAAGTAAGCCAGTGCGCCCGTAACCGAGAAATTACAGGGACACCCAATGTGTGCAAACGGGGACGGAAGAGAGCCCACCGCTACCAACTGAATGGCTGCCAGTCGACGGGTTACCAAGGTAGCGAATCAGTTATCAGTCGACCCTGTTACCAGTCAACATCGACTTCGTTGCAAATCTCCAGACCGTGCGCCAGCGGCCGAACCAGCTCCTGGGCGAGTTGCTTTTGGTAGAACGATTCCACGGCGCCAACAAGCCGGACACTGTCTCCGTCGTGGAAGACGGTGAGCATGCGCAGTCTATGGATAGGACTGCGTTGCAGTGCCGAACGAATTCGAATTTCGACGTCCGAAAGGAGCGTCAGCCGCGACATGCGAAAGTCTCCATACGCTGAGCTTTGGGAAACAAATGCACATCCTGGAAGCGCCAATCCAGCGCGACCGATAGATGTGCAGTCAATGATCCAATCGTCAAGTTGGTTCGATGAACTACCCGACGACGAATCACGTTATGTCGAACCACACGACCGTCGTGCACAAGGAGACGATCGTCTGAAATTCTCAAAATTGAAAATGAGCGGCTTTGAAATTTGCAGTTTAAAACTCGCACTGACCACGCAGCTGGAGACAAATCGCCCCTGGCGGGCATCCTCGCTGGCGGTCTGTCATTATCGGGATTGGTTATCCTGTGTCAACTCTCCAGTTGGGCTATTCACCCAACCGCAACAGGCTGTTAACGGAGGATGAGTTGACATTGGTGAATAAATCGCGCGCTATCAAGCTAGCACTTCGGGCCCGGACACCATTGATGGCTGTGATGCCGCCCTCAGCCTTAAAAGAATACACCCTTACGGCTTAAAAACTCCACAACCTGCTTTGCGGCCTCTTCCGGAGTGATGCCGTCATTAACCAGGTGCAGCTCCGGTTTTTCCGGCGGCTCGTAGGGGTCGGAAATTCCTGTGAAGTTGGGAATCAGTCCTGCGCGAGCCTTTTTGTAGAGACCTTTAGGGTCGCGCTGCTCGCAAACGGCAATCGGCGTATCGACAAAAATTTCCAAAAATCGGTCGCCACCCTCTTGGGCGTTCACAAGCTGGCGCACGGCGTCGCGATCGGCGCGATAGGGACTCACGAACGCGGTCAACGTGATTAGACCAGCCGACGCAAACAACTCGGCCACGCAGCCGATGCGGCGAATGTTCTCTGCCCGGTCTTCCGCCGAAAAGGTTAAGCCGAATCGCCGGGCGTAGTCTGCTCCGCGACTGGCCAGGCCTTCGGGCGTGGCATTCAAGCCGTGGCGAACATTATCGCCGTCGAGCACGAACGTGTGGGCCCGTTTCTTTTCGACGAGCATGTGATCGACCAGATTGGCAATCGTGCTTTTTCCGCTGCCGCTGAGTCCTGTGAACCACAATACGCAGCCGCGGTGGCCGTTGAGCTTCTCACGGTCGGCAGTCGAAACAGCGTGGTCGTGCCAAACAACGGTAGTCGGATCGTGGCTCATGGCGAAAGGGACGCCCCGGGGGATAAACGGTCAATCTCTGTAGTCTAACAGCCCGCTTCCCTTTGGGACTTGTCTTACAGGAATCTGTTGGCAAAGCGGCCTTGCTACCTATTACACTGACGGCGGGCATTTTCCTTCGTGTTTCCTTCCTGAAGCATTCTGCGCTGTTGTCGATCCCACCCTGGACCATCGTTGACGGAGGCCCACATGTTCTCCCGCGTTGTTTTCGAGCGCCTTGTTCGAATCGGTTCGATCGCTTGTCTTGTTCTTTCGATTTGCCTGGCACTCAAGCCACTGTTGGCTGCCGATCCGGTTTTGCCTGTCGTTGACGTCGAATCCCAGCCGCTCAAGGCCGCCGTTCAGCGGGTGGTGCAAGCGCTGGAGTACGTTGGCTCCCCATTGCCAACGGACGACGTGAAAGCGATTGCCGCCGCCGTCGAAAACACGAACGGTCCCGAAGCCGTGGCCGCCATCCAAAAAACGCTCGACAAGCATTGCCTCGCGATGGTGAATATCAATCCCGAGAGCCGCGTCAAAGTGGTTAACGGACCCACCAAGCCGGAATTGATCGAACAAGGATGGCGGACGTTCCTGGTCAAAGTCCACAACGAGGCTCGGATCAATCCCGAGCTGCGCATCGCCAGCCCCAACTCCGCACCGAACTACCAACAAGGAAAGGGATCGCGCGAAAAGCCGCAGTCGGTCGAAAAACTCGTAACCGCGGCCGAGGCGGCCCAACGTTTCCTGGATATCCAGTCGTTTACGAAGCAGCCCCTTGCAAAGGAACTCTCGGGACTGGAGTGCGAATACCGCGTTGTGCAACTTTATAGTCGCGATAAAGGACGCCGCGAAGCAACGCTGGTCTTCGACGTCGGACAAGGGACGCAGGACCTCGGTTTCCGCAACGAGACGGCGATCCTGTTCGAGTGCGTTCCCTCGTGCCAGATGGCGATGCATGTCCGCGATGAAAATGGAGCGCCGACGACGGCCGCGTTCACCATCCGCGACCGCTTTGGCCGCGTTTATCCCAATACAGCCCGGCGACTGGCTCCTGACTTTTTCTTTCACGAGCAGATCTATCGAGCTGATGGCGAAACCGTTTCTCTGCCCGCAGGCGAGTACACCGTCTCGTGGAGCCGTGGACCGGAGTATGTGGTTGGGAGTCGCAAGGTGACGATTCCTGAAGGAGCCGTAAGTCACGCCGAAGCCTTTCGCCTCGAACGGTGGGTTCATCCCAAGATGCGCGGATGGTTCTCGGGCGACCACCACGTTCACGCCGCCGGTTGCGCCCATTACGACAGCCCGACCGAAGGGGTCGGGCCCACCGACATGATGCGGCACCTTATTGGCGAGGACCTCAACGTTGGCTGTGTGCTTACGTGGGGCCCATGCTGGTACACCCAGAAGCGCTATTTCGAAGGGAAGACCTCCGCCATTTCCACGCCGCAAAACCTGATGCGGTACGACATCGAAGTGAGCGGCTTTCCCTCGTCCCACGCAGGCCACTTGTGTTTGCTGCGTTTGCAAGAGGACGACTACCCCGGCACTACCCAAATTGAAGAGTGGCCCAGTTGGACGCAGCCCGTCCTGCAATGGGGACGCGACCAAGGTGGAATTGTCGGCTACAGCCATAGCGGTTGGGGATTGGGCCTGCCTGATGTGATGCCCGATGGCTCGCGGAAATTCAGCAGTCAACCGTGGGGTGGTGCACCCAACGGCTGGCAAGGAAAGGCTGCGGCGACGTTGCCCGACTATGCGATGCCCAAGTTCGATGGGATCGGAGCCAATGAGTATGTCGTCACCGGGGCGAACGATGTCTGCGATTTCATCTCGGCCGTCGACACGCCTGTCGTTTGGGAACTCAACGTCTGGTACCACACGCTCAACTGCGGAGTGACGACGCGAATCAGCGGCGAGACCGACTTTCCGTGCATCTATGGGGAACGAGTCGGCCTGGGCCGGATCTACGTCAAGCAGCCGACGGATAAGCCGCTCGACTTCGATGCCTGGTCTCAAGGAATCAAGGACGGCCGCAGCTACTGCACCGACGGCCTCTCGCACCTCTTCGATTTCAAAGTGAACGATCTCGAAGTGGGCGAACTCGGCACCAACAAACAACATAGTCGCGTTGCACTCGCGAAGCCTGGAAAGGTGCGAGTCACCTGCGATGCTGCGGCGTTGCTCGCTGAGAAGCCAACGGAAGCGACTGAGCGGATACGTAACGCTCGGTTGGACAGCAAGCCTTACTGGCACGTCGAGCGTGCGCGCGTGGGCGATTCACGGCAGGTTCCTGTCGAGTTGATCGTCAACGGCGAAGCGGTCGCCAAGAAGATGCTCGATGCCGATGGCCGGACCGAGTCCCTCTCGTTCGACGTCGATATTCCTCACAGCAGTTGGGTGGCGCTTCGGATCTTCCCGACCTGCCACACCAACCCCATCTGGGTGGACGTCGACAACAAGCCGGTGCGAGCCAGCAAGCGCAGCGCCAAGTGGTGCCGGGAGGCAGTCGACGTGTGCTGGAAAGCGAAAGAAAAACAGATCCGCGAAAGCGAGCGGCCCGCTGCGCGAAAAGCTTACGATCAAGCAGCTGCGTACTATGAGAAGGCCCTTGCCGAGAGCGCTGCCGAATAATTTTGCGTCAGCGAGCTCGGGATTCCCGCCAATCTAGATTTTGTGTGGTGCCTGACACTTCGTTGGCGGGAATAATGCAGGACGTTCGTTCCATCGAAGGAATGTACTTCCGTTTATCTTGCCGCAACACACAACGCCGTGTGAGCGCTTGCAACCCTGTGAGTGCGCTTTCGACAAAAGCGCCACAATCCCCTTAATTGTTGGACTTGTGGCAGACCTCTAAGTCGAATGTCGATCTTGAGCGAGTCGAAAACTACCAGAATGCGGCCAACCGAAGCGTGAACTGGTATAGTTACACCAATGAGGATTCTTCGCTTTGACCAGTAGGTAGCGAGCCTTTGAGGCACCGCTACTGAAGGGGGCGCGGAAGCGATCGTTAGCAACGCACGGAATCGGGAAAAGTCGCAGTTTATTGCGACAATTAGCGACTTTTTCGTTTCAATAGAGGATGGAAGAGGTGTTTGCCGTCGAGCCTCAAACGCTTTCCCAGGCTTTGCTCGCGGCTGCCCATGCCCACCCCACCGGTGGAGTGTGCCATCTGGACGCAGCCGGGCATGCTGTGCGCGAGAGTTATCGACAACTTATTCACAATGCCAAAGCCCTCGCTTCGGACTTCAAACGCCTCGGTTTTAGCCCCGGCGATCGCATTGTGTTTCAATTGGAGGCGTCCCAGCCGATAGTCTCCCTTTTCTGGGGGTGCCAATGGGCTGGGCTCGTTCCGGCCGTAGCGGCAGTGCCTAGTGGAGGAAGCTCCAGCCGCGCTGTCGATGCCCTGGTTAACCTTTGCAAACGTCTCCAACCACGCGCGATTATTTCCTCGCACGAGCTTGGCGAACGAGGTCGCTGGGTTGCCGATCAGCTCGCAACGCAAACGCAGTGGCTCGCCTACGAAGACTTGGCAAAGAGCACAGCCTCGGGTGATGAACTTCAACCTGTTCAAGTTTCGTCCAACGATGTCGCGTTGCTCACCCTGACGTCGGGCAGCACCGGCGCCATGAAGTGTATTGAACTGACGCACGCAAATCTGATTTCGCGGGCGGTGGCGGCGAACAAGTTGGGCCGGCAATCGGCAAACGACATCGCCTTCAACTGGCTGCCTTTCGATCACATCGGAACGATGTCCGATTGGCACATTCGCTGCATCCTGGCTGGCTGCCAAATCATCTTTGCTCCCAAAGAAACAGTGATGGCCGATCCGCTTCGCTGGATCGATTGGTTGTCGCAGCACAAGGTAACGCACTCGTGGGCACCCAACTTCGCTTATGCCCTCGTTGCCAACGCAGTTAAGAAGAGTCCTTACCGCCAGTGGGATCTCTCGAACGTCCAGGGATTGCTCACGGCCGGTGAAACCGTTTCGCCCCAAGTGGTCGAACGTTTTACTTCGGCACTTGCGATCTACGGGCTGAAGAACCACGCAATGCGCCCTGCCTTCGGCATGGCCGAAACGGGCTCAGGCATTACCTACCGTGTTGGCAGTGAGGCCGAGCCGCTGCGGACCCGTTGGGTCCAGCGGACATCGATTGGATCGGCAATCCAAGCCGGGAAGCCGAACGAGCGAGAAACGCAAACCGTTGTGAGCCTTGGTCAAGCAATCGAAGGCGTCACCCTGCGAGTTGTGAACGAGAACGGGCAAGCCCTTCCCGAGAATCATTTGGGACAGTTGCACGTTCAGGGATCGGCCGTAGCGCGCGGATACTTTGACGACCCCGAAGCGAACAAAGCTTTCCGCAGCGATGGCTGGTTCGACACCGGAGATCTTGGCTTCTTAGCCGACGGCGAACTGTATCTGACCGGGCGGGCCAAAGACAGCATTATCGTGAACGGCGCGAACTACTACTGCGCCGAACTGGAAGCGATTGTCGAGACGGTCGAAGGTGTCGAGCCGACATTTGCCGTCGCCTGCGCGACAGCCGGCGATGGCGATACGGAGCGACTGGCCATCTTCGCCAGCACAAACGCAAAGACCGAGAGCGATCGCATTCGCATCCAGCGGGCCATTCGTCGCCGCCTGGTCGAGCAATCGGGCCTCTCACCCTCGATCGTGTTGCTCGTTCCAAAGTCATCAATTCCCAAAACGGCGATCGGCAAACTGCAACGCCGACAATTAGCCGAACGATTGGCCGCAGGCGAATTTGCTGCGCTCATTGAACAAGCAAATTCAGAGCTCGCGGCTGCCGACGCCAAAGAAGCAGTGCACGTTCCCGAGTCGGAAGTTCAAGCCAAAGTCGCGGCGATCTGGAAAGAGACGCTCAACCGCACAGCCATCGGGCTCGATCAAAACGTCTTCGAGCTAGGCGCGTCGTCGATTCTGTTAGCGCAACTCCATTCGAAGATCGAACAAGCATTCGAGCGAACGATTTCGATCGTCGACATGTTCAAGTATCCGACGGTCCGGACGCTCGCGGAGTTCTTGGGAGATCGACCATCGAATCGCGATCCATTGGCCGCCAGCCGCGAGCGCGCGAAGCATCGCCAGAACACGCATGCCGACGACAACTCACGCTACGTCGCCGTGATTGGGATGGCGGCTCGCTTTCCCGGCGCGCGAACGCTCGACGAGTTTTGGCGTAACTTGTGCGGCGGTGTGGAGTCTATTGCACGGTTCTCGACCGACGAGGTGTTGGCGTCAGGCGTCGCCCCCAGTCGCGCTCGCGATCCGCGCTATGTCGCGGCTGGACCAGTGCTCGAAGGAGTCGAGAACTTCGACGCCGAGTTCTTCGGCTACACGCCGCGCGAAGCGGAACTGCTCGACCCGCAACAACGCTTGTTCCTGGAGTGCTGCTGGGAAGCGTTTGAAGACGCTGGCTATAACCCGCTTACATCGCCTGATGCCGTCGGCATTTACGCCGGCGCGATGCTCAACACGTATTTGCTCAACCACGTGCTGCCCGCGGGCAAACACGCGACGGAAGCCGAAGCGAAGATGGGTGGGGCGGCGCTGATGATGCCCGACTCGCTCACTGGCTTCCTGACGATGGTCGGTAACGACAAGGATTACTTGACGACACGCGTCTCGTACAAGCTGAACCTGCGCGGGCCGAGCATCAATGTTCAAACCGCTTGCTCGACTTCGCTGGTTGCGGTCCACATGGCAGCCGCCAGCGTGCTGGCCGGCGAATGCGACATGGCCCTGGCAGGCGGCGTCTCGGTGAAGACGCCGCAGCAAGCCGGTTACCTGTACGAAGATGATTTGATCGCCTCGCCCGACGGCCATTGCCGTCCATTCGATGCCCAAGCGCAGGGAACCATCTTCGGCAACGGTGCCGGTGTGGTGCTGCTGAAGCGACTCGATCGAGCTTTGGCCGACGGCGACCACATTTACGCAGTTGTCAAAGGCTCGGCGATCAATAACGACGGCGGAGTGAAGGCGGGCTACATGGCCCCCAGCGAACTCGGCCAGGCGGCCGTTACGGCCGAATCGCTCTTCGCGGCGAACGTCGATCCTCGCACGATCGGACTGGTCGAAGCCCATGGCACGGCCACGCCGCTCGGCGATCCCATCGAAGTCGCAGGTCTCGCTCAGGCGTTCCGCCAATCGACCGCCGACAATGGATTCTGCGCCCTGGGATCGGTCAAAGGGAACGTTGGCCACTTGCAGATTGCCTCGGGCATCGCAGGATTCATCAAGGCGGTGCTGGCCATTGATAGGCAAGCCATTCCGCCGACGCTTCACTTCGCGACCGCCAACCCGAAGATCGACTTCGCCAACTCCCCGTTCTTTGTTAACACGAAGCTGCTCCCGTGGAAAGAACCTTCGCATCCGCGACGGGCGTCGGTGAACTCCCTCGGCATCGGCGGAGCGAACGCGCACGTCGTCCTCGAAGAAGCGCCCCAGACGAAGCCGTTGTCAAATGCTTCGTCTTCGCCACGTACGTTAACCCTTTCGGCTCGCACGGCCACGGCACTGGTCGAACTCGCCTCGAAGTTCGAAGCGTGGCTGCGTGCTCATCCGAGTGCCTCGATTGCCGACGTGGCGTTCACCGCAAGCACTGGCCGCGTGCCGTTTTCGCATCGGCTGGCCGTTACCGGAAAGTCGGCGACCGAATGGGCCGACCAACTCCAATCCTGGGCAGCTGCGGCACCCGAGACATCGGCAGTTGCTGGCCTCGCGAGCGAATCGCCGACGATCGTTTTTCATTTTTCCGGAGAGCAGCCGGAAGTCCTCCAGGGCACAAACGAACTCTACCGCGATGAGCCGGCATACAAAGCCGTTGTCGAGCGTTGCCTGAGTGCGCTCTCGCCTGTTGTGGCAAATGAAGTTCGTACTCTCATCACGTCTGGTTCATCGAACGACGCGAATAGCGTCTCGGCAAGGTTGGCTGCGATCACAGCGCAATACGCGCTGGCTTCGCTTTGGCTCGACTGGTGCTTGAGCCCTGCGTATGTGACGAGCGATGACGCCTGCAAACAGGTCGCTTCCGCCTTCGCTGGCGAAATCGCGATCGACGATTTGCTCAAGGCCGTCGAGAACGGGACTGCGATCGAATCGATTGCACGGCGTGCTCCGCGCATTCCACTTTCCGGGCCAACAGCCAACGGTTCTCGCCTACCGGTGAAAATCACCGTGGCATCGAGCGATCGTAACGCAATTGCTGAAACGCTCGCGCGGCTCTTTGTCGCTGGTGCGTCGATCGATTGGCGAAAGGTCGCTGGCGGCGCTCGGCGTGTTTCGCTCCCCACTTATCCTTTCCAACGTCAGCGCTACTGGATTGATCGCCCCAAGCCGGCGATCGAAGCCCAACCTCACCACCCCAATGGCAATGGTGTCAAGAAGAGCGGCGCCAACGGCAATGGCAACGGGCGTCATGGCCCGACGAATGGGAATGACGCCAAGACTAACGGCGTCTACTCGCCCGACGAGTTTGCCCGCGAAACACCAAGA
This sequence comes from uncultured Pirellulaceae bacterium, assembly GCA_964636985.1. Taxonomy (GTDB): domain Bacteria; phylum Planctomycetota; class Planctomycetia; order Pirellulales; family Pirellulaceae; genus CAZWSX01. Next base: position 31,434 of record CAZWSX010000032.1, on the reverse strand, counting down.
CAAGTCACCGGTAACGTTCCTACGCTCGACACGCTTCGTCAGAAGCTGGCCGACGCGTTGCCGCGAGATCGCAAATCGCTCATCACGAACCTCCTGCGCCAGCAACTCGCTCAAGCGCTAGGGGTGAGCGTCGAAAAAATTCCTCTCGATCGGGGCTTCTCCGATCTCGGGGTCGACTCCCTCACGGCAGTCGAGTTACGAAACAGGTTGCAGCAATCGTTGGATCACGCGTTGCCTGTGACTCTGCTGTTCGATCATCCCACGGTCATGGCCCTGGCAGGTATGTTGACCGACCTGGTCGATCGCAAAGTGGCGTTACCACCGCCATCCAACGTTCGCGCGGCATCTGCGCCCGCGCCTCAACCACTTCCTAGCACGACCCCAGTTGCCTCGCAGCCGCCCGGCGATCCAAAGAAAACTGGATCGGCGGCTGTAACACATGTCGGTGCGCGTACGCCTCCGGTTTTGGAGGCGAAAAGGACAGAAAGAATGACTGTGAATATTCCGCCCACTGGAAAGATTGAGCCCTTGGCGATCATCGGCATTGCATGCCGATTGCCAGGCGGTGTCGATAAACCAGAGAAGCTTTGGACGGTGCTCCACGAAGGTGTGTGCACCACGTCCGAGATCCCGGCCGATCGCTGGGATATCGATGCGTACTACAGCCCCGACCGCAGCTTGCCAGGCAAGATGGCAACGCGGAGCGGCAGCTTCATCAACGACATTGTTCACTTTGACCCACAGTTCTTCGGCGTGGCTCGCCGCGAAGCAAACGCGCTCGACCCGCAGCAACGATTGTTGCTCGAAGTCTCGTGGGAAGCATTCGAAAACGCCGGCATTCAGCCCGAGAAATTGGCCGGCAGCCAAACCGGCGTGTTCCTGGGGTTGTGTGGCGTCGACTATTCGCTCCTCACGGCGAAGCGCAAGGAACGCATTACGCCGTACTTCGGCACGGGGACGTCGTCGGCCACCGCATGCGGACGGCTGTCGTATTTCTACGGCCTCAACGGCCCGTGCTTCAGCATTGATACGGCTTGCTCATCATCGTTGGTTTCTGCGCATCAGGCGTTTCACAGCTTGTCGCGCGGTGAGTGCGATCTCGCGCTGATCGGCGGATCGAACATGGTCATCGCTCCCGAGCCGATGATCACGTTCAGCAAGGCGCAGATGCTGGCCGTTGACGGCAAGTGCAAAACGTTCGACGCCTCTGCCGACGGCTACGTCCGCGGCGAAGGCGTCATCATCATGCTGGTCAAACGCTTGAGCGACGCGCTGCGAGCAGGCGACAACATCTGGTGCGTGGTGAAGGGTTCGGCCGTCAATCAAGACGGTCGCAGCAACGGTCTCACGGCTCCTAGCGCAACGGCCCAAGAAGCGGTCATTCGCACGGCGCTGGATTCGGCGGGCCTGCGTCCCGATCAGATCAGCTACCTCGAAGCGCACGGCACGGGCACGCCGCTGGGCGACTCGATTGAGCTTTCGGCGCTCGATGCCGTGTTCGGCGGACGCGACAAGCCGTTGACCATCGGCTCGCTGAAAACCAACCTCGGCCACACCGAGGCCGTCTCGGGTGTGAACGGCATGCTCAAGGTGATTCTCGCCATGAATCACCAACGCATCCCGCGCCACCTGCACTTCAATAATCCCAATCCAAACGCTCACTGGGAAAGCTTCCACGTACCGACCGAGGAAGAGCCTTGGAACGTCGACGAAGGCAAACGCTGGGCGGGCATCAGTTCGTTCGGCTTCGGCGGAACCAATGCCCACGTGATCCTGGAAGAACCGCCTGCGCGAACACGCGTTCCACTGGCATCGCAACCACGCTCGTCGGGACGTCCCGTCCACTTGTTGCCAATTTCGGCCAAGCACCCGCAGGCGCTCACCGACTTGGCCGCTCGCTACGCCGAAACGTTGCAAGCGGCTGGCACGAACAGCCTGGAAGCAATCTGTGCCGCTGCCGCGACAACGCGCTCAGACATGGGGTATCGACTCGCCATCGTTGCCAACTCAACGGCCGAAGCGGTTGAGCGGTTGCAAATGGTCGCGAAGAAGGGACTCGCTGCCGCCAGCGAAATCCCTGGTGTCGCCAGTGGCGAAGCGGGTGAGACCTCGCCGAAGCTCGCGATGTTGTTCACCGGCCAAGGCTCGCAGTACGTCGGAATGGCGAAGCAGTTGTACGAGAACCAACCAGTGTTCCGCCGCACGCTTGATCGTTGCGACGAGTTGCTGCGGCCATGGTTGCCCGACTCGCTCCTCTCGCAGATCTACCCGACCGGTAGCGAATCGGCATTGGACCAAACCGCGTTCACGCAACCGGCGCTGTTTGCGATCGAGTACAGCTTGTTCGAACTGTGGAAGTCGTGGGGCATCGAGCCCGACGTCGTCCTTGGTCACAGCGTCGGCGAGTACGTGGCCGCATGTGCCGCAGGCGTGTTCGATTTGGAAGATGGCCTGCGATTGATCGCCGCTCGCGCGCAACTGGTGCAATCTCTGCCGCCTGGTGGCGAGATGCATGCCATCATGGCGACCCAAGCCTGGGTTGAAGAGGCCATCCGCGGCAGCAACGGCAAAGCGCACATCGCGGCGGTGAACGGCCCCAAGCAAGTGGTCATCTCGGGCGAGCACGATGCCGTTGCCAAAGTCGTCGCCAAGGCGCAGGCCGAAGGCATTCGCGTGAGCCAGTTGACGGTCTCGCATGCGTTCCACTCGCACCTGCTGGATCCGATCTTGGACGACTTCCTCACGGAAGCCTCCAGCGTTCGCTTCCACAAGCCGAACCGTACGATCATTTCGAACCTGACCGGTCAGCCTGCTGGCGATGAGATTGCCACGCCTGAATACTGGCGTGATCACCTCCGTCATGCGGTCTTGTTCGCAAAAGGCATTCAAGCCGCGGCCGATTTGGGTTGCCAGGTCTTCATCGAGGCCGGCCCCAAAGCGGTCCTCTCGGCGATGGGACGAATTTGCCTGCCCGACCCGCAATACCTGTGGCTCCCCAGCTTGAGCAGTCCGGGTTCGGATTGGCAGACCATTTTGTCGAGCGTCGCCCGCTGGTACGCCGCAGGCGGCAAAGTGGCTTGGGACAAGCTATACGATCCACGTCTCGGTCGCGGACAAAAGCTTCCCAATTATGCGTTCCAACGGCAGAAGTACTGGCTCGAAGAGCCACTTACCGAAGAGGAACCCAGTAGCGCCGGCGGTTCAGGCGGCACGGCGACGGGCCATCCGATTCTCGGCCGTCGCATCGCATTGCCGCGCGGACAAACGATGTTCGAGGGCAAAGTCGGCACCACCAGCCCGTTCTGGCTCGTCGACCACCAGGTCGAAGGCTACTCGCTCTTCCCGGCGTCGGGCTTCTTGGAAGTCCTGTTCGCCGCGGGCAACGCGATCGCGCCGCACAAGTCGCTCAAGATTGAAGACGCCCAGTTCCATCGTGGCTTCCCGCCACAACCCGACCGCAACGAGACCGTTCAGATTTTGGTTTCGCCTGTGCAGGGAGCCGCTGGCAAACACAAAGTCGAGTTCTTCCGTCAGGTGGAACACGTCGATGGCCCGCCGACCGAAATGCACCACGCTTCGGGCGTGGTCACCGCAAACGATCACGAGCACGAGTCGCTCGATCTGGATGCCATTCGCGCTCGCTGCGACAAGCATTGGGACGCGAAGACCTACTACGAGGACTTGTGGACTCGCGGTTTGCAATTCGGCTACTTTTTCCAAAGCTTGAAGGGAATCGACTACTGCCGCGGTGAAGCATTGGCTCGCTGGGAAGCTCCCAATGAGATCGCCAACGACCTGGGCAACTACCTGGTTCACCCGGCGATCTTGGACACCGCGTTCCAAGTGGTCGGTGCCGCGGGTGACGATCGGCTCCGCAAGCCGTTTTTGCCGGCTGGTGTCGAAAAGGTCGAATACTTTGGCAGCCCCTCGAAGACGGGCTTGGCCTACGCCCGCATTCGTTACGACGAATCGCCCGAGGCCGAAGGTCTGGTAGTCGCGGACGTGATTCTGGCCGACGACGAAGGCCGCATTCTGGCGAAGGCAACCCGCTTCAAAGTTCGCCGCGTGGTGAGCGTGGCCGAGCGGATGGGCGTGAAGTCGCAGTTCGCTCCCTGGTTGCACGGCATGGGCTGGCGGCCGGTAGCTTTCAATTCCGCGGCGACGTTCGATCGCGTGGGAACGTGGCTCATCGTCACCGACGAAGCGGCCGGCGATTCCGCGGCCAGCACAGCGCTCGCGAAGAAACTTTCGCAAGAAGACCAACAAGCGGTCGTCGCGCGGCTTGGCAGCAAGTGCCAGCGGATCTCCAACGACGAGTTCGAAGTGCGACCAGGTGAAGTCGAAGACTTCCGCCAACTGCTACGCGATTTGTCGGACGGCGTCCGTCCGCAGTTGCGTGGAATCTTGTTCCTCTCCGGTCCGACTTCCACGAACGAGACCGCGCCGCCCGATGTGCAGCCCGTACTGCTTCGCGGGTTGCTGAACTTGATTCACGCCACGTCCGGCAGCGGTACAACGGCAGGCCTCGCGCCGACGGCTCGTCTAGTTGTCGCCACGCGAGGGGCCATGTCGGTGGTCGAAGGGGACCGCGTTCCCGCAGTCGCGCAAGGCTCGCTATGGGGCTTGGGCGGTACGTCCGCGGGCGAATACCCCGAGGCGCGAGTGACGCGCGTCGATCTCGACCCAGCCGATTCGGCCGACGAAGTGGTCGAGGCTCTCTGGTGCGAACTCGCCGCCGGCGAAGCCTCGCAACAAGATGCCGAGTTCCAGGTTGCTTGGCGCGGCGGACAGCGTTATGGCGCCCGCATGACGCGGCAAAAAGCCACGACAGTGAGAATGGATCGTCCAGACGAGCCATTCCGCCTGGCAATTAGTAGCTACGGCGCGCTCGAGAACCTGCGGCTGGCGGCCAGCCCGCGCCGAGTGCCGGGCCCTGGCGAGATTGAAATCGAAGTTGATGCTTCGGGCCTCAACTTCCGCGACGTGCTGCGTGCTCTCGGCATGTTGCAAGAGTTTGAAGCGCCGCTGGGAATCACCTCGGCCGAGACGGCACCGTTCGGCTTCGAGTGCGCCGGCCGTGTGGTCGCTCTCGGGCCAGACGTGACCGACTTCACCATTGGACAGGACGTGGTCGCAGTCGCGACGGGGGCCTTGGCCAGCCATGTGACGGTTGCTGCCCGCCAATGTGCGGTCAGGCCGCAAGAGATCAGCGCGGTCGAAGCCGCCACGCTTCCATTACCGTTTTTAACAGCGTTGTACGGCCTCGAAAAGCTGGCCCAAATCAAACCGGGTCAGAAGGTGCTCATCCACGCCGCCGCTGGTGGCGTTGGACAAGCTGCTGTGCAGCTCGCCATGCGGAGCGGTGCCGAAGTGTTCGCCACGGCCAGCCCTGGCAAGTGGGAGTTCCTCGAGGCTCTCGGGGTCAAGCACATTTACAACTCGCGGACGACCGACTTCTCGGCCGCGATCATGAAGGACACCGATGGCAAAGGCGTTGATGTTGTCCTCAACAGCCTCAACGGCGAGTTCATCGAGGCGAGCCTCAACTGCCTGGCTCAAGGCGGTGCGTTTGTCGAAATTGGCAAGATCGGCATCTGGACCCGCGAGCTGATGGCTCGCCGCCGTCCCGATGTCGTCTACTTCCCGTTCGACTTGGGCGACGAAGAACGTGCAGCTCCCGGCTTCCTGGGCCGACTGCTGAACGAACTGATGCCTCGCATGGCCTCGCGCGAACTCTCTCCGCTACCACACCGGTTGCTCGGTATCGAACAAGCGGTTACCGCCTTCCGGCACGTTGCTCAAGGTCGCCACCGCGGCAAAGTAGTGCTCGGCTTCGACAGGCCGCAACACGGAGTTCGCATTCGGCAAGACGGTTGCTACTTAGTGACAGGTGGTTTCGGCGGACTCGGTTTGCAAGTCGCGAAAAAGCTCGCCTCAATCGGCGCCAAGCAACTGGTGTTGATTGGACGCGAAGGGGCGAAGACGCCCGAGCAACAACAAGCGGTGGCCGAGATTGAAGCTCTCGGCACGAAGGTTCATGTCGCCAAGGGGGATGTGTCGAATGCCGATTCGCTTGCGGCGGCTCTGGCTTCGCTGCCGAGTCCGCTTCGCGGCATCGTCCACTCCGCCGGTGTGCTCGACGACGGAACCATTCGCCAACTGACGTGGGATCGATTCGAGAAAGTCCTCGCGCCAAAAGTCGCGGGTGCCTGGAACCTCCACAAGGCTACGGCCGGGATGGGGCTCGACTTCTTCGTCTGCTTCTCGTCGGCGGCGGGCTTGCTCGGTGCGACAGGGCAGGGGAACTACGCCTCGGCCAATCAGTTCCTTGATGCACTGGCGCACTATCGGCGCGCCGCTGGCCTGCCGGGCCAAAGCCTTGACTGGGGGCCGTGGGCCGAAGCCGGTATGGCCGCTCGGATGGACGCTCGCAATCAACAGCGCCTGGCGGCGATGGGGATGCAACAAATCCCATTGGCTGGTGGACTTGAAGTCTTTGTGCAAATGCTGGCGGACGATTTGGTTCAAACGGCCATCGTGCCGATCGACTGGAATCGCTTCCTGCAGAACACGCCTGCTATTCCGTTCTTCCAAGAGTTGCGACCCAAGTCGCAAGGTCGCGGCGACGGCAGTGCCGCGTCGCCAGCAGCTGCCGCGGCGCCCGCCGCGAACAGCGAGGCGTTGGAAGAGCTGAAGAAAACGCCAGTCGCACAGCGACAGGCGAAGATCCTCGAAATCGTGCGAACCACGATCGGTGCCGTGCTCGGGTTCTCGGCCGAGAGCGTTCCGCCCCGCGGACGATTGTTCGACTTGGGGCTCGATTCGCTGACCGCCGTCGAGTTGCAAAACCGCTTGCAACGCGGATTGCAGGTGGTCTTGCCGGCAACGGTGGCCTTCGACCATCCGACGGTCGAAGCCTTGGCTAAGCATCTGCTGACGCTGGTGCAGTTGGGCCCCGAGCCCGAAGCACCGGCCAAGCCCGCCGCTGCGAGCCCTCCCATGACGGCGACCAATGGTCACCGCAATGGCCACGGCGCTGAAAAACACGCGGAGGAAATGCAAACTCCGGAAGAAAGCAGCGCTGAGAATCTGGATCAGTACAGCGATGCGGAAGTGGAAGCCATGCTTCGCGAAAAGTACCTTGATAAGGGCTAACGCACAGCGGCTTTGATCTTTGAATGGGGCTGCGGATTGGTCCTTCATTAACGTGCGACTGCGCTTCACGATGACGGCGCGGTCGCTTCCTGGGACGCGTTTCGTCGTTTTTTGGACATACCATGTCGACTGGTGGTTCGCCGAACCTTTCGCCCGTCAAGCAAGCGTTTATGGCTTTGGAAAAGCTCCAAGCCAAGCTGGACGCTGCCGAGTACGCGCGAACCGAACCGATCGCGATTGTCGGCGCGGCGTGCCGGATGCCAGGCGACGCCGATACGCCCGACGAATTTTGGCGGATGCTTTGCGCTGGCACGGACACCATCAAGGAAGTCCCTGCCGATCGCTGGAGCATCGAGGAAACGTACGATCCCGATCCGGCGGTTCCCAACAAGATGAACTCGCGGTACGGCGCGTTCGTCCGCGACTTGCGAAAGTTCGATCCGGACTTCTTCGGTGTCTCGCCGCGCGAGGCTCTCACGCTCGACCCGCAGCATCGGATGCTGCTCGAAACCAGTTGGGAGGCGCTCGAGGACGCGGCGATCTCGCCCGACTCGCTCTACAACTCCGATACGGGCGTGTTCGTTGGCATCGCGAGCTTCGATTACAGCTTGCGATTGTTAGCCAGCGACATTCCCACAGTCGACCCCTTCGTCGGCTTGGGCAACTGCCATGCGGCGGCGGCCGGAAGAATCTCCTACTTCCTTGGCCTTCAAGGGCCATGCACGGCGGTCGACACGGCCTGTTCGTCGTCGCTTGTTTCGGTTCAACTCGCTTGCCAGGCCATTCGGACGGGCGAGTGCCGCGTAGCCTTAGCTGGTGGTACCAACGCGCTGTTGGGGCCGCTCCTGAGCATCAATTTCTCCAAGGCCCGCATGCTGGCGCCTGATGGACGCTGCAAGACGTTCGACGCGGCGGCCGATGGCTATGTCCGCGGCGAAGGGGCCGGGATGCTCGTCCTCAAACGGTTGAGTGACGCGATCGCTGACGGCGACCCCATTCGTTCAGTCATCTACGGCGCGGCGGTGAATCAAGACGGCCCCAGCGGCGGTCTCACGGTCCCCAACGGCACGGCGCAAGAAAACGTCATTCGTCGTGCCCTCGCTCAGGCGAGACTCCAGCCGCATCAAGTGGGCGCGATAGAAGCCCACGGTACGGGAACGCAGCTTGGCGACCCGATCGAACTGGGCGCACTTGCCCGCGTTTATTGTCACGACCGCAAGGACCCGCTTTGGGTTGGCTCGGCCAAGACTAACATCGGCCACTTGGAAGCCTCCGCAGGCGTTGCCGGGCTCATCAAAGCAACGTGGATGCTACAGAACAAGGCTATTCCACCGCACCTGCATTTCAAAAAAGCCAATCCCCACGCCAATTGGGCCAACGGCAAGATCCAAGTCCCGCGCGAACTCACGCCGTGGGAGAGCGAGGGAACCCGCTACGTCGGCATCAGCTCGTTCGGTTTCACGGGAACCAATGCCCATATCATCCTGGGCGAAGCTCCCAAGGCCGCGACGCCTTCCGCCAATTACGCACCCGATGGCCCAGCGACCCTGCTTTTGTCGGCTCGGAACGAGAAAGCGCTTCGCGAGATGGCTCGCCGCCATCGCGATACGATCGCGGGCTATGCATCACAAGGTGTTCGTCTTCGCGACGTCGCAGCGTCACTCGCTCAAAACAGGGCCGCGCTCCCCTATCGCGCGGCGATTCAAGCGGACAGCTTGATGTCTGCGGTGGAGTTGCTCGATCAACTCGCTCAAGGAAAAACGTCCCCGAAGATCGTAACAGGACGCGATGTGCCCAGCGTGGAATCGCTCGATTTTGGACCGGGTCCGTTTCGCCGTTTGCGATTTCCCTTTTATCCGTTCCAGAAACAAGACTATTACGTCACGCCTACACCCGAAGGCGCCGAGCGGCACAAATTCAAGAAACCGCAGGCTATCCCTGAGCACATCCTTCTGGGGGCGAACGAGCCTAGTAGCAACGGGCGACTGTTGTTCCGGCCGAACTGGTCGCAGCCACGGCTCGATTGGTTGCAGGATCACCGCTTCGGCGGCGCCGCGGTTTTCCCCGCGAGCGGTTATGTCGAATTGATGGCCGCGACGCGGGGCCCGCTCGACGATTCGTCCAGCAAGAGCGTGATGGTCCGCGACATCAAACTGCTGCGGGCGTTGCCGCTCGATACGACGCAATCCGAACGAATCGAAGTCACCATCGATCGACACGGCGCCGATGCCAATATCGAACTGCGCAGCAAGCCGGGCGCGAGTGGTTCGATCTTGCACGCGCAAGGAATTGTCGGCGAGGGAGACTATCCCGCGTGGGCACTGCAACCCACTGAGGCAACGCGAGCGCTTGCCAAACAAACCGCTGCCAGCGATCAAGTGAGTCCGACGATCGCGGGCATCTACGATGTTTTTCAACAACGGGGTTTGCAGTACGGCGAGCGATTTCGCGCTCTCAGCGCCGTAGACGTCGGCGAGAACGAAGTTGCGTGCGTCGTACGCTTGCCGGCGTCGATGACGTCTGATGCCGGCGACTATTTACTCCACCCCGTTTTGTTAGACGCCTGCTTTCAAGCTCTGCTCGCCAAGCTGGATGCAACGCTTGGTCAACACGCAATGCTGCCTGTGGCGATTGACCGCGTTTATTTGCGCCAATCGACGGGGACCGAGGCCATCGGCTATCTGCGGCTCACCAGCCAGCGCGATGGCGTGATGGCCGACGTTGCGATGTTCGACAAAAACTTGCAGCCGATCGCGGCTTTGGAAGGAGTTCGTCTCCAGCGGATCGCGGCGATGATGGACATGCCGCGAATCGGCGAAGGCGGGCCCGATACCGCCCCTTCGGTGATGACGCCGCTCAAAGAAGAATTGCTCGCCCTTGGGGAAGAAGAACAGCAAACGCGTTTGATTTCGTTCCTGCAGGAGCAGCTTGTCAAGTTGCTGCGGCACGAACAGCCCGAATCGCCCGATCCGACGGCGAACCTGTTCCAGATCGGCGTTGATTCGCTCATCGCCGTGGAGTGGGTGTACGAGATCAACCGTGGGCTTGGCATCCGTCTGCCAGTCGAAACGTTACTCATGCGAACGACGATTGCGGCGTTAGCGGGAGAACTGATGAACTGGATTTCCAACAAGGGTTCAGCCAGTGGCAACACGGGCGGGATCTCGGGAACCAATATTTGGATCGCTCCTCGCCGCATCAAACCCGCTGCGGAACATCGGGTGTTTTGCTTCCACCACCTCGGCGGCGAGCCTTCGCTGTTCGCGGAATGGAACGATGCGATGCCCGGCAACGTCGAAGTATGCGCGGTGCAGGTGCCGGGGCGAGGCGATCGCGCGGCGGAATCGCCCATCGACCATTTCGAAACGCTTGTCGACGAATTAGCTGACGGGTTGCTCGACGAACTCGATCGCCCGTTCGCCTTTTTCGCCCATAGCGCCGGCTGTTTGGTCGCTTATGAACTGGCCCAGCTACTGCGCCGTCGTTTCGGATTACAGCCGGAGCGGCTTTTCATGGGTGCATCCATGGCGCCTGACGCCGTGATGCAGCGAGTTTCCAGCGGCTTTGCGAACAATCTAGGTGAACCGAACGATCCTCGCCTGAAAGAGTTGTTCGTTGCGGCTGGCGCAAGTGCGAACACGCCGGAACGGCAAGCGCTAATGGTGGCCGATGCCGAGATATTCTCCAGTTGGCGAAACACGGCGCTGCCGCCGCTCGATTGCGGAGTGACGGTTTTCGGCGGAAAAGGAGATCGCCTGGTCAAACGAGAAGACTTGCTCGGCTGGGCCAAATTCGCCCTCGGCGATTTTCACATCGAGATGATCGATGGCGACCACGGCAGCTACCTGTCGCAGCGCGATCGCATCCTGCGGCGGATCGCGTCCGATCTGACGGCTGGCAAGACCGCGTAGCAAATCCGTTTCTCAAGCGTTCGGTTCTTAGGCGCAGCGCCTCATGGCTGTGGTCGTGCGAGCGACGTCAAACGTCGCCGCTCCTGGATTGGCGATCGTCGTCGATCGAGGAACCCGTGCGGCGGCAACCCCTTCCTCGTCGACGTTCTCCAGCACGCCGGTGGCCGTGACCAGTCGCAGGTGGGCCAGTGCCGTGGGCCGGACGGCGTTGAGCGAACCGGCGCCGTCCAGGCAGTGCGGCAGAACAATTTCCCCTTGGATGCGGCGACCGACGATGATCTCGTGAAGCCACGGCCCGAGTTGGTAAAACCAGGTTGCTCCCAAAGCAGTCTCACCGATTTGTTGGGTACCGAGTAGCTCCGAAAGCTTCCAATCAAACTCGTCCTCAGCTTCCTGTTCGACGGGCCAAAATGGTCCCGCGCATCGCCAAGGGCTGAATGGTACTCCATGGATGCTGAAACAATGTCCGGCTCGCGCATCCCACTCGAACGAAGCGCGAATGGTATCGCTCAAGCGATCGAGTGTCATGTCCGGGACCTGAATCGTCCGCCACGTCGACTGGTCGACACCCATCAAGTTCAGACGGATTTCGTATCCCTCATCTTGACCGGTTTGAGCTGCGGCAGACGACTCGCGCGACCGCGAGGCAATTTCGCGCTGGCGAATCAGGGTTTTGAGCCGCGCACCGAGCAATCGGCCCCGGCGCAGATGGCGGGCGGTTTGCAATTCGTGCTCGATCCAGCCGAGCAGGGTCTTCGTGTTCCCATGGTCGAGGGCAAAAAGCCTCGCCCGGGCTGGATTAACCCAAGTGGCTCGCAGTTGCTGCGGAAGCGTGGGCGACTCAAGCAACATTTCGACTTCGCGCAGCGAGAGCTCTTGCGGCGATCGATCGTCCGAAACCAGGCCCGGAGCGCCAGCGGCGATGTTGCGATCGACTTCCGCGGCAAACTGCGTAAATGCTTCGAGATACCCGATGCGATTGTTGTTCGCTGGGGAAATCGAACTGCTGGCGATCGGGGCAGCAATTTGGGCAGGGGAGGGTTCGCAAACGGGCGAAGGAGTAGACGAGCGACTCATCTGGCATTTACTTCCATGTAAGCTTGATTGGATCGTGGGATCATTGTGCCACAACTGGTCGCGGCGACAAACAGCAGCTTGCATGCCGGCGCTTTGGAAACTGCCAAATTTAAAAATCCAGAAACTCCCTCTCCTATGCGCGCCTGCGTCACAACCCACTACTTGGAAACGACTTCGCGAGGGCAAATTCGCGGGCGGACGCTCGAAGCCTCAATCTGCCAGATCGCTAAAGTCGACCCACCTTCACCAGAGCTCAGCAGATTTTTTTACACAGCTATAGGAGGCGATTGGTACTGGATTGACCGCCTGCCGTGGACTTACCAGCAGTGGTTGGACGACGTGGCGCGGCCCAATCGGGAAACGTGGGTTCTGTCCGTCCGCGGCGTTCCCGCCGGGTACTACGAACTGGAGCTAGCACCCGAAACGGGCGTCGAAGTCGTTTACTTCGGACTGCTTCCCGCCTATGTTGGCCAAGGCTTTGGCGCGGTGATGCTGACGAACGCCCTTTACCGCGGCTGGGACTGGCTGCAGACCGAACCTGCTGCAACGGCCCAGCGAGTTTGGCTGCATACGTGTTCGCTCGATCATCCCACGGCGCTGGCCCACTACCAGGCGCGGGGACTGGTGCTCTATGAGACCGAAATCGAGCAAAAGGACCTGCCAGAAAAGCCCGTTGGGCCGTGGCCTGGGGCTCGGTAGTCAATCCAGGCTAGGAAAAGCTCTGCGACAAATCCCGCAGGTATTCCAAAGCTTCGTCGAGTTCCGGTGAAGCGGCCCCAGGAACTCGCCCCCCTCGGTCGCAGCGGGCCAGCAGCACCAGTTCCTCGTAACTCTCGTCCTGCTGCAAGCGGCGTTTTGCCCTCGCGCCCAGCGTTCCGTCCAGGATTTGCTGAGCGTCCATGTGATGGGCAATCAGCCACCGCGTGCGGGGCGTGATGTAGTCGCCTAGGGCCTCCAAACCGGCCACCACGTGGTCGTGCGGATCGATCGCCTTGCCGATGTCGTGCAGCAGGGCGGCTAGGAGGAATTCCTCGTCGTAAGCCAACTGGTCACGGCCCAACTCGAACACCTGCAAGCTGTGAAACAGGGCATCTCCCTCGGGATGCCATTTGGGGCTTTGCTTCACGTTTTCCAGTGGCAGAAGCAACGATTCGTATACGCGGAAACGGTCGGGCGTCTCGGACGCTTCCAGCAAAGCGTCTTCCAGGTTCAGGTCCGGGTACTCGATCGCCATAAACTGTGCCAACTCGGCGATGCTCTTGCGCTCCATCGGTTTGCCCGTGATCGAGCTTTTGAACACGATGTGGGCCTGATCGGCGGCATAGATCGTCAACTCGAAGTCGAACCGGTCCCGCAAATGGACGTGGGTAAACGTTCGCGTTTCGCCCTGTTTTTTCACGACTTTCCGCTCGACGTCGTAGATCAGCCCTTGCTCGTCGAGTTCGTGCGTAACGGCCTCGATGCTGTCGCTGAACAAGTGGAGGTCGATATCGCTACCGGCGCGGATGTGCCCCGTAAGGACGCTGCCGATCAGCCGCGGGCGAAAACGGCTCATGGACCGCATCATTCGCAGGGCGTCGACGCGCATCTCGCGGAGCTCGTCGAAGCGCTTGGCGCCCTCGAACAAGCGGGCCATGCACTGGATTTCGTCGCGGATTTCGGCGTTGCTGGGGAGTTCGGACGGTTTGACCCATCCTTTGGCAATACGCCGTGCGGCCTTGAGTTTGGCGCGGAAATACTCCGATTCCTCGCGCGAGTACATCAGCCGCGCTGCCTCGAAGGCAATTTGGCGGCGAAGCCTCGATTCGGTCATGTAGGAGCGTCGACATGCGACGCGGCTGAAAGGCGAAACAGTCTGCTACCAAAGAGGAGCTATCCCCATTTTGGTTCACGGACACAAATTTGGCGAGTGGGATTCGGAATTCGGTCGGATGTAATCCGCTAGCAGGCCCGATTTCCATTGCCAGAAACTCCCTCGCCGAATACCTTCTCGCATCCAAAATCACTCACGTTGGCGCTGCCTGCATTTCGCGAACTATGGCGAAGATTCCCTTTACGATTGTGATCAGCGACGATTCGGGGCTGGACGCCAGTTTCCGCCGGAACTCGCTTTACTGGTGGCTTGCGACGCACGTCGGAGCCTACGCGGAACTCGGTTTGTACTGGTTCCTGGTCGAATACTTCGGTCGGTCGGCGGTTCGATTGATTCGGCCGTCGCAATTGCTGGCGGAACGCCAAGCCGACACCGACATGCTCTTCGTCGGGTGTCCAACGACGGTCGACCAGCAGCATCTTTCGAACATCTCGTTTCGGCAGATGGTGCTTTACGATTCGACCGACAACGAGGGAATCCACTTCCTCAAATCGAACCGCAAATTCCTGCTCTCGCAGACTGATCTCGTGCTGAAGACTTGGCGCGATGCAAAGTGGAAATTCCCGTTCCGCGTCGGGTTGCTCCCGATCAAGCGGCCGCCGATCAACAAGCTACGCCTGGCGTTGCTGAAAGAAAAGGCTCGCAAACAAGTTCTCGGCAAATCGCGCGAGAAACCGTTTGATGTCGGTTTTGTGGCTCGGCCGACAGGCGATCTCAAGCGGAATCAGCGCGTCGAGTGGCTGGTCTCGCTTCGGCAGCAGCGGCCGGAGCTCAAGCTGTGGGGTGGCCTGGTAGGAAAATCCGAATGGCGGGAGCGTTTCCGCGACTCGCCGCACCAGAGCACACTCAATCAGCTTTGGCTCAATCGTAAGAAGATAGGGTATTTCGAGTATTTCTCCGGCCTTGCCCAGTCGAAGGTGGCACTCGCGCCGCGCGGCTTTGCTCCATGGACGTATCGTCACTTTGAAGCCCTCTATGCCGGCGCACTGGTCGTTTCGAACGACCTTAGTCGCTTTGAGTTCCTGGTCCCCCTGCCTCGGAAGGGAATCATCGAGGTCCCGGATGGGGAATCGATCGTGAAGGCGGTCGATCGAGCGCTCAAACTCTACGAGGACTCGCCAGCTCTCGTTGACGAAAACATCCAGGAACTGGAACATTGGATGCACGCCGGCGCCTATTCCAAGAGCAAGAAGGCGTTACTCGATCGATTCATGTCGCAGCTTGAAGCCGCCTAGCGGCTCAAGTCGGCAGGAAGCGGCGGTCGTTGCTCGGTCTGTTTCAACCGCCGCCCCAGTTCATCCTCACGATTGCGGCATGCCATGCAAATTATCGTCTTCGAGGATCGCCGCGTTGACCAACTCTATCCGATCACGATCGGCCGGGCGGCGTACAACGTTTCGTGCGCGTCGTATCGTCTGGTCGATTGGCTGACGCCGTTGTCGCTTTCGCACAACGCTAAGTTGCGTGGTGTCGTGCGGCCTCATTTGGCCGAGATTCAGAAGCTCGACTTCCCTGACTTCGATCACGGTCCGGCGACGTCGCAGTCGACACTGCTGGTGAATGCCCGCCTGATCCCGACGGTGGCCGCTTTTGAGAACCTGAAAAAGCTCGCGGGCGCTTCACAGCCAACGATCGTGCGACAAGGAGAAAGCGTCGTCGCTGCCCTCGTCAACGATCACCCGGCCGCCAGCGTTTTCGATTTCCACCGCTTCAACAATTGGTTGGAATCGACGTTTGCCCCGGGCGAAAGTGCAGCTTTACAGAGCGGTGCCTCTTTCACGCAACTGATTCTGGCCGATTGGCCGCACGACTACGTCCGCCACAACATGGAGTCGCTCACGGCGAGTCTCCATCACCGGCTTGCTGGCGGAACGTACCGCGAAGTCTCCGAAGGCGTCTTCGCAGCCGATGGCGTTGTGCTTGGCCAATACGTCGTGAGCGACACCAAACAGGGGCCGATTGTCCTGGACCATCATGCGACCGTTGGGCCGTATACGTTTTTGCGCGGGCCAATTTATGTCGGGCCGAAAGTGAAAATCATCGAACACTCGGCGATCAAGGACTTTGTTTCGGTAGGACATACGGTAAAGCTGGGCGGCGAGGTCGAAGCCAGCATCATCGAGCCCTACACCAATAAGCAGCACCACGGATTCTTAGGCCACAGCTACCTGGGAAGCTGGATCAACCTCGGCGCCGGCACCTGCAACAGCGACCTTAAGAACACGTACGGGCACGTGAAGATGGACTATCGCGGGCAATCGGTGGCGACTGGCATGCAGTTCGTCGGCTGCGTAATGGGAGACTATGCCAAGAGCGCCATCAACACCGGGATATTCACGGGCAAGATCGTCGGCGCTTGCAGCATGATGTACGGGTTTATCACGACGAACGTTCCCAGCTTTGTGAACTACGCCCGGCTGTTTGGGCAGGTGACCGAACTGACCCCCGAAGTGATGATCGCGACGCAACAGCGGATGTTTGCCCGGCGGAACGTGACGCAGCGTCCAGCGGACGCCCAGCTGATCCAACAGATGTACGAACTGACCCGCCATGAACGGCAACTGGCGAACGAGCCTCTTTCGCTCTAGTTCTTCGAGATCGCAGAATCGGAACAGGTCGCATGTTCCGTCCGTTCAGGAATTGAGGTTCCTCGGCCAGACATCGTCCCCTCGCGTTCGCCGACTTGGGGAACGATGATGGAGCGAAGAGTTTTCTACGCCTCGGACTTAGCCCTCCATGAACGATTCTCAGTTCCCCACGACCCGTCTTCGACGCCTGCGCCAGTCCCCTGCCCTGCGGGCGCTCGTGCGCGACACCCGCTTGGACCCCAGCCGGTTGATCATGCCGCTGTTCGCCCGAACTGGCAAAGGAATTCGGCAGCCGATTGGCTCGATGCCGGGGCAGTTTCAGCTGTCGCTCGATCAGATCGCCGTGGAAGCGAAGGAAGCCCAATCGCTCGGCTTGGGCGGCATCATTCTGTTCGGCATTCCCGACACCAAGGATGGGGTGGGAAGCGACTCGACCAACGACCACGGCATCATTCAACAAGCGGTCAAGGCAGCGAAAGACGCCGCGCCGGACTTGCTCGTCATCACTGACGTTTGCTTTTGCGAATACACCGATCACGGCCACTGCGGCGTGGTGAACGATCGCACCGGACGCATGGATGTCGACAACGATGCCACGTTGCCGCTGCTCGCAAAGCAAGCCGTCAGCCATGCCAAGGCTGGGGCCGACCTGGTTGCCCCTAGCGGCATGATGGACGGCATGATCCGCGCGATTCGCGGCGGCCTCGACGGCGCCGGCTTCACGCACACGCCGATCATGAGCTATGCCGTGAAGTACTCCAGCGCGTTCTACGGCCCGTTCCGTGAAGCAGCTGAAAGCGCCCCCGCCTTTGGCGATCGCCGCGCCTATCAGATGGACCCGGCCTCCGCCGCGGCACAAGCCCTCCGTGAAGCGGCGCTTGATGTTGCCGAAGGGGCCGACATGCTCATGGTGAAGCCAGCTCTGGCGTACCTCGACATCATTCGCGAAGTCAAGGAGCAATTTCCAGGACTGCCGCTAGCAGCCTACAACGTCAGTGGCGAATACAGCCTGGTGAAGGCCGCTGCCGAGCGCGGCTGGATCGACGAAAAGGCAATTGCCCTCGAGATGCTCACAGCGATCACCCGGGCCGGAGCCTCGATCATCCTTACGTATTGGGCCAAAGACGTTGCTAAGTGGCTGGCGTAGCCAGTGGTGCGACTCTCCTGCCTGAGTCGCACAACGTGGACGCGAGCGCCCCAGTAACAGGTGGCTGTTTAGGCACGCCACCCGCACTTTGGACCGCTCGGGAGAGCGGTTCTACGACGCACTCACGCCGCGACGCTTGAGCTCCTCGAACACCTCGCGCACGATCCGCGAGATCTGATCGGCATCGCCTACGTCGCCGGCCTTGCAACCGCCCACGGGTTCGCTCGTGAACCCTTCTGCCGCCAGCAAACATTGCAGCTGCCGCGACAGACTAGCGAGCTGTTTCTCTTGGACGTCGCTCTTGGGTTGGCGTCCTTTTCCCGGGTTGATGCCGCGCAAGGCCAGGGCCGCGCGGAAACCATCGGGGAACTCGGCCGAGTAGAGCATCGCATCGAACAACGTCAGCAACCGGTATTGCAGGTCTTTCGCTTCGTCGAGCTTGCGCGCGATGGTCAGGTCGTAGAGTTTACGAGTGATCTCGGGGACCACGCCGCTGGTGGCGTTCGTTCCGCCATCGCAGCCGATCAGGATCATCGGCAATAGCGCCGCGTCCCAACCGGTCATAAAGGCAAATTCGGGACGCAGCGGGCGAACCGCCGCGATCATTCGCATCATGTGCGGAAGATCGCCCGAGCTGTCTTTGATGGCCACGACGCGGGGGCATTCTTCGGCCAGCCGCTGCACGGTGGGAACATCGATCGGCGAGGCGAACATCGGGATGTTGTACAGCGTAACGTCGATGGGGGAGTTGTCGGCGATTTCCTTGAAGTAGGCGTACACGCCGGCCGGGCTGAGCTTGT
The DNA here is from genome assembly GCA_964636985.1 of uncultured Pirellulaceae bacterium. GTDB lineage: Bacteria > Planctomycetota > Planctomycetia > Pirellulales > Pirellulaceae > CAZWSX01. The sequence goes on along the minus strand of CAZWSX010000032.1, from coordinate 12,883 downwards.
AGTAGAACGGGCTGACGATGGCGACCGCGCGGGCACCCATCGAGTGGTAGGCCTCGCACGCTTTGATCGTTTCGCGGGCATTGGCCTCGGCGGCTCCGGCCAGAATCGGCACGCGACCACGGTTTTGGTCGCACATGATCTGGATGATCCGGCGACGCTCTTCGACGGTGAAGCGGGTGAACTCTCCGGTCGAGCCGTTGGGATAAAGGCCGTGCACGCCCCGCTCGATCAGCCAATCGACGTAGCGGCGGAGTTCTGGCTCGTTAATCTCGCCCCGCGCGTCGAGCGGAACGATATTGGGCGTGAAAATACCTTTCAGGGGAGCGGCGGGCATGAGTCAACCAATCAGGAAGGGCGACAAGCGAAAACGTGGGAAGGCTGCCAGTTCAATGATGACCGACAAAATAGTCCAGGACTGAAAATCATAGCTCAAGACTGGTCGATTTTCTCGGTTGGGATCAGTAAATCTTTGCCAAACCGCTATGATCGCTGTGACCCGCAAAGTCGGGGAACCCCGGCCAGGCATCGATCCAAATCAGTACGAAGGAAGGGTCTGTGGGGCGACGCGAACGTGAACGCGAGCGGCAACGTGAGCAGCAGGCAGCGCGGGGCGATGCGCCGGCTCGGACGGCTCCCGAGCTGCATGATCGCCCGCGGAAGAGCCGTGCTGCCCGCATCGTGACAATCGCAACACACAAGGGCTCCGCGCCACTGTGGGTGGGTTGCCTCGTCCTCCTTTTGGCAGTGGCTTACGCCGCTTGGTTCTTCTATTCCGAATTCGAACGCGTTTCGGTTTGGCGATTCCTGATTTTGCCCGACGAATGGCCGAAGCACTGGACTTTTGGCAGCAATGCGTTCGGCATCCTCGATCGCATTCCCATCTGGCTCGGCGCCGCCGCGTGGCTCGCTGCGTCTCTGGCCGCGGGCTGGTTGATGCTCGTGGCGACTCGCGCCACAGACGGCTGGTCACGGCGCGAAACGTTTGTCATCGCCCTTTCGGCAGGACTGGGCCTACTCTCGACATGGACTTTCCTCGTCGGGCTGTTGGGTAAGATTCAACAGCGAGGCTTTGTCGGCGGATTCGGGGCGCTGGCCGTGACAATTGCGCTCGCGGTGATTGGCATTACCTGGTTCAGAAATCGCAAGGCGGAACCAAAAAAAAGCGATCAAAAATCGCCACCTCCGGCCAGCGTTGCCGCGCGAGTTCTGGAATGGGGACCATGGATCGCCACTGTGCCCGTCGCAGCGATCTACTTGTTCACGGGCCCGATGCCGCCGACCGACTTTGACGTCCGCGAGTATCACTTGCAGGCGCCCAAGGAATGGTTCCTGGCGGGACAGATTGGATTCGTCCAGCACAACGTCTACGCCAATATGCCGCTGGGCGCCGAGATGCCCGCCTTAGGGGCGATGTCGATGCTTCATCCTGGCGGAGCGGAGGTTGATGTTGCTACCTGGTGGTCGGGCGCTCTGATCGGCAAAACGGTCGTTGCGCTGGTTGGGCTGCTGGTTGCGTTTGCAGCAGGAACCGTTGCCGCACGTTACTTTGGCGATTCCGCTGGCAAAGTTGCGTTCCTCGTTTGCTTGGCGACCCCATGGCTGGTTCATGTTTCGGCGAACGGCCTGAACGACGGCGTGCTCGCGTTGTACACGCTCACTGCATGGTTTGTCTCAATGGATGCCGCGAACCGCCCTGGCCGCTGGTTCGTCGCCGGCTGGCTAGCTGGATGTGCGGTCGCGACGAAGTACACCGGCGCGCCGCTGGTTGCCATTCCGATTCTGGCCATCGCGCTTTGGAAGGTCATTCGTCCTTCGGAAATTGATACGGCAACGGAATCTGCAGAGGAGGAACCCCCCGTCACCCAAGGACGCCGAGTGTGGTTGGCCAGAATTGCCCCCTTGTTCTGCTGTGTGGTCGGCATTGGCGCAAGTGCCGGGCCGTGGCTGGCGAAGAATCTGTACGTCACCGGCAATCCCGTTTACCCCCTGCTTGCCAAGCAGTTGGACGGCAAAACGAGAACGGCCAAGAACATCGAGCAGTGGTCGCGAGTCCATCGCGTACCAGTGGACGCCAAAGAACATTCGTACTCGTTCGGCCAACTCGGACAGTCGGCGGCGCAGTTGGGCTGGCGAAGTCCGTGGCTTAGCGCGTGCCTGTGGCCCTTGGCGCTTTGTGGCTGCGCACTGGCTTGGTTTCATCGGGACAAATCGCAGCCAATATTATCCCTGATGGCGATGATCGGCTGGTTGCTGGTCGTCTGGTGGGGCGCGACCCACCGGATCGATCGCTTTTGGATTCCGGTCATGCCACTGGCAGCTGTTCTGGCGGGCGCCAGTTACGAATTGCTCGCGCAACCTTGGCAGCGATGGTCAGCCTGGGCGCTGGTCGGCGTCGCAGCCACAACTTGCTGGCTGCAGTCGGTGACGTTCCGCGTTGCGGAGGTCAATGGCGAGCCAGCCTTTAGCATCGGGTCGCACGACGTGCGGTTTTTGGTTTCCCTTGAAGCGTTGGCCAAACATCCCTCACCGTTGCATCAGTGGCTGGAAGACCAGTGGCGAGACCTGCCGCAGAACGAGAAACCAACCGCGCTGATTGTAGGAGATGCCGCGGTTTTTGATCTCACGGGGCCGGTGCTTTACAACACCTGCTTCGATGCCGATCGGCTGGCGACGCTGGTACGCGACCGTTCGCCCGAAGAGGCCCGTCGGGCATTGGCCGAAGAAAATGTCCGCTGGGTTGTCGTCGATTGGAGCGAACTGGCGCGATATCGCAGCCCGGGCAACTATGGGTACGCGGAATTCCCCAGTGAAGCGGACCTCGAACAACTCGTCGAAGCGGGCGTTTTGCGAGAGCCAAAAGTTCTTTCTGGCGAGCCTCCCCAACATGGGGTCGAGGTCTACGAAGTGAACGTCCTCGGCCACCTTTCCGAGGGATAGCTGGCGCAAGTGTCTTTGCGTCGAAACATACCCAAAATCGATCCAAGAAGTTTTGTCGCACGGCGCGTTTCAGGGCCTGATTCGATATGGCGTTGGATCGACCATCCAAGCCATAATTGCCAGCTGCTGTGGAGGAAAATCGTCCATTGCGGGCCGCATTACCAGCGGCAATGGGCCCTGATACTGGATGAGGATGTCGTCATTTACCTTGCTGCCACTAAACGGGAGTGGTAGTCTTGACCGATACAATTCTCCCCAAGGACAAAGACGTTTTAAACTAACGCGCCCACGCTCGATTTTGGCGTGGAAGCGGGGCTCGTTTCGCCCATTGGGGTCGAAAGCATACTACTGGCAGACGAACAATCTCGCACAACCCATGTGGGTTGTTCGATCTGAAAGCAACATGAGTGTTGATGAAAGCGAGAATGGCGCGGCTGATGCCGCAGCTCGCTTGTGCAATCCCACCTTACGCGCCATCCCAACCACCCCCCGTGGTCGCGGTTCCTCTCCGCGTGGTTCTAACGGCGCCCCGGTTCGCAACTCGTTGCCGACACCACCCGCCTGCTTGTTTTTCAAGCCAAATCCCGTCGTTTGCGAAGCCAATCGCTACGACCAACGCATACTTGTTTACCCAAATCATTGAACACCGCTGCACCGTTGTCTGTGCGGCACTATCCATGAGGAATCGTTAATTACTATGGCCACCACGATCGAGCCGTCTTCGAAGCACAAAGACATTCAAACCATCCCGAGCGCGACCGTCCGTTTCGCGGGCGACTCGGGCGACGGGATGCAGCTCGCCGGCACGCAGTTCACCATGACTTCGGCCCTGGCCGGCAACGACGTGGCCACGTTCCCTGACTACCCGGCCGAAATCCGTGCCCCTAAAGGTACGGTCGCCGGGGTTTCGGGCTTTCAGGTCAACTTCTCGTCGAGTGAAGTCTTCACACCAGGCGACGTGCTCGACGCCTTGGTGGTGATGAACGCTGCGGCCCTCAAGACGAACTTGGGCGACCTTCGCAAAGGTGGCATCCTGATCGTCAACACCGACGGCTTCGAGAAGAAGGATTTGCAACTCGCCAAGTGCGAGACCAACCCGCTCGACTCGGAAGTGCTGACGAACGACTTCCAGGTCTTCAAGGTGCCGATGTCGAAGATCACCAAGGAAGCCCTTAAAGACTTGGGCATGAGCCCCAGCGAAGCCGACGTTTGCAAAAACTTCTTCGCCATGGGTTTGCTCTACTGGCTGTACGGTCGCGACATGGACCCAACCTTGCGGTTCATTAACGATAAGTTCGCCAAGAAGCCGACGGTCGCGGAAGCCAACCGTCGTGCCCTGTATGCTGGCTGGAACTACGGCGAAACGACCGACGCCTTTCACAGCAGCTACAAGATCGAAGCCGCGAAGCTGGCTCCGGGCAAATACAAGAACGTGATGGGCAACACGTCGCTGGCTTGGGGCCTGGTCGCGGCCGCCAAGTTGAGCAACAAGGAATTGTTCCTCGGCTCGTATCCGATCACGCCCGCGAGCGACATCCTTCACGAACTGAGTCGCCTGAAGAACTTTGGCGTCAAGACATTCCAAGCCGAAGACGAAATCGCGGCCATGTGCTCGGCCATCGGCGCCGCCTTCGCAGGCGACATGGCGATCACCACCAGCAGCGGCCCGGGTATTGCCCTTAAGACCGAAGGCATGGGCCTGGCGATGATGCTGGAAATCCCAATCCTCATCATCAACATTCAGCGCGGTGGCCCGAGCACCGGTCTGCCCACCAAAACCGAACAAGCCGACTTGTTCCAAGCCGTCCTCGGCCGCAACGGCGAGTGCCCCATCCCTGTGGTTGCTTGCCGCAGCCCCAGCGATTGCTTCGATGTCGCCCAAGAGGCCTGGCGCGTCGCTGCTCGCTTCATGACGCCGGTCATCCTGCTGTCGGACGGCTATATCGCCAACGGTAGCGAACCGTGGCCGATTCCCGACGTCAGCAAACTCAAGCCGATCGAGATCAAGCACCCAACTGGCTTGGCCGAAGGCGAAAAGCTGATGCCGTACAAGCGGGACGAAATGCTGGCTCGGCCGTGGATTCTGCCTGGCACGCCTGGCATGATGCACCGGATCGGCGGTCTCGAAAAGCAAGATGGCACCGGCAACATCAACTACGAAGCCGACAACCATCAGCACATGTGCGACACGCGGGCCAAGAAGGTGGCCAACGTCGCCGAAGTGATCGACCCGCTCACGGTCAACGGACCGGCGACGGGCGACCTGCTCGTGCTGAGCTGGGGTGGCACTTACGGTGCCTGCAAGACCGCCGTCGAAACGGCTCAAGCGGAAGGGATCAAGGTGGCTCATGCTCACCTGCGTTGGCTCAATCCGTTCCCCAAGAACATCGAGCAAGTGCTCCGCAGCTACAAGAAGATTTTGATTCCGGAACTCAACCTCGGACAGCTCTCGCTGCTGATCCGCGGCAAGTTCCTGATCGACGCCAAGTCGTACAACAAGGTGAAGGGCCGACCGTTCGCTATCGTTGAACTCCTCGCGAAGATTCGCGAGATGGTCCGCAGCTAGTCGTTACTTCTTTCACTTATCACACCGACCTCAACATTCCACTTTCGATAGCGATCCCGATATGAGTACTGCAAACCTGCCTGTTTTGACTTCGTCCGACTTCGCCAGCGACCAGGAAGTGCGTTGGTGCCCTGGCTGCGGCGACTACGCCATCTTGGCGCAGATGAAAAAGATCATGCCCCAGTTGGGCATTCCGCGAGAGAATATTGTGTTCATCTCGGGCATCGGCTGCTCGAGCCGCTTTCCGTACTACATGAACACCTATGGCATGCACAGCATCCACGGCCGTGCTCCGGCCGTGGCGACAGGCCTGAAGGTTGCCAAACCTGGCCTGCAAACTTGGGTCATCACGGGCGACGGCGACGGACTCTCGATCGGTGGCAATCACCTGATCCACTGCATCCGCCGTAACGTCGACCTTAAGATCGTGCTCTTCAACAACCGGATTTACGGTTTGACTAAGGGCCAATACTCGCCCACCAGCGTCGTCGGCCAGGTGACCAAGAGCACGCCGATGGGCACGGTCGATTACCCGCTCCACCCGCTGTCGATTGCTTTGGGTGCCGAGGCAACGTTCGTCGCCCGTACGATCGACTCGCACATCAAGCACATGGCCGAAACGCTCCGCCGTGCCGCCGAGCACAAGGGAACGGCCTTCGTCGAGATCTATCAAAACTGCATCGTTTTCAACGACGGTGCTTTCGACTACGCGACCAGCAAAGAAACTAAGTCTGACACCGTGGTCGAAATCGAGCACGGCAAGCCGATCATCTTCGGCAAGAACAAGGACAAGGGTATCCGACTGAACGTCGGCACGCTGATGCCGGAAGTGGTCGAACTGGGCAAGGGCGTGAAGGAAGACGATTTGATCTTCCACGACGAGAAGGCCCCGAACCCGACGCTGGCCTACATGCTGAGCCGGATGCACCATCCGCACTTCCCCGAACCGATCGGCGTGTTCCGCAACGTGCAACGCCCGACCTACGACGAGGAAACCAACAAGCAAGTCGAAACGGCGATCGCCAAGAAGGGCCCGGGCGACCTGGCAACGCTGTTCAACAGCGGCGAAACCTGGACGGTCAACTAACCGCTTCTCGCTTTTGTCATGAACTCACAGGAAGGGCCGCTGGCAAACGCCGGCGGCCTTTTTCGTTCGCAGATTACCAGGTATGCCCAAACGCTTCCTCCGAATGACTATCGCCTACGATGGCAACGATTTTGCCGGGTGGCAGCGCCAGCCCGGCAAGCGAACCGTGCAAGGAGAGTTTGAGGCAGCGCTCGCGCGGATCCTCGGCCAGCCCACTCTGGCCACGGCCAGCGGCCGGACCGATGCTGGCGTTCATGCGCTGGGGCAAGTTGTCGGAATCGAAACGGAAAACCCCATCGAAGAAGCGACGCTCCTTAGGGCGCTCAACGCCGAGTTGCCAAGCGATATCCACGTCTTCGATGTGTCGCCCGCACCAGAAGACTTTGATCCGATACGTGACGCGGTTCGCAAGCGCTACCGATACTTGATCACCGATGGGCGAACGCCCGACATCTTCACTCGCAAGTACGAGTGGCACATTTGGCACCAACTCGACGTCGAGGCGATGGGCGAGTCGGCTCAGGCTCTGGTTGGCAAGCACGATTTCGCCGCGTACCAGACCAAGGGTTCGTCGCGGTTGACGACGGTGCGGACCGTCTTCGAGCTATCCGTTGAGCGCATCACCTGTGAACGGATCGATAAGATCGCCATCGAGGTCGAAGCGGACGGCTTTCTTTACAACATGGTCCGCAACATCGTCGGGACGCTCGTCCAAGTCGGCCGCGGCAACCAGAGCATCGCTTGGCCAGCCGAGGTCTTGGCCAGTCTCGATCGAAGAGAAGCGGGGATGGTCGCCCCCGCTCAAGGTTTGTATTTGATGTGGGTGCGGTACGAGTGAGCTACCCTTTGGGGCCTTGTTACGGAAGCAACCGTTGAGAGCGTCCTACGGAAATCGCCATCTCGCCCCCTGTGTCGATCAATTCGGGCACCCAGCGAATTCGAGAGATCCAAGGACGAATCGACCAGTCGCCGCGCTGGACCTTTGGCGGTAGCATCCTCCAAACAAAGAAGCCGTAGAACGCGCCTGCAAAAACGAGCGAGAGCAGACTAATCACTGCCATCTCACCAAACAAAAGAAACAGCGCCAGTCCGACCAAACCCAGACCGGCAAAAGCGGCCAACCAAGGCCATGCGGGCGAGCTTTGCGTTCTCTGCTCAACAAATTTGGATTGGCAGTCGTCGCAAAGCAAAAGCGGAAAAGTAAGCGATTCCCAGGTCTCTTCGTAGGTAGGCGTGCTGATCTGAATTCCACCGATTGTCGGGCGAATCGTAGCGCGCTTTATCTCGGCGCGGTCGGCGAGTGCCGACACCGTGATCGGTGTATGGTGAGTCGCCTTGGCGGACGAACAATGATGGCACACTCCGTCGAATGGCGGCTCGTGAGCAAAGAACGCTTGCCGAACCTTTTCGTAGGGGCTGAGAAAAGGCCGACGATCTCCGGACGATTCCTTGAGCTTCGCCGAGCTAGGAACGATGATGCTGCCGCCACACGCGGTGCACGGCAACGTGAGACCCGCGTCTGTAAGCTTGACCTGGATGGCGGCGCCACATGCGCAAGGCACCGGGTATTTTTCGGCCATTGCAGTCCATCTCCCAGCTGGATATCGCTTTAGGATAATCCAGGGTAGCGACGGCAATGGCCACAGTCGAGTCGCGCGGGTTACTTCCCGTTCGATGGTCTATCGCGGTTGATAATGCCGCGTGATCAAGTCGTTCTGGATCCACAGCAGTTTGTTGAAGGCGCTGATCGTGGCGATTTCTTGCTCGCGCGGCAGGTTGAAGCTTTGGATCGTCCGAATGAATGCCGTCGCCACGAATCCGAGCAACGCGTTCATCTGCACGAGCGGAACATTGATCTTGCCGCTGCCGGCGTGGGGCGTGTGGATCTTGCCGACGAGATCGAGATACTTCACCATGTCGCCGTCGTACGGCTTGGTAACCAGCGCCGCGAGGTAACGTCCCAAGTGCTCCTTGCGGAACCGAATCTGCTCGTGGTCCATCGTCAGTTCGTTGAGCGTCTGTGGGACTGATCCCTGGTAGCCAGATTGCCGTGGCAGAAAGTGTCGCCAGGTTGCGTCGTAGCCGTGCAATTTGTCGTACACGGCGTCCACCAGCGTTGGCACGAGCGGGGCCAAAAGCCCCGCCGACGCGTGGATCGCCGCGACGTCGTCCGCGGAAAAGCCCATGAATTCCGCCAGATACTCGAATCGGTAGCCCGTTTCAGACTCCAGACGTGGTTCGTCAATGTGTTTCATGGCGTTGGCCTTTGCAGAAGGTGCCGTCGGTATTGCCGAGGCCGCAGGTTAGGATGGAGAGCGTCTCCGTTTGCTTGCAACGGAGGGGCCGCTAAACTGGATGTTATTGTCCAGTTTTAGAAACTTAGCTCATGGTAAAGTGGATGTCAACATCCATTTTATGTTCAATGTTTTCCAAAACCGTGGAATACGCCTTACGCGCCGTCTGCCATTTGGCGTACGAAGCCCCTAATCTGCGCACGACCGATCAAATCTCGGAGGCCACCAAAGTCGCTAAACCCTACCTGTCGAAGGTATTGCAGGCCCTCACAAAAGAGGGCATTGTCCAATCGCATCGCGGAATCGGCGGCGGGATGACACTGGTGAAATCTCCGAGCGAACTGACGGTGCTAGACGTCGTGAACGCGGTTGAACCGATTGAACGGATCGCCACGTGTCCCCTCGGGCTGGCGTCACACGGCACGCGTTTATGTCCGCTGCACCGTCGGATGGATAACGCCCTGGCGTCGGTCGAGAAGGCGTTCGCATCGACCACCATGGCCGAGGTATTGGCCGAACCGACTACCAGCATCCCGCTGTGCGACTTCCCGGCCGGGCCTCCTGAATCCGAGGCGAAAAAGGCCTCGCACAAGTCGAAATCGTAACGACACAGTCAACCGTCTATGTCGCAAGCTCCATCGGCTCCTGATGCACCGCGCGATGGAAAGGCGTCCGAATCTGACGGCGATCGTCCCGTTCTTCGATTGCTGCTGCTAGTCTGCCAGGGAATCGTTCTGGCGTTCACCTGGAAGTTGTGGAGCGCTCGCGGCGCAGAAGGTCCCGTTCACCTTCCCCTCGGCGATGCTACGTGGCTCGACGCCTGCCACGTAAGCCTCGGTTGGCCGATGGCCGCTTCGCTTGCGATCACGTGGCGCTGGCCACGCGTCGGGCTTGTCACCACAGCGGCAATCCTCTGCCTGGGCATGGTGCTCGATCAATGGCGGATCCAGCCCGAGATGCTTTCGTTTCTGTTTTTGGTGCTGGGCACGCTTCCAGGACAAGGGCCTCGCCGGATCGCAGTAGCGCACCTGATATCGATCTGGCTTTGGGGCGGACTGCACAAACTCTTGGCCGGCGACTATCCCCTGGCCATGGCGAAGAACCTCCAAGAAACGGTGAGCCAGTCGATTACGACCGAGACAGGCGTGGTCTTAGCATGGGGGATTGCTCTTGGTGAATTGACGATCGCCTTGCTGGCGCTCATCCCGCGGACACGCGTTTATGCTGGTTGGCTCGCGGCGGTAGGACATATCGCGCTCGCCGTTTGGGCTTTCGTCAACTCATTCATCTCGACGGTGGCTCCGTGGAACCTGGCGCTGGCCCTTTCGGCGCTGGTCTACGTAGGTGGCTTTTGGGACCGCGTCAAGAAAGCAGAACTAGATCAGTCGAGTGATCCGTTGTGGAGTGTCGTCGCGGCGTGGCTCGTTCTCCTCTATCCGGCGTTGTTCTACGCAAATCTTTGCCATCCCTACTTCGCCTGGTGTTTGCACTCGAGCAATATGCCCATTGCAATGTGGCAGCCGGCACCCATTGTCGATGAAAGCGGCCTCTTACGGCTCCCCACGAGCGAACCACTCCTGCTGCGGGATCTGAAAAAAATCAACGTCCCGCTGATTGCGATGCCCCACGTCTGCCGCGCGTACTTACGGCGCACGGGAAAGCCAGGCGACTTCATCGAGATGGTCGACCTGCGGCCTCTCTCGATCTATCTTGGCCGCAAGCGCGTGATGTTTACGAAGGAAGAGGACGGCACCATCAATGAAGAAGTCGCCGCCAGCGAGCCTGAGGCGAGCCCGTCCGAGGAAGAACCTGCCAACTAGCCGAAGATCTGCGTTACGGGGCTCCCCGCCGTTCCCGTCAGACGCTCTTCGCGGCCCAGGTGGGTGAACGTGAGTTGATCGTGATGCAGCCCCATCGCGTGCAGGATGGTGGCGTGGACGTCGTTGATATGGGCGCGGCCATCGACCGCGTACAAACCTGCTTCGTCGGTGGCGCCGTAAGACATTCCACCCTTGATGCCGCCGCCAGCCATCCACATGGTGAAGCCGTACGGATTGTGGTCGCGGCCGTTGCCGCTTTCGCTCATTGGCGTGCGGCCGAATTCGCCGCCCCAAACGACCAGCGTCGAATCGAGCAAGCCGCGCCGCTTGAGGTCCTTGAGCAGCCCGGCGATCGGACGATCGCTTTCCAGGCACTGCTTTTGGTGGTTCTCGTCGAGCGCGCTATGGGCGTCCCACTGGGACCCGGCTCCCATGTAGACCTGCACGAAGCGCACGCCCCGTTCGACCAAACGCCGTGCGAGCAAACAGTTGCGGCCATTTTTGGCGCTCTCGGCGCGATCGAGGCCGTATAGCGACTGCGTTTCGGCCGATTCACGGGAAAGGTCGACCGCTTCGGGGGCCGCCATTTGCATGCGAAAGGCGAGTTCGTATGAGGCAATTCGAGCGTCCAAATCGGAATCGAGCGTCCGCGATTCCTTGTGGCGTTTATTGAGCTTCTGAATGAAATCGATTTGCCCGCGTTGCCGTTCGTTCGAGGCCAAGCCGCTAGGCGAGACGTCGACAATGGGCGATTTTCCTTCGCCCAGGCGGGTCCCCTGGAACGATGAAGGAATGAAGCCAGGCCCCCAGTTGTTGGGACCACCAGGTGGGTCGGCCAGGCCATCGGTGATGACGATAAAGCCGGGCAGGTCTTGCGACTCGCTTCCCAAACCGTAAAGCGTCCAGGCGCCGGTCGAAGGGCGTCCCAGCAGGAGCGAACCCGTCGTCATTTGCGTGACGGCGGCGACGTGCGTGAGCCCTTCGCCGTAGCAGCCTTTGAGGAAGGCGATATCGTCGACACAGGTGGCAATTTCGGGCACCAGGTCGCTGACCCAAGCACCGGATTGGCCGTACTGTGCGAACTTCCGTGTGCTGGCCAACAGAGGCGTACCGCTCGTGATCCCCATCGAGGTCATCGGCCGCTTGAACGAGGGTGGCAGCGGGCTGCCGGCCATCTTTTCGAGCGCGGGCTTGGGGTCGAACAAGTCGAGGTGGCTCGGGCCGCCATCCAAGAAGCACCAAATCACGCTCTTGGCTTTGGTCGCGAAGTGAGGCTTGCGAGGGGCCAACGGATTGCCGCTGGATTCTTCGGCGCGAGCGGCGTTTGCCCACATGGCCTGTAAGGCAACCAAGCCCAGGCCGCCGCCAGCGCTCGCCAAGAAGTCACGCCGCGAACTCGGGCATGACGCGCGACCACAGCCGTGTGAAAAGAGCGACATGGAATCTGACTCGCAAAATGCCTGTTTCAGTTACACCTAGTCGAGGTTATTAGTCGACGAGCAGGCTAATCGACGAACAAGAATTCCGACGCGTTGAACAGTGCCTGGCAGAAGTCGACCATGGCGGCCGCCTCGGCAGGCGAATTTTGGCGAATGAACTCACTCGGGCACGGCGACGGCAGCGATCGATCGTCGATCTCGGGCCCGCTTCGTACGGCGTCGATTTGTTCTTCGATAAAGGCAGCGCCATCGGCGATTTCGGCTTCGCTGGCATTGCGGCCGAAGGCTTGTTGGTAAGCATGTGCAACGAAGTCGCGCGACTCCGTATGCCCGGCTTGCAGGATCGCACCCGCCCAGCGTTGCGCCGTCGATTGCGCAAACGTGCCGTTCAACATCGAAAGCGCCTGCGGTGCCGTCACGGTTTTTGCCCGAGCGGCGCAGCTTTGGTAGGCATCGGGAGCGTCGAACGCGGTGAAGAAGGGGAAACGCAGGTTTCGCTGCGCGAGCACATAAACCGAGCGGCGGACGTGGCTCGCCGGAGCCGGATCGGCCTTCCAGGCGTACTTGCTGGTTTCGACGACAGCTTGGGGCAGCGGCGGTTTGACGCTGGGACCGTTCATTTCAAAGTTCATCGAGCCCGACACTGCCAACATCGCGTCGCGGAGAGTTTCCCCTTCCAGCCGTCGGCGATTGGCTCGCCAAAGCCAGCGGTTCGCGGGATCGATGCTTTGCTTGCGCAT
>CAZWSX010000031.1:0-67150 GCA_964636985.1 uncultured Pirellulaceae bacterium | reverse complement strand
GGGCCACGTCTCGAACGAAGACCAAAGCAACCGCCACAAGAGCGAAAGCAAGAGCAGCCCAGGCAAGACCAAGCCAAACGAGAGAAACAGGAAAAGCAGGAAGCGAAGGAAAAGCAGAGCAAGCAAGATCGCCCGCAACCAAAACCTGCGGAAGCGCAGCACCCGCACATCGAGCTAAAAAAACTCACGGTAACCTTCGGCAAGCAGAAGGTCCTGCGCAACATCAGCCTTTCGATCCCCAAAGGACAAACGGTCGCCATCATCGGCGAGAGCGGCTGCGGCAAAACCGTCCTCATGAAGTGCGCGATCGGTCTGATTCGTCCCACCAGCGGCCAGGCAATCTTCGATGGGACCGACCTGGCGGCGATCGACGATAAGCAGCTCTCCGCCGAACGAGTCCGCTTTGGTTTCGTTTTCCAGAACGCCGCCCTCTTCGATAGCATGACCATCGGGCAAAACGTCGCCTTCCCTTTGCGACAGCAAGGCGGGCACACCGACGACGAGGTCCGCCAACAAGTGCTCGATCGGCTCCAGGAAGTCGGCTTGCCCAAATCGGTCGTTTACAAACGCCCGGCGGAACTCTCGGGCGGGATGCGAAAACGCGTCGGCCTCGCCCGAGCGCTGATCCTCAATCCGGAAGTCGTCCTTTACGACGAGCCGACGACCGGGCTCGACCCGATCATGAGCGACATCATCAACGAACTGATGATGCGAACGCGCCGTAATCACGTCGTCACCAGCCTGATTGTGACGCACGATATGCGGACCGCCCGAAAGGTCGCCGACCGCGTCATCATGACCTATCCGCTGGCGCGGCTGGGGCCCGATGAGCCGCAAGTGGTGTTCGACGGGCACCCCAGCGAACTCGATCGCGCAGATCGCCGCGTGTTGCAGTTCGTCAACGGCGAAGCGGGCGATCGCATGAATGAACTCAATGAGGCCAACGATCGGTAGGCCGCGGCCTCACGAGAGATTTGAAACATGGACGAGAAAATACTTCGATTTCGAGTGGGCGTGGTCGTGTTGGCGGCGATGATCATCGGCGTCGTCTTGATCGTTCTCGTCGGCGACTTGCCCAACCCGTTCTCTTCGAAAAGACTCATCCACATCCATTTTGCCAGCGCTCCAGGCGTGGCGGCCGGAACGCCGGTTCGTAAGAGTGGCATCTTGATCGGGCGAGTCAAAAAGGTCGATCTGCTGCGCGACGGAACCGTCATGGTCGATTGCGAAATTGATGGCAATCGCCCGATCTACGCGAACGAAGTAGTCCGCGTTGGTACGGCGAGTCTCTTGGGAGACGGAATTATCGAGTTCGTGCAGGCTCCGGCGGCTCGTAAAGAACCTGCTCCTCCTGAAGACTTGGGGGAGGAACTGGTCGACGGCGATACGATTGAAGATGGCACCGTCGCGCCAGGCCCCATGGACTCGATGATGAACATGCAAGGCGACGTCGAGAAGACGCTCCAAATGTTCCAAAGAGTGGGAGATAAAATCGAAACTTTGACCGACAACGTGAACAGCGTGATCGGAGATAACTCAGACCGCATTCCGCGGATTATGCAAAAGACGGAGAAGGCGCTCGACCAGTTCAGCAGCACCATGGACAAGCTCAACGAATCGGTCGAAACGGCCAACGCCGCGTTGAACGATCCGGAGTTCCGCGAATCGGTGACGAAGATGATTCGCGATATTCCCGACACCTTCCAAGAACTGCGAGATGCCATCGCCCAAACTAAGAAGACGCTTCAAAGCGCCGACGACGCCATGGCCAACATGGGCGACATTTTCGACACGATCGAAGCCGTCGGCAAACGGGCCGAAGCGAACCTGGCGAACATGGAAAAGGTGACCAAGCCCCTCGCGGATCGCGGTCCCGAGTTTATCGAAGACTTTCTCGGAACGCTCGACAAGACCGATCGGCTGGTCAACAACCTGATCGAACTGACCGAGAACATCAACTCGAGCCAAGGATCGTTCAACAAGTTCATCAAAGATCCTGAGTTGTACGATCGCGCTATCGAGATCATGGGACGCTTCGAACGAACCGCTGCGAACATCGAAGAGATCACCAAGAAAGCCCTGCCGATTGTCGACGACGCCCGCGTGATCACCGACAAGCTGGCTCGTGATCCTCGCTATCTTGGTGTGAAGGGCGCACTCGATCGCACGCCGCTGGGAACGGGCAACAAGTATGTGCCCGACAGTTACGGCGACGAGCCGCCGACCATGAAGTACTGGGAACGGGCTCGGGCTCGCTCAATCAGCCACTCGATGGATGAAGAGGAAGGTGTCATCGTCATCCCGACGGCGCGCGGTAAGGATAGCCCTCCGAAAAAGCGACGCTAGTAGCAAAGCTAGCGGCTTAAAATTCGCGATCTTCTCCCTAAGGGGCCAGCACTTGGCCCCTTTGTCATTTTTTCCCTACTGGCCGCGCGGCCGCGCCGGTACGTATGCCGCATCCGAAACGGCGTTCCATGTTTTGGGGAGCAGTTTTGGGGAGCAGTTTTGGGGAGCAGTTTCGGCAAGATGCGTTTCTTGTTCAGCGTGGCATGCAATCCAGCGTGATAATCCCGATCGCTTCGCGTCGCGAACGCTCGTTCGCTGGGATTGTCCTGCGCGCCAGTGTGCTTATCGTGCTCGTCGCTTGCTGCGGATGTTGCCAGTACTGTCAACATCCCGCGCCGATCAAAGACTTCTTCCATTGCGTGATCTGGGGCGATAGCGGCGTGTGCACCCAGTGCGGCGATCCCGACTGCGATGGTTGCTGCGGCGATGGCTATGCCGAGATGGGCGATGGTGGCTTGGTTCACGAAGAGCCAGGCGGCGTGGACTACTACGACACGCCCTATTACGGGTCGCCCAACGGCAGTTCTCCTCATGGCGGGTCTCGCAACTACAACTTGCCGATTGGTCCACGTGCACCAGACGTGAAGAGCGGTCGTGAGACGTTGCCGCCGGCGGAGCGAATTCCGACGCAAGGCGGGATCGTTCCTGACGACTTCTTCTCGAACCGCGGGGCATCGCGCCCTGGCAAGCCTTTGCCATCCGGCCGCGGTGAGGATCCCTCGCGCGAGCCGTCGGCGCCGGGCCCGCTCGCGAAAGATAAGGACGACGAGGTCTACCCGCTTCAGCCAGTCGTGGTCGAGTCGCCCCTGCAACAGCTCAATCCGCTGACCCGCTTGAAGCCGAGCAACGATCGCGACTGGCGGCCCGAGTTCCGGAAGCTGGCTCACTGCGACTTTCACGACGATGGTTCCGTCGAGCTGCAAAACGTGCGCAACTGCCGCTGGCTCACCGATACCGATTGCGTGGTCGCTCACTACGACCGCGAGTACGACCTGGCCGATTTGAAGACCGTCGACTTCATTGTGGTGCCGTTTAACGGTATGAAACAGATCGCTCATACGATGTTGAGCTTCGGCTTCGGGCGCGGCGACTATGTGGGCGTTTCCATCGAAATCCGCCAACGCCGCGGTGGCGACAACTATTCGACCACCAAGGGGTTCGTCAACGAGTACGAACTAGTGTATGTGGTTGCCGACGAGCACGACCTGATTCCGGTCCGCGTGCTGCAAAGGAACTCGCAGGTTTACATCTACCGCTCGACGGCGCCGCCCGACAAGGTGCGCAAACTGTTCGTCGAAATGATGGAGCGGACCAACCGGCTGGCCGAGCGTCCCGAGTTCTACAACACGCTCACCAACAACTGCACCACGAACATTGCCCAGCACATCAATCACCTCGCGCCGGGGCGAATTCCGTACGACTATCGCATTTTGTTGCCCGGTTACTCGGCCAATCTGGCGTACGATCTGGGGCTGATCGAGAACCGCTTGCCGTTCGAGGAAGTCCGGCAGCGAGCCCTGGCCAACGAGCGAGTGGTGAAGAATCTAAACGCCCCCGACTTCTCCGCGCGAATCCGGCGCTGATTCCACGGCGAGCGCCGATCGTTGCCGAAAGTATCATAAGATCCTTGCCCGGCTTATACTCCGTCGGTGAGCTCTCCTGTTTCGTGCGCGCAAGGCGGGAACCATGTCGTCCAATCCGATGCCGTTCGATCCGAATCAGCAGCCGCCGGGCGATTACCACGTCCCCGGTAATCAGGTTCCTGGCAATCAAGTAACCGGTTACCAGGTCCCTGGTTACCCAGCCCCTGGCGCGCAGTACGTCCCTGGTGTGCACAATCCTTACCAGGCGCCGCCAGTGTTGGCGGCACTAGCGAACGAGCCTGTCCCTGGCGAGGGTTTTTCGTTCGAGGACCTGCGCAAGATCGCGCGCATTCAGCGATGGCTGGTCACGCTCGTCGGTTTGCAGCTCTTGGTCATGTGCGGCGGAGGCTTCGGTCTGGGATTCATCATGCCGCTGTTGCGTCCGCCTCCGGGACAGGGAATGTTCTCGGTGCTCGGTGCCCTGGTGATTGTCGTTTGGTCGATATTCACCCTGGTGCTGTCCACGGGGACGGCACTCGGACTGGCAATGATGGCAAACCGGCTGTGGGGCCTCTACGGAGCCGTCATTTGCGGCGGACTGGGATTCGTCCCGGGCATCGCCTTTGTGGCACTTCTGGTCACCAACGGCCAGGCGACTAGCGTTTTGCAGCGCCACGGTTTCACTGTTGGTTTGCTCGGTTGCGACGATCCCCGGCTGCGATGACCCGCTTGTGATGATTACATTGAGTCTCGGCGGGCGACGATTTCTGCTTCGCCTTGTACAATAAAGGGCTCACGGAAGATCGTTGGGACGATCGCCGCATTCAATCAACCATCACGCGAAGTGCCCTTACTATGCCGACTTTTACGGTTGAAGTCCCCCACGAACTTGACCAGGAACAAGCCAAGCGCCGGTTGGATCAGTTCGTCGATATGGCGAAAAAGAAACAAGGCTCGATGGTCACCTCCGTCGAAGCAACATGGGCCGAGAACGTGATGACGTTCGTCATCAAGAGCATGGTTGGCGGGATGGACGGCAAGATCACCGTCGAGGAGACCAAGGCCGTCGTGGTTGGCAACTTGCCACTCGCGGCCATGATGTTCCAAGGCCAGATCAAAAAGCAATTCCAAGACGACCTGGCGAAATTGCTGAGGAGTTAGCGAGGAAGGAAAAGTAGCACAGACAATCCTGTCTGTGCGCAGTGGGCACGCTCTAGCAAATAGACTTGCGAGCAGAAGTAAATAGTTGAACCGCTCTCCCGACCGGTCCATGGTGCGGTTGGCAGCTAACTAAGCGGTGGTGTCTTCTAAGGCCAAAACTCCACCCAGTGCGACTCAGCAGAGTCGCACCACTACTTCTCGTCGTCAGCGCGGAACCAAGGCTTCAGCGTCGGCGTGTAGCCGAAGATTTCTTCGTTCTTGAAGTAGAGCTTGATCTCTCGTTCGGCTGCTTCGGGTCCGTCGCTGGCGTGGACCAGATTCATTTGCCGGCTGCTGCTGTAGTCCCCGCGAATGGTTCCGGCTGCCGCCTTGAGGCCGCTGGTGGCGCCCAGCATCTCGCGGACGACGCGGATCACTTCCAACCCTTCGACCACCATCGCCACGATCGGGCTGGCGGTGATGAACGATTCGAGGTTGGGATAAAACGGCTTGCTGACGTGCTCGGCGTAGTGTTCCTTCGACAGAGCCGGCGTCACTTGCAGCATCTTCATCGCGATGACGTTGAGTCCCTTGTCCTCGAATCGCGAGAGAACCGCCCCCATCAGGCGACGCTGGACACAGTCGGGCTTCAACAAAACGAGCGTACGTTCCATGATCAAACTCTTATAACGAATGTGGAAGTTTTCGCCCTAGAATAGCGTTTTGGCGGTGATTTCAACAGGGGCGGGTGAGCATTCCGCCTGCTGAATCCTTGCTCTACTTCACGTTCGATTTCATGTGCTCCCGCGCTTCGTTCACAAAGCGGGCCAACTCATTGAGGTTGGTTAGCTTCTTCCATTCGCGCAGAGCCAATCCCGCCAGGCCCCCTTCCGGCGCCTTCATCTCGTTTTTGAAGTAGGCAATAAAGACGGCCCCGATCCAGCGCGTCACCAGCGCTTGCGTGATCCCTTGCAGCGTGCCGCCTGCCAGGTGCCCCGCGAAGGGAACCGTTTTGAGCATGCTGCCGACAGCCATCGTCACCGCGGGGGCTGCCATCGTGACGCCCAGCCACCCCACCAGATTGCGTCCCAACTCCTCGAGCATCTTCTTGCCCGACTGGAGATCCATTTTCTGTTTGTAGACTGGCGCCAGGTCGAGGACCATCTTGGTGCTGATCGCGCTCCCGGCCAGCAAGTCGACAATCGGCAACGGGCTGAGCGCCGCGGCGCCGCCGGCTGCCCACGCGTAGCGATTCACAATGGCCCAAGCCCGCTCGTCGAGTGCGGCGGTCACCTTCTGGCGAGCTTCTTCAACCAGCCCGCGCGATTGCAAAAGCAAATTCGCCAGCAGCAAGTCGTGCCCGTCGCGTTTGACGACTTTGAGCATCCGCTCGGCCAAGAGCGCGATATCGGCTGGTACCGGGACGAACTCTTCTACTTCTTCGCCCGAGGCGAGCACGCGCACGCGCCGCCGCTGCGTCGCTTGCGATCGAACGGCAATCACATCGGCAGGTTCGGCAAAGCGGCCCACCTGACGTGAGATTTGCCCCAGCAGATCTGCTTTATCGCGATCGGTGTACCAGTCCTCTTTGTTGAGACAGACCAGAACCTTCTTCTCCATGTTGGCCAGGGTCTGCAACAGTTGATGCTCCGAATCGCGCAGCGGCCCATCAACTACGACGAGCACAATATCGGCGTCCTCGGCCGCTTCCGCCGCGACGGCCGCGTGCTTGGCCCCATCGACTTCGGCCAGGCCAGGCGTATCGATGAGGAACACCTGGTCGGCGCCAGTCCAAGGAATCTCCTGACGTTGAATTGTGGTGCCGCCTTTGAGATCGGTGTTAAAAACATCCTTGCCGGCCAGCGCATTGAGCAGCGACGACTTGCCGCTCGAGATCGTCCCGAACGCGACAATCTCCAACCGTTGTGTTTGGCGTTTGGTCTCGAGTTCGTCCGCGAGCGCCTTGAGCTGATCGCGAACTTCGGTCGGAACCGTTTCTTCCGCTTGCAATTCGCCAACCGCTTTCAGATTCTCCTGATACTCAGCCTTCTGCTCGCCCTCCGACAGTTCGCTGGGGCTGGCAGCGCCTCGCTTTAAGCGACGATTCTTGGCGACTTGCCGCCGCCACAACGTCCAGGCCGTCGCGCCGCCCAAGTAAAGCAAAATCGCCGAGCCCAATCCGACCACAGTGAAGTAAGCACCAACCCACCACGGCCCCAAATCTTTAATCGCCTGATACTGCGAAGCAATCTGCGTCGGCAACCAAACAAGAACCAGCCCCACCGCGGCGAGCAAAATGATGCCCAAGATCGAACCCAATCCGCCAGACGATTTTTCAGGTGGGGAAGTCATGCGTCGAGGGTCTTTGCGCTGATCGGAGTCGTTCTTCAACAACGGCCGTGAGCAACGGCAAGGAGTGGAAGGGGAGAGAGGGGGAATGGGAGATGGGGAGCAATGTTTAGAAAGTGAACGCTGTTTCTTTCTACTGTCTACTTTCCACTATCTACTGTCTCTATCCCAGTCTACCTTGCTAACGGGAATTCGTTTTTCGCCGGCGATCCTTGGATTTCCCGCCCCGACCGTAGCTTGCCGACGGGGCTTTCCGTCATCACAATAAGAGGCCCGTTTTACCTTCAATACGCGGCCAAAAGTTCGCCGCGGCGATTCGATCCTCTCGCTTTGGAGACGCTTTCATGGCTCGTTTGGTAACGCTCTTCACCGGTCAGTGGGCCGACCTCAAGTGCGACGATATGGCCCGCAAGACGAAAGAGTTCGGCTACGACGGCATCGAACTCGCCTGCTGGGGGGATCACTTCGAAGTCGATAAAGCCAACTCCGACTCCTCGTACTGCCAAAAGAAGCGGCAGCAACTCGAAAAGCACGACCTGCAATGCAAGGCGATCAGCGCCCACCTGGTCGGCCAGGCCGTGTGCGACATCATCGACGAGCGTCATAAGCTGATTCTTCCTCCTTACATTTGGGGCGACGGCAAGCCCGACGGCGTCAACAAGCGGGCGGCAGAAGAACTCAAAGCCACCGCTCGAGCTGCGCAGAAGTTCGGCGTCTCGGTGGTTAACGGCTTCACCGGATCGAGCATCTGGCACTTGCTCTACTCGTTCCCGCCCGTCAGCGACAAGATGATCGACGACGGCTACAAGCAGTTCGCCGATCGGTTCAATCCGATTCTCGACGTCTTCGCCGAGTGCGGCGTCAAGTTCGCGCTGGAAGTTCACCCGACGGAAATCGCTTTCGACATTTACTCCGCGCAGCGAGCGCTGGAAGCATTGAACCATCGCCCTGAGTTCGGTTTCAACTTCGACCCCAGCCACTTGATCTGGCAAGGCGTCGACCCGGTCGAGTTCATCCGTGCGTTCCCCGACCGCATCTATCACGTCCACGTGAAGGATGCGATCACGACGCTCAACGGCAAGAGCGGCATCCTCTCGAGCCACATCAACTTCGGCGATCCTCGCCGCGGATGGGACTTCCGCAGCCCGGGCCGCGGCGGCGTGAACTTCGAAGAGATCATCCGCGCGCTGAACCATGCCAACTACCAAGGCCCGCTCTCGGTCGAATGGGAAGACTCGGGCATGGACCGCGAATTCGGCGCCCGTGAAGCCGCCGCCTTCGTGAAGAAGCTCGACTTCTCGCCCAGCAAGCGAGCGTTTGACTCGGCTTTCAGCGAAGGCTAGAGACGAGGCTCCAGGCGTCAGGCCCCAGGAGAGTTGCAGAAGTAGGACGGACAATCCTGTCCGTCCAGGGTTGAGTTTGAAGCGAAAAGTGGCACAGACAATCCTGTCTGTGCGCGGTTGGGTCGCTTTAGCATGGAGAGTCGGGCGCGCCGAACGACTACCCCGCCGCCATCAAATCGCTCTTGGTAAATAAGCTGGTTAGTTCCAATCCCTCGGGAACCAGGTTCTCACGCCCGCCTGCTTCGCGGTCGATCACACACACGACGGAGGTGATGATCGCTCCCTCACCTCGCAAGGCGCGCACCGATTCGATGATTTGCCCGCCGGACGTGACCACGTCCTCGACGATCAAGAGTTTCTTCCCGGCGACCTCGCCGCCTTCGGCAAAGCGACAAGTGCCGTACTCCTTGGCCTTCTTGCGAATGAAGAGCGCCGGCTTGCCGCTGACCTGCGAAAGCATGGTGGCAATGGGGATGCCTCCCATCTCCAACCCGGCTAGTGCGTCGAAGTCCATCGGCATCCGCAGCGCGAGTTGCGCGGCCACTTCGCGTAAGATCACGGGGTCCGACTCAAACCGGTACTTATCGAAGTACTCGGTGCTGGTCGCACCCGAGCGCAGCAGGAATTGGCCCTTGAGAAGCGCAACGCGAAGAAGCGTGGCAGCGAGATCGGAATTGGAATTCATGAGGAGGATTCTGCTCGAGTTAGGCTGATTCGACGGTCACGCGGCCTTCCATCACAGCGTACGGCATGGGAGCAACTTCGAATCGATTGACCGCTGGCAATTCCGTCGCCGCTTTGGGTTGCGGCGCCGACGCTTGGTCCGGCTCGCTCACTAACCACCGCACTCCCAAGGCGATGGCCCCATTCAAGCTGGCGAAAACAGCCAACCCCACCGCGTAGTACTTGCAAATAAGCGTCGCTTCGTCGAATTCGGAAAAATCGAAGCCGATTTGAAAGGACATGCCCATCAGCATCATCGGCCCATAGAACATAATGAACGTCAGGATCGGGCTCGTGGCGATCAATGCCCCAATGAAGAACGTTCGTTTCCAATTCCTCGCATAGATGGTTCCCACGATCAACGTCACAGGCATGCTCATGATGAATAAGGCCATCAGCGGCAGCGAGACAATATCGGGCAATCCAAAAAGCACTCCCAGGATCACCGCGATGCCAACCGTCCACGCCATCATCTGCCGAATTGTGAACCGCATCGCTGCTTCCTCCCTGATCCCGCCGATATCGAAACCAGCAGCAACCTACCTCAGACATTGTGTCGTCGACAAGAGAGAAACGGCAGCTAACGGATCGATCGAAAAAACGGAACCTCGCTGTGGTGCCCTTTCGCTTTGAGGGCTGAATCGAGTTCGATCGTCACCGCTCCGTCGCGGTAGGTGTGCCAAACGCCGGCGCCGCTGAGCGTGTAAGCGATTACGACTTCGTTAGAGGCTTCCGACTCGTCCATCGCTCCGCCGCTGATCACGACGAGCCGCGGCGTGGCCCACTGCGAAAGCCCAAAGGGATTGCTGTTGCGACTGCCGTGGTGGGGCACCAGCAAAAGATCGATTTGTCGCGGTCCTTCGTTGAGCAGCGAAGTAAGCCCCGGCCCTTCGAGGTCGCCGGTGAGCAGCGTGCGGCGGCCTTTGTGTTCCAATTGCAACACGATGCTATTGGCATTGTCATTCGTTCGTTCGGGGCGACGACCTGGATGAAGCACCTCCAGTTGCGCGTCGCCTAATTCGCTTAAGCGATCCCCCGCGCGGAGCGTCTTGATGGGAATTCCCTTCGCGGTAATCGCGTCCTGCAATGCCGCCAGAGCGGGCGTTTTGTCGTTGAACATCACCTCCGATACGTAAACAACGCCGACATGGAAACGGTTCACAAGTTCTGGGATGGCGTTGTAGTGATCCAAGTCGGCGTGCGAGATCACAATCGCGTCGAGCCGCGTTTTTCCACGAGCGAGTAGAGCATTCGAGACCACGCGCGCCACCGGCTCTGGTTGGCCGAGCCGACCCGCGTCGTAAAGAATCGTCTGGCCTTGCGGCAGCTCAATAAGCGTCGCCAGGCCGTGCCCAACCGAAATGAACGTGAACCGCGGCGACGCCGGGTGACTGCCTCCAAACCAATTCAACGTTAGCCCCAACATCACGGCGAGCCACAAACAACTTCCGGCAATGAGTATGCGACCGGGAATCAGCCAGACCATGCAACCGACAGTCCACGCCCCATACAGCAACGCAACGCACCAAAGCGGCGGAGCCGGCACATAGCCGTATGCAGGCGGTCCCAACTCAGCGGCACGAACCAAGAAGTCGAGCGCATCGAGCGAGAGCGAGCAAGCCCAACCGAACAAGTCAGGCAGCCAAGGCAATCCCGCCAGGTCTGTAAGCAAAGCGAAGAACCCGCAAAGCAGCGCGATGTTCGTCGGAATCGCGGCCACCAGATTCAGCGGAATCGATACCGGCGAAACGACGTGAAAGTGAAGCCAACTCAGCGGCTGCGTGAAGAACCAAATCGCGAGCCCCACCACCGTGATTTCGAGCAACCTGCTGCCGCACCAGCGCAGCACGCGCTGCCACCAAGGTCTCGTTTGCCAAATCAGCCGGTCGAGTGGATCTTCCGGCGGCCGTCCGAAGCGGATCGTGCTCGTAGCACTCAACACCGCCACCGCAATGAACGAAAGCTGCGTACCGAGCGAAAACAATTCGGTCGGGTTGTACGCCAACACAAACAGTGCCGCCAATGCGAGCGTGTTCCAATTCGATTGCCCCCGCTGCAGCCATCGCGCGGCCAGCGCCACAAAGACGATCACGGCCGCTCGCACGACTGGTGGCTCGGCGCCTGTAAGCACGGCATAGCTAACGGCGAAACCGCCAACCAGCAAGATCTCTTTCCGCCGCGACAAGCCAAACAGCCGCACCAGGGCGTCGATGCCCCACGCCAGTATCGCCAGGTTCATCCCGGAGATCGCCAGCAAGTGAATCGTGCCAGTTAACAGAAACCGCTGCTGTTCCTCGTAGGAGAGCGACTCGCGCGTTCCCAACAATAGCGCCGTGGCCAACGGCGCACGTTCCGGTGACACGTGCCGATTGAGTATCTGCCGAAAGTGCTCGCTGATGTGCGCAAGCCAGATTCGCGGCCCTTGCCGCCACAAGCTCTGTGGCGCCTCATTGGGCCGGGCCGTCACGCAGGCGGCAAACTCACCTTGCACGCGAACGAGCCGATGTTCGCGCCGCGCCATGGCGGCGAAGTCGGGCTCGCCTGGATTGGAAGGCGGGGCAATCCGGGCCGCGAAACCAAACAAGCGAATCTTGTCGCCAGGCTTGAAACCCGCGACCACGCCACCGACGAACGCCGTCGTTTCACCCGTCGCAACCTGCCACTCTTTGCGATGGCGCACGCCGATCACGCGCAGCTCCAGCCGAGTTCGGTCGGTTGCTGGAAAGGGGGAAAGCGGAGTCGGCGGTGGAGCAGGCAACACGATCGGCGCGGCCAATAGCTCCGCGTCCAAGGCGACCGGCGTGCGATCGGTGGTGACTCGCAGTCCAATTTCATCGTCGGCATACCATCGCCAGGCATCGTGATGCGAAGCAGCCCCAACGCTGGCAATCGCGAGCAAGAGACAAACCGTGCTCGAGCGAAACCGACTGCTGCGCCACTCATTCCACCAGGCCAGTAAGGCCGTCAGCACCGCAGCCCAAGACAGGGCGACTGGAACACCGAGCCACCGGTCGAGTGAGATCCCGACCGTGAATGCGAAGGCGATCGTGAGAAGCGGTGTATATCGCCGGCTGCGCGCGGGGTCGCCTAAGTCATCTGACTGAGGCGAAATCGAGCGCGACGAAGACATCAGGGCGTTGGTCCGCAGAGGAATCGCCAGTTTAGTGTCAGCCTCGGCCAATTACCTTCTGCGGCAGTCCGATGACGCAATAAAAACACCCACGCCGGTTCGTCGTCCGGCGTGGGCTGACCTAGGAAGTTTCCGATTTTGAGCGGAAAATCCTGCCCTCAATTTACCGCGGGTCGAGGGCTCAAGCAAATTTCAATTTTCTAGCTGGCCTTTCCTCGCAACGCCGCCCTTCCTTCGGGGGCTTCTATTTTCTGTTTTGTCGCAACCGGATCAATTCCGCGGGATTGGCTTTGAACAGCGCTTGCCGCACATGCTCGCGGTAAGCACCTTCCAGCAGCACCAGTTCCTCCTCGCGGTCGGCCACCACTTGGAGGCTCACGCTCCCCATTTCGTCGGTCGATTCCTCGCCGAAGCGAACGCGGACAGGTGTGTTCTTGGGGTTCCGTGGGTTCTCAGCGGTGTTGTCGTAGGTGATCCGAATGTTCAATTTGGTTCCGGCCGGCAGGGGAACGAACTGTGCAAATTCGTACTGTTCCTGCCACGCGAAGTCCCAATCGGGAATCGAGAGCACTGTCTTCACCGTGCCATCAGGCAGGGTGGCCGTCATCTTCATCGTCTTGCCCAAGTAGTGCGCGTGGGCAGCCGCTAGAAACGCCTTGCAATCGATCGGCACAATGAACTCGTCTTCCAGCGTGTAGTCGCTCACGCCGGGCGGGATATCGATTCCCTTGAACGCTCCAAATAGCGGCGGCATCTGGATCGGCGCAAATCGCTTTTGGGGCTTCTCTTTGGCGAAATAGAGCCCCACCTTCGAGACCTCTTTCTCCTGCTTGCCCGAGGGGTGGAAGTGGGTCGAAAGGAGCAGGTCGCTCTTGGCAGGCAATGGGTACGCCAAACCATCCGGCAGGAAGTGCGGTTGCTTGCCGACTGCCCAACCACCCAAGGCACCGCTATTCAGCGCGGGTGGTGCTGGAGGCGCAGGAAGCCCCGGGGGTAGTAGGGGGCCGCCTGGCTTGGGAAGCGCGGGCGCGCCCTTCCCCAACTGCATCAGTCGTTGGAACGGGTCGACATCGCCAAAGCGGGCAATGAAAATGCCACGCATACCGCCGCCAAAACCAGGTTCCGGATCGGCTGCGTCCATCTTGCGGGCGCCGCCGCTGGCATCGGAGTAGAACAACGAGTGGTGCACGACCGAAGGAGCACCAGGGCGAAAATCGAGCGCCTTCACGTAACGGTCTTCGGGCAACTGGATCGGCAGCACGAAGTTGCGAAAGATGTCCGGGCCGTCGGCTGGAACCGTGAAGCCTTCAGGCATTTCGACAATCAAGTCTGGCTTGCCCAAGGGCCATTCACTCTCGAACTTCGGCACGGCCGGCAAATCGCTGGCCTTCCCCTCAGGCATGCCGCCGTCTACCCAACGGCTGATCAAAGCAACCTGCTCGGCCGTCAACCGGCGATCGCCGCGAAACGCGAAGTCCCCTTGTTCTGCCTTCCAGGGAGGCATGATCTTAGTGTCGACCACATGCTGAACCAATTGCCCGCGCTTTTCGAGATCGCGGTACGAAAGAAGCGAGAACGGCGCCCCCTGACCAGGACGATGACACCCGCTGCACTTCGCAAACACGATGGGTGCAACGTCTTTGCTGAACGTCGGAACGGGGTCGGCGGCGTGGATCGTTGTTGCCAAACAACCCAACGCCAAGACTGCGGAAGAGAGTTTTCGAATCATGGTACTACTTTGAAACAAGCTCCATCTCCAAACAAATACTGCCCTTAAGATACGCGATTCCCTTGCGCTCATGGCCTATCCTAAGAGCGATAACAGCCGGTAAAGGAAACCAAGAAGGCCGCCAATTGCTGTCTCGTAATCGCAACATGAAGACGTTGTCGGGCGCCGTCTGATCGAGGACACAAAATCAGCCTAAATCCGAATTCCTGGGAAAACTTGGCAAAATGCAGGTCCAACCTCCGTTTTCTCGTCCTCGATTCGTAGAGGGGTGCTAATTCACCTTATAGGTGAGGTCATTCTCAGGCGATCTATGACACTCGACGCGAAAAGCATCTTCGAACTTCTTGTGCGAGAGCACGCCGGCATGCTGATGGCGTATCTGCGCGCGGCCGTTCGCGATCCCTCAACGGCGGAAGACTTGTTTCAAGAGACGATGGTTTCCGCTTGGAAGAGTCTCGATCGCTTCGATCGAGAGCGTCCGATGGCGCCTTGGCTGCGCGGCATCGCCCGCAACGTCGTGCTCGTTTGGTATCGCAAGAACAAAACGGCTCCGCAGCCGGTCGATGCGTCGGCACTCGAAGTGATCGACCATCGCATGGCCGGATTGCAACGACTTAGCGGCGACACGTTCGAAGAAAAACTATCGGCCCTCGGCGACTGCGTGAGCGCGTTGCCCGAGGCCTACCGGCAAGTAATCGACCTACGTTACCGCGACGACTTGTGGCCCCAGCAGATCAGCGAGCAACTGAGCCAAAACCTGGAAGCCGTTAAAAAGCGGCTGCACCGGGCCAGGACCATGTTGCTGGAATGCCTCACCGGCAAACTGCCCGCGATCGGAGACGCCCAATGAACACAACCAACAACAACACCGATCCGATTGATGAACCGGCCATGCAGTGGCTCGACGCCTTGCTGAACCACTGGCACGGGAGATCGAAGCCGTCGATCGATCGCGCGATTGCCAAAACCATGCAACAAATCGAAAACGTAACCGACGAAACGCTCGTACACGACGCTCGCGCCGAACACCAACCCGCCAAAACCGATCGTAAGCGCATCGCCGCGTCGGCCAGTTCGCGCTGGTGGATGCCCTCCATCGCCGCGCTGCTCCTTGCGGGCATTGGCCTGGTCTGGTGGCAAAGCTCCACCGCCAGCGCCGAGGCCATTGTCGACCTCGCCATTCACCTCTCGCAGGCGCCGATCGATCGCCATTACAAAGTGGTCATCGAGAGCCGCGGCTCCGTGGGCATTCGCAAAGATGCCCAGTTATGGGTGCGAGGCGGCGACCACATGGTCTTCTCCATCACCGGGCCATGGGCCGGAACGTTCCGCGTCGGGCGAGAAGGAGATCAGCGTTGGTTCCTGGGCCCGTATGGCCCCGCGATCAACACCACGGGAGCGAACCATCCCATGATGAGGCAGGTCGACATGGATGCCGAAGACATGCCCTATCTTGAAATTGCCACCATCTTGAGGCGGATTAAGAACCACTACAAGTTGGAGCGAGTCGACAACGAATCGATCGAGCCCAACGGCCCGCGTTTGTATCACGTGGTGGCGACGCTCGATCCGGAGAGCCTCAAAGAAAACCCGCCCGCCAAACCGCCGGTGGAGCGCATCGAACTATGGGGCGAACGCTGGAGCGGCGCTGTTCGCCAAATCGTTCTCACCAAGGCGAGCCGCGCCGCGGTGATCGATCAGTGGCAAGCGACCATCACGCTGATCGAAGAAAAGGCGCAAGTGGAAGACTTCTACTCGCCGATGCATCAACTGCAATTGCGAGACGGCAGTTCGAATCCGTCCAACAAAGAATAGCTGGCCAACAAAAAACCCGACGGACGTCGTTGCCAACGCCCGTCGGGCAGCCAGGGGACGGAAACCGTCTGCGTGCTTGTTCTAGGTTGGTCGGTTCCCTGACTAGCGAAGCGGATTCACCGGAACGTTCTTGGCCGATCCCGACTTGCTCTTGGCAGTCGAGGTTGCCTTCGAGGCGGCTGGCTTGGCTTTAGGAGTTGCGGCAAGGGTCGGCACTTCGTCAGCGGCTTCTTCTTCATAGTCGGCCAGCGCGATGCCGGCTTCGGTCTCAACGGTGGCCTTGGCCGAAACTTGACGCGGCAAGCGAGCAGGTGTGGGGGCCGTTTTCTTGCGAGCGCTGCTGATTACCGATTTCGTCTTGCGGATCGAACGGGCTTCGGCCGGCGTGGGCAGCACGTCGTCTTGGACCGGCACGCTGCCGCTTTCGATGATGGCACCATCGCTGTAACCGCCGCCACCACCGCAGCTATCGCAGCACCCGCCGCCCGAATGGCACGTGTCGCAGGCAGGTTGGCAAGCACAATGGACACACGGACGGGGAATCAAGTTGTCGACAACGCGAACCGCCCCGACCACAACGCGGCCGATGCCACGCAGCAAGCCGTAGCGGTGCGTGCAGCACGGATCGCAGCACGCGTCGCAACCGCATCCATGGTGCTGGTCGCAGTATCCTTGCCACAGGGCGTGGCCTTTGTGACAGCTATCGCAATGTTGGGCCGAAGCCAACGAGGCCACAGCAACACAAAAGCTGGCCGCGAAGGCAAGAGTTCTGAAATTCATGACTAATCCTTCCCTGGATTGGCGAAGGCCGATGGCTGAGTCGACCAACGCACGAAAACTTTGCGTTGCACGGTGGCTGCCGATTAAACCGTGCTATCCCCTGGTTGGCTTGTAATCGCGACTCCAAGGCAAACCTTGAATGCGACCTTCGGCATCCGTAGATCGAGATCGAATTGATAGACCCTTTGCGAACAGCATTTTCGGAACAACCCAAAAAGTTTGCGGCGTCTCACTTCACTGTGCCAACTCACCAACGTCGCGCCGCTCGCTAGAGGCAGCAGACCTCCCAATTCCTCGCAAAAACAGGCCTCCACGGCACTGGCACTGCCAGAAGCAACCGTAGGCCACGCGAAAATAGGAGGAGTGTGTAAAATTCGAAGACTCAAGAGGCCAGCCAGCGCAGCTAGCCAAGTCCGAGAACGATCCACTCAAACTGACACGCGTCGATGCCACACAAGACTGTCGCCATCTATTCGGGCGGACTCGACTCCACCACCATGCTCCACCAACTGCTGGCGGAAGGAGACGAGGTGCTCGCGCTGACCATCGACTACGGCCAGCGGCACCGGCGCGAGATTGAAGCTGCCAAGGCAACGGCTGCTCGGCTCGGTCTGGAATGGAGATTGGTGGATCTGTCGAGCCTCACGCCGCTGTTGGCTGGTTCCAGCTTGACCAGTCCCGAGATCGCCGTTCCTCACGGCCACTACGCCGAGGAATCGATGAAGCTCACGGTCGTCCCCAATCGCAACATGCTTTTCCTGGCAGTCGCCGCCGCGTGGGCGATCAGCCGCAAGTGCCAGCGTGTGGCTTATGGCGCGCATCAAGGGGACCACGCGATCTATCCCGATTGCCGTCCTGCCTTCGTCGACGCCATGCGACATGCGCTCGCGCTCGCCGATTGGAGCCAGATCGAGCTCTATTGCCCGCTATTATTGATGGACAAGGGACAGATCGTCGCCCGCGGTCGCGAGCTAGGCGTCGATTTCGCCAGCACCTGGACGTGCTACGAAGGGGGTGAGAAGCATTGCGGCCGTTGCGGTGCCTGCACCGAACGCCGCGAAGCCTTCCAGCGTGCCGCCGTAACCGATCCCACCATGTACGCTGCATAACGGCGTCGAAACTTCAGTACGTTGGAAGATCGATGCCTTACAAAGACGAAGAACACTGGATCGGCGGCGAGTCAGACACCGACGCCTTCAACGAAGATGACACGCTTCCTTGTCCGTATTGCCACAAAGAGGTCCACGCCGATTCGCAGCAATGCCCCTATTGCGCGCAGTACATCTCGCTCGAAGATGCCCCGCCGCGCCCGAGGGCCTGGTGGGTGACGGTCACCGTCCTCGTATTGTTGTTCGTCACGCTGTTTTGGTTGGCCGTTGAGGTATTGTTTGTCACAAATAACGCTCGTGAGTGACTCGATGATCATTCGATCGTTGTTACCGACCGACGATCTGGCCGTCATCACGGCCTTGATCCACGCCGCGTACGCCTCGCGAAAAGCGGACAACTTACGCTACTGGGGCACGCACCAAACGGTGGACGATACGGCTGCAAGGTTTCAATCAGGCCACGGCTTGTTGGCGCTGCTCGGCGAAGAAATCGTAGGGACAATCACAGTTCGCTCGCCGAATGCCGAGCGAGACGTGCCGCTCTACCGGACCCCTGGCATTTGGAACATTTGCCAATTTGCCGTGCCACCCGACCAACAGAACAAAGGAATCGGGCGAAAACTGCACGACGCAGCCATCGCGCACGCCGCGGCTCAGGGTGGACAGACCATGGCTCTCGATACGGCTTTGCCGGCGATCGACTTGATCGAAATGTATCGCCGCTGGGGCTACCAGATCACCGGCGAACACGACCATCGGCCGTTCACAAACTATCTGAGCGTGGTGATGACGCGGCCTATGGTGCAGGTCTAGCGGGCTTCTTTAGCAGGTAACGCACATAGATCATCGTGCCGTTACAAAAGCTCTCGTACATGTCGGAGCCCTTCTCTCCCCACAGCCGCGACAAGAGAGGTTTGAGCGACTTCCCAACGTACGACTCGGCATGTTCTGCCTTTCGATCACTGTCGCGGCGAAGCGATTCGACCACCCCAGGAGTGATCTCCTCGTGTTCTATCAGTATGAGTTCGCTGGCGAGCATTTGGGAATGGAGCTCCATCCGATGACCATGCCAGCGTGCGTCGACGAACGAAAAGTGCCCGCCGGGCCGCAAGACGCGGCGCACCTCCTGGAGGAACTTTTCCATCGAGCCATAGCAGTGAGACGATTCGACATTGATCACCGCATCGAAGGAGTCAGACTCAAAAGGAAGAGCCTCAGCGTCACCTTGGACGAAGGTAAGACCCTCGACGTGGTGCAATCGGTTCGACAGCTCGACGGCTCGCTCCGAGTAATCGAGGCCCGTCATGCTCGCGGGCGAGTGATATCGGGCTACGAACGAAGCACCGCCGCCACGGCCGCTTCCAATCTCCAGAACCTTTTTCCCTTTCAAGGGAACCGCCGACGCCACCTTGTGGTAGAGCTGGGCCGCGTATCGCTCGGGCTCGTCGCTGCTTTCGAGTTGGAGTGGGGATGGATCGTCAGCGGCCGGGCAATAGCCGTAGTTCATGAAACGCCACTCGGCGGTGTCGCATCCAGCAAACCGCTGATACACATCCTTCCACATGCGGCGTTTGAGCCACGGGATATAGTGCATCAGGATCAACAGAAGCCGATGCCACATCGAAAGTTCCCTTCCCGCGGCCCAACAGAAGCTCTCAGCGACCTACCTTTAGGGTCCCAGTCTCAAACGGTGGGATGGTCGCGTCAAGCAAAATCCGAGTGGTCGCTTTCGCGCCAAAGAAACGCGACACCTAGTCGGGTGGCACTGGCGTCCCGCAGACGCCGGTGTGCCTTCAGCCAAAAGAAGGCTACCTCTAAGGCAGCCGGAACACCGACTGGCTTTTCACGATCGCGCACTCGTCCGGAAACGTGTGGAAAGCCTGAATCAAGACCGTCCGGTTCCGCGTCTCGGTGTTGATATAGCTGATCGCACCCGTCGGCACGCGCGTGCTCGAATCGAACCGCTGCAGCATCCCTTGGCGTTCGCCTTCGCGAGCCAGTTCTTGCTGGAACAGCACGAACAACTCCGGCGACACCGGTTCCAGCTGAATGCTTGTTTGATACGTGATCCCGCGGTGCTCGATCTTGTCGCTCCGTTCGCCGCGAATCCGGTAGAGCATCAACCGGCGATCGGTTGGCAATAGTTGGCCGGAGGCACAAGCCACTTCGGTCAACGTGAGCGACTCGTGACGGAACGCGATCACGTGTCCTGCGTTCGTGATATCGACTTGCAGGATGTAACCACCCCGCTCGATCCGCCGCGATTGAAGCGTCACAAACAACTCGGGGTGGACACTTCGTCCGAAGAGCTGCAGCGACATCTCAGTAACTTTGGGGCGAACCGTAAGCACGATCAGGCGTTCCTCATTCTGCACGCAATTCTTCACGCAGTTTGCCGGGCAGGATTGCCCCTCCTTCATGCGTGACGTCTTGATTATAGACCGCGCGTTCAAGTCGGCCAAAGGCAGTTTTTCAAGTGACGTGGTTTTTCCTGAACGCACCTTGACAAGCCTTCCAGAGCCGCTCCGACCTAACATCAGAATCAACCTGCGCATTGTTCACGCGGAAAAATCCGCGTGGCCGCGACCATCTCCTACGGCGCGTGATTCCCCCCAGTAATGTGTCATCGCATGCGGTGTGCCATGGACTAAACTAGAGTGGCGTCTCTTGACACTTGTATGAGGACACAATCATGCGCTCGGTGCTTCTCTTCTTTTGCGCGTTCATGTCGATCGTCTTTTTTTCGTCTCAAGCGTTCGCTCAAAAGCCGCCCGCGGCGATGCCGCCCACTGCGAACGAATTGAAGGCCCTGGCCAGCGTCTTGCAAAAGGCTTACGCCGGCGAAGTGTCGCCCGAAGCAGTGCAGATGCTTAAGGCCATCGCCGAAGGATCGATGATGGGCCCCGGCGAAGGCTGGTTCGGCCCGGCGAAAACGCGCTACACATTCGCATGGCTCGCCAAAGCGCACGGCGTTCCCGAAGACGGCGCCATTGATGGACGCAAATTCCGCGGCCAGCCCGAGTGGTTCGCCATTCTCGATCGCAATCACGATGGAGTCATCGAAGCCACCGACCTCGACTGGTCGAACAACAACCCCTGGGTGCAACAAGCGAGCCTCGTTAATCGCATCTTCTCGATGCTCGATCAAAAAGCCGACGGCAAGGTAACGCTCGACGAGATGAAAGTCTTCATTGACCGCCTCTCCCTGGGCAAAGGTTCGTTCACCGCACGCGATCTGCGCGACTTGGTTCTCTCGGACGGCCCTCCCATGGCCGGTCCGCCAGCCGGTGGCCCTCCCAGTGGTGGACCGCCGTCAGGGCACGGCGATGCGCCCTCGCCCGAAATGCTGATTCGCGCGTTGTTCCGCAACGAGATCGGTTCGCTGCAGGAGGGCCCCGCGATCGACTCGCCCGCGCCCGACTTCCGCCTCCAAACGCAGGACGGCGCGGAGCAAATCCACCTGGCCGATCGCTTTGATGGAACCAAGCCGACGGTCCTCGTGTTCGGCAACTTCACCTGCGGGCCATTCCGCCGTATGTACCCGGCCGTCGATGAAGTGTGCCAGCTTTGGAAAGACGATGCGCACTTCCTAGGCGTCTACGTTCGCGAAGCTCACCCGCGCGACGGCTGGAAGATGGAATCGAATACCCGGATGGGCGTCGATATCCCCCAACCCACCAACTACGAAGAGCGCAAAGCCGTCGCGCAAACGTGTGCGACGACGCTCAAATGGTCGATGCCGCTTGTCGTCGACGAAATTCACGACCCGGTTGGCAGCACCTATAGCGGCATGCCCGCCCGGCTGTATGTGATCGACAGCCAAGGGAAGGTGGCTTACAAAAGTGGTCGCGGCCCGTTCGGTTTCAAGGCAGGCGAAATGGAGCAGGCACTGGTGATGTCGCTCCTGGAAACGGTACTCCGCGACTCGAAGTAGGAATCAGTACGCATGACGAAAGCCCCGCCAACAGATCGCCATCGCCACAGCATTCGCCTGGCGATCGTCGTGGCAGCAATCGGTTGGTCGGCAAGTTCCGTCTCGGCGCAAGAATCTCCTGCGCCCGAAGCGTCGGTCGACTACTCCAGCAAGATCAAGCCGCTGCTGCGAGCCCGTTGCTACGCCTGCCATGGAGCGCTCAAGCAGGAAGCCGACCTGCGGTTGGATACTGCGGCGTCCATCCTCCAAGGCGGCGCGTCGGGCCCTGCGATCAAAGCGAGCGATCCAGCCGGCAGTTTGCTGCTGGCGCGCGTTTCCGAAGCGGACCCCGCCATGCGGATGCCGCCTGAGCACGAAGGGGAAGCTCTCACCGCCGAGCAAATCGCACTTCTGCGACAGTGGATCGCAGCGGGCGCCGCCGGCCAGGCGGAGGAAAAGCCCGAAGAAGATCCTCGCAACCACTGGGCCTTCCAGTCGGTACAGCGTCCCACGGTTCCTGAGGTTCGCAATCAGGCGTGGGTGAAGTCTCCGATCGACGCATTCGTCGCGCAGCGCCACGAGCAATTCGAACTCGCGCCGGCAAGCGAAGCATCCCGCGCGATCCTGCTCCGGCGATTGTCGCTCGACCTGATTGGCCTTCCGCCAACGCCCGCTGAAATCGCTGCCTTTGAAAACGATCAAGCCGATGGTTGGTACGAGCGCGCGGTGGACCGCTTGCTAGACGATCCGCGTCACGGCGAGCGCTGGGCCCGGCACTGGATGGATATCTGGCGTTACAGCGATTGGTGGGGTTTAGGCGATCAGCCGCGAAACAGCCAAAAGCACATCTGGCACTGGCGCGATTGGATTATCGAATCGCTCAATGAAGACACGCCCTACGATGAAATGGTGCGGCTGATGCTGGCCGCCGATGAGACCCACCCCAACGATCTCAATCGGTTGCGAGCGAGCGGCTACCTGGCGCGGAACTACTTTCTCTTCAACCGCAACCAATGGATGGATGAGACGGTCGAGCACGTGAGCAAGGGCTTTCTCGGCCTGACGATGAACTGCGCCAAGTGCCACGATCACAAGTACGATCCGTTCAAACACGCCGATTACTACCGCATGCGGGCGTTCTTTGAGCCTTACCATATGCGCGTCGACGTGGTCCCCGGCGAGGCCGACCTTGCGCGAGATGGAATCCCGCGAGCCTTCGATGGCTTGCCCGACTTGCCAACCTATCGCTTCATCCGCGGCCAAGAAAGCAATCCCGATAAATCGGAAGTCATTACGCCTGGCGTTCCCCTGATTCTGGAGTTTGCGCCCCTGGCCATTGCGCCCATTCCGCTTCCAGCCGACGCCTGGCGACCAGAGCAGCGCGCATGGGTAGTCACCGCGCACCTCGCGGCCGCGCGAAAGAAAGTTGCAACCGCTGAGGCGAGCGTCTCGGCTGCCCGCACGAAACGCGACAAGGCCGAACCGGGCGACGCGACTACCACCGCCCAGCGCGAACTCAGCCTTGCCGAACTGGCGCTCTCCGCTGCCAAAGCAGAACAAGTCAGCATCGAGTTGCGAGTCGTCGCGACGCTGGAGCTCGCGAAACCCGCTGAAAGCACAACGCCCGAAAGTCGAACGGCCGCCAGCCACGCGGCCTCGCAGGCAGAGCGCGAACTTGCCGTCGCTACGGCAACGCTCAAACTGGCCGAAGCCGAAGCAAAAATGCAGACCGCAGCCGATGACAAAAAGGAAGCCGCAACCAAAGATGTGACCGCTGCGAAGGAAACGCTCGACAAGGCGAAGAAGACGTTGGAGGAGCCTCCCACAGACTTCACGCGATTGGTCGGAGCGCAGTGGTTTCCCACTCGTTTTTTCAATTCGACCGCCGACGATCCAACGGTGACGTTCCAGCCGCAGAGCACCGGCCGCCGCCTGGCTCTGGCTAACTGGATCACCGACCGCCGCAATCCGCTCACGGCCCGCGTCGCTGTGAACCACATTTGGATGCGGCACACCGGCTCGCCGCTGGTGCCGACGGTGTTCGACTTCGGCAATAACGGCATCCGACCAGCGAATCGCGAACTGCTCGACTGGCTGGCGGCCGAGTTCATGGAGAGCGGCTGGAGCATGAAACAGCTTCACCGCTTGATTGTCCGTTCGGCTGCTTATCGCATGGCGTCCACTTTCCCGGCCGACGCGCGAGCCATCGAAGAGACCAACCTTGCCCGCGATCCCGACAACCGCCACTTCTGGCGTCGCACGCCGGTCCGCTTGGAATCGCAAGTGGTCCGCGATGCGATCCTGTCACTGGCGGGAACGCTCGACGAAACGCGCGGAGGTCCGCCTGTCGAAACCGCCGCGCAAGACGACTCGCGCCGCCGCAGTCTTTACTTTTTCCACTCCAACAACGAGCGCAATCTCTTTTTGACGACTTTCGACGAAGCGATCGTCAAGGAATGCTATCGCCGCGAACAAAGCATCGTGCCGCAGCAGGCGCTGGCACTGATTAACAGCAAGCTGGTCCTGGATGCGGCGAAGCCCATTGCCGAACGATTGGCGAAGGATACGCCCGCTGGCGACGATGTCGCATTTATTCGCCAGGCCTGTTTGACGATTCTTGGTGAACAACCGGGCGAAGTAGAACGCAATGCGATGGCCGCCTCGATGGAAGCCTGGAAGAAACTCCCCGAAGCAGGCGAAGATGCTGCTGATTTCGCACGTGCGCAGCTTGTTTGGGTCCTGCTAAATCACAGCGATTTTGTGACGATTAGGTGAAATACGAGGGGGGAGAAGGGGAGACGGGGAGAGGGGGAGCAAGGCGAATGGGGGCAACACAGATACTTCGATTGACTCGGCACACGCAACTCGATGTTTACGTGAAGGCGTTTGAGTTGTCGATGAAGGTGTTTCGTCTTTCGAAGGAGTTTCCGAAAGAAGAGCGATATTCGCTCGTCGATCAACTTAGGCGAGCGTCACGGTCGGTTTCCGCGAACATCGCCGAAGCATGGAGAAAACGTCGATACGAGGCGGCATTTGCCAGTAAACTATCGGATAGCGAAGCAGAGGCTGCCGAAACGCAAGTCTGGCTTCAGTATGCCGTAGCATGCGACTACCTCGATAAGAAGATCGCCACACGACTTTACAAAGAGTATGACGAGGTCATCGGCATGCTCGTTAAAATGATCCACCAATCCAACAAGTGGGTGATCCCTTGACTCCCCTTCCCCCCATCTCCCCCTCGCCCCATCTCCCCTTCGTCCCCGCCTGCTGCAACCGCCGTGCTTTCTTAGGGCACTCACAGCTTGCGTTTGCAAGCTTGGCGCTAGGCGCAATGCTCCAGCGAGATGGGGTTAGCAGCGAGGCCGCGTGGGTTCCGCCCGACGGTAAGCCTCACTTCGCGCCGAAGGCCAAAAGCGTAATCTGGCTCTTCATGAACGGCGGCATGAGCCACATGGAGAGTTTCGATCCCAAGCCGATGCTCACTCAGTATGCTGGCAAGACGATTGCCGAAACTCCTTTCGCCGACGTGCAAAATCCGAAGCGACTCGCGATCGAGCGGCTGGTCGTGCCCGACGGCAACGGCAACCAGCGGAACACGCTTTACCCGCTGCAAATCGGCTTCCAGAAGCACGGCGAAAGCGGCATCGAGATTAGCGACTGGTTCCCTCACATCGCCGGGCAAGTCGATCGCCTGGCGATCGTGCGCTCGATGTGGACCACCGACAGCAACCACGGCGCGCAAACGCAGTTCCACTCCGGCCGCCATCAAAACGACGGCGACTTCCCTAACCTGGGCGCGTGGGTCCACTACGGGCTCGGTTCGCTCAACGACGACCTGCCGCAGTACATCTCGATCGGCAATCGCGAGTACTGGAACAAGAAGGATGGCCACTACTTAGGCCCGGCGCACGACGCCGTGCCGCTCCGCGTCGATCCGAATAACCCGCTCGATTTCAGCCGCCCTGAACGACCCGTCTCGCCGCAAGCCAAGGAAGTCGGCATCGACCTGCTCAAGCGGCTTCACACGCTCAAGAGCGGCGAGTCGCCGCGCGACGCGGCCCTCGCGGCCCGGATCGCCTCGTACGAACTCGCCTTCCGGATGCAGCGATCGGTTCCGGAGGCCGTCGACTTCTCGACCGAAACCGCCGAGACCAAAGCCCTCTACGGGATCGACGTTCCCCACTGCCGCGACTTCGCCATGCAGATGCTGGCCGCGCGGCGGCTGGTGGAGCGCGGAGTTCGCTTCATCCAAGTCCAGCACGGCGCCGGCGGCGCTGGAAGTTGGGACGCCCACGGTGGCCTCAAGGGAAATCACGAAGGCAACACCAAGGCGGTCGATCAGCCGGTGGCCGCGCTGCTGCAAGACCTGGCCCGCCGCGGATTGCTCGACGAAACGCTAGTCGTCTTCGCTACCGAGTTCGGCCGCACGCCCGGCTCGCAGGGCTCGGACGGCCGCGACCACCACATTTTCGGCTTCAGCATCTGGATGGCTGGCGGAGGAATCAAAGGAGGAGTCGTCCACGGCGCTACCGACGAAATCGGCTTCCATGCCGTCGAGAACCGCCACTACGTCACCGACATCCACGCGACCATTCTCAAGCAACTGGGGCTCGATTCCCGCAGAATGGAATTGCCCGGCCGCAAACGCCTCGACATCGACCACGGCAAACCGATCGACGCGATCATTGCATAGCGATCGTTCAAGCTGGGGAATTCACCGCGGAGACCCGGGAGAGGTGCGGATAGTGATGCAAGAAGGGGGGAGGGGGCGAAGGGGAGAATGGGGGAGAAAGCAAATGCACTTTGGAAAGTTGATTAATTGATTGATGATTGTTGACTTGTGATTTGCGAAGTCGGAAAGACGTTGTTCTTAACTTGTTGTTTTCTCCATGATCTCTGTGTCCTCTGTGTTTCAACATCTGGAAGAAAAAAACACAGAAACACCGAGGCCACGGAGAGAACTAAGAGCGACGGAAAGTAGCGCTGAACTACTGGGACGCGGCTTTCGCTTCGTCGCTTTTAGTTTCGTCCTTCTTCACTTCATCCGCCTTGGCTTCGGGCTTGGCCGACGTTTCAGCGGGCTTGTCCGCTTCCGGCTTGCCGCCTGCGACTGTCTTGAGTGCCGTTCGTAGCTTCTGCTCGAAGTCGCTGCTTACTCCTTCGTACACGCGAGCGACCGTTCCCTCGCGGTCGATCACGACGATGTGGGGAATCGAGGTCGCGCCGTATTTTTCGGCGACTAAGCCATCCTTATCCAACGCTGTCGTCAATTTCAGTTCCAAGCGGTCGAGGAGTTTCTGGATCTTCGCAGGCGTCTCCTGCAAGTTGACGGCGATCAGTTGCACGTCGTCGCCTGCCTCGCTGGTGACTTTCTCGACCAGGGGCGTCGAGCGCAAACAAGGCCCGCACCAGGTCGCCCAGAAGTCGAGCACCACGACCTTGCCGCGCAGCTTGTGCAATTCGAACTTGCTTCCATCGAGCAGATCGAGCTCGAAATTAGGCGCGGGCTTGCCGACCAGTGGCGATTCGCTCCCCGGAGCCGGGCCGGCGTCGCTCGACGAATCGGATGTCACATCGAGCGGGTCCGGCGCGGCTCGCAGCTTCCACGAGTGGAACGGCAGCTCGCTCGCTTCCCTATCGATTGCCGTGCCAAACAGGATCCGATCGACCTCGCCTACTTTGGCATGAATCGCGCCCAGCAGCGAACTAGTGCCGTGCAGCGTTCCATCGGCGAAGTTTTCGGCCTGGAACGAAAGCCGGTTCCCGTCGGGAAAGACAACTTGCGTGCGCTCGCCTGGAAGCCCAGCAATAGGAGCCCTTGGCGCCGGCGCGTTCGTTTGCGCTGTTTCGTCCTTATGCAGCCAAATGACGCGGGCCACGCGATCGATTGGGATCACTTGCGTTTCCAGCCGCAGATCGACCGTGAGATTCGAATCGTCCAAGCTCACCAGCCGTCCCCGCAAATAGTCGCCCCGCATGGAGCGAACCAGGTGCGTCGGAGCGTTGTTCCGCTGGGCCCGCGGCAACATTAAGAGCCGGTCCTTCTTGTCCTTGGGAATGCCTATCGCTCCCGCCCTGGTATCGAACTCCACGACTCGGATCTTCTCGTGCGGAATGAGCGTCGCGGCCACCAACGTCGATTCGATTTCCACGCCGCGCTCGCCGATTTGTTTCACCTTGCAGGGAATCACATCCCCCTCGCGCAAGTGCACCAGCGCCGGATTGGCCGATGCTGCATTCTTGGTGCCACTCGACGGGCGACCGCCTAGCCCGAACACGCGCGTTATCTGTGTCACTACTCCCGCCGGCTGCGGAGTGTTCGCGGGGGTCTTCTTCGCAGGGGGAGGCCGATCGTTAAGGACGATCCGTCCGCTGAGCCCGGGCTGCAGCGCGACGCTATCCTCGCAGCCATCCGCCTGCCAGCGGAGTGGGCCGCCCGCGGTCGAGTCGGTCAATTGGCCGTGAAGGACGACGCCGTCCAATTCCAATCGCGGCTTTGCCGCAAGGTCTTTGGGGATCTCAGGAGAGACGGCCCGCCGGATCGAAACGAGCGACTGGATGTCACACGGATAGGCTTCCAGCAATCCAGGCCGCTTGAGCCACACCTGGCGGTCGTCAACGCGTTCCAACTCGCCGCTGATTTTTGCGCCCGAACGGAACTGCGTCACGAAGGAGCGCCCCGCACCGTCGTCGGCGTCGGGCTGCCGCGCGATCTCTTGAACGTTTGCCAGCGCGAGCGCCGTGGGGCCTTGAGCGTTTGTCATCGTGAACTCGTTGGTGCCCGGTTTGAACTCGATCGAGTCAGCCGCCAGCCGGCGGCCATCGGTGGTTCGAACCAGATACTTGCTCGCGGCATCGATAGCCACATCCAGGGTCCCCGTCCAACTGCTGACGCGCAGAGACTCCAGCCGCACGCTGTTCGAGAAATCGGCCAGCACGATGTCGCTTCCAACCGGCTTGCCTTTTGCGGTGGCCGTGCCGGAATTCGCGGGCGGTGAGAACTGCCCGGCAAAAATGCGGTTCACTTTCCCCTTGGGAACTTTGTTGGTCTTCGTTTCCGACTCCGGTTTGACGACGAGTTCCGCCAGCTTGCGGCCATCGCTGGCCAGCACGAAGGCCTGTCCCTTTTCGTGATCGATCAAGATTTGCAGAGCCAACTCGCCTGCATCGGGCAAATTCGCTTGGACCACGGCGATCGCGGCCTCGTCGATCGATTCTCGCACCAAGGCAAGTTGCCCGCGCCACGCTTCCAGCCGATAGGCCTGACTTCCCCCCGCATCGCCAGGCTGAGCCATTAAGCCAATGGTGAAGCTGGGTTTCACTTTCCACGAGAGCTGCAATTCCACGCGCGATTGCGGATGAAAGCCGACGCTTCGACGAGCGACCGCATCGATCGATTTGGACGACAGAACGCCGGCGTCCTCGTGCCACGCATTCTTGGTGCCCGACGTTTTCCAATGTTTGAACAACCCCACGCCAACGCAGTCGACGCCCGGTACCCCTTCGGTGAGCGAAATCTTTCGAACGGCGCTCGTGGCAATTTGAACTTGTCGCGAGTCGCTCTCGGCCAGCACCAATTTTTCCTGGTCGAACGAAATCAAATCGCCAAACAAGACATCGCCGCCGTTGAGTTCCAGCCGATACTTTGCAGGCAAACCCGCAGCGACCACCTCAGGCGACGACGAAACGATCGCGGTCACGCGCTCGTAAGGGATCCGGAGCGACTCCTGAAAGAGCGGCGACTTCCAAAGGATGCTCGCCCTGTTTTGTCCGTCAGGCGACGTTACCGGCCGCCCTTCGATGTAGTCGCCGTTGATCAAGCGAAGAATGTAGGGCTCCGTCGTCGTAACAACGTCAGTAGTCTTCTCTTTTGCCGCGCCTTGTGCCTTGGGTTGCCCACCTTCCTCGGCTTCAGCAACTTCGAACGCAAAATCGACCGCAATCGCATCCTGACCCACGCAAGCGCGCGAACCCAGGAAAACCCAT
Source organism: uncultured Pirellulaceae bacterium (assembly GCA_964636985.1). Lineage (GTDB taxonomy): Bacteria > Planctomycetota > Planctomycetia > Pirellulales > Pirellulaceae > CAZWSX01. The sequence continues at coordinate 37,204 of CAZWSX010000031.1, read as the reverse complement.
GCGATCCCGCACACTACAGCCGCAACGTAAATCGAACGATTCATGCCGACCCTCTATCGTTCGTAAATGGGAAGGAAGCGGTAGTTCAGGGCCAGTCCCAGCAGCGAGAGCGACGTGCCACACGATTGCCCGAACTGCGATTGAAAACTCCCGTCAGCCGCTTGCGCGTCCTTCAATTGCCGAATCAGCAGCTTGTTCCACTTTTCCCAGCCGATCACGTCGCCTTGAAAGAGCGCCTGCGCCTGGTAATAGCGGGTGTATTCCAAGTAGTGATCGTTCCCTGTCGACTCGATGCTCTCCACCGACTTCTTGATGGTCGCCTTGTACTGCGGCAGATCCTTGCGGCGCGAGACCGCGTAGACGAGCGTGGCAATGGCCGTGCGGGCGGTCGACTCGCCGAATCCTCCCAGGCCGCCCGAGTAGCCGACAAACCCCGATTCATCCGTCATCGACGTGAAATACTTGACCGCTTTGTCGACGACTTCATCGGGAACTTCGATGCCGGCATTCCGAGCGGCGAGCAGCCCCACCATCACCGCCCCGCTGACCGACGTATCGGCATCGGTGGCATCGGGCGAATACCGCCAGCCGCCGTATTGATTCTTCTTTTGCGACGTAATCGAGCAACGAACGGCCAACTCGAGAGCCTGGCCGATCGACCGGCTTTTCTTTGACTCGCCCGCCCACAGTTCGCGATCGTCGACGGTGCCGTAGGCTTCGGCCAAAGCCAGCATCGCGAAGCCGTGGTCGTACATGCCGCCATTCTGCGAAGCCAGGTATCCGGTACTGGCGTCTTGTCCCAGGATGATGTTGCGGAGGCCTTTGCGAATCACGTTGCTGTAGGGGCCGTAGTTGGGGTCCTCGCCTGACGCGAGAAACGTCATCACGGCCATGCCGGTGACGCCTGGTCCGTTGTAGCCGCCCGATCCGGGCCAATCGCCGTTAGCGGTTTGAGTCGAAGCGAGATAGGCCAGGCCGCGGTCGTATATCTCGCGGACGTCGCGGGGCACGGCCTCGCCGACGCGAATGTTGGCCAGCTGCGCACGCGCGGTGCTATTACCAACGCCGGCCATAATCCCGAGCACCAGGCACGCGTTCAATGCGCACCGGCACGCGGCGAGTGGTCGATTCCATTGCGTCATGGGTGATCCCTCGAAACTTACTCGTCCGCTTCTTCCGACATCTGCACGCCTTGATACCGCTCCATGTGTTTCTCCAGCCGCGGCAACTGCCGATCGTCGAAGATCTTCTTCCATTTCTCAGCGGGGGTGCTCGCCAACGCCGAATACGCGATATAGAGCGAGTTTCCTTCCCCATCGATGACGGGCGGGTTTCGTTCGCTAAGCACTTTGGTGAGCGCTTGCCGCTGTTCGTGGCGCATGGGACACGCCTGGTCCAACTGCACGACCAGGAGTTGCACGGCCAGTAACCAACGCTTCTTGCGGCGTTCCTTTTCCAGTTCTTGCAGCCGGTTCCACTGTGATTCCGTTGCGATTTGCCGGAACGCCTTGGCAAAGAGCGAGTCCTTGCGAAAGATCCCCTTGGAAACTCGCAGCCGCAGCGGTTGGAGATCCTGATAGATGGCCTGGTATTGCTCCTGGTCGACGGCGTCCGCGGATGGAGGGTGCTTTTCCAGTAACTTGTCAAACTGAGCCAGCACTCGTTCGATATCTCCCTGCATCGCCAGCTTGAGTGCGGATCGCTGCTGCTCGCTGAATGGTTCCGTGGCCTCAATCTCAGCCAGCCGCGCTTTCATTCCTTTCTCGCAATTCCGAGTCCAGCCCTGCCGATTCTGCCCCGCCGAATTGAAAACCCAGCTCTCCATTTGCTCGAGGGTGATTACGAAGTTCCCGCGGAAATTCGGATTGCCTTTCGCAGCTTTGGCGCGCGGATCGACTTCAAAGTCGTCCGGCGCTCCCAGCGCCAGCGTCCACGTCAGGCCCCATGCGAGCCCCCACGCCACGACAAACAGGCCCCACACCGTGCGATGCCGGGCAAAGAGGATCGGGCCTGGTTGTCGACTCGTCATAGTCTTAATTCGTTTTGGCGCCTGCTTCACGATCGACGAACAAGTCCTTCAAAAGGTCGCTGGCGGCTTCTTCGACGCCGTCCCACCACAGTTCGTCGGCGGGGATCATCTCCTCGCCAAGGCCAATGCCAACCATGTGCTTCGGGGCCGCGTTCCAAGCTTCCACTTGTTCTTCGCTCAGATGGGGCTTGATCAGTTTGTCGGGAACGTTGGGCAGATACTCCCAGTTGTACTGAGCCAGCATCCGCCACGTCCCGAAGCGACTTTCCCAGTTCTCGGCAATCGCTTTGCCGATAGCGTCCTGTTGCTTTTGCTCCAAGCGAATCCGCTCGTCGATCACAAAGATTGCCGCCGCGACGGTCGCCGCACGTTCGTACTCTTGCCGATGTTGCCATTCCTTTTCGACGACACTGAACTTCTCCGCCGGCAGTTCGCGCTTGAGCACTTCAAAAATCTTTTGGCGGATCGGATCGGTGGGATCGCTCCGCTGATCGTCTGTGGCGTTGATCCAAACGACTCCATCCTGCCAGTTTTGATCCTTAAGGGCTTTTTTGAGGTCGGCTAACGATTCAATGGCCGCGACCTTCACCTTGGCCCGCAGTTCCACCGGCAGATCGCAAACGGTCCGAACAAACGTGAGTTCGCGAAACAGCAGCGGCTTAAGGCGCTTGAGCGCCGGATCGTCGATAGCAACCTTTCCCTCGACCGCACCCAGTTGCAAAGGTTCCGCGAACGCCTCCGCCAGCCCGCCCGTGGGCGTGTCGTTGGTTGCCTTAGCAGGCGTAAGTGCCCCGGCCACTGCTTGGATGGCCTCGACGACTTCGGCGACCGCATCCTGGCCAAGTGCCGGCCGAAACGCCAGGCCCTGGCCAATTACCAACGCTGCCGCGGCTGCGATGCTCAAACGCCCCCAACGCATTACGGCTTGCTCCCTTCGCGTTCCAAGCGGCTGAAGTACTCGCTCAAACCGGCGCGGAATTCTTCGGGAATCGAGTTCGCCGTTTCGCCCGTCGTTTGGGCGATGCCGTGGTCCTCGCGGATTTCGTTTTCGTTCACGCCGAGGCCGATCAGCGACAGGGCCGAATCGACCGTGTTGCCGGTGCCGCCGCCGCCAGGATTGGCTCCTCCGCCGCCGCGGCCCTTCGGGTTGATCCGCTTCGAGCTGAGTAATAGCTCGATCGCTTCGGTCTCGGCGGCCACCGCCACCGAGTCGGTTTGCGGCCGGCTCAAAATCTGCTTGGCGTCGTTCATCACTTCCTCGACTCGCGTCAGCAAGGCGATTTCTTTGGCGAACTCCTGTTCACCGTCGGGCAGCTGGCGAATCCGCTCGGTCAGCTTATTGGTTCGATCGGAAAACTCCGATTGCGTAACCGAGAGCTTCATCGCGCGATCGCCGAAGACCTTCGACTCCAGCCCGGCGCGGGCTTGATCGGTCACGCGCGTCTCTTCGCGAAGGTTGATTTCCCCTTCCAGAATTCGCATCGCTTCCAGAACGATCGAAGGAGGCAGGCTCGCTTTCGACTTGCAGCCGGGGCACTGGCCGTTGCAGGCGGGATCGATGAGGTTCTCGGCCCAGCGGTCGAACGTGTCGGACCAGAATTCCGCCTGTGCAGCCGACAATCCGATTTCCTTGCGGATTTCGTCGCCGAGCCTTCGCAAGCCACCGATGGGGTCTTCCGTCCGCATTTCATCGAGCACGGTCTTGAACCGCTGCATGCGGCGGCGCTCGAAGTAGCCTTGCATGTCGTCCATGATGTTCGACAGGTTCAGGCTCGCTTTGGCTTCCGCATCGGCGGCGCTGTTGATGATCGTCACGGCGTCGGCCGAATGGCGACGGTCTTTGTTGCCACGGCCACGTTCCGGTTGGTTGGCGACTTCCTTCGCCGCTTCTTCAGTTTTTGCTTCTTTGACTTCCCCTTTGCCAAACGCGTCACTGGCTTGCTTGCTCAAATTGGTCGCGATGGTGAGTTGCAACCGCGAAGCCGCCTTGAGCCGCTTGACCAGCGTGCTTCCTTCCAGATTGGCCAGGATCTTATTGAGCTCGTCCGAGATCTTCTCGAACTCGGCCAGCAGGTCGGCTTGCACGCGGACGGCTTCGTCGACACTGGCAGCCGCGGGGCTGGCACCACCTTTCTTTCCGCCCGAGCCCATTACGGTCGTCACTGGCAACCGGAGCGCTGCCGCCTTAGGAGGCGTAGGATTCTGCTTGCCTTGGTCCGCTTGATTTGGATTGGCTGGTTGCTGCGACGACTCCATATCGACCAGCGACGGGGCTGGGGGCTTCGGCTTCCCTTTTTGATCGCCTGGAGGACCGCCGGGCGCGCCCGAGGCCTTCACCTGGCCCGCTTGGGGATTGCTCGACGACTTGGGGCCAGCAGTGGCCGGCGTCGCCTGAGCCGCTTGCTTGAGCAGGTCGGCCACGCTGGGCATCCGGTTGCCCGCGATGTCCTTGAGGATCACGAGCATCTCGGCCCACTTTTCCAAGTGACCGACGCCGAAATCGGGATTGCGCATCCCTTGCCGCAGCAACTCTTCGCCGGCGTTGACCAAGCCCGTTAACCGGCGGCCGTTGGCCCGCTCGGCGGAGGCTTGTTGTTCGATCCGTCGGCGCGTCTCGGGTAAATCGAGTTCGGTATCGTCCAGCGTTCGCAGTTCCTCGTTGACGGCATGCAACTGCATTTCGCGGTCGCGAACTTCGAGGGCCAGGCGATGCCACTTCGAAAGCTGTTCGGCCAGCCAGATCGCATGCTGCTCGGCACTCAAGACATGCATGGTGAACGGCGACGAGTACACGCGGGGGCGACCCGGCATGTAGTCTTCCACGAACAAACGCACTTCGAGCGTTTGCGGCTCGATGCCTAGCGTCTTCGCGCAGAACGTTCCCGACAAGTCGATTGAGTCCTTGTCGCCTGCTCCGGCCGCCAAGAGTTGCTCGCCGGCCGTGTTGCTCACGGCATCGGCTTGGCCTTCTTCGGCGGCGCTGCGCCATTCGATGCCGACCCGACGAACGCCGAAGTCATCCTGGGCGTGAACCTTGAACGTGATCGTCTCGATATCGATGACGATCTTTTCGCGGGTGAGCCCCTCGCAGGCCAGCACGGGCGCTTCGTCTTCGCGAGCGACAATCGAGAGCGCGAACGGCTCGCGCCCCGAAAGCCCATTCGCGTCGCTCCACGCTAACGTCAGCTTCCGCGATTCGTCGACCGGAATCGGATTGGTGGTGACCGTATCCTTCGCGATGGCTGCATCGGAGCCATCGACTTGGGCGCTGGCCAGTTCGCGATTGGCGGTAGCGGTTAGCGTTGCGACGCTCCCTTTTACGACCGACAGCGCTCCGCCGCGAATATCTTTTTTGAGCGGCAGTGTTCGCTCCAAGTATTCAGGCAGTTTCACTTCGGCGGCGACGGCCGCCAGTTCGGGGCGCAACATCGGCTCGACTCGAACCCGCTGCGTTGCGTCGCCAACAGAGACCTTCATCCAACCGGATTCGATCTGGCCCGGAATCGTGACGGCGTATTTGTTTTCTTCACGGTTGGCATCGACCGGCGCTTGCGAACCCACTTGCACCGATCCGCTGTTCGGTTTCCAGCGCGAGTCGGGATTGAGTTTGAGTTCGACGGTGGTCGGTTCGCCGTGAGCGACGACCATTCGTTCGGGCAAGGGTTGCAGGGCCGCGAACGTGTACCGCTTAGCGTTGCTCCATGGCGAGAGGAATCGCTGCCAGGCATTGGCGGCTGCTTCGGGAACGGTCGCACCCAGCACCAATGCGATGACGGCCACGGCGCCAGCCATCCACGCCCATTGGCGATGGCGCGGACGCGGCACGGCATCGCTCAGATCGCGGTGCGAGACTTCGCCTGCCACTTGCTTGATGGCCGCTTCGCACAAGGCTCGCGAACGGGCTTGTTCCGATTCGCTGCGGACGAGTTCGATCACGCCCAACATCCGGTCACCCAGGTTCGGATGTCGGCGAGCCACCAGCCGCGCCAGTTGGTCCATCTTTCGATGTCCCCACACCCAGCGATGGAGCAGCACGCCGGCGAAGGCACAGCCGATCACCGCCGTCGCGAAGATCGCCCATCGAGCCGCGGGCGGCGTATCGATCAGACGATCGAGCACGAAGATCGCGAGGTACGCGGCGACCACGCCGAAGAGCGCGCCGGCGATCGCCTCCATGATCTTGATCGACCAGAGTCGCGAGCGAAACGAAAACAGCTGTGTCCGCATACTCGCGGGCAACGTCAAAGGTTCTCGCTGGGAATTCTTGTCCATGGCGACTCGTTCCGTGAGAAAAAGCTAGATGAACCCGATCGCTTTCCGGCCAACCCAAAAGACCGCGATCAAGGCAACAAATACCGACGCCGTAACCGGATGACACCACAATTGTAAACGTGCAATCGCAGGGGGAGCCTCAGGCAAAGCCTCCAGCGACTCGACAAACTTCTGCGGACGATCCAAGGCAATCACACCACCGCGGGTCACGCGGGCAATCTCTTCCATCACTTCGGGGCGCGCTGCCCTGCCGATCCGCTCGTAGGGGGAACCCTGGGCAAAGATCGTGGTCGTCAATGTGGCACCCGTCTGCTTGCATTTCAGCGTCACTTCATGGGCGCCAGGCTCTTCGACTGCATAGGTCGCCGCGAAAGCTCCCCATTCATCACCAGTCGAGCGAAATCGGACCGTTTCGGGCTTACCAGAAGGAGCAACAATTCGGGCGGTGACCTCCCCATCGCGCAACGGCTCGCCGCTTCGCTCCATCACGTTTGCTCGCAGCGATAGCGATTGCCCCACCAATGGCTGTTCGGGCGAGTAGTACATCCGCATCGTTTCGCCTTTGGCGAGGTTGCGTTGGTAAGCCATCCAGCGGACCACTTGCCCCCAAAAGCGGTAGTGGTATTTGTCCTCGACCCCCTTGCGCCAACGCCAAGCACCGTCGGTCCCCATAAACAGGACTTTTCCGGCTCCGTACGTTTTGGTCACCAGCAGCGGCAAGCGGCCGTGTTCGTTTTCGGCGTCTTTATGGACGCACAGCACTTCGGCACCTGCCTTGGCGCGAACGATCGGTGCATACCACTGAAAGCCGGGGAGCGATTCCCACACCTCGGCGTTTTCTTCGTTGGTATCGGCCAGCTTGGTGAGAAGGCTGCGCCGCCCCAATTCCGTCAGTTCAAAATGGCTGGCCGTTCGCGAACCCCAGCCGCCTGGCTGATCCGCATCGAGAGCGACTGGGCAAAGGTCGCCGAGTTCCGTATCGAGCAGCGTCATCTCTCGCCCGTAAGTCCCTGGCAAGAAGACCAGGCCGCTGGCCTGGTGTTCGACGATCCCTTTCAGCAACCGGCAATCCTCGGGCGTGAGCTGCCCATCCTCGACGCCCACGTCCCCCAGGAACACCACGTCGAACTTGGACAACTCATCCAGTCCCGATGGGAACTGGCGAATGTAGTCCTTGCTGCCGCCACCCGATTTGGCCAGGCCCGGCTGATAGAGCAAGCACGAAAGTTCAACGCCTGGATCGCGCGACAAGGCATTCCGCAGAAAGCGATATTCCCATCGCGGCACCGATTCGACGACGAGCACCTTGAGCTTTTCGGCGCGAATGGCAATCGGCGCCGTGAGTTTGTTGTTGTCGCCAAGCAATTCGTCGGAGTGCTTGGGAACTTCCAGCGTCACCGTGTAATCGCCGATGTCTTTGGGCTTCCACACCAAGGCGTCAGTGGTGCGACCCATTGGAGCGATGCGAACTTCCTTGGTCACCTCTTCTCCATCGGACGACGTGAGCTTGACCGTCGCGATGTACTCGCGAGGCATCGCACTGTCGATCGAAAACGGAATCCGCACCGATTTCCCCGCCACACCAAACGTAGGCGAGTCAAGGTTCACCAGTTCGATATCAGGCAACCGCGTGGGGCTTCCGGCTGTCGCCGTGAACACTGGAATGCCTTGCAGCCGCAATGCCGACGCTGCTTGGGCCGGCGGATCGCCCGCGTTCCAATCGCCGTCGGACAAGAGCACAACCGCCATCAGGTTCTTGATGTCGCGGGGCGCTCGAACGAGCGGGTCGGTCAGGTTGGTCGTTCCCTTTGTTTCCTTGCCCGATTCGCCAGCCGTCGCCGACAGCGGCTGAATGACTACCTCGTACCGATCCCGCAACGCATCCCAAAGCTTGCCTTCCAAGACGGGAGCAATTGCTTCGCGCCGCGTTACGGCTGTGGTTTGAGCACCGCCGGAGACGACGACATCGCGTGTTTCCATGCTAGTCGAGTCGTCGTACAGGACGGCGATCGTGGGCTTCTCTTCCGGCTTGCGCTCTTCGACCCATTCCGGTTGCAGGAACAAGATTGCTCCAAAGGCGACCAAGAGCACACGGAGCAGTTCGAGCAACCCATGGTCGAAGCGTGATCCCGCCCGCCGCCAGCTGTAGAACGAAACGGCGGCACAAACGACGACTGCCATTACGGCGACACCGATGGGCCATGCACCCAAAGCCAGCGACAGCGTGCGCACGGTATTCATGCCGCCATCTCCGGAGCTTGGGTTCGTGCTGGGATCGAAATGTTCGTCGCGACCGGGGCGCGGGCCTTGGTCGGAATGCACAGGATGCCTTCCAGCAGCAAGGCCGCGATCATCGTCAACAGGAACAGCCGCCAGATTTCTTCCACAAGGCGGTTGGCGCTGCCGGCCTTCTCATCGACGCGGACCATCGGCAGCCCGTGGAACAATTCGCGAATCTGTTCGTCACCGACAATTTTTGGTTCGTCCTCGGCCGCCGTACGATTCACGGCCAACAGTCGCGACGTCTCCGCTGATTTGCCTTCCCGATAGGCCCCGGCCTGGTAAGCGTTCTCGGTCGAGACGAGGCCCGTCCCTTCGGAGAGCAAAGTCCACTCGGTGGCGGCTTCGCTCTTGGCTTCGCCCGCGTTGAGCATCCTTGCGCCTTGCAGGGTTGCAGCCCCGGTGCCGAGCGTTCGTTGAACGAAGGCGTACAAAACGATGCCCGCCGAAGCGAGCGATGAATCGCCAGGACTTGGCGTCGTTGTCCAAAAGTAAACGCCGCCCCGTTCCGTCGGCACGCGGCCCAGCAATGGATCGCCCGAACGCAGGGTCGCCAGGGCCGTCAATTCGCCGATCAGTTTGCAATAGTTGCGAACACTCAGTTGGCCCACAGGCAAGGCCGCGCCGCCGATGCTTCGAGCCAGCACGTCCTCGTCGGATCGCCACGATTCGATGGGGAACCCTTCGTCGCTCTGTGACCAGGTTCCCCAGCGGCAGCCGAGGAACTCTTCGTCGCCGGGGTTCCGCGGCGGGAAGAAAGCGACTTGGCCGCCGCGATCGACGAACGCCTTGACCAAGTCGGCCGCCGAATCTGTTGGCAGCGGTGCCTGCCACAACAGCAGGCCGACGTTGTCCCATTCGAGCGCCGAGAGGGCCTCGACCGTGCTCGACTCGACCGTTCCAATTAACTCCGGCTCGCCGCCAATCATCGCCGCGATCGCGAGCGGTTTTTCCACAGCCGGTTCTTCCGCAACGATCACAGTCTTGCGCGGCGCGGGCTTGTCGTAAACGAAATAGAAAGAGTTGTCGCCCGGATTGCTGTCGGCCGGAATCGAAACGGTTCCCCATCCCCGCTGGCGCGACCGCTCGATCGGGATTGGGTGTTCCTTGATCTCGACCACAGGCGTGGCGAGTTCGACCGTCAACGTCGACCGCGCCCCTTCGAGATCGAACTGCACCGGGATCGAAATCTTCTCTTGAGCATCGCCCGCTCGCGATATCCGGAGCGAGACCAGCAACTCGGCACCGTCGACGGTATTGCGGCGGCGAACGTCGGTCGCGCGAATGCCAATGTTCGTCGTGTCGGGATTAGCGAACGCCAATAGATGAAAACGAATCGTCTGCGGGAACTCCAAGAACGCATCCCGCAGCGCCTTCCAGCGCCCGTCGCCCGATTGCCAGTCGCTCTCGCGAAGGTCGGAGCAGATCCAGATTTCCGTTTTGCCGGCGCGATTTTCGCGAACATAGTCGAGCGCCGCTTGCAGCATCAGCGGAGTGTCGGACGAGGCCGCCGTCGGCCAGGCCGATGGAAGATCGAGCAAAGCCTTGGGGGCCGAGATTTCAACTGGCTTGCGCGAAGCGCCATCGATCACCACCCAACGCCGCGAACCGAGCGTTGAGAGGGCCTGCACCAGTTGGCTCTTGCCTGTCTCGAGCTTCGAGGCCTCCACGGTTCCGGCCTGCATGCTGGGAGAACGGTCGAGCAGAATGATGGTCGTATCGGCCGAACCACCGGCCGCCGAGCCAAGCCAGCCGCTGGACAATGGCCGGCTGATCGCGAACACAAGTCCCGCGATCACGAGCATCCGGGCAAGCATGATCAGCCATTGCCGCAGTCGCGAATAGCCGCGCGACATCCGGTGCGCGGCCAGCAAAAACTGCATTGCCGCCCACTGGATTTGTTGGAAGCGGCGCTGGTTGATCAGGTGGATGATGATCGGCAATAGGATCAGCGGCAGCGCAATCAGGAGCCACGGTTGTTGAAAACTCATCGCATGGTCCTCCCCTGGGCCCGTCCCAGTAAGAACCGCACGAGAGTCGATTCGTAATCGTGGTTGATCGTGATCCGGTGGTAATCGATGGCCGATTCGATGGCTACTTGCCGCACGTGCTTCAGATAATCTTCGAGCGCCTTGTCGTACCGGTCGGCGATATCGTTTGGCTCGGCGAAGATCGAGCCGCCCCCTTCCATGTCGACAAACCGCATCGGCCGCCGGAACGTGAACGAGAGTTCCAGCGGGTCGAGCAAGTGAAAGATCGCCACGTCGTGCTTGCGAAACCGCAGGTGCTGAAAGCAGTTCCGCAGCAATTCCGGTTCCACAAACAAGTCGGAGACAATCACCACCAGCGCCCGCTGCTGGATCGTTTCGGCCATTTCGTGCAGGACTTTAACCAGCTGTGTTTCGCCGTGCGGCTTGGCGTTGTCGAGGGCGTCGAAAACACCTCGCAAGTGGGCCGGGTTGCGCTTGGTCGGAATCTTCCGCACGACGCTATCGGCAACGCACGACAGCCCTACGGCGTCTCCTTGTTGGCACGCCAGGTAACCGAGCGCACCGACAATGCGTTTGGCGTACTCGAGCTTAGTGATCCCCGTCGAACCAAATCCCATCGAGCCGCTCGTATCGAGCACGAAGCAGCAGCGGAGGTTTGTATCCGACTCGAATTCTTTGATGTAGTGCCGGTCGGATCGACCGTAGGCTCGCCAATCGAGCCGCCGCAGGTCGTCGCCGGGGACGTACTTGCGGTACTCGGCGAACTCGACGCTCGACCCGCGATGGGGGCTGGCATGTTTGCCTGAGACAGCCCCCTGCATCGGCCGCCGAGCAAACAACGGCAAACTCCCAAGCCGCGCGAGAACGCGAGGTTCCAGGAATTCACGTGTTGCTTGTTGGAGGGCCATGAAGAGTTATTTCACCACGGAGACCCGGAGGGACCGGAGAAGGCAAGTTAGTAACGAGTCGAGATTCCGAAACTTCACAAATCAAAAATCAGCAATCATCAATCGATTAATCATGAAAACTGGCAGCGTCATTTCCTGAGTGTTACGCGTCTTGGAGTAACCATGCCAACCTCGCACGGACAGGAATGTCCGTGCTACTTTCTTTGTGGCTAATCGCTTCCTAAGCATCTTGAACGGACTCGGCTACTAGGCGGGTGACGATGCCTTTGGCATCGAGGCCTTCGGATTGTGCGGCGAATGTGGTGATCACTCGGTGCGTCAACACGGGGATTGCCGATTCGCGGACGTCTTCCAGGCGGACCAGGTAGCTGCCGTGCAAGGCGGCGCGGGCCTTGGCTGCGAGGATCAAATACTGCACTGCCCGTGGACCGGCGCCCCAGCTCACCAGCGGTTTGAGCCATGCCGGCGCTCGCTTGTCGTTGGGGCGCGTCATCCGGACCAATCGTGTTGCGTACTGGTAGATGTGGTCGGGCACCGGCATGCGCCGCACCAGGTGCTGATGTTCGATGATCTCCGATGCCGTCAGCAAGTGCGAAAGATCCGGCAGCGCGTCGGCTGTCGTGGTCCGCGCGATCAAGATTTCCTCGTCCTCGCTCGGATAGTCGAGTTCGATCAGGAACATAAAGCGGTCGAGCTGCGCTTCGGGCAGCGGGTATGTTCCTTCTTGCTCGACCGGATTTTGCGTTGCCAGCACGAAGAAGGGGGGCTCTAGCCGGAACGTCTTGCCGACGACCGTGATCTTCTGCTCCTGCATCGCTTCGAGCATTGCCGCTTGCGTCTTGGGCGGAGCGCGGTTGATCTCGTCGGCCAGCACGATGTTTGCGAATACGGGGCCGCGAATGAATTGGAACTCGCGCCTGCCGCTAGCCCCTTCTTGCAGAATGTCGGTCCCAGTGATGTCCATCGGCATCAAGTCGGGCGTGAACTGGATGCGGCTATAGTGGAGCGAAAGCGTCTCCGACAGCTTGCTCACCAGCAACGTCTTCGCCAGGCCCGGAACCCCCATCAGCAGGGCGTGGCCGCGAGCGAATAAACAAATCGCCAATCGTTCGATGGTTTCGTGCTGCCCGATGATTACGCGGCCGAGTTCTTTTTTCAGCCGCTGATAAACGTCGCGAAGGCGTTCGATGGCCTCGACGTCGCTGTCGGCCAAGCTGGTTCCCTGATGGTTCGACAAAGTCTGTGACATGTTCGGCTCGCGTTCAGTGTCCAATAGGGATGCGTCCAATGGGGATGCATCGAATCAGGAGGCGGTCGGGAGGAAGAGACGTCGAGAATTAAGGTGCGTTGCTATTAAGCCAGTTCGTATTCGCTACGAACGTCGATGCATTAGTTGTCGCCGGCGGAAAAGATCAATTTTTTTCCGTCTGGCGTCCAACTTCCTCCCATTGCTGCCAAACCTTCGGGCTGGCCGGCAAATAGCTTGGGTGGATCATTGGTATCGGGATCGAATTCGTACAGCTGGTTCAGCTTTCGCTCTTCGCAATACGAGGCAAAGACAATCCGCTTGCCATCGGGATGCCACGCGAAGGTGCCGCCCGTTCCCGTTCGCTTGTTTTCCAGCCGGACCTTCACGCGATCTTTGATATCCTTTTCTTTGTTGGCCGCGTCTTTGTTGGCCATGTCGATGATGAGCAGATCCGCGATTAGGCCGTTTGCTTCCTGCTGTCCCTTCCAACCGGAGATGCAAATCCGTTTTCCGTCGGGCGACCAGCAAGCGCTATCCAAAAACTGCCGATATCCCAAAGCGTTTTGCGGAACGACACTTTCCGTTTCCTGTGTTTCGACGTCGTACACTTGCAATAGCGTCCCCTGGCTGAAAAGAATCTTCGAGCCGTCGGGCGACCATTGCGCTCCCCATCCGTTTCCTAGAAATCGATCATCCTCACCAGCCAGATCGATAATCCACGGGCCATACTGAGGTTGATAACGCGTGCAAGCGAGCTTGGTTCCGTCCTTCGACCACGTGGGCATCATCCCCACGCAAATCGACTTGCATTCTCCCCCTTCGATGGGGACGACCTTGATGCTAATTTGCGCGTAGTTTTCCTTGGGATTCGTCGTCCCGCTGAAGGCCACCCACTTGCCGTCGGGCGAGACCGAAGGGGGCGACATCTTGGCATACGCGGCGCCGCAGTCGATTGTTTTCAGCTCGGTCCCGTCGGCATTGATCGAGTACAAGTTGACCGGCGTCCGCTGGCGAAACTCATACTCGCTTTGATCCAGCATGCTGTCGCCATTGCGATCGAAGCGCCGAAAGAAGAACAGCCGCAGCAGCGGGAACGCCCTTTGATCGAAGACGAATTCACCAAGCCCTAGCTGCCGGTCTCCGTCAATGTCTTTCAGATCTTTGAACCAATCCAGCAATTCATTCGAATGCGGCGTGATGCACCATTCCTCCAGCGAAAGCATCCCGTCGCGGTCCATATCGAAGGCGCCCACCAGGTGCTTGGTGCCAATCTTCTTCCAATCGGCAATCCCACTAGCTAGTTCGTTGGCGTCGACTTTGGCGTCCAGGTTCTTATCAAGCTGGCGGAACTCGTCGATTGGGTCTTTATGAATACGCGGCAGCGCCTTGAATTCCTCGAACGTCAGCGACCCGTTCTTATTGGTGTCCAGCTGCGTGAATTCCTGTTCTGCCTTGTCTCCTCCGTTCGACTTTTCCAGCCATTCCTTCTTGTCGAGAGCGTCATCTTTGTTCGCGTCGATCTGAAAGAAGAGATTGTGGTTCACATACATCCCGTTGGGATCGCGAATCGCTTGCCCGTCGGTGCGGCGCGCTCCGAACTGGATCTCAAAAAATCGCTTCGCTTCCGCGCGATTCACTTTGCCGCTGCGATCCGCATCGGCTTCGTTCGACATCTCGTCGGGGAAAATCTTGCCCAGGCGTGCCGAGACCTGGCGAATGAACTCGAGGGCGTCGTACTCGACGTCGGGATGCTCGTTCCAGTTTTTCAGGCTCTTATCGAGTGCACCAACAACCGTGTCGACCAGCCTGGTCGTAAACGGATCGGCCATCGCGCCCCGTTCGGCACCCGCCACGCTCACGGCAATCGGCGCGAACTCCGCCGGCGATAGCGCGCCGTCGCGGTTGAAATCGAACAACTTGAAGTCGCGCCGCGCCGTCGGCTCATCGCCACGTCCCACCACAAACTCTTCCGGCGTCAGCTTGCCGTCGCGATCCTTGTCGGCTTGCACAAAGCGTTCCTTCGCCTTGCTCTCGGCAGCCTTTTGTTGCTCAAGCTTTTCTTGCGTCGCCTTTTCTTGTGCGACCTTCTCTGCGGTTGCCTTTTCGTCCGCAGTCTTCACGGGCTCGTCGGCGCATGCCACGGACGCAAAGGAGAACAAAAGAGCGAGGACAATCCGTGCCGCGGCAGATGGTACTTGTTTCGACAGCGATGCAACTTGCTTCGACAACGATCCGCGATGCATCGAGCGCCCCCTGTTTTGAGTCACGGTTGGCGACCCTTACGAGTCGCTTTCGCGCTTGCGAGTCACTTTTTTCGCACGCCGTCCCCACCGGTAGAATCCCCCACGGCGCCGTTATCTTATTCGGCAAAAAATGCGAACGCAAGAAAGATTGTCTTAATTGGCGACATTGGCTTGTGTTGATGGGTGTCGCCTCGTTCGACAGGTCCCGCCCTCGGACTCGCGGTGCTAATAGTCGCCGGCCACGAAGATCAGCTTTTTGCCATCGGGAGTCCAACTCGATCCCACGGCCATCTGATCTTCAGGCTGCCCGGCAAGCAGCTTAGGGGGAGCGTCGGTGTGAGGATCGAATTCGTAGAACTGCATGATGTGCCGCTCATCGCAGATTTGCGTGCAAACGATTCGATGGCCGTCGGGGTGCCATGCGAAATCGCTTCCAGCGCCGTGCCCTTCAAAGCACTCTTTGATCCGCTCCTTGGGTTCCTTGTCCTGGCTGACCATGTCGATCAGCACGGCATACCAGGCATTCTTGTTGCCCGATTGCTTAAAGCCCCAAACGCAGACCCGCTTTGAATCGGGCGACCACGCCGCACCGACATCGTATTGGCGAAATTCCGTGGTGCCGGCTTGGATGATCGTTTCTGTCTTCTGTTTTTCGACGTCGTACATCAAGATCGTGCCCGCCTGGTTGAAATAGATCTTCTTCCCGTCGGGCGACCATTGCGCTCCCGCCCCCGGTCCCAAGCTGCGGTCGTCTTCGCCGACCAGGTCGATGATCCACACGCTGGCCTGGGGTTGGTACCTTGAGGAGGCGATTTTCATTCCGTCGCTCGACCAATTGGGACAAGATCCCGTGCAGATCGACTTAGGCTCTCCACCTTCGATCGGAACAATCATGCTATTCCAATTCACTGGAGACTCTCGGGGCTGTGCGGAACCATCAAACGCCACCCACTTTCCGTCGGGCGAAACGGATGGCGACCCAATCCTTACCAACGTTCCGCAATCGATCTTTTTGAGATCCGTTCCGTCCGCGTTGAGCGAGTACAAAGTGGTTGGTATCCGCAGGCGGAACTCGTATTCGCCTTGCGCGAGCATGCCGTCGCCGTTGCGATCGAACCGTCGAAAGAAAAAAAGCCGCAGCAAGTTGAAGGTCCGCTGTTCAAAGACAAACTCCTCGAACCGCAACACCTGATCGCCGTCGAGATCCTTGAACTTTTTGAACCAGTTCAGCAATTCGTTGGCGTGAGGCGTGACGTACCATTCTTCGAGCGAGAGCGCGCCGTCGTGGTCCAGGTCGAACGCTTCCACCACGTGCTTGACGCTGATTTTCTTCCAATCGGGGATCCCGCTAGTCATTTCCTCCTGGTCGACTTTGGCGTCGAGATTCTTGTCCAGTTGACGAAACTCGGCGATCGGGTCCCGGTGGACGCGGGGTAGCGTTTTGAACTCCTTGAACGTGAGCGTTCCGCTCTTGTCGCCATCAAGCAAGGCAAATTCTTCTTCCGCTTTTTCGCCGCCGGACGAACGCTCGAGCCATTCCTTTTTGTCCAGCACGTTGTCGCGGTTCAAATCCGTATGGACAAAAAGGGAGTGATTGACGTACATCGCGTTGGGATCGCGCAGCAATTCGCCATCGCCGCGGCGCACGCCGAATTGGATCTCCAAAAAACGCTTGGCTTCCGCGCGGTTCACTTTGCCGTTGCGGTCGGTGTCAACTTCGTGCGACATTTCCTCTGGGAGAACCCGGCCGAACCTTTGCGATATCTGGCGAACAAACTCCAGCGCGTTGTACTCGACCGCTGGATGCTCGATCCAGTTATTCAGACTCTTGTCGAGAGCCGCGACCACCACATCGACCAGCCTGGTCACGAACGGATCGGTCATCGGACCCCGCTCAACGCCGACGACACTGACAGCGATCGGTGCGAACTCTTCCGCCGATAGCGCGCCGTCGCGATCGAAGTCGAACAGCTTGAAATCGCGTCGCGCGGTTGGTTCATCACCGCGGCCGACGACGAACTCGTCCGGCGAAAGCCTTCCATCGCCATCTTGGTCGGCTGGCAGAAAGCGATTTTTTACGAGTGCTTCGGCGACCTTGGCAGATTCGTCAGCCTGTGCAGGCAACGCGGTAAATAGCAAGAGCGTCGCAATGAAGGCCGGAAGCGATGTCGCCTGTCGTGACAGGGACCCGGATTGCTTCGATGATTGGTTAAGCATCGATCGCCCCAATGGCTAGGCGCCGCATGACTCTGCGCCGGAAGGAGGCAAACTCCCTGCCGCGTAAGGCAAACGCACAAGAATGCCTGCCGATAGACTTGCCCACGGCGCCGCTATCTTAGCCCCATGCCAAAGCGAATAGCAAGAAAGATTGTCTTAATTGGCGGCATTGGCTTGTGTTGATGCATTGTCGCCGAACGACTAAAATCGAGTCGTATCCCGCCTTCCCGCGAACTCGTTTCGCTCCCGCCTTTGGTTCGAGTTTGGTGTCGCTTATTTTGACGCGGCTCGACCAACCCACTTCCGCTGCTCGTCCAACCTTCCTGTCACGTGTGGAACCCTTATGCCCACCGCTGCCAGTCGACCGCGCTTTTCGCCTCTCCCCACGATCGGGTTGAGCGGATTGTTGTTGTCGCTTGCCGTCGTTCTCGTTAGCGCGGCGCCGGCGTTTGCCGAGAAGCCTGTGAGCTTCATGAACGAGGTCATGCCGGTCCTTACCAAAGCCGGCTGCAACGGGGGAATTTGCCATGCCAAAGCAGGGGGAGGCCAAAACGGCTTTCAGCTGTCGCTGTTCGGCTTCGAACCGAAAGACGACTACGTCCACTTAGTGAAGGAAGGGCGCGGCCGGCGGCTGTTCATGGGCGATCCCGATCGGAGCCTGATTCTGCGAAAGGCCTCCGGTGAGCTTCCCCACGGCGGCGGCATTCGCTTGCCGAAGTCGTCCGAAGGCTACGACCTGATCCGCAAATGGATCGAACAAGGCGCGCCGCTCGACGGGGCCGACGCGCCCAAGCTGACCAGCTTCGAAATCCAGCCCAAACGCGGCACACTGCGGCCCAAAGAAACGCAGCAGCTCAAGGCGATTGCCAAGTACTCCGACGGCACCGAGCGCGATGTCACGGCGCAAACCGTGTTTGAAACCAACAACACGGCCATGGCCGAGGTCTCGCCCAGTGGCCTGGTGAGCGCACTCGACCTCACAGGCAAAGTTGCTGTGATGGTCCGCTATCAAGACCGCGGTGACGTCTTCAACGTCTCGATTCCACTCGGCGCGCCAGTCGAGTCGCTCCCGCCTGCGAAGAATTTCATCGACGAAGCCGTCTTTGCCAACCTGAAAGAGCTGGGCATTCCACCCTCTCCCGTCTGCGACGACGCAACGTTCCTCCGTCGCGTTTCGCTCGATATTGCCGGGCGCTTGCCGACGCTTGAAGAAGCCACCGCCTTCGCCAGCGACACGAGCGCCGACAAGCGCGATCGAGCGATCGACGAGTTGCTTAAGAGCACCGATTACGCCGATTTCTTTGCCAATAAGTGGACGGCGCTTTTGAAGAATCGCCGTGACGACGCCAGCGACATTGTCTCGAACTTCGCCTTTCATGCGTGGGTTCGCGACAGCCTCCTGGCCAATAAGCCTTACGACCAGTTTGTCCGCGAACTGCTGGCCGCAACCGGCACCGTGATCGGTAATCCGCCGGTTGCCTGGTACAAGCGCGTCACGGAACCGAACAAGCAGGTGGAAGACGTTGCCCAACTATTCCTCGGCGTTCGCATGCAGTGTGCCCAGTGCCACCACCATCCTTTCGAACGCTGGAGCCAGGACGATTACTATTCGCTCGTCGCGTTCTTCACCCAAGTGGGCCGCAAGCCGTCGGGTACGCGCGGCGAAGACCTCATCTTCCACAAGCGCGGCATGGCGACGGCGACGAATATTAAGACTGGCATGGCGCTTAAGCCCGTCGCACTCGGCGACACGGTCCCAGCGATCGCTCCCGATGCCGACCCGCGTCTGAAACTCGCCGACTGGATGCGGACCCCTAAGAACTCGTTCTTTGCCAAAGCGCTCGTCAATCGCTACTGGAAACACTTCTTCCAGCGCGGATTGATCGAGCCCGAAGACGATATTCGCGATTCCAACCCGCCCACCAATCCCGAACTGCTGGCCGCACTCGAAAAACACTTCATCGAGAGCAACTTCGATTTGAAGGAACTGGTTCGCGTGATCACGCGTTCGACGGCCTATCAACTCAGTTCGACACCGAATGAACACAACATCGGCGACCGGCAGAACTATTCCCGCTACTATCCCCGCCGGATGCAGGCGGAAGTGATGCTCGACGCCATCGACCAGGTTGCCTTAACGCAAACCGATTTCGCCAACTTGCCGCCAGGGACGCGAGCCGTCGCCTTGCCCGACAACAGCTACAACGTTTCGTCGCCGTTTTTGCGAGTCTTCGGCCGCCCCGAAGGGGAAAGTGTTTGCGAGTGCGAACGCGTGCAGACCTCGAGCCTGGGCCAGAGTCTCCACCTGATTAACGGCGGCGATATCAAGGCGAAACTGGCCAATCCCAACGGCCGCGCCGAACGATTGGCAAAGGACACCCGCCCGCCCGAGGAACGCATTCGCGAACTGTATCTGGCGGCGTTTGCCCGCGAGCCCAAGCTCAACGAAATGCAAACGGCCCTGTCGTACATCGCAACGATTCCCGTGAACGATGAAGGGCAGCCCATCGACGCCCAACAGGCCGCCCGCGAAAACTTCCAAGATTTGATCTGGGCAGTCGTGAACGCCAAAGAGTTTTTGTTTAATCACTAGTTTGTAGCCACGCTCGCCAAGAGCGTGGTGCCCTGCAAAACATTGTCGATTTCCCGCGTTCTGGCGAACGCAGCTACGACACGAATACGGAGTGTCCCATGCGTGCCTTACGAACCACTATCGCGGCTGTCACGATGCTGCTCGTCACAGCAATGACATTCGCCCAATCGGTGGGACTGCCTGCGCCGCGATTGCTTACCACGCTGCCCATGGGCTGCAAAGTCGGCCAGCAGATGGAGATCACCATCTCCGGCGAGTACTTGGAAGACGCCAAGGAACTTGTCTTCTCCGATCCGCGGATCACCGGCACTCCGAAGCTCGATGCCAACGGCAACCCTGAGCCGAACAAATACATCATCTCGGCGGCCGCGGATTGCCCCGTCGGCATCTACGATGTCCGTGTCATGACGCGACTCGGTCTCTCGACCTCGCGGGGCTTCTCGGTCGAGACCCTCGACGAATTGATTCCGCTCACGCCTAACACCTCACTCGCCAAAGCGGTCGCCATGCCGATGAACTCGGTGTGCAACAGTGTGATGACGGCGCGGTCGGTCGACTACTTCACGTTCGAGGCCAAGAAAGACCAGCGTGTCATTATCGACTGCGCCACGCGCGGGATCGATTCCAAGCTCGATGCCACAGTGATCCTGGCCAACGAACAAGGGCGCGACCTCGTGGTCGAGCGCCGCGGCGGCGTCATCGACTTCGCCGTTCCCAGCGATGGCAAGTATGTCGTCAAAGTCCACGAACTCACGTTCAAAGGGGGCCCCGACTACTTCTACCGCCTGGCCGTTCGCGAGCAACCCGCCGGGACGCCTGTCGTCCGTCAACCCACCACGCGCGGCGTCAGCGGCTTCTCGTGGCCGCCGACGGGTCTGGCCGGCAGCGCGCCGCTGACCGAAGCCGAGCCCAACGACGAAACTGCGCAGGCCCAAAAGATCACGCTGCCGTGCGATATCGCCGGCAACTTCGGTAAGGCTGCCGATGTGGATGTGTTCGAGTTCGAGGCCCAAAAAGGGGAAGAATGGTGGGTGGAAGTCGGCTCCGAGCGGTTCGGATTACCGACTGATCCAAGCGTCCTCGTTCAACACGTCGTCAAAAGTGGCGACGCCGAAACGGTGACCGACGTCGCTGAGTTCACCGATATCCCCAGCCCCATGCGGGTTTCGAGCAACGGCTACGCGTACGATGGCCCTCCCTACAACGCCGGTTCGTCGGACGTGCTCGGCAAGCTGGTCATCAAAGAAGATGGCCTCCATCGCCTGCAGCTGAGCGATTCGTTCGGCGGCACACGCAACGAGCCTCGCAATGTCTACCGCCTGGTCATCCGCAAGGCCGCGCCCGACTTTGCCGTGGTCGCTTGGGCGCTCCACATGGAACTACGAAACGGCGACCGCGCAGCCCTCTCGAAGCCGATGGCCCTCCGCGGCGGTGCCACGATGGCTCTGGAAGTCGTTGCCATCCGCCGCGACGGTTTCGATGGCGAAATCGAACTCGGCATGGAAGGTTTGCCAGAAGGTGTGACCGCTCACGGGATCAGGATTCCTGCCGGGCAAGTCCGCGGGATGATGCTCGTCTCGGCGAGCCCCGATGCGCCCCGATCGTTTGCCAGTGCAAAGTGCTTTGCTAAGGCAACGGTCAACGGCCAGCAAGTGACGCGTCCCTGCTACCTGGCATCGTTCGCGTGGCCGATTCCCGACTCGTGGAGCGAAATCCCCCGCCCTCGCCTGATGGCCGACGTTCCAGTCTCCGTTAGCGGTAACGACCAGGCACCGCTCACACTGGCCGCGCCGAACAACGGCCTGGTCGAAGCCAAGGTCGGCGAAAAGCTTACCATCCCTCTCACGCATATTCGCCGCAGCGAGTTTTCCGGCGGCACCTTCCAATTCAAGACGATCGGCGCAGGCTTCGAAGCCGTCCCGCCATTTGATATCTCACTGGCGGCCGATTCGTCGCAAGCTGTACTCGATCTGGCGGCCCTCAAGATTCAGCCTGGCGAGTACAAGATCGCGTTCTACGGCGGAGCCGTGGCTAAGTACCGCCACAACCTAAACATCTTGAAGACCGTTGAGAACACCAAACAAAAGGCTACCGAAACCGTCGCCGCACGCGAAGCCGAAGTGAAGAAACTCACCGATGAAGCAGCGGCCACGCCGGGCGACAAGTCGGCCGAAACGGTGGCCGCCGCCAATGCACGCCTCAAAACCGCGCAAGATGCACTCGCTGCCGCGAACGAACAGCTCAAAAAGCTCACCGACGTGGCGCAGCCACGAGACATTGTCGATATTATCGTGTCCGACCCCATCACCATCCGCGTCCAACCGGCGGAGAAGCAATAATGCCCGACAACACTCTTAATCAACGCTGCTCGGGTCCCTCATTGTGGGGCGCCGGAAATCGTCGCGGCTTTTTGCAAACGGGCCTCGCCGGCTTCGCGACGCTCAGCCTGCCGGGCATTCTCCGTTTGCAGGCCCAGGCGAACGAGGCCGCGCCGGCTAAGACCAAGCAACGGAAGTCGGTCATCATGGTGTGGCTGCCGGGCGGCATGTCGCACATCGATACCTACGATCCCAAGCCACTCTCCGGCACAGAGTACCGCGGCCCGTTCGAGCTAATCTCGACCAAGGTCCCGGGGATGCAGTTCACCGAGTTGTGCCCCAAGCAAGCCGCGATTGCCGACAAGTTCACCATCCTCCGCTCGATGCGGCAAACGGCTGGCGGCCACCCGGCGGGATCGATGCAGCTTCTCTCGGGCGATCCCGACACCCGCGACAAGCCCAAGCCGAAGTATCCAGACTGGATGACGGTCTCGAACTACATGCTGGCGCAGCGCGGTCCGCGGACCAGCCCGCTGCCGGCCTATGTCGGCATCAACCCGCCGCTGGAGTACAACGGCCCGGCCTACCTCGGCGATTCGTACTCGCCGTTCGTCGTGCATGGCGATCCCAACGCCCCGACGTTTTCGGTGCCGAACATCGGCCTGTCGAACAAAGGGGAACAACGCCGCATCGACCGCCGCGCCAATCTGCGGCAGGAACTCGATACCCTCGAGCGAACGTTCGACCAGCAGCGCGAACTGGCCGCGCTCGACGAATTTGAAACGCAGGCGATGTCGCTGCTGACCAACCCCGCCGCCAAGGTCGCGTTCGACCTGAGCCGCGAGGACGACAAAACCCGCGATCGCTACGGTCGCAACGCATGGGGACAGCAACTGCTGCTCGCGCGCCGCTTGGTCGAAGCCGGCGTCGAAGTCCTCACCACCAGCTTCAGCGGCCCGTTGTGCGGCCGCGTGCAAAACTGGGACGACCACGCCGTGAACATGCACTGCTTCGAAGGCATGCGATTCCGCATGGGGACCTACGACCAGGCGGTCACCGCCCTGATCGAAGACATTTACGAGCGCGGACTCGACAAGCAAATCCTCGTCGTGGTGACGGGCGAGTTCGGCCGGACGCCGAAAATCAGCTATGCCGCCAGCACGGGCGGCGGCGATGCCAGCGGCCCTGCCGGAACCATTCAGCCAGGCCGCGACCACTGGCCGCGCGGCTTTTCCAACCTGTGGGCGGGCGGCGGGATCCAAACCGGCCGTTTCATCGGCGCCACCGACAAGCGGGGTGAAGACTCGATCGAACGCGTCTGCAGCCAGGGTGATTTCCTGGCCACGATCTACCACCACATGGGAATCGACATCAACACGATGATTCGCGATTTCAACGGGCGACCCACGCGAATCGTCGACCAAGGCGCGCCGGTTCCGGAGTTGGTGGGGTAGTTTTCAATGGCTGGACCAGCCGCAAGCGTGTTGGCGACGCTTGATGATCCACGCACTACGTGGCGTGAGCTTCTGGAGCCATTTGTGGCCCAGTGGCTGGACAACGATTTCTGCTGGGTTCGCGAGGGCGAAGATAGCGACCCTCAATCGCTACGGCCACTGGTCGGAAGCATCAGCGCTTTGGCAAAGCTGGACGTTAAAGGCTTTTCAGAAGCGAGGAGTCTCGCCATCCGAGACTCGGTAGGTCGAACCTTTACTCACGCGATCAACATCGCGGCCATGTGCAACGACGCAGTCGATCATCGCATTCTGTGTCGAGTTGTTTCCGGCCTTGCTGAGCAGCTCGATGGCATTATCGACTTTGACGTACTCGAAGCGCCCGTGGACGAACTGGGAATGGGCAAATGCTCATGGGCAGAAGACCAAGCCGAGTACTGGACCGTCGTCGGCGACGCAAATTCAGGCAAGCGTTGGCTCACCCATCCGTCGTTCTACATGGTGAAATAGAGAAATCTCTCACACGTTGGCAAGGGTTCGTGTGCCGGAATCGCCGCCTACTCGCTGGTGCCCTTCTCAAACCGCTGGTCGATAATTGGCGTATCGGCCGGCAGCGAAATGCGGTTCAGATCGACGATTTCGCCGTCTACGACTAATTCGATGTAGGTCGTTTGCCACCAGCGTTCGTGCACGTTCTTCACGCCCTTGATGGGACCTGCCACCTTACCGTCTTCGTTGCGATGTGGCGGGCAGTGGACTAGCACACCCGCTTTGGTGTCGCCAAAGTGCCAGTGCGTCGATGGGCTGCGTACCAAAATAATGGGAGCCCCTTTAGTTTTCACCTCGAGCAGCTTTGGCCAAGCCACCTCGAATTCCTCACGCTTTGTGAATGGAATGTGGTGCTTGACCAAATCGATCAGCCCGCCTCGGATCGTTGCCGACTGTTTTCGCAGCGGCTCCAGTTCCTTGGACCATGTCTCCGGCCAGGCGCCGTGATCCGTTCCAAGCCAGATGGCAAAGACCGTGGAGCATGCGCAAAGAAACGCCAACGCGGCCGAACAAGTCAACTTACGGTTCATAGCCAAGGCCTCGGGAGGTGTGGGTGACGGAACGACCCGATCTGTAGACGCGTTCCGCGGCTCTTCCGTTCCATTATTCCTGCCTAAATTGAGAGCCCCAAAACAGCTCGGTTAAGAAGCCGGCATAAGAACGGTCAGCTCTTTAAGGCGGAAACCATGGGTATACGCCAACTGGTCCAAATTGGAATCCAAGCCATGGCCGATCGCAAAGTTACCATCACGACCTCCTGCGACTTCCACAAGTCAAAGGACCACATTTGGCAAGGCATCACTAATGCCGTGATGACGCAGCCCAAGCCCCTGTGTTTCAATTTGGGCGTCCCGCTGCCGGTGAAGTGCGAGATCACGCGGTACGACGGCGGCGTCGCGACCAATCGTCGCTGCACCAGCGATAAGGGTTCGATCGAGCAGCAGATCACCTGCTACGACAAGGGGCACAAGCTGGCCTTCAAGATGGTCAGCCACAATCTCAGGTCATGGTTCTCGATCGGAGAGATGAACGACGAATTCATGTTCAGCGAGAAGGACGATGGCGTCGTCACGCTTACTCGAACGACCAACATTTCGGTGCCATCGGGCTGCTTGCTGGGGCTGCGCGCCTGGGCGATACGGAAATCGATCAACAACGTGCACCGCTACGTCTATCGCAACATCGCGGCGGCGGCGTAGAAACGAAAAAACTCGCAGCGATCTTGTGATCGCTGCGAGTTCTAGGTTTCAGTCGTATTTCCTGGCGACCTTAAAACTCAGAGTTGTACTTCTGCGTCAGGGTTCGTCGCATTTGAGCGACGGCCGACTCGGCGTTTTCCAAGGCTCCTCGCGCCTCATTGAAGGCTTTGATCCGCTCTTCCTGGCTGATGGCCATTTGCATCCGCATGCGGCGGGCGGTGTCGTCGACACTCCAGGTGTACGAATCTCCGTACGCCACCATCGGCCCTTGACCCCACCAGCCCGTTCTGCCGTAACCGTAGATGTTGTTGTTGGTGTAGGTGTTGTACTGCTGGGGAACGTTGGTTTGCCGTTCGCGGCTGCGTCCCATGCCGATCGTGATGTTGTCGGCCGCGGCATACAGCGAAACCGAGATCTTCGAGCTCAAGTCGAGCAGATCGGGGTCGACACCCAGCACTGGCAAGCGTTCGATCTTCTTGGCGTAGTTGCGGCACCAAACGCCCTTTAGGCCTGGCGTCACGGCGCCGGCGTGATCGGGCTCTTTCCGCAAGTCTTTCAGCATGTCTTCCAGGTGGTGGTAGTAATCCTTGGTCTTCGCGACATCCACCTTGCCCGCTTCCTGTTGCGGATCGGCAGGCTTTTCCTCTTCTGGCATCGCGGGGCCCGTCATCGACGGCGGACGGTCAAAGAAGCTGAACAGCCGGCGCATCCCGCTGGGACCAAGGTGTCCTTCCATGGTGAACTGCTTGCCGGCCACTTTCGGCGTAAAGCTGTGGAACTCATCGATCGGCATGCCAGCGCGTTCGAGTGCTGCGAGGAAGACCGTGTGCAGGGCTTTCGGATCGGCCTTCACTTCGCTGAGGAAGTCGACCTTCACTTTGCCGAAGG
Organism: uncultured Pirellulaceae bacterium; assembly: GCA_964636985.1. Classification (GTDB taxonomy): domain Bacteria; phylum Planctomycetota; class Planctomycetia; order Pirellulales; family Pirellulaceae; genus CAZWSX01. The sequence continues at coordinate 11,017 of CAZWSX010000031.1, read as the reverse complement.
CCTTCTTGTTCAGCGTGACGCCCAGCGTGGCGCCTTGGATCGCCGAGAGGGCCTTGGCGGCATCGTCGAGCGAAATGCCCGCTTTCTTAAGAACCTCGCCATCGTCGGCCAGCAAGGCCTTGGCATCCTCGATCGTAAACGCACCTTCCAAATCGATCGACAAGATAATTGGCGTGCCCAACTCAGCGGCATAGTTAAATGCCGAAGTCAAATATGGCGAAAGGTCAACGCCGCCTTCGCGCATCGCATCGCTGCGCCACCGGGCGAAGGTCTGACGCGAGACGGGTCCCATGGCGACAACGGTCTTGCCGTCGACCGCACTGGCGATGCCGCCGCCAGGCAGTTCCACCGCCGGCTTACCGCCGATGTTGAGCATGGCACCGCCCGTTTGCCGCGCGATGTTTTCCAGCATGGGAGCGCGGGTCAATCGAACGATCGCCTGTTGCCACGTGGGGTGCACGGTGCTCAAGTCGAGCTCGGCCGCCAGCACGGCGTAGGACGTGTCGGGCGGAAGGATGCTCACGCCGTCCGCATAAGCCTTGGCGGCCTGCTTCTTCCAGTCCTTTTCCTTGCCGATGGGGCTGTCGATGATTTTCTCCACGTCGACCACTAACAACGAGTTGGCCGAGGGTCGGACGAACCGCTTGAGTTCGTTCAGCTGCGCGGGGGCGACCGACGCATGCAATAACACGGCCGAACAAACGGCCAAAACTGAAAGGTGCCACTTCGCGACCACGGTTCAAACTCCAACGAGAAAAGCGGATTGGTTGATTTCCGAGCAACGCTCACATAATAACCCGCCCAAGGGCGTGGTGATAGTTTTTGATCGATAAACAGGCCGCATCTGCCACTATTTTGTCGCTTCGTTGGCGGTGTTGGTGAAGCGGCCTTGGGCGGCTCCGCCCTCGCCTGGGAAATTGGCGTGTTGGACGAGCCAAATGAAAATCAGCCCGCGATTTCGGTCGGCAAACGAATTGGTGCTGTAGGCGCCCCCGTGCCCGAAAGTCGAGCCGTTTACGGAAAATCCTAATCCGTAGCCGTCTTTCAGCGACTCGGGCGTTTGTTTGCTGGTGAGCGCGGTCACGGCCTCCGGCGACAAAATCCGCTTCCCCTTCCATTCGCCGTTGTTCAACAGCATTTGGTAAAACTTCGCCACGTCGGCAGCGGTCGAAAAGAGCCCACCGGCCGGCATCGGAAAGCGCTCGGCGCGATCCGTGAGCGGATAGAAAAGTTGCTCAATTTTGACCTCGCGAAGTCCCTTGCCGCCGTCGCCGGTCGCATACGCTTTGGCGACCCGCTTTGCCTGCGACTCGTTCGGCCAGAAGGTCGTATCGTTCATGCCCAGCGGCTTAAGCAAGCGCTGGTCGAGAAACTCCTCGAAGGACTTGCCGGTAACCACTTCGATAATCCGCGCGGCCGTGTTGATGCCCGCGTTGCTGTATTGGTACTTCGTCCCCGGCTGCGTATCGAGCGGCGTCTCCGCGTAGCTCTTCACGCGCTTCTCGAGCGTGTAGCGATCGAGCGTTGGCTCTTCGATCGCCGAACGGAACGGCATCCCGCTGGTATGCGAGAGGAGGTGGCGCACGGTAATCGGTCGCTCCAGCGGCACGAGTGCGTCGTTAGCGCCTTTGACCTTCTGGCCTTTGAATTCCGGCAGGAACTTTTCAACAGGGTCGTCGAGCTTGACCTTCCCTTCGTCCATCAATATTGCAACCGCTGCGCCGGTGATCGGCTTGCTTTGCGATGCGATCCAGAACATCGCATCGGGCGCCATCGCCTGCTTGGCCGCGACATCGGAGTAGCCGGCGGCACCTTCGGCGAGCACCTTGTCCTTTGTCGCAACGAGGTACACGGCGCCGGCCAGTTCGTCCTTCTCGACAAACGGCGTGATCGCGGCTTTGATCTTCGCATCCACTGCACCCGCAGCGGGATCGTCGGCGCGGCAAACAGTTCCTACAGCGAGCAATGCGAACAGCGCCACAGAAGGAACAAGCAACGAGCAGTAAGCACGCACAGCGCCACCCTTCGCAAAACTTGGACGACAAAAACCTGTGCGAAACAGTATCCGCTCCACCGGGGGGATTTCCAAGTGTCAAAAAGTAGGACGGACCATCCTGTCCGTCGGAGGAAGACCCGCGCAACCAAACAGAGCGGACATGCAAAACGATACTTTTTGGAGAACAATGGGTTCAAATAACGTTTTAGACATTCGGTCGAATGCCGATTCTCAACCGGTCCTCGCGAAGGTGCTTTATGTTACGCATGCTTTTGTTGACGGCAGTTATCCTTTTCACGGGTACTGTCCTTGTGCAATCCCAGGAGCAGGCGCCTGATCAACCTCCACCTCCCCGTCAACCGCCGACTCCGGTTCGTCCCCAGCGTCCGTTTCAGCCACCGGTTCAAGCCCCTGACCCAACTCCGGCTGCGGTGCCGCGTACTCCGAGGTTCGAAGCATTCCAGCCGCTCGACATCGAGAAAGTTCCTGTAGTCGTGGAACTCGATCTCGTCCTAGCCCAGTGGGCGGCTGGAACAGAAACGGAGCGGAAAGCGATTAGCGAGTCGCTAGTTGGCGATGCCAAGGCGGTTGCTGATCGTCTGGCCAAGCTTCAAATTGAGGGGAAATTTGCCGCCGTCGAGAATGTCGCGGTATCAGCCTTAGATGGACGCACGGCCTCGGTGAAGATGGGACAGTCTCGCCCGTACGTTACGAATGTGAACAGTACTACATTCGGCACTTCAAACGGCATCACGCTGATGGACGTGGGGACCCTTGCCAGCTTGCTTCCGCAGGTATTTGAGAAAGACAACGTCCTCCTTCAGGTTCGTTTTGAAAAGTCGGACATCGAGACAGGCGACGATCTTCCGGTCCTGCTGGAGACCAAAGACGGAAGAAAAGTCCAATCGGCCATGACGACGCGATTTTCCGTCGACACGACCGTGCGTCTCGCCAACGGAAAAACCACCATCGCCGCCGGTACATCCTCGAAGTCGGACCGACATATCCTGCTGATCACGGCGAAGGTTGCGCCGTGAGTGGGGATTAGCCAAAGAGGTCACAGAGCTCTCAGAGGAAGTGGGGAGCGTGCGACCAATTCTCCCCACTTCAAAAATCAACAATCCGAAATCATCAATCGATTAATCAACCACTTCCCATCCCCCCATCCCCCCCACTCCCAATCTCTCTCCGGGGCACCCCGCCTTTCAGCGGCGGCATGACTTAATCGGCAACATGCAGAGACAAAAAAAGGTGTGGTCCTCTTTCGAGGACCACACCCTGATCCAATCGACCTGTGAGACTAGAAATCAACCCCGTATTGATTGCTCAAGGCTCGACGGATTTGAGCGACTTCCCGCTCGGCATTTTCCAAGGCAGTCCGGGCCACGTTGAAGGCACCGATCCGCTCCGCTTGGCCGATCATCAGTTGTTCGCGAGTCCGGGTGTAAGTGTTCGGCACAAAGACTTCGGTGGAGGTTCCGTAAGCAGCCAACCCGTAACCGTAGCCGCTGTAGTAACCCCGGTCGTTCCCAACCGAGACTCCGCCCCAAGACGGTCCGAAGGCGTACACGTCGTCGTAGCGGTAGTAGTCGAAGTGAGCCGGAACAGCCGATTGGCGAACGCGGCTGCGTCCCATGCCAACCGTTACGCTTTCGGACGCGTCGTAGAGCGTCTTCGAAACGTTCTCGCCTGCCTTCAACAGTTCAGGATCAACTTCGAAGGTTGGCAGGGCGTCGATCTTCGCGGCTTGCTTCCGCATCCAAACACCCTTGAGGCCAGGCGTCATCGTTTGACCACCGGTCGAGTTCTTTCGCAGGTCGCGGACAATCGCTTGCAAGCCTTGGAAGTACTCGACCGTCGCAGCCGCATCGGTGCGAACCGCTACTTCTCGTACTGGAGGCTTAACGGCAGGCGATCGTACAGCCCGAGTTGCATCGACCGAGCTCGATGCAAGCCGCGGGTAGCTGCTGCTTGCAGTCTTCATAAAAGTTGGGTCCTTGGCTTGTGCCGAGGCGAAACCCGTCGCCAAAACAGCCGCCGCTATACCCAACAGGAACCGATTGAAAAACGACTTCTTCATGACCACTCTCCGTATTTGATTTCCTAAAAGTCACGCTGGTGAGCCATGGGGCTCTTGGGGAATCAACGTGCATAGCAGGCCTAGCGGAGGATCAGAAAATTCGTTTCATGCGGTCGCTAAAAATTCTGTTTGGAGCCCGATCCCATCCATTTCCATCCATTCACGCCCCCACTTCTTGGTGGCGAGCATGTTTCGGTCGAAGGGTCCGGCCCGGAACAAGAAAAGTAGCCCGGACATTCCTGTCCGGGCGCAGTGGGCTCGCTCTAGCCCGAAGACGAGGGCTCCCAAGCAACCAAACGAGTGGCAAAGACAATCCCGTCAGCGGGACTAGCTGTCGCAAGAGGAAGGTTAAGAGCAGAACAACCGAAGGTTCAACTTCACAAATCAAAAATCATCCATGATCAATCTCGAAATCAACTCCGTTTCCCCCCTCACCGGAGCTCACGCGCGCCAAAGCACCTCGTTCGCACTGCGGCTTAGCATCCACTGCGATTGGAGATAGTTATTGATATCGTGCTCGTTGCCTAGCTGGCCCGAGCCGTCGATCTCTCGGCACTTGTTGGTCCCAGGGCAACCCCAAGCGAAGCCAACGTCGCCCAGCGCTTTCACTCCGCGACCTTCAACGACAAAGTAGTGGCTCAATGCCGGGTCGCACGTGTTGCGCACCAGGAGCATGCGATTCAAGGCTTCGACACTGCAACTGAACCGTCCGCCGGGTGCCATCCAAGCTGCGTTCATCGCGGCCGCCCACAGCACCAATCGCGGGCTAGGGGCGGGCGAGGGCTTGCCGCCGCGGTTTCGCGATGCGATTTGCGCCAGCCCTCCCAGCGCGATCCGCGCGCCGTAGCTGTAGCCGACCACGCCGACACGCGCGCTGGCAGGCAAGCGGCACAGCGTGTCGGCGAAGAGGCCATACTGCCCTTCGCACACTTGGGCCTTGTAACGCAAATCCTTGATCTGTCCTCGGATCTGATCGCTCGGCCAACACCAAATGAGCAGTCGCAATCGTTCGTGCGGCTGCAAGTACGGCTTCACGGCGCTGTGAACTTTCACGCCGTATTCGAGGCCTGTCTGCAATGTCGAGCGATTGCCGTGCACATAGACGAGCGTCACAACATTTGGATCGTCGGCTCCGGTTGCGAGCGTTCCAAGGGCCTCTGCGGCGCTGGCGCGTTGCCAGGGCTGGCCGCATCCGGCCGAGCGATATGCCTGAGCGCAATCGATTTCGCATCCGGCGTTGCGCGTGTCGAGCGCCCACCACTCGACAACATCGCTAGTGGGTGGAGCGGGGGATTGTCCGCGCGCCGCCGCAGGAGCCGACAAATAGGCGCCAGCCAGTGCGCCGCTTGCGGTGGCGATCCAATGACGTCGACTCAACATGTTGGCAACTCGCCAGTCCCTCGAAACGTCATTCTGCGACGAGTCGTCGTTTGACAAGGGACACCTTTCGGCTGCGGTTTGATTTCAAAGATTGAAAGAGGTTCGGACGATTATTCAGGATTTCGTGATGAAAACCAAAACGAGTCCGGAAGGATGTTTCATTCTTGCCTCACCGATGTTGCCGGTAAACTACACCGGTTGAGAAAAATGAACGGATTCATTTGCACTCTCCGGATTGCGTTGTAGAGTTCCGTAGCTCAAGCAATCCTTGCGACCTCGCAATGGGGCGCGTATTACGGAGAGATCAATCATGACTCGTTTTCTGACCTTGCTGGTCCTGGCAGCGCTGACGATCGGACAGGTCGGCTGCGGTTGCCACCGCCCGTTCCTTAGCTGGTTTAACCGCGGCGATTCGTGCGAAACCTGCGCCCCGCCCGACTGCACCTCAGTTCCGGCAGGCGTGCCCATGCAATCGTCGATGGTCAGCCTGAACGACCAGATTTTCGGCAGTGACCAAGTCGTGGGTGCGCCGATCGTCACCGATGGGCCTCCCATCGGTGGTCGGGTGGTCGTTCCCCAACGCTACGAAGAACTCCCTCGCCAGATTCGCAACTAAGCCAACGTCCCGCGCCGCAGGCACGGGACCGGTGGTCCGCGTGCCAACTCGCATTACGTTCCTCCGCGCCGCCCGCTCACAGGCCAACCTCAACGGCCGCAGGTTGAGGTTGGATCGCACCGTCGCGAGAGATTTTGCGCGGCCGCAAAGGCTCTCGCGGCGGATGCTTGGACTACACTGGCGTAGAGGCAAGCCGAGCCATTGCACGCTCGGCAGCGACTTCCAATCGGGATTCTTCCCATGCTGCGCTTTGGCAAGATTCTACTTGTCCTGTTCTTACTTGGCGTGGCGACACCGCCGTCGCTCCGCGCGCAGTTTGGTGACGATGACGCCGCCACGCCCGCCGAAGACTTGCCACGGCAACCTTGGGAAAGCAAAGGGCCGCCCCCTACTTTGCCCGAAGGGGGCGTGAAGTACGACCAGCGCCTGACCAAGCGATGGCTGATCGGCATCAAAGTTAAAGCCACGGGCGGAGACGTCGCGACCGTTGTCGGCACGGCTCCCATTCCGCTCGATTGGCCCGAGCAGCGCGTCAAGCTTATCAGCCAGGACATCAGCGAAGGCGTCCGCGTTGAGTACCGCAGCCTCGACCCCGGCCTGCGGCAGATGGTGGTTCGATTTCCGAAAATCCCCGACGGCGAAGAACTCCACGCCATTCTGACCCTGCAAGTAACCAAATACTCGCTGGCCGCGCCCGACGATTTCACCAAGTTCCGCATCCCGAAGTTGCCTCCGGCGGCGGTGAAAAAATACCTGGGCCAAAGTCCGCTCATCGAAATTCAAAACACCAAGGTGCGCGCCTTTGTGAAGGATGCCCTCGCCGCGGCCAAGCCGGAAGATGGCGAGCTCACGGCCTGGCAAACCGTGGGAACCCTGTTCGATGCGGTCCGCGCGGCCGTCAAACTCGAAGCGAGGCAAGAAATGGGCGCCGCCAACGCGCTTAAGGAAGGAGCGGCTGAGCGGGAAGACCTGAACGCCTTGTTTGTCGCTGCTTGTCGAATTGCCAAAATCCCGGCCCGCATGGTTTGGGTGTCGGACGATTGTTACACCGAGTTCTTTCTGGAAGACGACAAGGGGGTAGGACACTGGCTCCCCGCGCATGTGTCGCGGCGCGACCGCGAACTTGGCTACGTGACGAGCCAGTCGGCCATCCTCGAGAAAGGGGACAACTTCTCCGTCTTCGAGCGTAAGGGGAAGCAACTTCGCTTTGTCCCCGAGTTCCTCCGCGGCTCCTCAAGCGAAGGCGGAAAGCCCAAAGTCGAGTTCGTCCGCAAATTCGAGAAACGCAAATACGACGACCCGGCCCCCGAAGACACCGACGAGGCCGCGCCCGAAATGGAAGCCGCCGAGGAAGATTCACCCTAGAATGAATACGATGCTTCGCCCTTTTTTTCTCGTCGCGCTAATCGTCCTCACGCCGGCCACTTTTGCCGACGATGCCGAAGTCTCTCCCTACGAAATCCATCTGGATAAGAAGGTCACAACACGCTGGAACTTCGGGCTCGAGATTGAAGCCACAGGCGACATCACAAGCGCAGTAGCAACTGCGCCTCTTCCGTTCGATTGGCCAGAACAGAAAGTCACCGAAGTCGCGCGCGATGTGTCGTCGAATGTCAAGAAGGTTTCGTTTCGTACGCTCGATGGCGGCGCGAAACAAATGGAGATCACGATTCCGAAACTCAAGGCTGGCGAAATTGCCCGTGCCGTAATCACCTTCGAGATCGAAAAATACTGGATCGAAGGGCCGGACAAGACGGACGACCTCGCCAAGCCCAACAAACCAAACAAAGATCTGACCAAGTATTTAGGAGTTAGTCCGTACATCGAAACGGACGATCCCACCATTCGCGGCCAGGCACTGCAACTGGGTGAGGAAGCCACGAACGATTGGCAGCGGGCGCGGACGATCTTCGATTGGGTCCGCGCGAACGTCTCGTACAAGTTCGCGGCCGAGATTTCGCCTGCCACGACGGCGCTGGAAAACAAGCAAGGCGATTGCGAAGAGCTTACGTCGCTGGTGATCGCGTTTTGCCGCGTGCACAAAATACCGGCCCGCAGCGTGTGGGTCCCCGGCCACTGCTATCCGGAATTCTATCTGGTCGATCCCAACGGCAAAGGGCATTGGTATCCATGCCAGGCCGCCGGCGGAAGCGACGACTTCGGCCGCATGCCGGAAGACCGCCCCATCCTGCAAAAGGGGGACAGCTTCAAAATCCCAGGCGAGAAAGAACCTCGCCGCTACCTGGCCCCGCGGTTTTCAGCGAAAAATGTCGCCTCCGCACCGGAAGTGCGATTCATCTCCAAGCGGGTCGACAAGGCTACGACTGGCGACACGCCGCAGCCTTAGTTTCGAACTATTTTGCCACAGAGGGCACCGAGGTCTCAGAGAGAAAGCCGGATTTGCAGGGCCTTCACCTCGCAAATCAAAAATCCACAATCATCAATCTCGAAATCTTCTCCCACGGCTCCCCTTCTCCCCATCGTCCTCTTTCTCCCGCCTCGGCAAGCACGGCTGTTAAGGTAAAATCCGGCCTGATTGCGGGGTTCAGTAGATCCGTCTTCTGTCTTCCGCTGGAGCCTGATTCCTAACGCCTGGAGCCTCACCTCATGGCCAAGAAGAAAAAGAAGTCTGCAAAATCAGCCAAGGCAAAACTAGTCGCCACCAAGGCCATCTCCGAGCGGATTGTTTTGCGAACCGGCGAGGCCCTTGTTGAAGACGAGGCCCCATGGTCGGCCGCCGAACCTGAAGTCGTCATCGGCGAACTCGATGGGCCCGTTGGTTTCGCGATGGCCCAGCTGATCGGCAACCAAACCGCCGGCCACAGCAAGGTCTTCGCGATCCTCAACAGCGACGCTCAAATTCGCCCCGCGACGTTGATGGTCTCCAAAGTCACGGTTACCAAAAGCAAGTACACCAACATCCTGATGGGGACGGTTCAGGCGGGCATCGCCCACGGTGTGCTCGACGCCGTCCGTGCAGGCGACATCCCCAAAGAGAAAGCCAACGACCTCGGCATCATCGTCAGCGTTTGGCTCGACCCTAGCGTCCTGTCGGAGAAAGTCGACTTCGAGATTCTGTTTCGCACCAACCGCGAAGCAACCGCCAAGGCCATCCGCAAAGCGATGCGCAACGAACCCTCGATCGACTGGCTGCTGGAAAACCAAGACAAGGTCCCCCACTACTTCCACCAACTCGCTGTTGATGGCCAATTGGGATAGTGGCTCACCCGAGCAACTCGAGAGCGATTCGGTACACTGCGACGACCGACGCTCGCTGCCGGCCAATGCGCCGTGTGCCTGCGGGATGAACTGTCCGCGTGACCGTCGCTGCTTCGCCGCGGCGCTGGGCTCCGATGTAGACCACGCCATCCAGGCCTGTCGGAGAACCCGGACCAAGGTGCCCCGTAATAGACAGCGCCAAATCTGCTTCCGGCGTTCTCTGTAGCGCGCTTTCGACCATTGCCTGTGCCGTCTCTCGGGAAACAGCGTCGACTTTCTCGAGCCACTCGCCGTCGATGCCTAGATACGCCACCTTGGTCGCGTTGCGATAAACGACCAGCGACCCGCACAAGTAGCTCGAGATGCCGGGTATCCGGCTGAGAGTCGCCGCGCACAAACCAGCGGTGCAGCTCTCCGCGAAAACGATCTTCTTGTTCTGCTGCCGCAAACGCGACGCTAAAACATGCGCCGCGGTCGAAAGGGACGTCGTTCGTTTCATTGAGGACGATCCGCAAAGGGAGAAGCGGGCGGAGCGTTCTTGGCATCGCGCCGTTCGCGAGCCTCTTCGAGCATCAAACGCTTTCGCTCGAGCAGCCCTTCGTATTGATCCCATGCCCGGCGCGATCGCCCGATCGAGAGGAGGAACGCGGCGAGAGCAAACGCGCCGGACGTTCCTAACAAAAACAACAAGATCGGTCCGTCTCCGGCTGTTCGACCGAGCACCCTGTAACCCACACCGAACATGTTCAAGAACAAGTAAACACCCATTCCGACCACAGCCGCACAAGCGGACGCAACGCCCACCGCAACAATCCGCCAACGAGTCCGTTCGCGGACCAGCGCTGCATCTTCGGCCAACGGCGACGCATACGGATTGACGGGATCAGGTGTCGACTCAAGAGGGCTCGTCATCCCTGCCATTGTAGCTATAAGGCCGGACAATCCCGTCCGGCGTAGGTTGCTAAGCACAACGCGTTATCACATCGTACCGCGGTCCGTGAACGGGTTATCACCCGGTGGCGTAAACGGCGGCGCGTTCGCAAAGTCCTTGGGCTTCGCGTAGGGCATCGACGGACGATTGTCCTTTAGAATCATTGAGATCAGCTTGGCAAATCCCCAAATGGTCAGGCCCACGCCAACAAAGCCGCAACCGAACCCGGCGAAGGCGATCATACCGTCGCCTTTGCCGTTGGTCGCCGAACTCACGGTGAGAACACCGCCTAAGCACGAGACAAAGAACGCAATCGGTATCGACAATACCGCGGCCAGCACCAGGCAAACTACGGCCACTGTTTTTCCTGCCGAGCCAGGCGGCGTCCCGCCGATGTGCTGCGACGGAGCGTACGGATTGCTGTCGTCGTTCGACATGACTGGCTCGCAAACAGTTACTCGACACCCGGCAGATAAGCCCCAGTTTAGCACGAAACGCCAAAACAACTTGCGGGCCTGTTTTTAGCCACAGAGGTTACAGAGAACACCGAGAGAAGAGAAAAGTAGGCCGGACAATCTTGTCCGGCCATGGTTGACTCGCTCTAGCAAGCAGAGCCAAGATGCGAAGCCGCCTCACTTCGCAAATCAGAAATCAGCAACCATCAATCGATTAATCAATCGACCTTCCCTCAGCCACAGCGTCGCCTGCCCCAGCACGACGGACAAGATTGTCTGTCCTACACCTCTGAACTCTCTTTCCCATCTGTGGCAAAAACTCCTACCAAGGCGCCTCCAT
>CAZWSX010000030.1:0-79642 GCA_964636985.1 uncultured Pirellulaceae bacterium | reverse complement strand
TTGCGAGCCTATCGTCGCGCTAGAAGTCGAGATGGTCCGCGCAGACGTGCGCGGGATCATTGTTCCGATGATTGCCCGGGCGTTTCATCCCGCAGTCAACGAATTGGTCGATTTCGTTCGGGCGGCCGACGATGCTGTCGATCGCGCCTCCGAGGATGACCGAGAAGGGGAGAAGGTCGAGCAAATCTCGTTCGAAAGAAAACTCGTTGATCGCAGCCGCGAGAGCGTGCTGCACTGGCTTACGCAAGACTTGGAAATCATCAAGCGATTGATTGGACCGATTGTCAAACTGAGTGCCGTCGGGCCATCGCTCCCGACGGGCGAAGACGTGATGAATCGCCCGCGGCGGACGCCATCGTTGTCGCAGTTGGTGGTTCATGTCCAGGGAACGACCCAGCACGTCGCACGATGGAGTGTCGAAGCAGGCGACGCTGCTCGCGCTGATATCGTCGTGGCCACCGCTAAGGAATCGCTTCGGCTGGCAGCTCCCGAGGTCGGTGGGTGGCACCTTTCCTCGTCCGTGAAAGCTGAGCAACGAGAATTTCCTCCGAGCGATTGGGGCGCAGATCATCTTCGCATGCTTGCACGAGTGCTTGACGCACCGCACGAAGCGCCATTGTGGCTCGACGCGGCGCGAACTCTGGATGCCGTGGGAAGTGTCGATGCGGCCGTGGGACGCGGGCGAGCCATCGAGTTTTTCAACGAAGAGCCGAGCGAAAAATCGTCGTTCAAAGCCGTCATGTCGATGTGGGGATGCTTGCTGATTGTCGGGGCCGTGCTTCTCTTCTTCTTGATGTCTATGGGCGTCCAGATGTTTGCCCCTCGCGACGAAGAGGGGCACGTGGCGCCGATCGCTTGGGGTTGGGCGCAAGCGTGCTTGCTGGCACCCTTTGTTGTTTTCCTGGTGATGCAATTGTTGTTGTGGGGGATTTCCAAGCGCCCAGCGACAAACCCGCCCGCCAATAGTCCAGCGCGTCCAGAAGATCAGCACGCCAGCGAATAAAGCCTATTGGGCTGATCGGCGCATTCGATGGGGCGATTACCGCTCGTGGAGCGATTCGAAGGCCCGGTCGGCGTTGCGCGACGAGATTTCCGCATCGCCTTGTGACGTGCCGTCCCACACGAGTTCGTCCGCACCGTCGCGGTTTTCGTCCGCAACACTGGGCTTTGCGTGCGTCGCAATGGTCCCTTCGCCGAAACGGTCGCCGGCATCGATGCGTCGATTCCCGTTCAGGTCGAGCCACCACGCGCCGGCGGTGGCGAGGCCAATCGATCCTCGTCCGGTACCGAGCCAGTCGCCCGCGAAAGCGTGAACAGGGACAGACGCACTGCACTGGGGCTGCACATGCCGCTGCCATTTTTTGGCCAGGCCTTGCGGTACGACGATCAATTCGTCCTTGCCGTCGCCATCGAGGTCGGCCACCACGGGAAGACCATTGGCTGGCCCGAGCGCGACTTCCACGTCGCCCGCCGATCGCTGGCCGTTTCCATCGCGGTCGATCCACCACTTGCCGCGATCGAACGTCACCGCTTGTTGCTTGCCATCGCCGGCGAAGTCGCCCGACAGCGTGACGGCCGACCTCGCCAACAATTGCTCGCTGCGCGCCGCGATGCCATGCTCTTCGAGGCTCGCGACAGCAATTTCATCGCTGGTATCTACAGCGTCCAGTCCTGAAACGGGAATATCAAGCGTTGATGCCGCAACAAGGGGCAAAGCGACCGAAGGCGGGAGAACGACGGCAGTTGAAACCGGCGTTGCGATCTCGATTGTGGACGCGGGGATTGAAGCAACGGCTTGCTGGCTGGCAGCCGACACATTGGCGAACACGATCGCGCCCAGGACGGGTAGGACTGGCACGTCGGGCTTTTGCACTTCGTGCAGGATCGGCGCAGGAAGCGGTAGAGGCTCGCTTGGCTTAAACTCCGGCGACAGCACCGTGAACGCGTAACCTTCGGCAATTTCGCCGGCGCCGAGGTCGATGCCGCGGATGGCGTGTTCGAACAAAGCGTCGCCGCCGGAAGTTCCGGCGCGTTGGCCACCGTCGACGTAATCGCTGATGGGGGCGGCTTCCAGGTCGTAGATGCCTGGATCGACGCGCAGGAAAAGAAACTCGCCGGCGGCGTCGGTTTCCTGGCTGGCGACCACGTTCCCGAGCTGGTCGAGCAGCTTGACTTCGACGTGGGCAATGCCGTGTTCGCCGTTGTCGTGGGCCATATTGCGCTGGCTATCGACGAAGACGGAGCCTTGCAACGTTGCGGTGGTGAGGAATTCAACTCCGATGTTTTCGTCGACGGCAGTCTGGTCTGCCGGCAGGGCCGCCGCATACATCGCTGTGTCTGTGTTCGCCGCCAGGGGCAGGCGCTCATCCAAAGAGTCGATTCGCCAAACCCTGCCCGCAGCCTGCGAGGCGCGAGGAGGGCGTGAACGATAGCTTGGCCATTGCCGCATGCGGTGGTCTTTGCGAACCCAGAGGGAGTAAGCCTTCTCCCTATCTCGGCGGGGGCGGGTGCCAGCATGAATGGCCAGGCGGCGGGGTGGTTCATCCTACCGGGACCAACGAATCGGCTCGGGATGCGTTGCCGCCTCGACAACTCGGGTTTTCGGCGGTTGAATGGCGTTTTCGCCGATCGAATCGCAATTTGGCTCGCCTTGCGACCGATGTGATCCAGAACTTGAGGAAACTTGCGCCGATGAAGGATATTTTCGCCGAATTGACGTGGCGCGGGCTGGTCCATCAAACGACCGATCCCGTGCACCTGGCCAAGTGGCTTAACGAGAAGCCACGCGTCGTCTACGCAGGTTTCGACCCTACGGCCGACTCGCTCCACGTCGGGCACATGATGGGCATCATGGCGCTGCGGCGTTTCCAAAAAGCGGGGCACCGCCCCATTGCACTGGTGGGCGGCGCCACAGGGATGATCGGCGACCCGAGCGGCAAGAGCGAGGAGCGCAACCTTCTGTCGCTCGACTCGTTGCGCGCGAACGTCGAGTCGCTCAAGTCGCAGTTGTCGCGATTCATCGATTTTGGCTCGGCGGGCAACGGCGCGCTATTGCTGAACAACTACGACTGGATGAGCCGCTTTAGCTACCTCGAGTTCCTCCGCGACATTGGCAAGCATTTTCCGCTGAACGTGATGCTCGCCAAAGACTCGGTGCAGGGGCGGCTCGAACGTGATTCGGGCATCAGCTACACCGAGTTCAGTTACATGCTGCTGCAGGCCTACGACTTTGTGTACCTCAATCGCACGCACGATTGCGAGCTGCAAATCGGCGGCAGCGACCAGTGGGGCAACATCACGGCCGGCATGGACCTCGGCCGGCGGATGCACCAGGCATCGCTACAAGGTCTGACCTGGCCCCTGCTCCTCAAGTCCGATGGCACCAAGATGGGCAAAACGGAACGCGGCGCCCTGTGGCTTTCCGCGGAAAAGACCAGCCCTTACGCGTTTTACCAATACTGGGTGAATGTTGCCGACGTCGATGCCGGCGTTTGCTTGCGATACCTCACGGAACTCACAGAAGACGAGGTCACCGCGCTCGATAGCGAACGCGCCGCACAGCCTCACTTGCGTTCCAGCCAAAAACGATTGGCAGAGGAAGTGACGCGACTCGTCCACGGTGAAATGGGAGTCGCGGCAGCCAAGAAGGCCACCGAAGTTTTCTTTGGCGCGGCAATTGAAAACTTGAGCGATACAGCCCTCGCCGACATCTTTGCTGATGTGCCCAGCATCGAAGTGCCGCGCAGCCGCTTAAGTGATGGCGGGATGTCGCTGATCGATGCGTTAGTCGAAACGCAACTTGCCAAGAGCAAGAGCGACGCTCGGCGAACGATCGAGCAATCCGGGGCCTACATCAATAACGTGGTGCGGACCGGCGTCGATACCGTTCTTTCGCCGGCCGATTTGGCCAGCGAAACGGTGATGGTGGTTCGGAGCGGGAAAAAGAAGTACGCGCTGGTGCGATTCAAGTAGGTTTTTGTGTCACCTTGCGCTCGACGCGTGCCTGGTTGGATGCCGCACCGCGCACAGACAGGATTGTCTGTGCCACTTTCCTGATTGCCTGGTTAGCGCCGACCGCGTCCACCGCGGCCGCCTCGATGGCCGCCGCCTCGGTTCGATTGCTGGGGCTGCGATTTGCGGGCACTCATGTTCTGATCGATCAGCAAGTTGACCGCTTCCAGCCAAGTTGGGATGCGCTTATGCCCTTCGCGGTCCGAGCCACGATAAGCGGCGACTGCGTCGTCGGCCTCTTCGTCGCTGAGTTCGAAATCCTCGTCGTCGTCTCGCGATTCGACGTCCTTGGTCGACTCGACGTCGCTCGATGGGCGGCGCCGGCGTCGGCGCCGGCGACGCTTGCTACCTTCTTCGTCACCTTCCTCGTCAGAGCGCGATCCTTCGGCCCGCTCGCGACGGCTGGAACTTGTAGGTTCGGCACGCCGTTGCGGACGCTCATCCGGGTCCATGTCGTCGCTGAATTCGGGTTCGCGAAACGGGCGACTTCCTCGGCCGGAACGCGGTTCATCGATCGACGGGTCTTCGGAATCTTCAAAGTCGACATCGTCCGGACCCGAGGATTCACGGCCGGCAGAGACGCGATCGGCGGTCCCTTCTCCTTCACCGCGACCACGGCCACGACGGCGACGACGACGGCGGCGCTTGGGGCCTAATTCATCGCGTGCTTCGGACGTCTCTCCGCTGCGCGGCTTTTCTGTTTCTTCGCTTTCCGTTTCGGCCTCGATATCGTCATCCCACGAACGTTCGCGACGCGGGTGGACGGGCGGCAGTGACGGGATCAACGGCTTGCTTTCGGCCGAGAGTTCTTCGTTCCAAAACTCGCGCAGTCCTTTTTCCAGGTCGTCTTCCGTAGGTCCGGCCTCGCGGTCGGTCGACGGCAAATCGCTGAACAGCGAGTCGAACGCTTCGCGAGCTCGTTCACGGCGACCGGCGTCCTCGACGATCTCTTCTGGTTCGTCAACAACGGGAGGTTCAAACCGGGGCTCGTCGGCTACTGGCTCTTCCCGACGTGGAGGCGCATCGTCGAGTTGACCACCGAAGGGTTTGCGTTCACGTGCGGAACCGCGACCACCCGACGAGCCCTTGCGCGGACTTCGACCTGGTGGCGGCGCTGGCCGGCTGGGCGGAGCAGGAGGCGGCGCGACAGGCGTGCTTCCGATGCTGGCTTCCGCGGATTCGACCTGCTCGATCTCTTCGACTTCGGAGGTACCTTGCAGCCCGAGCAAGCCGAGCACCGAGCCCCAGTGATCGCGCTTCTTTTTTACCGGCGCGGGTTTGGGCGGAGCGACTGGAACGGGTTCGACAGCAGCAGGCGATTGCTCCGCTTGCACGTCGATTGCGAAGGGCTCGTCAGCTGTTACGACGACTTCACTGGTGGTGCTAGGAGTTGGCGAAGCAGGCTCGGCGGGAGACGTTGGTTCTTCGGTCTCAACCGGTTCGGGTGCTGCAAGGCCAAGTTGGGCGGCTAGGGAGCGCCAGGGGTCTTTTTTCTTCGATGTCATAGAGTTGGTAAGGAGAGATTCGTTTGGAACGAGTCGCTTCGAGGTA
The DNA here is from genome assembly GCA_964636985.1 of uncultured Pirellulaceae bacterium. GTDB lineage: Bacteria > Planctomycetota > Planctomycetia > Pirellulales > Pirellulaceae > CAZWSX01. The sequence goes on along the minus strand of CAZWSX010000030.1, from coordinate 74,080 downwards.
ATCCGTAGCCTCGCACAGAAGGGCGATGAGAAGCTTAGGCGGGTATGTCATTAGGACGCCAAAAGAGCGCCTCAACGACAGCCTATCGGATTTCACTAGAACAGGCGAGGACTACTTGAAGAGAATGGGCATACGGCGCGTCGTGCGCAAGAGTCCGCTGAAAATCGCCTCAAATCCAACAACAGGTATTATCGAACCTGAGAACCTTAGCCTCCCCCCATAGGAACCATTTTGGGTTCGGTTTGCCGCGACTGAGAAATCACGCACGAACTTGCTAAGGGACGAAGCGCTACCGCTAACTCACGAGTTTTAAAGACTTTACGTCAATCCACAAAAAACGTGTTAAATACTGGCCATTTATCTTGGGAAACCGCAAGCATCTTTTGCCGTCGATTTAGCTCATTGACACTGGCTCAATCCACATCGATAACCGGTCAGCCTTGAGAGCGGCGTACAGGTTACCCAATTTACCAACGCCGTTGCAAGGCATGGGTTGATTCGTCAGGGAAAAGGATTTGCCCGGCGGTGCTCAGAGATGAGTTGGGGAGGATGGTGAGGAGATTTGGCCTTCGCACAGCGCGCAAGCGATGGGCCCACTCCGCCAAGCCAGTTGCTCCCATCGCCCTAAGCGAAATGCGTCTGCGTTTCGCAAATGGAGAACGCGGAGATCAACGCACAGAACCAAAATCCAGTTCGCTGGTACGCCCGGTTCGACAGCGTGATCCGCGTTGACTTTTCCTAAGTTCTATTGAGGAGTTTTGTCTGATGATGAAGACGTCAAGTCTCGTTTTTGCGCTGGTCTGCGGCCTGCTGTTCTGCAATTCCGTGATGGCCCAATGCGCAAATGGCCGTTGCAATCGAGGGACCGTCAAGAGCTCTCCTGTCACGGCAACGTTCACTTCATCGGTATTGGCTACGCGTACGTCGGTGCCGAGCGGCACCAAAGTGATTTCGTCGACACCCGTTGTGTCGAGCTCACGAGTGATTTCGAGCACTCCGGTCGTGTCGAGCACCCCTGTCCGGTCTACTTCATCCGTCGTTTCGACCTCCGCGAGCAAGCCCGTCACCGTGGTATCGCCAACGGCAACGCACGCCGCTACGCCGGTTCAAACCAGCGTGCCGGCTCAAAACCGAGTCGTCGTGAACAAGGTTGTCGTCCCTACGACGACGACCGTTCCCACGACCGTCGTGTCGACTTGCAATGGTGGGACTTGCGGTCGCGTGATCAGCTCGACGCCGGTTTCCACGGGAAAGGTTGTCACGTCGACGCCGGTCTCGTCGGGCCGCGTGATCTACGTGTCGCCTAGCTCGTCGGTGATCACCAGCACCCCTAGCTGTGCCAACGGCCAGTGCCGTCGATAGTTTGAAGGCCGCCGGCGAGTTCTGGCGGTAGTTGATTTTCACGGAGTCCAGTTTTGGACTCCGTCTTGCACCCAGTTAAAACAAGCGGCCAATAGCGCAGTTGCGAGGCATCGGATAGAATGAGGCTACCAGGCTAACCCCTAGGAGCTTTGTTTTGCCTCTAACTCGCGTACGGCTCGCTTTACCTCTGATTTTGACCGGTTTTTGTCTGGTGTGGGGAGCAGGATCTTCCCATGCCGACGAACTGGTGCTGCGAAACCTGAAGGTGGTTCGAAACTGCAAAATCGCTTCGGTCGACGTCGATGGAATTCGAGTCGACCAAGAGATTGAAGGACTCAGCAACCCGCTCTCGTGGGATCTCATTCTTCGAGCCACGCTGGCCGAACAAGACGCCGAAAAATCAGCGGCGATCAAAGAGTTTTCGCAATCGGTGGGCGCGCCGCTGGCCCGTCTCAAAGCCAGGTTCATCGCGAACGACCGCCTGGGACTGCTGGAGCCTGCGCAAACGCTCTACGCAACGGTGAAGGGGCGTGCGACCCCAGACAACCTTTTGGCTCTTATCGGGCTGATGCGCGGCCATATCGCCCAAGGGACGCGCGAGCGTGCCGTGCCGTTTGCCATTGAAGCCATTCGCTTGCAAAATGCGGCCAAAATGAACTTCTCGGTGGTGCCGGGGAAGCCGCCGGCGGTCGATTCGCAAACGGGGTTGTTCGAAGAACTCCCGCCAGTCTGGCTCGATCCGGATGCAGCCAAAGAAGCCTGGCGAGAACTAGAACCGCAGTTGGACGAGCAGTCATTGGGTGGCAAGGCGGAAAGCAACTCCGACGCCGTTTGGGTCTACGCCGCTTCGTTGGCCATCGCCGGTGGCGACGCGAAAAAGGGGGAGTCGATCCTGAGCAAAGTCTCGGGCCAGGAGAATTGGGCCGTGAGCCTGGTTCAGGCCGAACTCAACTTCGCAACGGATCGCGTGGGGCAAGCCGCGGGGATTCTGACCACAATCGCGCCGAAAGTCTCGCAGTCGTCACGCTGCTGGCTGGCCCTAGTTCAGGGGAAGGTGACGGCGAAGCAAATGAAGCCAACGGACGACAATGCCGCTCTGATCCTGGAATTGCTCCGTGGGCCGGCCATCCACGCTCAGGATCAACCTGAGCTCGCGGCGGGTTGTTTAGAGCAGGCGATCGCTTTGACGACCATCGCCGAGGATTCCAAATCGGCCCAGATCCTCAAAGGCGAACTCCAGCGGGCATTTCCCCTGACGGTTGCCGCCAGGCGTAATAGATAGCCGCGACCAGGGTCGCTGTGAGCAGGGTCGCAGTGAGCAGGTGGGGGTCATTTCTTCTCGGGACGCACACCCACGTTTTTGAGCACTGCCGACGTGGCTTGCGATTTGTTCAACACATAAAAGTGAAGTCCCGGAATCCCCGATGCCACCAGCTCGGTGACTTGAGCCGAGGCGAATTCGACGCCTGCCTGAAACTGCCAATCGGCGTCGTCACCTTTCGAGCCTAGCTTCGTCACAAACGTGTCAGGCAAACCGGCACCACAAAGAGAGGCAATTCGCTGGATCTGCGAAAGATTGGTGACTGGAAGAATGCCCGGGACAATCGGAACCCGAATTCCCTTCTTCTCGCATAGTTCGCGGAAGCGGAAGAAGTCGCGGTTGTCGTAAAAGAGCTGGGTGACGATGACGTCCGAGCCGGCGTCGATCTTTCGCTTCAAGTTGTCGAGGTCCACCTCGAGACTTGCGGCTTCCTGGTGCTTTTCGGGGTAGCCGCCCACGAGGATGCCGAACTGCGGAAACTCCTGACGGATCAAATTCACCAGTTCGTTGGCATAAGCCAGTCCCCCGGCGACGGGCTTGAACGTCGTTTCGCCGCGGGGCGGGTCTCCGCGAAGGGCGACGATGTAATCGATTCCGTCGGTCACCAGCGATCCGATGTAATGCCGCAGTTCCTCCACGGTGGAACCAACGCACGTCAGGTGGGACGCGACGGGGAGCTTGAGTCGGCTCTTGATTTCGCGGCAGATCTCGATGGTTTTGTCGCGCGTCGATCCGCCGGCCCCGTAGGTGCAGGTGAAGAAGTCGGGACTGAAGCGGGTCAGCTCATTGGCCGACTCGTACATCGAGGCTTCGCCAGCCGGCGTGCGGGGTGGAAACAGCTCGAAGGAGAGGCCGAAACGACCTTTTTGGAACACGTTCGATAGAAGCATAACCGGCTGGCTCTCGATCTCTAACAGCTTCGTGATCTGAAGTACGGGGGCAATCTATAGGGCATCGTATTGGGAATTCCCCATTTTCCCAAGGGCGTTGCCCTGAGCGCTTGCTAGCCCAATCGGCATATCGGGAGGGCGGGGAAGCTGCTACCCTTTGGCCGCTTTCGTCGACCTCCCGCTATCAAAGGGGTGATTTCGTGTCCGCTACCACTTCCGACTCGATCTGGATGATGTCTTTCCGAGTTTGCGTAGTGGTGGGACTTATTGCCGCGTCTTTGGTACTGGTTTTTCCCCAAGTCGCTGATTTTACCGGCGACATTCTCAATGGTACTTCCACGGGAGGTACCGCGCCGCAAGATAAGAAAGCCCCAGCCTCCCCGGCAAAAGGGGCGAATGCCGAGTCCAAATCGTCTCCGAAGTCCTCTCCGTCCATACGACCCGAATGGAGCAACCCATCCGAGGCGCCGCAGTTGGCCCCTTCGTTTGCGAAATACCGACCCGAAACCGACGATTCGAATGATTCGTCAACGAAGTTTGATTCGTCAGTAAAGCCGGCCAGTGCAGCGATGGAAGGTCCGCGCAAACAACCTTCGCTCCAATCCTACCGAGCCGAACTTAAGCAACTCGGTGCGACCTATGTCGTCGTAGAGCAAGTAGAGAATTCCGATCTGTTCGAGTGCCGTTGTTTAGCGAGTATGAATTCGAAGTACAGCAAGGCGTTTTCGGCCCAAGGGCCTACCGCCAACAAAGCCGCGGCCAAACTGCTCGAACAGGTTAAGCAATGGCGCCGTACTCAATCGGGAGTTGCTTCTAGCGAGAGCAAAGCAACCCCGACGGGATCGCAGGTGAAATCGCCTGCCAAGACCACTTCGAAGCGCTCGCCGAGGAAGATCGAACGCTAACAGCGCGAAAAGCCCGTCGAGAAAAGAGCCTCCTCTCGACGTACACTGGCGATATGGCACGAAAAAAATCGCCGTCGAATCGCCCGCCCCGCAAGGATCAGCCCCCGCGGCCCTCTCCATGGATGGCTGGTCTGGACGCCGCGGCAACCATGGGTTGCGCCATCCTTTGGATTGGCACCATCGCGTCGACGAACGATTCCAGCACCGTGCCGGGCTTATTCGACTGGGTGGGACTGCTGTGGGCTCTGCTCGGGTTTGGCCTTGTCGTGCTGGTGGGCTGGAAACGCGTCGATATTGTCCGCGAGTGGTCGCTGGCCGACACGGCGCTGGCCCTTTGGATTGGTTGGCAGGTCGTGAGCGTGGCCAAAGTGTTTGGCCAGGGAAACGTCCGACTGGCTATGAACGGGTTGCTTCAATCCGTCACCATGGCCGTGATTTATTGGTGTGTGCGGTGGACCGCCCGCCGGCCGATCGATCAAAAGTGGATGCTCGCGATTGGCTTATCGGCGGTGACGGGGCTCGCCGCGGCCGGCGTATACCAGCGGCACGTGTTACAGCCGCGGGACGTTGCCGCCTACGAGCGCGATCCGGATGCTTATTTGGGGCCGCTTGCGGTCGAATATCCGGCGGGATCGCCGCAGCGAGCCCATCTGGAAAACCGCCTGAAATCGACGGAACCGACGGTGATGTTCGCGCTCACCAATTCGTTCGCCGGGCTGTTGGCGACATGGCTGATGGTTCTGATTGCGACACGGACGAATCGGCCAGCTGAAACGCCTCCGCCGAAGCCACCAGGAGATGCCAAAACAGACTGGTGGCGGATGTTCAATCGGTACGCCGTTCCTGCGGCAATCGGGATCGTGCTGGCCTATACGCTGCTGTTGACCAAAAGTCGCACGGCATTGCTGGCGCTCCTGATTGGTGCCGCGCTGTGGGGATGTTCGCAGTTTGGAAAATGGGGACTGCGAACCGCCGTGACAATTGGCTCGATTGCCGTGGGCGCCATCGTGGTGGGGTCGATTCTCTTGGCGCTCCGGGTGTGGGACATTCAGGTTTTTAGCGAGTCCCCTAAGTCGATTCTCTATCGACTGGAGTACTGGTATTCCTCCTCGCGGATGATTGGCCAAAACCCGTGGTTTGGCGTTGGCCCCGGCAACTTTCAATCTTCGTATGCGCTGTACAAGCTTCCGCAAGCCAGTGAAACGGTGGCCGATCCACACAACTTTATTGTGGAACTGCTGGCGACCATCGGTTTGCCAGGCGGTCTCTTCGCCTTGGCTGCGCTGGTCTTTGCAATCGAGAAGTGTTTGCTGTCGCCGCCGGCGGGGGCTAATCGTCCGGGGGAAGCGCCACCCGTTGCCGAACAGCCTACGTTCAACTTGTGGAGTTCGCTGTTGACCTTAGCGCTGGGTTTTGGACTGGCCCATGGAGCGACTCTGTTGGCGCAGATGACCTCGAGCAATTCCGAGGGGTTGCTTGTGGTGGGGTTGCCGGCGGCTTGTCTTGCCTTTGTGATTCTTTCGCCACGGATCGCGGCGGCCACGGATTTGAAGATTCCGGCAGTGGCAGGCGTTGCAGTTCTGTTGGTCAATCTGCTGGGTGCCGGCGGTTGGAGCTTTCCGAGTGTCGCCGCTTCCTTGTGGCTGCTGCTGGCGATCGGCGCGAACTGGAGTTCCTCCATCCAGAACAGCGCCGGCGATGTTTCTAACGCGAACTTGAAATCGACCATGTCTCTCGCGACGGCAGTCGCCATGTTTTTCTCCGGCGTTTGGGCCGTGGCTATTACTAAGCTGCACGTCATTCCGCTCGCCAGCAGCCAGGTTCAAATTGCTGTTGCGCAGGACCGTTTGCAGGCCGGCGATTTGCGCAGCGCCGAACAAGCGGCAGCCGAAGCGGAGCGGCTTGACCAGTGGTCCGATGTTCCGCCCAACATGCTGGCGCAAGTTCATTGGCGGCAGTTTCTGAGTAACCGCGAGCCGCTCGAATTAACACGATTCGAAGAGGCGCTGTTGCGGCGACAGAGCAAGTCTCCCAAGTCGGCATCGCTACGGGCGCAAAATGGAGACCTGTTCGCCGGCGCTTACCGCGAGACAGGCGATCCGCATTGGCTGCAGCGGGCAACCCGTTCTTATCAAGAGGCCTTTGCGCGTTATCCAAACAGCGGCGTGTTGGCCGTGCAGTGGGCTCTGGCGGAATGGGTGAGTGGTAACCCGCCTTTTGCCGCTCAACTGGCTGAAAAGGCGTTAGTGCTAGATCGGCAGAATCCGCACATCGAGCAAAAGCTGAGGTCGCAAAAAGTCGCCTGGCTCTTTTCTGCCGTGGCAGGCGAGCCCCCGCCCGAGTTGGCCGCGCTCGTCGAAAAAGGGGAAAATTCGGCTGAACAGATTGCTCAGTATTTGCGTAGCACCGCAGCCACAACCGAGCCCGAGTCGCCTGCCCCATCCGCCCCGTTATCGGACGGCGGTGATGTAAAATAGTTGGGATGTAAAATAAGTGGATTGACGAGAGGGGCAGGTGCGTGGCCATTCTCTGAACAGACATCCCTTCGGCTGTTTTCTAAATCTGATTTGCGAGGTAGGTCATGAGGTACGCATTCTTCGCCCTGGGGGCTGTGATTCTCGGCGTTGGCCTGGGTTTGATTACGACGCAGGCCGAAATGGCCCGCGACCGGGACGTTTTACCTCCCATGTCGTATAGCTCCGCCGAGTGGGTCAAGACGCGGGGACGCAGCAGCCTCTCGAGTCAATCCGAAATTGGCGACCATCCTCGCGTGGAAGTCGAGGGGGGTGAGGAATTCGATTTCGGCAACATGGAACAGGGTGAAGGTTCCGAGCACACGTTCGTAGTGAAAAACGTCGGCACGCAGCCGCTCGACATTAAAAAGGGGAAGACCACCTGCAAGTGCATCATGAGCAAGCTGGATGACGGCATGTTGCCACCAGGCGGGACGCGGACGGTCACGCTTAAATGGACGGCGAAGGTGAATACCGACTTTGAAAAGTCGTACGAGCAATCAGCCGAAATCTTGACGAACGATCCGGACCGCCCGATGGTGCGAGTCAAGGTGAGAGGGAAGGTTTCCAGAACCATCGAGGTTTCGCCTCCGGCGGTGCTGCTGGGCAGTTTTACGACGGAGACGCCGGTGACGCGTCAGCTGACGTTGGTGTTCAACCGCCACGGCAAGTACACGATCGAACAGCCATACATCGCCGACGCCGACTGGCGGGATCACTTTGATATCTCGTTCTCGTCGCTTAACTCCAAAGAACCGAGCGCGTTCGAGCCGAGCCGGTACTTGATTACGGTGACCACCAAATCGAGCATGCCGCGCGGTCGCGTGAACCAATATCTCAAGATCAAAACGAGCTATCCCAACATTCCCGAAGTCGAAATCCCCATTGAAGGCACGGTTCAAGGGGACGTGGTCGTAAGCGGGTCCAAAGTGGTTGCCAACGGCGACTTGCGCTTTGGAAGCATCGCGAGCGCCCAGGGGGTCAACACGGTGGTTCTGCTTACGGCGCGGGGAGAATGGGTCCAAAAGCTGAACGTTTCCGTCGCGGAGTGCTTCCCCTCCGACGCAGTGAAGTTTGAGCTCAAAGAACCCACATCGCGAACGGGCAGCACCGCTCTTTGGACCATTCGCTTAACGATTCCGCCTGGAACGGCGCCGATCGACATGCTGGGCCCGACGAAAGAGAACATGGGCCGGCTGGTGATCAAAACGAATCACCCCGATGTGAGCGAGATTGTGGTCCCGCTTTCGTTCGCCGTCGTTAATGAAGCGGCTACTAGCGAGAACTAACTGGCCTATTTAACGGACTGTGCCTCGTTGGATTTGGCAGTTGCTAGCGGTACCTTCTTCTTGGTGCCGCCGTAAGGATGATATTGTCGTGTTTGCTGTCAGCCAGCAGTAACGTTTGGACTTGGCAGCGATAGCGTGGCACGTCAGACTGTGCCCCCTCGCGCGGTCGATTTTTCGCCTCGAAAGGAATGCGTGGTGAAGGGCCCGGCGGTGCACGGCGCGCGGACCAGCACCGTCGCGAGGGAAGTGTTTCTCGATTTTTGAAAATGATCCCTAGTGTGGGCTCCTGCCTCTAGGGCAGCTCGTTGCGAAGGTTACCACCGATGTTGAATCGCGAAGACCCAATCGAACTTCATCAGCTTGCCACGCGTCGGCGATGGGCATTGGCAGCCGCAGCTGCTGTTGGAGTAATTGCGTTTGGTTCGATGATCGCGGCTTACTTCGTCTCCGCCAGAGGGCCTGCCACGGTGGCCGAGGCCTCTTCCGCTTGGGACGCGGTTTTGCCGCTTGTTTCGCCGGTGGACTCGCCCCTCGCCTGGCAAAATCCACTCCGACCGCAGCAACGCACTCAACCGGGAAAGACGCCGCCCAGCATCATGAAGCGCCCCAACAACCCGAATCCTCCGCGGGCGCAAGCAGGCAATCAACGGCCTCAGGGTGGACCTGCTCCTAAGGTTGCGCAAAAAGCCGGTGCCGACGCGCCGCAAACGAAGGAATCAGACGAAAAGAGTGCCGAGGCAGCACAGGCAGAGCCTCCCTTGTTCAACGGTTGGCCCAAGCCACGCGTGGCGCTGTTTATCACCGGCGACCAACATGGATACATCGAGCCGTGTGGTTGCACCGGATTGGAAAATCAAAAAGGGGGCATGGCCCGCCGCCACACCTTCCTCAAGCAGTTGCGCGATGAGCGTGGTTGGAAGGTGCTGCCGATCGACGTCGGCAACCAAGTGCAACGCGCGAACCGCCAATCGGAGATCAAGTTCCAAGTGTCCTCAAGCGCCTTGCGTAAGATGGGCTACGCCGCCATCGGCCTGGGGAGTGACGATCTTCGGATGTCGTCTCAAGCCATCATTCAGGAATTGGCGAACCACGCGGGCGAACCCGACTATGTCTCGGCGAACGCCATCGTTGTCGACGAGGGTTTGACGCAGAAGTTTCGCGTTTTCACCGTCGAAGGAACCAAGGTTGGTGTCACGCAGGTGATCGACGACGACTTCTTCAAACGCATCGCGGAGGGGCCGGACGTAACGCTGACCCCGAGCGCCAAAGCTTTGACCGCCGCAGTTGCCGCGATGAAGAAGGCGGGGGTGCACTATGTCGTGGCGATGTATCACGGTTCCCCCGACAACGCTCAGAAGCTGGTGAAGGCGGTGCCAGGCGTCAATTTGCTCGTGGTGGGTGGTTCGCCGGGCGAACCGCACGTCGAACTGCAAAAGATTCCCGGCAGCGACACGCGGTGGCTGCACGTGGGTCAAAAGGGAATGCACGTGACGGTAGTCGGTTTGTTCGCCGATGCGAAAACGCCGGTCCGTTATCAACGCGTGCCTCTCACGTCGGAGTTCGCTGACTCGAAGGAAATGATCGAGTTGTTGGGGACCTACCAAAAGCAACTGGAAGATGCCGGCCTCCGCGGGCTCGATATCAAGCCTCTCACGCACGCGACGGGTTACAAGTTCGTTGGCACCGACGCCTGTAAGGACTGTCACACGAAGGCGTACGAAGTGTGGGCGAAGTCGCCGCATGCTCATGCCACCGATTCGATCAAGTCGCCGCCGCCGCCGCGCGATGCTGTGCCGCGCCATTTCGATCCCGAGTGCCTTAGCTGTCACGTGACGGGCTGGGAGCCGCAAAAGCAATTGCCATTCGCCTCGGGCTACCTGGGGATCAACCAGACTTCCAACATGCTCCAAAGCGGTTGCGAGAATTGCCACGGCCCCGGTTCAGGGCATGTCGAAGCCGAAACCAAGGGCGCGGCGCCAGACCTGCAACAGAAGCTCCGCGAGTCGATGCGCCTTCCGCTGGCCGGCGGCGTAGCCGAGACGCACTGCAAACAGTGCCACGACTTGGACAACAGCCCCGACTTCAACGTCGCCGGCGCATTCGCCGAGTACTGGAAAAAGATCGAGCACGTCGGCAAGGACTAAGTCCTTACGGACCGGCGTCAAATCTTGGCAGCGGCAACGAGCGAGCTAGTTCGAGCAATTCTTCCGGCGAGCGATCGGTTCGTTGCCGGCAAGTGGCTCGCCAGACTTGCATGTTGTGTCGTCGCGCGTAGATCTCGCGACGGGTTCTGCCTAGGGGATCGTCGGGCCACGGTCCATCTTGTTCCTCGATCGAGAAGAACTCGGCCGCTGTGCGACGGATGTATTGCCAGTAGGCGCGGTTGTCGGTTTGGACGACGAATTTGCCGCTTGGTTTCAATCGCGAATAAGCCAGCCTCAAAAACTCGGGCGTGACCAATCGCTTATCCAGCATTGCATCGCGCGAAGTGCGAAATGGCTGCGGGTGGTAAAGATGCAACTCGTCGACCGATTCTTGGGCGAGATAGTTCTCCAGGAATTCGTGCCCGCCACACACCAGCATCCGCACGTTGTGGAGTCCGCGTTGATTGGCCCGGCGTGTGGCGTACCGGATAACGAGCGGCAACGCGTCGACGCCGAGATGATCGCACTCGGGGCGGCGCAAGGCGCTGGTGATCACGTATCGCCCGTTGCCGCATCCCAGATCGACGACGAGCGGGGCCGTGCGTCCGAAAACGCTCGACCAATCCACCGTTCCAGGCGAAGGGAGGCGGTGGATCGCTGTTTGTGCCCACTTCTCCTTGGCAAGCGGCAAGCCGGGAATCGGTACGCCAAAGTCGTCTTCGGCCTGGAGGGATTCCACCGCCTCCGCGGGAGTCGGTTTGGGCTGTGCGGTTTGTCGCCGGGGCGCGGCCTTGAAGAGCCGGCGGTACCGGGGGCGTTTTCCACTGGTGTTTTTCGGATCATTGGACTCGTTCGTCATTCGATCCATTGTCCACAAATCGAGGAGTTCGTGGTGCGCCGCGTCCCGGCAAGGTAAGCTAGAGACAGATCCTTCCCCGCCTTTGCGTCCCACCGTTCGCCGCCGAGCACGCTTCCTCTATGCGTCGCCTTCATCAACCAATTGATGCTACGTCTACTTGGAATCGCCGCGATTGGCTCGCCGCCGGCGCTGGAGCCTGCGCGAGTTTGGCTTTTGCGAACCGCGGCTGGGCCGCACCATTTGTGCCGGCGCGCGACCCGCAATGTGTCGACGTGTCGCCTAATGGTTTAACGGCGGCCACGGCGATCTCGGGCTTGTCGAACAGCGAAGACCCGCCACGCCCGCATCCCGATGTGCGCAAGTCGGCCATCGTGACGACGTTCGACCTGAAATCCGGCGAGGCCGTTTGGCGCTCCGAGACGTTTGGCGATTGGCTCGACTTGCGGTTTAGCGCCAACAGCAAATGGCTGGCGGCCGCGAAATTGTTTTTCGGCGACGAGGGTCTTGCTCTGCACGAGGTAACGGTTTGGAATACCGATTCCGGTGAGCGAGTTCGCAGCTTCGAGCGCTGCCACGCCTTTGCTTTTTCTCCCGCGAGCGACCAGATCGTCGTTCTTGGGAGAAAAACGTGCGCCATTTTCGATGTGGGTCCAGACCAGCGGATGCGGGTGCTCGAAGGACTGGGAGGAGCGATCTCGATCGCCTGGTCTCCCAAGGGGGACCGATTGGTGGGTATCGTTCGCGAGGCCAACGGGCAACTGGCGCCGCGAATGGTTTCCGCCGACACCGGCAAAACGATCGCCAGCGCCTTGCCGTTTGAAGAGCCCTTTTACAACATGTGTTACTCGCCTGACGGGAAGCGGTTGGCGAGCGGCCACCCCGATGGGAGCGTCCTGTTGTGGGATGCCGATTTGGGATTGGAGCAACAGCTTCTGACGGGCATTCGCGGATTGTCGCGGCCGTTCTTCTCGGCCAGCGGCAGGCTGCTGGCAGCTGGCGACCAGACGACGGGGCAAGTCGTTTTCTGGTCGACGGAAACATGGCGGGAGGTCCAGCGGCACGGTTTCGATAAGTGTTCGTTTCACACCCATCTGGCGCGAGGTGAGGGCGTGAAAGAACGCCCTGAACGCGATCCGCACCGGTTCGCCTTCACTCCAGACGATGAGGCCTTCCTCGTCGGCTGCTATGGCGGCATTCTTCGCCGCGTGGAAGATGGCCAGGAACTCAAGCGGCTGCATCAATAGCTGCCAGTTATGCTCTGGCAATTAAGCTGCCCCGATGCGCTTGCCGATACGACGATGTTGCCTCTATCATGAGGGGGAGCCGGCGTGGGCTACGCCGTACTTCTGCAGGAGTCGATCGCAATGGTCACCACGAAGGGCGCCTGGGGCGCGCTGATGACGACTCTGTTTGCTCTCGCCACGTTTTTTGTTTCAGCAGGCGACGCGTCCTCCCAGCAAGTCAATGTGGGTACGCCTTTCGGCAACGTGAGCGATAGTTTCTTCGAGCGCATGGGAACCGGTTTTTCGCTAAACGGTAACGGTTGGTTCTTTAATAACATTGGCTCCGGCGCGGCCCGGCCGCCGTTCGGTGGATTTACTCCCGGCGTGGGAGGATCGGTGGGATTTGGTTTTGGCGGCGGCGACGTCTCAGGCCAACTCGGATTCAACTTTGCTTCGGGAAGCACGCGATCGTTCACTTCCCAGACCCCATCGATCACGATGGGTAACGGCGGATTCGGGATGATTCAGGAAACGGTGTGGTCTCCCTTTATCACGGAGATTATTCCGATCGTTGGCGATCGCGCGCCGGCGAGCCCGTTGGCCGATGCGATCGCGCGGATGCGAGCACAAGGTGGAATGGCAGCCGGTGGCATGGTGCAAGTTCCCGCGCAGAGTGTCCAGCCGGCAGACACGGGGAACCAGGCGACGTCGAAGTCGTTCAAGAGTACCGCCGAGTACGGCGCGCTCTCCGTAGCGGAAATCAAGCGCCAACAAGCCGAAGAGGAAGAAGCAACGGCCGGCCCGATTCGAGCGTTGCTCGACGAGGCCGAGCAGCACGCTTCCGCGCAGGATTGGAAGGAAGCGCGGAAGGCCTACTACGCCGCGCTGGAGATCGCGCCGGAGCATCGGCAAAAAGAGATCCGCGCGTTGATTCGAACCATGGAACGCGGTCGTCGAGGCGAGAAGCCGTAAAGCGTCTAGCTTACGTTCTCAAGGAGCGTGGCGATTCCTTGCCCGATGCCGATGCACATCGTCGCCAAGCCTAACTCTATCTTTTTGTCGCGCATCGCGTGAACGAGCGTCGTCACGATCCGTGAACCGCTTGCTCCGAGCGGGTGGCCAATCGCAATCGCTCCCCCTCGTACGTTGACTCGGTCCTCGTCGAATTTGAGTTCGCGGATGCATGCGAGAGCTTGAACCGCGAACGCTTCGTTGATCTCGATCAGACCGAGATCGCTAGCGCCGATGCCGACACGCTGAAAAAGCTTGTTACTGGCGACGATTGGCCCGAGGCCCATGAGCGACGGTGCAAGGCCCATCACACTGGTGGCACGCACGCGGGCGATTGGCTTGAGCCCGAGCGACTTGGCCTTCGCTTCCGACATCACCAGGAGCGCCGAGGCGCCGTCGTTCAATGGCGAGCTGTTTCCGGCCGTAACCGTGCCGTATTTCGGCACGAACGCGGGTTCGAGTCTGGCTAGTGATTCGAGGCTGCTATCGAAACGGACACACTGGTCGGACTCGGCCGTAAAGGTTAGCCCGGCGTCGTCCTTCGCGGGGAGCGGGACGATCTCGCGAGCGAATTCGCCTGCTGCGTGTGCCTTCGCGGCGCGCTCGTGGCTGCGGTGCGCGTAGGCGTCTTGTTCGACGCGAGAAATGCCGCGCGATTGCGCCAGGAATTCGGCGGTCGCTCCCATGTGGAGCGCTGCTTTGCTGGTGACGCGAAAGAGCTTTGGGTTGGGCCGGTGGTTGAAATCCATCGGCAGATGGTGCATGTGCTCGAAGCCGCCGGCAATTTGCACGTCGGCCGCGCCGGCGGCAATGGCGTGAGTAGCCTGATGCAGGGCCTGCATGCTGCTGCCGCACAAGCGATCGATGGTGCAGCCCGCAGTCGATTCGGGCAGACCAGCCATGAGCGCGATGTTTCGCCCGGCGTTCATGCCTGCTTCGCCAGTCTGCTGCGTGCAGCCCATGATGCAGTCGTCGACGGTCGCGGGATCGATTCCCGTTCGCTCGAGCAAGGCCCGCACAACGGCGACAGCCAGGTCGTCGCCGCGCGTTTCGCGGAACCAGCCTTTCTCGGCGTGGGCTCGCCCAATGGGCGTGCGGACCGCGTCGACAATGACGGCCGTTCGTTCCGGAGTGGTATTGAAGAAAGACTCTCGGCTCATGCGATTGCCAGTGATTGTTCCAGTTTTCTAAACGTCGTAAAACCGCCGTCCGCTGGCGGCCATTTGGAGCAGCCGGTCGGTCGGCTTCCAGCGCGGGCCCAGCGATGCGAAGCGTTCCATTTCGGCGACGATCTTGGCAGCGCCTAATCGATCGGCCCAATGCAAAATACCGCCGGTGTGAGGCGAAAGGCCCAGCCCGTAGATGACGCCGAGATCGATATCGCATGGATCGCTGACCAGGCCTTCGTCGAGGACGCGGGTCGCTTCCAGGACCATCGGCAAAAAGAGCCGTAACTGCATGTCGGCTTGCGAGATCGACTTCTGCGACTTGACGTAAAGCTCCAGCAGTTTCGCGACGACAGGATCGGGCTGGGCCTCGCGGCGCTTGTTCTGGTAGCTGTAAAAACCGAGGCCATTTTTCACGCCGAGGCGCTTCGCCTTGAGCATGGCGGGGAGGACCGGCGAGGCGAAGCGCGTCGCGGCGTACGCCATCCACATCACCTTGCCCGCGTTGTACGAGGTATCGATCCCCACCAGGTCGTACAACGCGAAGGGACCCAGTGGCATGCCGAACTGCATGGAAGCTTTGTCGATTTGCTCGATAGTCGCCCCTTCGTCGAAGAGAGCCATGGCTTCGCCGAGGTAGGGGGAGAGCACGCGGTTGACCACAAAGCCGGGACTATCGCCGACGATGATCGGCATCTTGCCTAGACGCCGCACGTGAGCCGCCGCCGCGGCAATCGTCTCAGGCGACGTTTGTGGTCCTTTGATCACTTCGACGACGCGCGTTCTTCGCACGGGATTGAAGAAGTGCAGGCCGCAGAATCGCTCCGGATGTTTCAGACCTTTGGCCAGTTCGCCGATGGGGATCGTCGAAGTGTTAGTTGCGAGGATGGTCGTTGGCGGTACCACCTCTTCTAGCTCCGCGAACAGTTTGCGCTTGATATCGGCGGCCTCGACCGCGGCTTCGATGACCAGGGCGCATGATGCGAGCGAAGCGATGCTTGGTCCGGAATGGAGCTTCCCGGCCATCACCTG
The DNA here is from genome assembly GCA_964636985.1 of uncultured Pirellulaceae bacterium. Taxonomy (GTDB): domain Bacteria; phylum Planctomycetota; class Planctomycetia; order Pirellulales; family Pirellulaceae; genus CAZWSX01. The sequence goes on along the minus strand of CAZWSX010000030.1, from coordinate 58,365 downwards.
TGCTCGCGCGGGATCGGTTCGCTTGGTCTTCTTGTCGTAAGCGGCTTCGGCAAGGGTTGCCGCGATCCCTTGCGAAAGCGCCTCGCTCGAAGCGTCGACTGCCGTGAAATCGATCGAAGCCTTGGCATGCGCGGCGGCGATACCGATGCCCATGATGCCGATGCCGACTAGTCCCACGCGATCAAGGGGCAGGGCTTGATGTTCGTGGGCGCCAGCACTCCTCTTGGCGCGATCGGTAACCAGAAAGACGTTCGTCAACGCGGAGCGTTCAGGAGTGGCGAAGAGTTTGGCAATGGTGTCTGTTTCCAGACGCAACGCGTCATCGAACTCGGACGAACTAGTGGTAAGTAACAGTTCGAGGATGGCGCTTGGTGCCGGGAACCGTCCCTTGGTCTCGCGAGCGAGGATCGCGCCGGCGGTCGCGGCAAGGAATTGTGTTTCCTCTTGCGACAATGCGACCGTTGCCCGACGTTTTTCACGATCGATGCGCCAGCGGCGCGAGGCAGCCTCGCTGCGCGCCAGCCGGCGGGCTGCTTCCCCCAGAAGCGACGGCAAGACGACGTCGTCGATCAGGCCGCACCCTTTCGCTTCGTCGGCGGTCAGCGATTCGCCACGCGTCGCGAGATCCACTGCGTTGGGCAATCCGATCGTTCGCGGAAGCAAGGTCGATCCACCCCAGCCGGGGCACAGGCCGAGTTTGACTTCGGGAAATCCGATCTGCGTTTTGTCTGTTCGCGCGGCGATCCGGCGATCGCACCACAACGCGAGTTCCGCGCCTCCGCCGACGCATGCACCGGAGATCGCTGCGATGGTGGGAAAGGGAAGCTCGGAAAGCCGCCGAAATAGTTGCTGGCCTTTTAGAGCTGCGGAACGGACATCGTCGGCAGTTCGATTTGGGTCGGCGACTTGATTTACGTCGGCGCCAGCCTGAAAACACTCTGGCTTGGCGGAATCGACGATCAGCGCCGCGATATCGGTACGGCCTGCGAGCTGATCGAGCGCGGCAGCGAACTCTGCTAGCGTTTCTCGCGACAGGAGATTAACGCTGCGGTCAAGAGCGTCGAAGGTAATCCGGGGTAAATCGGCTTCGGGGAACGTCAGCGATACAAGCGACGGCATGTGCGAAACTCAGGCGAACCATAGGTCAATCGAGCCCAGGAGAGCCTTCGTTGTAGTTTGTATCGGCGACGTTGTCAGCGGGTGAAACACCTGAGACATACTTTGCAAAGAAGACGACGTGGTGTGCGACGCGAGGCGCCGCACAATAGGATTCACGTCCACGAGATTCGCAGCGACGAAATTCACAGCAAGCCGACGAACGCGGCGACTAGTTGGCCGGGGGCTCGTCGGCCGGGGCTGCATCTCCCGCTGCTGCCGGGGCATCGGCACCGGCTGGCGGCGGAGCGGCTGCAATCGCGGCTAGATCTTTAGCGGCGGCTCGGATTGTCTCGACTTCATCTTCCAGGGAACCTTCGATCTTCATGAGGGTTACCTTTCTTTGAAGCTCGATAAGCTGTTTTTTCACCTCGTCGAGAGCCGCCTTGTCTGCGGCCGCGGGCGCGCCGGTGTAAAGGCCGAATTTGGGATCGTCTCTAACTGCGCGGCTGAAGTCGGGACTGCCCGTCAGGCCTGTCCATGCGGCGACGATCTTCCCGATCAACCACCGTTGCATGACCTCGGTATGGTTGGCGAACGGATCGCTTTTGTCGAACTTTCCTTCCGCACTGGCGACGGCTCTCGACTTGAGCAGCGATTCCACCTTGCGACGCGACATCACCTGCTCGCGGTCTTTGTCGATCCGTGCGAATCGTTGCTCGAGCGTGTCCGCCAGCGCCAGCGCGAGTCCATGGGCGTCTGGCTTGATCGCGAGCTTAGGTCCGCCCGCGGCGCTTCGTCGTGTCACTTGAGACATCGAGTTTGCCGCCGCCAAACGAACTTCGGGGGAATCCTTTCGATCGGCAAGCAACGCTTCCAGGGCAGCTACAACTTTCGGCGACGGGCGAGTCGCCGCGAGGTGGCCTGCGATTTCCACGGCGCGTCGGCGCAGCCAATCGTGCCCGTCGGCCGAACGTCCATGGGGCGGGCTTTTTTCGGCAATCAGCGCCAGGGAGATCTTCTCCAAGCGATCCAGATCGGCAGCCTGAATTTTTTCTTCGGCCGGACGCGTCACGTCGTTGGCATTCAAGTGGGCATGCCGAACCAGGCCGACCAGGATCGCGCTTACGATGCCATCGGGTTGGCTAGGCTTGTCGAAGTCGTCCAGCAACAGCTTGAGTGCGGCGCTGCTGGGTAGCGGCAGTGACTTGTCGCCGGCGGCGCGCTCGCGCGTGTTCAAGTCGCCCAAGATCAAATACGCCTGAACTCGCGCTTGCGGCTCATAGTTGCCGCGAGCGTACTTGGTCATCTCGGACATCGTCGTGTCGAACAGGTATTGTCTTCCAGGGGCGCTAGTGGTCTGCACGCTGGTAAACAACTTGAGCAGGGCGGTTCGCGGCGACTCCCCTTCGCGAATCCTGTCGGGCTGGACGACAGAAGGCATGAAGTACTTTTGCAGGTACTTGTCGGATTCCGCTTTAACGGGAGCGTCGGCGACTTGCTTGGCGCCCTGCAAGATTTCCTTGAGAAGGTTGTCGCCATTGCGCCGGTTCGTCTTGGCGGTCTTTTCTGGGGTGACGTATGCCTTGTCGATTTCGATCGGGTCGAAGTCGGCAGCGAAAGCAAAACTGATGAACCCGACCAGCACGCCCGCGAAGGCAAGTGACCAACCGCGATAGTTGTGACGCATTCCAAACTTCCTGATGAGACAGGTTCCTGAGGAGGAACAGCCGCGACGATTCTCTTGCGCGAATGTCTACTGCGAACGGAAAAGAGGCTGACCCTTTATTGTGCTTCAGCCGCACCCTTCACGCTACTTGCCGGGGCGGGCTTATGTCAACGTGCCGCGCCCTTGGCGTTCCCGTTACGGCCGAATAAATCCGATTAAACGGCAAAATTCGTCTGGGCGGCCCTGTTTTATTCCTTGGGGACAATCTGGATTTCGCCCAGGTCGTTTTCTCCCTTTGAGATGGAGATTGCGGCAACCCCTTTGGTCCAGCTCTCAGGCTTGCCGCTGCGCACCACCTTGGCGATGTTTCCGTGGACCTCGTGCCAGAATTTGAACTGCCACTTACCGACCGGCAAGTTCCTGATGGTGATGACACCGCCGGCGTCACTTACCGCATGGTATGGAGTTGGCGCCACCATGATCCACGCCGACATCCACGGGTAAAGCGGGGAATCGACTGGAATGGCGCGGCTCTCAGGCTTGGCGACCAGCCATTCATCTTTTGAGGCGGAGGGAATGAGGCGTTGGAACTTTACGTTGGCTTGGAAGTGCGGGTTCCAAGCGTGTGCGACTGAGTCTGTGCCTTCAAATAGAACGGTTTGGCCAGTCGATGCCATCAAACAGTGCGGCACGAACTGGCAATCCTCCGCTCGCAATAGAGGCTTCGTCTCCTTGGCTGCCTTAGTCACATCGGGGTGGATGGGGACCAATGCAACGTCATCCGTGTGAAGCCACACCATCACGTTGGGGACTTCCAGATAAGGGCCAACAGCAACGGGATCAAAGTAAGTTGTCGCTTCGCATCCCTTGAGATCCTCGGCCGGGACTTGTTTTTTCTGCGTCGGTACCTCTTTGGTCAGCTTGAACGTGATCTTCAAATCGCCCCACTCGGCAAAGGCGGATGAAGAAATTACGACTGCAATCAGAACGATCGGCCCTAGTTTCAGAGTGCGCATGATCCGAATTCCTGCTCATGGAAACGGTGTGCCATGCCACGATTCTAGCTCATGTCGACTCCGCCTTGGCATTGGCTTTCCACCGGGGTGGTGCTATGACAAATGATGCGACTACCAAGATTCCAAAACAGGTGTAAAGCAACGTAAACACCCACGGTTCGAAATCGTAGAACAGCAGGTTGTGAACCAGATTGGCGACGAAGGCGCCACCGTACGTTTCGTCGCCGGCCGCGGCTCGCAGTTGGTGCTCCCAAGTTGTGAGCGGGCAAGTGATTCCGGCCCAGGCTTCGCCGACCACAATCAAGATCATCACCAGGTGGCCGCAGCGCAGCCAAGGGTTCCGCACCCAGCGATGCTTTAGCAGAATTCCGATCCAGATGGCGGGCAGGCCCAGGACGACCGTAAGCACATAGACCATGTGGACGATCACGATTAGATCGGCCGCAATGCGATAGAAGATTGCCATGCCCTATACTCCGCGATCACGGAAGGATGCATGGCGTTACGACTTGGCGATGGAGTTAGTTCGCCAAATCTAGTGGCCGCGGAAAGAATGCGACCACCAGTTGGCTAGCTGTGCGAATGGGCCGGCCAATGCATCGGGCTGGGTTGGGGCTTTTCGGGCGGCAATTCGCGACCTTCCGTCGAAGCGCAACTCGCTTTTGTGCCGGCAGCGAGAACGCGTTCGATCTCGCTGGCGCTCATGCCGCGATCGATCATCTTCTCCTTCAAGGCCATGGCGTGAAACGACTTTTTCACGTTGACCCAGGCCGTTGCCAGAATCGCAATCACGGCCGTGACCCCAATGATCATGAGCCATGCCAGGCCCACATAGTTGGACGGCAGTTCAGGAAGCCGATCTTGCGAGCTCTGGGCAAACAACATCGCATTTGTGAAAAGCGAGTCCATGGTCGTGTCTTCCTTTATTCGATAACGATTAGCTGTGTGAGTGGACAGGCCAGTTCATGGGGCCCGCTTGCGGCTTGAGGGGCGGCGAAGTTTCAGCTGGGAGGGCAGCCTTGGTTTGCTTGTCTGTTCCGGCGGCGAGAATGCGTTCAATCTCGTTGGCGTTCATGCCGCGCTCGATCATCATCCGCTTGAGCTCGTTATGTTCCGACGTCTCGCGCGCCTTCACACAGGCCGTGGCCACTGCGGAGACAATCCACGACGCACCCAAAACGAGAAAGATGGTAACGGGCACGATATTGGCCGAGTAAATAATCGACCCTTCGGCGAAGAGCATCGGCAGGTTGAGAAAGGAACTCACAGGCAAGGCTCCCGGTTAGTTGTCGGAGTGAACTAGTTGTCGGAGTGAACGGGCCACTTCATTGGGCCCGCTTGCGGCTTCGCAGGCGGAGACGTTTCGTCGTGGAGAGGAAATTTGACTTGTTCGCCCGTCCCTGCTGCGAGAACGCGCTCGATTTCGTCGGCGCTCATCCCGCGCTGGATCATCAGGATCTTAAGGTCATGCTGGTACTTGGCTTGGCGCGCTTTCGACCAGCCCGCGGCGACCGATCGAAAAATCCACGTTGCTCCAGCAACGAGAATCGCGAGTGTTACAAGGCCAACCACAACTGGCACCAAGAACGCCACAATACGGACAGGAGCGGGATCCATAGCGCAATTCCATCTTTAGTTGTGCGAGTGAGCCGGCCAATCGACTGGGCTCGGATAGGGCTTGGCAGGTGGAATGGGTGCTTTGCTGCTCGGAGGAAGCGCTTTGCCGGTACCGGCCATAATGACGCGCTCGATTTCTTCCGCGGACATCCCGCGATCGATCATTCGCTCTTTAAGCCGGCACATTGCGGCCAGTTCACGGCCCTTCGACCACACCTGAGCCAGCACGTTAATCGCCACGATGACCGCGATCATGATGAAGAAGCCGGTGGGAACGTAGAGTTCCACGGGGGGATATCCGTGCATCGCGTCGACTCCAAATCCGGCAAAAAAACAACCCGCCGAAAACCGGGCTATCCCCAGTATTCGGCGGGCCTGATGATTTATTGTATTTTGCGAATCGGCGGCAAAAAGCCGAGCGGAAGCGACCTGACTCGCCAACCTACGTCCGGCGTTCGCGGAGCTTCACGGCCTTACCCACCCGGTCGCGGAGGAAGTAAAGTTTTGCCCGGCGGACCACGCCCGAGCGCTTCACTTCGACTTTGGCGATTTTGGGGCTATGGACCGGGAATTTCCGCTCCACGCCTTCCCCGCCGACGATTCGGCGAACGATGAACATTTCGCGGGTGCCAGCACCGTTTCGGGCAATGACGGTCCCGGTGAAAATCTGGATCCGCTCTTCTTTGCCGTCTAGGATCTTGGTGTGGACGTCGACTGTGTCGCCCACATCGAACTTGGGGGCATCGGTCTTAATGCTCGATTTTTCGACCAGATTGAGAACGTCGGTTTGATTCATGGCTCTACTGCCTCGCTGCGTCTTTTCGAGAACAAACTATTTCGACGAATCGCTTTGCGAATCGGACGGCGGCGATGGCACTCCTTCTTGCTTCGAACTGGGGTTAACGGTGGATGGGGAATTGTCTCGGGTTTTGCCTTGCGGAGCCGCCAGCAAATCCTCGCGGCGACGACGTGTTTTGATGTAGCTTTGTTCGGCTCGCCAGCGAGCGATTTTTTCGTGATCGCCGCTGAGCAAAATGTCGGGTACTTCGTGCCCGCGATATTCACGCGGGCGAGTGTACTGCGGATGTTCCAGGATCCGGTTGCCGGTCGAGAACGAATCGGTCACGCCGCTTTCGTCATCGCCCAGCACACCCGGAATCAACCGCATCACCGCTTCGACGATGGCCATCGCGGCGACTTCGCCGCCATTGATGACATAGTCGCCGAGCGACACTTCTTCGGGCCGAAGGATTTCGAGCACCCGCTCGTCGAAACCTTCGTACCGTCCGCAAATCATCGTGATCCGTTGTTCCTGCGAGAACTCTTCGACCAACCTTTGGTCGAGCGTTCTGCCGGCAGGCGACAACAGGATCAATCTTCCGGCCGCAGGAGCTTGGGCTCGCACGGCTTCGGCACATTCGACTACGGGCTCGACCCGCAGGACCATGCCAGGGCCGCCCCCAAAGGGGCGATCGTCCACATGCCGATGCTTATCGACCGACCAATTGCGGAAGTCGTGCAGGTGGACTTCCAGCAATCCCTTGTCAACTGCTTTAGCGAGCAAGCTTTCGGCCAGCCAGCCATCGAAAATCTTGGGAAACAAGGTCAGGATGTCGAAACGCATAGTCGGCACATAAACGCCGAATGCTTACTCGGCAGGTGTTTCCGCAGGAGCTTCAGCCGCCGCTTCCTCGGCCGCAGGCGCTTCGGGCTTCGGCGGCGGCGTCCAGGGAGCGGGAGCTTGCGGGCGATTCGTTTTGGCTCGTTCGAGCGCAACTTTTTGCTGTTCGACGTGCGTCCCATTGGGGCCGTACTTGGCGAACAACGTGGCGACGCGTTCCGAAGGGATGGCGCCGACGCTCAACCAATATTGGATTCGCTCGCCGTTCAGGATCGCGCGGGCATCGACGTCGCGAACCATCGGATCGTAGTAGCCAAGTTCCTCAAGCACCTTGCCGTCACGAGGCGAATGCTTGTGGATCGCGCACACGCGGAAAAACGGGCGATGGGGACGTCCCATCATCTTCATTCGAATTGCAACCGCCACACTCTCACTCCTTCAAACAACGAATCAAAGCTCACGTTTACGGTCAAAGACGCGTCGCAAAAAACACGTCCGGATGATTCTTAGCCTTCGCCTCTACCCTTGCCGAACTTCTTGCGCATCTCTTTTTCGCGCTGCTTGCGCATCTTGGCTTTTTCCTCGGGCGTCAACCGTTTGCCGGTATCTCCCTTGGTTTTGGGCAACTGGGCGCCAGGGTTGAACATCCCCGAGCGTTCCATGTTTTGCAGCGTTCCCAGTCGATCGGCCAGGCCGCCTGAGGCCATCTTTTTCAGCATGGGCGAGACGGTTTCGAACTGCTTCACGACGGCCGAAACCTCTTGCGGCTCCGTCCCGGCGCCTTTGGCAATTCGATTGCGGCGGCTGGAATCGATCAGCTTGGGCGTACGACGCTCGGCCGGAGTCATCGAATCGATGATCGCGATCCAGCGCTTGGCTTCTTTTTCGGGAACTCCGCCTGAAAGTTGATCGAGGATCGCTCCGCCGCCCGGAAGCATCTGCAAGATGTTCTTCATCAGGCCGGGCTGGAGGATCATCTTCATTTGCTTCTTGAAGTCGTCGAGCGACATTTCGCCCGCTCGCATCTTCGCTTCAAGCCGCTTTTGTTCATCTTCGTCGACCGCTTTGCGGGCCAAGTCGACCAGGCCGACGACGTCGCCCATGCCCAGGATCCGCGTCGCCATCCCCTCGGCACGGAAGGGCTCGAGCGATTCGAGATGTTCGCCGGTTCCCAGGAATTTGATCGGTACGCCCGTGACGTGCTTGACCGACAACAACGCACCGCCGCGGGTGTCGCCGTCGAGCTTGGTCATGATGACGCCGTCGAGCTCGAGCGCCTCGTTAAAGGCCTTGGCGCTGTTGACCGCGTCCTGACCGGTCATGCCGTCGACCACCAGGTAAACCTGGTCGGGCTGGACCTTGTTTTCCACCCGGACCAGCTGGTCCATCAATTCCTTGTCGATCGCCAAACGGCCGGCGGTGTCGAGAATGACGACGTCGGCCCCTTGGGCCTTGGCCTTGGCGACGGCTTCCTGGCAAACCTTGACCGGGTCCTTCGACGTGCGATCGCTGTAAACGGGGATCTTAAGCGAGTCGCCGATGACGTGGAGCTGATCGATAGCCGCCGGGCGCTGCAAGTCGGCAGCGCACAAGAGCGGCTTGCGTTTGTTCTCTTGGAGCAGTTTTGCCAGCTTGCCGCAGGTGGTCGTTTTACCAGCCCCTTGCAAGCCGCACAGCATGATCACCGTGAGATCGCGTTTGAGATTCAGCGACGCATCGACCGGCCCCAGCAGGTTCAGGATTTCGTCGTGGACGATTCCGACGAACTGCTCGGTGGGGTCGAGGGCCAGAAGAACCTTTTGCCCCAGGGCTTTTTCCGAAATGCGGGCCAGAAACTCTTTGACGACGGCGTAGCTAACGTCGGCCTCGAGCAGCGACTGTTCGACCTGCTTGATCGCATCGCGCATATTCCCTTCGGAGAGCTTGCCTTTACCTTGCAAGTTCTTGAGGGCTGAGCGGAGACCGTTCTGGATCGACTCGAACATTTGAGGCTGCAGAGGTTAGGCTACAGGCATCAGGTTTTGGGATCTCTTTCACCCGCAATTCGCCACCTGGGAACGTCGCCGTGATTTAGCGCCGCCCCTAATGGGAGTGGGTACAACTAGAGAAAACTCGCATCCTAGCATATCGAAGTGGGGTCTGAAAAGCGGAAATGAGCCCGTGGTGAGACGGTGGATAGGGACAGCAAAACAGTAGAAATATCAGAGGTACCCACCCCAATGGGGCGGATATTTCACTCCTCTTGTCTCACTGGGGCTAGAATATCGGCATGAATGAGGAAGAACGGCTGCGGCGACTGAAAGAAGCAATGGACGACGAGGATTCGTGGCTCGAGTGGTATCGGCTGACGCCACAGGAGCGTTGGCGCGAGACCTCGAAGCTGTGGCAGTTCTATTTGGCGGTAGGAGGCTCGCTTGATCCCGAACCCGATCCACAAAGTCCTTTCGACTCTGTCATGCCACGGGGTACGCCACCTGCTTATGGGGGAAATCCGAATTTGAAGATCATTCGGCGAGGGCGGGTTTAGTCTAGCCACACAGCTAGGTAGGCGTGACCAAACGTGTCACACTTAAGGCGAGATACTGGAGGGAAGACCCCGCTTTCTTGGTTTTCGGCGTGATCGGCCGACTGAAGTGGCTCTGAAGGGATTCTTCGTGAAGCGTGTTTTCCTCGATTGGCAGCGGCCTCCTCTCCTTTCCGCCGTCGAATGGCTGCGGAATTCTTACGCGCAAAAGCGGGAGTGGGACCTGCAAAACCTGATTGTGGTGGTCCCCGGCCGCCGCGTCGGACGCCGGTTGCTGGAACGGCTGGTTTTTGAGGCCGAAGAACACAAGCTCCGTCTCACTCCGCCAGAAATCTCGACCGAAGGGCGTTTGCCGGAACTGCTGTATCGCCCAAAGTTTCCGTTTGCCGACACGCTGACCCAAGACTTGGCTTGGCGGAAGGCGCTGGAGTTCACGCCCGAGTCGCAGCGGGCCGCGGTGATTCCTCATCCTCCGTCCGCGGACGATGCTCGCGGCTGGCTGGTTCTAGCGCGGATGGTGCGGCGGCTTCATACGGAACTGGCGGCTGAGGGGCTCGACTTTTCGATGGTTGTCGAGAGGGCCTCCAAAGTCGAAGGCTTCACCGAACACGATCGCTGGTCCGCACTGGCGGCGATGCAAAATCGCTATCTTCGAACGCTCGACAAACTGGAACTGTGGGACATCCAAACCGCGCGGCTCGAAGGTTTGAAACGCAAGGAATTCTCCACGACGCGGGAGATCGTCCTGCTCGGCACGGTCGACTTGAACCACACGATGCGGAACATCCTTGATCAGGTCACGGCTCAAGTAACGGCGCTCATTGCAGCGCCCCAGGAGTGGGTCGATCGTTTCGACGAACACGGTTGCGTCGTCCCGTCCAAGTGGAAAGGGATTGAACTCCCGCTTGTTGATCGGCAAATCGAACTCGTCGACGACGCAGCGGACCAGGCCGAAGCCGTGGCGCGAAAGCTTGCGAACTACCACGGCAAGTATCGCGCGGATGAAATCACGCTTGGCGTGCCCGACGAGCGGCTCGTGCCGCAATTGCAGCGGCGGCTCGATCAATGCGGCATCGCTTCGCGGTGGGTGCAGGGAAAACTCGTCTCGCAGACGGGGCCCTATCGACTTCTAAAGGCAATCGAAAGCCTTGTTGACGGCATGCCGGCCGAAGCCGTCGCGAATCTGCTGAGACACCCCGACGTGTACCAGTGGCTCGGCGGCGATTCCGAACTGCTGCCCGACGTGGACGAATTCCGCACCGAATACTTGCCCATCGAGTTGTCGACGAAGGTGTGGCCCTGGGCGGCCGAAAACGCCAAAACGAAGCGAGGGGAACCACGCTGGACCAAGTTGCGTGCGGCGCTTGAGAAACTCGAAAGTTGGCTGGCACCCATCTCCGGGAGGAAGAAACTTGCGGAGTGGACTCTTCCGCTGCTCACGGCGATCAAGGAAGTCTATGCCAATGCGGTCTTCGATCGCACATCGACCACGACGCGCGAGACACAGGCTGGCTTGGAGGCGATCGCCAACGTGCTCCACGGGCGCGCTCGTTTGCCGGGCGAACTCGATTCGCCCGTGAGCGCGGCCGACGCGATTTTTCTGGCCCTTGAGGAACTGGCCGATACTCCCATTCCGCCTCCTTCGGATGGCGACGCGGTCGAGATGCTCGGTTGGCTCGAATTGCCGCTGGATGACGCGCCGGCGCTAGTTGTCACGACCTTCAACGAGGGCTTTGTGCCCGACTCGGTGAGCGCTGATCCCTTTTTACCGAACGCGATGCGTCGCACGCTCGGGCTGATCGACAACGATCGCCGTTTTGCCCGCGATGCGTACTCGGTGGGCGTGATCGCTTCGTCGCGGCCAGATGTTTTGTTTCTGTCCGCGCGGCGGGACAGCCAGGGGAATCCGCTGGCGCCCAGCCGTTTGCAGTTTCTTGCTTCGCCCGACGTTGCCACGAAACGCGCGATCACCTGCTTTGCCGAACCCAAGCAGAAGCCTCCACGGATGCCGCTGGTCGGTTCGGGAACGCCGCCGTTACCGCAGACCAGGTTGCCGCGCCCGCCGGCCGAGCCAAATGTCGCGTTGCCGCGCGTGTATCGGGTGACGCAGCTTCGCGACTACCTTACGTGCCCCTATCGCTATTACTTGCGGCATGTACTGGGGCTGGAAGCGCAGAGCGATGACGCGGAGGAACTCGATGGCCGCGGCTTTGGTTCGCTCGCCCACGATTGCCTGCAAAGCTTCGGGGAAGATCAGAAGATCCGGGAGTCGGATAGCCCCAAGGTGATCAGTGGTTTCTTGAACGATCAGTTGTCGAGCATGGCCAAGCGAAAGTACGGCGACAAATCGCTTCGCGCCGCCGTCGCGATTCAGCTCGAACAAGTCCGCGCGCGACTCGATCGCTTCGCTGCATGGCAGGCGCTTCGTGTCCGCGAAGGATGGCGGATCGTGTTCATCGAGAACATGGAACAGAACTTGACCTGGAAATTCACGCTCGACGAAGAAGCCGTGATCCTCGTGGGGCGTATCGACCGAATCGACCGAAACGATGTCTCCGGCACCTGGCAAGTCCTCGACTACAAGACCGGCGATAAAGGGGACTCGCCCGAATACACGCATGGTCCGTTTAACGAAGAGTGGGTCGACTTTCAGCTTCCCCTTTATCGGCACTTGGCAAGCCAGGGAAACGTCGTTCCAGGTTTCGATCCGGAACAATGCGAGCTGGGCTATGTGCTACTCCCTAAGGACTTGAGCCGCGTGGGACTCTCGCTCGGGGAATGGAGCTCCGAACAGCTGCTCGCCGCGGACGAACAAGCGTTCGAGATCCTCCTCGCCATTCGCGACCGTCGTTTCGAACCGAGTGACGAACGCGTTCGCTATGAGGACGATCTTTCGGCTATTTGCCAGGACCGTCGTCGCGCTCCGCCACGAATCGTCGTGGAGGAGGAATCGTATGAGTAGCCGCCGGGCCGCAAAAGCCAAATCTGCGACGCCATTGCTGCCTCAGTTTGCGGCGATGTTCGACGATGACGAGAACGAGTCGGAGAAGAGGGTCGAAACGCCGAAGGCCAAAACCGTGGCCGTCGTTGCGGAAAAGACATCGCCGCGGCAAACGCTGATCATCGCGTCGGCTGGTTCGGGCAAGACGTACCAGCTTTCCAATCGCTTCCTGCGACTGCTCGTCGACGGCGTCGAGCCCGATCGCATCTTGGCCGTCACGTTCACACGCAAGGCGGCAGGGGAGATTCTGGATCGGATTCTGTTGCGCCTGGCGATGGCCGCTTCGAGCCAAGCGGAAGCCGCTAAGCTGGGCGAGGCGCTCGATCGCCCCAAGTTGACGCTTGCCATTTGTCGCGAGCGGCTGTTGGCAACACTGGCTCGGCTGCATCGGTTACGCGTCGGGACGCTCGATAGCTTCTTCGCCAAAGTTGCCAGCGCATTCGCCTTGGAATTCGGTCTGCCGCTGGGGTGGCGGATCGCCGAGCCGATCGAAGAAAAGCGAGTTCGCGATGCCGCGATCACGATGGTCTTAAACGGTGGCGGTGACTTAGGGGGCGGCGATGGGGATCGCGACCTGCGGACTCTTTATCACAACTTGACCAAAGGGGAGACCGATCGCTCGGTTGTCGGCCTCATTCGCGAGCAAACGGAGAAGCTCTATCACATCTTCCGCGAAACAACCCAGGATGCGTGGAAGTGGATGAAGAAGTCGCCTGTCCTCTCGAAGGCGGAATTCGAGCGATTGCTTGGCGTCTTCGAACACGCGATGCCGCCTGAGAAAGAAAAGGCGCTCGCGAAGGCTCATACCACTTCTCTGCGGGCACTCATCTTGGAGGACTGGGAAGCGTTTCTCAAGAGCGGCGTCGGCTCGAAAGTTCTCGCGGGCGAAGAGACGTATTCCCGCCGGCCGATTACGACTGAAATGCGTGGCCTCTATCAGCCGCTCGTACAACACGCGTGCGGAACGATTTCCAATCGCATCGCTGCGCAGCTCGATGCGACGCACGAATTGCTCGCGCACTTCGACGAAGCCTACAACGCGACGCGCGCGATCACACGCGGCTTGCAGTTCAGCGATATTCCGCAGGCCCTGGCTCGCGCGCTCGACGCGGTCGACTCCGACCGATTTTCGTTTCGGCTCGACGGGCGACTTGCGCACTTGATGCTCGACGAGTTTCAAGACACGTCGCTCGACCAGTGGAAAGTGATGCGAGCGTTTGCCCAGGAAGCAATCGCTTCGCCGAAGGGAACGTTCTTCTGTGTAGGCGATCCCAAGCAAGCGATCTACGGTTGGCGGGGCGGCTCGCCCGGGCTGATTCTCTCGCTCAGCGATGAGTTTCCGGAGATCTCCCTCGAATCGCTGGCCCAAAGTTACCGCTCGTCGCCTGTGGTGATCGACGCCGTCAATCAGGTTTTTTCGAACCTCACGAGGCATAACAAGCTCGACTATCTCGAACCCCACGTGCGCGGTTGGATGGACCGCTTTCCAGAGCACGACACCGTCCGCGACAAGTTGCCGGGATACGTGGAGCTTGCCACGGGCCCGGAAAAGGGGCCTGGAAAGGTCCTCGACTCGTTCTTCGATTTCGCCGCGAAACGCATCAAGGACATCGTCGAGGCGGCTCCTGGCTGCACGGTGGGCGTGCTCGTCCGAACCAACGACGCGGTCGGCAATTTGATCTACCGGCTTCAAGAACAAGGCATTGCGGCGAGCGAAGAAGGGGGTAGCCCGATTGTCGATTCGCCTGCCGTGGAGTTGATTGTTTCGCTTCTGACGTTGGCGGATCATCCCGGCGACAGCGCCGCGGAATTCCATGTACGCAACTCGCCGCTTGCGGTGGCCGTTGGTTTGCCCGGCGATTCTCATCCGGCTCTGCTGGCTGAATTCGCATTAACGTTGCGGCGGCAACTGATTGATCGAGGTTATGGACCGTCGATTGCCGAGTGGGCGGAACATTTGGCAGGCGAGTGCGACCGTCGCGACCGGCAACGTTTGCAGCAACTGATCGAGCTTGCTTACGACTACGATGCCCACGCCGAATTGCGGACCAAGGCGTTCCGCGAACTGGTCGCGGACTACAAGGCCGACGATCCTTCGGCCAGCCGAGTTCGCGTGATGACCGTTCACCAGGCGAAGGGGCTTGAGTTCGACATTGTGATATGTCCGCAACTCGATGATCCGTTGCCAGGGCAGGGGGATGCCTTCTGGACGGACCGCGAGTCGCCGTTAGCCGACGTCACCAAGGTGTGCCGTTCGGTCCCGCGACGAGAGCTGCCAGGCATGCCGCCAGAGATGCAGCGGATGCACGATCAGTATGTCGCACGGAAGGTTGATGATCGGCTGTGCGCGCTCTACGTCGGAATGACGCGAGCGATTCACGCCCTGCACATGCTGGTGCAACCGCACGAGAAGGAGGAGTGCCGCCGGACCCATGCTGGCCTGTTACGAGGTGCCTTATTGCAGTGTCGGCCGATGCCGCCGATGCAAACGCTGTGGGAGTTGGGCAACCGCGATTGGTATGCCCAGTTGCCATCCGAACGGAAGAGGGAACTCGCCCGGAGCGAATCGCCTGTTGAAGAATCGTTGCCGCAGATTGTGTTGGCTCCGCCGACGGCGGATCAAAAGCGAGGTCTTGGTAAGCAAACTCCTTCCGGCTTGGAAGGTGGCGGCAAGATCCCGGTCGATAAACTGCTGGGGCTCGCGGCGGATCACGATCCGATGGCGATGCTCCGCGGCAGCGTGATCCACAAGTGTTTTGAGTTGGTGACGTGGCTCGACGCTGCGGTGCCCGCCGAAAACGAGTTGCGGCAAGCCATTCTGCAGATCCAAGACATCGACGACGCTGATCCTGCGGAAGTCAGTCGCTGGCTGACCGAATTTCAGGCCTTCTTGATTAAGCCGAATTTGGCGGCCCTCTTGCGGCAGGCGGACTATGGCCCGGCGAGCATCCAGGGATTCGGAGCCAAGGCTCGGCAGCATTTGCAGCGCAAGCAACTGACGCCGCGCGTTCGCAATGAATACCCGTTCGCCCATCGGGCGGGCGCGGAACTGCGGCAAGGGCGGATCGACCGACTGGTGCTATTAAGCGACGGAGAAGATGTCGTCGCGGCCGAGATTATCGATTTCAAAACCGACCGGATCGACAATCAGCCGGGCAGATCGCTGGCCGAAAAGATCGAGCACTATCGCCCGCAGATGGCCGCGTACAAAGAGACCGTGGCCAAGCTGTTCGAACTGCCAGCCGAGTTTGTGGCTGCCCGCCTGGCGTTTATCCAGGCGGACGAAGTGGTGTCGGTGTGATTTAGAGGCACGGCTTGATCTGGATTGGCAAGCCGCACCGCGACGGACAGGATTGTCCGTCCTACGGCCCGGCCCTATTCGCGGTCGCGCAGGCTCATCACCAGTTGCAAGGCGTACCAGAACAGGAGCGCGACGGAGGCGAATAGCGCCAGCGAGGCGGCCACGTACTGCTCTTCGTTGTACTCGTGCATCACGTTGCTGGTGTGGTACAGGATGTAACCACTGGCCAGCAGGATCATCGCGCCGGTAAACAACAGCCCCAACGAGAAGCCGAACACGATCGAAGCGACAATCAGGGCTATCGCACCAATGCCTGCGAACATAAGCCATCGTCCCAGCCAACTAAAGTTGGCGCCCGTCACGAACATCATGAACGTGATGCCGGCGAAAATCAGGCCTGTGAATACACCCGCCGCTGGGATCGCCAGGGGATAGTATCGACTTGCTATCCAAAGAAGCGGCAAAAAGATCACCGCTTCCGCGACCGTGTACAACGCCAGTCCCGCGTACTGCAAACCCCGCGAGCTGCTGGGGGCGTTGGCCCAACTGGTAGCAAGCCAACTGACGCCCATGAACGCGCCCATAACGATGAGCCACGACCAACGCGATTTCCCCATGGCCTGCAAGACAGGGGCCGTGACGGTGTCCGGGATGACTACCAGTAACACAGTCTCGATCGCCGCGAACAAAAGGATCGCGCCAAGCAAGTGCGTGTAGGTCAGCCGCAGGAATCGCGTGCGGGCCGATTCCGCTTGGAGCGCGATCGGGCCTGCACCTCCCCCTGTCACCTGGTAAGGGTTGCTCCACGTGTTTTCACCATACGGCGATTGGCCTCCGCCATAATTTCGCTGGTCGTAATTTCCGCGACTCATATATCCATTCCTTCCTGCAACCGACCGCGAGACTTCGCGGCCTCAAATAGGAAATTCGTGTTTCACCCTTCGCTCTTGGATGCGTTTTTCCGCGTCCGTGATACGTGAAAGTCTATGCCACCGCGGCACTGCGGACAAATCGGTATTTTTCGCGATTTCTGCTAGAATCCGCATCGCCGTTCCCAGCGGACTCCCTACGATTTTTTCAGGGCTTCCGCCGCGGCCGCATCCATGTGCTGCCGGAATTCACGCCAACTAAACAAACTCCGACCGACTCCCCAGGCATTGTCCTGTTGGTCGACGCGGACGTCGGCCAGCACCATGTCCTCTTCGTGTCGGCGGCTGCGGGCCACAATTTCGCCGAGGTTATCGACGATGTAACTGTCGCCGTAGCCGATTCCGTCGTAGCGGGTGATCGCGGGCTCTTTTTCGCCGAGGACGACGTTGTTAGCGCGGACGAAGTAGACGTTATTCTCGACGGCGCGAGCGGTGTGGTCGGAGCGGACATGTTGAAAATGCCCGATCAGTCCTTTCGCGCCGATGTAGTTGAAGTGGGGGGCGAACACGATCTTGGCCCCCTTCGTCGCTAGAATCCGCGTCGGCTCGATAAAGCCTCCGTCGGAGCAGATCACCACGCCGAACTTGACGCCGGAACGCTCGAAGACGGGGAACTCGCGCCCCTGTTTGTGGAACGGCTGGTAGGCAGTGCACTTGCTGTAGGTACCCAGCAAATGCCCGGCGTGAACGACGGCTGCCGTGTTGTAGAGATCGTTTCCGCGGACTTCGTTGAAGCCGACGATCGCGGTTGCGTTGAACTTGGCCGAGAGATCAAGCAACCGCATCATCTGCTGGCTGTCGCGCGCGAAAGCGTTTGCTCGCGCGAGTTTTTCGGTATCGGGATACCCGGTCAGAAAACACTCGGGGAAACTGACGATTTCGACCTGGTTGGCGTCGGCCCATTTCAGACCTCGTTCGACGGCCTGCAAATTCGCGTCGAGATCGTCGTACTTGGAATCGAGTTGGCAGAAACCAATGCGTAGCCGTTGTGCCATCGGTCGTCTCCTTGGAGGGCGCGCGGGGCAGGACGAGCCGTTAGATGGCCCGCGATTTGCCTAGCATAGTCGATGCCGCATGGGCGAGGGCGAATTTGAACTAACACACGCCCTTTCGCGTATTGGCCATCGCCCGACGGGCATCAGGTTCGGTGCCGCACCTAGCAGGCGGCTTGGGATCGCCCGTAAACTAGGTTCCTTTCCTTGGATTCAGTTCCTTGAATTCACTTCGTTGAACTCATAGCACGACGTCTTCGAGATCATCCATGTCCTTCTCGTCCTCGTCCTCTCCCCCGAACAGACCGTCGAATAGTTCGCCGCTCGCCGCTTGGCTGCCGTACCTGGTGATCTTTCTGGCCATCGCGCTCGTGATCCAATCGATCACCCTGAACCTCCGCTACTGGAACAGTCGCAGGAATATCCCGGCCGATGCCCGCCCCATTACGCCACGGGGCGATTTGGCTGAGGACGAAAAGACGACCATCGAACTGTTCCGCAAGGCATCGAAGTCGGTGGTTTACATCACCACGCTTACCGTGGGCCGCGACGAATTTAGCATGAATCTCTTTGCGATCCCCAAAGGGACCGGAACAGGCTTTGTGTGGGATGATCAAGGTCACGTCGTCACGAATTTTCACGTGATCAAGGGGGGCAACCGCGTCCGCGTGACGCTGGCCGACCAAACCAGTTGGGACGCCGAGGTCGTAGGTAGATCGCCCGAACGTGATTTGGCCGTACTCAAGATCGATGCTCCAACGGATCAGCTGTCCGCCATCGATATTGGCGAATCGTCCAAATTGGACGTGGGGCAGAAGGTCTTTGCGATCGGGAATCCGTTCGGACTCGACCAGACATTGACCACCGGTATTGTCAGCGGCCTGGGGCGGCAACTCCCCACCGAGAGCGGCGTGGTGATCAAGGATTTGATCCAGACCGACGCCGCCATCAATCCGGGAAACTCCGGCGGTCCGTTGCTCGATAGCGCTGGCCGTTTAATCGGGGTGAATACGGCGATCTACAGTCCCTCAGGGGCTTCGGTCGGCGTTGGTTTCGCTATTCCGGTTGATGCTGTTCAGCGCGTGGTTCCGCAACTGATTTCAAAAGGAGAAATCAAACACGCAGATATTGGTGCCCGTTATTTGCCCAGTTCCCGCTTGCCCGGCGCGTTAGTCGCCGAGGTGGGCGAATCCAGCGCCGCGAAGAAGGCAGGGCTGCTTCCTTTGAAACGCCGCGATGATGGAACGATTGAGTTGGGTGATCTGATCATCGGCGTCGAGCAGATGCAGGTCACGTCGGTTCGCGAACTCTTGATCGCCCTCCAGCAATACGACGTCGGCCAAACCGTGACACTGACGGTGGTTCGCGACCCCCTCAACAAAAACGCGAAACCGCGGCAAGTGAAAGTGACGCTTCAAGAGGCGGAGTAGAATAGGGCTGGCGCGTTTGGTGGCCGTTGTTTCCTGCGTTCGACTTTGATTTTCCTGTGACCAATCCCTCAGCTCATTCCGATTCGCTCGAAGATATCCCGCCAGCCCGGCGGCCTCGGCATATTGCCGTCATCATGGATGGCAACGGCCGTTGGGCGCAGCGGCAGAATCTGCCTCGCATCGAAGGGCATCGCCGCGGTGTTGCTAGCGTGCGACGCACGGTGGAAGAGTGTGCTCGGCTCAAAATCGAACAGCTCACGCTCTATTGCCTTTCGAGTGAGAACTGGAAACGCCCGCAGCACGAGCTCGATTTCTTGATGCATCTGCTCGAGCAGTACATGATCGAAGAGCGCTCGACGATCATGCAGCAGAATATCCAGGTGGCGATCATCGGCCGCCGCGATGGGATTCCTGAGCGAACGCAAGGGGAAATCGATCGCACGGTCGACATGGCCAAAACGAACACCGGCACGCGGCTGTGTTTGGCGATCAACTACGGCGGCCGATCGGAAATGGTCGATGCCGTGCAGCGGCTTTGCTACGAGGCCCGGGCCGGCTTGCTCGATCCCTCGACGATCGATGAAGCGGCCATCGCGGATCATCTTTACACGCGCGGCATGCCTGATCCGGATCTATTGATCCGCACGGCGGGCGAAATGCGGATCAGCAATTTTCTGTTGTGGCAGATCAGCTATTCGGAATTGTGGGTGACGCAGCGCTGCTGGCCCGAATTCGAAATCGCCGACTTGCATCAAGCCATCCGCGACTTTGCCGGCCGCGACCGGCGTTTCGGTGGGCTGAATCCGGCTTAACTAACGACCTTCACTTTTCACTTGCCGCCATCCTTTGGTCGATATATAAACCAAGGTGAATGCTTTCCGGTTCACGCCGGCCTACCTCGCACCTCCCATCTTCCAGGATTGTGCCATGGACCAGTGGCAATCGCCCGCTCGCGGTTGTGCCGAGAGTCGTCGTGTCGACTCGCGCCGCGGATTTATCAAAGCAGGCGTGCTTGGCTCGGGATTGACCCTTTCGCAATTGCTGGCTCACGAGGCGCTAGCTGATTCGAAGAACACCCCGCCGCAAGCTTTGGCGAAGAAGGGTAATAGCGTCATCATCTTGTGGATGCGCGGCGGGCCGAGCCACATCGACATGTGGGACCCCAAGCCCGACGCTCCGGCTGAGTTTCGCGGCGAGTTCGGCACCATCGGCACCAACGTGCCGGGCATTTCGCTCACCGACATGCTGCCGCTGTCGGCTAAGTGCATGGACAAGTGGTCGATCGTCCGATCGCTCAACCATCACGACGCCGGCCACTCGACTGGCGACCAAATCTGCTTCACCGGCTACAACCCCGGACCCGCGCCCGACGAGAATCTCCACCCCAGTTGCGGTTCGATTGTCAGCGAACAGCTTGGAAGGCTCACGCCAGAACTCCCATCGTATGTGATGATTCCGCGGCAAGTCCCCGGAACCGGTGCTGCGTATCTCGGCGTTGCCCACCAGCCGTTTGAAACAGGTGCCGATCCGGCCACTCCGGGGCCATTTCAGGTGCGAAATTTTTCACTGGCCGGCGGGCTCTCGCTAGATCGTGTCGGCGACCGCCGCGAGTTGCTGGGAAGTCTCGATCACTTGCGGCGGCAAGTTGACGCCTCGGGCAAGATGGAAGCGCTCGATCGCTTCGGCGGCAAAGCTTGGGATATTTTGAGTAGCCCGGCGGCGCAAAAGGCGTTCGACCTGGAAGCGGAATCGCCGGCGCTCCGCGAGCAATATGGATTCATGCCATCGTTTGACCCGATGGCCAGTAATCGTTGCGGTGCGCCCAACTGGGCTCAGCGAATGTTGCTGGCCGTGCGGTTGGTCGAAGCCGGCGTGCGACTCGTGACCGTTGACTTGCGCTGGTGGGACACGCACGTGCTGGGCTTTGATTCGCTGCGGCGAGGCTTTTTGCCACGCTGGGACAAGGCCTTCGCCGCCATGGTCGAGGATATGACGCGACGCGGCCTGGTCGACAAGACGCTCGTGGTCGCCTGGGGCGAGTTCGGTCGCACGCCGCGCGTGAACAACGACGCCGGGCGGGATCACTATCCCAACGTCTTCAGCGGGGCGTTCTTTGGTGGTGGCGTACAAGGTGGACGGGCGGTCGGGTCCTCCGACAGTCACGGCGCCTTCCCAAAGGACAATCCGAAGAGTCCGCAGGACGTCCTGGCCACGATTTATCGCCATCTGGGGATCGATACGCAAAAGCAGTATCGCAACGCCAACGGCCGTCCCATCTCGACGCTGCCGAGCGGCGCGCCAATCGACGAACTGTTCGCGTAACCACGTGCTGGTTAGCGCATCACGTTAATACGAAAACCTTTGACGAACACCTCGTCGAAGACGTAGACGTCGTCGAAATCTTCGCGGCGATCCGATTTCGATTTCTTCATCAGGCCGATGTCGATCATGTTGAAGACGACATTGCCGAAATCGCTCGTCGAGGTGAGCCCCCAACTCTCGAGCACCACTTTGGCGAGCAGCCCGTACTGTTCAAGCGCGAAGATGCGGATCGCTTCGCACAGCTGTTGGCCCGTTAGGTGGCGATCGGGCTCGTCGCGTCGCTGTTTTTCCCCTTCACCGCGAGTTTTCCCGGCTTCACTCTGTTTTTTGCCAGTTTCGCTGTGTTGTTTCCCAGCATCGCTACGTGATTTTCCCGATTCGCCGCGTTGCTTCTCGGGCTTGTCGCTGGGATGGTCCTCGGACTCATCCGTGCGGCCCATCGATAAGACGTCCTGGGCGTAGGAGAGGGCTTCGCGGACGAACTCGTACGCCTCAATTTTGTAGCGGCGGTCCTTACGCAGGAGTTGAATGAGCGGATGGACGTTCGACGACATGGAGACAACAGTTCGGGGAAACGTTTCGAGGTGGGCTGCCCGTTTGGAATCGATGTGGAACCGCGGCAATTTTCAGGAATTCACTCGGGCGAGTTTTCGCCGGTTCCCTCATCCTTTAGATCGTCCTTAGCATTGCCTTCCGGCGCGTCGGAGTCAAATCGGCGATCTGGACCGTTCCTCGGGGCATCGCGTCGATCCTTGTCGTGGCCGCCCTGCGGGCCTCTTCGTGGGAAATCGCCTTGCGGCCGTCGCGGATCCCGCTCGCGCGATGTTTGATCACGAGTTGCCGGATCGCGATTTGATGAATCGCGGCGTGAATCGCGTCGCCCTTCACGCCCGGGCCGTTCGCGCGGTTGGCCGTCGTCGGGGCGGCGATCTGGAGCCGCCGCATCGCCACCACCATTCTCCGGCGGGTGGCCGCTATTGTCGACATCGCCGCCACCGTTGGCATCGTCGCCGACTCGGGGTTCGCCTGACTCGTCTTCGGGCTTGCTCTCGCGCGGACGAGGTGGACGCTTGGGCGGACCCACGCGCAGGACCGTGAGCACATCCGACAGCGGAATCAAGATTCGCCGGCCGTCTTCGATGGTGACCAACAGCTGCTGAGACAAGATTTCGTGGTTGATCACTTGGGCGCGGCCCCGGTTGGTGACCAGCTCCGAACCGATCGCGGGCAACTCGCGATGGAGCGCCTCGTAGGTGTCGTACTCGTATCGCAGGCAGCATTTCAGTCGTCCGCACCGGCCCGAGATCTTGGTTGGGTCGAGGGTCGCTTTTTGCAGCTTAGCCATCTTCATCGAGACGGGCGGGATCTCGCTCAAGTGCGTATTACAGCAAACGGGCTTGCCGCAGTCACCGTAGTCGGCCAGCAGCTTGGCCTCGTCGCGGACGCCGATTTGACGCATCTCGATGCGGGTTTGGAACTCGCTTGCCAGAATCTTCACGAGTTCCCGGAAGTCGACTCGTTCCTCGGCAAGATAATAAAGCACCACCCGCTCGCCGCCGAACAGGCGTTCGATATCCACCAGCTGCATTTGCAGCTTCAACCGATCGACGTGCGCTTTGGCGGACTCGAATTCCTTGGCCGACTTGGCCAGGAGGTGCGAGGTTTCGTTGTGGTCATCGTTGGTCATCACGCGGAGAATCTGCCCGCCGGCCGATTCGGGCATGTTGGCCAGAACGTGGTCGGTCCCTTCGCACAGGACCTCGGCCGATTCCAATCCGCGAGCCGTCCGCGCAATCACCTCGGTGCCGCGAGGTACGAAATCCGAGCCGCGGGTGTGAAATACCCCAACCATCCGCATCACGCCAAAGCGAACCACAAACCGTGCCATAGTGGCCCTCAGAGACCAAACATCCTGCAAGCAAAATCCTACGGACTGCCCAACGGAGCGTCCCCCGAACTAGCGACTGGAAGATTGTATGCCAAGTCGCCCCTGCTGGCGCCCCATGAAAGGGCCCCTAAACCGCCATCCTAACATAGCCCGGCTTCACGCGCTTATCATTTCAAAGAGCCACCGTGGGCTGGCGGCTATTCCCCTGCGAGACACCGCACGAGAGGGCTTTGCATGACGCCATCATCGGTCAACACCAGCCGCGTCAAGAACCGGCGGAAGGTCCATTACGATTCGTACGACGAGGTGCTGGCCGACGCCGCTCGGATGGCCTCGATCTCCACGCGGACGCTGGGGAACTGGTCGGTTGGGCAAATCTACAAGCACCTGGCCATCGTGATGAACGGGATGATCGACGGCATCCCGTTCGGCGCGCCGACGTTTCTGCGCGGGCCCCTGCGATGGTTCTTGATGCCGTGGTTCCTCCATCGGCCTCCGCCCGCTGGCTTCAAATTGCCCAAAGAAGGGGGCTCGTTTCTCCCTCCAGACACCGCCCCGGAGGAAGGCCTCGAATTGCTAAGGGAGGCGATTGCGCGACTTCAGGCTACCGAGATGCGCGCTCCCCATCCGGCCTTTGGGCCGATCACCCGCGAGCAATGGGACCTGCTGCAGCTACGGCATTGCGAGATGCATATGAGCTTTATTGAGCCCGCCAGCGAAGTATGACTTGGGGCTTGGGGTGAAATGCGAGCGCGGTAGACCAGGGCCGAAGGCCCGAAAGATTTTAGCCGGGGTCGTCAGGTCGTCAGGCCCCGGTTATTTGATCGCAAGAAATTCCTAAGGCCCGAAGGTGCCGACAGAAAAAGGGACGCTCGTTTTCTGTCGGCACCTTCGGGCCTCTGAGCATGTGGTCTATCTAACCGGCGGCTGATGCCGCCGGCTAAGATCTTCCGGGCCTTCGGCCCTAATGCAAATGGCACGCTAACCGCTCTTAGCTTCCAGCGCTTTTCGTCCTGCTTCGAGCGTTTCGATGATCTTATCGACGTCGTACACGCAGCCGCCCCAGGTGCCGCCGCCTACTTTTTGAAGCGCGGCCCATAGCCGCGTATCCGCAGGCAACTGGGGGTCGGCGGCTAAGTCGGTTCGCGCGGGACGTGCGGCCAGAACCTTGGCTCCTTCTTCTGGTGAGAACGTTCGTTCGCGGTCGCCAACCAAATCGACCGAGCCTGTGAGGTTGATTCGGTCGATGAGGATCTGAATCTTGTCGCCGTCGCGCAGCTTGCCGATTGGCCCACCGGCGAGGGCCTCGGGTCCCACGTGGCCAATGCACGCGCCTGTGCTCACGCCGGAGAAGCGCGCGTCGGTGACCACGGCGACCTCTTTGCCCCATTTCAAAAACTTGAGGGCCGAGGTGATCTGATAAGTCTCTTCCATTCCCGAGCCGCTCGGGCCGCGGCCGAGCAGCACGAGTACATCGCCGGGCTTGAGGGCCTCGGGGCCATGCGACTTGATGGCTTGGATGGCATCGCGTTCGCTGGTGAAAACGCGGGCCGGGCCCGTCTTACGATAAACGCCGTCGGCATCGACGACGCTCGGATCGATTGCCGTCGCCTTGATCACCGAACCCTCGGGACAGATGTTGCCTCGCGGGAAGCATACCGTGCTAGTGAGGCCCTTCTTCTTTGCCTCGGCCGGTGGAATGATCACTTCGTTGGCATCGACCCCATCGCGATCCTTTAAGAGTTGGCGAACAATCTTGCGGCGGTTTGATGTCTCCCACCAGGCGAGTTGCTCTTCAAGGGTGCAACCCGAAACGGTCTTTGCCGAGAGCTTGAGCATTCCCATGTCCCGCAGGTGCAACATCACTTCGGGAACACCGCCGGCGAGGAAGAATCGCACGGTGGGGTGCGCTACGGGGCCGTTTGGCAGCACCGAAACAAATCGCGGTACATCGCGATTGATACGGTTCCAGTCTTCGATGTTGGGGCGACGCAGACCTGCAGTGAACGCGACTGCCGGAATGTGCAGCAGCAAGTTCGTCGAGCCACCGACCGCGGCGTGCACGACCATAGCGTTGTGGATGCTGTCGTCGGTGAGAAAACTTCGCGTGGTTTGTTTGCTCTTGGCCAACCGATCGACCGCCCGGGCGGAGCGCGTGGCCATGTCCAGCCAAACGGGCTGGCCGCTCGGAGCGAGTGCGGCGTGCGGTACGGTAAAGCCGAGCGACTCCGCGATCACCTGTGCAGTGGCCGCCGTTCCTAAGAACTGGCACCCGCCGCCGGGCGTTGCGCACGCGGCGCAGCCAGCTTCGGCGGCTTCTTCGAGCGTGATCTCGCCGTGGGCGTAGCGGGCGCCAATCGATTGAACTTTGCCCGCATCTTCGCCTTCGGTGGGGGGAAGCGTCACACCGCCTGGCACAATCGCCGACGGGATATCGAGCAGCCCCGCCAGCGCAATCATCATCGCGGGCAAGCCCTTGTCGCACGTTGCCACGCCCACGATGCCGCTTCGTTGGGGCAGCGAACGCGCCAGCCGGCGAAAGACCACCGCCGCGTCGTTGCGGTAGGGCAAGCTATCGAACATGCCCGTGGTTCCTTGCGTTCGGCCGTCGCATGGGTCGGAGACGAAGGCGGCGAAAGGAACTCCGCCGAGGCGCTTGATTTCGCGTGCGGCCGCTTGAACCAGCAAACCAACCTCCCAGTGTCCGGTGTGAAACCCGAGCGCGATGGGCGATCCGTCCAGGGCACGAACGCCACCTTGGGTGCTGAGTACCAGGTATTGCGGGCCGAGCAGGTCTTCGGGCTTCCAGCCCATCCCGGCATTTTGTGTGAGGCCGAATAAATCGCCGCTCGACCAGGTGCGAAGAATCTCGTCGGTGAGCGGAAGTGCGCCTTTGGGGCCAGGGGCGCTCGTGGTCACTTGAGCCAGCAAGCTGTCGTCGGTTTCGAAAAGTTCGCGAAGATTCTCGGAAACGGGCATGAAGACAATCCAGACAAATCAGGGGTATTCGAGGGAGCTATGGAAAGGACTTCGATTGCTTGGGGAAAGCGATAATTCTATATTGCAACACGGCTTTGCGGGTGTTCGGCCGAGATTGAACATAGGCCACCCTCGAAGACTAGATCGATTTCTTCGACCACAATTCTTCGACAGGCGTGGCAAGGGAACGCGCCGGTCGACTGAGGAATTCATGAGCCGCACAGAGGGATCGGGCGCCGGGGCAATTACAGGCTATTCGACGATGCGTGGACGCGACTATCCCACGCTGCGGCAGTTCACGGTGTTCTTGGAGAACCGAGTCGGCCAGCTGCTGGAAGTGATCCGCCGATTCCAAGGAAGCCGGGTCAAGATTGTCGCCATCTCGATCAACGATTCGACTGAATGTGCCTTTGTCCGCTTCCTTTTGAGCAAACCCGAGCAGGGACGCGAAATCCTGGAGCGAGCCGGTCTGGCCCTCATCGAGACCGACTTGATCGGCGTCGAACTGGGGGACACGCCGCAACCGCTGGTCGAAATCTGCACCGCTTTGCTGCAAGCCGAGGTAAACCTGGTTCAGGCCTACCCCTTGCTGAGTCGACCGCACGGCCGCCCCGTGGTGGCGTTGATGGTGGACAACCCGGAGATGGCGCTGGAGACGCTGCAATCGAAGGGCTTCGTGACGATCACCGAGAACGATTTAGCGGACGAGGATTAGGGTCATGGCAATATCAATGACACGGCACTGACACAACGCGACGACTCTTCCGCTCGTCGCGATCTACCCAATCAGAGACACTCCACCGCGTGCTTCTTTCACAATCATTTGAATGAAGTGCATCTTCCGAAGGACGGGGCGCGACATCACGAAGGGGTAAAAATCGTGTTGCCCCATGCTGCGAGCCAGCTCGTTGAGCACGGTTGTCAATTGAACCCACGAATTGATCAGCAGGACGACCCGCTGGGCGTCGGGTGCACTTGGGTCGTACAAGTCGGTGATCGTGAAGGGCTCGACGGCCTGTTCCACATCTTCTCCGCGAAGGCCAAACCGAAGGGCCGTGTCGAGGCTATCGACGACGTGAAGATAGTGAGCCCAACTCTCGGCCCAATCTTCCCACGGATGAACCGAGGCATAGGAGCTGATGTGCATGTCCCGCCAATTGGCGGGCGGGCCTTGTTCGTAGTTTCGTTTTAGCGCCGCGGCGTAGTCTTCCCTCTCGTCGCCGAATAGCTCGCGGCATTTTTCCAGCCAGGGCGTTCCCGCTACCAATCGGTCCCAATAGTAGTGGCCGATTTCATGGCGGAAATGTCCGAGGAGCGTGCGATACGGCTCCCGCATCTCGTGTCGCGTTTTTTCTCGGATCGAGTCGTCCGCTTCTTCGACGTTTAAGGTAATCAATCCCTGAGCGTGGCCTGTGAGAACGCGCGGTCCCTTCTCCGGCGAGCGGAGAAAATCGAACATCACGCCGGTCTCGGTGTCTTCGCTTACTTTCGAGACCACAGGCAGACCAAGATTCAACAGCTGGGCGACCAGTCGCCGCTTGGCGTTTTCGATTTTGCGCCACCAACGGGCATTATCCTGGTCGTCCAGACCTGGGATCGTCTGATTGAGCCGACACGACCGGCAAAGCGTTTCTTCTTCCTCCGTGTGCACCAGCCAGTTGCAGCCCGCCGGAGAATCGAAATTCTCGCAGCGTTTCCAGGTGCTGGTCGGGTCTTCTTTATTGTCGACAGTCCACGCGCCAGGTTTATCAGCGGATGCCATCGCGCGAACTTGCAACGAGTCGGGTTCAAAGCCTAACGGTGCCTTGCACGCCAGACATAAGCTGTTGTCGAAGTAAACCGGTCGTCCGCAACGGCAGCTAAAGGAACTTCGGCGGCCGGACGGTTCGTCCAGCTTCCAAGCTTCGACGAGTCGCTTGGTGATCGCTTCAAAAAAACTCACCATGGAGGGGGCACCAGAAGTGTGGGCTGAGCATTTTCGACAAGGTTTGGCGATTCTATCGCAGGGAAGTTGATGACGACACTTCCACTACTCATCCGCAAGTCTGTAACCAACCCCTTGTTCGGTTAGTAAATAACGGGGCTGAGCAGGATTAGTTTCGATCTTCCGGCGCAGGCCTGCCATGAAGACTCGCAGGTACTGAATTTCGTCTCGATACTCGAGGCCCCACACCTGTTCCAGCATGGCCCGATGAGTGAGGACCTTGCCTGCGTGCTGCACGAGGAATGCCAGCAGGCGAAACTCCATCGGCGTGAGGTGGACCAGTTCCCCGCGGACGCGAACCTGGCGGGCCGCGACGTCGACCTCTAGTTCGCCGACGGTGAATTTGCTGGCTGCGGGTGCGATGTTCCCACGCCGCAAGATGGCTCGCATGCGAGCCATCAATTCGCGGACGCCGAAGGGCTTGGTCACATAGTCGTCCGCGCCGGCGTCGAGAGCGTCGACCTTATCCTGTTCGCGACTCCGCTCCGACAGCGCGATGACCGGCGAATTCAACCAGAGGCGTAACTGACCAAGTACGTCGATTCCCTCCATGTCGGGCAACCCGAGGTCCAGAATCACTAGATCGGGAGTCTGCTGGGTCGCCAGTTCGATTCCCTCCGCCCCTGTTGTTGCCTCCGTGACGTCGTAGTCGTGCTGGAGAAGAGAGGTGCGCAGGAACTGTCGAATGGGGGCGTCGTCTTCAATGACGAGCACGCGCACTTTGCCAATAACCATAGCCGCTACCATTCATTGGGACGACCAAAGTGACGAAAACCACGATCGTCGAGCATAAAGATTGCATAAAGACAGAGTACAATCGTACAAAGAAAGCATTAATTCGGCAGGAGAGCTTTGACCATTGCTTGTTGGCACGGGTGACGAGTTTAGAATCGTTTTTGTCGCCAGCATCCAGCATTGCAGAAGGCTAACCACCCGGTCGCGGCATTTTCGGCCCTCCAGTTTCGTCATTTGCGGTGGATTTTACGCCGCTATTTTCGACACTCGTTGGCCGCTCCTTTTGCATGCTAGCCCTAGGGGACGTGTCATCCACCGTGAATTTGAACGAGTCCTATGAACACAAATGATCTGGCGCAGAAGCTAGGCGACTCTTGTTACCTCTTTCTGGCTTTGAACTGTCTTTGGGGAATTTACTGCGGGATCGTTGTTTGGAGGCAACTCCGAAGGCTCCGCTTCCGCAACGAAGCCGCGCAACATGAATTCCGGACCGAAGTCCGACGCTACCTGGAAAGCGGTGACTTTGAATCGGTGGTCGCTCTCTGCGATGGCGACACGAGAGCGCTGCCGCAGTTATTAAATCTAGCCGTGAATAATCGCGATCTTGATCTTTCGGACTTGAGACACTTACTCGCTGAGACGATGCAGCGAAACGTGCTGGCTCCGATTGAGAACGGCATCAACTGGGTCATCACCGTTATTCGTAACGGTCCACTGCTGGGCCTGATGGGTACGGTGCTCGGTATGATGGCGGCGTTCGGCCGTATCGGTACCGGGGCGAAGGTGGAACCGGCTCAAATTGCCGACGAGATCAGCGTTGCCTTGATCTGCACGGCCATGGGACTGGGAACGGCCATTCCGCTCGGCTACGTTGCATCGAGCTTGACGATTCAACTTCGCGACCTGCAAGAATCGCTCGGTCCGGTGCTCGTACGCTTCCTGAAGGTGGTCAAGCCGGAACAAGACTAAGAGCCACAACGGACTTTCGCTTCCATGATGCACGACGATTTAGGTTCCGGCCTCGGGGGTGACCTGGTTCCCCGCAAGTCGCATAGCGGCGAAGGGGCCCACGTCGACATGACGGCCATGATCGACCTGGTCTTCATGCTCAACATCTTCTTTCTGGTGACGTCGCTAGTGACGGCACTCGGCGAAATTGAAATGCCTCGCGCCAAGCACGTGGTTCCTGTCGATCCGGAAAAGAGCGTGGTTCTGACCGTTGTGCCCGGAAACGGCCCCAATCCATGGGTCTACATGGGCGAT
The DNA here is from genome assembly GCA_964636985.1 of uncultured Pirellulaceae bacterium. Classification (GTDB taxonomy): domain Bacteria; phylum Planctomycetota; class Planctomycetia; order Pirellulales; family Pirellulaceae; genus CAZWSX01. The sequence continues at coordinate 27,999 of CAZWSX010000030.1, read as the reverse complement.
ATGAAGTCGTCGAAGCCGTTTCCCGACGCCGACCAGGATCAACTAATCGCGGCTGCCGTGGAAGACGAAGTGAAAAAAGGTAAGAACAACGTCATCATCAAGGCGGAAAAAGGAATTGCCGCCCGTGAGATCAAGCGGATTGCCCGGGCGGCCACTGTCGACGAAGGGACGAAGCTGTTTTTGGGAGTGACGGAAAAGGACGACTAAGAGGCTGTCCGAAAATCGGCATCATGCCGATTTTCGTATGGAACAACGTCAAAAAACCTTCGGTGTTTTGACGTTGCGACGACCGTCCAGGTCGTCCCGAGGCTATCCGAAACAAGATTGCGGATAGCCTCTAACAGCATCGCGAAGTGGATGTTTCAAGCACACCGCACATCGGATTGTCACACAAGATAGCCACGGAACCCATGATTCGCCTTCGGTGCCCTAGCTGCGACCAACCTCTCAAAGCGCCGAACTCGCTTGCGAATAATCGTTTGAACTGCCCTAACTGCGGCGAGGTGATTCAGGTTCCCGCTGCGCCGAAGCGGAAGAAGAAGCCCCAGGAAGCGTTCGGGGCGTTGATGCCTCCTCCCAAGGAGTTCGACCGAGGCGACTGGATCGACATGACGGCGATGGTCGACATCGTCTTCTTTCTGCTCGTCTTTTTCATGGTGACGTCGATCGCCGCGCGACAAGCATCGATCGAGATGCCGGCACCCAAGCAACAACAAGGGTCGCGCGGTACGTCGGTTCCAAAGCCGCAAACAACCGAGGATGCCGACGACGACAACATCGTCGTGCGGATCGACGCCGACGATTCGACCTTCCTCGACGATGCTCCGGTCCCCTCCTCGATCGAGCTCACCAGAAAACTGAAGGAGGCGCTTTCTGAGCTGGCCGGAAGGGGGATCTCCCCAACCCGCGTCTCGGTCATTGCGCACGGTGATTGCCGGCACGGCGCACTGGTGTCGGCCGTCGATGCCGCCCAAGAGGCGGGGGCCGACTCGGTGAAATTGACGATTCAAGACAACGAGGGATAACGCCGACGGGCGTTGCGCTGCTCTCTTGTATTGGCCGGCGCAGGATGGCTATTCTGAGCCAGTATCGAACATGGCGTGGGCCCAAGTTCCATTCGCAGGAACGAGTCGCGTGTCCAGCAATTCACGATTGCAAACAACTCGCCGCGGCGCCGTTGGCGCGGGTCTTGCAGCATTGGCGGCGCCTGCAATGGGCCAACTCGCGCAAGGGGCTGCGTCCCATAACGATGGCTTTGGTCGGGCCAAACGTTGCGTGCTGATCTACTTGTGGGGATCGCCGAGCCAACTGGAAACGTTCGATCCCAAGCCCGATGCACCCGTCGAGATTCGCGGTGAGTTTGGGTCGATCGCTTCGAGCCTTCCCGGCGTGCGGATTGGCGAGATACTGCCTCGTACAGCCCAGTGGATCGATCGCTGCGCGATCTTGCGGTCGTTGACGCACGAGTTTCCCATTCACGGAACGGCGTTCGCCACAACCAGCGTCCCTGTAACCGACCTGCAATTGGAGGGCGTCACGCGCGACCCGCGCCATTGGCCGTACATCGGGTCGGTCGTCGATTTTCTGGCGGAGCAAGACGGTGAGCCGATGGGCGACATTCCGCGCAATTTCGGCCTGCCATTTCAGATTGGGTCGAAGCGCCGGGTTAAATCGGGTCCCTTCGGCGGGTACCTGGGCTCGACGTACGACCCCGTCTGGGCCGAGTTCCGCGCGGCTGGCACGCGCTCTGTCTTGCGGGACGCCGGCGCTCCCGACGTGCCGACCAAAGTTATCGCGGATCCCTATCTAGGAATTTTGCCGAACGATCGATTCGAGACGGTCGCTGCCCAAGACTCGCTGGCGCGCGACGAGTGGTCGGCCCGCTTGGGATTGCTGGATCAACTGGAGCGGCCCGTTCTCACCAGCAAGTCGTCGTTTGCCCGGCATCGCGCGATGGCGCGTCGCGTTCTCACGTCCGGGAAGCTGCGAACGGCCCTCGACGTACAAAGCGAACCAGCCGCCGCTCGCGAAAGCTATGGCATGACGTTGTTCGGCCAATCATGCCTGGCCGCACGGCGAGTGCTGGAGGCAGGCGGCAAATTTGTGACCGTGTGCTGGGATGAATACGGACTGGTCAACACGGGTTGGGACACGCACGTCCACATGCGATCGCGGATGCGCGATGAGTTGGGTCCCGGCTTCGACGCCGCCTTCTCGTCGCTGCTGGCGGACCTCCACGATCGCGGAATGCTGCAAGACACGGCCATCGCAGTCATCAGCGAACACGGCCGCACGCCCAAGGTTCAGAATGTCGCCGAAGGAGGGCGAGACCACTGGGCGCGGGCGTACTCGGCATTGTTTGCAGGCGGCGGTTTTGCCCAAGGAAGAGTGGTCGGACGCACCGATGCCGTCGCTGGCGAAGTGGTCGATGCGCCGTGCTCGCCCAAAGACGTCGTAGCAACGCTGTTGCATCTGCTGGGCATCGATCCGCATCGGACGGTTGTCGACTTAATGGGCCGTCCTCACCCCGCCGGCGGCGACGGCCGCGTGCTGGCGGAATTGTTGGGGTAGTTGCCGAGGTAGGCTACGCCGCCGCCGGTGCTGCTGCGTGATCTGACTGAGGCTGCAAGCACCGTGCCCAGCGCCAGCCTTTGCGGTGGAGCAGCCAGAGTGGAAGGACGCTTGTGATCCACGCGGCAAACAAAAATGCGCCATTGCCCCAGTAGGGCGTGTCGTCGTTGAATCTCCACCCCATCCTTGCCTGCAACAGGTCGAATTCGTGGTTGTTGACAACAGGCGCGATCGCCGCGATGACAATCAGCGTTGCAGCGAGCGTTCCTACTCGTGGCCATCGAGTTGCCAGCGCCACGGTGCAAATACTTGCGGCCACCAGTGCAACTATGGTCACCGCTGCCACGAGCGACCAGCGCGATCCGAAAAAGACCCATTTGTTTTCTGGACCATTCACTTCGAGGACGCGAAACTGCACCAGCGCCAAGAGGATAGCGACGCCCGAAATTGTGACCACGAGGTCGCCAACCTGATAGCGCATCGTTGCTGATGTTGATTCAGACTGTGGGCCATATCGAAATCCTAAGACTCGTGGAGCGGCCAAGACTACGGCGAGTGCTCCGGCCGCGATCATTCCGTAAGTAATGATCACCATGTAGAAGCCGATAGTTCTTACGATCTCCAGGTGCTGCGGAAAGACGTCGGACCACCGGGTGATCACAAACGCGGCGGGCGTCAGAATGAGAAACCAGGCAGCGGCACCTTTGCACCAGCGAATCGCCTGCCAGCCACTTCCCCAGGCCCAATACCAAGCAACGGCAATCAGGCAACTGACGGCCGATCCTGCTGCCGTCATTCCTGCAACGACTTGCCAGGGATGAAAATTGGCGAAGAAATAGCCGGGATAGGGGAAGGCGAACGCGCTGGTAATCAAACTGACTTGTGCCGACACGGCGGCGATGGTGAGAGCAAATACGAACCAATCGAGGCTTTGTGTCCGCTCGGCAGCCACCAACCAAGCGGCCGCAGCCAGTGCCAGGCATATCGCCAGTCCACCAAATCTCATCCGTAGTGCGCGAGACGGGGCGTCGACCGCCAACGTTTTGCCCGTCGCTGCGTCGAATATTTGCACGTCGCCGTAGCGGTCGATGATGAGCAAGGCGTTTTGATCGGGGATTCCCACCGTTCGCTTGGGAGCTTGCTTTCCGAAGAATTCGCTGAACACGACGACGGAGTCGAGTGGCGTCATCCGCCCTGTAGCCTCGTCCATCAAAGCCCGCGGGCCAGTCCATTCCCCGCGGCCTCCACAGCTGATTTCCTTACATAGCAGCCAAATTGTGCTTCGAGGTGTCGTGAACATGCGTTCCGAAAGATAAACACGCGATGGCTCCACGGAATCGCGTTCGTCGGAGTTCAGAAGGCGAAGCGTGCCGTCGTCTTGGAGGACGCGGTCCCGCATTCCGTAAGATTCCGTTTCGATCTCCTCAACCTGAGATAATTTGCCCTCATCGGAGACTTGCCATCGCACAGTCGTCCCTTCGTATGAGTCGGGCGTCGTGCCGTGGGTGATCGCATCGAACGTTTCGCCAAGTTGGGAGAGTTGGAAATCTTGGTAGGTATTGGTCACGGGTGAAACATATTCATCGGCGAGTAAACCGGTCTGGGTATCCACAACCCGGATGTACGTCTGGTAAGCAAAAGTGTTGGTCGAAAGATCTCTTTCACTGATGCCAAAAACGAAATATCGCCCCTTCGCGACCAAACCGATCGCATCGCCAAAGAGATGGGGGCCTTTGTGCTGAGGCCCATTGAGTCGAGGTAACGAAATCACCCGCTTGGCATGGGGAGGCTTGAGGTCGCAGATGACCATCGACTGCTTATTATCGGCGAGGATCGCAACCCTAGAACCGTCCCGAGCGAGATAGCCCCATTGGCCGTGTGGAGCGATCGAACTGAATTCGCGGCGAACGTTTGTTGTCCAATCCCATGTTGAGATCTTCGCGTTGTCGCCTATGTGGTTATAGACAATGGTCGAGCCCGACTGCCCCGTAACAATCGGAAAGCGGTTGTGCCTGTGAAACTTTTGCCCGCTCCATCCGGCGCCTGCGACGAGCGCGATGGTGGTCGCGGTTAGCGCGACCCAGTACCACCGCCCATAACTCGACGATGCAGTGCGAGAGGGTTCGGTCATAGAAGTGCCCGATCAAAGAACGTCCTGCCGAAAAGACGCCCGCATTATTGCACATCCAAGCAAGCACTTACAACTTCGAAAAGAGTCTCCCGGCGGGTAACGTTCGCCCCTTGCAACATCGAGCGTTTGCGATTCCCATAGGGCGTATCAAACGGCACTCAAAGCATCCACTTCACGAGATTAAAACGATGAGCGCGTACCGCAGCACCGCAAAGCTTTTGGGGCACATGGTCTATTTCACGCTGAAGGACAAGTCGCCGGCCGCGGTGCAAGCCTTGATCGATGCTTCCCACAAGTATCTCTCGGGACACTCCGGGACGCTGGCTTTCGCAGTGGGAACGCGGACACCCGACCTGACGCGACCGGTGAATGACCAGGATTTCGACGTGGCACTACAAGTGATTTTCGACAGCCGCGCGTCGCACGATGCCTATCAAACGGCCGAGCGGCACCTGAAATTCATCGAAGAGCAGAAGCCGAATTGGGCAAAAGTCCGCGTTTTCGACGCCGATGTGAGCTGCTAATCACGACCGCGACCGATGGCCAAAGGACGAACTTCGATTAGACTGGAGTTCGTCCCAGACGCGTTTGTCACCTTTAGGCTGAAGCGGCAATGCTACCCGAAATCGTGTTCGCCCAAACCGGCATCGTGAAAGACATGATCGGCTGGGCCTTGGTCTTTCTTTGTGTACTCTTGGGCGCACTGCCGGTGATCAACCCCTTCGGCCGCAAAGCTCGCAAGAAGAGCTAGTAGCCGCACTCGCCAAGAGTGCGGTGGACCTGCACGCGTTTGCTGCTTGTACGTGATGGCCGTTTGGAAGTGGTGACCGTTCTTTCCGCGTTCTGGCGAACGCGGCTAGGGCCAGTCTTTAGCCCCCGCTTGTAGCTCCAAGTAGACATCGAGTTGTTGGCCCACGTAGAGCGGATCTTCGTCTGACGCGTCATTGCGGACCGCGTAGATCACTTGCAGCACGCGCGTGTCGACTCGTTCGGCTGCCGCTCCCGACAGCATCTTCTTGGGCACGACATACGGCTCGACCCGCACGAAATCCAGCGGAAAAGCGACTCTGGCGTTGCCACGCGTGCTCCCTTTTCCTTTTGCGCCGGCGTGAAATCGCGGGATCTCCTGCTCGTCGATATCGACGCGGACGTGGAGTCGATCGAGCTTGCCGAGAACCACGAGCGTCTTGCCCATGGAACCGTTCACGTACTCGCCCGGACGAACGTTCACTTGCAAGACATGACCATCGATCGGAGCGCGGACCAGGCAACGTTCGATTTCCGTTTCGATGTAGTCGACGTTCGCTTGCGCTACGGTGACCGCTGCCTTTGCGACATCGAGATCTTGCTCCCATGCTCCGGCTTTCACGCGATTGAGTTCTTCCTTTGCTTGAGCCAACTCGGCATTGGCCACTTCGAGCGATAGTTTCCGCTGGGCCACGTCTTCTTTGGCCAGCGCATTGGAGTGCAGTTGCAGCGTGCGTTGGACTTTGTCGTCCCATTGCTTGGTCACTGCCTCGGCGACTTTCACTTTCGCCGCCAGCGGTTCGACATCTTCTTTGCGGGGCTGATTGACCAATCGCGTCAGTTGGGCCTGCGCCGAACTGAGATTGGCCTTGTTGATGACCAACTGCGCCTGGAGTTGCCGATCGTCGACGCGGAACAGAGGATCTCCTTTGGAAACCCGCGTCCCCGCTTTCTCGGAGGAGACGTACACATCCAGGACAATGCCCGATTGCGCTGAGCCAATCGAGATGTTCTCGGACTCGGGCTCGACGAGGCCCACTGCTCCGAGGACCGCTACGCTTGTCGCAACCGGCGGCAGGGAAGGGGGCTCGAGGTCAGGCCGATGTTCCACCGCGAAGAGCAGGTGATACAGAGCGAACGCCAGCATCGCGCAAGCAATGGCGGGCACCGCGGCATTACGAAGAAACTTTCTCATCTTAGTGCTCTCCCGAATAGACTAGCCTGGGTTGGCCCCGCATGTCTTCGATCTTTTCTACGTGCCCGTCCGACATGTGGACGATCTGATCGCCGAAGTTGAATACGCGGTTGTCGTGCGTCACGACGATCACCGCTCGATCGGGCTGGATCGCAACGTTCCGCAATAGCTCCATCACCGTCTGTCCACTCTTAGCGTCGAGTGCGGCCGTGGGTTCGTCGCACACCAGCAATCTCGGTTCATGGACCAAAGCGCGGGCGATTGCCACGCGTTGCTGCTGCCCGCCCGAGAGTTGCGAAGGGAGCGATTTCGTTCGATTGCCGAGTCCCACGGCGTCGAGCATGGCCTCGGCCTTCTCGATCGCTTGCCGGCGCGACTTGCCTTGGATGATCAGAGGGACAGCGGCGTTTTCTGCCGCGGTGAGTGACGGCAGGAGGTTGTACTGCTGAAACACGAAGCCGATGTTGTCTTTGCGAAACTGGACCAATCGCGTTGCCGAGATTTGGTGGAGGGGCCGGCCCAAAACGGTGATTTCCCCTTCGCTTGGGTTGAGCAGCCCGGCGATGATCGAAATCAGAGTTGTTTTTCCGCAGCCCGACGGGCCAACCAGCAACGTCATCACACCGGCGGCGACGTCGAGATCAATGTCCTTGAGTGCAACGGTCCGCGTCTCGCCCGCGTTGAAGAACTTGCTCACCCCGCGGCACGAAACGGCGACGCCGTCTGGCATGTCGGCCATGAATTCGGGAGCGGCGAAAGGGTTGATGGTCCACGTCATGATGTCACCTTCGGCCTAACCACGGAATCAGTGCTAGCCACGGAATACGACTGCCGGTTCCAGCACCAAGACCTTCCGCAAGCTGAACAAGCTCACGACGACGATGATCAACATCACGGCGATCCCGACAAACGACGCGGCGAACCACGTCATGTTGAGTCCTGCCAGGTGCGTGATGCCGTTGGTATAGGTGAAAAACAGCGCCGTCGCGCCGATGCCGAGTGAATAGCCCATCGCTCCGACGGATGTCGCTTGCAGCAGAATCATTTGCATCAGGCGCCAGTTGGTGACGCCCATCGCTTTGAGCGAGCCGAACTGTTTGAGGTTCTCGAGCGTGAAGAGATAAAAGGTCTGCCCCGTCACGGCGACGCCGACAATGAACCCTAGCGCGATCGTGATGCCGAAGTTCACGGGAATGCCCGTCGAACTGAGCATGTAGTTGATCGTCTTCCAGAAGAATTGCGTCTTAGTGTAGGCGGCGAGCCCCGTTCGCTCGCGAATCCGCTCGCACACCACGTCCGGGTTTTGCCCTGATTTGACCTTGGCCAAAACAAAATTCGGCAGATGCCGCGAACCCACGGCGAATCGTTCGGCGTTCGACATCCGGCAATAGATCACCGGCAGCGTGACGAACGGCGGCGAGGCCTTGCACACGCCGACCAGCACCACGCGGCTATCGTTGATTTGAAAGACGCGGCCGATCGTCATGGGTTGCCCGGGCCACATGTACTCGAAGCCGGCTTTGTCGACGATCATCGCATCCGGTTGGCGGAGCGATTCGTAGTCGCCGATGATCATGTCGCGTGGCGCACCGACCATCGACGCATCATCGACCGCCACGAGCGTCACGGTTCGAAAGGCGCCGTTTTCCAGTCGTGCTTGTGCCTGGCCCTTGTGAAAGTTGACCGCCCACTCGACTCCTTCCACGCCGCGGACACGCTGCAAGTCGGGCGGCAACAGGTTGGGCGCCTCGTCGATCTGGCGGGTCTTGAGGTCCATCACCCAGACGTCGGCGTCGCGAACGTCGTCGACCTGGCTGGCGGAGCGGCGGACGATTCCCATGAAGATGGAGATCTGCTGCGTCATCAAAAGGGTGGCAAACATGACGCTGAAGATCAGGCTCAAATACTTGGCCCGGTCGCCGGTGAGCATTTTGAGAGCGAGCCAGTTCATGATTTGGTCCTGGGATTTCGACGGCGTTGATTCTTCAAGATGTCGAAAACCGGCGCTTCGTCACATTTGGGTCAAAAAAATTTGTATCGGTGAAATCAAGCGAGTCCCGCCGTTTTAGCTTCCTCGGGAAAGACTTCGGTCAGAATCCGCTGGTAGGTCTTCGCGTAATCCCATTCGCTGAACAGCGGCTTCCAGCGATATCCATCGAGCATCGCATGGCAGTTCGATCGAACCGTCTCATGAGGGTTCGACACTCCGTGCCCCTGTAAAAGCGCGCCGCTGGTCTGCAACAGCAGATAGCTGCCAAAATTCATCGCCCACAGGCCCAGGACGAGGTTGGCTGCTTTCTCAGGCGGATCGAGGACCAGGTCGCCGGACTGGAGCCCCAACTGAACGGCGCTGATCACCGTGCCAAAGCATGCCTTTTCATAATCCAGAAGTTTTTCGGAACGTTCGTCGGATGCGCGTTCGCTGAGCGAGGCCATCTTGATGATCTGTTCGAGATGGAAGTGATGGGCGTGGCCGCGAACGAATAGCTCTTCGGCAACGCCAATCGCCATCATCTTTTCGCGGGGGCGGCCGTCGAAGGCAACCGCTCGCCGGAACCAGGCAATCCGCCGCTCCATGCTCTGGCCGGCCAGGGCCGTGATGATGTCCTCTTTCGATTTGAAGTGCTGGTAAATGACTCCTTTGGAGAACTCGGTCTTCTCCGCGAGGTGGTCCATGGTGAAGGCGGCATACCCCTGTTCGAGCAACAGTCCCCGCGCGACATCGAGGAACATCTGTTCCCGTTCGGCGATTTCACGTTGTTTTCGGCTTAGAGTACTCATGTTGTCATTTTTCGACGATTCGTCACAAAAAGTCAAGTGGTCATTTTTGGCCAATAGACACATCGTCTTGCGTTGATGTGTTGTGGCTGTTTTCCTTGATTCGCTACGAAGGGTGCGGACAATACTGAAGATGAAGTTGCCTCGCCCCGGTCTTCGTTTCAGTCTACGCGCGATCCTGTTGGTCGTTGCCGCGATGGCCTGTTTTTTGGGGTGGCGGCTTTGGGACTTTGAGAGCTCCGCGGTAGCGGCGATCGAGCGGGCTGGCGGGACCGTTTACTACCACTACCAGAATCCGTCGATTTCCAATGTTTTGATTAGCGTGGCGATGCTTCCCGACTTCGAGTACCTCGACATCGTTCAGGTTACCGCCTCGCCGAAGGCCGAGCCACCTCTCCCGACGCTGCGCGAACTGTTGGAAGGAACGTACACCGCCAAGCACGTCGCGACGGTCGACATCCCGCTCGATAAGCTCACGCCCGAGATGGTCGCGGAAGTGAGGTCGCTGCCGGATTTGCGCGTGGTGGTTGTCCGGGTGACTGGTGGCGTGATGTTGCGACGTGATTCGCCTGAGGCCAAACGACTGGAAGAACTGCGAGAGTCGTTCCAGGGAAAACTTCATGCCACCTATGCGATTCCGTAGGCTCCCATACAGCCGGAGAGTACGAGGATCTTTGATCGCAGGCGAACCAATAGAACCAGACTACGTATGACAAAACGGCCGTGGTCTGCAAAACGAGCGGGACGCAGCCTCGCAGACCGAAAAAGAACCGGACCATCGCCCAAGAAAGCGGACAAAAATCAATTGACGTGCGGTTTTCCACGCGTAAAACTATCCAAATAGTGGATAGATCCCTAAGTCGAATTTCGCCGACTTAACCAACTATGAATTCTTTCCCGACTACCGCTGCTCGCCGATCCTGCTTCGGCTCGCGTCTTCGGGGATTCGCGTTTGTTTGCCTTGCGGCTCTCGCTGGTGTTTTCGCGACAGGAGACACCATTCAAGCGGCCACCTGCGGAAAGCATTTCCTGGTTCTCAAGCCGGGGACGCGAGGAGCCGTGGTTACGGCGTTGGTCGAACAGCGCGATCAAGAAGCGGCGAGGGACCACGGAACGTCGTCGCGGCGGAAGTGCGATGCTCCCGAATGCCGCGCACGCGAACAGGCACCCGCCATGCCATCGACGCCTTGGACGCGAATTACGAGTTCGTCGTCGGCGGTCGATGTGTTCTGGGTGGCCGAAGCGGAACGCGCCTTAAGTGCGCGCTCCGTTCAATTCTGGAATGAAGCGGGATTGCTCTATGACCTCGAGCCTGCCCCCCCGCCCACTCCGCCGCCTAGATCGTAGCGGTCGGAGATTGTGGGAAGGAATCTAGTGATGGCGCGGTCCAATGTGTTCTTGGATTCGCCAGTGTCTTCGAGTCGGTAAGTCCCCGTAAGCCGGACAACTTGTCTGGCGCATCACGGTATCGCTCGTCTGGTCGATTGAACTGCTTTGTTGTCGGTTGCTGCGTTACGTCCGTATCGCGGCTGTTTTCAATTGTATGAATCAATCTGAAAACCATCGTGCTCCCTTGCTGCGCGCAGGTGCTCCTGTGCGTCTAGCCTCCGCTTTGCGCCCCGGCTTCACCCTGATTGAACTCTTGGTGGTGGTCGTTGTCGTTGGGTTGTTGATCGCGATCATGCTTCCAGCGATCCAGATGGCGCGCGAAATGGGGCGGCGGGTGCAATGCGGCAACAATGCAAAACACCTGTCGCTAGGCGTTCAGGAGTATCACGATGCGTTCCATACGTTTCCTTACGGAAACGCTCAGGCCGCAACGGCGTTTTCGGGCTATTCGATCCACGCGAGAATCCTTCCCTACATCGACCAAGCGCCGATCTACGACGCAATTGATTGGAAACTTGATTACTCCGATCCGCGAAACAGATCTGCGAAGATGAAACTGATTTCCACCTTTATCTGTCCATCCGATCCAGACAGGCTGCCGCCCGATCTAGGTGGACGAAATAACTATTACGGCAACTGCGGGACCAATATCCTGGCAGGTGCTCCGCCAACGAGTTCGGCCGATCCCAATTTTGGGATGCAGCCGTGCAACGGCGTGTTTGAACGGGACAAAGTGAACCGCTTCGCCGATTTGGCCGACGGTTCGTCGCTCACCGCGATGTTCTCCGAAAAATGCAAAGGGGACGGCAACAACGGAGTTGTCTCGCCCAAGACGGATACTTTTCGGCCCGGGACTTTTCCCGGTACGGCCGATCAGGCTCTGGCCGATTGCATGGCCTGCAACCTTGAAGACATATCGAAACAAGGCGTGTCGAACGTAGGCGCGCCTTGGATGCATGCGTACCACTCGACGACGTTGTACTACCACGTCGCTCCACCTAATGGCCGCTCGTGCATGTTTCCGCCTGGTCGGAGCATGTCGACGGCCAACAGCTACCATCCCGGCGGCGTGATCGTCGCGATGTGCGATGGCTCGGTGCGTTTCATCCCTGATTCGATTGATCTTGCAGTGTGGCGGGCCCTAGGAACTCGCAGTAGTGGCGACCGCGTGCCATTCAGTCCCGTGCCCCAATGACGGTGCTGAAGTGATGAGTACGCTCAACCAGACCGATACGCCACGCAGGGGAAGCCGAGCGACGTTTTGTTGCCTCGCCTTGATCTTGTTGGCCATCGGTTTGGCGGGATGCGAGCCGACCTACCAGCTCGACGCCCCCACGGCGAAATCGTCGCTCGAACTGTTCCTGAAAAACTGGTCGGAAGGAAAGCCGATCAGCAGCCTCAAATCCGAATCTCCGCCGATTGTGGGTGGCGACGAGGATTGGCAATCGGGTCTGCGTCTTGCCAAATACCGCATTATCGAAACGCAGGACGACGGCCTGAATTTGATCTGCAAAGTGATTCTTACGACGCATCGCCTGGCTTCCGAAGAGGGCTCTGAGCCGATCGAGGAAACCAAGTACGTCGTTTACACCGTGTGCACGCAGCCAGCGGTCACGGTCTTTCGTAACTGATTGGTTCTCATTCCATAAATTATCTATAAAAGATCGCCATACTCATGAAACGATTTACAGCTTTTAGCGCCATGCTTGGCTTGGCACTTACCTTTACAGTCCAGGCCGATTCAACCAGCGACGATGCGCCCAAGGCCATTCCTCAAACGCGTGCTGAAACGAAGGAGACGCTGGAGAATCTGAAAAAGCGTCAGCCGCGATTACCGTTGTCGCCCGCGACTGCGGAGGAAATTGCAACCGCGAAAGCGGCCGGACGCATCCTGGTGAACAACGGTCGGATGCGTCAGCACTATTTGCCGGCGACGTGGTTCGCGGCCGACTTCCGGGCCGATCCGGCGATGACGGTCGACAACGACTACAAAGTCTCGCTCTTCTGGATCGTCTCGCGCGGCAACAATTGCCAATACTGCCTGGGCCATCAAGAGCACAAGCTTTCCACGGCCGGCTGGGACGACGATCGCATCGCCGCTCTCGACGCCGATTGGTCTGGCTACTCTGCCAAGGAGCGCGGGCCAATGGAGCTCGCTCGCAAAATGACGCTGGCGCCGCAGACGGTGAGCGATGCCGATGTCGACGCCTTGCGGCCACACTACAGCGATCCGCAGATCGTCGAGATCGTCCACACCATCGGGATGTACAACTCGGTCAATCGTTGGACCGACGGGCTTGGTATTCCGCAGGACGAACAGTTCCGCGACCACGCCGTAAAACTCAATACGCCGACATCGGCTAAGTATGCCAATGCCAAAACGGTATTGATGGCCGACAAGATTCCGGAACGCCCGGAACTGGAGTCGATCTCGACGCTCGATGGTCTGATCGGAAAGGCCAAGTCGCGAAAGGCTCGCGTCGCTTTGCTCGACGAAAGCAAAGCTCGCGAAAACCTGGCCGACGCGGCTGACAAGGGAAAACTCCCCAACTGGCAACGGGCCTTGGCCTACTTTCCACAAGCGGGCGGCCAACAAGTCCGCAGCCTCAACACGATGGCCACCGAAGGCAAGCTCTCGCCTGTCATCAAAGCTCAAATCGCTTGGGTGACGGCTCGGAACAATCATGCCGTGTACGCGTCCAACATCGCGCGGCAGCGGATGCTGGCGCTCGGCATGACTGCGGAGCAAATCGAGGCCCTGGACGGCGATCCGGCCAAGCTGCCTGAGGAAACGGCCAAGGCCATCGCCTGGGCGAAGAAGTCGACCGTCACGCCGCAGCGGATTGTCGATGCCGACGTGGAGCGATTGCGTAAGACATTCGACGACCACCGCGTCGCCGAGGTTGTTTACATCACGTGCGCTCAAAACTACTTCGACCGGATGACCGAGACACTGCGGTTGCCGGTGGAAGAGTAGCGCAATGTTTCACCACGCGAAATGATCCAGCTCGGATCATCGGCATCGCGCACCGATTGCTCTCTGTTGAAGCAATTGGTGCGAGTGGGCAACGGTTCGCCGGATTAGCGCTCCTGCGCTATCCGGACTGGTTGCCCTCCCACTGCGTCGAAACAACCTTTGCTCGTACCTATTGGCCTTTCCCATGAAACGATACGCATACTTACTAGACTGTGCTCGCAAGCACGCATGGCGTCTCATTGAATTCGAAAACGATTGCGATCAGGCAATCGCTGACCTGGGCGACCTTGGCATCTTAGCAGTGTCGACGGCGTACGCTCAGATTATCGCGCACTCGCACGAGCAGACGATCGCTCGTGATTGCGGACGCAGGCGCGATACGAATTCAGCGGCGTTCAATATCGACAAGCTACTTCGGCTCTTTGCCGCGCTAGGTCGTCACGGCGTCGCGCCGTTTGCTTCCCAGTACGTGCAATGCTTTTATACGGAAGATGCGGCTGATTTGGCTCTCGTGCCCGACGACCTTCGATTTCTCTGTTGCGGTGCGGAAATGTTCTCGGACGTCTTTGGTGAAGACGCGGTCTCGGAGGTCGTTAGAGGCTTTTACGAAGACACCGACTTGCTGTCCAAGCGGGAGAGGAATCTGATCGCGAGAGACCTAAAGATTCTGTATCCGCGATTCTATTTGGACAGGGAGTTTAGCGAACTGGTGCAGTCGTACGTTCACCACTCCAACCGATTGCGATCGCTGGACGTGGTTACCTACATGGAGTTGCTTGCGCAAATCTCGGTGGAGGGAGACGTGCGCAGCGGCAACGATGGGGCCAGCAGTGAATGAGGCTTTCAGGTCGATTTCGATGCGTCCACTTTGACGCGCCGCAAGGCATGTTGCGGCGAGCCGTTGAGAGGCTCGCTTTAGTCCAGCATCAATTCGGCCCGGACTTTCGCGAGCAGCGCGTGGAGCTTCGGGCCGAGCGCGGGGTCGTTGGAAATTGGCTTAAGGTCGAGTTTGGCCATTTGTTCGAAGCGGAAGGCGGTATTCTCACCTCGTTCCACAGCGGCTTCGAGAGCACGGAGGGCGTTGGCCGAATCTCCCAAAGCGGAGTCGACCAATGCCAAGGTCACCATTTCGCCGCCTGGAAGGGTTTGCTCGGTCCCAATCGATTTCAGCAATTGCTGCGATTCTTTGGCAAGGCGGACGCTCTCGTCTGGATCGTTAGGTCTTGCGATGGCGGCTAGAAGGACCTTGCTCCTCGCCAGACCCGCGGTTCCAGTGATGTTTTGTTGGCGGCTCAAGGAGCCAAAGATGTCGCCGGCCCGTTCGGCCGCCTCTTTCGCGGTGCGTATCAAGTCCGCCTTCGCCGGACTGGTGGCGTCAGCAATCTGGTTGGCCAACATCCATCTCGTCTCCGACAGCCAGTTGAGTGTCCCAGCCAGGTCGACTTTCACGTTGGCGTCGTCCGGGAAGGCCCGAGCCAAGGCGGACTGCATTGCTTCGCATAGCTCAAAATCTCGCAAGGCCGCGGCCAGGTCGCCGCGATATCCGTGATTGAGCCGTGCGAAGTTGCCTAATGCGCGGGCGAATTGGAAGCGATACTCGGGATCCTCGGGCATCTCGCGATGCAGTTCCTCGCGTAGCTTCTTCGACTCCTCGAAGACTGTTGCTGCGCGGGAAACTTTTCCCTGGGCTAAGTAAACATCGCCTAAGTATCCATAACTTCGCGCCAGGTCGCGGCGATGATCGCGGCGTTTGTCTCCGCGCGATGATTCGACAAGCTGCTGGCGAATCGACTTGCCCTGATCGAACCGCTCGTCCGCTTCAATCAGCGCCTCGCGTCGGGCTGCCCCTTCATAGGGCCGATACAACAACACCTCTCCCTGCCCGTGCCTTGCTTCGGCCAGCAACCGCATCAACTCGTCGTCGCTGGGTGCGGCCCGCGACATGCGGACCAATCGTTCGGCCGCCATGTCAATGACTTGGGCGGCGTCTTTAAATTGATCGAGCTGCAAGAACAGCCGCCCTTGCGCCAAGAAGTTCTGCGTGAGCAATCGCTCCACCTTCGCCCCATCGTTGCCTTGGATGGCCTTGAGATAGAGTTCCTCGGCCTTTTGCAAGTCCTCGATCGCCAACCGAAGTTCGCCAGAGCACGTGCGCGCAACGGCGCGCAGATCGTACATTCTGGCTGTGTGGAACTGCATGGCCTCGTCGGCGGCGTGTTGGTCGTCGAGGTATCGGGCGGCGTACGTCTTGATCTTATCGACGATTGGGCGAACGGTTCCCAGGTTGCTCAGTTCGCCGTTGGCAAACGGCCGGCAAAGACTCTCGAGCGTGTCGAGCGCGGTCTCCAGACTTTCGCGTTCCGACTTCGCCGTGCGCTCGCGTAGTTGCTGCAAGTCTTCCGACTTTTCGCGCAGCGCTTTTTCGTGGGCTGCTACTTTCAGCGTGCGATCGGTCCACGAAACGGCCGCTATCGCCGTCACCAGCACCGTGAAGAAGGCCGCTGTTGCACCGCGATTGCGGCGTCCGAAACGCGCGATTCGATCGACCCAGCCGTCTGGCGAGGCGATGGTCTCTTCGTCGCGAATCCAGCTGGTGATGTCGTCGGCCATTTCTTTGGCCGTGCGATAGCGCTTGCCTGGGAAACGATCCATCGCCTTGAGACAGATCGCTTCCAACTGCGGACACACACCCGATTGGCCGACGCGAGGCGGCGCGAAATGACCAAGGCGGATATTCTCGCGGACGTTGGTATCGCGAGAGTCAAAGGGAGGACGACCGGCGATGATTTCGTAAAGGGTGGCACCCAAACTGTAGATATCGGTCGCGGGGCCGATCGCCTCGTCGCCGCAAAGTTGCTCCGGGCTGATGTAGCCATACGTTCCGCCGCGCGGCCCGGTGCGTGGATCGCTGGTGGCCGAGCGCGGCCGCACCGTCAATTCGTTTGGCGTGAACGCGGCGTTGCTGCGATTGAAGTTTGTTGCCAGGCCCCAATCGAGCACGAATGTTTCACCGTACTTGCCGATCATGATGTTCGAAGGCTTGATGTCGCAATGGATCACGCCAACGTGGTGAACGTAGGCGATGGTATTGCATGCGGCGATCAAGTGATCCAGCAAGCCCAGCAGCGCCTCGCGCCGTCGCCGGCGGTCGACCATGCCTTTGGACAACGAGTGGTAATCGGCGATCGCCTCCTTAAGCTCGCGGCCTTGGACCATCCGCATGACATAGAAGGGCCGGCCGCGCCAATCTTCGCC
Organism: uncultured Pirellulaceae bacterium; assembly: GCA_964636985.1. Classification (GTDB taxonomy): domain Bacteria; phylum Planctomycetota; class Planctomycetia; order Pirellulales; family Pirellulaceae; genus CAZWSX01. Next base: position 10,956 of record CAZWSX010000030.1, on the reverse strand, counting down.
AATGCCATAGACCGGGACGATACCTGGGTGGTCGAGCCGGCTGGTGATCTCGGCCTCGACCTTGAACTGATTGATGAGCGCCGGTTCGCTGGCGCAATGCTCGTTCATGAACTTGACGACGGCTTCCCGATGGAGCGACTCGTCCTGAGCGCGGTAGATCACCCCCAAGCCGCCGCGGCGAAACAAACGCAAATGACGATACCGCACCGAAGTGGTCGCTGTTTCCGGCTCGTGCTCGTGCGCCGGATCGGCTGTGGTCGGGTCGCCAGGCGACGTGAAGATGTGGTCGAGCGTTTCGAGGGTCGAAGCGAAATTCGGAAAGCGGGCGGCATAGTCGCCACGGTCGAGCGCCTCGCCACGCGAGTGCCGATACTCGGCTTCGATCCGAAGCAGCGAGTTGAACAAGTCGCGCTGCGCCTCGACCGGAACCTTGGCTAGCGCATCCTCAAGCTGAGGATTTTGTCCCTCGCGCAAGGCCTTTTCGTATTCGGCAGCAATTCGATCGGCTTCGGGCTTGTCCGCACCGGCCGAGGACTTGCCTTGACGCTCCATTATCGTCACCCTGTGGTCGCATGTTCACGACAGACCAGATATCCCAAGTCGAGCATATCAGTCGCTACCGAAGCGGGCAAGTTGCGCCGCGCGCTAGCATGGACGACAAAGGAGGGATGCGAGGTCGCTATGCGGTAGTCTTTTGAGGACGCATCTGCATCTTGCGGCGTACCAGCGTCTCAAGCTGTTCTACCACACGATCGGTTGAGAGGCCGTCGGTGAAGAATTCGATGGCATCGGGCGCTTTGCGAAGGCCGCCCACTTCGCGTTGCTCGTCGTGGCGATCGCGAATCTCTTGCTTGCGTAGAATTTCTTCGTACGTGGTTACCGTGCCGCTTTCGGTCAACTCGGTATAGCGCCGGCGGGCTCGTTCTTGCGGCGTGGCTGTAAGGAAGATTTTGCATTCCGCATCGGGGAAGGCCACCGTTCCTTGATCGCGCCCCTCGGTAACAGTGTCTTGCTCGCGGGCAAACTCACGCTGCCATTGAACGAGGACTTTGCGAACGTCGACATTGTCGGCCGGGTGGCAAACGTGTTCGGTCACCTGCGGCGATCGGATGGCCGTCGTGATATCCAGATCGTTCACATGCACGCGGTCGGTGAGCGTGATTCGCAGCTTCTTGGCCATGGCTGCAACCTTGGCCTCGTCGCGCCAATCGATGTTCTGTTGAAGGCCGGCCCACGCGACGACGCGGTACATGGCGCCGGTGTCGAGAAAACGGAAGCCAAGTCGCTCGGCCAATAATCGAGCGACACTACTTTTGCCTGCGCCTGCGGGTCCGTCGATGGCGACAATCATAGGCGGCGTTTCTTCCGGCGACTCTGAGTTGACGTTGCTTCCTGTCATCGACGGACCATTGTAACGCGACCAATTGCCAGCGTGTTTCTTACCTCAACACTTATTGCCAACGTGCTTCGACGTCGGCCCAACCGTGGGGGCGTAGGGGGATGGAGACCTTCCCATCGGCAATTTCCAGTGGCTCGATCGTTTCCCCTAAGCCGTTGATTCGGTTCGCCTGTTTCGGTGTGCGAACCAAGCTCAATTTGGCATCGACGGAGCGGCCCAGCGTTTCGATCAAACGAACTCGCGCGCCGACGACGCGGCCATTCTCCACCACGGGCGACCAATTGCTGGCCACGACGTTCCTAACATCAAGATGATTGAGGTACGCCGTATTGCCAGCAGCGGGAGGTTTTCCCTTAATTGCCGCGACTATTGGCTCGGTCAGGACGTCGTTGGCCTCGTGCAACGGCGTCTTGAGGTCGACACCGATTCCAATCTCGAACTTTCGCTCTCGCTCGCCGCGAACCACCAGAATCGAGTCCATGGCACGCAGGCCCTGCCGGCGATGGAAGGGGATCCCCCCCGTCAAGATGGTGGTGTTCTGTTCGACCGAAACGACGTCGATGTAGTGGGGGGCTTCAATCCGCTTGCCGCTGGCGGGATGACGCTGCTGGTGGACGGTGTGGTGAAGCTCAGCAGCTTCGTCGTTCCAGGCCCAGCGTGCACAGTAGTACGAGTTCCACGGATCGGCCTTGAGTTCTTCCAGGTCGCTCAATTCGATCGTCATCCCGAGAACGCGGCTGCCACGCCAGATGCGATAAGTCTGAGTGAATTTGCCATGGGCCTTGCCGTTTTGATCGAGCAGTCTTCCTTTCGCGACGACTTCGCCCATCGTCGTCGTGGAGATCGTTGTCTCGATGCTGTCGGCGGCCATCACCGAGTAGGTGGCCGTCTCATCGGGATCGCGATACGTTTCGCCCGGTTGGCCTGGCCCACCGGGAGCACGTAGCCCGATCCGTTGCGACATCCGATTGGTCCGCGAACCGTAATCGAAAATGCCGAACAGCCCGCCGGAGTGCTGGTCGATCTTCGCTTCGAAGAACTCGTTGCGGAGCAAAACGTTTTCTTCGACCAAAGGGCGATCTGGCTTCGGCGGCGTCTTGCTTGGCTCGATCCAAACGAAGCCCATGGCGGGGATATCGGCGACAATCGCGGAGCGTCCTTGGCCGGCGTCCGAAGCGGAATAGATCGGCTTGGCAATATTCGGGCAACGGGCGATCTTATCGGTAAGAATTCCAGTCCGCCGAACGCAACTGTGGGGATTAATGGCGAGTATTCCTTCTTCGCCTGTTCCCGGCGAAGAAACGATCTGGCGAGCCAGCTTTTCGGCCGATTGTTCGATCGCGTGGGCCAAGCCTTCGCTCGACTCGGCATTCTGAGTTGCCGGAGGTTCGCCCGAGAGTGCAGCGGAAAGGGTGGTGATCGTCGACAAGGCATTACGTGCAACGTAGTCGCGCCAGTAATTCACGACCGTTGAAATGGGGTCGACTTCGTTTCGGATCACGGCCTGCTTAAGGAACGGCGAGCGATATTGCTTCGTTTCGAATCGCTCCAGATGGCCCGACTCGGGCGTCTCGGCGAAATAGCGATCGATCGTCGTCATCCGGCCGAGCGCCGAGCAGTACGAGCACGTCCGCCGCAAATCGTCGTACCAAACGCTCGACTGTGAGGGCCAATGGGCCAGGACCACAGTGGCCACATGGTCTTGGTCCATCGATTGTCCGAGCTTGGAGGCGAAGCTCAGGAAGGTTTCGCTCTCGTTGGCGTCGAGCGGCGGCCTCGCGATAGCATCAATCGCCGTGCCGTCGCTCCCTTCCCAGCGAACTTTGAGTTGAACTCCTTCGGGAACGGCGCCGTCTTCGAACCCGGCGTGGACTGCACCCTTGTAGCCAAACTGAAGCAGCGTCGCGGGAAGGGAGGGGATTAATCCGAACCGGCGCCGGCCGTAGACTAGCGGTCGGTTCTTGATCAGCCGGTCGAACGTTTCCAATCCCTGTTTCAGGTTGGCAATGTTGGCGTCGACCGAGAGCAACGGCGCCCGCTCTTCGCTGTAGTCGCCGCCAATCAGACCGATGCGGCCCAGGTTGATGCCCCGCTCGATGGCCTTGAATGACTCAGGCTCGTTCTTGGCGCATTGCTCCAGGTCGCGCGCGGAGATCATCAGGTTGTGAACGTCGAGCGACGCGACTTCGCGGCGGAGCGCTTCGCCCAACGTCGAATCGGCCACGAACGTCAGGTCGATGACGTGGGCGTCGACCGGGTAGTAGCGGTCTTTTTCTTCCGCCAGGAGGCTGAAGCAACTGCTCAGTTTTTCGCGAGCGGCATCGAGTTCGCCAGCCGCTGCGCACTTGGCGGCGGACACGGCCGTGGAGCGGAAATAAGTATCGTCCAGGCTGGCCGAGTAGCGCATCTGCCGCGTGAGGAGCGTGACTTGCAGGTAGGCCCAGCCGAGCGCCATGAAATCTCGGATGATCTCTTCGTAGAGCGGTGCGGTGTGCCAATCGGCTGGCGGGGCCTCTTGGGAGGCGTTTTCGTCAGCGGGGAGCGTCGCCAATCCGGCCAGCGCCTCGCGGACCATCTGATGGCGGTCGGTCCCTTTGCGGATCACCACCGCGCCCGATTCTTTGGCTCGTTGCAGATACCCCGTCGGAAGGCGCGAAATGCAAACAGACGGGACCATGAGTAGCCGCCGCTGCAGCTCCTGGGGCGGGTCGTCGACGCGGCGCCAGTTGGGGGGGGCTTCCGACGCCGCGAGCAGGGCGGGGTGCCACATCGCCGACCAAGCGGCAAGCAGGCCGTCCGCCTCTTCGCCCTTATGATGGGTGGGAAAATCCTCGAAACTGTGGCACGGGAGCAAAACAAGCAGTTCGCGGAACATTTCCGGCGCGGTCCCCTGACGACTGGTCCCCTGACGACTTCCCGACGGATCGGAACTCCAATCGAAACCATAACTGGTGGAACTTCCAACGTCGAGCGGCAAACAGGGCCGTTCGCCGGTTCCATCGAGAGCCCAAGCTCCACACGTTAAACACGGTACACCCGTTTCGAGCGGGATAATGGGTTGGCAAGTAGCCCTTCGGCGGAAGCTGGCAATTCTTGAACAGACCCATCGACTATGGGCTAGAGATGGACCCGCAATCGGCGCATGATGGGAGCGGTTCGTCCGAAAAAGATTGACTTTCCGGACGCTCGGGCATTAAAGTGATTTTGGAGGAAATTTCGTTTTCGGCGCGGGCACCACGTCTCGTCAAAGACCTGTGTCGGGCGTTGGGCAGTGTTTTGTCGTTTTCGCCACTTGTTGTTGTCACCGGCGAAAACAAGGCACGTTCGCCTTTAGCCACCTCCAAGATTACGTCGTTTTTTTCGTTATCCTTTTGGTCGCGGAGCGGCCAAGGGATGCAGTGCCTGGGCACATCGTCCGTCGGTTGGCAATCAGCAAATCCTCTAGGGATCTTAGAGATATGGCCAAAGGTAGTGGTGTTTGGGGGATCGATATCGGCCAATGCGCGCTCAAGGCTCTTCGATGCCGCATGGAAGGGGATAGTGTCGTTGCGGACGGGTTCGATTTTATCGAATACCCAAAACTGCTCAGCCAGCCCGAAGCGAACCCGACCGAGCTGATTCGCGAATCGCTCGAATTGTTCCTTTCTCGCAATAAGCTCAAAGGGGACAAGGTCTGCATCAGCGTTGGCGGACAATTAGGTTTGGCCAAGTACTTCAAGCCGCCGCCAGTCGATGCCAAAAAATTGCCCGACATCGTCAAGTACGAAGCGCGGCAGCAAATCCCGTTCAACTTGAACGACGTGATTTGGGACTACCAGCGGATGGGCGGCGGTGCCGAAGTCGACGGCATCATGCTCGAAAGCGAAATCGGCTTGTTCGCGATGAAGCGCGAACAGGTATTCAAGTCGATCGCGCCGTTTGAAGCGTCCGGCATCCCGCTCGATTTGATCCAACTTGCGCCGCTGTCGATCTACTCGGCGATTGTCTACGACCAATTGCAAGCCAAGCTTCCCCCGCCGGAAGACTTCGATCCTGAAAACCCGCCGCCGTCGACGTTAGTGATTTCGCTCGGCACCGATGCCACCGACTTGCTGGTCACGAACGGCTATCGCTTGTGGCAACGGAACATTCCATTAGGCGGCAGCAGCTTCACCAAGCAATTGACCAAGGAGCTCAAGCTCACTTTCGCGAAGGCCGAGCACCTCAAGCGAAACGCCCACACGGCGGAAGACCCACGGGCGGTGTTCCAAGCGATGCGGCCGGTCTTCAACGACATCGTTTCGGAAATCCAACGCTCGATCAACTTCTTCCACAGTCTCGACCGTAAGGCCAAGATCACCAAGATGATGATCTTGGGGAACGCCTGCAAACTTCCCGGCTTGAAGCAGTACCTGCAAAAGCACTTGAACTACGAACTGGTGGAATTGCCCAAGTTCGAGCGGCTCACCGGGGACGATGTGGTGGGTGCGGCGGCGTTCAACGAGAACATGCTGTCGTTCGCGACGACCTATGGCTTGTGCCTGCAAGGGCTCGGCCAGGGGACGATGAAGACGAACCTGATCCCCCGCGAAATCCTGACCGACCGGATGGTTCGCGCCAAACGGCCGTGGGCGGTTGCAGCCCTCGGTGGATTGCTGTTGGCGATGGCTGCCAACTACGTCTTCTACTATTCCAAATACAGCGTGGTCACACCGGAACGCTGGACGGATGCGACGAACAAGGTCAAGTCGGTCGTCGACACCAGCGGCCGGTACAAGGCCAAAGACGAAGAGCAGAAGAAGCAGTTAGAAGCTCTCGAAAAATTCGGCAAGGGAGTGGTTGGCGAACGCGATCGCAAGATGTACTGGATGGAGCTTTACACGGCGCTGAATCAGGCTCTGCCGGTCACGCCGGGAATCGATCCGCGCGTGACGCTCGACCCCGCCAAGACGCCGTTCGATCGACAATTTGAACTACACATTGAATACGTCGAGTCGAAGTTCTTTCAGAACGCCAGCGAGTGGGCGAAGAAGGATATCACGGACAAGATCGCGGCCGACCGTGTGGCAGTTGCGGAATTCGCGGCACAGCGCCAGTCGATAGACCCGACCAATGAATTCCCGGGCGTTGATTTTTCCAAGGAACTAGGCGGCGCAGCCGCGACAGGCACCAACCCGGCTCCCGCCACCAATCCAGCTCCTGCAGCGCCGCCAGCAGCCGCGACGCAAACGACCCCTCCCGCCGGTGCTGGCCCATCGGGCCCCGGCTACGCGATCGAGCTCACCGGGTACCACTACTTCCATCCCGGTGACGATCGCGACCAGCGTCAATACATCGACCGCAACCACGTCCTGCGAACGCTGATTGCCAACTTGACGTATGGCGGTTGTGTGCTGCCAGTCGAAATCGACGGTCAGCTCGTACCGCGGTATTTCCTTTACAAGGATATTGGCATCTCCAGCCCAGTGCTGGTGGGGGCATCGGAATCGAAGCAAGTTGAAGTGCACAGCTTCACAACCAGCGAGAGCGAGGACGCGAGGAAGGACGAGGCGACCAAGGCCGAGGAGAAAGGCGCGGAGAAGGCCAAAGATAAAGACAAGGATGCGCCGAAAAAGGACACGTCGTCCTACAAACCCTACCGAACCAATTTCAAAGTCCAGTTTTTCTGGTCGGAAGTCCCGCTGCCGGCGAAGCTCAAGATCCTCATCGATCGCGAGGCTGCTATCAATGCCGCCGCGGCAGCTGCGGCGGCGCCTGGAACTCCGCCCGGCAATGGGACGGCCGCGCCTAACACGGCGGTGCCCAATCCCACGGCACCGACTACGGTGGTTCCTAGTACAACGGTTCCCGCTCCGACGGCGCCAAACGGCACCACCGGTACGCAGCCAGCTGCTGGAGCGCCGGCTAGTGGAACGCCAGCGAATCCGACGACCGGCGCTCCCCCTGATGCCGGCCCCCAACCGGCCGATGGGACGACTCCCATGCCGCCCGAGCCCCCTGAGAGCGAGACTCCCGAGGGTGCAGCCGCTGAGGAGGGAGCCCCGGCAGATGCGCCGCCGGACGCCCCTCCCGACGAATCGACGACCGAGCCATCTCCGTAGTCGCTGGTGCTCCCTTTTTGTTTCATTTCGCACACTAACGGTTCAGCAGGTTTGCCAAAAAGGCTTTCGACATGGACGCCAAAGACGTTTTAGAACAAACGAAGAAGCATCACTTTTGGATCTTGTGCGCGGTCGTGCTGGTCACGGGGTTCGTCGGCTGGTACATGGCCGTTTCCGACCTCTCGACGAAGACAACCGCACAGATCCAAGCGATCACTTCGAGTTACTCGTCAGGGAACGCTGTCGTTGCGATCCCCGAACATCCCAATCCCGAGATCGCCAAGAAAGTTGATGAACTACTTGATCTAAAGAAGGCGGATGTTTACTGGGGTTGGGAGGCGCAATACGAAAAGCAGCAAGGGCTGGTTGTTTGGCCCGATCTTGGTCCCAAGTTCAACGCCGAGGTGCCCAAGATTAAGTATCCATTCGAAAAGATGAACAAAGGTGAGGAACTTCTCTCAGGGTCGGTGCGCAGTATCTACAAGAACTACATGTCGGGCGACTTGCCGAAGTTGGCCGACATCGTCGAGTCGAATTGGTCCGTTCCGGTCACGGAAACGCTTGAGGACGTAACTCGCGGCACTCCCGACGCAAGGGAGGGCATGCGGCAACTGGTGTGGTGGGACCCGGACGATCAATTCCGGCTGGTAAAGAACCATTTCGAACCCGTTACCAAGACGGTCCCGACGACGCTCCAACTGGCCTACGCCCAAGAGGATTACTGGGTCCTAAGCGAACTGCTCAAGATCATCGCGCGGACTAACGCGAATACGGCCGGCGGGATGGAATCGACGATCCGCACTTTGGAGTCGATTTCGTTGGGACGTACGGCGATTCCCGATTCGGGGTTCCAACTGGCGAAGGTAGAAGCGCTGCCGCCACCTGTTAGCGCACTGGCCAGCGGTGGTGGAGGCCGAGCTTCTGGCGCGCCCGGGATGGGTGGAATGGGAGGCATGATGGGCATGGGTGGGGCACCCACTGGAGCTATGGGTGGATCTGGGTCCATGCCGCCGATGGGCGGGGCTCCCACAGGGACCATGGGAAATGCGCCAGGGCAAGGCGGCATGCCTATGATGCCGGGCGGCGCGCAAGCAGCAGGTGGAGCCGCGCCGGCGAGCGCGGGCGGCAGCAATGCGATCCCCGCTGCGACTGACGACCCGGCTGACAATCGATACGTCGATAGTAACTTTAAGCCGCTCATCGCCGGCAAGGTGCGAAGCGCTCTAACGGCCGTTCCCGCGACTGCGGATGACGCGGCCCTGGCTGTCGCCAAGCGGATCCCTGTTCGAATTCGCGTTCGCATGGATCAGAAGAACGTTCCCGACCTGCTCGCGGAATGTGCCAATGGCAGACTACCCGTCGAGGTACGGCAGTGGCGGATCAACCCGCAAGGTGGCCAGCAGGGCGTTGCCAAGAAATCGACGGGCCGACCAAAGAAAGCCACGAACACAAATGGTCCGCTGCAGATGTCCAACGAAGGATCGGAGCGCGACATGACCGATTCGGACGACGTGGAGGTCACCTTCGAGCTTTATGGTTTGGTGTATTTGTACAATCCGGCGAACTTCAAACAGCTGAACCTGGAAAAGGCCCCCGAAAAACGAGGTGCACCGACGGCCGCAGCCCCCGTGCCGGCCAGCAACCCGGTACCGGTCAATACGGCAGCGCCAGGCAATAACGCAGCGCAAGGCAATAAGTCGACTTAGTGGTCACTCTGGTTTGAAACGATCTTGGCAAGCGACGCGTTGAAACAGTGACGAGCGAACAGCGGCCGCTTTAAAAAGCGATCAGGGACACGCGATTCAAAACGGCGAATAGGGAGAGACAAGCGTGAAAAAATCGAAGATTGATTTTGGCGAGGGAGGCTTTCAAGGCTTCTGCATTCGGCACGTTGAAAAATTCGTGCTGGGTGTGGTCGCCGTGCTGCTCGTCGTCTTCATCTACTTGGGTACGCAAGCGCCCGCGCTCGAAGCCGGCAAGAGCCCCGACGATTTGGGCGAAGTGGTGAAGCGAGCTGAAAGCACGCTCATTAAGACCAAGTGGGACGACGTCAAGGCGAAGCGCAGCAACGTCTCGTTCACCACCGAAAAGGACGTGTTGTCTGTGCAAGCGCCTGTTGATCCATCTGGCTATCCGATCGTACAGATTTTCAATAAGCCGAACTTCCCGCGGCTTAGCCCTCGGAGCGACCCAAAGATCATTGCTCCAGTGCACGTTCAAGTCACGCCGATTTACGGGGCATTGCATACTCGCGACGGGGAAGACCCGCAATCGGCGCTGTCGGCGGTCGCCGCCGCCGGCGGTGCACGCAAGCGAATGGGTGCTGGCACCTACAAGCCCGAGACGCCCGATGGCGGTTACAGTTCCGCGTACATGATGGTCATTACCGCCGCGGTTCCCTATGGTCAACAAAACAGGGAATACGAGCGGGCGTTCCTCAATTCGCCTGACTATCAAATGGGCGGCCGCGACGACGTGCACTATTTGTGGCCCGTTTTGGAACGCGCGGAGGTGACCTCCGATTCTGATGTCCCGAAGGACACCGATTGGAAGGTCTACACCAAATCGGCTGACTGGAAGAAATATCGGGCCATCGTAGGAGAGTCGATTCAAGACGCAAGCGTCGATGCTGTTTCTCCTGAAACCCCCTATGCGATCACGCAGCCGGTTCCACCGCTTCTTGGAGCCGATCTGACGGACGCATTGAAGCATCCAGACATTCCGCTTCGCGTTCCAACCGATCTCAACAAGGGACTTATCACGACGCCAGGAGAAGAAGAAACAGACGAGAGCGATGGGCCTCCAGGTGCAGAGGCGGTGCCAGGAGATGGGCCGCCGGATAGCGCGTCGCTGATGGACAAGGCCCTTGCCGAAGGGTACACCGTGACCGCTCGGCAGCTTCCCACCATGCGTCAGGCTGCCAAGAAACAACCGAAGCCGAAACCCGGAAAGAAGCCAAAAGCAGGCATGATGCCCGGCGGTTCGCCGACCGGCTCGATGGGCGGCTCCGGAGGCCCTCCGGGGATGTCGGGGATGCCTATGCCTATGGCGCCTGGCGGTTCACCAACGGGCTCGATGGGTGGCTCCGGCGGTCCTCCGGGGATGTCGGGCATGCCCATGATGCCTGGCGGAGCGACTGGCGGGGCACCAAACATGGGCGGCATGATGCAGCAGATGATGGGCGGCAAAGGCGGTATGCCCGGCATTGCCGGAATGCCCAACATGCTCAATCAACCGCGTCAAGTCGTTCCATGGAAACTCGTGCGATTTGTGGACACGACGGCGGTGCCAGGGAAGAAATACAAGTACCGAATTCGGGTTGCCATCGAAGATCCCAACCGGCCTCAAATGCGAAATCATGCACCCGAAAGGAGCTTCCTGGCCAAGGAGGTGAAGGATCGCCTCGACAAGCAAGACGCCGAGGACCGGAAGGACCCCACGGGGAAGAAGTACACCTATTGGCGGTATTCGGACTAC
>CAZWSX010000029.1:0-80910 GCA_964636985.1 uncultured Pirellulaceae bacterium | reverse complement strand
ATAGGTCCCGTTGGTGCTGTTCAGATCGCGCAGGTAAAGAGTGCCATCGCGTTCGATGAACTCAGCATGGGCCCCCGAGACGGTGGCACGAGGAATCGACAGCGACATCTCCGCTTTGCGCCCGACGCGAAACGGAAACTTCGATAGTTCGATGTATTCCACGTTTCCGTTGGGGTCCGTGCAGCCCGCCAGAAGCCACACACCAGGTGTGGTCGCGGGCATGTCGGAAACATCAACTGGGGCCATACGTAAACCTGCCGTTGGAAGCACGTATTTCGCGATAGGGGCAATTCGGGCCGTAATACCGCCTGTGTAGGCGCTCACCGAAAACCTAGCTCCAGGAAGGCGTTGTCGGGCCTGTTTTTTGACTATCCTTCGCCATGGATAGGAGACAAAGGAGCAAAATGAGATGCGTATGCGTTGTGACACCTTTCAGGCGACCGGCCGGAGGATTGTCATCTCCGCGATTTCCTGCATCACCGGTACAATCGGTGGCGATTCGAGGATCGAGTCGCGGCAATAACGGGCATTGATTGGGTTTCTTTTGCATGGCATCGACAAAGCTATCAACCAAAACAAAGATTAGCGGCGTTGCTGTCGCCACTTCCCGCACGATGGGTGAACGCACCAAGCTCGATCGATGGCGCTGGACGCTGATCTGCACCAGCGGGATCTTGCTGGCCTTATCATTCCCACCGTTCGGCCTGGGCCTGACGGCCTTCGTAGCTCTGGTTCCGTGGACGATTCTGATCTGCCACCCCGTTCCCGTGACCGGCCGGCAGTACTTTGGCCTGTGGTGCGTAAGCTTCGTCTTTTGGTTGTGGGTTTTGGAGTCGATCCGCAAAGCCCATCCGGCGCTGTACCTGGGCTGGGTCGCCCTGTCGGGCTACCTGGCGGTCTATGTTCCCGGCTTTGTTGCGTGGTCGCGGATACTGGTTCACAAAGGGAACTGGCCTGCCTGGCTTGCGATCCCCGTGGTGTGGACGGCTCTCGAACTTGTTCGCGCCTACATGATCACCGGTTTCTCGATGGCGAATTTGGGACACGCCCTAGTGGCGTATCCCGCGCTCATCCAGCTTGCCTCGCTGGGCGGAGCCTACGCGGTCGGTTTTGTGGTGGCGCTCGTGGGAGCGGCGCTTGGCTGCGCGCTGTTTCAATTGCTTCGCCCGTTGGATGGCACCATCGCCAGCAGTCCTCTGGCTCCACGGATGGCACTCGTCGGACAATCGATGGCGGTCCTCGCGATGGTCCTCGTCGCGGCCATTGCAACGATGGCCCTGTGCGGCCGAGTGCTTCCGCAGGTCGGCCAAGCAAAACCGAGCGAGCAAAAGCCGTTCCGCGTGGCCGTGGTGCAAGGGGCGCTCGATGTGGTATTCGACGTCTCGGACCAGCAAGCGGAAAACGTCTTCAAGCACTATCGCGAGACCATCGACGGAGGAAAAAAACACTTCGCCGATCGCCAGGGACGGCCACCCACTCTCTATTTGCTGCCCGAGTCTTCGTTTCCAGTTGCCGACTTCGAGATGGAACAGTACATCTCGGTTCCTAAGCGGCACGAGGGAACACTCGCGGAATTCAAAGAGATCGTCCACAAACGGCACGCTGACTTCAAAGACGACCTTAAAATCTTCATCAATGGACTAAGACTCCCGCGCGGCCTGGAGCACTACCTGGTGTTGGGTGGAGTGAAAGTTCTCTACACCGAGTCGCCCGTTCCAACCATCACGAACGAAGCGATCCTGGTCGACGGCAAGGCAAACGTTGTCTCCAGTTACTCCAAGTGCCACCCGGTGATGTTCGGCGAGTATCTTCCCTTCGGCGCGTGGTTTCCCTGGATCTATCAAATCGCGCCGTTGCCTGCGGGAATGACGGCTGGTCCCGGTGCCAAGCCGTTTGAAATCGATGGGCTCGTTTTCAGCCCCAGCATCTGTTTCGAAAGCACGGTGCCGCACGTGATTGCAAGTCACGTCCGCGAGTGCCGTGCGAAGGGAAAGGAAATCGACGCCCTGGTCAACATTACCAACGACGGCTGGTTCTGGGGCGGCGCCATCCTCGACCTGCAAGCCCAGTGCAACATCATGCGAGCGGTCGAACACGGCAAGCCGATGTTCGTCGCGGCCAACACCGGCCTCAGCATGATCGTCGACAGCAACGGGCACATCATCACGCAAGCCCCGCGCCGAGAGCGGAGAGTGCTTGTCGAGACAGTCCCACTAGGAGGTCGAGCGCCAACCCTCTACAGCCGAACCGGCGACCTCTTTGCGGCGAGTTGCCTGATCGCCGGCGTTATCGGGAAACTATTGGCAGGCCGTGCAAGGCGAAAGAAGTAGTTGCACCGCGGAGACCCGGAGGAGAGAAAAAAGTGGACGGACAATCCTGTCCGTCAGCGGTTGGTGCGATCATACAAGAGAAGAATGGGGGAATGGGAGTCAAAGGAGAAAGGGAGCAGGGCAGCATTTCAAGATTGATGAATTGCGAAGTGAACGTCATCACTCCCCATCTCCCCACCCCCTCTCCCACTCGTTCTTTCCTCTCACACCGAAACTTCATCTCGCCGCTCAGGCTGCGGCGCAGTCTCCAGCGTCACCAACTGCGTCGCACCGCTTGAAGCGGGGCGCGGCGTCGAAAAAGAACAACTGCTACGCTCCGCCACGCGCGTGCGACCTGCCCCCAGCGCCATGACTTTAATCGTTCGCAGCAAACCGGCTAGCGAGCTAAACGTGGCGTTCACGGCGCTCGGTTCGAAGCCGCAGTGCATCAGGCAATCGCGGCACTTGGCATTGCCGCTTCGTCGGCCGTAGGCATCCCAATCGGTCGATTCAAGCAGTTCCTTATACGTGCTGGCGTATCCTTCGTTCAGCAAGTAACACGGCCGCTGCCAGCCGAATAAGTTATACGTGGGACTCCCCCACGGCGTGCATTCGAGATCGAACGCACCTTGCAGGAACTCCAGAAAGAGAGCGGTCTGGTTGAATTTCCATCGCCGCGGCGCATCCTTCATGACGTCGCGAAAGAGCCGCTCCGTTTGTTCCCGCCGGAGGAAGTGTTCCTGATCGGGAGCGAGTTCGTAGGGATAGCCAGGCGAGACCATCATCCCTTCGACGCCCAGCGACATCGCCTCGTCGAAGAACTTTCGCACGCGCTGTGGATCGGCTCCGTCGAAGACGGTTGTGTTCGTCGTGACGCGAAAGCCTTTCGCCTTGGCCGCACGGATGGCGCGGACAGCGACGTCGAAGACGCCATCGCGGCAAACGGCGTGATCGTGTTCCGCTTCCAGGCCGTCGAGGTGCACACTGAACGCGAGATACTTGCTGGGGCGGAACTTTGGGAGCGCCTCCTCCAAGCGAATCGCGTTGGTGCACAAATAGATGTACTTCTTGCGGGCGACCAAGCCCTCGACAATCTGCTCGATCTGCGGGTGAAGCAAGGGCTCGCCGCCGGGAATCGAAACGACGGGGGCGCCGCACTCGTCGGCTGCGGCCCAACATTGCTCGGGCGTGAGGTGCTGCCGCAGGATTTCGGCCGGGTATTGGATTTTTCCACACCCGGCGCAGGCCAGGTTGCAGCGGAAGAGCGGCTCGAGCATCAGCACCAACGGAAACCGCTTCACGCCGCGCAGCTTGCGGCCGAGAACATACGTGGCAACCGTCCACATTTGGCTGACAGGAACAGACATGGGAGGCTCTTCTATTTGTTTGACGGACAGGATTGTGCGTCCTACGTGGTGATGCTCTTTATGATTTCGTCCAGGCCTTGCGAACGGCCTCGATTGCCAGCAATGGAAAATACTGCGGATAGTAGTGGTAACGAAGGTAGAACACGCGCGGAAAACCGGTCCCGGTGAACTCCGTTTCGTTCCAGCATCCGTCGGCCTGTTGTTGGCTGACGAGCCAACGCACGCCGCGCACAACGGCCTCCGATCGCGCACAACCGGCAGCGACCAGTCCCAATAGTGCCCACGCCGTTTGCGACGCCGTGGTTGTTCCTTTCCCTCGCAGCTGCGGCCACTCGTAGGTGTCGGCCGATTCGCCCCAACCGCCGGACGATTGCTGGTACTTGAGCAGCCAGCGCGCACCACGGACCATCATGCTATCGTCGGACTCGACACCTGCGGCAGCCAATCCAACTAACGTCTGCCACGTGCCGTAGATATAGTTGACCCCCCAACGGCCGTACCAAGCACCATCCTCTTCCTGAGTGCTACGCAGGTAAGCCAGCGCTCGTTCGACCGCCGAATGCCCGCGCTTCACTCCCCAGCCCGCGAGGGCTTCGAGGACGCGCGCCGTGATGTCGGGCGTGCTGGGATCGATCATGGCGTTGTGGTCGGCGAACGGCACGCGGCACAGCCACTCGGCATCGTTGTCTTTGTCGAAGGCTCCCCAGCCTCCGTCGCGATTCTGCATCGCCAACGTCCATGCCTTGGCTCGCTCCACCGCGGCAATGGTGCGCGTCAGCCGAACGCCCAGACGGCGCCCCTCGGAAACGCTGCTCGCCTGATCCGCTGCGGCCGGCAAACTCTTTCCAGGTTGCGAGGCATACTTGTCGAGCGCCTCGCCACCCGACTCGCGGAGCGCCATCAAAACCATGATCGTGTCGTCGATGTCGGGATAGAAGGCGTTGCGATACTCGAAACACCATCCGCCGGGAGCGACGTTCACGCGCTGCGACCAATCCCCCTTCACCCTGATCTCGCGGTCGAGCAGCCAATCAATGGCCTGCGACACCGATCGCGAAACCTCAGGCGAACTAGACGATTCTTCCACGGCCGCGACGGCGCGGAGGGCAATCGCCGTATCCCACACCGGCGACATGCACGGCTGCAAACGGAGTTGATCGCCGTCGCGAAGCATCAGCGCATCGAGCTGATCGAAGTTGTATTGCACTTCGGGACTCTCGTCGTCGTAGCCCAGCGACTTGAGCGCGATGATGCTCCAGATGATCGGCGGGAAGATGGCGCCCAGCCCGTCGCTGTCTTCAAAGCGATCGAGCATCCACTGCTTGGCCGTTTGGATGGCGCGTTTTCGCAGCGGCCGAACATTCCAACGCTCGAGCGTTTTGAACGTCGCGTCGGCGCGGCGGAAAAAAGTCTCCCAGCGGAACCAACCCTTTTCGGTCTCCAAACCAGGGCAACGTAGCGCCGGCCAATCGGCGGGTTGGCGAAGGAACAATTCGCGAATGCCGCGCTCGGTCGAAATCTCGCGGGTCGGTTTCGTGGCCCACATGATCGACAACGGGACGACAATCGTCCGCGACCACGCGCTCATCCGGTAGATATTGAACGGCGACCACGTTGGCAGCAGGCAAATCTCGGGCGGAACCGCCGGGCAGATCTCGTAAGGAATCTGTCCTAGCAGCGCCAAGTAGAACCGCGTGAAGCTATTCACCGCGTCGGCGCCGCCTGCTTCCAGAATCGCCGCGCGGGCGCGCTCCAAGGGTTCGCTGGCTGCATCGTAACCACACAGCTTCAACGCGAAGTAGGCTTTCACACTGCCGCTGATCTCCATGTCGCCGCCGGGGTACATGGCCCAACCACCTTCGGGCAACTGGGTGGCCAGCAACCGTCTCGCCGCAGCTTGCGCATTTCCGCTCTCTTCACGTCCCATCCAGGCCAGCAGCAGGACGTACTCGCTCTGGAGGATCGAATCCCCTTCCAGCTCTGCGCACCAGTGCCCGTCGGCTTTTTGCTGGCTTAGCAACCAGGCCCGGGAACGTGCGACCGCGCAGTCGATTTGGTCGGCCTCGGCATCATCGACGGGAAGCGAGACGCCGGGCGTTGCGCGCGCCAGCTGCGGGCGGGAAAAATAAGGACGCCCCGATCCAGGTTGGTCGAAAAAGGGACCCATCGGGAGACGCTCCTTCGTCTTGGTTCGTGCAAATGAGATAACGGAGTGCGGCCTCGTGCCAGCACCATCGGTGGAAGCAGCCTAAGCGACGAAGATAGGGCGATGCAAGAGCGCGCTGTGCTAGCGGTGGCTAAGCTAGGCAAACTGGCTCGGAATCAATTCCCGCTACGTAACGAGTGCGCCCACTGGCCGATCAACCTCGGTCAGAAACGCGACCTCCCCTCGGCTCACGTCGTACATCGCGCCCACCACCGTAACGCGGTTCTCGTCGGCCAATCTCTTGATGGTGCGGCTTTGGTTCAGGATGCCCTGCACTGAATGGAGCACATTCCGCCGGGCGACTTCGTCAACCCACTGCTGCTGTTCTTCCTCCGAGCCTTTACCCGAGCCATTACTGCTCGATACGAATGAGGAAACAGGCGGCATCGCGGCCTGGACGTTCTCCAAAACGGCGTCCAAGTGCTGGCAGCCGGTGGCCGACTCGACCGACTCGGGGGAACCTTGCAACTTCACGGCCGCCGTCACGGCACCGCACCGGGTGTGGCCCATCACCAAGATGACTTTGACGCCGACGACGGCGCAAGCGTACTCGATGCTTCCCAAAACGCCGGGGCTGACGATGTTGCCCGCGATCCGAATGTTGAAGACGTCGCCTAGTCCCAGATCGAAGATGTACTCGGTCGGCGTGCGCGAATCGATGCAGCTCAAAACAACGGCGAAGGGATACTGCGAGGTCGCCGTGGCGTTGAGCATGCGATTTAAATCGCGCGTCAAACGCCTGCCACTTCGAAAACGCGCGTTCCCGTCGCGCAAAATGTCGAGCACCTGCGCTGGCGCCAGGCTTTCCTGGAGCTCACGGGTGCTGGAGTCGACGTATTGAACGTCGTCCTTCAGGTCGCGGAAGCCCCGCAGGCTGACGCGCACACCCCGCGCGGGTCCTTTGGTCTCGCGAAACTCGTAGATCAAGCTCTTCACATCGGGGTCGATGTAAACGGTGTTGGTCGCATCGAGCATCACATGGCCGCCTGGCGGTGCGGCATTGAGCGCCTTCTCGATAGCCGCTCGATTGAGGAAGCTCACCTGATTGGCCAGTTCGATGTGGATCACATCGCCTCCCAAGTGCCGTTCGATGTTCATCTTAAGCGGCCGGCGGAAGTTGCTGGCCAGGATGAAGATGACGGCCGTCGCCATGCCGATGCCGATACCAAATAGCATGTCGGAGAAAACAATGGCGAATACGGTTACGGCGAAAGGCAGAAACTGCGAAGCCCCTTCTCGCCACATCCGCTGCCAGATGTCGTGGCTAATGAGCTTGTAACCCGTCGCGAGGAGCACCGCCGCCAGGCACGACAGCGGAATCAAATTCGCAACTTGCGGAAGGAACAAGGCGAAGATCGCCAGCAAGATGCCATGGAAGATCGCGGACCGCTTCGACTCCGAGCCCGCGTCGATGTTCACCGACCCGCGGACCACGACCGATGCAATGGGAATGCCGCCGAGCATCCCCGCCACCATGTTGCCGACCCCTTGCGCTACCAGTTCTTCGTTGGGTGGTGTCACGCGCTGCTTCGGGTCGAGCCTGTCGATCCCTTCGATGTTGAGCAGTGACGCGAGCGAACCGACAATCGCCAGCGTCGTGGCTGCGAAATAGACCTTCGGATTGAGAAACTGTGAATAGTCGGGAAACCGGAAGGCCTCCGACCACGACTTCGCGTCCGAAAGTATGGGGACGTTGACCATGTGGTTGGGTTGAATCGACCAGGTGCTGCCGGCGTATTGAAACGCCCAAGCCATGGCGACACCCACCAAAACCACCACCAGCGGTGCGGGGATCTTCGTCCGTTTGAGCGGCTGCCAGTTCTCCCACAGTGCAATCAGCGCCAGCGACGTGAACCCGATTACCGCCGCACCGACGTGGTAATCGCCAAAGATCCGCAGCAGTTCCGAAAGCGTGTTTTCCGAGTCGGGCTGGCTGAAGGCAAAGTCCCCTTCGGGGTCCATGTCGTGACCCAAAAGGTGCGGAATCTGTTTAAGGATCAAGATCGCGCCGATCGCCGCGAGCATCCCTTTCACCACGCTGCTGGGAAAGAAGGCGGCGATGTTGCCTGCGCGAATCAGGCCGAAGACGATCTGGATAGTTCCCGAAAGGACGACGGCGAGCAAAAACGTCTCGAACGAGCCGAGTTCGGTGATTTGAGCGATGACGACCGCCGTCAGGCCTGCAGCAGGGCCACTCACGCTGGTTTGCGACTTGCTCATCCAGCCAACGACAATGCCGCCGATGATGCCCGAAACGAGCCCCGAGAATAAAGGGGCCTTTGACGCGAGCGCGATTCCCAAGCAAAGGGGAATGGCAACCAAAAGGACCACGACCCCGGCCGTGAGATCGCGAAGCAAGCTGGGGGGGCGATTCGTTCGATTGTCAGGCACGTTTTCAGTTCCAAAGCATAGGCATCGACGGGAGGATCGAACATTACGGTATCGTAATATTCTGGAAGCGTCGATATTGTTCGGCTGAAAGCCGCTTCGGCAAGCATTTCTTAAAGAAATCCCCTACTGCGAGGGGTGTTCGTAATGTATCCGGAACGTGACCCGCGAAGGCGGCACACAAAAACCACCTCAACGGGTCGCAAGTAAAGCCGAAGATAACTGGAGCCTGGAGCCTAGCTCCGGCACGCCTCACACGGGCATAATTCCCGCAGTCGCTGCCACGTGTAGAGGCCCGAGTCGTGGCCGTCGCTCCAGGCAATCCGCAGCGCGTAGTTGCCTGCCAGGCTCAGTTCGTTCGCTTTAATGTCGCGCGGGACCGACGCGGGGTCGAGAAGGGGCTGGCCTGTCAGTTCGTGCACGCACCCCGCGCAGGCACACGCACAGCGAAGGTCGTACAGCGAGTAGGCGCTGCGATGCTCGTCGCGCCACACCACGTCCAAAAAGCCTTCGTCGTTGCGGCGAATGACGGAAACAGGTGGTTCGACTTGATCCATGACGATTCTAGAAGCGTGGCGCCGGCTTATTCTTTTCCTTCGCTGACCCGCACGATGTTGTACACCTGTTTGCAGTCGAAAACGACGCCCCAGGGAAGTTCGTCCACTTCGTAAAGCGTCTTGTCTCCTTGCTTCACATTCATTGCGAAGCTATTCATCCGCGCGAACGTGACTTGCCAGAAGCTGTCCTCGGCTACCTGTTTTGCTTCGATCAGGGCAAAGACCTCGGGATCGGTCGCCCGGACAAACGTGAAGAGCGCGCCATCGACGATGTTCGCCTTGGGCGATTGATAACGGTGAAGCGGCTTTTTTCCATCAGCCGCAAATCGATCTTCTGTTTGTCGCGCGTCGTTTCGCTGGCGGTCATCGCGCGCATGATCGTGCGCATTTGCGCGAGCCGGCGAACGGCTGAATCGGCCGGACTCGGCGTTCCTTCGAGTCGCTGGAACTTGACGCCCTGGTTGCCCGTATTCCACGCCGCGTTCGCCCCTTGCTTGGCGACGAGAGGTTGCTCGCTCAAACTATGGACCTCCGCATCCAGAAATGTTTTCGGCGAAAACCATTTGAAAACGGAAGCCACCAGTTGCGGGCGATCGTCGACGGTCCATACGAAGACGGCTCCGTGGATCGAACCCGCCTCGGGATTCGACCAGCGAAGCAGCGGCGTTTCCACTCGTTTCAGTTTGGCCGGCTTGGCGCCGCTGGTCTCGATGTCGAACCCATCGGCCGCTTTCGAAACCAATTCGAAAGCGATCTTGCCGCGGGTCTCCTCGTCGGTCCGAGTCTCGTCGGTAGGGGCCGGCTCCTGAGCCGTGAGCATCCGCACACTGAGAAGCAAAGCGACTACGGCGAACCATCGAACCAATCGCGACATCGCAAACTCTCCCACCAATGCTCAACCGATTCCAAAGAGCCTGTCTCCCAGTGGAATCTTCGCTCGCCACAAAGTCAAGACATAGCGTCTTGTTGATCTCGTTTTGCGTAACGTCGCCCATCGATCTGGCCTCTGAAGGAGTGGATTCACCCCACTCGTGCCGATCGCGTTCTCGCCATTACATTGAAACGTGCCGCGCGTTCCCTGTATTGATGCGATGCTCGCTTTTCCCGGAGACCTCTTATGAGTTCCGCCACCGCCGTTTTTGCCGGGGGTTGCTTTTGGTGCACCGAAGCTGCCTTCGAAATCCTGAAGGGGGTCAGCGACGTCACCAGCGGCTACGCCGGAGGAAGCAAAGCGACGGCCGACTATAAATCCGTCTGCAGGGGAACCACCGGACATGCCGAGGTGATCCGGATAACGTACGATCCGAGCGTCATCTCGTACGATCGCTTGCTCGATGTCTTCTTCGACGCGCACGATCCGACGACGCTCAATCGCCAAGGCGCGGATGTGGGCACGCAGTATCGCTCGGCGATCTTCTATCAAAGCGAAGAAGAAAAAGCGGCCGCCGCAGCCAAGATCGCCGCGTTGAACGCCGCCAAAAAATTTCCTAGCCCGATTGTCACGTCGCTCGAACCCCTGGTGGAGTTCTTTCCAGCCGAAGGCTACCACCAAGGTTACGCTCAGGCGAACCCCGACCAGGGCTACATCCAAGGTGTGTCGTACCCGAAGGTTTGCAAGATTCGCGCTAAGTATCAGGCGATCGTGCAGCCCGAAGCGTAGTCGCATCGTTCCATTTGAGTTCACCTTTGCCAACAACAGGATCCAACCATGTCTGAAACCAAGATGCGACTGCGAGACAACGGCCCGCTCGTGATCGAAGGACCTTGCATCCTCCGCGACGCTGAGGGGAATGAGTTCCCCATGCCGACCGATAAGCCGGTGATCGCGCTTTGCCGCTGCGGGGCTTCAAGTCGCAAACCCTTCTGCGATGGCAGCCACAAAGCAGCAAACTTCCAAAGCGTGGAGCGCGTCAACAAGCCCACCGATCCGCCGACTGTGCAGCTGGGTTAGGCTTCAGGATTTCACCGCGGAGACCCGGAGGGACCGGAGAGGGAAGAAAGGGAGATGGGGTGAGGGGGAGATAGGGAGTGATGATGTTCACTTCACAAATCAGCAATCAGCAATCAGCAATCGATTAATCGTTTTCCTCGTCCTCTGTGGCCAATCCTATCTCTTCCCACGCAGCCCTTCCGGCACCATCCAGTTTTCTATCCGATCGAACAGGCGTTGAACGACGATCGCCAGTAGCGCTGCCGGAACGGCTCCTTCGAGAATCGTCCAGATATCGTCGTTGCGAACGCCGGCGATGATCGATTGTCCAAGTCCGCCGGCGCCGATGATGGCGCCGATGGTTGCTGTCCCAACATTGATCACCGCCGCCGTTTTGATGCCTGAGAGAATCGAGGGCAACGCGAGCGGCAGTTCGATCAACCGGAGCCGGGCATTCGCCGGCAAACCCAGCGACTGGGCCGACTCGATGAGCGACGGCTGAATGCCGCGCAGGCCCGTGTAGGTGCCTCGCAGGATCGGTAGGATGCTGTACAGGAATAACGCCACGATCGCCGGAACGAGGCCCGTCTTCAAAAGTGGAATCAAAAAGACGAACAGCGCCATCGCCGGAATCGTTTGCACCACGCTGGCGATGCTCAAAATTCCAAACCCAACCCGCGGATGGCGGTAGGCTACGATCCCCAGCGGGATCGCGACGATAATCGCAACCGACAGCGAGATCGCCACCATCAGCAAGTGTTGGCGTAGAGCCACGAAAATCCGTTCAATGGTCGCCCACGAGCCTGATGGGTTCTCTTTCGAGTCGTAGCCGAGGATCCGCTGGATCTCGGCGGACGCAACCAGGGCTTCGGGTTTGTGACCCAAGCGTACCTGCTGGTTCATCTTCATCATCTCTTCGTTGCCGATCTTTCCGGCAAGCTTGTTGAACTGCGCGACCACCTGGGGCGCCCGTTCCTCAAGATCGGCCCGATACAAGATCACCGCGTAGTAACCGGCGAAGTACGCCCGGTCATCTTCCAGCGGGATCAGGTCGTAGGCCCGAACTTCGGCGTCGGTGGTGTAGATATCAGTCACGTCGATCGCCCCTTCGCTGAGCGAGCGGTAGGCGATCGTATGATCCATCGTCTTGGGATCGACGTCGGGGAAATGATACTTCTCGCGCAGCCCCTTCCAGGCGTCGGCTCGCGACATGAACTCTTCGCTGAACGCGAGTTTGATTTTTCCTTGCCGCAATGCCTTGGCGAGATCGCTAATCGTTTTGATGCCGCGCGCTTCGGCGTCTTTGCGGCGCATCCCTAGCGCGTAGGTGTTCTGAAATCCAAGCCGCTCGGTCGCTTTCAGCCCTTTGGCCGCGAGCGATTTTTGGACTTCGTCGTCGGTCAGCACGCCTTCCTTCGCCAAGATCTCGAGCATCAGCGTGCCGCTGTACTCGACATAGGCGTCGATTTGGCCCTTATTCAGCGCTTGCCAGACGACTGGCGTGCCCCCCATTTCGCGATTATGCCGCGCATCGGCACCTGCGCTCTTAGCTGCCAGGCGCAGCACCTCGCCTAGAATCACGCCTTCGGTGAACGACTTGGAACCGATCGCCACCTTGGGGCCGCTAGTTGCCTGGCCCGTTTCGGCCAAGGCGATCGCTGGCGCCGAGAAAAACGCGAGCGCGATGGCGACGCAGCCACACAAAGGGCGATAGCCTTGCAGCGAAGAGCGACTAGGCACGGACGTCTCCTTCCTCAACCGTGTAGTGGCGTTGGGCCTTGATGAACTGCGCCACGTCTTCCGACGCGGGCGACGTAATCAAATCGCGGAACGATCCCTGCTGCAGCACTCGCCCTCGTCCCATCATCACCACCTTGTCGCCAAAGAACTGGGCCTCGCCCATGTCGTGGGTCACCATGATCGATGTCTTGTTCAGCGACGTGATGATTTGCTTGAGGTCCTCCTGCAAGTCGTAGCGGACCACGGGATCGAGCGCGCCCATTGGTTCATCGAGCAGCAAGATGGGCGGGTCGAGCATCAGCGCTCGCATGATGGCCACCCGCTGCCGCTGCCCGCCCGATGCTTGCAAGGGATAGCGGTCGAGCATTTCGGGCGCAATGTCGGTGAGTGCGGCGAGTTCGTTGGTTCGTTTAGCAATCCAATCGTTCGCCTTTCCCAGATACTTAGCGAGCAGCGTGACGTTCTGCCGCAACGTCAAATGGGGAAACAGGCCGCCGTCCTGCAAGACAAAGCCCATCTTGCGGCGCATTGTCTCGGCGTTCTCGTTGGTCAACGGCTCGCCGTCGAGCGCCACCGAACCGGTGTCGGGCAACAGCAGGCCCGCCATAATCCGCAGCAGCGTCGATTTGCCGCAGCCGCTCGGCCCCAGCAGCACCAGCGACTGGCCGTTTTCCACAACCAAGTCGAGCGGCTGCAAAACGGTTTGCCCGGCAAACGATTTGGAAACGCCTTGAAGAGTGAGCAACGTCAGGACTCGCGGTGCAAAGGAAGGCAGCGTGGCCGAGGCTTTCGGAGCCGAAAGGAAGGCCCATTTTTACACGGCGGGAAGACGCATGTCACGTTGCGGCAAGAAAAACGCCCGAAGCGCGGCCCGGCCGCAGCTATTTTGCGGGGGCGTCGCGGCGCTGCGCGAGCATGAAATCGTAGAGTTGGTGCGCGGCCTTGTCCCATGCCCCGGAACGCGCTTGGGCGATCACCGCATCAAGCTTGCGGCCGGCTGCGATTGGTAAGGCACCCGCGTCGCGAAAAACTTGCAGACGCGTGGCACAATCGGCCACGCGCGGCTCATCGTGTTCGCGAACCGCTGTGTACAGCGCGTCGACCGTTTCGAAGACCGCCGGGTCGTTCCCCATTTGCGGCGGCCGGCGAAGCCAGTGATAAGCGAAGTAGCCTCCTACCAACACCGCCAATCCGAGCAAGGCAATCAGCAAAACACGGTCACGCGCGTTGCCCTCCGACTGATCGGGAAGGCTGCTCGTTCTAGAACTCGGCACTGACCGCCTCCCCACTGTCGCGCGTCGAAAGGGCCACCCAGATCGAAGGCTTGATGAACGTCGTGATGAATCGGATCGACGAATCCCCCATCAGCACGTTGCAGCCGTGTCCGTGCTCGCCCCACATTTCGTCGGTGTGGCCGAACGGATCGTTGGGCGCGTGAATGATCACCTGCGGATGGTCGTGCGTATCGGGACCGCTGTGAACACCAACCAGGCAGCCCGCGCCGTTGTTCTCCGAAGGCCACGGCCGCAAGTCGAGCCGAGGCGGCGTTACGGCCCAAGGAACGACGCCCACCCATGTTTTGTTGCTGAGGACCGAGCTGTGTTCTCCAATGAACACCGTGTGCGAGAGGCCATCGACGATCTTCGCATTGGTCGTCTTCGAGTTGCGGTAGAACGGGCCATCGGTGCGGGCAAGCTTATTGCCGTTCTCGGGGATTGGTTCGGGGATATCGTAGTCGTAGCAGTAGGCCGTGGTCCGTCCCCAGGGCTGATGGATGCCGGCGTTCGTCACGTAGTGCGAGTGGGCAAAGACAATCCGCGACCCATCGTCGCGGTTCATGGGAGTGCCGTGCTCCATGTCGGCTCCCATCTTTTGCACTTCGAAGCCGCCGCTTCCGCCCGATGCCGAAGGACAAAGGAACACTTGCAAATCGGTATCGACCAACTTCGCGAACGCCGGCGACCAGCATGGCTGCGTGAGATCGAACCGTTCGTACAAGTCGCCCTGTTCTAGATAAGGAAGAAGCAACGTTCCCCACGCCCAACCGGGCGGGCCGTTGCGGTACTCGTCGCCGTAGGAGATGCCGAACGCCGTGCCATCCTGCGATGTGTTGGCCGTGATGTAAGCCGGCGGAAAGACGTGCTTGGTCTCTTCGTGCAGGTGCAGCGCGGTGCCGATCTGCCGCAAGTTGTTCTGGCACGACGCACGGCGCCCCGCCTCGCGAGCTTGTTGAACCGCCGGCAGCAGCAGCGCGACCAGCATCCCAATAATCGCAATGGCGACGAGCAGCTCGACAATCGTAAAAGCTCGCCGCCGAGCCGAAGTGCGAGGGACCGTGTTCATGGCGATAAGGGCTTTCGAGAACAATATTTTGGGCAGCTGCGAGACCTTTTTCTGTCCCACGAAAGACATGTTTTGATTAGTCTAAACATTGTTTTAGGCAGCGTCAAGCGGTCGTTTGCTGGCTATCTAAAAACGAGTGACACGCCCAAGATATGCGGGGCGAGAATGAAGCCCGGATTGGCCAGCCTTCGAAGACGCTAGCTGGCTTTGGGTGCCTTGCGGACCTCGTACCCCAGCGCTACCACGAGTTTCAGCGTCTCGATGGCCGTTTTTCGGTCGTATTCCCGTTCCCCTTCGGGCAGGTCGCCGTAGGGAACCAGGCAGGGGTGGTGTTTGGCCGAATCGTCGCGCACGGGCCCGTGGGTCCAGCCGTCCTTCATGCGCTGCTTTGCCCACACGTCGTGCGTGTTTTCGGCGAGTCGTTCGAGCAGCTCGGTCAGCGATGGGTCGAGCTGGATGTGAGATGTGTCGAGAGGCTTGGGAGTGTAGGTGGGCATCAGCGTCGTTGGTTCAACAGGTGTTTTGCGACGCCCACCTAAGTCCCGATGCGACAGGCGTCCGATCAAGCCGACACGCGCAGCGTGCCAGCCAATTGATTCAACACTTGTCGCTCCGAGAGCGAAAGGGGGCGACCGTCGTCGACAACCCATTTGGCCGACTCGACCATCTGCTTCCGGAAGTCTTCGGGCGTGCCGACAAATCGCTCCGCAAATTGCGCGACGGTCGCTGGTGTGCTCACGGCCATCTGAAGTTCTTGGCGCAGTTGGTCGTCGGCAGGGATGGGCAAACCGGAGTGCTGCAGCAACTCTTTGATTCGACCGATCGCATCGGCACCCGAGCGCCCCGTCTTTCCGCAAATGAGCGTCAACAGCTGGCGAACCGTGTCAGGCGAGGGACTCGGCGCCGGAGGTCCTGCAATCCCATGGCCAGAATGCGAGCCGTGGCCGGAAGGCCCGGCCTGTTGTTGCACGGGCGGGCCACCAATCGACAACACATCGGTACTGAATGTGCCCGCACATCGCAGGCAGGCAACGTGCTGCCCTTGCGAATACATCGGGAATAGCGAGATGAAATAGAGCGTGAAATAACGCTTCGACTCGATCAATTGATAGGGCTGCCGCTGACCACAACGAGGGCAGTAGCATTCACCTTGCGCGACAGGAACCTCGTGTGTCCGCGAACCCCAAATAATCATCGCCTTCCCCCCGGCTGATACAGTATTCGGACTTATCTCTAGCCACAACTTCATGTAGCGAAGTTGTGGATTAGAATTCCGGCGCGGGCGAGGGTCAAGAAAAGCCTTTATGAATGCCGCAAGAATTTCGCGGGAACCGGTCACTCCTCCCCCTTGAGGCCAAACTGGTCGAGCCGCTTGCGCAACGTTGTCCGGTGCAAACCTAAGACGCGGGCCGCGGCAGCACATTGTTGACGGTGCCTTTTGAGCGTCGCTTCCAGGACGGGGGGTTCCACCAGCGACAGCAGGCGTTCGTAAAGGTCGTTCAGCTCGCTCTCGGTCGTCAGCTGCTTACCGGCCCAGCGGGTCAGCAATTCGGCAATGCGTGTATCCAGTTCCGTCTCGTCCAGGGCCTGATCGAGGGGACCGGCGGCATCGAGCTTCGGCATCGGCGGCGGCCAATGCTCCGGCTGGATATGGCCGTCCCGGGCCAAAACTAAGGCATGCTCCACGGCGTTTCGCAGTTCCCGAACATTGCCGTGCCACGAGCATTCCGCGGCTGCTTTCAGGGCTTCGGGCGAGACCGAGACGCGGGGCGATCCTTCACTCGACTTGTTCTCGCCCCCCAAACGCCGCACGAAAAACTCGATCAAAAGGGGAATATCGTCGCGCCGCTCGCGAAGCGGTGGCAACTCAATTTGGAACGTGGTCAACCGGTAAAACAAATCGTGACGGAAGCTCCCCTCGCGAACGAGCCGCGGCAACGATCGATGGGTGGCCGACACTAACCGAAACTGCGCCGGCACGCTTTGTCCCGAGCCCACCGGCGTGACTTCCCCGTGTTCGAGCGCCCGCAATAACTTCACTTGCACGGGCAGCGGAATATCGGCCACTTCGTCCAAGAACAAGGTCCCACCGTGGGCCTGAGCCAGCAAGCCGATGCGCGGCGCATCGGCGCCGGTAAAGGCTCCGCGAACATGACCGAATAGTTCGCTCTCGGCCAGCGACGGATTAATTGCCGCCAGGTTCACGGCGACAAACGGCTTATCGGCTCGAAGGCTGTAGCGATGCACCGCTCGCGCGATCAACTCTTTGCCGGAACCGCTTTCGCCCGAGACCAGCACGCAGGCATCGCTTGCCGCCGCCAGCGCGACGCGGCGGAAAACTTCCTGCATCGCAGGCGTGCGGCCGACAATCCCGTTAGGCGATGGAGCCAAGGCCGGAGCGGCCGTCACACGCGGACGCAAAAGGCGATGGAGTGTCTCGGTCACCTTGGTGGTATCGAAGGGCTTGACGATGTACTCGGCCGCGCCATTGCGAACGGCTTCGACGGCCGTTTCCAAGTCGCCAAAGGCTGTCATCACCACGACAGGCGTATGCGGGGCCGTCGTCTTGAGTTGTGGCAGGGCATCGATCCCCGACATGCCGGGTAGCCGAACATCGAGCAAGATCACGTCAAACGTTTCTTGCTTTGCCAGGTCGAGCGCTGCTTCGGCCCGTGAGGCAACCGTTGTTTGGTGACCCAAACGCTTGCAAAGTTGTTCCAAGCCCCAACAAATAGAGGGTTCGTCGTCAACGAGCAATACATGCGACATAGATCATCAATACTTTCAATGAACAGCTGCCGACTCCGGCGAGGCCACGATCTCTTTCGTGGCAGCCCCTCCTACGATCGAGAAGACCGTGGTCGCTCCATCGCGACGCCACGTGAGGGTCGCCCCGTGCTCGATGGCAACCTGCTTTGCCATGAACAATCCTAACCCAGTTCCCCCGCGACGGTTGGTGGTAAAGGGAGTGAAGAGCCGTTTGGCGATGTCCGGTGCCGGACCAAGCCCGGTATCGCGAATGTCGATCACCCAGCCGTCGGCCGTCCCACGCCACTGGACCTCGACGGTGGGAAGTTCCTGGCCAGACGCGGCTTCCGCTTCGTTCGCCACGGCCGCTTCGACTGCGTTGGTCAGCAAGTTGACAATCGCTTGCTGGAACCCAACCACGTCGCCGTGTACGATTACCCGCTCTAGGGGGGCATTGGATTGCAGGCGAACGCCCCAGTGCCGGGCGGTCGGCTGAACGAGTTTGATCGCGGATTGGAGGGTCTCCGACAACTCGAAGTCGTGGCGGGCGGTCTCCATTGGCTTGCCAATCGCCAAAAATCGCTGCACATGCGTCTCGATCAGTTCCAGCTGCTGCCGCGCGACGCCGAGCGGCTCATCGACCGAACCGACATCGGCAACGTGCAGGTCGAGCGCCATCTTCGCGCCCGTCGCTGCGTTGCGAATCTGATGTGCGACCGCACTTCCCAACGTATTGAGCGTGGCCAAACGTTCGCCGGCGCGGACTTCGGACTCGTAGGTCGCCAGTCGTTCGGCCATGCGATTGAAGTCGATCGCCAAGTCGCGCAGCTCGTCGTTTCGCTCCGGGACGGGCGCGATTCGATAATCGCCGCTGGCGATCTTCGCCGATTGCGCTTGCAGATCGTGAATCGGCTGCACGAAGCGCCGCGACATCCAGTACGTGACCCCCATCATGGCCGCCACCGCCACAGCTCCCACGGCGAGCGGCGGCCAGATCGCTTCGATCCAGGCATTTCGCGCCAGCTGTCGCGGGTAGAACACATGCAGTCGAACGGGTTCGCCTCCTATGGCGGTGCGGCGCACGTGAGCGCTGCCGTGCAGCCAATCACTCGCTCCGACTTTCACCACGTGGGAAGCCGAGAGCTTGTCGATCCGATCGACGACCGGAAGCTTCTCCACGACAGGCAAGGCTGAGAGAAACTCATCGTCGCTGGCGACGGGAGGGCCGCTGGCGGGTTGGACCACGAGTCCGACGCCCGTCAGTTGCGCGGTGATTCGCAAGACGCTGGTTTGCAGGGGGACCGAGAGTTGTTCGAACTCGCTGGCGATGCGGCGGACCTGCGTTTGAACGCCCAGTTCCGCCCTGCGGAGTGAGAGCCAGGCGTTCCATGTCGAAACGACCACGACCGTGGCGATGAGCACGGCGGCGGTCGGAACAAACAGCTGGGAACGCAGAGGCCAACGCATGAAATTTGCCGGGAAGGGGTGTGTTTCCTCCATCTTACGCAAGCGCGTAGTCGCTTCCTATTCAAAACATTGTCGCAACAAGTATGTAGGGTGCCCGTTCCACGATGGGACAAACACCCCAAATTTTCTTTACGGCGAATGACTGCAACGGCTACACTGCAGGTGTCTGACCTTTTCATCTCATCTCAAGGGTCGTTCGGCCCGGTCAGATAGGCGCTTATCGGAGTCGATGCGATGACTCGCTACCAACGCTCTTTTCTCGGACCCGTTCACCATCCGCCGGACCCACGTTTTGTCGCTCCCGTCGTGATCGACGATACGCCCGAACCGCCGCGTCGCAGTCGTATCAGTCTTGTCGAAATCCTCGTCGTTATTGCCATCATCGGCGTGATGGTTGGCCTGTTGTTGCCAGCCCAACCATCCCGCAGCGGCGGCGCGACGCATTCGGCCCGCGAGGAGCGCGAAGCACGACGCTTGGAAATCGAGCGCGCGCTTGCAGAACAAGAGGCGCTCATCGGTCGTACACCGGCGGAAGAGACGGCTCTGATGGCGTCGAGTCATTCTGAGTGACCGGCATGGTCGCTTGGCTCATTCGATCTTGGCAGGACTTATGTATCGGCGATTTGGGTTAATCCTGGTCGTGAATCATGCGTGCAATATGCGCTGCACGTATTGCTACACACGCGAGAAATTCGGCCGGCGGATGCCGCTCGAAATGGGTCGCCATGCCATCGATCGATCGTTTCAATCGCTTAGCGGCGGCGGGACGCTGGAACTCGCCTTCTTCGGAGGTGAACCGCTCGCCGAAGCGGAGCTGGTGGAAGAACTCATCGAGTACGCAGCAACCCAGGCACAACGACACTCCTGGCGACTCGACGTCACGATGACTACCAACGGAACCGTGAAATCGCCTGTCGCTTGGCGCGTGATGAACGATCCTCGCGTCGCCTTGAGTATCAGTCACGATGGCCTGCCGGAAGTCCACGACCGGCACCGCCGCACGGCCGATGGCCACGGTACGTCGTCGATCGTCGTCGAGACAATCCGCGAACTGGCGCAGGCTGGCCGTGATTTCAACGTCATCACGGTGGTCCGCCCCGACAACGTGCAGCAACTAGCAGCGGGCATCGAGTGGCTCCAGTCGCACGGTGCGCGGCACTTCATTCCGTCGCTCGATGTCTGGGCATCATGGAACGAAGTCGACATCGCGGCGCTTTCCAGCGCCATTCAAGATTGTCAGCAAGTGTGGTTGCGATTGGTCCCTGCGGGGAGCATCAGTTGGATCGACGAAGCCGTCGCCAAACGATTGCGGTTGCCGTTTTCTGATACCGCCCGCTGCGGGTTTGGTTTTGGCGAGATTGCCGTTGCTCCATCGGGCCGAATCTATCCGTGCGAGCGGCTTGTGGGTGCGGACGAGCCTGCCAATCGTTTCGCTTTAGCGGGTCACGTCATGGACGACGGTCCCTTTCTACCGCCGCGCGATCGGCCGCAGCCGCCGCGCTCCGACTGCGCCGCGAGTTGTCCGTGCAGTAACGTCGTTCGAACAGGCTGCCCCGCCACCAGCGATCCCTTGGCTCAGCAACTCGAAAGAGCGCTCGCCAGGTGTGCCGATGAAATAGTCAGCCAGTTGCGCCCGCAGACAACTCAGAAAGAGGAGATGTTGTCATGAATCAGCCCTTACGTCTCGCTTGGCAATCGCACCCGGTGCTGCATCCTCCGGTAGAGGCGCCACCTAACGATCATGGCATCATTTGGATTGACGAAGTTCCTCATTCACCCCCCATTGATAAAGGCTTTGTCGCCACCGTCTCGGTCGTTGCCTTGGGATCGGCTTGGCTGCTCCTGGGACCGATGAACCCCATGCCAGCGATGGGCGCTTCGCGATCGACTCGCCTCCGCTGGGCCACGCGACACGCCGAAATCGAACAGGCGCTCACGGAACAGCAAGCCTTCCTCCAAGCTGAAATGGAAGGCGATGCCAAGAGCCAGTCGCCTCATACGGATCGACAGGAATGAGTGCCGCTGAAAGTCGCGAGCCAACCACCGACGCTGCACCTTCGCCGCCAGGGAATCCAGAGGTGCCCGCACCGGTAACTCCGGCACCCCGGGAAGTACGCCGTCGGCGCCGCCCCCTGTGGCGAAGAATTCTGCGAGGGCTTGAGCATGCTCTGGCCGCGGTAGGCCTGCTCGGGATCGTCTACCACTTCGCATTCAACTTTTCGCAAATCCACTCCAACTCGATGTCGCCGACCTTGCAGGGAAGCGGCCGGAGCAATGGAGACCGGGTGCTGACCGAAAAAATCACCTACCGCTTCCGGCAACCCAAACGATGGGAGCTGATCGCTTTTTGGAGCGACGAGTTCGGCCTGGTGATGAAGCGAGTCGTCGGCCTGCCGGGCGAAAAAGTCCAGGTCACCAAGAGGGGCCAACTCGTGATCGATGGCGTACTGAAAGAACCGCCTCAAGGCGTGCCGGTGGTCCGCTACCTGGCCATCGCCAATGTCTATGAGGATCGCGTGTACCAATGCGGAAAAGGTTACTACGTCCTCGGCGACGATACGCACGATTCCGAAGACAGCCGCTACAACGGCGAGATCTTACCGGAAGTTATCGTCGGCCGTCCCTGGATGATCGTCGCCCCGGCGGGCCGCCGCGGCTTCGTGAATCCTTAAAACAACCGGTTAAACCCATTCAGCGCTGCCACGCGGTAAGCTTCGGCCATGGTCGGATAGTTGAACGTCGTGTTGATGAAGTACATCAAGGTGTTGCCAGGGCCTTCTTGCGACATGATGGCCTGGCCGATGTGGACGATTTCGCTCGCCGTCGCGCCAAAGCAGTGGACGCCCAGGATCTCGAGCGTATCGCGTTGGAAGAGCAGTTTCAGCATCCCGGTCCGGCGGCCGGTGATTTGTGCGCGAGCCAGGCTGCGGAATTGTGCGTGGCCGATTTCGTAGGGAATGCCCTCGGCCGTCAATTCCCGCTCGGTCTTGCCGACGCTGCTGATCTCGGGGCTGGTGTAAATGCCTGTCGGGATGAGCTTGCCGAGTTGTCCCGCGTGTTCGTCGCCGGCAATTCGCAGCGCCGCGGCTCGGCCTTGTACGTAAGCGGCACTAGCCAGCGATGGATAGCCGATCACGTCGCCGACTGCGTACACGTGGGGGACCATGGTCCGATAGTCTTCATCGACTTTGACGAGTCCGCGCTTGTCGGGCGCGATGCCTACCTTATCGAGCGACAGGTCTTCGGTATTGCCCGAACGTCCATTGGCCCACAAGAAAATATCGGATTTGATCTTCTTGCCGCTCTTGAGGTGGAGCACCACTCCATCGTCGACCCCTTCGATCCGCTCGTACTCTTCGCCGTGGCGAATGACGGCTCCATTTTCCCGCATGTGATAGCTGAGGGCGTCGCTGATCTCGTCGTCGAGGAACTCGAGCAATCGCGTACGGGTGTTGATCAAATTGAGCTTCACGCCCATGTTGCGAAACATCGAGGCATACTCGCACCCCACGACGCCCGCACCGTAGACGCAGATCGATTTTGGCGTGTACGACAGGTTCAAAATCGTATCGCTATCGAAGATCCGCGGGTGGTTGAAATCGACGTCGGCCGGCCGATAAGGGCGTGAGCCGCTGGCGATGACAATGTTGTCCGCCGTGAGAATGTCCTTGGCACCGCGATCTTCGGAAACCTCGACGGTGTGCGGGTCGAGGAAGCGGCCTTCGCCTTTGAACAGGGGAACACGGTTTCGCTCGTAAAAGCTGGCCCGCAGTTCCGTCTGCTGGGCGATTACCGTTTGGGCGCTCTTGCGGAGTCTGGGAAAGTCGAACTCGATGTTGATCCCCATTTCACGGAACAGCGGTTTGTTATTGACTTCCGCCGTTTGAAAAATGGCGTAACGCAGAGCCTTACTTGGGATCGTTCCCCAGTGGGTGCAGCCTCCGCCCAGCTTGAGAAACCGCTCGACCACGGCGACGTTGAGTCCCTGCTTGCAGGCTTGCATCGCGGCACCCTCGCCGCCGGGACCTGTTCCAATCACAACAACATCGAAGTGGGGCATGGAAGGGGCATCCTTTCTGAACCGACGGGTGCAAGGCCAACGGGTCCAACCCGGCCGCGCCCCATCGCGCTGATTCATCGATTGTAGGAAAACTTCGCCGATCCAAAGCGGGCGTTGTCCGGTCCAATCACGACCGTGCGGCGCTGAGAGATGGGGAGATTTGCCAGGTTGGAGGGAAAAGGGAGGGAGGGGGGTAGTTTAAGGCGAACGAATCGTCCACAGCAGCCGTTCCATGGCTTCTGTTCATACCAACATCACGTTCAGTCCAACGACACAAGGCAGGGCTCGTGCACGCGCCACGCCGCGATTTCCTCTTCGTTGGCATCGAACGTATTTCGCTCGATCGGCTGTTCGAGGGCTGCGACCAGCGAGCGTGTCAGCACGCCCAGCGGGACCCGGTTTTGAACCACAAAAACGGCCGTGGCATTTTGTTCGGTCATCGCTCCGACCGCATCGTCAAACGTGGCATCGAACTCGACCGTCACCAGTTGCGTGTTCATCGTGTTGCGGAGGTACCGGAGCGAGCCGCTCATGCTCAATCCACGGGCCCGCGAGTCGCCTGTCCGCACATCGGTGTCTTGCTGAGACCGTTGACGGTTGATGACGCCCACCAACTTGCCTTCACGGTCGACGACGGGCAGCATGGCGACGCCCGATTGTTCCATCAACCGCTGCGCCTGCTCGACGGTTTCGTCGGGATGCATCGCGATGGTGACCGGAGCGGCCACGTCGCGGGCCAGGCACCGGTGGTTCGATCGGCTCGATTCGCCCGCTTGCCGGTCGTGAAGCACGTCGCTGTAACTGCAAACGATATTGCGGCCGGAGGTCTTCGCGAGGCGCAGGGCGTCCTCGCATCGCAGCAGGCTGATCTGCCCCGTTTCCTCCAGAGATGCCCAGCCAAAGCTGGCGGTGAGCACGACTTCTTCGTTGCCGATCGCCAGTGGCTTTCCGAGCACTTCGTTGCGGATCCGGGCGATCCATTGCGAACGCTGCTGATCGTTGCCGACGGTCGAGACCACGCCGAAGCGATCGAAGTCCCACGCTGCCAGCAACGTCGAGTCGTCGCATGTATCGAGCAGCCGATCGGTAATCGCTTGCAATAGTTCGTTGGCTTGCTTCTGACCGAAACGCCGCGGTATCCGCTGGAAGTAATCGATATCGCCGACGACCATCCAGCCTTGTCCACCGTTGGTGAGGCATTCGTGGGCGGCGGCAGCCAGGGCCGCGCGATTGGGCAAGCCGGTTTCGGCATCGGGCCCAGGCGTGATCTGGCGGCGGCGATGGAATTCGATCATCCGGGCCGCGGAACGGAGTCGCGCCGCGACCTCGCCCGGCACCACGGGATACGACAGGAAGTCGTCGAAGCCGCGACTGTAGGCGGTTTTAAGGGCGGCAGCGTCTTTCTGCCGCGAAAGATAAAAGGCTTGAGTCGACTCGGGAATCGCTTGCTGGCCGCGCAAGGTTTGCAGCACCGACCAGGCTCCGTCGCCCGCGACGGCGCTATCGATAATCACCATCTCGACTGTTCCGCACATCGCGGCAGCGACGGCGGCTTGGGCATTGCTGGCCGCCCGGAACTCGAAGCGCATCGGTCCCAGACAGCGCGCAAGCTGCCGCAATGTAACGGGATCCTCCGATACACACAGCACAGCCATCGGCGACATCAACGTCCCCATCATGTCACTCAAATGTTCTCGTTGTATTCCTTGTTTTGCACAGGATCGCGGGCCGTTTATGCCGGTTAGTCAGGCAGTGCCCCCACGGCGCAGCGATCCATCGAAATCGTAGGTTACGAAACGGGCTGCGGTGGAATTATTCCCGGAAAGAAGTTCCGGCACCACGTTAGGCGCATGCTAGGTTTTGGTGGCGGATTCTCCACCTTTGTGGGGTTGCGCGCTCGCCGTCGGGATGAACTTCGCACGATTCATTCCGATGCGCGAGTCAGGGATATGCCCCTCCGATAAGTTCACAAGAGTTGTTAACGAATGCGCACCATACCGATTACCGATCCGACGCAAGCCGTAGCGCGGTTTGTCCGTAACTCGGGCAACTCGCCGGCGAAAACGTTTGAGATCCTCCAGACCCCGTTTACGATCGGTCGCAGCGACGACTGCGATCTGACGCTCGATTCGGCGAAGGTCTCCCGCGAACATGCGCTGGTGCGGCGCGACGCGAATGGTTTTTACCTGCGTGACAACAACAGCACCAACGGCACCTTTGTGAACGGCCAAAAGGTGACCGAGGCCCGCTTGAACGACGGCGATCAAGTCATGTTCGCCAACATCGAGTTGATCTTCGATGTGAGCGGCCCCGGCGAGGCCGTTCAAGTCACCACACAACATCTCGCGGATTCCACGTTTGCTGGAGAGGAAGCGGGCGACTTAGCCACGATGATCCATGCGATTCGCTGCCTTCGCGAGGCCACCTATACGGGCGGGCTGCGGTTCTCGTTCCAGCCGATCGTCGAACTGGCCACCGATTCCCACGTCGCCATCGACCTGTCGGTGCGGCAGGATTCAGTATCCGGCTCGGAGCGCTGGGTCCGCGAAGTCGAAGCCCGCGGCACCGCCTTGTGGCACGCGATGGCTCGTTGGCGGTCGATCGAGCAAGCGGCGCGGTACTGGCCGGGGCAATGGCTGATCGCCAAGATCGAATCGCAGGAAGTGGGCCGCCAGGATGTGGTGGCTTCTATTTGCGATCTGCAATGCCGCGTCGCCAGCCCGATTGTCGCGGCGATCCCGGACGGCAGCGTGGCCGACATTCCTTTCTTCCGCGAATTCGTCGCCACGTTGCGGGAAGCAGGGGTTCGCATCGCTTACGACGGCTTCGCCCGCGGCGGCTCGCAGCTGGCCAACCTGGCCGCGGTGGCGCCGGACTTTTTGCGGCTCTCGCCCTCGTTGGCACGCGGCATCGATCGCGCGGCCGATCGGCGCGGCCAGCTTCAAGAAATCGTCCGCGTGGCCAGGGACAAGAAGTTCGAGATCATCGCGACCGGAGTCCACCACGAGGACGAAGCGGCCACCTGCCGCCAACTTGGCGTCCAGTACGCGCAAGGCAACCACTTCGCGGGAGTCCAACCGCTCGATTCGCTTCCCGACTTTTAACCATCCACTTCGAACGACGCCAGTGAACTAGATCGGACCGAAGTCCGCAGCGAGACTGACCTTTCCCAGGATCTATTTTGTGCCCTCAGCGACTCCTCAAGACGCCGAACCGATCGCCGGCTACGTAATCCGCGAGCGCCTTGGCGCCGGCGGATATGGAGAAGTCTGGAAAGCCGATGCGCCGGGCGGCCTGCAAAAAGCCGTCAAAGTGATCTACGGCTATTCGGACGATGAGCGCGCCTCGCGCGAACTCAAAAGCCTGAACCTGATCAAAACGCTGCGCCACCCGTTCCTGCTTTCGCTCGAACGGATCGAGGTGGTCAACGGAAAGCTGATCATCGTCACCGAACTGGCCGATGGTTCGCTCAAGGATCGCTTCGGCGAATGCGTCAAAGAGCGAAACGTCGGCGTGCCGCGCGAAGAATTGATTCGGTACATCGCCGACGCCGCCGATGCGCTCGACTACATGTACGAGCTGCACGGCCTGCAGCACCTCGACGTCAAACCCGAAAACCTGTTGATCGTGGGCGGCCACGTCAAGGTCGCCGACTTCGGCCTGGTGAAGGATGTCGAAGACCAATCGATGTCGCTGATGGGGGGCCTGACCCCCATCTACGCGGCGCCGGAAGTCTATAACGCTTCGCCCGGCCGCGGTAGCGACCAGTACAGCCTGGCGATCGTCTTCCAAGAGATGCTTACGGGCGCGCTCCCTTTCCCTGGTAAGACGCCGGCACAATTGGCGGCCCAGCATCTCAATTCCAAACCGTCGCTGGTGGCGTTGCCCGAGGCGTTTCGCCCGATCATAGCGCGAGCCCTGTCAAAGCAGCCAAACCAGCGTTTTCCTTCGTGCCGCGAACTGGTCGAGGCGCTTCGCGAAGCGGCCAAGCGCGCCGACGGCAAGGCGCCCGAATCGGCTGGTCGAGCAGCTCCCACGAGCGAAGAACGAGCGCAGTGCACAACCGACTTCGTGCGCAACTCCAGCCTTGGCTCCTATGCCGACCGAGGCCTCACGGAGCACGGCCAACCTTCGGTTAACAATACGAACGTCTGGTCGGACACCACCAAGTGCCCGAATATCAAAATCACGGATGTACCGCCGCCGCAAGTTCCTGAAAACCTGTCGGCCCCGCCGACTGTCCTGATTGGCGTCGGTTTCACGGGCGGAGTGATCCTGCAACAAATCCGCCAGCGCCTTTTGACGCGACTGAAACCGGGCGATGGATGCCCGGCCGTGCAATTCTTATTGCTCGATTCGAACATGCAGGACGTCATGCGAGCCCAACGCGGCGACGACGGCGCTCCGCTGGCGCAGGACGACTGCACCACGCTCGCGCTGCGAATGCCGCAAGACTATCGGGCCGAACGCGAATCGCATTTGCAATGGCTCAGCCGGCGATGGATTTACAACATCCCCAAGTCGCTGCAAACCGAAGGCATGCGGCCGCTCGGCCGGTTGGCCTTTGTCGATCATCACAAAACCGTCAGCACCAAGCTGCGACAGCGGATCGCCCGCCTGCTCCAGCCCGAACTGGTGACCCAGGCGAGCCAGTCGATAGGAGTTCAATTCGCCGGCAAGCCGCGAGCGATCGTGGTTGGTTCGGTATCCGGTGGCGTGGGCGGCATGTTGCTCGATGTCGCCAACCTCACGCGCCAGCTCATGGACGAATCCGGCATCGGCGAACACGACGTGATGGGCGTCATGATTCACGCGACGGGACGCATTCCGCAACGGGCCGAGCTTGCCCGTGTTAACGCGTGCGCCATGCTGCGCGAGTTGTATGCCCAAGCACGGCCGGGAGGCTGGTACCCAGGCGATCCGGCCTGTGGCCTCCATCCTCGCCAAAACGATGCCGCGCCCTTCCGCCACAACTACTTCCTGCACCTAGGCAACGACCTCAGTGACCTGGAAATGAACGCGGCCCTGGAACGGGTCGCGGAGTATCTCTATCGAGAATTGATCGGCACCGCTGGTTCCGCCTTACGCAACGATCGCCACGACGCGCCAACGCACGACGACCGAGGCGATGTCCTGTTGCGATCGTTTGGCATCGCGCCCATCGGCTTCGATGAGTCCGGCGTCGTGTCGCGCGCGGTGGAACGAACGCTGGTGGAACTGGTCGACCTGTGGGTCGGCGACAACCAACCGAACCAGGCCGACGTCGTGGCCCGCATCAAGCAGGCCACAAAGAATCTGACCGACGAACTTCGACTCGAGTTCGAACCGTTCTTCGCCAGGGCCTACCAGGCGATCCATGGAGCTTTGGGAAGCCGCCTGTTCGAGGCGCTCGGGGCTGCCGTGGCGGGCGAGAACAAGCCCATCGACCCCAAAGCGGTGGCGGCACTCGAACCGATCGCCGTCCATCAGATGGTCAACGCCATCATGGGACCGCGCGAGTGGGTTAAGCCCGACGACAAACGTTTCACGGCGATTCGCAAGAAGCTGCTCCAGGACATCGAAAAAGAATCGAAGGGAGCCGTGAGCTTGCTGCGCCAGTGGGTTACGGCGCAGCTTGAAGAGCCATCGTCCCGCTTGGTTCGAGCCGAAACGGCCTTCAAGCAAGTTGGCGCCGCTTGTGCCGCTGCAACCGACGCGGCCAAAGCCTACCTGGCGTCCAAGACGAGCGATATCGATTTGATCGAGAATCACTACCACATGATTCCCGTCGAAGCGACCAAGCAAAAGGCTCCGGCGCCGCGCCGCAATCCCGCCGAATGGTTGCGGCACATCGAAAAATATTGCCAGCTCCGAATGGACGAACTCGCGGCAATCTTCACCATCGAGTTCGCCGCCACCGTCAAGCGATTGCTTACGGCCACGGGCGACCAGATTGTGGAACTGCGCCGGGAACTGCGATTGTTCCGGTCCCTCTTCTTCGTTCCATCGGAAGAAGGCGACGCGGCGGAACCCGCCGTGCCGAGTTGTCTCATGGAAGAACTAGAACAGGTTCTCGAAACGGCGGTGAGCGGATTCCGCCACGATGTTTTGAACCACACTGCGGGCCTTTTCGACGCCGGACGAAAGGCAGCCAACGAATCGTTCGTCACGGTGATCATGCGCGGTGGAGAACCACGCCAGCACCTGGTCACGTATCTGCGCGACAGCGTCCGCGACCTGACGCTCCGAATGTTGTCGCAGATCGACTTGGCCGATTTAGCATGGAAGCTCGGAGCCGCCTCGCCCAGCGCCGCGGAGTCTCCGACGCCCGAAGGGCTCACCAAGGTGCTGGCCGACGCTCATCCCAGGGTTTTATCGCAAGCTTCGCGGCGGCTGATTGTGTCGCTATCACGGCGCTCGGCTGTCGCCACGGACGCGCAAAGATTCGCTGCCGGATTGGCTCACGCGGGCGTGGGAGGCACAGCCCTTTTGGCGCCCGACGTGGATGACTCCCTCACTTTCTGCTGGGAGTTCTCCGACATGCCGCTGGCCCACGTGGCCTGGCGCCTGGTAGACGGCCGCGCCGACCTGGTCGAATTCACCGACCAGGTTCAAACCCGCATC
The DNA here is from genome assembly GCA_964636985.1 of uncultured Pirellulaceae bacterium. Classification (GTDB taxonomy): domain Bacteria; phylum Planctomycetota; class Planctomycetia; order Pirellulales; family Pirellulaceae; genus CAZWSX01. The sequence continues at coordinate 51,192 of CAZWSX010000029.1, read as the reverse complement.
GACATCCAGATACCAAGTTTCGCGCCGCTCCAATAAGTGGTGCAACTCTTCAGCGTCGCACCAGGCGGCGTTAGCGCCTCAAGACGAGCAACAGGCGAATCGCGCCGCGCTCTATTTGCGATCGTCAACGATGCGAAGGAAATCATCGAGACCGTCGTCTTCGGGACGGTTTTCTTCGTGTTCGCCCGTATCGATCATCGCCTCGCCTGAGTCCTCGTCGCGATGAGTTGGCTCTGATACGAACGGCGAAGCAAACGACGGCACCGAGGGCTCGTCGTCGGTGCTGCTGGCTCGCATCGTTCCGCCTGCCTGAGCGGCGGCGATTTCATCGTCCAAGTTGTCGGTGGCTCGCGACTCGCCCGGCTCGCCGGGTGCCCAATCCTCGGTTTCGACACTTGGCTCGGGCGAGTGGCCGGCTGCTCCATAGATAACGCGAAAGGTCACGGAACCGATCGTCAACAGTTGACCTGGTTCGATCGTCATCTCGTCGGCGATTCGTTCGTTATTGACGTACGTGCCGTTGAGCGATCCCAAATCGCGCACGACGATCTTGTCGCCTACCAGGGCTAGTTCGCAATGTTTGCGACTGACCAGCGGATGAGGCAAAACGATGTTGGAGCCTCTTCCACGGCCAATGACCGACGGCAAGCGCAGACGTACTTCCTTCGTCTTTACCTCGCCGCCAACCACCAGCAATTTGGCTTCCATCATTGCGAAGATCCGGCTGCGAGAAAAACTAGTTGCGAGAAACCGGAGGAAGGAATCACCGTTATCCGAGGAGACACAAATGGGCTCGATTCGGATCGGGCCCTTCTGACTAAAACTCTTTCACACAACTCGCTCACCACGAATCACTTTCTCAGTGAGCCGGGCGGCAAAACAACAGCCATTGTCTCCAACCTGCTGCGCAAAATCCAGGGTTTGCCAATTAAAAGTGGCTGATGCTTTATTTGATATTTGGATTCCCGCAAACAAAATCTTGAATCCTTTAAAGCTATTGCAATGGCCCGATTTCCTTCGGGTTTGCTTCCAGCAATTCGGCGATTCCGTCCACCAGCACTCCTTCCACTTCCGGCGACACATGGCTGGAGTGCTCCCCCGTCTCGTACCCACCTTGCGAGTAGGCAATCTTCGTTCCGATATACGCCGGGCCGTACTCGCCGTAGGCCGCCATCGCCACGAAAAGGTCCGGCCGCAGTTTCTGAGCGGCCAATTGGTATTCGATGAACAGCTCGCCTGGCATCGTAAGCACGCGGCTCTTGCCGAGCGATAAACAGCCCAAATCGACGCGGTCGCCTGCTTTGCTCCGCCGCAACCAAACCAGTTCCCGCGCGGCGACAAATCGCCGCTCGGGGGCCTTCGTCGCATCAGCAAGCGTCGACTCCAGTTCGTCTTCCTTGAGAAACGTCGCAACCGGCAGCGCGGCGGCAACCGATTTCCACGAAATGTCTTTTGATGCAATCGGCGCCCTCGCCGTCGCTTTCCATGCCCGCTCCATCCCACTGGCCACGCGTTGTGCCAAAACCGGACGATTCTCTTTGGCGCCGTCGTTATATTTTCCGGCGGTAACGTTCCCCCCGGCCCCGTTGAAATGAATGTGCGGAATGCCAGTCGTTTCTTGCCGCATGTTGCGCGCGATGCCCGGGAAGTCGGGATTGGCCTCGCCTGTGCGATAAAAGCTTTGCGGATGCGTCGCATAAAAAGTCATCACCACCAGCGGCTTGTCTCCATTCCAGAGGCTGATCGACTTGACCTTCGGGTCGATCACTCCTTCGGGAAAATCTCGCACGGCAGCATCGGCCACCGCGCTCCATCGAACATGCAGCACTTTTCCATCGGGCCCCAAGATGCGACGGTTGCTAGCAACTTTTTCGACAATCCCCTCGCCCAATCCCAGGTGGGTGACGGGCTGGGCATTTTTCACCGCGCCAGCAATAGCGATTTTTAGCCGCCGAGCGACATCGCGCGCGTAGTTGCTGTCGAACGGTCGATAGCTCACTCCATGTTTCTCGAGCAACTCGTCGACGCTGATATCGCACCAGATCGCGTCGTGCTGATGCAGCGTGTGGATCGCCGTGCGGTCGATCGAGGTATTGGCACCTTCGGCCATCGCCTGGCGAAACATCGTCTGCCCGCCGTTGCCGATGCCGAGCCAATCGACGGCGCAGATGACAATCGGCTCGCCGGCACCGGTCAACACAATCCCGCGCGCGGAGAGCGGGATCAGCACCTTACTGGTTTCGTTGTAGGCCATCCAACTTCCGATCGGCGGCGAAGCATCGACATCGAACACGCCGACCTTCAACTCCTCTGCATGCGCACCCGACGTCAGGCCAACCAACAGCACGCCCAGCCAAGAAGTCCAACGACCAAGAAGGTGAGTCACAGGCAGGAACTCCGCAGATTCAGGTGGGAAGAGCAGCAACGACCAGCCGCTCCATGCTTACTTAAAGTAGCACAGACGTTCCGTACTGTGCGCGGCTGGCTCGTCATGGCACGAAGAAGATGGGGAGAAGGGGAGTCGAAGGAGAGTGGGAGCGGGCTCAAGATTGGTAACTTTTGATTTGCGAAGTTAAGAACATCCGCTCCCCATCTCCCATTCACCCCTTCTCCCATCCTCCCTCTTCTCCGGGGCTCCGCGGTGAATCTTCTTCTAATTCCGAGCGAAGAACAGCTTGAGCATGTGAAAAAAAACTGGTGCCGCAAAGCAAATCGAGTCGATCCGATCGAGGACGCCGGCGTGCCCTGTGACGAGGGTGCCGTAGTCTTTGACTCCGCGGTCGCGTTTGATGGCCGACATCGTCATCGCGCCAGCGAAACCCATGAACGCCAGGATCGCTGCCACGCACGCCGATTCCCAAGGGGTAAAGGGAGTGAACGGGTAAAGAAACAAACCGATGAGAGCTGTCGTTAAAACGCCGCCGATCAAGCCTTCCCAGGTGCGGCTGGCGTTGATCGCCGGAGCGATGATGTTCTTCCCCATCAACTTGCCCCAGCTGAACGAGAAGACGTCGGCCAACTGCGACAAAAGAACAAAATAAAACAGCAAGCCCACCGGGCTGCCAAGCTTCTCGACGCCGCCCGACTTCACTATCCAGTCATGGCCGCTGGAGTCGATCAGCTTCAAATCGAGCAGAGCTGGGGCGTAACTCAACGAGTAGACGCAAATGAGCAAGCCCGCCTGAATTTTGGCCACCCGCTCCAAGAATCGCTTGGCATCACCACTGAAGGCGATCCGCGCCGGAATCAACAGCGAGGCATACACCGGAATCAAGATGCTATAGACGCCGTAAAACTGCTGGCCCAGCCAGACCAGGACGTATTGTGCCGGCAAGATCGCGAAGAACGACCAGAACAGCGCGCGGTGGTCGGCCCCCCGCGTCGGCGTCATCGTGATGTACTCGCGCAGCGCCCAAAACGAAACCAGTCCGAACAGAACCACCGTGCCGGGCCGCTGGAACAAGAAGCCAAAGATCAAGAGCGCCGTCATCAACCACCACGATCGCACGCGCTGGTTGAACACGCGGACCACCGCCGGATCGACCGAGCGTTCCGGCTGCCGCCGCAACACGCGCCCCAAGACAAAGGCCGCGATCAGCAACCCAAGAACACCCCCCAGCAACCAGTTGGTTCGCCAATCAAGCCAGTGCGAACCAACGGGTACCGGCGCAGGAGCCGCGACGATCGGCGTGCCTACAGCGGGCACGGTCGCAGCAGCGGGCGCCTTGACGTTTTTCGTCTCGCCTTCGGGGGCCGATTTCTCGCCGGATGTTGCCTTCTCTTCCGGCGCGGCGTCTTTCGGTGCCTCTTCTTTCGAAGCCTCTTCCTTCAGAGGCTCGCCCGTCTTTGCCGTTACTTCTTCCGTAGTCGTGGATTCGGTTTGATCGGCCGGCGCCTCGTCCGCCTTGGAATCGTTCGTTGCGTCGTCTTTTGACGACTCGGTCGACGTTTGCTCCGGCGCGGCATCATCGCTCGCGGTGGAAACATCCTGTTCCATCACGGCCACCAGCGAATACGGCGGATACCACAACCACGTCATTTCGGCTAAACGTCCTTGAGGCGGCGCACGGCCAGCCGGGCGCGATTGAGGAACTCGACTTTAGGTTCTCCCTTTTGCAGACGTAGGGGAGGACCAAACGTGATGCAGCTCAACAGCGGCACGGGGAAAAACTCGCCGCGCGGCAGCACCCGGTTGAGATTATCAATGTACACAGGAACGAATTCCAAGTCGGGCCGCTTCTTGCTGAGATAATAAATCCCGCTTTTGAACTCCCCTAACTCGTCGTCGGCACCGCTTCGCGTTCCTTCCGGAAAGACGATCAGCGAGTACGTTTTCCCGATCTCGCGAATCATGAAGTCGATTGGGCTTTCGCGGACCTTGATCTCTTCGCGGTCGATTAACAAGGCATTAAAGCCCGCCGCGATCGAGCGCCGGATGGCGTCCTTGTTCCAGTAATCCTTGGCCGCCACCGGGCGAGTCAAATCCCGCAGCTTTCGGGGAAGGGATGCCCAAATCACCAAGGCGTCCAAGTGGCTGGTGTGATTGGCGATGTAAACCCGCTGCTTTTCGTCGGGCTGAATATCGATCCATCGCGCGGTGGCGCCGCTGACGAATTTCGCCAGAAAGGCCAAAAGAGGGACCGTGATGTTCATACGGTGCAACAAGACCGCACTGCAAAACCGCGAGACGACGTTACGTGCTAAAAGCCCGAAAACCTCAGGGAAAACGCGCGATGAGACGCCCCCTAATCCTAACTTTGCCCCCCCGCCGCCGATAGGCGTCGCCGGAAGGGATTTCGCCGCGGAGATTCGGGAGGCACCACGAGCTCCGAGGAGGCCGGGAACACCGCGGAATGACTGGCGATTTGTGAGTCTTGAAATCGCGGCACCGACTTGCAAGACAACGCCGCCCACCCGACTGGGGCGATGTGCCGGCCATTTTCGACCGGCATAATATTGCGGTCGGGACGCTTTTCTTTTCCGTGGTCCGCACCGGTGCGGATCGAACATTCTCTTATCTTCGGGGGTGATTCATGTCTCGCGTCAGTCGTTGGCCGAATCGCAGGTTGATGTCGATCGCCGTGGTGGCGGTCGCGCTGTTCATGGTTGCACCCTCGTTGCAAGCGCAGTCAGGCCATGGTCCGCGTCAATACTACGGCCATTGGAGCAAGCATCCGTCCCGCAACTTCCACTACCGGAATCTTTACTACAAGCCGACTCCTACGTTCCGTGGGTACAAGCACCACTACGTTGTTTTCACGCCCAAAGATCCCAAGCACCTGTATTTCTACAATCCGTACAAGAAGCAGTACTGGGGGCGTTGCCCTGTCGACTACGGCGACAAGCCCGTTTACTCGTTGCTCAAGCCCGAGCATCGCAAGCCGACGATCAAGGAAGTTCCCGAGGACGCGTTTCCTCCACCAGGCGACTTGCCTCCGCTTCCCGATTCGACCGACGGCGCCGTGCTTGAGCTGCCGCCTGACGACTTGCCACTTTCCGCCGATACGCCTGCGGATGAATAGGACGACGCGTGCGTAGCGCGTGATGCTGGCGACCGAAGGTCAGCTCAAGTAATCTGCAAAGAGAGCGGGTGCATTTTCGAGCGCCGTTCTCTCGCGTCCGCCAGTCCTTGCGCGTGGAAAGTCTTCGATGGTCTATCGCGCCACCATTCGTCAGGAACGGTTTTCGTTCGACAATCTAGCCATCCTGCTCGCGAAAGCGAACGAAACCAAATCGGGCGATCAGTTGGCCGGGATTGCGGCGACCAGCGAGCGGGAACGGGTCGCGGCCAAGATCGCGCTCGCCGAGGTGACACTGGCCGAGCTTGTCGAGCGACCAGTCATCGACCCCGAGGTTGATGATGTCTCGCGACTCATCCTACAGACGCTTGATCGCGAGCGTTTTGCGGAAATCAAGGGAGCGACGGTCGGCGAGTTTCGAGAATACTTGCTCGCCGCCGACGGCAAAGAGCTCCGACGCCTTGCGCCGGCCATCACGCCCGAAATTGTGGCGGCCGTTTGCAAGTTGATGGGGAATCGCGACTTGGTCGTCGTTGCCGCGCGGATTCGCAACGTCTCGCGGTTGCGAAATACGCTAGGTGAGCCTGGTGTATTCGCCTCGCGGGTCCAGCCGAATCATCCGGCCGACGATGTCGGCGGCATCATCCTGGCTGCGATTGAGGGTTTGACCTACGGTTGCGGCGACGCCGTTTTAGGCGTCAATCCCGCGACGGAATCGGTCGAGTCGGTGGGCGCGATCCTGGCATCACTCCAACGGTTGGTGGAGACGTTGGAAATCCCGACGCAGACGTGTTGTCTCGCGCATATCACGACACAGCTGGCGTGTTTGGAACGCGGCTATCCGGTCGACTTGCTCTTCCAATCGATCGCGGGATCGCAAAAGGCCAACGCGAGCTTCGGCATCACGCTCGACATGCTGCGAGAAGGCCGCCAGCGAGTGTTGGAGCACCATCAATCGCGGCGTGGCTTCATCGGACAAGACGTGATGTACTTCGAAACGGGGCAGGGGAGCGCGCTCTCGGCCGATGCGCACCACGGTGTCGACCAGTTAACGCTGGAGGCCCGCGCCTATGGTGTGGCGCGGACATTCAATCCACTGCTCGTGAACACGGTCGTCGGCTTTATCGGCCCCGAGTATTTGTACGACGAGCGGCAGATTATTCGCGCCGGATTGGAAGACCACTTCATGGGAAAACTGCTCGGGCTGCCGATGGGCTGCGACGTTTGTTACACCAATCACGCCGCCGCCGATCAGAACTCCGCCGACAATTTATTGCTGCTGTTGGCGAGCGCCGGGTGCAACTACGTGATGGGCGTGCCGTGCGCCGACGACGTGATGCTCAACTACCAATCGACCAGCTATCACGATATCGCCAGTGTGCGGGAGCTTTTGAACTTGCGGCCCGCGCCTGAATTCGCGGTGTGGCTGGAGCGGTGGGGCATCTTGCGGCAAGGTAAACTGGCGTCGCCTGACGAATCGTTGCCGCAGCGACTGTTGGCTCCTCTGGAAAAATCGCTCGCGTGAATCGACCTCCTCAACAAGCGAAAGATGGCGCGCTCACCGACGACGAACGGCAGCTTGCGCGGCTGGGTTATCAACAAGAGCTCGCTCGCCGGATGAGCGGGTTTTCGAACCTGGCGATTTCGCTTTCGATCATTTGCATCCTCGCTGGTTGCATCACGTCGTTTCACCTTGGCTATTGCAGCGCCGGTCCGGCGGCCGTTTGTCTTGGGTGGCCGCTGGCGAGTTTGTTTTCGCTCGTCGTTGCCTTGACGATGGCACAAGTTGCTTCGGCGTTTCCCACCGCCGGTGGACTCTACCATTGGGCCGCCATTCTTGGTGGACGCGGCTGGGGTTGGGCGACGGCGTGGTTCAACTTGTTTGGCTTGGTGACGGTTTTGGCGGCGATCAACGTCGGCATGTGGCAATTCACCGTCGGAGCGTTCTTTCCGTCGTTGGCGCAAAACGCCACCGCGCAATTGGTGGCGATGGCCGTCATCACGGGCTCGCAAGCGCTGGTCAATCATTTGGGGATCAAGCTGACGACCAAGCTCACAGACTTCAGCGGCTATTGGATTTTGTCGATTGCCGTGCTGTTGACGGGGTTGCTTTTGTACTACTCCGCCAGTTGGGACTGGTCTCGGCTCGTTACGTTTACCAATTACAGCGGACTGCCCGAAGGCGAGCCTGTATGGCCCACGAGCACGTCGCTCGTCTGGCTGTTCGCTCTGGGGTTGTTATTGCCTGCTTACACGATCACAGGCTTCGACGCCTCCGCCCACGTGTCGGAAGAGACCGTTGGCGCCGCCACCAATGTGCCCTCCGGCATCGTGCGGAGCGTGATTGTCAGCGGCGTTAGCGGCTGGATCTTGCTGATCGCCATTGTCCTGGCAATCACCAACCTCGATCAGGCGGCCACGCTGGGAAATCGCATCGTCCCGCACACGATTGCGGAAGTTTTGCCGAGGTGGTCCTCGCCGCTGATGTTAGGTGCGATCGCGCTGGCGCAGTATCTATGCGGGCTGGCGACGGTCACCAGTGCCTCGCGCATGGCCTATGCCTTTGCCCGCGACGGTGGACTGCCGTTTTCGCAGCAAATGAAGCTAGTCTCGCCGCGGTTTCAGACTCCCGCGATCGCGATCTGGATGGTCGCCGTGTGTGCGACGCTGTTCACGGCGTTTGCTCCGATCTATGCCACCATCTCGGCCGTTTGCACAATCTTGCTCTACGTTTCGTACGTGTTGCCGACGGCGCTCGGGTGGTGGACGTACGAGCGATCGTGGCGGCGGTTTGGACCTTTTGCCCTGGGCCGTTGGTATCGTCCGCTGGCGGGCGTTAGTGTGGTGGGATGCGTTGGCCTATTGCTGATCGCGATTGCTCCGCCCAACGAAAAGGCAGGCTACGTGTTGGCCATCTTCTCGGCGGTGCTGCTCGGGCTTTGGTTCGCCGTGGCAAAATGGAATTTCAAGGGTCCGCCGCTGGCGCTGCTCGATGCGGAGAAAGGCGATGCCTGACGATTCGCCCAACAAATCGCTGTCGCCAGGCGATACCGAGTCACGTCTCGCTCAGCTCCAACAGCGAACGCCCGCACGATTGCTTGTTGGCCGCGCAGGAACCGGCTATCGCACGGCAACACAGCTATCGCTTCGCCAGGATCACGCGGCGGCGATGGACGCAGTACGCCGCGAGATCGACCCGGCAGTCGACTTTGGCCACGATTTCACCGCGAGTCACCCGCTTGTTTGCGTCTCGTCGGCTGCCCGTTCAAAGAGCGAGTATTTGCTGCGGCCGGATCTGGGCCGGATGCTCGACGAGCCCTCACGGGCAACCATTCAGCAGTGTTCCACCAATGTTGATCTTCAGTTCGTGATTGGCGATGGGCTTTCGGTGGCGGCGGTTTGTCGGCAAGTTCCGGTGTTGTTGCCGCTGTTGGAAGCCGCCGCCGCTACCGAAGGATGGACGGTCGGCGCCACGATCTTCGTTCGCTACGCTCGAGTCGGGATCATGAACGATCTAGGCGATCTGCTGTCGCCCAAGCTCATTGTCCTGCTCATTGGCGAGCGTCCCGGTTTGGCGACCGACGAGAGCCTTTCGACGTACATGGCATATCGCCCGCGAGCAGGTCACACCGACGCCGACCGCAACTTGATTTCGAATATCCACGACGCCGGAGTTCCATCGGCCCTGGCTGCGCCGCGGATTGTGGCTCTCGCCCGGCAGATGATGGCAGCACAAACCAGCGGCACGGCAGTGAAGGAGAAACTTCCCGAGCTGGAAACAGGTCCGCGGCCGTCGCGGTTGCCTTAGAATGATGGCTCACTCGCCACTCAAGGAGCCAGCCATGCCGCGTTACCCTTCTCGCATCGTCATCTCTTTTGTCATTGGACTCACCATGATTGCGACGATCTCTAGCCCCACCGTGCGTGCCGATGATATCAACGAGTGGAGCAACAAGGAGATTCCGTCGCTGGTGGAACTCTATCGCGAGCTCCACAGCCATCCAGAACTCTCGCTGTATGAAGAGAAAACTGCTGCTCGGATGGCGCAGGAGCTGAAAGCGGCCGGCTGCGAAGTGACGACTGGGATTGGCGGGCACGGCGTGGTCGGCATGTTATCGAGTGCCGAAGGTGCCAAGGAAGGCAAGCTCATCATGTTGCGGGCGGATATGGACGCGCTTCCGGTACGCGAGAAAACGGAGCTTCCTTACGCGTCGAAGGTGACGGTCGATGCTCCCTCGGGCGAAGTGGGCGTGATGCACGCCTGCGGTCACGACATTCACATGACGAACTTGATCGGCGTCGCGCGGTACTTGGGGGCGCATCGTAAGGCGTGGAAGGGGCGGGTGATGTTTTTGTGCCAGCCGGCTGAGGAGCGAGTGGCCGGCGCGCAGGCGATGATCGAAGACGGCCTGTTCGATAAACTCGGCCGCCCCGACATGGCCATCGCGTTGCATGTCGATGCAGTGATTCCCACAGGGAAGGTCGGCGTCAGCGGCGGCTTCACGCTGGCGAATGTCGATAGTCTCGATATCACCGTTCTTGGCAAAGGGGGACACGGCGCCGGACCGCACAACACGATCGACCCGATTGTGATCGCCGCGCAGCTGATCGTTTCGCTCCAGACCATTGTCTCGCGCGAGATCAAGCCGACCGAACCAGCGGTAGTGACTGTCGGCTCGATCCACGGGGGAAGCAAGCACAACATCATCGACGATCGCTGCCATTTGCAGTTGACCATCCGCAGCTACAGCGACGAGGTGCACGAGCAGATCTTGAAAGCGATCGAACGCAAGGCCAAGGCGGCAGCGATGGCGGCAGGTGCGCCTGAGCCCATCATCAAGCGCGGTGAGAACTCGCCCTCGCTCTACAACGACGAAGAATTGGCCTCGCGACTGCGGGATGTGTTCCAAAAACTGATCGGGAAAGAGAACGTTGTTCCCTGCGAAAAGAGCATGGGGGCCGAGGATTTTTCCCGATTCGGCAAAGCAGGGATTCCGATCGTGATGTACAAGCTCGGTTCCGTCTCGGCCGAACGTCTGGCCAAGTACAAGGAGCAAGGAGGAGCGGTTCCATCATTGCATTCGCCGCTCTACTATCCCGATGCCGATCAATCGCTGAAGACGGGCGTTCGGACGATGGCCGGTGCTGTGCTCGAGTTGCTTCGACCCTAGTGAGCTGAATTCACTCTCGAACAAGATCACCCCGATGCTCCCGCATCAATTGTTGTCACGCTCGCGGGGACATCTGTCGGCCGTGGGTGGGATAGCGTCGGCCACGAGGGCGGATGTTACCTAAACCGGCTGGACGGAGAACGAATCCAGCGGGAATAAGTCCGAAAGCATCGGGGGATCTCGATCGAAAGCAATTTAACGTGTCGAACAAACTTCGGGGAAAGTTGCCGCGACGCTCCGTTTTTTGGTAGGGCGAGGTTGTTGGCTCGATTCACCGGCGACGAAGATCACGCCGCAACGCCAACACCTCATTCGCTTTCCGAGCATCTCAACTCGTACTTGCGAGAACCGTCCGCATCGGGAGCATGAGTGTTGAAAGAAAGTGGGGTAGCTCATCGTTTGGTAACCTCCATGTCCAAGCAAAGCGATAAGAAAGCGATTCCGAGGGACGATGCCCACGCTGCGAGAGTATCGCAAGTTCGGTGCCAATCGAACCGCGCGTTGTCGGGTCGGACATCAACGTTTCGTCATGTGCGAAAACTTCCGGCAAAATAGCGGTTGATGCTCCATCGAGTTCACCCCTGGTCGAAGCGACCGCCTGCCTCTTGAGTCAAAGTCGGACCTGCCGCTGAGTTTGCCGATGTCCCCGGCGACGCACGGCCGTTGATGTGTAAATGACGGTGTAGATTTTTCAGGGAATAGAATTCAAAGGGGTGGAGTCCGGGGAGCCCAGCGGCACGGTCGTTGCACCCTTGGTATTTGCCCGTGAAATGTGAGCGATGGTGAATGTGAGCGATCGTGAATTTCGATTCGCCAAAACGGTGTGACGCGATGGACACTCATGCACAGTTGGTAGATTGGCTCTCGCGCCGCGACGCTTATCCGTCGCGGCCGGAAAGCGTGCAGCAAATCGAAACCCACATTTCGCAGGTCTTTTTGGCAGGCGACTTTGCCTACAAACTCAAAAAGCCGCTCAAGTTCGACTTTCTCGATTTCAGCACGCCGGCCGCCAGGGAATATGCGTGCCGCGAAGAACTGCGGCTGAACCGACGTTTGGCGCCGGGCATCTACTTGGACGTTGTTCCGGTCACCCGCGGTCGCGACGGGCACTTCGAAATCGACGGCCAAGGCGAGCCAGTCGATTGGCTGGTCGTGATGAAGCGGATGCCGCCGCAGGAGATGTTGGACGCGCGCATTCGCGACGACAAGCTGACGCCAGCTGATGTCGATCGCGTCTCGCAACATCTCGCGGCGTTTTATCGCGGCCTACAACCAGCTTCCATCTCGGCGGTGAAGTACCGAGAGCGGTTCCTGAAGCACGTGCGGCAAAATCGAGAGGAACTGTTGAAAGAACGACACGCGCTGCCGCGGGAAATCGTGCAGCGCGTGCATGGATATCAGCTCCAACTGTTGCAACTGCATCCGGAGTTGTTCGACGAGCGGGTAGCCAACGGACGCGTTGTCGATGGCCATGGCGACCTGCGGCCCGAGCATATTTGTCTTACCGACCCGGTCGCGATCTTCGATTGCATCGAGTTCAGCGAGGAGTTTCGCACCATCGATATCGCCGATGAACTCGCCTTCTTGGCAATGGAATGCGATTTGGTTGGCGCGTCGTGGGTGGGGGAGCAAATTCGCAGCAAGCTGGAAAAGAGGATTGGCGATTGCCCTCCTTGCGAGCTAGTTCAGTTCTATAAGGCCTACCGGGCGAGTGTTCGTGCCAAGGTGGCCGCGCTGCGCTTCGATCAACTCGACGGCACCGCGAAGGCGAAAGCGTATGACGAAGCACTCGCCCATTTGGAGTTGGCGGATCAGTACGTTTCGAAGCTGGCGCGGCCGATCGTGCTCGCCATGGGCGGCCTTTCCGGCACGGGAAAAAGCTACCTGGGACGCGCCTTGTCCGACACGTTTTCCACCGAGATGATCCGTAGCGACGTGGTCCGGAGGGAAATTTCGGGCGAGTCGATCGAGGCAAACGCCGCCGGGCCGCAGCAAGTGGACCAAGGACGATATAGTCCCGAGTCGCGCGAGCGAGTCTATCGCGAAATGTTCCGCCGCGGCGCCGAACTCCACCGAGAACGCGTTTCTATTGTGCTCGACGCGACTTTCGCGAAGGCGAGTCAATTGGCGGCTGCGCGCGAGCTAGCGAGCGTTCCCGATGCCATTTTCTTAGCAATTGAGTGCCAATGTCCGGAAGAAGTCGCTAGGCAACGGATTGCTGATCGCCTTGCCAGCGGCGACGATGTATCGGAGGCGCGGGCCGATGTTTACGAGCGGCAACGGGCTTCGTGGGAAGCCTGGCCGCTGGAAATACCGCAGATTCAGATTGATACCACGCTCCCCTTGGAGGCCCAGGTGGCCCAAGTGACGGCGCGGCTCAAACAGCGCATGGGAACTTAAGTAGCTGATTTCGATGGCAACGCAACTGCTTCGTGTAACGACCGCGCGACGTGCCAAGCCTGACGGGCGACGCATGGCCTCGGCGAGCAAGACGATTGCCAAGGCGCTGCACGATGTCGCCAAGCAACAGCAGGAAGTTTGCGCCGGCGAAGTCTCTTCCAAATCGCTGCACGACCTGCGAGTGGCATGCCGCCGGGCGGAGGCCGCTTTGCGCCTCGCGTCGGGCTTCGGAAGGAACGGCGAGTGCAAAAAGCTGATCAAGCGTTCGCAGGAAATTCGCGACGCCTGCAATAGTGCCCGCGACGATGATGTTTTGCGGCATTGGCTGCGCGAGGCGGATGGCGATGCGGGTAAGGAGATGATTCGCTCGCTCAAGAAACGCCGCGACGATGCCCTGGCCCCCGTCGTCAAGGCGATTGGGCATCCGCGCGGTGCAAAGCAGTTCGCAAAACAGATTCGCGACTTGATGGAAGACATCCGCCGCGCCGAACGGAAGGAGCCTATGCAACCGGTGCTTGGCAAACACTTGTTCGACGAACTGGGGCGATTTGTCTCGCGGTGCGATATTCAGCCCGACGACCAATCGTCGCTCCATCACCTGCGGATCGCCGGCAAGCGGTTCCGATATAGCTGCGAGTTCGCCATGGAGATTCTAGGCGACTCCAAGTGGACGCCGCTGATCAACTACCTGCAGAAAATTCAGGACCAGGTGGGCCAGATTCACGATCAGACGGTGGGCATCGAGAGCCTTCGCCGCGAAAAAGAGGCAATGGATGCCAAGCAGTTCAAGTCGCTCGAGAAGAAGGCAACCGCCACCATGCAACGGCTCGAGAAGGCATTCTGGAAATGGTGGCAATCGCACGACGTCGCATCGTTAATCAGTGATGTTTCGGGGAAGATCGTCGCTCTGGTGCGATATCGCCCGTAGGGGTTGATGGGCGCGCACGGTGGCGCGCGGCCTCAAGGAAGTGCGCCTAAACGCACACGCACCGCACATCGCAAAAGCGTCATTTCCAACGGGATCGCGCGAGGAGCTCGCTTCACTCGTTGGACGCCGGTCGGGCACGCGGATTGCAAATTCTTCCTCGGTTCTCATTTCATCGAACGGAGGTTTGTTATGGATGCCATTGGAACGAATGAGTGGAAGCAGCTCGCGTCGCCGCAACAAGGGCCATGTGCATCGCTTTATTTGCCCACTTTTCCGGGAAGTCCTGACGAGTTTCAAGATCACGTCCGGTTGAAAAACCTGGTCTCGAAGGCCGAAGGAGAGTTTTGCGATCATGGCATGGCCCCGGAGGAAAGCCGCCGGCTCGCAAGGCTGGCCCTTCAACTGGTCGATAACCACGACTTCTGGCACGACCGCAGCCAAGGCTTGGCGATCTTCCTGGGCTACGGAGTCTTCTCGGCGTGGCGTTTGCCGATCCGTTTCAAGGAATGTTTGCACGTGGGAAAGCGATTTCACGTCGCCAGGCTGTTGCCGCTGTTGGTGAACGACGTGGGCTACGCAACGCTGGCGTTCAGTCGCGATCGAGTACGACTGTTCCACGGATCGCGTTTCACTTTCGAGCCGATTGTGCATCGCGATTTGCCCACGAACATCAAGGAGACCATGCGCTACGAGCCCGTCACGGGGACGCGGCAGGTGCATTCCGGTGCTTCGGCACAGATGGGCAAGGCGGCCTCCGTACACCACGGCCAGGGCGGTAAGGCCGATGCCGAGCGCAACGAAACGAAAGCGTTCTTTCGTGAAATCGATTCGGCGGTTACTCAGCTCCTGCACCGCGAGCATCCGCCGCTGATTCTTGCTTCGACGCAGCCGAATTTGAGGCTGTACCGCGAGATCTCGCGCTATCCGGACGTGCTTGATGACGGCGTCGTGGGGAACGCCGATTATCTCAGCCCGCACGAACTGCACACCCAGTCGTGGCTCTCTGCAGAGCGAGTTCTTATCAACCGCCGTCATAAGGCGATTGAGTCGTACGGTGAAGCGGCCGGCACGGGGAAAGGGTCGTGCGAAATCAGGAATGTCCTGTTGGCCGCGGCTCAAGGCCGAGTGAAGACGTTGCTGATCGATAGTTCGCGCTGCCAGTGGGGCAAGTTCGACCAGGAGAATCAAACGATCGCCTTGCACGCGGAGATGCGGCCAGATGACGACAACTTGCTCGATTGGGTCGCCACCGAGACGTACCTCAAGCAGGGCGAGGTCCTCGATGTCGATGCGAGCGTACTTCCAGGCAACTCTGCCGTGGCGGCGGAGTTTCGCTACTGAAAGAGAAACGCGGAGAGTCGCTACTCCACAATCACGGTGACCACGGCATCGGCGGCGACAAGGTATTTGCCGCCTTGCATCGCGCTCGCTCGGAGCGTCACGGTGTGCTCGCCGACGAGCTTTTGATCGTCGGCCGCCGTAATCGATACCCGGTAAACGCCCGCAGCATCGGCTTCGATGGGCTTCACCGAGAACGCTTTGTTTTGGGCCTTGTCCGCCGTGATTCGTTCGCCCGGAGCGATGTCGATCGCGTGTAGCGCGATGGTCGCCACGTCTTTGAATTCCGGCGCTTTGGTGAGCGTGAGCGTCATCTCCAGCGTGGCACCGCGCTTGATCTTGGTCAGCGGTTGTTCCGCCGCGAGTTTCATGTGGGCGCCGACAGGCAACAAACCCAATCGCAATTCCTGTTGTTGCACCAGCGTTCGCATATTCCCCTTAGGGTCGGGAACGCGAACTACGCCGTTGATAATCATGCGGCTGGTCTTGGTGGTTTCCATCCACTCCGGAACGAAAATCGGGTATTCGAATCGCGTGACATCCGCCGGGACATCCATCTCTTCGCCGCGAAGGCCCTGTCGGTGACGTTGTTGTTTGCTGGTCATCTCGATCGTGACCGGGCCGCTGTAGCCTTCGAGCCGATTGAAATAGAGCGGCCCTAGGTAGGTGCTGCCACGCTGAATACGGCGGACGTCGTCGAGCCCCTCAGGCGTGATCTTGAGGCGCGTCTTCATCGTCGCCGCAATCACAGCCTGATGTTCCACCTTGCGCGACGACCCATCGGCGGCTGTGCCCGTCAGTGTGAAGGTGACTAGTTTGGCATCGGCTGCGGCATCGGCGGCGCACGTGAGATCGATTTGTAGCTCGGCCGCACTCTCGGCGATCTTGAGATCGGCCGGGACTGTGACGCCGGCGGGCAATCCATTGATCGCGACGTTGACGACTTGCGTGAAGCCTGCCGTCCTCACGATTTGAAGCGGAAACTTGGCCGTTGTCCCCAAAGGAACAGCGAGTTGACTGGGAACGTTTGGCCCTAACGTGAAATCGGGCCGCGGAATTGTGAGCGACAGCCGGTAGTTGGCAGCCCGCCCGAACGATTTGGCGCTATTGTCCGTCACGACAATGCGATAGATCCCATCGGCCGGTGGCGTGAACAGGACCACTGGATCGACCGTTTTGATCATGTCGTCGGTGTAGGCAAGTTCCTTGCCGTCACTCCCCAGAACCGCGATTTCCAAATCGACGGGCGTCGACGGCGACATCGAACGAGCGGAGATCTCGTATGCCGTCGCAGCAGTAAGGTTGGCATCGAAGATATCGCTTCCCAGGGGACTCTCGATCGAAGCTGTGACGGCAGTTGGTGCCGAAGGAAGCGCAAACGATTGAGAACCCGTTGGTTCAATGAGTTCGGCGATATCGCTCAGGCCCAGCGAAAAGGTCGCCGGCCCCAGCGGCGTATCGAGGGTGTGGAGAAACTGCGCCTCGGCGAGAGCGGGAAACGCAACGTTCCGCGTCACCGATTCGATCTCGCCCTTACCTGTCGCAACGCCGTAACCGACGAACTCGACGGCAACCGTTTCACCGCGCTTGCCGCTCGACGGATATGCGGCTAGCACACGGGCACCAGACGAGAGTTGAAGGCGGTAGGCGTAGGAACGATCGCCGGCGTAATCGACATCGTGCAAGAGAAGCGTATACGGGGTGTTGGCCTCGGCGGCGAAAGTGACGGTGAAGTCGTGTCCTTCGGTGTCGGCGATATCGACGAGCGTTTTGCCACCCGGATCGCGAACGCTCAACACACCATGCAGCGGGGAGTTGAGCCGGCGGGCGATGATTTCGATGGAAACCGGTCCCGCTTTGTCGACCTTGAAGGTATAGAGATCGATCTCCTCGATGCGCTGGATTTGGCCGTTAACGACAAGCGGCAACGCAGGTAACTCCTGCGCAGATTTGCGATTGGAGTCCTCCAGGACTTCGGGATAGGGACTGATGTGCAAGACGCCCGGCGGCGAGACGCCGTTCGCGTTGGCCGCTTGCCACTTGATGAATCCCGGCGGCACATCGGGCGCAACGGTCAGCTTGGCGGGGAACTCGCGCGGCAACGGCCAAGCGTAACCACGGCCCTTAGCACCAAACCAAAACGGCGGGTCAGGCGTGAGGACTTCCGTCGGAGTACCAGCCAGCGACAGTTGCACGCGGGGATCGCGCACAAACACCTGCATGTCCGGCGTCCAGTCGTATCCACCAAGAGTCACATCGACCGTCTTCCCTACTTGGCCACCAGAAGGAACGGCGTAGCCAATCTCAGGCGCCAACTGTGCATAGGCGAACTGGCAGAGCGAACAAAGCAGAAGAACGAAAATACCAATGCCAGATTTGCACCGCGGAGACCCGGAGTTAACGGAGAAGAATTCAAGTGGCGAAACTGCTTCTCCACTCACGTAATCCTTAGCGATGAATTGCTTCTCTCCGGTCACTCCGGGTCTCCGCGGTGAATAACTTGCTTATGACAACAAACCAGGGATGACTTTTCCACCGGCATCGAGTGGTACAGGGCGGCCAAGTGGGTCGGGGTATTCCTTGGTGGAGTCGATTCCCAGCAAGTGCAGGAACGTGTGCCGGAAGTCGCCGATGCTGACGGGGTCGCTCGTTGGATAGGCAGCCTGGTGATCTGTGGCGCCGATGATTTGCCCTGGCTTGATTCCGGCGCCGGCAAACAAAATGCACTGCGCCATCGACCAGTGGTCGCGGCCTGCTTGGGCGTTCACGCGTGGAGTGCGGCCCATTTCGCCCATCATGACGACCAGCGTTTCGTCCAACAGGCCACGTTCCTCCAGGTCGTTTACCAAGGCGGCGAAGGCTCGGTCGGTGGGCGGGATTAAATCTCCCTCGAGGCTCGGGAAGCAATTGAAGTGGACGTCCCAGCCCGGCACATTGATGCCGACGAAGCGACAACCGGCTTCAACGAGTCGGCGGCCAAGCAACGCACATTGCCCCGTTTGATTGAGCCCGTACTTCTCTCGCAGCTTCTCGGGCTCGTCTTGAATGCGGAACGCTTTGCGGGCCTCAGTCGACGTGATCAGGTCGTACGCCTTGTGGTAATACGTTGACATTGCCTTAGCACGGCCTGCTCGCTCACGGTCGCGTTCGATGCTTTCGAGCAACCGCCGGCGGCGAGTGAGGCGGTTCTCGGTCATGCCCGCGAGCTGGCCGAGGTCCTTGACCTCGAAGTCGGGCTCGCTAGGATCGGATTCGATGACAAAGGGAGCGAACTCGGCCCCATAAAATCCGGGTCCGCCTGCCGACATCGGATGCGGCATGTTGATGTACGGAGGGACCGCGCCGGCTCCGCCGCGCTCGCGGCAGACGATCGAACCGAGCGATGGAAAATGCTCGTTGGTCGGGATCGGGAGTTCGCCGTCGGGAAACGGCGGCTTGCGGCCCGTCATCACGTAGTAGTAGCCGGTGCTGTGGCCGTTGTCGTCGTGGCTGTGGCTCCGGACGACGGTGAACTTGTGAGCGATCTTGGCCGCTTCGGCGCAGTGCTCGGTGAAGATCGTCCCGGGGACCGACGTCGAAATCGGTTTGAACGGACCGCGGATTTCGATCGGGGCGTCGGGCTTGGGGTCCCACATGTCTTGCTGGGGCGGGCCGCCTTCCAAAAACAGGAAGATCACCGACTTGGCACGGGCCTTACGGCCTTCGTTCGATTCGGCTGCCTGTAATAATTGCGGCAGCGCCAGCCCGCCCATCAGCCCCGCGGAGCCGAGCCTCAGCATGTGCCGCCGCGAGACGCCGTCGCAGCGCGGATTGGTCGATCCACCGATGGCTATGTTGAACATCAGGCAACTCCGGCGCGCGGAATGTTAGTGACTGTAAAGGAACTCTTTGGTATTCAGCACCGACCACATCACGTCTTCGATTCCCTCGTGACGTTGCGTTTCGGGTCCTTCGAACGCTTCCAGCAGCACCTTCTTTTCATCGGCGGTGGGAAAGCGGGAAAGGGCCGAGAGGTAAACCTCGTCGATCAACTGGCTGGGCTCCAAGTTGGTCGCAGCAAGCTTGCGGACCCAGCCGTCGCGGGCGCTGATCTTCTCGTGAATCTCGGGCGAGTTGATCAAGTGCAGCGCCTGCGAGATGCTCGGCTCGTTGCTTCGTTCGCACTCGCAAACGGTTGCCCGGGCGGGGCGACCGAAGATGCGGAAGAAGTAGCTCGGGATGCGGTTGTCCCAGACTTCGATGGAGCGCACGCCGAGCGGCCAGCCGTTGAATTTTTCGGGGACGCCGGTCGTTTGGCAGACGGCATCGAGCAGCACCTCGGCGGGCATCGCTTTGGCCATCGCGTGCGAAAAATTCTGGCGATCGTCGCGGTTGCCACCGTTGGCTTGGCTGCTGAGTTGATACGCCCGCGAGTTGAGGAGCGTCCGCGTGAAGGCTTTCAAATCGAACTTCACCTCGCGCATGTGGGCTTCGAGGGCGCTCATCAGAGGCTCGTTGGTGGGCGGGTTAGTCGCTCGAAGGTCGTCGATCGGTTCGACAATCCCGCGACCGAAATAGTGTGCCCACAGGCGATTCGCGATCGCCTTGGCGAAGTAGGGATTGTCGGACTCGGTGGCCCAGGCGGCGAGTGCCGTACGGCGATCGATCGATTTCACGCCGAACGTGGCATCGGGCGCACCCAGCGCGCGAGCGGGAACGGGTTTTTCGGTGCGGGGATGTTTGGCATCACTGCCGCCGCGCGAGATGACTGCCTCGGTCCCGTCGGGCAATCGCTTGAGCTTCACGCCGGTGAAGAAGCCTGCCAGTCCGGCGTAGTCGTCTTGCCCCCAACGCTCGCTGGGATGGTGGTGGCACTGAGCGCATTCGATGCGGACGCCTAGGAACAATTGGCTCACCGCGCGGCCGGCGACTTCGGGCTGATCGACCGCTTTGAAGAACCCAGCGGGGCTTTCGCTTTGCACAGGCCCCTGAGCGGTCAAGATCTCGCGGACCATCGCATCGTAAGGACGATTGGTGGCGAACTGCTTTCGCAACCACCGCGACATCCCAACGGTTCCCTGCGTGGTGATCTTGATTTTGTCGGCCCGCAAGATGTCGGTCCACTTCATGGCCCAATAGGTCGCGTACTCGGGGCGATCGAGCAAGCGGTCGATGAGCTTGGCGCGCTTGTCGCCGCTGGTATCGGTGAGAAACGAGCGGGCTTCTTCTGGCGTGGGGAGCGTGCCCGTCACATCGAGCGAAACACGGCGCAGGAAAGTGGCATCGTCGGCTAAATCGCTGGGCGGAATGCCGAGTTCGGTCAGCTTGTTCCAGACATGCTGGTCGATGAAGTTGTTTTCAGGCGGCCGGGCGAAGGGTTGGTTCGAGCGCGGTACGACGACACGGCAGACGGCGACATGTCCCAAGTGGCGCACCAGGATGGCCGATTCGCCCGGGATTTCGCTGGCGGTCAGAAGTCCGCGCGGACTTGCCGCCACAACATGCGGAGCGTTGGAAGCGAAATCGGTTTCAACCGTCACACAGTGACGCTTCCCTTGGTCGTCTTTGGCCCACACTTGCAGCGCATGGGTTTCGCCTGCCTGCATGACTAAGCGAGAGGGTTCGACTTCGATGGCGACAACGGGGTGATCGTTCTCGATCGTGGCCGGCGCGCCCGAAGCGATCCAACGAAGCATCCGCCGAAAAGCGGGGCTATCGGGTTCGATCTTTTGTCCGCCGCCGTGAGGCGTTAACGCCGTCGCTTTCTGGAGCAACAAGCTTCGTTCGGGCGAGGCAAGCGAAACGCGCCGTCCGCGAGCGTGCACGGTGATCGACGTGTGATCGAACGCGTGATCGAAGCCGAGCAAGCTCAGCTTGAAGCCGTTTTGTCCTTCCGCCTTGCCGTGGCAACCGCCGCTGTTGCAACTGCTTTTGGTGAGGATCGCCTGGATCTCGTTCTCAAACGAGACGGGTGGAGGGGAAACTAAGCCCGTGACGGAGACCGGAACTTGCAGGACTTCGTTGCCGACGCGGGCTGTGATGGTGGTTGTGCCTTCGGCGATCGGCTCAACTAAGCCATTGGCGTCGACGCGGGCAATCTTCGGATCGGCCACCTCATAAGTGGCTTGTCGCGTGAAGTCGACCGAACGATCGCCATCTCGTTGGCGAATAAGGAGCTGCTGGGAGGCCTCGGGCCGGTCGAGCGAGACTGTCGCCGGGCTAACTTCCACGGCCGAAACCGTGCGATCCAGGAACGCGGAGCAAGCCAGAAATACGAAGGCCGCCGCAAGCGGTAGTTCTGGGGACCACGTTTTAAGACGCGGGATTCCCATGGGCGGCAAACCTCGGTGAGTAAAAAGGTGGGCTGCGCGGGGGCTTCTCGGTCGAGAAGGTGGCCAAACGCATCAACGCCAGTATATTCTTTCGGCTGGGGAAAGGAAAAGAGTTTGCTCGCCGAGCCGGAATGCGCCTTTTCGGGTTTGTTTTGGGGTAGGGTGGCGCTTCCGTCTGTGGATTGTACTCCGGCCCGCGACCCCATTGGGAGACAACATGAATCCAGATCGACGCGTGGGAGTGATCGGCTTGGGGCTGATGGGGACCGCCATCACCGAGCGGCTGCTCGACCACAGCTACCAGCCGTTCATCTGGAATCGCTCGCGAGACAAGTCCCAGCCGCTCGCGGCGCGAGGCGCCATGTGGAGCGAAAACCCGCTGGCCGAATGCCGCCGGGTAATCGTAAGTTTGTATTCCAGCGACGTGGTTGGCGCGGTCATGGAGCAGTTCTCGGCGGCTCTTTCGCCGGGGCAAATCGTGATCGACACAACAACCGGCGAGCCAACCGACGCGAACCGCCTGGCGGCTCGACTGGCGGAAAAGGGAGTGCGCTACCTGGACGCTCCCATCTCGGGTTCAAGCCAACAAACACGGCGCGGTGAAGCGACTGTGATGGTCGGGGGTGAGCAAGCCGACTTCGATGCTTGCCGAGACTTGTGGCCGATTCTTGGAGGGAAAATTTTCCACTGCGGCTCGTGCGGCTCGGCAGCGCGGGTCAAGCTGGTTACCAACCTAGTTTTGGGACTCAATCGCGCGGCGCTGGCCGAGGGACTTATCTTCGCGGAGTCGCTAGGCATCGAACCTTCGGCGGCACTGGAGGTGTTAAAGGGGAGTGCTGCTTACTCCAAAGCGATGGATATCAAAGGGCGTAAGATGATCGAGCGCGACTACCAGGTGCAGGCCCGCTTGTCGCAACATCTCAAGGACATCCGATTGATTCTCGACTCGGCGCAGGCCAGCAAGCTCCCTCTGCCGCTGACCGAGGTTCACGCTACGCTCTTGTCGCAAGCCGAAGCGGCCGGCTACGGCGATGCCGATAACTGCGCCGTCATCGAAGCCTATCGAAAGGGGCAGCGATGAATCTCCCTAAGCCACCGGATGGAATGACCCTCTCGCAGCGGATCACAGTGCTGATTGCGGCGTTCTTGGGCTGGATGTTCGGCGGCTACCAGATCTCGCTGTTCGTTCTGATTCATCGCTCAGCCATGATCAGCCTGATGTCCTCGCCCAACGAGGAACTGGTCAAACAGTGGTTCGCTTGGTTCCAAGCCGCGTTCTTGTTAGGGGCGGCGGTGGGGGGCTGGATCTTCGGCGTGCTGGGCGATCGCTACGGCCGCACACAGTCGCTGGGTTGTAGCGTGCTGTGCTACTCGCTGTTTACCGCTGCGTGCTATTTTGCGAGGACGCCGCAGGAGCTGATCGTGCTCCGCTTTCTCGCTTGCCTGGGCGTGGGCGGCGCGTGGCCAAATACCGTCGCGCTCGTTGCCGAGGCGTGGCCCGATGCCTCGCGGCCGTTGCTGGCGGGCTTGCTTGGCGCGGCGGCGAATGTCGGGCAAGTCTTGATGGGCTTCGTGGGGCTCGCGGCGGACATCTCGCCTGAGTCGTGGCGATGGACATTGCTGGTGGGGGCTGCGCCGGCGCTGATTGGCGTGTGGTGCCTGGTCGCCGTTCCCGAATCGCTCAAGTGGCTGGCGAGTCGCGCGGAATCTTCAAAGGCAACGCTGGGTCCGATCCGAGAGTTGTTTGGGCCGTCGCTACGGTATCGAACGATCATTGGGATTTTGGTCGGGGCCATTCCTGTCATCGGCACTGCTGCGAACGCTCAGTGGATTGTTCCTTGGGCTGAGAAAGTTCAATCGGAAAAGCTGGCCAAAGAGGCGGCGGCCAAGGAGCAGACCGACACGCCGAAGGGTACGGCGACGTTCGGCTCGAAACCCAAGGTGAAGAAGAACAAAGAGTGGACCACGATTTCGCGCTCCAGCGGCGCCACGATCGGCAGTTTGGTTGGTGGAATTCTTGCGGGCCTCCTAGGCCGCCGCACCACCTACTTCGTGATCAGCTTGCTCACACTCGTTACCAGTACGATGTTGTTTGGCTGGATGGACCCGAGCCACCCGTGGTTTTTCTATGCTTCCTTCCTATTCGGCCTGGTGGGCGTGATCTACTTTGGTTGGTTGCCGCTCTATTTGCCGGAACTGTTTCCGACGCGCGTCCGGGCGTCTGGCATTGGCATATCGTTTAACACGGGAAGAGTGGTCGCCGCGATGGTTGCCTTGGGGACCGGCTTCTTGCTCAAGCAGTTCGGTGGCGACTACGCTCGGATCGGCCTGTGCACGGGCGTGATCTATGGCGTCGGAATGATCCTGATTCTGTTTGCGCCGCGGACGGATGCGAATAGCCTTCGCGACTAATACCTTTGTGATCAAGGCGGAACACCGCTCGATGCAATATCGTCCTCTAGGCAACACCGGCATTCAGGTCTCGGCGCTCTCGTTTGGCGCGGGGCCGGTATCGGGGCTGATGACGGCCGATCAGGCCGAAACGCAACGAGCGGTTGTTGCCCGCGCGATCGAGCAGGGGATCAACTGGTTCGATACCGCGGCCACGTATGGCAACGGCTTTTCGGAAACGCACTTGGGAGACGCACTCTCCTCGCTAGGTGCGGGCGAATCGATTCACGTGGCGACCAAGGTTCGCGTAAAGCTGACGGACGAGACCGATTTGCGACCGCTGGTGATGCAATCACTTAAGGAGAGCTTAGCCCGGCTCAAACGACCGCGCGTCACGCTCTTGCAGGTACACAATTCAATCACGCGCTCGCGCGAGGACCAGCCGACCTCGATTACGCCGGACGATGTACTTGGTCCGCGCGGATTGCTGGCTGGAATGGAAGAAGCCCGCGCGGCGGGGCTGGTCGATCACTTCGGGCTGACGGGCATTGGCGATGCCGAGTCGCTATGCGCCGTGATGGAATCGAGGCGATTCGCGACAATTCAGGCACCGTTTCATATTCTCAATCCCAGCGCGCTGTTGGCGACTGCGCCGGAAGATTGCGACCCCGACTACGGTGGATTTTTGCAAACCGCGCACAGGCTGGGGATGGGAATCTTTGCCATTCGCGTCTTTGCGGCCGGCGCACTGTTGGGATCGGAACCCTCCGCGCACACGCTCAAAACGCCGTTCTTTCCACTAGCGTTGTACGAGCGCGATCGCGCTCGCGCGGCGAAATTGGCAAATCGGTTGGGCTCGTACGATGCGGTCTACGGTGAGGCCTTGCGGTTTGTGTTGGGGCAAACCGCGATCGCGTCGGCGATCGTTGGCTTCGGGGCGGTGGAGCATGTTGATAAGGCGGTTGCTGCAGCGTTTCTGTCGTCTTAGCGAGTCGCCATTTTAGGAATCGAATGTTCCCGATCAGTGTCGGCGCGACTTATGAAACGGTACTTACACCAGACAAGGTCGAACCCTTGCTTTCGCGCTTTGAGGACGAGTTAAGGCTTGCACGCAAGGCCTGCGCGAACCGGCCATTTCGTTGTCACGCATCGCGCTGCCTCTTAGTGCCCGGCAAACCAACGATCCGGTCTACGTGACGATTTCTTTCACCACATTGCCATGCACATCGGTCAAGCGATAGTCGCGGCCGGCGTGGCGATAGGTAAGGCGCTCGTGGTCGAGACCCAGCAAATGCAGGATCGTGGCGTGGAAGTCGGGCATCGTCACCTTGTTCTCGGCGACGTAGTAGCCGAAGTCATCGGTTTGGCCGTAGGTCATGCCGCCTCGAACACCGCCGCCAGCCATCCAAACGCTGAACGCGTGCGGGTGATGGTCGCGGCCGTCGCCCCCTTGGGCCGCAGGCGTGCGGCCGAACTCGGTGCCGAAGATCACCAGCGTGTCGTCGAGCATTCCCCGCGCGCGAAGGTCGGTGAGTAGTGCGGCGATGGGCTGGTCGACTTTCTTGGCGTTGCTGGTGTGGTTGTTTCGCAAGTCGCCGTGGGCGTCCCAGTAGTTCCTGGGGAAGCTGAAATTGACCTGCACGAAGCGAACACCTGCTTCCAGGCAGCGACGCGCCAGCAAACACTGCCGGGCAAACTCGTCGGTCGGCTCGACGCCGACGCCGTACTTGGTGTGAGTCTCGGCCGTTTCGCGGGCGAGATCCATCACCACAGGAGCCTCGGCTTGCATCCGGAAGCTCATTTCGAAGGCCGCGATACGGGCCTCGAGCCGCGGATCGTCGCCGATTTTTTCGAGCGCGGCGCGGTTGCGCTCGTTAAGCAAATCGAGTTGCAAACGTTGCAGCGAGGGATCGTCGCCTGGTGCGAGGTTCGACAGCTTCGCTTCGGTGAAACTGGTGCTGCCGTCGCCGATGCGCGTTCCTTGGAAAGAGGCCGGCAAAAAGGCTGAGCCGAAATTCTGCGCGCCGCCGTGATAGAGCGACGGGCTCAAGCTGATGAAGCCCGGGAGGTTATCGTTTTCGGTTCCCAGGCCGTAGAGCGTCCAGGCCCCCATGCTTGGCCGGGCAAAAACGCCGCTGCCGGTGTTGATGTTGAGGAGCGCGGGCCCGTGCGAGACCTGATCGCCACCGTTGAGCGAGCGGATCACGCAGATGTCGTCGATGCACGAGCCGATCAGCGGAAAGAGGTCGCTTACTTCGATGCCGCTTTTGCCATAGCGCTGGAACTTCCACGGCGACGCGAGCAAGTTCCCGGTCGGAGCAAACTCGAACTTCGGTTTGGCGATCGGCAGCGGCTGGCCATTCATCTCGGTCAGCTTCGGCTTGGGGTCGAACGAGTCGACATGCGACACACCGCCATGCATGAACAAGAAAACGACGCGTTTCGCCTTGGCCGGGAAGTGAGGTTCCTTGGCGGCTAGCGGGTTGGCCGAACGAGCTTCGCCGCCGCGCGCGTGGTTCGCCAACATCCCCAAGAGCGCAACGTTGCCAAATCCGCAAGCGGATCGCTCGAGCCATTTGCGACGGGAAATCGAGAAAGACATGTTTTCACCTTTTTCGTCGCGGATGGCTAATCGAGGTAGACGAAGGCGTTCTCGCACAAGAGCACCTGGCAATAACTTTGCCATGCCGCCAGGCGAACGGTATTGGGATCGCGCGCGAGTTGGTTCGCTGCCGCGACGTATCTTGCGAGGTAGTCTTGGGCCCGCTGGAGGTCCGACTCGCTGGCGGACGACTGAAAGACCGATTGATGGGCAAGCTCGATCCGCTGCGCGTCGTTGAGCGTGGGATCGTTTAGCACGCGCTCGGCGAGGATCTTGGCTTGGCCTCGCACGAACGCGCTGTTGATCATAAAGAGCGATTGTGAGGCGACCGTCGTCTCGTTTCGCACTGCCGTCACGTTGTTGGGGTCGGCGCCGTCGAACAGGGCCAGCACGTCGGGCAATACATTGCGAACGATGGGCAGGTAGACGCTTCGCTTGGCGAAGGTCGTATAGATGGGATCGTCGGCCGTCAGGCGATTCGGCATGATTTGCTGCTTGATGTCCTCTGCTTTGCTGAGGAGGTACTCACCACTTTCGCTCGTGCCGAAGTTGGCATCAATGCCGCCGCTGACGGCGAGCATCGCGTCGCGCATTTCTTCGGCCGAAAGCCTTCGCCGTGGGAACGACGAGAGCCATCGCCCATCGGGGTCGCCCTGGCGGGCTGATTCGGCGACGCTTTGCTGGCGGTACGTGTTCGACAAGACGATCAGCCGATGCATCGCTTTGACGCTTTGGCCCGACTCGATGAAACGAGCGGCTAGCCAATCGAGCAATTCCGGATGCGTCGGCTTTTCGCCGCGCGTGCCGAAGTTATCACTGGTCGCGACCAAACCTCGCCCGAAGTGATGCTGCCAGATCCGATTCACCATCACCCGCGACGTGAGCGGATTGCGAGCATGAGCAATCCAGCGGGCCAGTTCCAGGCGGCCGCTGTGCTCTTCGTCGATAGCGATTCCGCTCCGGTCGGCGACTTCAATCGCTCCTCGCCGCGCCGTCGCGCCGAGTGTGAAGCGATTGCCCCGCAAGTGAACTCGGAGCGATTTTGGTAGGCCCTCTTTGGGAGCCATCACCATGGCGGGCGCAGCGCCAGCCGAAAGGGGAATCGGAAATTCCCACCACATCGTGGCGTTGCGGACTTCGTTTTGGAAAGGCTCCGTGCTGCGGAAAACGCCTGCCATGGCGTAATAATCGGTCGCCTTGATGGCATCGAACTTGTGATCGTGGCAACGTGCGCAAGCCACCGTGAGGCCGAGCATCGTGCGGCTGGTGACGTCGATTTGATCGTCGACAATATCGAGCCGCGATTGCTCCTTGTCGGTCTCGGCCAGCGCCTTAGGGCCAACCATCAGGAAGCCCGTGGCGATAATCCGGCGGGCATCTTCTTCGACCGAGCCAGTCGATGGAAGTAAGTCGCCTGCGAGTTGCTCGATCACGAATTGGTCGTACGACAAATCGCGATTGAGCGCTTCGATCACATAGTTGCGATAACGCCACGCGTACTGCATCACGGCGTTGGCATCGTTGGCGGTGGTCTCGGCGTAGCGAACGACATCGAGCCAATGCCGCCCCCAACGCTCGCCATAGTGCGGCGAAGCGAGCAGTCGTTCGACGACGCGCTCGTACGCGTCGGGCGACGTGTCGGCCAGAAATTGGCGCGTTTCCTCAGGCGTCGGAGGCAAGCCGGTCAGGTCGAAGGTCACGCGCCGCAGTAGCGTCCGCTTGTCGGTCGCCGGGGCAGGGGAGAGGGATCGCGCTTCCAACGTTGCCAGGACGAACTGATCGACTGGCGACGCGATCCATTCGCTGTTCTTGACAGAGGGCGGCGTGCTATCTTTCACGGGCTGATATGCCCACCACGATTGTTCGTCGGACGTGAACTTGGGCCTGGGGGCCAGCATTTGAAGCGTAGGAGCCAGGAGGCCGTACTTGTCGGCCAGATGTGCCTCGACCGATTGGCGTTCTTCTTCGGCGAGTGCCCGGTTGTAGACAACCACTTCGCCGACGTCGCCTTGAATCGACCCGCACCACCCGACGGCTTTGCCGAGATAGGCCCCGATGTCGCGGCGATGCTGGATATCGGGAACGGTATCGCGCCCTTCCGGCGGTTGGTTGCCGGCCCGCAAGGTGGGCTCGCCGTTGATGTAGAAGTTCGTGGTGGCCGCAATGGGACCGGGCGTCTTGGTGACTGTCACCAATACCGATTTGCCAAAGTAGGGCTTGAACGAACCGCTCCCCAGCGAGGCATCGTGATTCCAACCGCCCGCAAAGTGGAGGGCGTTGTCCTGGTTGCCATCGCGATTGAGTTGAATCACGGCTGCCAGCGGTTTGCCGGGGTCGCCTGCGAAAGCGGGATTGCCGAGCCCAAAGATGCCGTCGTAGGGAGGCTCGACCTCGTCGGGCTGCAGATTGACCACAAGCATGATCGTGAGTGCCGCATCGCCGCGGATATCGACCGGCAGATCGGGGCTCGTGGCGTAACCGGTCGTCGCATCGAAACGAACGGCCGGGCGTTTGCGGATGGCGCTTTGTTTGACGAACTTGCCTGGCAGCCCGGCGCCGTCGTCGCGAATCCCCTTCGTCGCCGCCATATCGCGGCCGCGGCCGCTTTGGTCGGGCCACAAGGAAACGATCTCGCCGTCGTCGACGCGTAGCGAATCGGCCTTGAGCCACAGCTGGAGCGAGTGGACGAGTTCTCCTTCGTTGGGTGCGGCTGGGCGAATGCCTGGCCCAGCGGCCTGCACCGGCAACGTGACGGTAACACTACCGGGCCACACCGCACCGCTGGCGATCCAAGTCTCGATGGCAGAGATTTGCCCTTCGCTCAGTTTTCCATCGGGTGGCATCTCGAGGCCATCTTGATGGCGAATCGCTTTGACCAGCAAACTCTCGCCGGGCTTTCCTTCGATCATCGTGGGACCTGATTCGCCGCCGCGCAAGGCCGCCGCGCGCGAGTCGAGCCGCAGTCCCCCTTTGACCTCGTCGCCGGCGTGGCACTTATGACAACGCTCGATCAAGACAGGGCGAACGTTTCGCTCAAAGTGCTCTTCGGCCTTACGCTGATCGGCTTCGTTCGCGCAGACCCACGGAGCAATCGCCGCGCAGAGCGCGAATGTCTGGAACGCAAGTGTCGGGAACGCGGTGGTCCAGGAAATGCGTCGCATCATGAAAGGAAAGCCCAGGAAGGAAAGGATGGGCCGGGGGGTGGGGAGTTCCCGTTAGTTTGACTGAACGCCCGGCGAAAGGGAAGCATCAGCGGGCGAGGCCGGGTGGGGCCACTGCTTCGGGGGGCACCGATGCTTCGGGCAAGCGGCTCGCCTTGACCCAGTGAAACCCATGTCGCCGGGCGAGGTACATGGGGAAGCTGAAGGCGGCCAGTTGGTAGGTCAGGAACAGCAAGCCAAACGCGACTCGCGCGAAGTTTTCCTCCACCAGCTTTCCCCGGACGGTTAGGTAAAAGCCTGCCAGTGCGGCAAGCAAAATTACCAGGCCGATGCTGATCATCCCACTGCGCTGGGACCATTGTCGAAGCCACAGCCACGTCAACAACATTATGACGAAGCCGTTAGCAAAGAAGACAAAAACGATAACGAATGCCAGCCGAAGAATGACAAGCCCGCGAGAGCCGACGTCGACCCACATCGACATGGGAGCCAATATAAAGGCCGTCAGAAATGTAGCTATCAGCAAGCCCGTGATGCCAAACTGAAAGCGCCGAGTCGTTACCTGCGCAGGCGTTCGCGATACACACCAGCCAGTGACCTTCGACGCCACACTGGCGGGAATGGCGCTCGTCAGGAGCACGAAGAACGCCGCATACGCCAAGATTCCAAGCGGGTAGGCTCGGGGCGGATCACCTGGAGCGGTGGCATTCCAAGCAGGGACCCAGATGGCCACCAGAATGATGGTGTAACCAACGAACCCAAAACTCAAACGCATCCAAAGGGTTCGATCGCGAGATGCCCAATAAGCACCAATGGCAACGACGCACGCGTACGATGCCACAAAGAGCATTTCCTTTTTCTGCGAGAGGGAGATTCCTATGAACGCAGAGTCGAGGAATGCTACCGCGACGACATAGTACAAGGCGGCGATTTCGAACGTGGGTTCCCACAGCGCCAAGATCAGCGAGGTCACACCGAGCGCGACGCCAAGTGCAAAGAGGCTCCAAATCAGTCGTTCAGTTCGGATGAAGTGTTGGTCGCTGGCTACAATCGAGTTCTTCGCCACGTCGAAGACGTGGTGCACGTTGTTCGCGTCGGTAAGAAAGAGGTATTTGCCGTCCCCGCTGAAGACAAAATCTCGCGATGTGGCAACAACCGGTGGACAATCGAGAATCTTGCCTGAGGCCTGCTCGCGTACGCAGAGTTTGTCTGAGCGCGCGTAGACAGGTCCTTCGAGATCGAGTCCGGCATAATACTGCCCGTCCGGTGAAATCGAAGCGAGCGCGGGCCGATAGTTATCAGGAACATCGATGGGCTTGTGCTCGGAAGGCACGAGATGTCCTTCGTCGTCAATCCTCCAGCGTGCTGGCGTTAGAAAATCGATAATTGCGGGATCGATCGCCGCGGGATTCTCGGTTTGAGTCGTTACCGTGCCCAAGATTTCGAGTTCGTCACTGGTTCCGATAACATTGATTGGGCTGTAGACCGTCTTGATGTCGGTTGTTTCACGCGTTGCAAGATCGAGAATTCGAAGCGACTTGAGCGGTCGGTAATCGAAAATCGCAGCGAACTTGCCGGAAGAGGTGACCATCACCAAATCCCAGTGGTTCAGGTCGCGCGGCAACGTGTAGGTTTGTGGGGCTCCTGGCGGTTCGACGTTGACGACCGCGATCGTCGGCTCGCGTCCCGGCGTGCGGAAGGCCACTTTTTTTGTGCGGCCGTTGACGCAGATGGGGAAGATTAACCCGAGGGGATGCACTTCGCCGATCGACCAACGGCGGCCCGTCTTCCAATCCCAGGCATGCAACACCTGAAGTTCGTCTCGTAGGATGAGTGGGCAGATTCCACTTGGGCTCAAGTGGTTGTGCGCCGTACCCGATCGTCGTAGGAAGTATGTCTTGGCTTTTTCGCTAAGAGCCCACGGCCAAACCTTGAGACAAAGCGCCGCCGCTAGCGCCAATAAGAGGCAACGTGGTGGCCAGTATTTGCCCAACCAGCGGTCCATCGATGGGTTCCCGGCATGGGACTTGGTCGTGCTTACATCACTCTTAGCAAACTACGACAAGATCTGCGGTCCGAGTCGCGTACCTTGAAGACCCATTGACGCCGGCTGCTGCAGGTCGCGTGCGCGCGATGCGCTCCCAGGCGCCATGCTCTCGGGCATCGTCCACGTCCCTTCTTCGGCGCGTTTTCGCTGGTCGAAGAAACGTTTAACACGGTCGGGCGTCTCTGACACGTCGGTTCCCCCATCCAACGAGGCCATTTGCTGAGGCCGTTTGCTGCCGTCCGATGATAACCGCCGCCCGTTTTCCGATCAAATTTAGCGCGTCCTGAACTGGGAGATCCAGGCGATTCCGCGCCCCAGGGCTCGGCGATCGCGTTATATTGCACAGAACCTCTCTTCGATCCCGCGTTGATTCCCACCGTTGATTTCTCGCCTGCTCTGATCTGGAGATCCCCCGCGTGAAGATTGTTTCTGTCGAGGCTATTCCGCTGCGCATTCCGCTTAAGCCTGAACGCCGCATGATTACGGCGCTAGGCAAGCACGATGTTTCGGACTTTGTATTAGTTCGCGTCCGCACCGATAGTGATTACGAAGGCGTGGGTGAAGCAACGGTCACGCCGAACTGGAGTGGTGAAACGGTTTGGGGAGCGACGGCGATGTTGAATCGCTTGCTTGGACCGGCGGTCGTGGGACTTGATCCGACGGACATCGAACTCGTCGAGCGGCGGCTCGATACGACGACGGTCGACAACTGGTTCTCCAAAGCTGCGATCGAAATGGCGTGCTGGGATATTGCCGGGCGCGCGGCCAACAAGCCTGTCTACGAAATGCTTGGCGGGGCCGTCCGCTCGCTTACGATCCCCAATCGCTTTTCGTTGGGCGCTTACGCGCCGGCCGTCGCCGCGCAGAGGGCGGCGGAGCGCGTCGCCGCGGGTTTCACCACCATTAAGGTGAAAACGGGCGTCGAGCCCGAGTCGGATGTTGCACGGGTGCTCGCCGTTCGCGAAGCGATCGGTCCCAAGATCACCATGACGATCGATAGTAATGGCGGCTGGAACGATGCGTCCGCCCGTTGGTGCTTGCCGCGGATGGAGTCGGCCGAGATCAAGCTCGTGGAACAACCGCTGCCGCGGGGCAATTATTCGGAACTCGCAAAACTGCGGGCTGATCTAGGTGTGCGCATCCTGGCCGACGAAAGTTGTTTCGACGAAGTAGAGGCCCGCGAACTGGTAGCCCACAAGTGTTGCGACGCCATCAGCCTGTACCCTGGCAAGAACGGCGGAATTGCCAAGAGCAAACGGATCGCCGAATTCGCCGAAGGGCACGGCATTCCATGCTCGATTGGTTCGAATCTCGAGTTCGACGTCGGTGCCGCGGCGATGCTGCATCTGATCGTCGCGACCAAAAACATGCAGGTCGACAAGATCCCAGGCGATTGCCTCGGCCCGTTCTATCACGAAGTGTCGATCGCGAAGAATCCGCTCGTGATCAACGGACCTCAAACGACGCTCCACGCCGCACCCGGCCTGGGGATCGACGTCGACTGGGGCCTCGTCGAAAAACTGCGCCTCAAAGACTAGCCCCGCAATAAGCTCACCCGTAGGACGGACAATCCTGCCCGTCCTGAGAAAACGATTGCTCAAAGGCGAATCCTTTTCCATCTCCCAAAGGAACCCTCTCCATGCTTAATCGACGCAATGCTCTCAAGTCGACGGCGCTCGCAGCCGCGGCCACCACGTTTGTCGCGAAACAAGCGACGGCCGCGCGCAAGGCGAGTGATCGGATCCCGATGGGCATCATCGGCTGCGGTGGGCAAGGGATGAACTTGCTTCGATTGTTTGCGGCGATTCCGGAATTCGAGATCACCTACGTGTGCGATCCCGATTCGCAGCGGTCGGCGGGAGCGGTCGCCGAAGTCGAGAAGCTGCGTAAGACCAAGCCGCAGGCCGTGAGCGACTTCCGCAAAGTGCTCGACGACGGCCAGGTCACGGCGGTTGCAATCGCCACGCCCGACCATTGGCACGCGCCGGCAGCAATTATGGCGTGCGACGCGGGGAAGCACGTCTACGTCGAGAAGCCTTGCGCCCACAACATTCGCGAAGGGCGGTTGCTCGTCGAGGCCGCCGCGCGGAACAAACGCAAGGTCCAGCACGGGACTCAGTCGCGGAGCCTCCCCTTGGTGGCGCATGCCATCGAGGCCCTGCATCAAGGCGTGATTGGCCGCGTAGTCGCTGCGCGAGCGTTCAATATCCAACAGCGGCGCGATATCGGTCGCGCCCAGAGCGAAACGGCTCCCGCGACCATCGACTATGACCAATGGGTTGGCCCGGCAGAGATGGTTCCTTATCAACCCAATCGCCTGCACTACAACTGGCACTGGTGGCACAACTTTGGCACCGGCGACACCGGCAACGACGGCGTGCACGAACTGGATATCGCCCGCTGGGGCTTAGGTGTCGAGACGCATCCCAAGTTCGTTTCGTCGGTGGGCGGCAAGTACGTTTTCAACGACGATCAGGAATTCCCCGATACCCAGGTAGCAACGTTCGACTACTCCGGCTCGGGCGAGTTCACCGACCACAAGCAACTCACGTTCGAGATGCGGATCTGGTCGCCCGTGACGCCCGACGAGGGGATCGAAAACGGTGTCGCGTTCTACGGGACCGAAGGCTGGATGCTGCTGGCCAAACGCGGGCTGGTGAAAGTCTTCGGCCGCGGGAATAAGCCCAAAGAGCTGCCGGGCAAGCAACCGAGCATGACGAGCCATCACCAGAATTTTGCCGACGCGATCTTGAAGGACGAACCCCTTCGCGCGCCGATCGAAATCGCCCACCTCTCGGCGTCTTTAGTTCATTTCGCCAACATCAGCACGCGCCTGCGCCGCGCGCTGGAGATCGAGCCGCAAACCGAGCGATTCGTCGCCGACAACGACGCGAATCAGCTTGTGTCGCGGCCGTATCGCAAAGGGCATTGGGCCATTCCCCAAGGAGTATGACGACGATGATGCGTTTTGTAGCTGCGACCCTCCTGGTGTGCTCTCTGGCATCGCTTGGGTGGTGCGAGGAAACTCGCACCTATCAGCTCAAGCTGAAGAAGATCGAAAATCCGAAGCCGCTCTTGGCGGATTATCCCGAGTTCGTTCAACCGATCGAGGAAGTCACTCGCTACGAAGCGCCCATTGTGGTCGACGACGAAGGAGCCGATCTGTCCGTTCGCGCGTGGCGGTTCAGCTACAACGCCCGCGCGATTATCGAGTTTCCCAATCGCCTGAAGGCGAAGGAAACGGCGGTGGTGCTGGTGCACCCGTGGGGAATCGACGACGAGCAAGGATGGAAGACGCCGCAGCCCGCCGGCGTTTGCGATTTTTGCACGCCGGCCAAGAACGCGATCGGCGGCAAGCACACGCGGGAAGTGATCGATCCGTTTCTCAAGACCATGCGCGATCGTGTGGGCGTCGTCGCCATGAGCTTGATTGGCGAGGCCGATCCAATTCGGACCAAACTCTATCGCTCGATCGACTACAAGCCGACCCAAGAAGAGCGGGCGGCAGCGAAGAAGCAGCTCGCGGCCAAGCTGCATTCGTTCAAGTACGAAGCCGGCGATCTGCCGAAGACGCTGACGCTATCGAAAGATCGCCCCGTGATCGACTTCGTCAAGCAGTTCAACGGGTTGATGCCGAACGATCACTTTAACGGGCCCGGCTTTTGGAAGTTGCCTGTGCCGGTGACGAGCGACGTCGAGGTATTCGAAGACGACGTGGTGGTCTTCGATCCCGATGGCTATCCCAAGTTCCGCGACTTCTTGAAGAAGCAAGGCATCCGCCACGTGCTGCTGACGGGCTACGCCACCGACATGTGTTTTTGCGAGACGACTGCGGGCTACAAGAATCTGTCGCAGGACTTCAATGTCTTCTTGGTGGGGGATGCGTCGCTGGCGACTTTCCCAGCGAACAACACGCCTAAATATGCGACCAACGCCGCGATCTCCTTCGCGTCGATCGATCAGTTGGTCACGCAATTGAGCTGGGTGAAGCTGGACGAGAAATAAGTGCCACCGGAGACTAGTCGGATTGTACGGGACTGTTTGAGGCCTTCCTGTCAAAGACGAAGCTCGTGATGAGGAGTTCCTGACAGGCCTTCCCGCCCACCTCGCAATCTCGCGTGCTGATACTCCCAAACAAGATCTCTTTTGCCACGACGTGAGGATCCCAACCGAACGGTTTTGCATGCCGCAGCACGATGGTTCCTCCCCTGCGGACGACGCGGCGAATCTCGTGACAGGCGGCACGCGTGAGCGGCGTGCGCTCCATTAGGACCACGTCGACGACGCGATCTGGCAGAGGGATTGCGTCCGCTCGGCCTTCTATCCAGCGCGGGATCGGCTCGCCGCGCTGGGGACCATACGTGCACCATTGAGACGGATTCACGTTCCACGCCAAGGGATGCCTGCCCTCGCCGCCAATGTCGAGAATCAGCGGACGAACTTCGCCAACCACGGCCCACGCGTTCTGGCGATT
The DNA here is from genome assembly GCA_964636985.1 of uncultured Pirellulaceae bacterium. Classification (GTDB taxonomy): domain Bacteria; phylum Planctomycetota; class Planctomycetia; order Pirellulales; family Pirellulaceae; genus CAZWSX01. Next base: position 14,850 of record CAZWSX010000029.1, on the reverse strand, counting down.
GTCATGAGGCATGTTGTGCAACTAAGAAATGACTTTTCTTAACTTCCGCTACTCGAACCAGCCTGCCCGTCAAGTTGCTTGGCCATTCTGTCACATTGAGCTTGCTGCATTTTGCAAGTCCGCGTTTCAGTTGCTCTCATTGCGTACCCCGGCAGGGGTTCAATCACTTTAGCCGGGGGTGCGCTTCGCACCCCCGGAACGCGATCGCAAATGATTCGGCATCGCGGCAGCGATGCGACATGGGACGCGTGGTTCCTCGAATGATCGACCGATTCGTGTGCAACCCCAGCCGGGGTTGGTTTGTCGCGAGTCAGCTAACCGGGGGTGCGCTTCGCGACCCCCGGCTACGGTTATGGTACCGCTGTCGCGGTTGAGGACCTTCTTAATTTGGACGTCGCGAGAGCACAACGGATGTCGGTTTGCCGTTGGTCCTAACGTGCGTTCTTGGCAAATGCCAACGGGACATTTGGCGCCGCTCTTAGTGCCAAATGTCCCGTCGTTGTTGGAAATCAATTCCGCGCACAACTCGGCCTAGTTGCCCTTGGAGGCAATCTTCGGCTTGTACTCGTGGCCGCGGTCGCGAATGACGGTTGCTTTTTTGATGGTATCGGGCTCGACGCCGCTTGGCTGTTGCGGGTCGATCCGTTGGAGCTTTTCCAGAATGTCGAGACCTTCGATCACGCGGCCGAAGACGGTGTGTTCTCCATCAAGATGGCTCGTGCGGCGGAACGTGAGAAAGAACTGCGATCCGCCTGTGTTTTTCGCAGCGGTCTTGGCCATGCTTAACGTCCCGCGAAAGTGCTTTCGGTAATCTTTCCGATCGGTTTCGCAAAAGATCTTGTAGCCGGGGCCGCCGCCGCCGGTGCCTTCTGGGTCACCCCCTTGGGCCATGAATCCAGGCAACACGCGATGGAACGAGATGCCATCGTAGAAACCCTTTTTCACCAGGCTGACAAAGTTGCCAACCGTGCCCGGAGCCTGATCTTCATAGAGTTCGATAATCAGGTCGCCTTTGCTCGTCTCCAGCTTGACGCGCGGGTTGTCGTCTTTGGCGGCTTCCGCTTTGCGGATTTCCTTTTCTTCGGCCCAGGCTTCCTTGGCCTCTTCAATGTCTTGTGCGTATTGGAGACCGGCGCGATCGAGTCGCCCCGACTTCTTGGCGGCGGTGAAATACTTGTCGGCCAGATCAAAGTCGTCGAGACAGTAGGCTGCTTGTCCTGCCAGGCCAAGGATCACCGAATCCTTGCATCCCTTGTCGATGAGTTCGGTGGCGCTCTTCAGTGCGACCTCGTACTCGTCGCCGCTCAGTTCTCGAGCCACCATGGCTCCGAGGAAGTCGATAACCTTCGGGTCCGCCTTGGGATCTTCGGCGTAGGCAGCCATGGCCAGCTTGCGCATTTCCGGAAAGGCCTTTTGCATGCCCACGACGGCCGTTTCGTATTCCTTGGCCAGTTCCTGTTGCCGCTCTTCGTTAGCCGTTTGGAACTCGCGCTGCATCGCTTGCAGCTTCTTTTGCGTCTCTTGCAGCTCAGCGACGGCGGCTTGGAACTTGCCCAAAGGCGAATCGGGATCGGCCTTGGGCTTTTCCACTTTCGCCTTGTCTTTGCTGGGCTCGTCGTCTTGCGCGCTCAGTGGCATGGTTTGACAGCCGGTCAGGATGATGGCGACGGCAATCGTCGACAGCGACATCAGGACGCGTCGTGCGCCTGGTGCGGCAAAGGACACAAGTCGGAATAACATCCAAGAACTCCTTAGGAACAGGTTAAAAGTGATCTGAGGGGTATCATTCGCCGGAGGAGTCATCGTCTGAATCAGGCGACTCGTCGCCTTGATCGTCGGAATCGTCCGGCTTGGAGGAATCGGAAGCACGGCGGAAATCGAGCGATGTCTTGTCGCCGAGGGCGAGTTCCGCCGCTCGCATGGCTTCGCACAGCCGGAACATCGTTGGCACGTCAAGCTGTTCCGCGCGGGCATCGGCGGCGAAGCCGAGGCCGTGCAGCACGGCGTCGACCTGCGGTTTGTCGAGCGTCTTTTGGAAGGCGTTTACCACGACGCTTCGCAGAAACTTGCGGCGGTGGAAAAACATGGCACGACAAAAGGCATGCCAGTATTCCAGGTCGGGAATGCTGGCGCGCTTGGCCGGCTGCGGAACGATGTGAATGATGGCTGACTCGACTTTGGGTCGCGGCCAGAAAACGTCGGGCGGCATGATGCGGACGATCTCGATCTCGCACAACGACTGCATCCAGACGCTGAGCGCGCTGTAGTCTTTGGTGCTCGGCTTGGCGACGATCCGCTCGGCCAACTCGCGCTGAATGGTGGCCGTCATGCTGAAGGGGACCGGATCGCCGGCCAACAGATTCGAGAGAATCGGCGTGGCGACATTGTAAGGCAAGTTCGCCGCGAGCTTGAAGACTCGCCCCGGAGCTTCGGCCAGCTTGGCGCGAACGGTGTTCAGAACATTGTCGTGGATGTGATTTTTGTTCCGGAGCGCATCCTGTTTGAGCATCGTCACGTTTTGACAATCGATCAGTTCTTCGCGTGCCAGCACGTGCAAGTGTTGATCGATCTCGACGGTGATTACGTGCGCGGCGTGTTCGGCCAGGCGGCCGGTCAGTGATCCTGTTCCGGTGCCTACCTCCAGCACGACATCGTTCGAAGTGATGTTCGCCGCGCGGGCCAGCAGGTCGATCAAATTCAAATCGATCAGAAAATTCTGTCCGTGGCGCGCGTTGGGCTGGAGGCCAACCTCGCGAAAGCGGCGTTGCAGAAACGATACAGTTTGCCGAGCAGTCATGAAAACTTTCAAAGGGTCGGGCGGGCAAGCTGCTTTTCAGCCAGTTGCCGCTCGACGTACTTGGCCAGGATATCGGTCTCGAGATTGACCGTGTCTCCTTCTTGCCGCTGGCCTAGCGTGGTCATGGCCAACGTGTGTGGAATCAAGGCGACACTAAACGAGGTCTCGTCGACGTCGACCACCGTCAGGCTTACGCCGTCGACGGCGATCGAGCCTTTGCTGGCGAGGTGGTGGATCAATGTCGGTGGCGTTTCGAAATGGTAGAACCACCACTGCCCCTCTTGGATTCGTTTGCGAACCGTTCCCAGCCCGTCGATGTGCCCGGTGACGAAGTGCCCGCCGAGCCTGTCGCCGGCTTTGAGCGAGCGTTCCAGATTAACCTGGTGGCCGCGCGCCAGCTTGCCGAGGTTCGTCCGCTTGAGCGTTTCGGACCCGGCTTCGAACTGGAACAGCTCGTTGTCCGTCGCGACCACCGTGAGGCAGCAGCCGTTTACGGCGACGCTGTCCCCGTGCTTAAGTCCATCGGCAATCAGCGGCGATTTGATCGTCAGGCGCGCGCCGGGGCCCTCGGGCGAAAACGCCGCGACTTCGCCCATCGTTTCGACGAGACCGGTGAACATGCGCGCAAGGAACCACGCCAAAGGGAAAAATTGAATCCCTCAGAATACCGAAATTCGCGGCGTTTGCCTTGGGGGCGGCCCCCCTTTAGGACCACAAATAGAGGCTGCAAATACGGCCGTTAATCCAGATGTTTTTGCCGTAGCCGTGCCGACAGGCGGCAGATGAGCTGGGCCCGCTCGAATTGCTCGAGCCACTCGGCGACGACGGCGGCTTGGAGCGACTTGTCGACTCCGAGGCCGGTCGAGCAAGTTTCGCCCGAGGTCTTTTGGAGGACGTCGCGATACTTGGCCAGCGTCTTGTCGCCGTAACGGCCGACTTCCGTGAAGTCTTCGCTGAAAAAGACGACCGATGGTACGCGGGCACCGCCGCAGATTTTTACCGCTTCGGCGAACTCGCGCGGGGCTTCATCGCGATCGAAGTAGCGGATCTTAAGATTCGGCGCGGCTTCGGCGAACCGTTCGAAGATCGGGCATTGGTCGACGCAGTCGCCGCACCACGCACCGGACAAAACGTAAACCGGCATCACTCGCTTGAACGAAGCGAGGAGCTTCTTTTGGTCGTCGGTCAGGGCGATCCGCTCGAGCGCGTTCTTCCACTTGGCCTGCTGGTCGGGCGTGCCGTACTTGGCCAGAAAGTCGTGGTAGGAAAAGCCCTGTTCGAAGAGGGCGGAAGCGTTCGTAAGCGGCGGGCTGATGGTCGACATGTTTTGTTCGATGCAAAGGGATGGTGTTTTGTTTCAGTATCTTCGCAAATCACCCTATCTTTGAAAATGACGGGCGCTTTTCACCGGGATATTGTCACCGGGATCACGTGTTGGCACGGACTTCGGGGAGGTCTTCTAGGCAGCGGGGATGGACTCCGGCCACCCAAATAAAGTTCCCATCCCGATGCTGCAACACAAGGGCTCTGGTCCGTCGCAGTGCGAAGAGACATACCGCGGGGATGAGAAAATAGAGGGACTCGACTCCGGTGAGGCTGGGAATGATTTCCGCACCCTTGAGAAACATCGCCATTGCGCCGGCAACCACGAGTGACCAGATCGCAACATCCATGATGCTCCATGTCGGCCGGGCTCTTCGTGCCCACGGCCAACGCAGATTGTAGACGCCATCGGGGAGGAGGCCGTGCGTCCTGGTAACGGGGATGAGGGTTCGTTCGCGAGCGTCGACGTCGACGCCCGTGAAAACGCAGCGGGAGATTCCCACGTCTTCGTGGCTGCAGTCGACCACGATAAAGGGCCCATCGCGCCATGGGCCGTGAAATTCGGTGGGTGGTGCGTCGCTCGCGCGAGCCGTTTCCTGCCATGGCGGCAATACAGCCAGGAAGTTGGGGTGCGCGCCGCTGACCCAAACTTGTCGCCCGGCGACGCGAACGATCCTAAGCCATCGCGGAGACGACCACCGCAGGATCAGGCCTCCCAAAAATGCCGTCACGATGCACAAAAACCAGGCGTAGACCGAAAAGAGCCCGATGACGAATCCGACAACGCTGGCGACGATCATGCCCCAACCAATCACGTGGATGGGGCGCCACCGCGGGCGCTTGGCAGACGAAATGGGCCAGTAACGATGGAGGAACTCAATCGGCGAGTTCAAGCGGGCGGGGTAGATGCTGAACCGCGCGCGTTGCCCGGGCTCGATTTCAACTCCGCTGACTACGCACCGCCACGGCATGGAGTCCTTTTCGTCGATATCGACGACAAGTAACCCCCGATCGCGCCACGGCCCAAGGTAAACCTCCGCCTCAACTCGATCGTCTGCGATCGGCCCCTGTGGTGGTTCGTATGGATTGATCGGCGCGGCGTCACTCATGAGGCAGCCCTGGCCAAGGTGGCAGGTCCTTCAAGAAATCGGGATGAGCACCAACGATCCAAGCATACTGTCCCTTGATCTTGCGCAGTGTGAGGAGCCGGCGCACGAAGAGGCATTGAAGGAAAGTGCTAGTCACGATTAGAGCAAACACTAAAGTCATCGCTCTCACGCCAGCCAACCGATAGGTCGCATTCTCGACGTTAACCATCGCCACGTGAACGAGGCACAACAATCCCGCCACGATCATGATCGACCGTGAAACAACGTCAATCAATCTGACCGCGGGAACCGTTTGATGATCGACCGGGCAAATCAGCGTGATCGATTTCTGGAAGATGCTTCGTTCGGGAAAGCATGCCTCCGTTTGGATCTTCGACGTGGCGGGGACGGGGGCACCGGAACCGATGCAGCGAAGCGGAAAGCTGGGTGGCCGATCAGTCGGGACCACCAGGAACTCGCCATGTCGCCAGGGACCGGCGCCTTGTAGAGCTTCCTGCGGCGGTTCGTAGGGATTGATCGTCATTGCGGATCGCCTCCCGGCCATGGAGGCAACTCGCGAAGAAAATCGGCGTGGGCACCTTGAACCCAGCCATATGACCCGACAACGCGAAAAATGGAAAGAGGCGTCTGTTCGATTCGCTGTCGTATAAAGGCGCTGACGATGCCAGCCACAAACCAAGCAAGAAGCAATCCGACATAAGGCCTTGGATTTCCGCGAAAGTATGCGGCGGACGCTACGGTTGCGACCAGTCCTAACACACTACTGATCGTCACCCATTGGCAGGCAGTAGAGATTGAGCCGAGAGTTCCACGTGTCTCGGGAACTGCGGGCAAGCTTACGCTGCGCGTTTCGCTGAACCGTAACAGCGGGGTGTATGTCAGTTCGACTTTCCGCCGATCAGCGGGACCAACTTTGACGCCAGAGAAAACGCATCGATCGCAGACGACACCCGGTTTATCGAAACAGACCACGACCAACACGCCATCTCGCCACGCTCGATTGGCGTTCGTTGGGATGGTCGGCTTGCTGCGGTTGATCGCTGCCGGCGGTTCGTACGGATTGATTGGCGCGGCGTCACTCATCGGGTGGCTCCGGCCAAGGAGGCAGATGTTTCAGGAAATTGGGATGGACACCGTCAATCCAGGCAAACCTTTGCTTTCGTCGGTGTATCACGAGCGGACGCCAGTCGTACAAGTTGAGAAGAATGAAGCCAAAAATTGCCAATCCGGCGCCTATGAAAAGGAGCTCCACAAAAGTTTGCCCGCCGTACGTGCGCGGCCTACCACCGATCATGACGTAGCGATACAAGAAAGCGACGCTTAGGAGAATAGATCCCCAAGCGATCGCATCGCTGAACCGCCATTTGGGCCTTGCCGTTCTTGAAAGAGGCCAGTCGCACCTGATTGAACTTTGGGATGGTGTACGACCTCGAAAGTAAATCTTCATTCGCCTGCTCTCGCCACTCGCGACGTCGACCCCGGTTAGCACGCAACGTCGAGGCATCCTGTGAAGATGCTGAACATCGACCACGAGGAGTCCGTCGTCGCGCCAGGGTCCGTGGTCACTTTCCGGAACTAGGTCGACGACTTCTCGATGGCCTCTTGGCGGTTCGTACGGATTGATTGGCGCGGCGTCACTCATCGGGCTATCCCGGCCACGGCGGCAAATGTTTTAAGAAGTCGGGATGCACGCCGTTCACCCACGCGAACTTGCCAGCACGTCGATGCAGGTGCAGCGGTTGCCACTGGCACAGGTGGAGAACGATGAACCCAAAGACGGCTAGTCCGCCGCCAATGAAGAGTAGTGCTGTAGGTGGAGGTGGACCAAGGGAGGAAGGTATGTCGGAGTCAATCGCGTTACCGATCGCGAGATAACAAAAAGCCAGGCTGATTCCTAGGAGAACTGCGCCCCACGAGGCAAAATCGCACAGTCGCCACCCAGGCAGGGCAGGTCGGGCGATCGGCCAGCTCAGCAAGATCGAGGTTTGAGAGATGGTGGCGTTATCGTAGTAGACGGTCATCCGTCTTCGGTCTTTCGGGGACACGTTCACGCCTGTCAGCACGCATTGCGAAGGAAAATTTCGCGGGTAGCAGATATCGACCACCAGCAGTTCCCCATCGCGCCAGGGACCGCAGTACGTGTCGGGCACAACCTCCGTGATTTCTAGCGCACTTTGAGGCGGGTCGTACGGATTGAGAATCATCCGTTTCCTCCCGGCCACGGCGGCAACTCATTGAGAAAATCCTTGTGAGCACCGGTGATCCAAGCAAAGCCATCTTCCGTGCGGACAATGGAGAGGAATGGCTTCGACGTGAGGTTGTCGACGATCAAGCAGATCACCGCGATGATTGCGGCGGCAACGCAGACCCCACGATAAGGCAACCCTTGGGGAAGCGAGGTCGCCTCGCGCCGGTACATCCAAATGCTCAGCAGCATCGTGGCGATGGACACCGCCACTCCCGTCATGAGCAAAACGCTTCTTCGCGGTCGAGCGCTCTCGGTGATCGGCCAATGCATGGGCAGGGAAACGTTGTGGCGGTCCGAAAATGACTTCGCGTAGGTCAAAACGCGGAAGTAAGTTGGATTCGGGCCGACAGGACTCCCTGTGATCACGCATCGCGACGGGAGATCGCAATGGCCTTCATTCCGCATAACGAGCAAGTCGCGATCGCGCCAGGGACCGGCATCGCCTTCGTCGACGAGCGATCGCAAGGCAGCCGGACCTTGTGGCGCTTCGTAGGGGTTCACGCCGCTTGTGAATCCGCCGCTGCCGTCCACGGAGGAAGCTCCTTGAGAAAATCGGGGTGAGCGCCTTCCAGCCAAATGTAAGACGGTTGGATGTGTACCGCCGTGAGGAACACGCGATGAGAAAAGGCCAGCATCATTAGGCCGACGAAGACCGATGAGAGGGCCAGCGCCGCGATTGGCCCGGCGACGAGTGCGTCGACTCGGGCCGCCGCGAGGGACAATGACACGATAAAGAGCAGAAAACCGATCGAGCAAACGATCATGCCTAGTAGCTGCGAGAGGGGGATTTCTTCTTCCCACTCGCGCGAGACGGGCCACTTCTCTTTGGCCAGTGGATGACCTAGCGGCAGGGATGCAACAGTTTGCGGTGTGGTGAAGCGTCGCGCCAACGGTCGGCCCGTCTTGATGCAAATTGCGGGAAGGGTGAGCGGACCACTAGTGGGAACGACAAGCAACAATTCATCGCGCCAAGCGCTAGCCGACCGAACGATCTCAACCAAGACGTCGCAGTCGTTGGCATAGATCCCAGGCGACTCGTACGGGTTAATCGGGAGCGGCGCTGGATCGCTGGACTCCATCACTGTGCCCCAGAAGAAAAGTCACGACGTCGATTCGTCGCTGACTTTATGGTAACACGGGGGCGATGCGCAAATCAAAAAGGCCAGCGCAAATCATGCACGGACCTGAAAGTCCATGCTAACTCTTAGGGGCCCTCTCAACCTTGGACGGACAGGATCGTCCGTCCTACTTTTTTGTTCTTCTCCGGTCCCTCCGGGGCTCCGCGGTGAAATCCCTTACAGGCCTTTCGAGGCCAGGTACCGCTCGGCATCAAGGGCCGCCATGCAGCCGGTGCCGGCGCTGGTGATGGCTTGGCGGTAGTAGTCGTCGGCGACGTCACCGGCGGCGAAGACGCCTTCGACTGAGGTGTAGGTGCGGAAGGGCGTCGTCCACCGGATGTAGCCTTTGTCCGTAAGCTCCACTTGGCCTTTGAGGAACTCAGTGTTGGGCGTGTGGCCGATGGCCAGGAACAACCCGCTGGCCGCGATGTCGCGTTTCTCGTTGGTACGGTTGTTGCGCACGCGAACGCCCGTCACGCCGTTTTTGTCGTCGCCGAGGACTTCGTCAAGTTCGGTGTGCCACTCGAGCTGGATCTTGGGATTGCTGGTGGCCCGTTCCGCCATGATTTTGCTGGCGCGGAGTTCGTCGCGCCGGACCAGCATGTGGACGGTCGTCGCATACTTGGTGAGGTAGCTGGCTTCTTCGACGGCCGAGTCTCCGCCGCCAACGACCACCATCGGCTTCTTGCGGAAGCGCGGGAGCGCGCCGTCGCAAACCGCGCACGCGGAGACGCCGCGGTTCTTGTATTTTTCTTCTGAATCCAAGCCGAGGTAATTCGCTTTGGCGCCAGTGGCAATGATCACGGTGTGGGATTCGATTTCGCCGTTCTCGGCCGACTTGATTTTGAACGGCCGCTTCGACATATCGATGCTGACGACGTCGTCGGTGATGATCTTGGTCCCGAAGTTGGCGGCTTGCTGCCGCATCAGGTTCATCAGTTCTGGACCGGTCACTGCGTGCGGATGCTCTTCGACCATGGGCATCAGCGGCTTGAATTGCTCGCCGATGGCCGTATCGAGGAACTCGACCAGTCGTCCCGAGGGGAAGCCGGCGTAGTTTTCGACTTCGGTCGTGAGGTTCAATTGGCCCAGCGGAGTATTTCCGTACGCAGCGTTCCCTTCGAACAGAATCGGGTGCAGATTCGCCCGCGAGGCATAAATGGCGGCCGACCAACCAGCGGGACCACTACCGACGATAACAACGTGCTCAGCCACGAAGGGATTCCTCAAAAATCGCGACGAAACTTAGGTGGTACTAGAACAAATGCCCACCTGCGATTGGATGCCGCCAATCGCCCCGGGAAACGCCGCATTATAGGGCCGGGGAAACCGGCGAAAATGGGCCAAGGTTGCCACAAATCGCAGCGTCAGATACCGTAGGAATCGGACGTAGGTTTTGGATGGCGGACGGCCGCGTCTTGCCATTGGGGTTTCGATCAAGGCGGATTGCCATGTTGCTATTGCCTGTTGTTGTCGCGTCGGGAATCATCCTGCTGGCAGCTTATTTCACATACGGAACCCTGCTGGCGCGCCTGTTTCAACTCGACTCCAAGGTCGAAACGCCCGCCGTGTCGATGCGGGACGACCTCGACTACGAACCGATTTCGGCCAGCTCTCTTTTGCCGCAGCACTTTAGTGCGATTGCCGCCGCGGGCCCGATTGTCGGACCGATTCTCGCAGGCATCACGTTCGGTTGGGTGCCGGCGCTGATCTGGATTTTGTGCGGATCGATTCTGATTGGCGGCGTTCATGATTTCGCGGCGCTGGTCGCCAGCGTGCGCCACAAGGCCGGAAGTATCGCCGAAGTCGTCCGCCAGCACATGAGCGGTTTGTCGTACACGCTGTTCCTCACCTTCATCTGGATCGCTCTCGTCTACATCATTGTGGCGTTTACGGATGTCACGGCGAGCGCCTTCGTCGCGCCGGCAAATCCGGAGGCAGGCAACGCCGGCGGCGGGGCGATCGCGACGAGTTCGCTCCTGTACCTGATTCTGCCGATTGCGATGGGCTTGTGCCAACGCTATTTCAAGATGCCGCTTTGGCTAGCGACAGTGATCTTCGTTCCGCTCGTGGGTGCGGCGATCGTGGTTGGTCCGTACATTCCTTTTGACGTGGCTGAGCTTCTGAGCGTTACTCCCAAGCGAGCCCAAAAGATTTGGGACGTCGCGCTATTGCTGTACTGCCTGGTGGCAGCGGTCATTCCGGTGTGGTTGCTGCTTCAGCCGCGCGGGCACTTGGGAGGGTACTTTCTCTACATCGCACTCGCCGCCGGGGCGCTGGGCTTGATGTTGGGCGGTATGACCATTCAGTACCCAGCCTTCCGCGGATTTTCTGTCGAGACAAAAACGGGAATGGTGCCACTGTTCCCGATGCTCTTCGTGATGATCGCTTGCGGCGCTTGCTCAGGGTTCCACTCGCTGATCGCATCGGGAACAACGTCGAAGCAACTCCGCTGCGAACCCGATGCCAAGCCGATTGGCTACGGCACTATGCTGCTCGAAGCGATGGTGGCGATCGTCAGCTTGTGCTGCGTGATGATGTTTCCGCTTGAAGCGGCGGAACTCAAAAGCGGCCCGAACATGGTCTATGCCGAGGGGATCGGCAAGTTTCTCGATGTCGCGAGCGTGCCGGTGCTGCTCGGCAAATCGTTTGCCCTGATGGCGTTCACGACCTTTGTTTACGACACGCTCGATGTTTGTACGCGGCTGGGCCGGTACATCATTCAAGAGTTGGTCGGTTCACACGGCTGGTTTGGAAAGACGTTGGGGACCGTCCTCACGGCAGGCGTGCCGATGTACTTTTTGATTACGTATCCGGAGCAGACCGACGTTCCAATCTGGCGGATGTTCTGGGATTTGTTCGGCGCCAGCAATCAACTCCTGGCCGCGCTCACGCTGCTGGGTTTGACGGTTTGGGTCTGGCGGACACGGCAGCAAGCATGGGCGTTTGTCGTGCTTGGACTGCCGACCGTTTGGATGTATGTGATGAGCAGTTGGGCTCTGGCCAACATGACCATCGCCAAGTTCCAAACTAACGGGCAATGGACCATGTCAAAAGATCCCGTCGCTTGGGCGGGAATCGTGTTGCTCGCGCTCGCGCTCGTCATGCTAGGCGAAGGCATTCGCGTGTTGCTCAAGGCGGTTGGGCCGTTGCCACCATCCGGCAAGCCAGCGATGGTCGGCGCGGGTAGCTAGCGCCCAAAAAAGTAGCCCGGACATTCCTGTCCGGGCAGAGTGCGGCCACTATCCTAGAAGGCCGTCTCCTCTCCGGAAGACATGATTAATTGATTGATAATTGTTGCTTTTTTTTTAAGAAGTCGGAAGCATTGTTCCGTTTGTAGCTGCACTCGCGTAGATTGCAGATGCCCTGCAAGTGATGGTGTTGATAACGAAGGCGCACCGACCGCGTTCTGGCGAACGCGGCTACCCCAAACAAATTAGGTGTGACGCACACGAGATGGCAGCCAACGAGAACGACGATAAGTCCACCGTCGATGAAATCCGCGCCCGCTTCGACGTCGATGTCGAGCGCTTCAGCAAGCTGGAAACGGGAACGACGACGCAGATCGATTCCGTCCTCTGTCTCGATTTGATTGCCGCTGCAGCGGCCGCGACCACACCGCACGCCAAGCAATTGCTCGACATCGGCTGCGGAGCAGGGAATTGGTCGCTCAAACTTTTGGAGCGATTGCCCAATCTTGACGTCACGCTGCTCGACCTGAGCCAGCCGATGCTCGCCCGTGCTAGGGAGCGCGTTTCGGCAGCCACGACGGGGAATGTCGCCACCATCCAGGGGGACGTTCGAGAACTTGATTTCGCTGAGAATTCGTTCGATATCGTGGTCGCGGGTGCTGTTTTTCACCACTTGCGCAGCGAATACCAGTGGCGCGAGATATGTGCGAAATTGTTCCGCATTCTTCGCCCGGGCGGGTCGGTCTGGATCTACGACCTGCTCGATCACGAGATCGCAGCCATCAGCAAGTTGATGACTGGTCGCTACGGCGACTATTTGGAAGGACGCGGCGGCCCGGCGTATCGCGAGCACGTGTTTGCTTATGTCGCGCGGGAGGACTCTCCCATTCCGGTGACCAAACAGTGCGACTACCTGCGCGAGGCGGGCTTCGCGGGAGTCGACATTCTCCACAAAGTCGGGCCGTTCGCCGCCTACGGCGCGAAAAAGGGATAGTTATCCCAGTATCCGGTTTAGTTACAACTTCGCGAGATTCCGCCGCGGGAGGGTGGAACGCTGCTTTGCCACAGGCGAAGATGATCGTCGGTCTTAAGCAAGAACGTGGGCGATGGCCTCTCGCCCGCGTGGACCGAAAGATAACCCACCCGGAGTCGCTCGATGTCGTGCCAGCGACGCGGAGTGACACTCATCGAACTGCTCGTGGTCATCGCGATTGTCGCGGTGCTCGTTGGCATCGCGTTGCCAGCCATTCAAGCGGCGCGCGAAGCGGCCCGGCGGGTGCAATGCCTGAATCATTTCCGGCAGATCGCGCTTGCGACGCAAACCTATCACGACAGCAAGCAGTCGTTGCCGCCGGCCGCGATTGTCGATCCCGGCCACAACTGGCCGGCGTTCGTTCTGTGCGAGCTCGAGCAATCGAATCTGTACGACCAGTATCGGTTCGATCGCGGCTTCAACGATCCATCGAACGAGTCGGTGGTGACAAGGCCGCTGGAAATGCTTCGCTGTCCATCCTCGCCCGCTGTGGCGACCGCGAGCTTCGACGAGCTAGGCGGCAAGTCGTTCGGCCTGTGCGACTATTGGCCGATGACCGATATTGACCCGATGACCATCGCCGCGGGTCTTGTGACGCCGCGAGGCAATCCTTGGGGCCCCATGCAAAACAACCGCGGCGTGCGGTTGTCGGAAGTACACGACGGAACTTCGACCACGATCTTGATGGTGGAAGACGCCGGGCGGCCCGAGGCCTGGCTGCGACGACGACGGGTCGATGGCAAAACGCCGCCAGCGGGTTGGGCCATTACCAATTTCGTCACGCCCATCAACCTGGACGGGGCGTCGCTCGATGGCACCACGATCCCAGGCTTCTGCCCCATTAATTGCACGAACGTCCACGAGATCTACTCGTTTCACCCTCGCGGAGCCTGTTTCGCGATGGTTGACGGGGCCACGCGGTTTATCTCGGAGGATACCAGTCTGCAGATCATCTCGGAATTGATCACCTATGCGGGCGGGGAAGTCATTTCTTCCAAAAGCTTCTGACGCCGGTTCGGTAGCCCTCCTTCCGGGCGTCCACCGATGTAGTGGATAGTTGGCGTCCGATCTCCGCCGTGATACAAAACGTCGTCGCGGGCAGGCTTTCTTGTTGCCGCTTGGCGTAGCTCGGCAGTCTACGTTCGCCATAAAGAACAGCTCGTTTAAGGAACGAGCCTATGCAACTCATCCTTGCCAGCACATCGCGTTATCGGAAGGAGTTGCTCGATCGATTGCGCATCCCGTATCGGGCCGTTGCGCCCAACTTCGATGAAGAGAACTTTCGCGATTCGCGATTGCGTGCGGAGAAGCGCGCGATCCAGCTGGCCCGCGGCAAGGCCGAGAGCCTCATCCCTCACTATCCAGACGCCGTCATCTTAGGCAGCGATCAAATCTGTTCGCTCGCGGGCAAGCAGCTTGGCAAGCCAGGCGACGCAACTCGGGCGGTCGCCCAACTCAAGCAACTCTCGGGCAAGGCCCACCAGCTGGTGACCGCGGTTTGCCTGTACCGCATCGGGGCGGATGGAAAGGTCGAACGCCAGGAGCATATCGACGTAACGCATCTGCGGATGCGCGAGCTCGGCATGGACGAGATCAATCGCTACGTGGAAGCCGATGCTCCCTACGACTGCGCCGGCTCGTACAAACTCGAGTCACTAGGTGTCGCGCTCTTTGACCGGGTCGAATCGGCCGACCACACGGCCATCATCGGCCTGCCGCTCATGGCCGTAGCCGACATGCTGCGAGCCTGGGGCTGGCGGATACCGTAGCGCCGCCGGCAAATTCATTTTGAAACACAGAGACACGGAGGCCACGGAGAGACAACAAGAAAGTGGCACAGACAATCCTGTCTGTGCGTGGTGGGCTTGCTTTAGCCAGTGAGATGGGGAGCAGGATTTCGGGATTGATGATTTTTGATTCTTGACTTGCGAAGGTAGGGCCACTCTCGACGGCTATTTTCCAATCGCTCCTTCCTTTCTCCGTACCACTAACCGTCCGATTCTTCGCGGCGCGCGAGGATTTTCAAGCGGC
>CAZWSX010000028.1:0-95431 GCA_964636985.1 uncultured Pirellulaceae bacterium | reverse complement strand
CTGCCGACGTTGATCATGACCTTGGTTTCGTCGAGGCGATACTCGTAGTTGCAATCTTGGGGGGCGATGAACTTGAGGGTTTCGGTGAAAATGCCCGGCAAGTGCGTGTGGCCCTGGAAGCAGTATTTGGTGACCCGGCCGAACAGGGCTTCCATCTTCCGCTGATTGTAGATGTCTTCGGGGAAGACGTACTCGTTCGTTGGTTCGCGCGGCGATCCGTGAACGAACAAGAAATCGCCGTCGGTGTGGGTGCGGTGGAGCTCGCCGAGGAAATCCCAGCGTTTATTGATTTCGGCGATGGTCCCAGGACCCTGTTCCAAGCGTTCGCGCGTCCAATAAATGGCACGCAAGGCGACAGGATTGAAGCCTTCGGGATCGAACAAGGTGGCCTGATCGTGGTTGCCGAGAATGGTTACTTCGCAGCGGCGAATCACATTGTCGAGGCATTCGCACGGATTGGGTCCGTAGCCCACGATGTCGCCTAGGCAGTAGACCTGTCGAATCCCCTGGCTTTGAATATCCGCCAAGACGACGCGAAGGGCCTCGTAGTTGGCGTGAATGTCACTTATAAGGGCACGCTTCACGCCCGTAACCTTGCTGTTCGAGATCGGCACATTTCGAGTTCGAGTTCGGCAGAGACGATTTGCTCTGAGCAAGTCAATTCTACCAGGGTTTTCCGGTCTCCGTGGCTTGTTGACGGGGAAAGTCTAGGGCTCGTTAAGGGAAGGGTCAAGCGAGTGCGGCGCCGAACCATCCCGCACATCGATCACTCCCCGCATAACGCGCGTGCACGGAACAAAGGGACCGAGTTCGCCGGACCGCTGGGTTCATTTCTGTCGTAAGATATCAGGTCCTTAGGTTTCCCAACGGAAATGCGAGGTCCGCAACTTAACCTGCTTAGGGGATTGAGTTGGTCCGGTTGAACACCTGTCCCTATGACGGCTTGGTGCGACCGGAAGACTCTCGCCAGACTGCGTTTTTTCGCTCGCGAACACGACGATCAACATCCGAATTTCAAGCAACGCATTGGAGGTTTTTGGGCTGGTTTCGACACCTTACACGTTCAATCGAGCCGCTTAAGGGGTAAGTTTCGTTACCTCTCTGATTGGCTTGCTTGAAAAAGGTCCGCCCGATGCTCATGCGTCACGTTCACCCTCATCTCCAATTCGCGTACCTCCTCCCCTTCGGGGCGATCGTTCACGAAGCTGGCGTGCAGTTTGTCCTCTTCAGCCGCGGAGCGACCAAGGCTCGTGTGCTGCTTTACGAAAACGTCGAAGACCGTGAGCCGAGCGAGATGCTCCACCTCACACCTGAGACGGACCGGTGGGGGGACATCTGGAGTGTCTTCGTTCCAGGCATCAGCCACGGGCAGCTCTATCACTTCCAAGTTGACGGCCCCAACGATCCGAAGAACGGTTTGCGCTTCGATCCAAATGCGCGGCTGATCGACCCCTACGCCAAGTGCCTGGCGGGGACGTTCCAGCCGTCGACCGACGGGATCGTCCGTCCCCCCAAGTGCGTCGTCATGGACGACTACTTTGATTGGCAAGGCGACCGGCATATTCGCCGCGATATCTCCGAAACAATCATTTACGAGACCCATGTTCGTGGCTTTACCCAAAGCCCGACCGCCAAGGTTAAAAATCCAGGGAGCTACTTGGGGATTATCGAGAAGATTCCTTATCTCAAGTCGCTGGGGATTACCGCTGTCGAGCTGATGCCGGTGCACGAGTTCCCCACCCGAGAAATTTACGGGAACGTTGGGGAGCGGCAGAACTATTGGGGCTACGATCCGCTCAACTTCTTCGCCCCACACCAGGGGTATGCCCACAGCAAGGAACCGGGGGCCGTCGTCAACGAATTCAAGACGATGGTCAAGGAACTCCACAAGGCCGGCATCGAAGTAATCCTTGATGTGGTGTTCAACCACACCTGCGAAGGAAACGAGCGCGGGCCCACGCTGACGTTCAAGGGGCTTGAGAACAACGTTTACTACATGCTCAGCAACGGCGAGCACTACGCGAACTACTCGGGCTGCGGTAACACCGTCAACGGAAACCACCCGATCGTCCGCGAGATGATTTTCCACTGTTTGCGGCACTGGGTTCACAACTACCACGTCGATGGTTTCCGGTTCGACCTGGCGTCGATCCTCAGCCGTGACCGAAACGGCAATCTCGTCTCGAACCCGCCGCTGGTGGAGACCATCGCCGAAGACCCGCTGTTGGCCGATACCAAAATCATCGCCGAAGCGTGGGACGCGGCCGGAGCCTACCAGGTGGGCTCGTTCGGCAATCCCCGTTGGGCGGAGTGGAACGGGCGGTATCGCGACGACATCCGTCGCTTTTGGCGCGGTGATACCGGGCTGCTGGGAGCGTTCGCCACACGGATCTCAGGATCGAGCGACCTGTACGAACACGCAGGGCGTTCGCCGTTTTGCAGCATCAACTTCATCACGTCGCACGACGGCTTCACGCTCAATGACCTGGTTTCGTACCGCGAGAAACACAACTTCGCCAACGGCGAAGACAACCGCGACGGCGACAACAACAACTACAGCGATAACTACGGCGTCGAAGGCGTCACCCGCCGGCCGGAGATCGAATCGCTGCGACTCCGCCAACTCAAGAACATGCTGGCGACGCTCTTGTTGAGCCAAGGCGTGCCGATGTTCGTGTTCGGCGACGAGTGCCGCCGGACGCAGCGAGGCAATAACAACGCCTACTGCCAGGACAACGAAATCAGTTGGTTTGACTGGTCGCTGGTCGAACGCAACAGCGACCTGGTCCGATTCGTCCAGGGAATGATCCACTTCCGTCGGTCACAGCCGACGGTCCGCCGCGAGCATTTTCTTACCGGCAAGCCGGAACGAGAGGGCGAATTGCCCGACGTCAGCTGGTTTACCGCCTTGGGAACCGCCGTCGACTGGTCGGGCAACGATCAAACGTTGATCTGCCTGCTCAAGGCCCCGAAGACCGTGAACAAGAAGAACCTGAGAAAAGATGCCCCCGCGCGGGACGTGCTGTTGCTGGTGAATGCCAGTGGCGTGCCGCGGGAGTTCATCCTGCCGCCAGTGGCCAAGGGCACCAAATGGCGTCTGTTCGTCGATACGGCGGCTGACGCCCCTAACGACATCTATCCCAACTATGACGGCCCGCCGCCGCCGCGATCGCGACGGCTGACGCTGTCGTACCGCTCGATGTGCTGCTTCGTGGCGATGGAGTAGAAGTGGTGCGATTCTCCCGAGTCGCACTAGGTGGAGATAGCCTCGCCGTCCAAGCATCTATCCAACAAAGAATGTCACCGAATGCCGGGTTCCTATGGAATCCGGCATTGTCGTTGGTAATGGCTGTGGTTTACCTCGCTTCGTGCAACTCAGGAGAGTCGCACCACGGCTAGACGTTCTTGAGCTTCTTGTAGCGGAAGCGCTTGGGTTCGTCGGCCGAGATGCCTAAGCGTTCTTTGCGTTGTTCTTCGTACGTCGCGAAGTTGCCTTCGCACCAGTGGACGTAGCCGTCGCCTTCGAAGGCCAGGATGTGGGTCGCCAGGCGGTCGAGGAACCAGCGATCGTGGCTGATCACGACCACGCAGCCCACGTAGTTCGCGATCGCTTCCTCAAGCGCGCGTAGCGTGTCGATGTCGAGGTCGTTCGTCGGTTCGTCGAGCAGCAGCAGGTTGCTGCCTCTGCGCAGCAACTTCGCCAAGTGAACGCGGTTGCGTTCTCCGCCTGACAGCACGCCAACTTTCTTTTCCTGGTCCGGGCCGCGGAAGTTGAACCGCGAGACAAAGGCCCGGCTGTTCACGCGCCGACCGCCCATATCCAGGATTTCGTGACCGCCGGAGATTTCTTCGTAGACGGTCTTGTTGGGATCGAGGGCATCGCGGTTCTGGTCGACGTAGCCTGGCTCGACCGTCTCGCCAACGCGGATCGCGCCGGCATCGGGCTTATCGGTGCCCGTAATCATCTTGAAGAGTGTTGTCTTCCCGGCACCGTTGGGGCCGATCACGCCCACGATCCCGCCTGGCGGAAGACGGAACGTGAGGTTCTCGAACAGCACGTTGTCGCCGAAGGCTTTGGAGATACCTGTGGCTTCGACGACGAGGTCGCCAAGCTTTTTGCCGGGCGGGATTTGTAGTTCGAATTCGTCTGGCCGTTCTTCGAACTTCTCGGCTGCCATCTTTTCGTAAGCCTTGATCCGGGCCTTGCTCTTGCTTTGGCGAGCGCGGGCCGACATGCGAACCCACTCCAGTTCCTTTTCGAGCGTCTTGCGACGGGCTTCGCTTTGCTTTTCTTCCCGCTGCAGCCGTTCTTTTTTCTGTTCCAGCCAACTCGTGTAGTTGCCTTCGAAGGGGATGCCTTGGCCGCGGTCGATTTCCAGAATCCACTTGGCGACGTTGTCGAGGAAGTACCGATCGTGGGTGACGGCGACAACCGTTCCGCTGTAGTCGGCGAGCGTTCGTTCCAGCCACTGGACGGCTTCGGCGTCGAGGTGGTTCGTCGGTTCGTCCAGCAGGAGCAGGTCAGGACGTTCCAGCAATAGTTTGCACAGGGCCACGCGACGGCGTTCGCCACCGGAGAGCTTGGCGACATCAGCATCGCGGTCGGGCAGGTTCATGACGCTGAAGGCGACTTCGATCTCGTGTTCGAGATTCCAGCCGTTGTCGGCGTCGATTTTGTCCTGGAGGACGGCCATTTCGTCGCACAGTTTGGTCATCAGCGCGTCGTCGATCGGCTCGCCCAACTTGGCGCTGATCTCGTTGAAGCGATCGACCAGCTTTTGGCGGGGCGCGACCGACTCCATCACGTTTCCCCAGACATCCTTCTTGGGGTTGAGCATCGGTTCTTGCGGCAAGTATCCGGCCGTGAAGCCGGGCGTCAACTTTGCCTCGCCGTCAAAGTCGCGGTCGGCGCCGGCCATGATGCGCAAAACCGTACTTTTGCCCGCGCCGTTGCGGCCGAGGACGCCAATCTTGGCGCCGGGATAGAACGAGAGCCAAATGTTCTTGAGGACCTCCTTTTGCCCGTGCTTCTTGTAGAGGTTCTCCATCTGAAAAATGTATTGCTTACCCATCCGGATTGGCTCAAGTGAGGTGAAAGGTCGAGGCTGCCGCTGCACGCCGCAGTTTGGGGCGTGAAGAAAACCCAATTATAGGGGAATCGCTCGTTCGTCCCAGGCGTGACGAATCGCCGCTTATCAATGGGTGCGACGTCGTTGACTTTAACGACTTGGAAAACTCGGCATCGCAAGCGGATGATTTGGGACAGGCTGATTTTCTTGTGACGGTCGTGAAGGCGTTACCGATTCTTCATTTACCAAGGAAGTGAGTTCCATCCAACACTTCGCTTGATCGATCGGCAAGCCGCCCCCCACAGGGAAGTCTTTCCCGCCTTCCCGTGTCCCGCCTGGACGAGGGCAGCGACCCGATTCCGAGGTCCCAAGAAGGCCCAGCATTTCCCCAGTGCTGGGCCTTCTCTTTTTCTGGGGTTTAGCTGCGCGCTTCTGCCCACCATTTTTGGACTGGTACTGGATCTTCGTTTCCGGCTGCCCGTGGCGCGACGATGAGAATCGAGGTCGCGGTCGGCTTGTGGGAGAAGTGGATTTGGAACTCGTATTCTTCTGTCTTGATGAGTGTCCGAACTGTTCTGCTTTGGACGCCAGTGCGATCGGCGGGATCGAGGTTTGCCAATGCCAGGAGGCGTGACGTGATGGCATCTCTCAATCGCAAAGAAAGCCGGTCGCGCTCCTGTTCTTCACCATCAACAATGTACCGAACGACCGTGCAATCGACCCCAGCGACAAATGTGATGTGCGAGGCCCGCAACTGTACGGAATCGGCGATCAGGAGATCAACCAGTATTCTCCCCGGATCGACGGACGGCCATGGATCACACTGCGACAGGTCAACGAGTTCTTCGGTCACGGGATCGATGGAGGCGATTTGCCTGCAAACGAATACCTGCGAGGGCAGTTCGCCCGTTCCTCGTTCGCCTTCAACCAAGTAAGTCACGTCGTCCTCTTTATCGGCATAGTATTGATCGATCGCATGGTTGATCGCACTTGCTGTCGCGACTTGGACGGCAATGCGTGTGTTGAATATGAACTGGAACTTGGCGATTGCATCCGACTCGTTCGGATCGGTCATGGCGATCGTCAACGTTCCGTCCTGACTGGCGATGGGGACGATTAGATTTTCGCGAGCGATACATTCGGGGACGATTTCTATCACCGCTGCGGGGATGCGAATGCCGGGCAAGTCGACGAACTGAGTTCCCGTTACTGTTGCCACGCCACGTGCGATGTCTTCGTCGGAAACGAATCGCAACTCGACCAGGACATCGGCGACTTCCTGGCCCGTTTGCTTCGCGACTTCCTCGGCTCGCGCTAATTGCTCCTGGGAAACGACTTGGCCTCTTAGCAAGTGCTGAGGGAGGTCTAACGCCGTCTTTGTCGATAGCCTTAGGGGCACTGGAACTTGCATTTCTTGTCGCCGTGCGGAAATGAGAACAGCGCGAGCGAGGGAACTGGACAGATCGAAATAAGGAACGATCTAGAGGACCAAGCAGCTTCCAGGTGCCGAGCCTGCAGGTTTTCTTGCTCCGCGATGAGCCAAAAACAGCAAGATCGCCCCGTCCGAGCCGTTTTTTCCCAAGAAAATCGATGCCTAACGATCCCGCCGGCAACTCGTTATATTAACGCATTCCGTGCTGCGACCTTCGGCGCGGTTTTTTTTTTGGACGTTCTCTATGGTCCCTTTGCACTCCGATGGGGACGGGCCCGTTTCTCAGGAACGGATTCTCGTTCTCGACTTTGGCTCGCAGTACGCACAACTCATTGCCCGGCGAGTTCGCGAACAACACGTCTACTGCGAAATTGTTCGCCACGACATCTCGGCCGAAAAGGTGCGAGCCCACGCTCCCGCCGGGATCATCCTGTCGGGTGGGCCCAACAGCGTTTACGAACCAGGCGCACCCCGCTGCGATCCGCGGCTCTTCGACTTGGGGTTGCCGATTCTGGGCATCTGCTATGGGATGCAACTCGCCTGCGACACCTTGGGCGGCAAGGTCGACAGCGCGCCGGCTCGCGAGTACGGCCGGGCTCACTTAAACGTGACGTCGCATGCCGACTTGTTCGCAGGCGTTCCAGACGCGATGGACGTTTGGATGAGTCACGGCGACCAAGTGACGCGTGTCTCCGACGACTTCGAACCGCTGGCGAAGACCAAGACTTGCCCAATCGCCGCCGTGCGCCATAAGTCGCGGAAGGTTTATTGCCTGCAGTTCCACCCGGAAGTGACCCACACGCCGCTGGGTGGAACGCTGCTGCACAACTTTCTGATGGCGGTCTGCGGATGCCGTGGCACGTGGAAACTGGGGGACTTTGCCCGCGAGACGGTCGAGCAGGTTCGCCAGCGCGTCGGCAAAGATCGCGTGATCTGCGGCCTCTCGGGCGGCGTCGATTCGGCCGTAACCGCTGCCCTGCTTTACGAGGCGATTGGTTCGCAGCTGTCGTGTATCCTGGTCGACAACGGGTTGCTTCGCAAAGACGAGCAGGCGGCGGTGTTGTCGGAGTTCACGAACCACTTCAAGACCGATCTCCACATCGTTCAAGCCGAAGATCGGTTTCTGGCGACTTTGGCCGGTGTCACCGAACCGCAGGAAAAGCGGCGTCGGATCGGCCATGCCTTCATCGAGTGCTTCAAGGAGGAAGCGGCGAAGATCAAGGGGGCAAAGTACTTGGCTCAGGGAACGCTCTATCCCGACGTGATCGAAAGCGGCGCGGCCCCCGATGGCCCGGCTGCGACGATCAAGCTGCACCACAACGTGGGCGGATTGCCCGAGCAGTTGGGATTTGAGTTGGTTGAGCCCCTCCGCGACTTGTTCAAAGACGAAGTCCGCCGGCTGGGCTTGGAACTCGGCTTGCCAGAAGACCTGGTCTGGCGGCATCCATTCCCCGGCCCTGGTTTGGCAGTCCGTTGCTTAGGCGAGATCACTAAGCCGCGACTCGATGTTCTGCGAGAAGCGGACGCAATCTTGATCGCCGAGATCAAAGCAGCGGGGCTCTATCGCCAAACGTCGCAAGCGTTTGCCGTACTGTTGCCCGTCCAAAGCGTGGGGGTGATGGGAGACGCTCGAACGTACGAAAACGTGGTCGCGATTCGTTGTGTTACGACGGACGACTTTATGACCGCCGATTGGAGCCACCTGCCGTACGAAGTGTTGGCCGCGATCAGCACGCGGATCATCAACGAAGTGAAGGGCGTGAATCGCGTTTGTTACGACATCAGCTCCAAGCCGCCGGCCACGATTGAGTGGGAATAGCGACTATTCTTCGGGATGTTTGGTAGAGACGGATTCGTTGACGGGCCCAAGGACAATCCCTTGTGCCAGATAACGTGCGAGGCGATTCAACTGCCCCACCGTTCTTAGCCGACGCTCGATCGCCTCGGGCGACATGTCGAAGTCGACCGCGCCACTGTCGGCGTAGGGATCGCGGTGGCGTTGGTTTTCAGAGGCGTTTTTGCTGCTCATAGGGATTGCCTCTTAAAGTGGGTCTACTGCGCACCGACAGGGGTAGGATTTGTCTGCGCCACCTCTTTTGGGGCTTCGTCTCTCTCCCAACCGCAATTGGTCACCTTGTGGCCATCCATTCGACCTTCCGGTGCCTAGACCCTAAGCAGGCATTCTCGACTCGCTCGCAACGGTTGTATCAGAACTTGCAATGGTAGGGGCCGCGATCAGGATTAGCCGCCAGTTTCGCGCGCATCCTATTCCCCTCGCGGGCCTCATTGCTCAAGATGTAGGCAACGGCGTGTTCGTTTGGCGGGCGAAGCGTGCCGTTCTGTGCTCCCCCTACCTATCTGCGTCGTAACGTGGCTATTCCTGTCAAAACTGCGAACGAACCGAACTCCGCGATTTCGGGGATTATTGGTTCTGGGCCCGCGATGCAGGAGGTCTACCGGCTTACCAAGAAGGTGGCTGGAACCAATGCATCGGTGTTGATCTTGGGCGAAACGGGGACCGGCAAGGAACTGATCGCGTCGGCCGTCCATCGCTTGAGCGCCCGCAGCTCGGGGCCGTTTGTCAAAGTCAATTGCGGGGCCTTGAGCGAAAGCTTGCTGGAAAGCGAGCTGTTTGGGCACGTTCGCGGAGCGTTCACCGGGGCCGTGAACAATCGGCCGGGCCGGTTTGAGGCTGCCCATACGGGGTCGATTTTTCTCGACGAAATCAACAGCACGTCGCTCTTATTGCAAGTAAAGCTCCTGCGAGTCTTGCAAGAGCGGGAGTTCGAGCGCGTGGGGGATACCACGACGATTCGCGTCGATACTCGCGTCATTGCGGCAAGCAACCGCAATCTGGCCGATGTGGTGGAAGCCGAGCGATTTCGCGAAGACTTGTACTGGCGGCTCAACGTCGTTCCGATTCACATTCCGTCGCTTCGAGAACGGCGCGACGATATTCCGGCCCTTGTCGCCCACTTTTTGCAGCATTACAGCGAAGCCAACGATCGCTACGTGGTCCACATTCAGGCCCAGGCGATGGAGGCCCTGCAGTCGTACGATTGGCCGGGGAACGTCCGCGAACTGCAAAACTACTGCGAGCGGGCTGTGATTATGGCCGAGGGGGACGAACTAACTGTCGACCTGCTGCCCGAGGCAGTCCTCTCGCCACAACCTCGGCGGCCTCGCAATGGGCAAGCTCCAGCATCGCTGGATGAACTCGCTCGCGACGTCGTGGCGACCGGGCTATCGATGATCCGGCCCGACGCAGAAAACGCCTACGAGGAACTGGTCAATCGCGTCGAGCGCGAGGTCATCTCCCAAGTGCTTTCCAGTTGCGCGGGCGTACAAACGAAGGCCGCAACGCGGCTGGGGATCAATCGCAACACGCTGCATAAAAAGCTGAAGGACTACGGGCTCGAATCGGACGAATAATCTTGACTTGAGTATCGATTACGACATAATGTCGTAACTGAGGTGCTCACATGCGTTCGAAAATATTGCTCGCGCTGTTGGCTGGCTGGATCGTGTCTCAAGCGTGTGGGGCGGAGCCGTCGGCCGATGCCTTGCTGGCGCTTCACCGCGAGGAAGCGACCGCCTACAAAATGTGGCGCGACAAGGGGCACCAGGAGGAGTTGGAACTCCAATCGAAGCCGGTCTTCAGTTGGACGAATCCTGTCGGAGAGCATGTTCAAACAGGCCACATCTTTGTGTGGACTCACGAGGGACGGCCGGAGGCCATCGGGACGATCTTTTCGACGCCGTCGACCGATATGCCGAAGCGAGCGGTGATCCATGAGTTCCACTCGCTCGCGACATCGCAACTCTTTCCCGAAACGCCCGGCACCAGCCGCGAGAAGTGGACGCCGGAAAAGGGAATCGTTTTCAGCCCGGTAAAAGCCGCGCCCGCGGTGGAGGGATCGCCGACCGGAAGAACGCGGCAGTTGAAGGCATTGGCGGATTCGTTCCAGGCAAAGAGCATCGACCAATTCGACAAGACGGTTCGCGAACTGCGGCTATTGCCTCGCCCGCTGGCGCGTTACGAGACCAAGGGGGAAGTGAAGGACGGGGCGTTGTTCGCTTTCGTCAGCTCCGATGGGACCGACCCGGAAGTCATCATTGCTATCGAAGCGCGGCCCATCAAAGGGGGCGATCCCGTTTGGCAAGCGAGCGTGATTCGGTTTTCGGACAAGCACCTGGTTGTTTCGCGTGACGACGAAGTTCTTTACTCGTCGCAGGAAAACGATGCCTTGCGTTGCCGCATCGAGAAGAACTGGGACCTTCTTTACGTCCCCGATCGCACGTACATGTGCTACAAGTCGCACCTGGTCCCCGAATTGCCTAACTCCCAGTAGGGCCGCAGGCATCGAACAGGACACTTAGTGCATGAAGGTGTACTCGTGATTAAGAGTACACGTGCTGGTGACGGTGCGATTCACAAAGAACTGCGGGGTAATCCACGCGGCGTTGCTGAACGGGAAGCTGACCGTCACGGCCACCGTGGTGGTATTTTGGTCGATTGCCGTTTGCAAGAGGTTGGCTTCGTCGCGCGGCTCGACCGTGACGGTGGTGCCGCCGATGCCGCAGTTGCTCATGTAACTGGTGGCTCGCGACTGCACAGCCGAAATCTGCGCGCCTGGCACAATACCGATTCGGCAGGCTTCGTAGGCTGCCTGATCGGTGGCGTACTGGCAGAAGAAGAACCGGCAGAAGTCGATCATCGCGAAAAAGAACAGGATGACGACCGGCAAGCAGAACGCAAATTCGACGCTGGTCGCTCCCGAGCGTTGGCTTCGGGAGCGATTACCGCGTCGTTGAAAGATTGCCCTGACCATGGAAATTCTTTGCTGATTGCCTGGTTGGCTGAAGGTTTACTGGATGAGCATCACAGGCAGCGAGCCCGCGATGTCCAGGAATGCCTGCTTAAGTTGGGCAGCGGAATTTGAGTGGTAGTGCTTTCCGCCGCCGTTGGTGGCCACGGTTTGCATCAGGGTGTAGGCGGCATCCTCGCTGAACGTGACCGTGTAGATCGTGATGCCTTCGTTCTTGCACGAGGTCGCGTAGGCCGCGATTTGGGAAGTCGTCATGCCCGATTGGCGATTGCCGTCGGTCATCACAATCATCGTCTTGACGGCGTTGCTTCTGGCGTTGGTTCCCGAGATCAGCATGTTGCGGCCATTGGTCATGCCGGCTCCGATGTCGGTACCGCCGATCAAGGGTTTGTTCCCGTAGGTGTTGGCAGCCGTGACAATGCTCGGGAAGTTCGTGGTCAGGTTGACATCGTTGCTGACCTTGGTCGATTGCCATTGCGAGTTTCCGAACTGATAGTCGCTGGCGAACGTGACTAACCCGACTTGGGCGTTGATGTTGCGTTCGGAGACGGCCAGTTGGAAGGCATCCAGGGCATCGCACAGCCCAGCCCAGCGGCTGAGAGTTGCGTGGGGCTTGGTGAAGTAGAACTGGATGTCGTTGCCGGCCTCGGAGCCCGTTTCCGAAGGATAGGTGTAGGCGGTGCCCGACAGGTCCCAAGCCATGGAAGCCGAGCGATCAACGACGATTGCGATATCGTTGTCCAGGCGGACTGCGATCGATTGATTTTGCAAGTTGACGTAGTCGGGGCTGATGACGCCCGTCATGAGCGTTTGGAGTTGTCCCATCGACGACGTGCTGACCATATTCGCCTGGATTTGGACGGCGTTGGTGGGCGTCGCGTTGGCGGTGAAGGTGTAAGAGTCGTTGGACTGCTTCACAGCGCGGCCGAAGACGACGTCCGAGTTTTGCAGGACGAACGATTTTCCGCCGACCGTGTTCGTTTTGGCGTTGTTTTTGGCGGCCGTCAGCGCGGTGGCGGTGTCTTGCGACTTGCCGAATTCGACCATGGCGGTGCGCGCGGCGTTGTCTGTGACCACCCGCATCTCTGTCTGCGCCAATTCGACCCAGGCCATGTTGACGGCGACAGCGCACAGGATAATCACGACCGTCAGCATGATGGCAACCAGTACGATCATCCCCCCGCGACGCTGCCGCAACTGGCGGCGCCCCGCGCGCCGTCGCGACGGAACTCCAATCTGGCTGGACATTCTCGAAACGCGGAAAGTGGACATCGACTCCCTCCTCAAGCTGGCGGACGTGTGGGCTACTGCCGCGTGACTTTTGCCACTGCGGAAACGTTGTAGTTCTGAAGCATGACGCCGGAGAAGGGGGCCGACACGGTAACGGTAACGGCATCGCCGGGGACAGGCGATGCGGGCATGCTAACGGTGCAACTTCGCGAGGCCGACGTGATCCGCCGGCTATCTAAAATCTGCAATGCGCGGGTTTGAATGTCGTTGCTGGTCGTCCACCGGTTGGAGGCCACACGGCCGCCTTCGTAGGCGGCGAGCGTGAGCGACTGGCGATGGAACAGCATCATGTTCACATCGATCATTCCTAACAGAATCGTCACTACCAGGGGCAACGTCAGCGCCAATTCGACGGTGGCGACACCCGATCGGCGAGTTGCTTTCCAGCGGCGGCGGTTGGTCAGGTTTCGGAACATGGAAATGTGAGCGGTTGGTGCGGAAGGCCGGATGGTTGAGCTAGTGAGGCAGGTTCGACAGTTTGTTTTCCATGCCGACATCGACCACAAAGCTCAAGTCGTTGTAGTCCTTGTCGCCACCCTGCCAAAGGTCTTCGAACCCGATCATGTAGTAAGGCGTGCCTTCCAGGTCGAGAGCGACGGCGTGGACAAGTCCATCAGGATTGGCCCACGAGCCGTCGGCGTTCTTGCGGTTGGTGTAGGTGGCGATGGGGTTGTTGGCCCCGTTGGCGATGATGAAGAAGTCAAGCTGTTCACCGGCTCGGCCGTAGTCGATATCGACAAAGTCACCCGACACGAGGTACGAAGGGCTCTCGTACGATGAATCCGGGAAGATCAGGCCGCTCGAGCGGACCTGAGGCGGGAAGGTGTTGGCCTTGCTCAGGCTGAACGTTAGCGAGTTGTGGTAACCTGCCCCTTCGTCGATGAAGTAGACGCGGATCTTGCGAACCGTGTCCATCACCAGGTACAGCTTGTCGGGCTGGAGGGCCTTCTTGCTGGCATCTTTGTAGACCTGGCCTTCGGGCAACACGCTTTGCACCATGTTGTAAGCCGTCGACCGGACATTGGCGTTGAAGTCGGCGGCGCGGCTGTCCGATCCCTGTTTCATCACCAGGGCATACGGCTGCAAGCCGTAAGGACGCGCGGGGCTTTGCTGAGACTTCGCTGTTTGCCCAAACGCAACTGAAGTCGCGAAGGTCAGGACCAAACCGACAGAAGCAACTCGAAGCATGCTCATGGCGTCTTCTCCAGGGTGATATTTGTTCATCACCTGAAAACTACGTCACCTAGGGAGAAGAGCAAGCGCCGACAAAAGAAGATTTGTAATAACGTGCGATGGTGACAAAATGCGATTCGAGATGTTGTCAATCGGCAACACGCGATTGCGCGGGTGAATCACTTGGGCAACGTTTCATCGCCGATGGGCCAATAACGCCACAACATTCCGGTCAAGATGAGGCCTCCGCCCACCATCGTCCATGGGGGTGGAACATCTCCCCACGCCAGCCACACCCAGATCGGCAGCAAAATGGGCTCGAGCAAGCCTAGCATCACCGCCTGATGGCTTTTCAGAGTTCGCAGCGCCCGGGCGAACAGCGTGTAAGGCAGGCCCATCTGCAGGATGCCGAAGGCCGCGAGCACGGCCCAATGAAAAGCGTTGATCTTGGGTTGCGGAGTGATCAACATCGGCGCTGCCAAAAAGCATGCTCCCGACAAATGGTTCCACACCGAGAGCCACGCCGAATCGTGATCGCGCAGCTTGCGCAGAAAGAGCACGATCGCGGCGTAGAGAATTCCCGATGCCAGCCCCATCCAAACGGCGATCGAACTTGTGCCTTGGCTCGCTCCAAACGATAGCGCGCCGAGCCGGCCGGCCGATGCTTCGCCGATCAGGATCACGATGATTCCCAGCATCGCGAGGCCGAGCATCCGCCAATCGCGCGGGTGAAGCGGCTCTCGCAGCACGATGGTGCTGTAAAGGGCTACCCACGCCGGCGCTGTGAACTGCAGCCAGATCGCGTTTGCTGGAATCTCGACGAGCGACTGCATGTACGTCCACATCATGGCGGCGAACGTGATGCCCATCGGCAACATCCACCACGACCAGCTCACGCGGCGGACGAGCGGAATCAGAATCAGCCCGGCAAACGTGGTCCGCCAAAAGGCGAGAACCGTGGGAGGCCAGCCGCTAAACCATGGCGATTTAGCGAAAAATCCGCTGGTGCTCCATAGCACGGCGGCGGCGATAATCAGCCAGATGCCAACGTTCGACGAGGCCGCTGGGGCAACCGCAGGTGGCGCATCGGATTCGTTCGAAACAGACTCCAAAAAGGTCTGCTCCGGCGGTTGATGCGGATTAGAAGCCTCGCTCATTGCTAATTCGGCTGTCTTTCCAGCCATTTCCAGGCCGTGGAAACCACGTCCTTCAGGCAACCATCGGCAAAGGGACTGGTCAGGCCGGTCGACTTTGCCAATTCCTGGAACGGAGCTTCGCCGCCGCGGCCGCACAGCCTGGTGTAGTCGCGAACGGTGCCGGCGTAATCGCGCTGGCTGCGGACCCACAGTTGCAGCGCGCAGGTTTGGGCCAGCGTGTAATCAATATAGTAAAAGGGGCTCAGATAGATGTGCCGCTGGAACTGCCACATCCCGCCGCTGGCCACGTGCGGAAGGTCGCCGTAGTCGCGCCACGGCAAGTAAAGGCGCTCGACCTCTTGCCACATCTTGTGGCGTTCATCGGCACTGACATCAGGCTTGTTGTAAACCAGGTGCTGGAAGTGATCGACCGCCACGCCGTATGGAATGAACAGCAGGGCGTATTCCAAGTGGATCCGCCGGAAGCGATCGCCGTCTTTTCCGAAGAACAAATCCATTTGCGGCCACGTGAGAAACTCGAGTCCCATCGAGTGGATCTCGCACGACTCGTACGTCGGCCATAGATATTCGAGAAGAGGTTGCTTGCGGCTTTGCCAGCACTGGAAGGCGTGCCCTACTTCGTGCGTAAAGACCTCGACGTCCCCTTTGGTGCCGTTGAAGTTGGCGTAGATGAACGGCGTTTCGTAGTTAGGAAAGGCCGTGCAGAATCCGCCGGGCGCTTTTCCCTCGCGGTTCTTGAGGTCCATCAGGCCGCGCTGGTCCAACAAACGGAAGAACTCGGCGATCTCGGGCCCGACCGCGGCGAACATGGCGTGCGCCTGCTGGATCATCCAATCGTGATCGCCTTGCGGTGCGGGATTGCCTTGCCGGTCGGCAATGGCTTCGTCCCAATAGCGGACCTTGTCGATGCCAAGTCGAGCCGCTTGCCGCTTGCGCAGTTCGGCGCAGAGAGGCACCAGGTCGGTCCGCACGGCCTGGCGAAAACGGTCGACATCAGCTTCGCTATAGTCGACGCGTTTCATCCGCTTGTAGCCCATGCCGATGTAGTTTTCGAAACCTAGCTTGCGGGCCATGGCCGTGCGCAACGCCACTTGATCGGCATAGATCCGATCGAGAGCAACGCGATTGTCGGCGAACCACTGCCAGCGGACTTGCTCCGCGTCGTGGCGAATCTGGCGATCGGGATTTTCGCGAAACTTCATGATGCCCGACAGGTTGAGCTTTTCCCCTTGGAACTCGTACCTGGCCGAGGCCGTGAGCTCGGTGTATTCCGATTGGAGCTTCGCCTCGCTCACCAGATCGGCCTCGATCTTGGGATCGAAGGTAAGCAAATCGGCTTCCCACAAGGCGATCGACTGGGAGCCAAATTGGCTGGCGATTACTTCTCTCCACTGCCCTTCAAGCAAACATCGCTTGATGCGCACTTCCAGGTCGGTGAGCTTAGGGCGAATTTCGTCGGCGAAATCGCGATCGGCCTTGTACTTGGGATTGCGCGTGTCTTGATTGAATCGCAGGTCGACCAGTGCTTCCCAGGTGGCGATTGCTCTTCGCGCGTGATCCCATTCACCGACAATGGCTAGCGCTTGATCGGCCGAGGTCGCTTCCTTCAAAGCCGTTTGCCACTTGTCGTGCTGGGCGGTCAGCGCGGCAATATCCGGAGTTTCCGCCGACATCAGTGAAAAATGAGGCAATGCGTTCATGGTTCATTTCCTTCCGTCAAATTGATCAGTGAGTGCCAAGCTCCGACCATCGCTTCGCACTTCTTTTTGTTAGAGCGGGTCAACCTTCGACGGACAGGATTGTCCGTCCTCCGTCTTTAGAAGGCGGCCTCGAGAATCGCCAAAATATCTGCTTCGCTCGCGGCGCGAGGCGTTGTTCCAAGAAGTCGCTTGATGGCGAATGTTTTCTTGGCGAATTCGGGCAATTGCTCGCGTTTTGCGCCAAGCTCGCTGATGCGCTGGGGAATGCCAATCGACTTTGCCAGGTACTGCACGGCGTCGCACGCGGCCAGCGCCGACTCTTGTGGAGTCAACTTTTGCGTGTCGACGTGCAAAAGCCTCGCGATGTTCGCCAGGCGTTCGACCCGCACCGGCAAGTTGAACCGCATCACGTGAGGCAACAACAATCCGTTCCCCGCCCCGTGGGAAACATGAACGGCGCCGCCGAGTGGGTATTCGAGTCCGTGCACGAGGGCCACGCCTGCGTTGGAAAAAGCGAGTCCGGCAATGGTGGCAGCGAGTGCCATGCCATCACGTGCTTCTTTATCGCCTCCGTCATCCACTGCGCGGGCAAGAAACTTCCCAACCAGAGTGATCGCTTTTTCCGCCAGAACATCGGCGAGCGGATAGCTCCCTTCGTAGGCAACCGGCGCGCCGTCGTCCGCAGGCAGCGCGGCGAAATCGGTGGCTAGGTAGGCTTCGATTGCATGGGTGAGCGCGTCGATACCACTATCAGCGGTTACCTTGCGCGGGCAGCCATCGGTGAGCGCCGAATCGACCACGGCCAAGGCGGGCCGAAGGTACTGGCTCAACGTGCTGACTTTGATGTGATTGGCAGTGTCGGTGAGAACGGCCGCATGAGAGACTTCGCTGCCGGTTCCGGCTGTTGTCGGAATGCAGACCAGCGGCGTGACCGGGCCCGGAATGTTGTCGAAACCGAAGTAGGCGCTGGGCTCGGCGTTGTGAGCCAAGCACGCCGCGACGATTTTCGCGAGGTCCATGTTGCTGCCGCCCCCAAGACCAACGATGGCATCAGGACGAAAATCGCGCGCATGAACCAGCGCGGCTTGCGCAATATCGATTCCGGGTTCGGGCTGTCCGTCCAGAAAGAGAGCCGTTTCGATCTGCTCTGCATTCAGCGGCGATTGGACTCGTTCGACCAGCCCGGCTTCTTCCAGCCGGCGATCGGAAATAATCAGCAGCTTTTTGAACTGCCGCCGCCGGACGAGGCTTCCCAGATGCCGCAGCGATCCACGGCCCAAGGCCAACTGGCCTGCCGAGTGGAAATTCCAAAACGATCTCATGTGCGCGATCCCGTGCCGAGAAAAGGATCGCTCTAGTTTATCCGAGTGCCCAAGTTTGTGGTTGGGCGGTGACGTTGCCTAGCCTTGGGCATCCATCAGTTTTTTGACGAGTGTCGCCACAAGTTCCGGCTTGTCTTGCTTGCGGAGGTGGTCGATCGTCGTTTGAGCTACCTTAAGCTTCTTAAGATGGCCTTCCAGCAATTCCCAGTTTTTTAGCCGTTTCTTTCCTTCAGTCAGGTAGAGTTCCGTCACCAACTCCTGGGCCCGCTGAAGCGCGAGGGAATCGCGGTTGTCGTAGTAATTCTTGATGACTTTTTGCTGGTACTTCGAGTAGTCGCCCATGACCACAACCGCATGCGAGAGAGAGGATAGGAATTCGCGTCAGTCCGTTTCAAATGGTCCGCAGATGGCGGAGCCAAAGTCGCTAATGGTATCGGCACGCTGTGTGGGGGAACGCGAATTTGAAAGAAGTTCAAGTTCGCCTTCGCAACTTCGTCATCACCGGACCTAAGTTTTGCTTTCGTTCAAACCCAACTGCGAAAGAACCTGCAACACGCCGTTGAGATGAGCCAGCCGCGGACCAAACCGGTCGACGAACTCATAAAGCATAAAGTCGCCGTCAGACATCGATTCCGCGTTTTCGGCAATCTCGTTCGTCATGTTCTCGAGGAACTGGGATTGGACCTGAGCCATTTTTTCGGCGGCGATCCGGCATCCGCGCGCCAAGTGCGGATTAGCTTGTTTCCACTGATTAAGTTCGACGTTGCGGGTTCGCTGCGCGGCGGTGGTTGCCTGGAGCAATTCTTCCAAAAGTTTGCATTGCCGCTGCTGCGCTTCGAGAATTTGGCTCAAAAGGACGCTCAGGGCGTTGCTTCCATCGCTTGGCAGCGTGCTAGCGGAAGGAGAGGCCGTGACATTGATACTGAACACCGACGAATCCGGCGGCTGCGGCGACATGCGGGAACTCCCTGTTGGTCACCCCAGTATAGGCAGCGGTGATCGGAAAAGTCCACCGTTTCGACCGCTATCGTCCGCAATCCTTGCCAAACGGATTTTATCGCTCCGTCTTGCCACCAACGCGCGCTTTAAAGCTGCCGCTCATTAACACCGATGCACATTGCGGAGGCGATTGGCTCCGCATCGATGGCGCGTCGTTTGTGATCGACAACTGTGATGGAAAACCACGAGTTCCACGAGCATCATGCCGCATCCCAACTCAAGTCCGTCGACGTTTGGATTTCTGTCGATTCAGGAGAATTCCGAACTGGGCTTTCTCGGGGGGTATCTGCTTCTCAACGTGTCGGGACGGCCGATTGAATTTCATTGCACGGCCCCCATCAAGCCGACCAGAGCCCAGGAAATCCTGTACGGCCCGACGCTGCGTCCCCATCTGCTTGGGGAACAAATCGCACTGGCGCTCATCAACAAGTCGAAGACCAAGCCAGAGCTTGTTTGCGTCGATACGCAGGCCGCTTTGGCGGTTCGCCCGCTGGTCGAGATGCCGGTGCTGTTGGTGGAGGATGGAGCGAAAGGGGAAGGGCAGATCGTCCGAATCGATGGAGCGCATAAACCGCCCGACCATCACCACCTGTCGGCTTCGTGGTTCCAGCTGGGGCACCGCCGCGTTGCGATTGCCGCCGCTTACACGGAAGACCAACCGCAAGCGATCGAGCGCTTCAAGCGCGCCAGCGACCATCTCGATCTAGGAGAACCGTTCGGGCGAATTCGCGAGGCCCTCCAGGAGGCGCAGCGAGGCGCAGGAAAATAGTTCATGGACGAACAGGTCTCCAGCCTCGCGAACCTGCGTTTCGAAGTGGTCCCAGGAAGCGGCCCCACGCCCGATGCGATGGCGGTCGACTCGCCTCACGTTGAAAGCGAGCCGATCGGAACCGCCGACTTCGGTGCGCCTCGGGTCGTACCGATTCAGCTGCGGCCCGCGGTGCCGCGGATCATTAGCTTCGCGTTCGCCGAGGCGCCGGTAACCTCGTCGGCCCTGGAAACGCAAGACAAGGCCCCGCCGAAGCCCGAATTGGAGGCAGAAGGCGGCAGCGGGAGCGAATCACCGCCTAGGCCCACAATCACCCGCATTAAGCCGCCAGGCGACATCGTGCGTTTGGAAGACCGGCTGTACTACGTGCTGCAGCCGCCATTGGAATCGCTGGTTCGCACCAACTCTCTCACGTTTCCTTTCGAGCCGTTCCCCTATCAGTACCAGGGAATGGCGTTCTTATTTCCCCGCTACTCGGCCGTGTTGGCCGACGAGATGGGGCTCGGCAAAACCATGCAGGCCATCAGCACCATCCGAATGCTGTTGTGCGCCGGCGAAGTGAGCAATGTGCTGCTCATCTGTCCTAAGCCGCTGGTTACCAACTGGAAGCGCGAGTTCGCCCTGTGGGCACCCGAAGTACCGATCGCCATTGTCGAAGGGGACCAGGCGAAGCGGCGCTGGCAGTGGGACTCGTCTCATACGCCTGTCCGGATCGCCAATTACGAAGTGATGATGCGCGACCGCGATTGGCTGGAGCAGGGGACGCACTTCGATCTGGTGATTCTCGACGAGGCGCAGCGAATCAAGAACCCATCGAGCACGACGTCGGAGGTGGTTCGATCAATTCCGCGCACGCGCAGTTGGGCGCTGACCGGGACGCCCATCGAGAACAGCCCCGATGATTTGGTCGGAATCTTCGAGTTTCTCTCGCCTGGCAGCTTGAAGAAGGGGATGCCGCTGCGGCAAATGGCCGAGGTCACGCGCGACCACATGATTCGGCGCACCAAAGACATGGTTCTCACCGACATGCCGCCCAAGTTGTTCCGCGACGCGGAACTCGACTTGGCACCGGAGCAGCGCGCCACCTACGAAATGGCGGAAAATGAGGGCGTCCTCCACCTGAACGAGTTGGAAGAGCAGATCACGATTCAGCACGTGTTCGAGTTGGTTTTGCGGCTGAAGCAGATTTGCAATTTCGATCCTGTCACCAGCGCCAGCAGCAAGATGGAGCGGCTGGAAGCGGACCTGGAGGAAGTCGCCGCCAGCGGCAAGAAGGCAATTGTTTTCAGCCAGTGGGTCCACACGCTGGAGAAAATCGACCAGCGCTTGGGGCGGTTTCACCCGCTGCAATACCACGGGAAGATTCCCTCGCCCAAGCGGGATGGAATTCTTAAAGAGTTCAAAGAAAACAAATCGCGGCACGTCCTCTTGATGAGCTACGGGGCTGGCAGCGTCGGGCTCAATCTTCAATTCTGCGAATACGTGTTCCTGTTCGATCGCTGGTGGAATCCGGCTGTCGAAGATCAGGCGATCAATCGGGCCCACCGTATCGGCGCAGCTGGCCCGGTGACGGTGACGCGGATGCTGAGCATGGAGACGATCGAGACTCGCATCAACGAGATATTGGAAGAGAAGCGGGAGATGTTTAATGCCGTCTTCAGTGAAGACCTGACGCCGACTTCGGTTGGTCTCACTGCGAGTGAGATCTTTGGACTATTCAAGCTGCGGACCCACAAAGGGCCTATCAAAGCTGTGGCGTAGCTAGGTGTTTTCCTGTGCAGCACACCGTGGGGCTAGTTTGGCGAGACCCAATTTCTTGATCCACCACTCGGGAAGATTCGCGTTCTGGCGATCCGCGAAAAGCTGACAGAGCTGCTGAACTTCCCGCCACGCGGAGTCGAGATCGCCGAGAACATAAAGGATCTGTGCGTTCTCACGCTGCGGGCGAAATCGCTCGAACCATCGATGTTGACGATACGCTTCTATTTCATCGATGTGTTGCAGTTCGGTAGCAACGCTCTCGATCGCAGACCGCAACTGATGCGTCACCGTTTGTGAATCGACATGGTCCACGATCGTCCAGATGTTTGGGGCACCGCTCACAAGCCGTTCTAGGCGGTCTCGGGTGCCGCGAGAGTCGCACTCATACTCTTTTGGTGTTTCGAGGATGTCTTCGCCGGTCAATTGACAAATCGCATCGAATGCCAGTCCGACATTTACGTAGAAGTGCTTTTGATCGCTGGTGTTACCGCTGCTGGACTGAACGTTGACGACTTGAACGATCTCATTTCGACGGCGATGAAAATTCAAGCCGCTTTTGCGAAACCCGAGAGGTTGGAGGACGGAGGTGACGGCTTGTTTGACCATTTCGTCAAACAGAATCTGAACCGAAGACTTGCTTGCAGCCATTCCGTTTCGCTATCCAAAGTGCCGAAATCCTCGAGCTCGCCCTGCGCGTTCTAAGATCGCGGCCGCTACTTCGATGAATCCGACGTCGAGTTCGCCTCGCGCTTCGAATTCGGCGAGTACGCCTGAGGCGAATGCGAGTTGCGCGTGCGGAAATGCTTGCAGCATTTCCGACGGCGTCGTTTGTAGGTCGCTTCCTTGCTTCAAGTGATCGGCCAGTGCAGCAAGGCGGCGATTGGCGACGCAGTCGCGCAGCTTGTCGAGTGCTTCTTGGTAGCGATAGTCGCTGGTGAGCATCTCGCCGAGGGTCTGAAAGAAGGCGGCGATCTCCAACTCGCTCGGCAGCGGCGCGGCGTAGATTTCGCGGGCCTGTCGGTCAGTTGCGTCCACTGTTAGCCCACACTGCATGAGGCTGGAAGTTGCGAGAAATTCTTGAGCAGCCGCAGCCCGTCGGATTGGCTCTTTTCGGGGTGGAACTGCGTTGCGAATAGGTTGTCGCGCCAGACCGCAGCGCAAAACGGGCGGTGGTACGTGCATTCGATCGCCGTCAGATCGGGATCCTCCGGCACGACGTAGTAGGAGTGGACGAAGTAAAAATGCGAACCATCGTTGATGCCGGCCAGGTGCGGTGCCTTGCGCACGAATCGCCCTTCGTTCCAGCCCATGTGGGGCACTTTGAACTCGTGCGGCAAATCGAATCGGACGACCTTCCCGCGCACGATGCCGAGCCCTTCGAATTCGCCACCCTCATAGCTGACGTCGAACAAGAGTTGCAGGCCAAGGCAGATTCCCAAGAATGGCTTTCCGGAGGCCACCGTTTCGCGGATCGGCTCGACGAAACCGCGCTTCCGTAGTTCGCTGATGGCGTCTTCGAAAGCGCCCACCCCTGGCAGTACGACGCGATCGGCTTCGGCCAAACGACGTGGATCGTCGACGATCTGCGCGTCGGCCCCCACCTTTTCAAAGGCCTTTTGGACGCTGCGGAGATTCCCCATCTGGTAGTCGATAATCGCGATCATGCTCGAATGGCTGGCAGAGTTTGAGAAAAGGGTACCCGCGCCAGGTAAAGACACGGCATACAAGGAATGGGTTCGCAGGCGCTTCGGCCATCGCGTGAGAGGGTTACGACTATTTTAACAGCGGCGACGTGCGACGGCGACGCCTTCTAAATCCCAAACTGCCGGCAAACGATCTCGCAGACATCGGTGTCGGGCGTAGGGACTTCTACAAAGACTCCCTTTTGGCTGGAAAGCAGAACCCCGCGCTGGTTTTCATTCACAGCCGGTGCGCCGTGGCTTCCTTTAATGAGGGTCGCGTTGAGGGGAATCGATTTGGTCGCCATGTCGAAATGGAGTTCGACTGGGTCATAGCCGGGCTTGTTGTGGATGTCGACCGTTCGGGCATACTTGGGTGCCTTCGCGTCGTCGAGCCACCAGTAGTACGCCTGCCAGCTATTGGGTTCGCTGATCAAGATCACCTCGCCGGAACGCTCGTGATCCATCAGGTACTTGGCTCGCTCGTTGCCGGTGAGAACTTCGGCGATTCCCTCGTGCGTGGCGAATACGTCGACGACGCGATCGATCGTCTTTTGATCGGCGTCTTTGACAAAGACGTGCGAGAACTGGTGATCGACTAA
This sequence comes from uncultured Pirellulaceae bacterium, assembly GCA_964636985.1. Lineage (GTDB taxonomy): Bacteria > Planctomycetota > Planctomycetia > Pirellulales > Pirellulaceae > CAZWSX01. Next base: position 71,649 of record CAZWSX010000028.1, on the reverse strand, counting down.
CGCCCAGGCCTTGCTGGCGGCGAAATCGAGCTGCTCGAGCCCATCTTCGATTTTGAACTCGACGAGTCCGGCTTCCCGAAGGACGCGATTGGGATACGTCACGTGATCGACAGGCGTGATCGCGTACTCGCTGGCGACCAGCCACAGCACGTTTTCACCAGGCAGCGCGGCCGTGACATCGCTTGCGAGTTTGCCGATGACACCGTCTAGTTCCGTGAGCGCCTTGAGCGCCGCGGGGCTATCGGGGCCGAGCTTTTGGGCGGCGTAGTCGAGATGGGGCAAATAGATATAGAAGAAGCGAGGGCGGAACTGCTTCATCGCCAGCGCGGCCGTATCAGCAATCCATGCCGACGACGGAATGCCCGCCAGCGGTCCCCAAAAGTGCTTGAGCGGGAAATGGCCGAAGGTATCGCGGAGTGTGCCGTAGTACTCGACTGGTTTGGTGTAGCACCACAGGCTTTCGCTGCCGTCGGGGTTGTGGACCGGTTTGGGCATGCAGATGTAGTCGGCCCCGCATCCCTTGCTGAGCATGGGGAACCACACGGCTGACGTTAGTTGGGGATCGTGCTTGTGGAGGATGTCCCAAATTTGCGGCTGCTGGATTTTGTCGTTCCAGGCGGTCCACATCTCGACTTCGTTCTTGTCTCGCCAATAAAAGCCGTTGCCGATCACGCCGTGATGCCGCGGCAGTTGCCCCGTGAGCATGTTGGATTCGACCGTCCAGGTGACGGCGGGAAAACTAGGCACCAAGGGCGCGCAGTCGCCGCCGGCAGTGAGCTTCGCCAGATTCGGCATCGAAGCGACATCCTGCGGGCGAAGGCCGGGGATTGACAAGAGCAAAACGTGGTCGGACATGAATGGCTTTCCAAAACGTTCCAAAGGCGTGTGCTGGTTCTTCTCGTCTTGCGAGCTACCTTTAATCTCTCGAACAAGCACTGGCGATCAAGGGGGAGAGAAACGCGAAGGCCTTTTCGGCGGCAACGGGCCCTTCGTGGCTATGGCGGCTTAGCTCGACGTGCAGGCCCCCTTGGTATTTGGCGCTGGCTAGGGCCTGAATGATCGGCGGGAACGACATCTCGCCCTCGCCGAACATCAGGTGCTCGTGGACGCCCGCGCGCATGTCTTCGATATGAACATTGGCGATCCGCGGCGCCCAGCGATGGATCTGGTCGGCGATAGGGATTTCTCCCTGGCAGTACAAGTGGCCGACGTCGAGCGTGAGTTGCAGCGATGGCGATTCGATCCATTGCAGCAACCGCTGCCAGGCCGTCATCGTATCGATGAACATGCCCGGCTCGGGTTCGAACGCCACGACTTGCTTGACGGTCTTGGCATGCTTGAGAACTGGGTCGAGCCCCTCCGCGAGACGCTCGAGGATCGCTTCGTCACCTGCCGAATCGCGCACGATTCCGGACCAGAGCGAGACGCAGTCGCTTTCGAGCCGGGCGGCGATATCGAGCGCGCGGCGATAAAAGTCGATCCGCCGTTTGCGTTCGAAGCGGTCCGCCGTGACGAGAGTCGGCTCGTGTTTGACTCGCGGATTGAGCAGGTAACGAGCACCCGTCTCGATGACGTTCGCCATGTTGTGGGATCGCAGCTGCTCGTACACGAGCGTCAATTGCTCTTCCAGCTTGAGCGAGTAAGGGTCGAGCGAGGTGTGGTCGAGCGTGATGGCAATGCTGCGGTAGCCCAGGTCGGCCAGCAAATCGATCGCATCCAACAGATCGTGATGTGCCAAACCGTTGGTGTTATAGCCGAGCCGCATTGCGTGTTGCCGATCCCTCTGAGCTGTGTGCTTTCGTCCGTGTGACTTTTGATCCGTGGATTGCCGATTACGTCGAGTATACCCAGCGGCCAAGTGCCATCATCGGGACTAACAACAAGGCGATAGCGAATCCGAGTTTGGGATCGGCACCCGCCACGCAAGCCGCTGCATCGAGGACGACCAGCGACATTAAAGCGCTTTTCACGGTCGTCTGGACGACCTGGGGCTCGGGAGTGGCAATGGCCGAGAGCCCCCGGAACGCTACGGGCCCTCCAATGATGGCCAGGAGCCACGGATAGGTCGAGGCAAACTGCGGTGGGATGTCGCGCACAAGCGAGAGAGCGGCGATCAAGCCGATTCCGGCGGCCATCACGAAGAGGCCCAATACCAAGGGGCCTCGGCGGCTCGTTTCGGCCTCGCCTTTGGCGAAGATGGTGATTCCAGCGACGTACACGCCGATGCCTAGCGCCGCCAACCAGCAGTCGAGCGGGAAGGTAATTGCCTCTTCGGGAACTCCGACGAAGTCAATTGGCGAGGGAAGTGAAATCGTTTTCACCACGCGGGGTTCGTTGGCCGCGACGCTCATCCCGAGAAGCCAATTCAATGTGCGGCACGATCCCATCACAATCGGACCGACGCGTGTCCGCTTGGTCGCGAAGTTATAGAGCAGAATTGCTCCCGCAAGCATCACCGAAATCACCAGCGGCCGACCCGGCAACGCCAGCGATGGGCCGTGGACCCATCCCGTGGCGGCCCCAACGACCACCCCCGTCCCTAGCAGTCCCCAGCCGACGCGTTTGGCAGTTGCCAGGGAAATTGCTCCCGAAGGCAACGGGCGAAACGGGCGCTCTTCTCTATCGACTTCGATATCGGCGACGTCGTTGAGGACCATCCCGGCCAGGTACATCATGCTGCTGGCTATGGCCAGCAAGACCAGCGACAGCGGATATCGCTCGATTCCACTCAAACCGGCGACCAGTCCGAACCCCGCCACGATGTCGGCGATGGCTGTGAAAACATTAGGTGCGCGAAGAAGCCGCAACCACGAAAGTAAAGCAGAGGGAGGAGGAGAATCGTTCATCGCACTATTGTAATCGGTTCGTCGATTCGCACGATGACCGGCAGGAGCTAGTACTTCGCCACGATTTTCAGCTTTTGTTGCCCCGCTGGAAGTTGAATCCATTCGCCCTGAATGTGGCTCGCGTCGATCGCCTGGCCATTGATCGTGACGCCTTGGAATGGACGATACCGCTGACGTGAAGATGGCTCGCCGCGTTTCGACGGACCAGATTGTCCGTCTTACACGCTTACAGCTTTTCCAGCTGCGCCTTGACGCTTTCGTTGATGTTAAAGGCTTTGCGGTCGAGTTCCGCGGCGAGAGAGCCAGGATCGCGATTGAATCGAACGCTTTTGAGATAGTTCGTCAGGAGCTGACGCCGCTCCGGATCTCCATGAAGCAGCCAGTAGGTCCACAGCCACGATTCGGCGTAATCGATCTGCTGCATTTGTGTCATATCGATCTTCATCTCGAGGCGCTTCATGCTCGGCTGCCAGTTGCCTTCCTGCTGGGCACGCTTGAGCAGTTCGATGTGAGGCGAGTTTCTCCCCTCGCCTTCGGCCGGCGTTTCAAAGTATTCGGCCAATCCTTCGTCGAGCCACAGCGGAATAGCCGGAGCGAGCGCGTGCAGATAGCCGTGCGTCACTTCGTGGCGGACGTCTTCGGCGGCCTTGTCGCCCCAGTGAATGTAGAGCGCCTTTCGCGCGGGCGTTTCTAAAAACACTGCCCTTCGAACGGGGGTTCCCGGAAAACGCTCTTTCCAAAACGCTTCGTAGCGAGCGTCGTTGGAGTAGAGAAAGACCTGAATCGGTTCCTCGGGCCGATCGAACGCGAGCGTTGTCGCCACGCGATCGCGCAGCTCCACCATTTCGTTCACCAGCGGGTGCGACGGCTCCAAATCGAAGTCGGCCACGAATGTGAGGGGCCAGCGAACGAATCGCCTGGTTGAGTCCGCTCTTTCGGTGCCTGCTAAATCCATCTCTGTCGGAGAGCGAAACCATTGGTTGTTCGCACACCCGACGATCGCAATCCCCCCGAACAAGGCGACGGAGACAACGAAAAGATTCTTCACGGGACGTCATCCTTGACGCGGGCGTAGCGTGGGCGGGAAACGATTGCGGGGCTACCTGCTAGCCACCAAAGGATCGGCGCGCTTCATCACTAAATAGTGCAAGCTCGAGCCTGAAACTGATTCGAACTTGGTAGGACGCGGGGTCCCAGGCGAATCGGTCATGCAGAGCCGGATGGTCTGGCCGTCGAACTCGCAGATTCCCTTGCAAACTTGGCCCCTCTTGGTGCCGCGAGCGAGCGTGGCATCAACTTCCCAAGGCGACTTGCTCTTATCGATAGCGACCTGAAACTTGGCAGCCGAAGGGTGCCCCGGCTTGCCCATGTGGGTGAGCCAGAACATCCAGACGTCGTTCTTCATGTCGTACCACGGTGGGTTCGGCATCCCCGCAACGGGGATCACGATCCCATCGAAGGTCATTTCCGTGATCTCCCAACGCCCGTTCATCGGGTTGGGCTCGGCTGCGAACAGTCCGCTCAAAAGGAGAAAGAGAGCGGCACAAAGCGACGTCAACATCGTCGCTAAAGGGTAGCGTTTCATTGAGGACTCCATTCCTATCGGCGGGCTCCTTGCCCACCTTTTCAATTCGTTCTAAGCGCCGGCGGTCGCTCGCTGTGCGAGGATCGCGTCGAGCTCGGCTTTCAATTTCGGCAAAATATCGGTGTAGCTAAAAGCGCCCAGCTCCTGCGGGCCACGTTTCAAGTTCACAAAGTTCGGTCCGCACCATAGGCCCAAGTCGGCGTCGTCGGTCTCGCCAGGACCGTTCACGCGACAGCCCATCACGGCGATAGTGATCGAGTGGTCGGCGGCGTAGCGAGTCATCTCTTTCACTTGTTGGGCGAGTTCGATGAAGGCTTCGTTTTCGACGCGCGAGCAACTGGGGCAACTGATGATGTTGAGCGTGCTGAGGCCGAAGTCGACCACGCTGCGGACGCGACCGGCGGCAATGTCGGCCAGGATCTTGCGGCCCGCTTCGATCTCTTCCGGCTTGCGGTTGTTGGGAACGGTGAGCGAGACGCGGATCGTATCGCCGATTCCGCGGCTGATCAGTTGTTCGAAGGCGATTCGCGTTTTGATGACACCGTCGGGCGGCAAGCCGGCTTCGGTGACGCCCAGATGCAGCGGCACATCGGGACGAGCTTCGGCGAAGCGGCGGTTGACGTCGATCACTTGCCTGGGATCGCTGTCTTTCAGCGAGACGACGTACCGCGTGAAGCCGATCGAATCGAGGTACTCGCAGTGGTCGAGGGCGCTCTCGAGCATCGGCGTCAGCACATCGTCGTGCGCGTACTTTTCTTTTTTGGCGGGATCGACACTGCCGCAGTTCACCCCGACGCGCAAGGCGATATCGTGATCGCGAGCGACCGAGGCGATCCAGCGGACCTTGTCCTGCCACGGCTTTTCCCGCTCGTGGTGGTAGAGGTGGCCTGGGTTGTAGCGGACCTTATCGACGTGCGGCGCGACGAACTCCGTCAGGCGATAGTTCTCTTGCAGGTCGACCGACAGGTTGGCCGGCGTTTGCTTGCGGATCTCGGCCAAAGCATCGGCGTCTTTGCGGCTGTCGACGGCGATCCGGACGATATCGGCCCCGGCGGCGTGGAGCGCGTTCACTTGCGCTACGGTCGCATCGATATTCTGCGTATGGGTGGCCGTCATGCTCTGGACGGCGATAGGATTGCCACCACCAACATGGATGGAACCCACCTGTACCGCGCGCGTCGGGTTACGCCGTATCTCCACAGTCGACCACTCCAGAAGGGACTATTTCTCCCCGAGTTCTCCGCGTGTTGTCCACATCAGAGAACAGGGCTGCACATTCTTTCTAACCGCACCCGCCGTGGCAATATCACGGCACTAGATTGCCCCACCCTCGGAGGGGTTTGCCGCGGCCCGCTAGCAACAATTCTGGCATCAGGCGGTTTGCCCGTCTATAACGGCGGGACTTTGGGCAGTTTGGATTTGGTGCGTTTTGAGCAAGGAACTTCGTTGTGAAAACCGTTCTGTACGCCGTAATGGCCGCCTTTTTGATGATAGGACCCAGCATGGCCGCCGATGAGGTGGAACTGTTCATTGGGACTTACACGTCGCCTACCTCTGGAAGCAAGGGTATCTATCGGGCGACCCTGAACACCAAGACGGGCGAACTATCGACCCCGACGCTCGCCGCCGAAGCCAAAAGCCCGAGCTTCCTGGCCGTGCATCCCACGGGCAAGTATGTCTACGCCGTGTTGGAAGAAGGGGGCGGCAAGTGCAGCAGCTATGCGGTCGAGAAAGACGGGAAGCTCAAGCATCTGAACACGCAGGACGTCGGCGGCAGCGGCCCGTGCCACGTGTGGGTCGATCCGGCCGGCAAGACGGTGCTGACGGCTTGCTATGGCGATGGCACGATTACCAGCCTGCTGGTGAACGTGGACGGCGCGGTCTCAAAGCCGATCACTATTTTCAAAAACAGTGGCACTGGCCCGGATAAAAGCCGGCAAGAAGGACCGCACGGCCACGCGGTTTACACCGACGCGAGCGGCAAGTTTGCCTACTCATGCGATCTGGGAACCGACGAGGTCCTTGTCTTCAAGCTGGACGGCGACAAAGGGACGCTTACGCTGGCCGAACCTCGCTCGGCGAAAGTGCCACCCGGCGGCGGGCCTCGTCACCTGGCTTTGCATCCCAACGGAAAATTCGCGTTCGTCAACAACGAGATGACGCTCACCGTGACGGCGTTCGCGCGCAACCCCGAGAACGGAGCGCTCAAAGAAATCCACACGTTGTCGACGCTTCCCGCCGACGACCAATCGACCAAGAACCGCAGCACGGCAGAAATCTTCTGCCACCCCAGCGGCAAGTACGTTTACGTTTCGAACCGAGGGCATGACAGCATCGCAGCGTACTCGATTGCCGACGACGGCAAGCTGACCCTCCTGGAAATCGAGAAATGCGGCGTCGCAGTCCCGCGCGGATTCGGCATCGACCCGACCGGCAACTGGCTGGTCGTCGGCGGTCAGGACAGCAACGACCTGACGGTCATGAAGATCGATCCAGCGACCGGCAAGCTCTCACCGGGCACGTCGAAGGTCAAATGCGGTGCACCGGTTTGCGTGGTCTTCAACAAGTAGTAAGGAGAGGATTCACCACGGAGACCCGGAGGGACCGGAGAAGAAGATTGAAATGTAGGACGGACAATCCTGTCCGTCCAAGGTTGAGCAGGAAGCGAAAAGTGGCACAGACAATCCTGTCTGTGCGCGGTTGGCGTGCTTTAGCACAAAGGGTGGAGATCTACAGGAAATCGATTTCGGGATTGATGATTGCTGATTTTCGATCTGTGAAGTGCAGAATTGGCCGCTCACTCCGACGAGCGGCCGAAGAAGAAACCGATCACGGCGACCACCGCTCCCGCGGCGCAAGCAAGTTCGGCCTGACCGCCTAAGACACTAGCGCCAAACAGAGCTAGCGCCGCCGCGGGCCAGGCGAAGAACGACATTTTCCAACCGCGGAAGAGGCCCAGCAGCACCAAAAGGGCTCCTGCCGTGCCAACCTGCAGTGCGGAAAACGTTGCTACGAATGGGATCGTGACTGTCGTACTCATGAGCGCGGTTCTGGTCTTGTCAGCGACCGCATTGACATCGCCGCTTGCAGCGTTCGTGACGTCGGCCACGGCGCCGGACCTTTGAACTGCCATCGCTAAGAAGGTAAGCAGGGCGACACCTGCCAGGAATCGAACTTTGCCGCTTAAGGCGAAGCCGAGCGGACCGGTAACGAGACTAGCTACCGCCATCTTGCGTTTGCTCATATATCGCCCGCCGCGGGCGTCGGCCAAAAGGGCCAATTGCTTGGCTCGCTTTTGGGCGGCAATCACTTTTGGATCGAGCATTGGCGACGCGGCAATCGGTTTGGTCGCCATCGCCATGGTTGCCTGACGCTGTTCGGCGGCGTCTTCCACTAAGGCCTCGGCCACTTGCGCAGCGCGGCGGCGGGCTTGCATCTCGTCCATGCCCTGCGCCTTGAGATTCGCCTCTTCCACTTTCTGCAAAGTCTTGCGGTCGCGGGCCTCGCGATCGGCCTTGAGCTTATTGTCGATCATCCCGATCACCCGCTCGCGCCAAGCGCGGAACTTGGGGCGAGGCTTACCTTGCGGGTTGCGTTCCAGAGCGGAGCGAGCAGCCAGTTTGGCTTCGTATCCGAACAGGGCTTCGAACAATTCCTCCCAGTGATCGCTGCTGTATTTGGCAACAAAGGTCTGGATCGCTTGTTCGTCGATCCCCTTGAGCCGCATGGTTTTCAGCATGGCTTCGAGAGCGTCAAGTGACTCCTTCCGCTCCGCGTCGACTTTCGCATCGATCACAAAGTGGACGGCTAATGCGAGCCCGGCGCCGAGAATGACGCCCACAATTCCTAGCCAGAGCCAGTTCGTCAGGAACAGAATCAGCACGCCCAAGAGGACGCTGATGGCCGTGGTGAGCCAATCGCTAATCCGCAAGCTGGTTAAGTACTCGCGGCACTTGCCGAAGAGGAATGTCCTGGCGCGGAAGCCGCTTACAACGAAATAAGTGGTGCCGAAGCTGAGTCCGAGCAATGCGAACATAGTCATCCCTGACCTACTAACGAACAAAAACAAGAACGCCAACGCCGCACTTCCGCCAAGAATGCCTTGGATGGCAAGCGTTCGGATGTTCGCCCACTGGGATGCGTTGAACTTTCGTTGGCACTCTTCCAGCGTTTGTGCCTGCGTCTCGCTTGGAGAAAGGAGACCAGTCGATTGAATGCCCAAAAATCCCTCGCAGTCGCGAATCAATTGGTCCAAGTTTTGATAACGATCTTCGGGACGCTTGGCGATCATCTTCAAGACGATGTCGGATAGCGCGGGAGGAATCCGCTTCACTACCACGTCGGGCCGGACGACGGGTTCGGTGCGATGCTTAGTGATCACTTCCATGGCGGTCGCTCCTTCGAACGGCGGCTTGCCGGTGAGGAGCACGTACAACGTGCAGCCAAGCGAATAGATGTCGGCCCGGTGGTCGACGCCGGCCGCGTTTTCGGCTTGTTCCGGCGCCATGTACGCCGGCGTCCCCATGGCGATATCGAGCTGCGTCACATTGGCGGTGGCGGCCGAAATCGACGTACCGCCGCGCGGTTTTTCCGGTGTCGAGGCAGGCGAAGCACTCGCGGGGGAATCGGCGGGCGAGTCGTCGGCGACTTGAGGTGTTTTGACCAACCCAAGGTCGGCGACCTTTACGACGCCGTGGTCGTTGAGCATCATGTTCGCCGGCTTCACGTCGCGGTGCACCATGCCGTGATTGTGGGCGAACGACAGCCCCCTCGCCGCTTGCAAAACGTAACCGACCGCTTGTTCTGGGTCGAGCTTGCCGTTCTTGTCGATCAGATCCGATAAGGATTGCCCGTTGACGAATTCCATACTGAAGTAATTGGTGTCGCCTTCGGTACCGAGATCGTAAATCTGGATCACGTTGTGGTGCGTGAGCTGCGCGGCGGCGTAGGCTTCGCGAACGAACCGGGCAATGAACGTCGGATTCTTCGCCCATTGGGCCTGAATCACTTTGAGCGCGACGTTCCGGTCCAGAGAGACTTGCTTAGCCAGGTAAACGGCGCCCATCGCGCCGCGGCCTAGTTCCTTGATCAGCCGGTACCCGCCGAGGACTTCGGGGACATCGGACGTCAACTTCGGCGTGCCAGTCGACTCCATCACGGTTTTGCTGGCTGATGGGATGACTGCTGTCCCCTCGGCGCCTGGCTTGCGTGCGGAAGCTGCAGCCCCGATGGTTTGTTCCTTCGCGGAAAAGTCCATCGTTGCATTCGCGCTGGCGGGCACGCTGGTACGAAGCGCCGTGGGAGGATTGGTGACGAATCCGCCGGTCGCATTAGGATCGAACGCGCCGGTTGCATTCGGATCTTGGGCATTCGGATCTTGAGATGGCGGAGCTGCGGGTGCGGCAGGCGTTGGCGTGCTGGAGACCTGTGCCATCGTCGCTTCGGTGGCAACCGTAGGGGGAATCGTCGCAGCGGCTTCTTCGAGCAACGAAATCTGCGGAGGAACTGCTGGGTCGGACGAAACCACCATGGCGAAACGCTGGCCGCACTTGTTGCACTTCGGCTTGTATCGCCCTGGCTTTAAGTCCGACGCGGACGCCGTGTGGCCGCAATGAGGGCAGCGAATTTGCATGCAGAACGCCTTAACAGTGCATCATCCAAGAGGCCGAAGGAGTCGGCGAAACGGGTCGAAAAGTCGCGTTTTTCCGGGAGACCCAGCGCGAGATCGATTGCGCCTTGACTTTATCCGGTGGAAACTGAGGGTTCAAGGAAAGCCGTCACGAAACGAATGGAATAGGGGCTGCTCGTCCTCGAACGGCGTTCGGGCGACAATCTCCTAACGGGAATGTCGCCGTTCCTTAACGAATCATTCTTAACGAATCACTCTCAAACTAGTGTTCGTAGCCATCCGGCAGGTGTTCCGTGAATGCGATTTGCCGACGATGCGTGCTGGGATTGGCAATTTCACTGCTCCTGGCTGCGGAGAGCGTTTACGCCGAAGCCCCCAAGGTTGCAGCTCGCCCCTCGGCGGGAAAGGGAGGCGCGGTTGGGACATTTCCCGATGAGAAGTTGACCGTCAGCGATTTAGAACGCAAGTACCGACTGGTCGTTCCCAAGGGCTTGCCGGATAGGGAGCCCGTTCCGCTGGTCTTTGCCTTCCATGGCTTTTTGATCGACAGCAAAGACGTCATGGCGTTTTATTCGGGGCTCGACCAATTGGCAGCCTCGAAAAAGTTCATCTTGGTCTATCCCAATAGCAATGGGCCTGCCTGGCCGTTGTTGCCGGCGATCGCGCAAAAGGACCTGGCCTACTTTGACGCTCTCTTGAAGAAGACCACGAGCGAATATAACGTCGATCTGAACCGCATCTACCTGACGGGCATGTCGAACGGCGCGTACTTCTCGCATCTGCTGGCCCAAGCACGAAGCGAGACGGTGGCGGCCGTCGCGGCTCACTCAGGCGGAATGCCGGGCATCAAGCTCGCACCTCCCAAAGAAGGACGCAACTACGCGGTGCTGCTGGTCCACGGGGAGAAAGACGAAATCGTGAAATCGGAGGAATCCAAAAGGGTCCACGACGCCTACAAAGCCGCCGGCTTTGAAACGCAGCTCATCGAGATCCCCAACCACGGCCACTTGTGGGCCAGATTCCAGGTGAACGACAAGATTTGGAAGTTCTTTGAGGAACATCCGAAGGTGCGTAAGTGAGATAATGGTCTCATCATGGAGTGACAGGGGCTCCGGCGAAAGTAGCAAATCCATGTCTCGCACCAAATCTTGGTTTCGCATCACGTGGAGCATTCGGACGTTGCTTCTGTTGATGGCCTTAGCTGCAGTCGCTTTGGCCTGGCAAGTTCCACGTTGGCGGCGGGCAAACGCCATGAAGACGCTTGAAAACCTTGGCGCGGGACTTGAAGGCAAGAACGGCGAGGTCAAAGCTGTGTGCCTGCCAAGTTATGGCCATGGCTTCGGCGGCACATCCGCGACGGGTGTTGACGGTTGGAAACAACCCCGCCGATTGATTTCGCTCATCGGTGACGCCGACACACTCGAATCAATAACCATTGAACCTGGGGACTTACGGCATCACAGCCTAAGACCGTGGCTGCAACTTCGCAAACTCCGTCGTATCGAGATAGGAAACGCGGCATTGTCGAAGGCCAACCTGGAAGTGTTAGCCGCGTTGCCGTCGCTCGAATTCCTTTCGTTATCGCGCACCTACTTGGATAGCGACTCCCTCGAACCGTTCACGAAAACCAAACGCCTTCATACTCTTTGGCTGATCAATTGTGATATCGGAACACCGTTTGATCCAAACGGCGAAGCATCGCGAGCGAGCGAGGATGGCTTGGAATCCATGGCGTCGCGGCAATTGCGAGAAGGGCAAAAGCGGCCGCATCCCCATTCGTTCGACGAAACAACTTTGCCAATTATTGGAAGAATGAAATCGCTTCAAGAGTTACGACTGAGTGATTTGCCTGTCGACACCGCAAAGCTCGAGTTTTTGCGGAGCATGGAATCCCTCAAAACACTTTCCTTGTCGTTCACCGACATCGACGATTCAGCAGTCGACGTCTTGCTTTCGTTGCCACAACTTGAGCACGTCAACGCGGCCGGTACCGGCATCACGCGCGATGGCGTTTTGCGATTCCTTCGATCATCGAAGAAAACAAAACTATATGCTGACGGCGGCAAAGAACTGATGGACTTACGCGACTTCTTAACCGTAGCGGAGCGCGCTCGACTCAAATGGGGGGACGACGAACCCTTCTCGGAAGATCCGTAAAGACGAGAGACCAGCAATGGCAGCAGGTGAATTACCTAGACGAAGATTCTCGCTCCGTTGGAGTCTCCGCGCGCTCCTGCTGTTGTTCATCCCGATCGGAATGGTGCTGGGCTACATGAGTTACGTGCAGCGGCAGGGAGAGGCTGCGTTCAACGCGATTAAGCAGCTTGAACGAAGAGTGATCAATATCAACATTTCCGAAGACCAGAAACACTGCGTTCTGTTCATTCCCAATAAGAATCTCACTGACGAAGACCTGATTGCCTTCATTCCTTACTTCAATGGTTATGCATACCGAGGCTCGCTGGGTATCGTGAAGATCCGACTCAACGGTTCGAACGTGTCGCCGGAAGCCATCGAGCGATTCCGTAAGGCCGTGCCGACGTGCGAAGTGGAGCCTTAAGAACGACCGTGCACAAGCGTGACAATGGGCACATAATAGGGTGATAGGGGCTTCGGCGAAAGAAACATCCATGTCTCGCGCCACATCTTGGTTTCGTGTTACTTGGAGTATTCGGACCCTGCTTCTGCTGACGGCTTTGGTCTCCGTAGCGATTGCGTGGCAGGTTCCGCGATGGCGCAAGGAGAATGCCATCAAGACGCTCGGCGAACTTGGGGCGGAACTCGATCGAAAAGATGGTGAGATCAACCAACTAGAGCTTCCCCACACAAATAAGGGCTACCTGGGAGCTCTTACGATGGGAGGTGTTGATCCGTGGAAACATCCTGACTGCATCGTGCCGCTGATTGCCGAGGTCGATACTCTTGAAACGATAAGCATCGTCCCAGGAGATTTGCGACCAATCAACCTTGCTCCATGGCTAAGGCTTCGCAGGCTCCGTCACCTCAGCATCGATTATGGCGACCTATCAAAGGCGAATCTCGAAGTGATTGCCGCTTTGCCTTTGCTTGAATCCCTGTCGCTATCGCACTCGAGTTACGAAGGCACGGCCCTGGAACCGCTTACACGGTGCAAAAGGCTTCGCAGCCTACACTTATCCGGCTTTAGCTTCGTCGTGAAAATGTTTTCAAGAGATACAACAGCTGATGCTTCTACCGAAGCGGAATTCAATGCCGCTCGCGACGAGCAAATGAATCCAGCGTCGCTCGACGACGAGACTCTGTTGATTATTCGGAGGATGAATTCGCTTGAGGAAATGAAGTTATGGGGAATGAAAGTCCAATCGAAGGGGCTCGAGGCGCTGCGCGGAATGGAATCGCTCAAACAACTCGACCTTCAGCATACCGATGTCGATGATTCGGCGATCGATGTCCTATTGTCGCTGCCTAATCTCAAGAAGGTTAATTTGTACGACAGTCACGTGACGCGAGAAGGAGTCGCTAGGCTTGTTCGCAAGTCGCAGATTGAGTCCCTGGACGTCGATTTCGGTCTCGTAGAGGATCTGAGAGGCGATTTGACCGAAGCGGAACTGGCCCGCCTCAACCGGTACTAGGACGCAAGAATGCTCCACGAACTAAGCAAGGCTTCTGAAGGGCCTAAACGAAGGCCGGTGCTCCGCTGGAGTCTTCGCGCGCTCCTGCTGTTGTTCATCCCCATCGCAATCGTGCTGGGTTACATCAGCTACGTGAAACGCCAACGCGAGGCCGCTTGGAACGCGTGGAAGCAGGTCGAGCAGAGAGTTATCAACGCCAACTTTGCCAAAGGGAAAGACCAGTGCGTCCTGTCGATTCCCTTGAAGAATCTTACCGACGAAGACCTGATCGGTTTCATTCCGTACTTCAACGGCTACGCGAGCAAAGGAATGCCGGGCGTGGTGAAGATCGAGCTCAACGGCTCGAAGGTGTCGCCCGATGCGATCGCGCGGTTCCGCAAGGCCGTGCCGTCGTGTGAGGTGGAGCCTTAGCTCAACTTTGCCACTGCTGCTTCACCCAGTCGCGGACGGCGTTGGCGTCTTGATCGCCGTCGATCTTGCGGACCAGGTTGTACTGCTTGCCGTCGGGGCCCTCGAACTGCACCGAGAACATCGGCGGACCGTTTTGCGGTTCGAACTCTTTCTTAATCCGCGTGTAAGGCGGCGCCTTGCGGGGGTAATTGAACCGGCGGCGGAAGCCAGTGTAGCCTGTTTCGATTTCGATCTCGTCTTGTTCGATGGTGAGCGTTGCTTGCCAGAAAAGTATCTCGAAAATGCCGTAGATCATCATTACCCCCAATGCACCAGGGATCAAGGCAATGAAGAACGGTACCGGCCAGGGGCGTACCCACAGGAAGTTAGCCACAAGGCCGATCACGATGACGACAAGCATCACGACGAGGGCCCGAAAGATGTCGCCCCGATAAAGGTGGAAACGGAATCGCTTGCCGCTGGGGAGGCTCTCTTCGGCAAAGCCGATCTTGTGAAGGACTTCGTCCGGCTTGGGCTGATAGGCGTACTCCTCGACGAGCGATTCATCTTCGCGATAGTCTGCCGAACTGTTGGCCGTTTCGAAAACGGGGACTTCGAATTTCGCCGACGACTTAAGCTCATCCTCGCGGCGCGATACCAGCACGTACCAGCGGTAGCTGATTCGCGCCGATTTGGTTGTCGTGATGCGGCTCCGTGACACCGTTTCTTCGCTGGTGGGCGTGCACGCCATGGGGATGGCAAAGTGGAAGGGGAGGGCGGTGGTGTTGGGCTCGCGCGACTCCATCGTCCGGTCGAGAAGTTTTTGCGTCTGCCAGACTACGGAGGTCGTCGATTGCGAATCCTTGCCGCTTCCTTGTGTGGTCTTTTCGCAAGTGAGCTCGACGCGAAACACCGTCCCAGCGGGAAACGTCTCCTTTAAGATCACCACGCCCGAGATCGGCCCGCCGAGCACGCCGGGATTATCGGCCAACTTAAGTTCGGCGCGGCTCCAGTTGCGGCCCATCCAGGCCATCCTGCTGAACGCGAAGAGGAAGAGCCCCAGCACGCCGACGAATCCGTAGACTAGGCCCGGGTTCTTTTGCGAACCAAGCATCACGGCGACCGGGAGCGCCACCAACAAGTAGAGTAACCAGGCGATTGCCAGCGCGATCACGGCGGCAAGCAGATTCGGCTTGATGTGCCGCTCGGCCCATTCCTTGCGCCACATCCAGGGTTCGTTGGGATGCGCCGCGGCGCGCTTGTCTAAATCGCTCCAGAAGGCCAGCGCCAAGTGGATCCCGTAAATGATTAAAAGGCCAATTAAGATCGGCGCTGTAACCGGCAGAATCTTGCCTGCCAGGGCGCCCGCGTCGAGTGGTTGCTGATTGGCGACAATTGCTTGGATGGCTTCGTAGAGTGGCTTAACGTTCGCGCCGCCTGCCGCAACTGCAAGGAGCCCGATGAGTTGAACGAACCGGCAAATGACCTGGCGAACAAACCACATGGAGAGCGTCTCGATAGTTCGGAATTCCGGCAGCGCAACATCGTGAATCGGCACCGATTCCTTGCCATACGAAAGCGTACTTCATGCCGCAACGCGACAGAAATAGCAGAAAAGAAGCGCGACCCGCACCCAATCAGGTGGGATAGCTTTCGACTGCGGAAGCCCAGGCTAAATCGGCCTGAAAAGGCTTGGCGTCGATTTGTCGGGCAACGTCGAAACCATCGCGGGTGAGAGAGAACTCCGCGAACGTGTGGTGCATCACCAGACCCAAGCGGCAAAGCTCGTGAAAGCCGCCGAGGAAGCGGATGGTGACCTCGGGCTGCTCTTTCCGGCGGAACAGATAAGGATGAGGTCCGGTCGAATCGATGTAGACGGCCAGCAAACGCGCTGGAGCATCGAAGGCCTGGTTCGCCCCTTTGACTTCGATCGTTCCTCGTTCGCGGGCAGCGACGAGAATCGTCTTCGCTTCGGTCGATAGCGATTCGATCAACTGCTGTTGGTCGTACGTTGCTCCGCTCGCGAGTGCCAAGCTGCAAACACGCGCATAACCAGCTAGCGTCGGCGCGCCGTGGCCTAGCTCCTCCCACGTTTCCGCCCAGCGGGTGTTGTCTTGCTTGCCGATGAACGACGTCAGCATGGAAGCGTCCTAATCGCTGGAGTCTTCCAAGTACGTGTAGCCGTTAAGGCCATCTTCGTAGAACTTGAGGAACCGCCCCGCCTCTTGGTGCGACAGCCGGTTTTCGCGGACGGCCGTCTCGACGGCGGTTTGCAATCGCGTGAGGAGCGCGCCCGACTCGAACTCGACGTAGTCGAGCACTTCGCGGACCGTGTCCCCCTTGATGATCGATTCGAGCAAGACTTCGCCCGTCTCGCTCACGTCGACGTGAACCGTGTTCGTATCGCCGAACAGATTGTGCAAGTCGCCCAGGATTTCCTGGTAGGCGCCGATGAGGAATGCACCCAAGTAATAAGGGCGGCCGTCGTAGTGGTGCAGACGCAAGGTTCGCTTCACGTCGCGGCGGTCGATGAACGTATCGATCTTGCCGTCGGAGTCGCACGTCACGTCCCCCAAGACTGCGTGCCGCGTGGGGCGCTCGTCGTGGCGGTGGATCGGAACCACGGGGAACAATTGCTTGATCGCCCAGCTGTCGGGCATCGACTGGAAAAGCGAGAAGTTGCAGAAGTACGTGTCGGACAACATCTGGTCGAGGTTTTCCAGTTCCTCGGGAACGTAGTCCATCACTTCGGTCTGCCGCTTGATCTTGCGGCAGATTGCCCAGAAGAAGTTCTCGGCCATGGCCCGCTGTTCGAGCGTGAGATAGCCCGTGGTGAAGAGCGTCATGGCGACGTCGAGGGCCTGCTGGCCGTCGTGGAACGATTCGAGGATGTTCCGCGCCGTGACGTTTTTATAGGTATCGAGCAAGTCGCGCAGCGGCTGTTCGACGTCGTCGGGCAACTCGGTGGGAAGCTTTTCTTCGCCGTTGTTCTGGACACCGTTCGTGCCCAAGCCCGAAACGCCCAGCACGCCGAAGATCAGCGCACTGTGGTAGGCCACCATGGCGCGGCCGCTCTCGGAAATGATATTAGGGTGTTCGACTTCAGCTTCGTTACAAACGGTCGAGAGGTGGTGGACCACGTCGGCCGCGTATTCCTGCATCGTGTAGTTGACGCTGGAGTCGAAGTTGGTCTGCGAGCCGTCGTAGTCGACCCCGAGACCGCCGCCGATGTCCAGATATTGGAGCCCGGCACCCTTCTTGACCAGGTCGCAGTAGGCTCGTGCCGCTTCGGTGATTGCGCCTTTCACGTAGCGGATGTTGGTGATCTGGCTGCCTAAGTGGAAGTGGAGCAGCTTGAAACAATCGGCCATCCCGCGCTGCCTGAGTTCTTCGACCCCCTGCAAAATTTCGCTAACCGTCAAACCAAACTTCGAGCGGTACCCGCCCGAGAGCTGCCATCGCCCCGAGCCGCGCGCGGCCAGCTTGATCCGCATGCCGATCTGCGGGCGAACGCCCACCTTCTCGGCTTGTTGAAGAATAAGCGGCAACTCGGTGTACTTCTCGACGACCGGAATGACGCGCCGCCCGATCTTTTGGGCGAGCATCGCCATCTCGATAAACTCGGCGTCTTTGAAGCCGTTGCAGATGATCGGCGTGTCGGCGTCGGTCATGGCGACCACGGCGAGCATTTCGGGCTTGCTGCCTGCTTCGAGGCCGAATCCGTATTGCCGCCCGTATTGAACAATTTCCTCGACGACGTGGCGTTGCTGGTTGACCTTGATCGGGTAAACGCAGGCGTACTTGCCTTTGTAATCGTGATCGCGAATCGCCTGCGAGAAGGTCTCGCTGATTTCGCGGAGGCGATCCTTCAGGATGCCGTTGAAGCGGAGCAGAATCGGCAAATCGAGGCCCCGCAGTTGCAACCGATCGATCAATTCTTTGAGGTCGATCTTGGAAGCGGGATCTTTGGTGGGGTGAACCTGCAGGTGCCCCTTTTCGTTAACGCTGAAATATCCCTTACCCCAGCTCGCAACGTCGTACAACTCGGCCGATTCGGTTACCGACCAGCGATCGCCAGGATCTTTCAAAATCATCTCGCGGTTTCTCCAGTTTTCCCAATCCGCAACTGGCGGCCAAAGCTCCGCCCGGGGGTCCAAAAATGAGAAGACAAATTGTACGGGGAAGTGGCAAAAAGTCTTGTCCCTGCAGATGAAGATTGTACGCTTTCGGAGCGGTTTGCGGCGGGGTATCTTCGTTCTGTTGCCGCCGTGCTGGTGGAAGCTCCTATTTCGGCGAAATGACGCACGCTTTCGGACGGATTCGACGAACATTTTTGACGATGCGAACGGAACTCACCTGGATCGCGAACGTTTCGGCAAGCTGCTTTCATGCGGCCAGAATTGCCGCGCTGGGTGGTACGATCGTCGATCCGCGTCTGGCATCCCTTGTTCCGCCGCTGGCAGCCGATTTGGTGGTGGCGATCGAGGATCTCGGCGTTGATGTGGCCGTTTTGGACCACCTTACAGGATTGGCTCACCGATTCGAGAACAATCGCGAACTTGCCGAAATGGCGCTCACCAAGGTAGTCGGCCGCGATCGATCCAAGGCCTTGGCGCCGGAGTTGGTGGGGCAAATCACGCGGCTCGAGACGGCCATCCTCGCCGCGATCCCGAATATGGTCGAGGAGCTCGATCTGCGAAGTCGCCCTTTGCGCGAGCTTTGGGAGGCGCGCGGTCCAGGAATGTTGTCGCGGCTGCGAAAGACGCTTGGAGAGGAGCTCGTTGTCGAGTCGGCCGATGTTGTGGTTGTCCATCCGGTCTCAGGCGGTGGCGGCTCGGCGCATCTTCCTTACAACACCGTCCACATCGAAGGCGTCTTGGCCAACCCGTTTGCCGATCTTCCGGAAGCGGTCCGCGTGGCATGGCTGCTCTCCCAGTTGCAGTTCGACTTGCCGCGGTTCAGCGAGCACATTTCGCCGCAGGAGCTGCCGCGCCTGGCGAGGATTGCGACCGTCCCGGCGGCCCTTGAAGCCGCCGAGTTTGTCGAGCTCGCGCGATTCAGTCAGGATGCCGTTGCAACTGCCTTGGCGCGCTGGAATGTCATGTCGGCCGAGGAGGCCCCGGCCGTCGCCACGGTTGCTCTTGCCTGGTGGGAGGAATTCCGGGCCGGCGCGGCGCCGTTTGCCGTCGCGTTGCAGGCACTCCCGGCGATGCTCGATTCGGCGAAAAATCCCTAGTGTTTTCCGCATGTTTCGCTGCCAATGACGGTACGAAACACCCGTCCACGTGATCGTTACTGAGGAATAAACTAAGATTGTCCAGGGTCAGTCCGGCGGGGAATAATCCTGATAGTTGATTCCACTGCACTCGAACGGCTCCGACGCGAGCCTTTGATTTCACCATGCTTCAAAACCGCAGCCGCAAAAACCACTTACTGCTCACCGAGACCGAACGCGACGCCATGCGCGCCGCGGGGCGATTTAATGCCCAGCTACTCGACTACGTTCGCCCGAACGTCCAAGCCGGCGTTACCACTGGGGAACTCGACCGACTGATTTACGACTACACGATCAAGCACGGCCACGTTCCGGCGACGCTGGGGTACATGGGGTACCCCAAGAGCTGCTGCACCAGCGTTAACGAGGTGATCTGCCACGGCATTCCCGACAACTACATGCTCCGTGAAGGAGACATTGTCAACGTCGACGTGACGTCGATTGTCGATGGCTGGTTTGGCGATCAGTCCGAGACGTTCTTCGTCGGTCCCGTTTCCGATGTCGCCGTGCGGCTGACGCAATGCTCGTTCGACTGCCTTTGGAAAGCGATCCGCGCGATCGGGCCAGAATCGTACGTTTCCGACATCGCCGGAGCGATCATGCCGCACGCTCGCAAGTGCGGCTTTAGCGTGGTAAGCGAGTACGTCGGCCACGGCCTGGGGCGGCAGTTCCACCAAGACCCCTCGGTGCCCCACTTCATCACGCGGCAGTTCCTGAAATCGAAAGGAAACATGCGGCTCGAACCGGGACTCTGTTTCACGATCGAGCCAATGATCAACGCCGGCCAGCGCTACACCGTGCAGGATCGCCGCGATGGCTGGACTGTCCGCACCAAGGACGGCAGCCTCTCAGCCCAGTTCGAACACACGATTCTGATGACCGAGAATGGCCCAGAGATCCTGACGTTGACCAAAGACGGTCCGCAGGAAGGGCATCGGTTCCAGTCGCCGGCGCGGGTGACGGCTTAGTCAGCGTTCTGCGGGAAGCAAGAAAGGCCCGAAGGGCCGAAATATCTTAGCCGGTGGCGTAAGCCACCGGTAAGTTGGCACCCCATGAAGAAGGCCCAACGGGCCGACAGAAATGGGCGAACCTCATCTGTCGGCCCGTTGGGCCTTTGTGTTCTCTGCGCTCAGAAACCGTGCCCTTACGGGCACGGCTAAGATCTGTCGGGCCTTCGGCCCTAACTTTCCAGCGACGCCTACTTGCATGGCGAAACTAATTCAGATGCTCATCCGCCGCCAAGAATCTCCCCAGCCTTGCCCCCTTGGCATCGTGCTTATTCGCCTGAGCATCGCCAATCACACCCATCGTGAGGGCGCGGCGCATTTGGTGGAGCGTGGCGCCGTCGATCTTATCGGCGGGGTCGGTCAACTGTTCGCAGAAGAACTCGATTTTTTTACCGTGCCGGGCGGCGACCAGCTTGCCGCGGCGCACCACCACCAGGTTGACCGCATTGCCGGTGATTCGTTGCTCGGTCGTGATGGTGCCGCACAGGTTGGCTGGGTCGGCAGCGGCCAGCAATGCCCAGTCGCGGGGCGGGGCGTCGGCGTGTGAAGCTGACTGGCCGAGCAACTGGTCGCGCGTTGCTCGCAGTTGGCCGATCGTTTCTTCTAGCGCGTATTGTTCGCCGGCGACGCCGGCGACGAATCGCCCGCCGCGGACTTCGCCTCGCAATTCCAAGCGGCGGAAGTGGTTGACCAGGTCGCTCCAGGGTGGTGAAGCACTCTCTCGCGACAGCAAGTCGCGGAAAACGACGCCGTAACGCGCGAGCAGCAATCGGCACCAACGGTCGATCCGCGCCTCCCGCGGCGAGAGTTCGATCTCGCCTGGGAAGAGCGACCAACGCCCCGTCGCCGTCGCCAGCGAAACTTCCGCTCCTTGTTTTCTTCGCGGTTCGAGCGCACGCACCGCTGCAAAACTGTCGGACGTGATGGCGCCGCGCGCAGCCAGGTCTCGCAAGGAGTCGCTCAGCATGGTCGGCAACAGTTGCAGCTTGGTCCTGAGTTCACCAAAGAACAAAGCTCCCCGCATTCTCAAGAGTTGCAGAACATCCTGACCGCGGGTGTCGGCAGGTACCTCGGCAGTCGTCGGTTCCGCAGGCAAAAGCCACGGCGCGTCTTCGCGGCGCATCACGGCGATCGGCGTCGCGCGGGTCATCATCGACGTGCGGGCCTCGTCGCCGGGCTCGCGTTCCGGCGGATGAATCCGGCCCCACAGGGCCTCTCCTGTCATAAAGAGTTCATCGAGCCAGCGCGCATCGTACTCGGGCAATCGGAGCCGCAGCGCGTAACGCTCCCACACGCCGGCCGGAAGCTCGTACCCTTCCAACTTTTGCAGCATACTGGCTACGGCGCCGGAGCCCTCGGCGACTGGGCCACCCAACAACCCGTGCCGCTGGCACACGTAGTGGATAAAGACGTGCGGCTCGACCGGCTGTATGCGTTTTCGCAAGCCCATCAACGTGAGGCGATGAATCCGCGCCAGCAATCGCCGGTCGCACCACTGAACGATCCGATTTTCGCGATCCCCTTGCGAGGCCAGTGCCGCGGCCGTGAATTGCCCTCGCATGACCGCACCAGAGGCTTCGATCGCTTCGAGCGAGGCCGAAACAAGCGACGGCTCCAGCGACAACAGTGCGCCGAGCTCGACTGCGGTGATCGGGCCAACGTGCATGATCCGCCCGCGAACGATTTCGACAACCGCTTTGTCCGATTCGACCGCCGTGTCTAAGTGCGGAGGTAAAGCAATCGCAGGCGAAAGGACTGCGCTCGGCCAAACCGCCTTCACCATGGGTTGCCGTTCCGCGGCCAAACCAAATCGCGTGCCGTCGGGCAATTGCGCGATCGTCGCTCGCCCTTGCTTGCACAGGCTGCGGAACATGTGCTGCCAGGGATCGAGTTCGTACTCGTGCAACACGCCCATCGTGAGGAGCGTGTCGTGCAGCTCGTCGTCGTTGCGGACGACGGGCCAGGCCTCGCTGGCGACTTGGGCGACCGCCGTTTCGTCGAGCTGCGCCAAGTCGCGGAAGTCCTCTGGATTGAGCGTGCGCCGGACCGAAACGGCTCGCGTGCGCCGCTCCTCCAATCCAGCACCATCGAGGAATGTGTAGGGATTGGAATTCAGCAGCTCATGACAAAACGGTGAAGGCTCACGGGTGTCGCGCGGGATCAGTTCGATCTTGCCGTCTTTTACTTGTTGCAGAACCTGGACCCACCGCTCGACGTCCATCGCCTCGGTCAGGCAGTCGTGGACGGTTTGCTTGACCAGGGGATGATCGGGGATCTCGACGTCGCCGTGGTGGTTTTCGAGGCAGCCTACCGTTTCCGGAAACGCAGCGGCCAGCAGGTCCTCGGAGCGAAAGCGGATCAAGTGCGGCGGCACCTTTTTGTTTCCCTGACGCCGCGCCACGGCGAGTGCCCGCGTCGCGTTCCATCGCCAACGGGCTTGGAACATCGGCGCGACCAAGAGCGCCTGCTCGAGCAAGTACTTGGCGTTGTGCGGGCCGAGCATCGAAAAGAGTTGCTCGAGCGGGAAGCTGTGTTGCGGGCTGAGCGAAAGGACAATCCCATCGTCGTCGGCTGCCGCTTGCAATTCGAAATCGAAGCTGCGGCAAAACCGTTTTCGCAGCGCCAACCCCCACGCCTTGTTGATTCGCTGGCCCAGCGGCGCGTGGATGACGAGTTGCATTCCACCTGACTCGTCGAAGAATCGCTCAAAGACAATCTGCGAATCGCTGGGGACGATGCCGAGTGCCGCTTGCTGCACTGCCACGTAGCGGATCGCCTGGCGGGCGCCCCAATCGTCGACACCGCAATCCCGTTTGAGCCAGTCGACTAGTTCCGGCGTTGCGGCTTCAAAACCCGTCTCGCGCGGCTCATCCAGCGAAACGCCACACTGCATCGCGTCGGCGGAAACCGTACGGACGCGGTCGGCCAGATCGCGCCGCAGTTGGCTCACTTGCTGCGAGAGTTCGAACGTTCGCCCCGCTCCTTCGCCGAACCAGAACGGAACGGTGGGCGGAGCGCCCTGAGCGTCGCGGACCAGAACGTCGGAGGCTTGCACGCGCACGATTTGCCACGACGTCCCGCCCAGCGTGAAAATATCGCCGTTCACGCTGTCGACCGCGAAATGCTCGTCGATGGAGCCGACATAAGTCCCTTCGTCGACCGTGACAACGCGGAACTCGGCCGTGTCGGGGATCGCTCCGCCGTTGAGCGACGCCGTGAGCCTCGCTCCAGGACGGCCGCGCAGTTTCTTTTGCAACTGGTCGCGATGGATCAACGCGCCGGCCCGGTTGCCTGGCTTGATCCCTTGCGAAGTCATCTTAAGGACCGATTCGAAGGTCTCGCGGGTCAAGTCGCGATAAGGATAGGCCTTGCGAACGCGTGCATAAACGTCGTCTTCGTCGAGTTCTTCCACGGCCGACCAGGCGGTGATTTGCTGCGCCAAGATATCGACCGGCGCGACCGGGATTTCGATCCGATCGAGCTCGCGGGCGCCGATGCCGCGAACCAGTGCCATGCACTCGATCAGTTCATCGCGCGTCAGTGGACACAATCGCCCCTTGGGGGTTTTGCCGATCGAGTGCCCCGATCGTCCCACTCTCTGCAAGAAAGTTGCGATTCCGCGCGCCGAACCGATCTGGCACACCAGGTCGATGTAACCGATGTCGATCCCCATCTCGAGCGAGGCGGTCGCGACAATCGCTTTCAGCTTCCCTTGCTTAAGCCGCTGCTCGACACTGTGGCGGATCTCTTTCGATAGGCTTCCATGGTGGCTGGCGACGGCGTCTTCCCCGAGCATGTCGGTCAATGCCAGCGAAACACGTTCCGCCATCCGCCGCGTATTCACGAATACAAGCGTGCTTTGGTGCGAGCGGATCAGTTCGCTCAGCCGCCCGTAGACTTCGCCCCATTGTTCGCCGCTGCAGACGGCTCCGAGTTCGCTCGGTGGAACCTCGATGGCCAAGTCGAGATCGCGGATGTGGCCCGAATCGATGATCGGGCAAGCCGGCTCGCCAGCAGGTTGATCCTCCGCGCGCGTGCCGACCAAAAACTGAGCGATTTCCTCGATTGGCTTCTGTGTGGCCGAAAGGCCGATCCGCACGGGCCGCTTCTCGCACAGCGCGTCGAGCCGCTCCAGCGAGAGCGCCAGGTGCGAGCCGCGTTTGTCGCGGGCAAGTGCGTGGATTTCGTCGACGATCACCGTCTTCACGTCGCGCAGCATGTTGCGACCTTTGACGCTGGTCAGTAACAGATAGAGCGATTCAGGCGTCGTGACCAGGATGTGCGGAGGCTTGCGGAGCATCGCCGCCCGTTCGCTCGCTGGCGTATCGCCGGTGCGAACCGCCGTGCGGACCGGCAACTCAAAGCCTGCTTGTTCCATCGCCAGCGCGCCGATTTCGGCGAGCGGCTCTTCCAGGTTGCGGCGAATGTCGTTCGAGAGGGCCTTCAGCGGCGAGACGTAAACAGCATGAACGCCGTTGCTTAAGTCGCCGGCCAGTGCATCGCGCGTGAGCCGATCAATGCAAACCAGAAAGGCGGCCAGCGTTTTGCCGGAGCCAGTCGGAGCGGCAATCAAGGCATCGCGGCCAGCCGAGATCACCGGCCAGGCGTCGGCCTGCGGAGGAGTCGGCGTACCAAACTTGGTCGTAAACCACTCGGCGATCCAGGGATGAAAACCATGCATGGCGGCGGCGCTCTCCATAAGGGGTACATGGACGATTGTACCGCATGGGGCCAAGCTTGTCCGCAGCGGAGAGCGCGGCCAAATGGCGGTGCTACGCGCGCCCGATGTGCGAAAGATTCACGCGATTCTTAGTCTGTTCAGACTATGTACCGTTCACGGCAACGGCGAGAAAACCAAAGGAGTTGCCGGTCGGCGACGCACGTTTGGTACGAGCGCAAGATTTTCCTCTCGACCGGCAGTTCTTCTTTGGAGAGTACCATGTCTGACACAACGGCACCCCGTGCGATGAGCGGCCACACACCGGTCTCTAACGCTCCGACGGAATCCGATTTTCCACCGGTCCGCCGAACGGAGCAGCAGGGGGACGCGCGGGGTTCCGACCCACGCACCGTGGCGCCTCGGAACGACGGATCAGAAAACGTCGATCGCCCGGCGCAAGGCTTGGAGTCGGTGGAGGCGCCGCTCGTCGGCCCCGACACCTCGGCTCTTCGCGATATCGCCGTCGCTTCGTTTGGCGAGCGGGCAGCCCTTGAGACGGTGCATGGCCACGACGACCGCGTTCAGATCACCAACACCGATGTTTATCCGTGGCGCGTGCACGCATCGCTCTTGATCACGGCCGCCGACAACTCGCAGTGGATTGGCACGGGCTGGTTCATCGGCCCGCATACCTTGATCACCGCGGGGCACGTGGTCCACATCAAGAATAGCGGCGTTCCGGGACGCGACGGCTGGGTCAAGAACATCATCGTGATGCCGGGCCGAAACGGGACTTCGCTGCCGTACGGATCTGTGACGAGCACTAACTTTCATTCGGTAACGGGATGGACCAACAACGGCGATGAAAACTACGACTACGCCGCGATCATCATTCCCAACGAACTGGGCAACACCGTCGGCTGGCTGGGATTCGGGGTCTATACCGATGCCGAGTTGCTGGCCACGACTGGCAACATCTCCGGATACCCGGGCGACAAACCCAGCGGTACGCAGTGGTACGACAGCCACAAGGTCGACTCGGTGAACGAGCGCAAGGTCTTCTACGATATCGACACTTTCGGCGGACAAAGCGGAGCTGCGGTTTATCGAATCATCAACAACAGCCGGTACGCCTTCGCCGTCCACGCTTATGGCGGCGGAACAACCAATTCCGGCACGCGGATTATTAAGCCGGTCTACGACAACATGGTAAACTGGAAGGCGTAGTCGTTTGTTCCCAACACATCCGGCTTGCCGACATCGTGGAGCAGGCCGGATGAAATAGACGTGCACCAAGGCGGGTGCAAAAATGGCCAGCTCACCATCGACCATTACCGTCCGCGTTCGAGACCAAAGCGGTCGCGCCGTTGCCGGCGCACGCATCTTTTTTTTGAATGGTCCGCAGCCTCTGCCCGAGATCGCCGCCCTGACCAACCAGCAAGGCGAATGCGTGCTAACGCTCCCCAAGCCGGGCGACTACCGCATCGCGTGTGCTACCGATAGCGGTCAAGCGGAAGCGAGCGTCACAGCCGGCGCAATGCGCGAGGTGGAGATTCGTGTGGGGTAGCGTGGGCAGCGCGTAAGCTGCTGTCTTACGCCGCGCGAGACGACTCCAAGCCAAGCGGTTTTGGCTGCGCGGCCAACTCGCGCTGTTCTGCGACGACTGGGTGCGTTTGAAATGCGCCGAACAGCCGCATTTTCGGCATGAACACAATCTTCTTACCGAACGGCGTTTCGGTCTTAAAACTGATGGTGACGGGATGGATATTGATCCAGACGATTTCGGTCACGCTCTCAATATCGCTCAGCGGCACCACGAACTCGCTGAAGTAGTTGCAGACAAGCAGGTGATCTCGATCGATTGCGACTTTGTTGAGTCGCTTGAAGAGTTCGTAGAAGCACGCTCCCCCGACTAAAAGTGCCATGGTAAATGGAATGCACAGGAGTTGCGATTGGCCTCGCGCTTGGGCGTTCGTGTTCATCACGGCATTGATATACAGGCCGCAAGTGCCGATAGCGAAGGGTGCCAGCCAAATTGTCGGAAAGACGAACTTGTAGAAGACTGTGATCGACGAAGAGATAACGCGCGGCATAGCTGGCCCCTTGGGTCTGCATCCTATTGTATTCTCCTAAAGCGGGTGCTGCGTCAATGATACATCTCGAGTAGAACCACTGGAGTTTCTTTCAACGGATCCCACTCCGTTGCAAGGTAGCAATACTCGCCCGGAAAGTTCTCCAACCGAAATCCCGTCGCCGCTTCGTTTGGCTCGACAAGTCGAGGTTTCACTTCGTTTTTCCAAAGTCGATAGGCGATGTCTAGGTTGAACCACAACGGCCGATCGCCGCAGTTGGCCACCACGAACTGCACGGGCCCCTTACGAAGCAATTCGACCAATTCCTTTCGCCCCAAGTCGCGCTTTCTGGTTATTGAAAGGTCGCCGTCTTCGTCCCATAGGCCCGCAAGTGGCATCGCGACGATGATTCGGTCTTCTGGTTGCATAGCTGGCCCTCGCTCACCCCAGCCACATCTTCCGATCCAAAATCCGGTAATTAATCGCTTCGGTCACGTGCATCGGCTCGATCCGGTCTGAGCCATCCAGGTCAGCAATGGTCCGGGCGACTCTGAGGACTTTGTCGTGGGCCCGGGCGCTCAGTCCTAGCTCATTCACGCTTTGGTGGAGCAAGTCTTGGCTTGTTTTGTCGAGCTTACAGTGGGTTCGCAGTTCCTTCGACGACATCCGGGCGTTGTTGCGCGTTTTCGATTCGGCGAATCTTTGCTGCTGCTTCTGGCGGGCGACCATCACTTGCTCGCGCATTTGTTGGCTGTTGGTGCCGGCGCGTTCGCTCGAGAGTTCTTTGAAGGGGACGGCCGGGACTTCGATGTGGATGTCGATCCGGTCGAGCAGCGGGCCTGAGAGTTTGCCGGCGTAACGCTCGACGACGATGCGGTTGCACTGGCATTGCCGCCGCGTGTCGCCGCGATAGCCGCAAGGGCAAGGGTTCATCGCCGTGACCAGCATCATGTCGGCCGGGAACGTCGTCGAGGTAAGCGCGCGGCTGATCGTAACGATGCCGTCTTCCAGCGGCTGCCGCAGCACTTCCAGCGTGCGGCGGTTGAACTCGGGCAACTCGTCAAGGAACAGGACCCCGTTGTGGCTCATCGAGATCTCGCCTGGGGCGGGAATGCTGCCGCCGCCGACGAGGCCCGCTTCGCTGATCGTATGATGCGGTGCGCGAAACGGCCGTTGAGCCAACAGCGGTTGCCCCGGAGCAAGCCTGCCGAGGACGCTGTAGATCCGCGTCGTCTCGATCGACTCGGTGGCCGAGAGGGTCGGCATCACGGTTGGAATCCGTCGGGCAAGCATCGTCTTGCCCGAGCCGGGCGGACCAACCATCAGGAGGTTGTGTTTTCCTGCCGCGGCGATGGTGATCGCCCGCTTGGCCATTTCCTGGCCGCGGACGTCGCCGAAGTCCTCGTCGTATTTCCCTTGGGCTGCGAAGATTTCGCCGATCTTGTGCGGGGCGGGTTGGATATCGAGTTGCCCCGCGAAAAATCCGACCGCTTCGGCCAGGCTCCCGACGGGAATCACCTCGACGTCCTCGACGACGGCGGCTTCGGGGGCATTTTCTTTCGGCACGACGAGCCCGCGCAGACGCCGGCCTTGCGGTGTTTTTTTAGCGGCCGACACCGACATCGCCATCGAGAGTGCCCCGCGAACAGGCCGCGTAGTCCCTTCGAGCGACAATTCACCCACCGCCGCGTACTGATCGAAGCGTTCGCTGGCGAATTGCCCACTGCTGGCCAAAAGGCCGAGCGTGATTGGCAAATCGAACGACGCGGCGTTCTTTGGCAGCTCGGCCGGGGCCAGGTTAATGACAATTTTGTCGAGGGCCCGCATGAAGCCGGAATTGACGATGGCCCGATCGCAGCGGTGGAGGCTCTCTTTCACGGCCGCTTCGGGCAACCCGACGAGAAAAACCTTGGGCTCGGCGGCGTGCGAAACGTCGACTTCCACCTCCACCGACAAGGCGTCGATCCCGAGTAGCGAAAAGGTGAGAATCTTCGAAAGCATGAACATCCTGCCCAGGAGCGAAAGCGCACTATCGAAAACGCGTAGCAGCCGAGTCAATTCGGCGGGTAAGTATACAAACGAACCCTATGCGTTTTGGCCGCATTGTCGGGCGCGAAAGTTGAGATTGCAAGCTAGTGCAAGGGAAAACACCTAACGTGCGGATTTGTCCGTTGTCTGGCGTAACGCCGCGGCAACTCGCGACCATGACTCATGGGGTCACTTCCCTGAGTACAACAACCTGTCCGCCGCCGTTAGAAATGTCGGCTGTGCATCCAGAAACCGCCACAACTGTTTGCGGTTTGGATCGGTTCACGATTATGCTTTAGGTCTAGGAATTGTCGTCAGGAGTGGTGTGGTCGCTTAGGCGACCGCAGGAGTTGGCAACATGAGTGCAGCAGGCGAATTTGCCGGGAAATTGGCGCTAGGGGGCAGTCTCGCCCTCACGCGCGAGCCTTCTCCTCGGCTCGATCCGGAAAAGCGGTTGCTGCTTGCCATCCAGGCGGGCGACGAGCGGGCCTTCGCCACGGCCGTCGACCGACACCAGAAAAGCGTCTACGCCTACCTGCGGTCACGGATGATCGACCCCACCGAGGCCGACGATCTTTGCCAGGACGTCTTTCTACGTTTCTACGAAGGGCGGGCGAAGCTCGATCGGGCCGAGTCGGCCATCTCGTGGCTGCTGGGGATCGCCCGGAATCGCCTGCGGGAACACGCGCGAAAGCTGTCGCGACGGAAGGAAACGGCCTGGACTGAGATGTGCCTGGAACTCGACGACTGCGTAACGCCCTCGACGGTCGACGACCACTACGAGGCGATCGAAGCATTGCCCAAGTGCATGGAATCGCTCGGCCCCAGTGCGCGAGACGCCATCAACCTGCACTACCGGGGCCAGATGCGGTTGGCCGATATCGGCACCAAGCTCAGCCGAAGCGAAGGGGCCATCAAGCTACTCATCCATCGTGCCCGCCAGGCGCTTCGGAATTGCCTGGAGCGGAAGCTGCCCACCGGCAAGACGTAACCCTTTTCTATCCGGCTAGTAATTAAACGACACGGGGGCGGCGCTGATCGGTCGTCGAAAGGTTAGGAATGCTGAGCGACGAACAGTTAATTGCGCTCGTCCAATCGAAATCGCCGCACGATCTTTCGCCGGAAGAGATCCGGCAACTTCGCATCCGCTTGCGGGAATCGGAATCGCTGCGGACCGCTCTTCTGCACACGCTCCAAATGGAGGCCTACCTGGCGCAGGCTTTGGGGCCGGAGCCGGTCGATCCAAAAGCAATTGTCACGTGGGCTAAGAAACGACAAATGCAGTGGTGGGCTGGCGTAACGACGCTGGTCGCGGCCCTGATTGCGATTCCGCTGATCGCGCTGCTCGTCGCGATCTTGTTTGCGACGGGGCGATCGATTGTCGACAACGGGGCCAAGGAGGTTGCCTCGAATGAGAAGGTGAGCGATAAGGAAAAAGAGGCTCAGAAGAAGGCGGACGAGCACCCGTCAGAAACGGCGTCCGCAGATGTAGTTCCACCCGGGGTCGATCACGCCAGGGACAAGCCCGCCGCGGAGTCGTCGGTGGCTCCGCCCGCGAAGACACCCGATGCGTCACCGGCGCAACCCGTTGCGGAAGCGAGTGGACCGGCCGTTCCCGATGGACCTTGGAAGCCCGTCTTCGCCCTCGACGACAAACAGCTGCCTGCTTTTCGCGCCGATGCGCTGCGCGACTTTGTCGATCAGCAGCGGCCCAGCCAACAAGACCTGGCGAAGTGGTTTGTCGCGGCGCCGGGGCAGACCCTCGCGTTCACGACCGAGAACGTCCACCCCAATAAGTCAGGCGGCATGAAGGGAGTGGCGAAGCTCATTCCGCCGGTTCCTGTCGGAGCGGCCTTGCGACTGCGAGTCGCTAACGTGCGGCAGCTGCGGTGGCATGTTTTTCAGGGGGACGTGGGAGCTTCGTTTTACTACTACCCCAACCAGAACGATCGCATTGCCGCGTATGCAACTCATCGCGCGCCTGGGCAAGCGGTGCCCGACAAGTGGCAGCATGCCGGCTCCGATGAATATCGCTCCTGGCGGGCGGAAGTCGCACCGATGGCGACGTTCACGCTCTACCACTCGGCAGACGAATGGCAACTGTGGCGCTGCAACGTGCTCCTCACGTCAGCTCCGGCCATGGCGAGCGATGTGCCGCCCGAGGTAGTGATCGACGGCGATCTGGCGATCCTGGGGATCGAGCTCGCCCGCTACGGCGAACAGCCACCACCGGAGTGGATCGCGAGGACAAACATTTTTCGCGAGGACGAGCGCTTTCCCGAAGTGAACGTGCGTCCGGCCGATCTCGCTTGGAAGACGCGGTTTCAGTCCGGTGCGGCGCTTAAGCGGCAAGACGATGGCAGCGTCGAACTCGATGCTCGCGGCCGCAAGGGAGTGAACATTGCCTGGTTCGATTGGAAGCCGGTAGTACCCGAGGAGATCGTGCTCCACTTGCAGAACGTGGCGCCTGGGACTGGCCTGGCGATGGTCGACGGTGACGGCGAACCGTGGGAACTGACCCAAACAACCGTGCGGTGCTTCGTCAATCAGCGCGACCAACAGATGGTGCTACAGACGCGCGGCCTCGACGAAACGATCGAGGTACAAGCTCCGCCGCCGATGGAAGGGCCATCGATGTACGCCGCTGGCGACATCTGGCTGCGGATTGTGCCGGCGTGCAGCGGGTTCTCGTGGTGGAGCAGTTCCGACGGTAAGCATTGGGGCGCGGGCGATCCGCTCATTCCCATGCGACTTGGCAAGGTCGCGGGTATTGGACTAATGACTGTGGGTGAGCGGCCCGCGTCGGCGCCGGTCGTCAAGTCGATCGTTCGACGGCCTGTCGCGGGTCTGGCAGGGATTGTCGCTTTGGACATCGTCCATCGCGTACCGGCAATCAATGCGCAAACGGTTGGAGCCTGGATTACCGAGGCGCTTAAGAGCAAGCCGGCTGACGTCTCGTGGACCAAATGGCGCCGAGCTTGCGCAGTGCGTTCGCTCGCCGGAGGTGTGAATCGTGAATTGTCGATCGAGATCATGCGTCTGTTGCTGACGGATGTTTGCAGTCCCTCGGCGGACGAACCCGTCTCGATTCAGACTCGCAACGAGTTGCTGGCGGCGGCATCGCTCTTCTCGCCCAATTATCCGCGGCAATGGTTCACGCAGACCAGCCAACTGCTGGCCGAGGCCGATCAGGAGTTCGACGTTCACAACTATGTGACCTTGCGCGACCAGAGTTTGGCGACGCCGCTGGCGATGGCGACGCGGTCGGATCAGAACGAGCACATCCAGCATGAAACGAACATGCTCAAAGCCTTGGTGGTGCGGCAGGACATGGAGCAGGTCGACGAGTTTGTCGACGCGATCCGCATGTTCCGCTGGCATCCGCAGAATCCGCTGCTCGATTGGGCCGAGATGCGCAGCCGCGGATCGGCCCGCCCCGGCCCTTATGGTCCCACGCGTCTGCTGCGCAGCGACGCCAAGCCAATGTACGCCGACCCAGCGTCGAAAAGCGCCTACGACACTTGGTCCGAAGTGGTCGGCCTGATCGACGGAAACGATTTCGTCGGCGCCGCGCGGCTGATGCTCGATCGCTCGCGCGGATCGCGAGAATTGATTGTCTCGAAACACGACCCGGACCTGGTGCTGGGGCTTGTCGACGCCTGGCGTGGCGAGTTGGATCGCGTGCCCGGCATGCGGGAGGCGTTGCATGGTGAAGAAGCTCGCGCCGATATCCGCGTTCGTGCGGCCATTCAACGAGGAGACGCGGCCGCGGTAGCGTTGTCCGCCGGCGTTTTCGGCGATGTCCCCGCAGCGGTCGAAGGGCTAACTTGGTTAGGCGACAGCGAACTGACGCGCGGGCGATTCGAATTGGCGAGCGCTTATTTCGATCAGGCTCGGCGAGTCGCCGACGCGATTGCCGAGCGCGATTCCAGCGCGGTCGATACCATCCGATTGCAATCCAACGCGAAGAGCCGGTTGGGACAAAGCCTTCGTGGCAACTATGTTGCCGAGGCGGCACCGACGCCCGTCGAATTGGGAAGCCGTCGCATGGATGGCGCGGCGTTCGAAGACGTGCTTCGCCAGCTGGGAACGGCTCGGCAAGCGACCGAGAGTCGACCCGCCGCGGCGGGAGCGGTTCCGCCCATCTCGCATTTTAAAATCGAGACCCGCGCCACTTTCGATGGCCCCTTTGGGAACGCACCCGATCAGGAAGGGGCGCGCTTCATCTACCAGTGGCAAATCGATTGGGCCGCTCGCCAGATGGCCGTGGTGGTCGACAAAAACGCCGAAGGGAGCGAGTTCTATCTGCACAACCGCTTTGGTCTTTCGCGATGGAGTGCCACGGAATGGAAAAAAGCCTGGCAAGCCGAAGCACCGCCTGGCGAACCAATGCGCGGTCAAGAGTGGGCGCTCATTCCCATGCGGCCGACGCTCGGGCCAGCGCACATCTGGGCCCGCCAGTTGATTGGCAAATCGCCGACGCTTTGTTGCTGGGACAAGGTGACCGGTAAGCTGGTTTGGCGAGCCTGCGGCGAAGAAAAGGATTGGCTGGCGAGCGATCCGCTTGTTCGCGACGGACGCGTGTATGGCTTGATGGTTTCTCGCAACAGCAACCACCCGAATCAGCTCTCGCTGGTCGAATGGGACGCGCTGACCGGGGAGCGACGGAAAGAATCGAACCTGCTCGTGCTGCAGGAGAATTGGTTCGAACGCAAATGCGCGGAGGTCACCGCGACGGGCGACCGGTTGGTCGTCGCCCTGTCGGGCGCGACGCTGGGCTGCGACTTCGATGGCCACCTTTGCTGGGTCCGCCGCAACGAATACATCCCCAGCGAAGCCGATGGCTATGCAGTCCGCCAGCATTTCGCCCCACCGGTAGTCACTGGCAAGCACGTGCTGGTGGTGCAGCCAGGCTCGCCCTCGATTGATTGTCTCGATGCTTCAAGCGGCACCAAGATTTGGCAGCGCTGCTGGCCCGACGTCTGCCGCATCGTCGGCATCCACGAGGGTCTGTGTGTGATCGCCTGCCGCGATGCGCTAGCCTCGCTCGACTTGAAGGATGGCAGTCTGCAGTGGCGGTTGGCCTTGCCCGATCTGGCCGATACCAGCCACTCGCTCGCGCATAACCAGTTGCTCGACAACGCGATCTTAGGCGAAGGAAAGATCGCCGTCGGCGTTCGGCGCTTTCAAGATCGGCATCAGCTCCGCCACAAACTAGGAATGCTGTGGATTGATGCAGCGCGGGGTGAAATCGTCGGCGAAAACGCCATCGAAAGTTCCGAAGGGGACGACCTGCGGCTCTCGCAGCCATTCCAAGTCGGCGACAAGTGGCTGGCGACGTTCGCCACCGATCGCAATCCGCAGCGGGCGATCGTCGAACTCGCACCGCAAGCAGGCGGTGTGCTGGCTTCCGCTCAATACCGCGCGCCGTATATCAATCATCTCAAGCCGGAATGGTGGCGAGCACTGAACGTGGTCGCGCCGGGGTGGACCTTGGCATCCATGCACGACGCCAACCCCAGTGGGCTCATGATCGACGCCCACGGAGAAACCAAAGTGCTAGGCATTCGGGCTCGCGGCAATGAACCGATCACGCTCTATCGCCCTGTAAGCGTGCCGGCCGCTGGCCCGGCGCAGCTCAAACTGCAAGTCGGCGACGAAGCCAACAGCAAATGGTCGCTCGAAGTCCGTTTCAACGACCAGGTGGTTTCCAGCCAATCGTACGACGAAAAGTCGCCGAACGAGCGTTGGAAAAACATCTCCGTTGATCTCTCGTCGTTCGCAGGCAAGGAGGGCGTGGTGACCATTGTCGCCACGCCGAGCGCGGGACAGGAACACGCGCTGGTCTATTGGAAGAACGTGGATTTGCAGTTGTAATTGCGACTATTTCGCCGGCCACATTTCTCGGATCATGCGGCTGGTTTCTTCGACGAGAACGCGTCCTCCCTCCGGTCCAACGACTCCGTCGTCGATGCGACCGCTGTAACCGCCTCCGGCGACAGCTCGCTCGGTAGGCAAATACGCCGCGCAATCCGACGTCAGCTGGACAATCGACGTTTGAGTCGCAGGGCTACGAGCCTTCATACGCAGGCCGTAGTCGGTGAACAACTCAAAGGGATTGGTTGCCATGGCGAGGTCGTTCAGCCGCAGGGCGTGGATTTCCGTCATGTAGAAGGGATCAGTCTGTTGGAGCTTATGCCGCGCGAGCATCGTCCGGCTCACTCGCCATTCGATGTATTGCGGGCTGGCGAGCTTCTCAAGCTGGTCCTTTCCTTCTTCGTAGATTTGGGTCGCTTTTTGGAAACGCTCGTTCGGCACTTGCCATACGGGCAGCTTCATGTCCTCGACACGATGCTCGAACTGGACATCCGATCGCAGCGACGCTTTGGCGACGTCGATCACGTCGTCGATCGCGCGGCCAATTCGGCGGGCCGTTTCCTGCCGCCCCGTTCGCTTCTCGCGGGCGAGCATGTCGTTCGCGGCGGCCTTGTCAATTTGGATGTGCGGCGACTGATCGCCTGCGGCCCCGGTTAAGCCAAGCACGAATAGCTCGGGCGAGTATTTTTCTTTGAGCAACGCGCGGGTCTCGTGCCAGAAGTCGGCCGAGAGAGCATTCAGACCTTCGGTTTGCTGCGAGGGGCAATAGACGGTGATCGCCATTCCGATCACCTTTCCGTCTCGGGCGAAGCACAAGAGGTCGATTGAGTCGTCCGAGGTTCCCTCCAAATGGGAAAAGCCAGGGTCCTTGGTATCGCCATACATTCGCGTCGTTCCGTCGAAGTAGACCGCGCGGCGGTTGCGGGCGATCGAAGCGTGCCCCAGCGCATGGCTGAACTCGCCGGGCTTGCGCGATTTCCAGGCGGCGACGACTGCCTTGGCGATTTGCTGCTCGAGAAAATCGAGATACTCCAGCGGCCGCATCACTCCCGTTTGATCGGCGGGGATGCGGTACGCCCAACTACCGACGAAGTCGTATGGATGGAAGTCGGTTTCGTTTTCGTCGGTGATGGCCGGAGCCGTGTGCGTGTGCGTGGCCGAGACGATGATCTTTCGCAGATCGAGGTCAGGAACTTCGGCCGCCACGCGTTTACGGACGCCAGCGACCGTTTTCGAGCGAATGGCGACCAGGTCGCACGAGACCCACACGGCTTGATCGATTGCGCCCGTATCGTCGCGCGTTTCGATGGCGAGTGCGGTCACCGTGAGCGGGTCAAGCACTTCGCCTGAAATGCGAGTGTGGTATTGGCCACCTACGGCGACTGGTTTGCCGGGAATGATGCTTTCGTGCGCCCACCCGAACGAGAGTTTGCCGGAGCGGGCCGGTCCATCGGCACGGGCGAATGTTGAACCAGCCACAGCCAAGAGAACGAGAGCGAGCAAAGCGATTTTTCGCATGTTGCGGATCCTGAGAATCAACGGGAGTTCATCTTTTGTCGAGGCAGCTAGCTTTTCTGTATTGACAGCAGTAGAAACATTTGTACACTTACTGCCGACAAGGCGGACACCATTGTCGTTGTCCGCGGACCATCGATCAAGTTGTCGATGTTTGCACGACTCGTCTCGTGCGGTTGGGGGCGGCCGCACGAGACGTCCACTCATCAGGGAGCGATCCGATGCCGAACAGTTCCACTTCTAAGAGTTCCACGTCTCTCGCCGACATCATGTTGCCGGAGTTCGATCGCGAGATGGCCCGCACACGGCGGATTTTGTCGGCCGTTACCGCCGACATTCTCGAAAAGAAAGTGCACGAGAGTTTGCACACCATCGCGTGGAACGCGGGGCACATCGTCGAAGTGGTGAGTTGGACACCATTGATCACCGACCTGCCCGAATTCGACATGTCGCCTGTCGATGGGCCCAAATACGAGGCCCCGCTCGGGCGAGATCCGGCGACGCTGATGGCAGATTTCGATAGGAACGTCACGGCGGCCCGCACTGCCCTGGCAAAAACGACCGACGCAGCGATGGCTGAACCGTGGTCGCTTAAAGCCGCCGGTCAGACTTATTTCACCATGCCCAAGGGAGAATGCCTGCGGACGTGGGTGCTGAACCACCTGGTGCATCATCGCGCGATTTTGGCGGTCTATCTGCGGATGTTGGGCATTGAGGTAACGCCGCCGTACGACGCGTAGTTCGCGTTCCTCGAAAACGGCAACGGCCGCGAACCCCGCGGCCGTTTGCTTGTCGATCGGTGCGCCTATTGCCAGTCTCGAGGAGCCTAGCTTCGACGTCGGCGAAGGCCCAAGAACAATAGCCCGCCTGTAGCGGCGATGGCCAAACTTGTTGGTTCCGGTACGGCTGGAGTTTCACGCAAGGTGACGTCCCAACCCGTGTTGTAATTTACCAGGACCGGGCCGCCGAAGCCCGCGTACATGTAGCTTCCGACAAAGATGCGATAGGTGGTGAAAGCCTGCAGGTCTAATTGGGCATGTGTGGAGAAGAAGGTTGTGTTAGGAGTCGGGACATCAAAGTTCGGAGTGGCACCGGTGGTATAGACTGGGGTGAAACCGTCATTGATGAAGACTCCCCCTCCTCCTCCGTAGTAGCCGTAGCCCGTACCATCCGGCGAAGTAACGCTCATTCCGCGAGTGGAGAAAGAAGTGAACAGGTCATACTTGCCGGTCTCCGTGACGACGACATCGGTGAACCAAAGCATGTCGCCATCGGACTGGCGGTTGCCATTGTCCGAATAGTCTTGGCCTTGCAGCAAGGCGCGAAGGTTGGAAGACAACGTAAGTGTGTTCGTCCCGTCGCCGGTAATTCTCGTGCCAAAGGTTCGCGTCGCGGTCGATACGTCCGTGATTTGCTGGACCTCGGTTGCGGATGGAGAGAGGCCGATCCGGCTAATGTCCTGAAAATTGGTTCCAGGCACGTTAGTTCGAGCGGGCGCGCCGTACTCCTGAAAATAACCTTGTCCATTTGCCGTGAACTGCCAGTAGTTCACGACGATGATGCCGGCCTCCGCTGCCTGTGTGCCCATTAAAGCAACGAGCGCGCACAATATGACTGCCAATCTCAAATTCATGAGTCCCTCCCAAAGAAATGTGCCCTAAGAAGATCTGCCGAGGGGGCATTCTAAGGATGAGGAGTTGCCGATTCAATCAGTTGCTCGGGACTAACACTGCGAGTGCGCCGCCTATCATCAAGCCACATATATGTGAAGTATCTATTAACAACTGTGAAGTGCGGCCCTACGCAGGCGAACAACTGCTCGCCGCGCGCTTTCGCGATGCCAATTCCATTTGGGTCTGAAGGGTGCGCTCGCGACCATGATCGCCGCCATCGGTTCTCGAACGCAACCAGCCGACGTGGGAAGCAGCCAGCTTGCAAGTCCGCGATGGCTGTCGCGTTCTCGGCGACTTGCGCGCCCGACTCAATTTGGGCGTCGGCGCTGCTTCGCAGAACTTGCGAGCGTTACTTCGGGAATGGCGGTCTATCCGCCGCTGCGCAACAATGGCGATGTTGCGGCGCCTTTTCCTGCCGCCCCCTGTAACCCCCTCCCGCATTGTGCCATTCCCTTTTCAGATAACCGCTCCTCGGGTGAATCCCCTAGGCGCCTCGATCGTCAAAAAAACCGTCGATTGGCTGGATGCCCTCATGTTTCGTCGCGATTTTTGTGCTGCCGGTGGCTCTGCCCTCGCGACTTTGCTCGCCTCGGGCGTAATGCAGCGGGCCTTTGCTGCGGCCGACGAAATTACGCCCGAATCGCAAAAGGCGCTCGATTTGGGCCTGGAGTGGCTGGCGAAAAACCAAGGGACCTCGGGCAACTGGGAATCGAACGACCTTGGCTTAGTGAGCATGGGTGCGCTCGCCTTTATGGCGGCGGGGCATTTTCCGGGACGCGGCAAGTACGGCAAGGAGTGCGATAAGGCCGTCGCTTACATGCTCGACCGGAGCAAGGATTCGGGACTATTAAACATCTCCGATCCGCGCAACGACATGTACAACCACGGGCTGGCGACGTTCGTTCTCGGCCAGGCCCATGGCATGGTGTACAAACAGCGGCGCGATATTCGCCGCGTGCTCGATTCGGCCCTCAAGCTCATTTCGCAAACGCAGTGCGACGACGGGGGGTGGGATTACATCGCCAAGCGGCAGCAGCACGGCCACGATCTCAGCCTGGCTGTGATGCAAGCCAAGGCGTTGCGCAGTGCTGTCGATAGTGGGTTGGAAGTTCCCAAAGAAGTGATTGACGCGGCGATCACGAGTGTTCGCCAGCACTATTCTCCGGAAGGAGATCAGAACGCGCCCGAGTCGGAGCAGATGAAGCGACCTGGGCAGTTCACCTATTCGCGAGGGGGCGGTGGAAAGACGGTCGCCATGGCGGCCGCCGGCGTTGTCTGCTTGCAGGAGTTCGGCCAATACGACGACTGGCGCATCGAAAAGAGCATGGAGTTTGTCGTCCGGCACATCCGCGAATTGCCGGCGCACCAAAATCCCGATGGCTTGATGCCGTTCGATGCTTATACGCTCTACTACGTTGGCCAGGCGCTCTATCAAGTTGGCGACAAACATTGGCGCGACAACTATCCCAAGCTGCGCGACTTCTTGGTCATTAGCCAGCGGCGAGACCCCAGGGACCAACGGACTTTTGGTTCGTGGCTCGACAATGGCGTCGGGGCAGGGGGGAACGGGGCCGGCGGCAAAGTCGGCGGAAAGCCCGGCGAACTCTACGGGACGGCTGTTGCTTGCTTCGTCCTGGCGATCCCCAATCGCTACTTGCCGATTTTGCAAGAAGGACGAATCGAGGGTTTTGCAAAACCGAAACCGTCGGCCAGCAATTAGAGCATTAGGCAATTAAAAGCTTTAGGGGAGTCGTAGACGGCGTATGGATTGGTTTCCGAATTTGACGGCATGGCACTTCGCCGCGGCTGGAGCGGTTCTCGCCGCTGGCCCCGTCTTGATCCATCTGTTCAATCGACGGCGCTATAAGACCGTCGCTTGGGCGGCGATGGATTTCCTCAAGGAGGCTATCGAACGCAATCGCCGCGTTGTTGAACTTCGCGATTTGATCCTGATGCTGCTCCGCGCGGCGGCCATTGCCTTGTTTGGGCTGGCACTCGCTCGTCCGTTTTTTGCAGGACGGCAAGTGAATCTCGATCGCAGCCACCCGATCCACGCCATCCTTTTGCTCGACAATAGTTTGAGCATGGGGTACGGTTCGCTCGACGGAAACCTGCTCGATCGTGCCAAGTCGCGGGCCAAGGAATTCGTCGATCAACTTCCCTCGGGCAGCCGTTTCTCGATTGTGCCGGCCTCTGGCTCCACAACGGCCGTGGCGCTCGAACCATTCGCCGATCGCGTGGCGGCTCGCGAAGCCATCGATCGGATCACCATTGTCGATCGGCCGGCGACCGTTGCTCGCGCTGTCGACCTGGCTCGCCGCGCGGCGAGTTCCTTTCCGGACATGCCGAAGCGGATCCTTTATCTCGGCGATCAGCAGGGGCTCAACTGGCGTGCGGCGCGGCCCGAAATGTTCGAAGGTCTTTCTGATTTTCAAGCGGTGAAGATTACCGCCGACGATATTGAAAACACCTGGGTCGACGACATTCGCGTCGAGGATGGAATCGCCGACACGCAATCGCCTGCGAAGATTACTGCCCTGCTTAGGCACGTCGGCGTGGGGGCGCGAGAATCGGTTCAGGTGTCGCTCAAGGTCGACGGAAATGTGGTCGATACGCGGGTCGTTTCGGTCGAGCCAGGCGAAGGAGGACGCGAAGTTCCTTTCCTCCACACGTTCGCGGATGTCACGCCGTCGCCCAACCGGCCAAGCTACATTCCAATCGAAATTTCGCTCACGCCCGACCGGTTGCCGCAGGATGATTCTCGCGGCTTGGTGGTTCCCGTCGTTTCGGCCCTGCCGGTGGTGTTCATCGATCAGTACGGCGACGAGGAATCGGTCGTGGCCAATCGATTAGGCGAATCGCGCGTCGCTCGCAAGTTGCTGTCGGAAGGCAAGAACGAAGGGACGCCGCAGTTAGTGGCGATCAAGCATCTTCGCCCCAGTCAGGTCAAGCAAGAGGCGTTGCAAGATGCGCGGCTAGTGGTAGTTGCCGGAACGAACCCCACGCCAGAGCTAGTCACACTCTTACGCGAGTACGTCGTTCAAGGAGGACCGCTGGCGATTGCCGCGGGCGGAGACTTTGAGCCAGAAGTTTGGAACACTGTTGCCTGGCAGGATGGCGATGGAATCTTGCCGTTGCCATTGGGGAGCGATCCGGTCGGCAGCTTGCCCGAAGAGGGTCGGGCCGATCTCATTCCACTCTCGCTGCGATTTGTCAGTTTAGAGCAGACCGATTGCTTTCGGATTGGTGGCAGCGATGCGGAGCAACTTCGCGACCTGTACGGCGAACCCTACTTTTTCAAGCTCGTGCAAGTCGATCGCTCAGAAGCGACGCTCAAACAGCTCTCGGAAAAGATTGCTGCCAACTTAACGGCCGAGCAGAAAGCAAGCGAAGACCTTCAGGGCCGCGTTGCAGAGTTGCTCGGCAAGGAACGTTCGCCGGGATTGTCCACCGCTGAACGCAGCCAGTTGATCGAAGCCCAGACGAAGCTCGAGGCCCTCACGCCATCGTGGCTGAGCTGGAGCGACGAGGCCCAGTTGGCGGACGAAACCGCCACGGCTTCCTCAAAGAGTCCCGTTGACCAGACGAAGGTGGAACTCGATAGCAAAGCCGTTCAGGCCCTCAAGCCGCAAGTTCTGGCCGACTTCGAAAACGCCAATCGCGATCCCTACATGGTCGAACGACGGATCGGCCGCGGCCGTGTTGTGTTTGTTGCCAGCAGTTTGCTTCCAACGTGGAACACTCTTTCGGCTACCAATGCGGTGGTGGCGTTCGATCGCTTGCTCCGTAGCATGATCGCCGATACTTCGCCCAAGCGAAACCTGGAAGCGCGCGACGAACTGTCGCTGCCGTTGCTAGGCCGCGATCAATCGGTCTCGGTTTCGCTCAAACGCCCGGGCAGGCCTGATATCGAACCCGTCGACGTCGGATTCGTAGGTGCCGATCGCAAGGGGATCACACTTCGTGGACTCGTCGAGCGCGGCGTCTATAAGGTCACGGCGAGCACGCTCGACGAGTCGCCTGCGGTCTCGGGCGTTTCAACGGCAGATTCGGCCGACGATCGCGTGGCGTGGAGTTTCCCGCTCGCGGTGAATGGCCCGTCCGAGGAATCGCAATTGGAACCCGCGGAGCGAAGCAAAGTCGATCAATTGGTCGATGCCGGCGTCGTTCGCTGGGTCGATCAAGGGCAAACATTGGCCAATGATGGCCGGGCTTCGCAAGGTCCGATGTGGTGGTGGTGGCTGGCCGCGATGGTGCTGGCCCTGTTGTTGTTCGAGATGTTTTTTGTCGCCGTTCCGTCTCGTGATCGCTCAGCGGCCAATGCCGCGAGTGGTTCTTCGGGACGTGTGGCGGCAACCTAAGAGCGACTTAAGAGATTGGGAAATCGATGTCGTCCGATTGGTTAGGACGCATGTTGGGCCTCGACTCGGTGCAACGCATCGACCACGCGTCGGTCGCGTTCGCGGCGCCGTGGGCGCAGGACCGCGCCTTGGTTGTCGCCATTCTTGCGATCCTGGCGATCGTCGGATCGTTGTGGTTTTACCACTCATGGCAGTCGCTTCGCTCCGCGACTTGGAAGACCGCCATGGGATTGTGGCGGGGCGCCATCTTGGCGGTGTTGATTCTCACGCTCGCCGACCCAGTCCTGCGGTTAACCTTGTCGCGGGAACAAGCTCCCTCGCTCTTCTTGGTTGTCGACGGCTCCGAAAGCATGGCCATCGAAGAC
This sequence comes from uncultured Pirellulaceae bacterium, assembly GCA_964636985.1. Lineage (GTDB taxonomy): Bacteria > Planctomycetota > Planctomycetia > Pirellulales > Pirellulaceae > CAZWSX01. The sequence continues at coordinate 28,755 of CAZWSX010000028.1, read as the reverse complement.
GAATATCCGGACGACCAGCGGCGAGCCTTGATTGCATCCACCAAAACCGAGGGAACGATGGCCGAGTCGAAGAGCCGCCTCGATTTCACCAAATCGTGGCTGGCTGGCGACGGCGGCGCTGCCCTCGCAAAACTGAAAGAAGAAAAGAAGGTCGACGTCTCGCTCTTTGTCTTCGAGGGACAGACCACCAGCCAACTTCGGCCCGCCGCACCGACGACCGTTGCCGACACCGTACCGCTGGGGAAAAAGTTCGCCGAGCAGCTCTCGGCCACAGGGCAAGTCACGGCACTTGGCTCCGCACTCGGCGAGTTGCCGCGACAACCCGGGTCAACCAACCTTGCGGCTGTCGTGCTTGTAAGCGACTTCGCGAACAACTCCGGTCCGTCCCCCATCGGTGACCGTGCGGGTTTTTCCGTGACCCGCTTGGGCGCGCCGGTCTACACCATTGGCGTCGGCGCGAAAGAGGCGATCGACCTCTCCGTCGACTTGCAGGCCGACCCTAAGATGAAACGGGCGGAGCGGACCAATTTTGTGATCCGCGTCCGCAGCAGCGGGCTGCAAGGAAAGACGGCGCAGTTGAACGTGACCGCTCGTCAGCTCTCGCGAGAGGCCGACGACGATGTCTTACCAGAACAAACCATCGATACGCGGACGCTCGACCTGACGAACGATACGCAAACGATCGACGTTCCCTACATGCCGACGAACTCGGGGCGATTCGAATTTGTTGCCACGGTGGAGGAGTTGCCCGGCGAAGTGGTGGTCGCGAACAACCGTGCGGTGCGAGAAGTGAATATCGTCGACGACTACTTGCGCTTGTTCTTTGCCGCTAGCGAGCCAACCTGGGAATGGCGGTTCGTGAAAGAGGTGTTCCACCGCGATCGCCTGGTGGGGATGGAAGGCTTCCGCACGTTTCTGGGTTCGTCCGATCCGAAGGTTCGCGAGGCGAACATCCTGTTCACCTCGAGCCTCACTCCCAAGCGGAGCGAGTTCTTCGCTCACGACGTCATCTTTTTGAGCGACTTGCCTCGATCATCGTTGAACGATCGTTTCTGCGAGATGGTTAAAGAGTACGTGGGAAATCTGGGCGGCGGTCTGGTCGTGATGGCCGATCCCAATCCCGCGTCGGATCGCGGCTTGCGTGCAATTCATGGGACGCCGCTGGCCGACATGCTCCCCGTGGTGATCGATCCCAATGAGTCGATCCGCACGGCGCCGGACATATCGGAGTTCGATCTCCGGCGGACCATCCACGCGCCACGCCATCCCTTTATGCAGTTGGGTGCTGATGACGCTGAGAACGAGCTGGCTTGGGCCAACCTCGGCAAGCTCCCGTGGTATCAGCCTGTTGCGGCCGTGCACGATCAAGCCGTTGTTCTGGCTGAGCATCCGGCACCGCCGGGCGATGCCAGGCATCGCTGCCGCGATGGCAAAACGCCTCAGCCCATCATTGCGATTCGCAAGTATGGCAAGGGAGAGGTCGTTTATCTGGGCTTCAACGAGATGTGGCGGCTCCGCAAGCAGTTCGGCGAAAAGTATTACCGGGCCTTCTGGTCGCAGTTGATTTACCGTTTGGGGATGAGCCACGCCCTCGGCAGCGACAAGCGATTCGTCGCCCGCCTCGATAAGACGAGCTACCGGGCGGACGAGAAGGTGATCCTAACGGTCGAAGCGTACGACGAGAACTACGAGCCGCTTACCGAGAACTCGCTGGGCGCCACGGGCCTGAGTGCCGAGTTGATCTTGCCTGCCACGTCGGGCGAGGCTTCCGAAACGCGGCCGGTCTCGGTGCCACTGTTGCGGGACGGTTTGTTCGAAACGCGGATTCCCGTCTCGACCGTTGGCGAGTACGCCCTGCGCGTGCGCGATCCGGTCACCAAAACGTACGAGGAAATGCGATTCGACGTCGCCAACCTATCGGCCGAGCGCCGCCAAGCGGTCCGCAATGTCGATTTGCAAAACGCCATCGCGCAGGCCTCTGGCGGAAAGTCATACGATTTGACAAACGCCACCAAGTTGTTCGATGACCTCGCGATTAAGCCACGAGTCGAAGTACAAACGCGGAACCTTTCGCTCTGGACCACGCCGTGGTGGTTCGGAATTGTTGTCTCGCTGATGCTGGGCGAGTGGTTCGCCCGCAAGATGTTGAAACTGTCGTAAGCCGTCGGAATGCGATCTCGCCGCCATGAGTAAGCTGCTCCCCCTCACCCAGCAATTGCAAAGCCTGCGTAACGCCCGCGCGTCGGTGCGGCAGCAGTCGGCCTGGGCAACGGTCGGAACGGCGATCTTGGCGGCACTGCTCGTGTTGTTCGCGGTCGATTGGTTCTTCCAGCGAGAAGTCGGGCCGCTCCAACGAATCGTGCTGATGCTGGTTGGTATAGGAGGCATCGTCTGGGCGTTCAAAACGTATGCCTGGCCGCTTCTTCGCGTTCGCGAAGACTCCACCGATATGGCCCTGTTGGTCGAACGCAAACAGGCGCTCGACAGCGACCTGGTGGCGGCTCTTCAATTCGAAAAGGATCGAGAAGGAAAGTGGGGCTCGAAGGTTTTGGAAGATGCGGTGGTCGACTACATCGCACGGGTCTCACCGGAATTGAATGTCTTCGAGGGCTTTTCACGCGGCGATCTGCCGCGGCGAGCGATGATTTTGGGCGCCATCGCCGTACTAACGCTAGCGATCGCGGCCATTTTTCCCCATCACGTGTGGACGTTCATTCAGCGGCTGGCGCTCGGCAATCCTCACTACCCCAGCGCGATTGCGATCGATGCCTTGGTGCTGAACGAACACGATGTCGTTAGGAATGCCGCGACGGGCGAGAGTCCGCAACCAATCGTTTGTGTCGAGGCCCAGCCCGTTCGGTTCCTGGCCGTCTGCCGAGGAACCGAAGCCCCCGAAGCGACTATGAAACTCGACGCCGTCGACTTTCGCGGCAGCAGCGAAGTTACGCTCAAGCGAGTCACCGATGACGATCGGTTGCGACTCCTGCAAGAATCGAAAAACGAACTGCGAACGGTCGACGAAGGGCGAACCTCGCGCACGAAGCTGGCGGCGCGACTATGGTGCGATGCCCCTCGCGCGGCCGACGCATTGCTGGAGGCAGCTGACAACGACGCGATGATCGCGATGACCGAGATCGATCGCGCCATCCGCGAGTGGCCGCAAAGCAAGCGAGAGGGAAATATCTACGTGGGTGAATTGCCCCGCCTGACCAACGACATTCGCTATCAATTGGAACTCGACGGTGCGTGGACCGAACCCGGATTGGTTCGCATGGCCCATTTGCCGCAAGTCGAACCTGTTTTGACGATCACTCCACCCAGCTACGTCGGCAAGGAGAATCGCGAACAAATCGGCGGCCGACAAACGGCTGTGTTGGAGGGCTCCAAGGTCGAGTTTGCTCTCGAATCAAAGAACCAGCGGCGGTTGGCGAAGGCGTGGGTTGTTCTCACCAGCGGGCAAACCTCGCAGAAGGTCGACCTTATCGCCGCCGACAAGGGAATGCTCAAGTGGGAATTGCCGCTGGAGTCGTCGCCGCTGGCGAGCGTTCGCGGCGATTGGCGATTCGAGGGGTTCGCCGAAGACGTTGATGGATTGATGCCCGAGTCGCCGATCCGAGGATCGATTCGCATTCGTCCCGATGGCCAGGCGATTTTGTCGCTCGCTTCGATTCACAAAGTAGTACTCCCCACGGCATCGCCCGTTTTGGAATACAAGGCGACCGACGATTTTGGCTTGAAGCGATTGCGGTTAGTGGCCCAAGTTTTGCCTGCGGAAGCGGCTCCCTCGACTGAGTCGCCCGAATCATCCACGGATGAAGAATCACCGACAAAGAGTCCGTCAGCAGACGACGAAGCGCCACCGGCGCTGGATGTCGATTTGCTTGAAGGTGGCGAGCCGATGTTGGCCAAGCGATTGCCCGCGACGGGCAAACACTCGCTCAGCATGGCGAGTATCAAGGCTCCAGGAAAAACAACGCCGCTTGGCAAAGGGGATCGTGTCAGGATCGTGCTGGAAGCCGAAGATTGGCGCGGCGACGCGGCGGGTAAAATCGTCCGCAGCGAACCCATTACACTGGAAATTTCCGACGAAGCAGGGGTGTTGGCGGCTATTTCGGAAGCCGACCAGCGCAGCGAAGAACGGCTCACCGACATCATCAAACGACAATTGGGAATTGGAGAAAACCCGTGATTACCACGTTGTCTCGAAATTACCGGTGTCGTGTTTTGGTATTCACTGCCGCCTTCCTGTCGCTTGCTTCACTATTGCAAGCCGACGACGCGGACCAGGTGCGCCGTAAGCAGCAAGCTCAGGAACGGGCCCGGACGATGGCCCGCGAGTTAGTCGCGGGAACGCTCGAGATCCAGATCCGGCAGCTCGAGGAAAACGGCCTTAAGAAGCTGCCGATCTTCAAAGACGTCCAGGCAATGAGCCGCGAACTCGACGAGGTCGCGGCGAAGGACATGCAATCGATTGTCGACGCCTTGATCGCCGTGGAGGAGGCACCGCGGGAAGAAAAAGGAAAGAAATTCGAAGTCACGCGCACGCTGGTGCGGGAAACAGTCGTCAAGCTGATGGCCGAGCGGCAACGTCTCTATCGCCGCATGCAACTGGCCCGTATCGCGGCCCAGGCCCGCCAGTTGATCACCGCACAAACGCGCGTTCAAACGAGCACTCGCACACTGGAACAACGTTCGGGTGCACAACGCGAAGAGCGATTGCTTCCCACCGCCGGCGACCAGCGCGACTGCGAGATCTTGCTGCGCGCCCTCGACGAAGCGCTGGAGGATGTCAGCAGCTGGGGAGGTCAGGCTGGAGCCGGGGCAGGCGAAGGGCGACGCATCCTGGTAACGCATCAAACGGCCAAGGTGATCCACGCGGCAATCGTCGAAATCGAGGAGCAAAAGTTGCTCGAAGCAGTTGGCGATCAAGAAAAAGTGATCGCTGCACTGAAGCTGCTGGTCGAGAAACTGGAAGAGACGCAGGGCTTGGTGCAAAGCGATACCACGGCCGCGGCGAAAACGGTTCAAGCTCTTCTCCAAAAACAGGAAGCTCTGCGCGACGAAGTGCGTAAGACCGACTTTCAAGAATCGACGCCCGAGAAGCTCGACGAACTGTTGCAGAAGCAAACGGAGTTGAACAAAGAACTCCAAGCCGCGGCGCAGCAACTCGATCCGACGCCCCAGGCCGAAACGTTCGCCGAGCAAGCGCAGGAAGCGGCCAAAGAGGCGGAGACGAAACTGTTCGAGAATCAGAAGGACCAGGCACTCGCCGAGCAAGAGAAGGTGATCGGCAACCTGGCGCAACTCGAGCAGACGTTGCAGCAGCAATCAATGCAAGATCCCGCCAACGCGACGATCAAGGACATCAAGGAGCAGATCGCCCAGCTTGAAAAGGCTCAGGAAGCAGTTGCGGATGCAGCTAAGGCCCAGGATGCCGCCGAACAGCAAGCGAAGGACAATCCCGATGCGGCCAAGCAAGCAGAGCAGCAAGCTGAGTCGGCATTGGCCAAGACCGACGCGCTCGACAAACTTCCCAAGGTTCCCGAAGGCGCTATCAATGCCGCGCAGGATGCCGTGGCCGACGCCATGAAGGCGATGGAAAACAAAGCGGCCACGCCTGAGGCAGCTGACAAACGCGAGAGCGCTTCGGAGAAAGCCGAAGAGGCCATCGAGCGAGCCCAAGCAGAAATCGCCAGCGCGCTAGCCGATTTGAAGCGAGAGGCCAAAGCGCTCGAGGCAGGCGAACTTGCCCGTGCGGCGGAAGCTCTGGAACGAGCGGCCGCAGCCGAACGCAACATCGCCAAACAAGCCGAAGCTGCCAAAGAGCAAGGGCTCTCGGCCGAGCAAGCGGCGTCGATGGATGCCCGCAATGACAAGGCCCAAAAGGTAGCAGAGTGGGTGGCCGAAGCCGTCAAAGAAAGTGTTCCCAAGGCCGCGGACAACTTGCAGAAAGCAGCCGGCGAAATGGCTAAGGCCGACCAGGCTTTGGAGGCCGCCAAGAATCAACCCGGCGAAGCGTCTAAGGACGAGGCCGGACAAGTTGCCGAAGCAACCGGCAACGCCGCCAAGCAATTGGCCGCCGCGGCCAAAGATGTTCGCGCTCAGGCAGCGCAGGCCGCTCGCGAACTGGCGCAAATGACGCGCGACCAGCAAAAGGCGGTGGCCGACGCACAAGATGCGACTAAAGCGGCGATCGATAAAAGTTCGCCTGCACAGGCCTTGGCTGACGCGCTGCAAGCGATTGGCGACGCGCAAGACGCGGCCAGCGAAGCACAAGCGAAGCAACTGGAAGCGGCCGGCAAACCAACTGCGGCTGATTTGGCTCGTCTGCAAAAGGCCATCGGCGAGATGAAGGCGGAGCAAGCTGAGGCCAGCGCTGTCGGCAAGCAGGCCGCGGAAGGAAAGGCCTCGAATGCCAAAGCCGCCGGCGAGCAACAACAAGTTGCCGAGCAAGCCGCCCAAGGGGCGAAAGATGCTCAGGCGGCCGCAAAAGCGCTCGGCCAGCAGCCAGGGCAACAAGCCAAAGCCGCGGCCGACGCACTGAATGAGGCCTCGAAGGCAGCTGCGCAGGCCGCCGAGCAAGCGCTCGCAGGAAACGAAGCCGCGGCCGAAGGTGCTCGCAGCGCGGTCGATCAAGCGCTCAATGAAGCGGAACAAGCCGCAGCCGCGGCTGCTGAGATGGCCGAAAAGGCTACGCCCCAAGCCGGTGACGCCAAAGAGCAAGTGGCTGCCCAACAGCAGGCGGGCAAGCTCGCCGAGCAGGCAACCAAGTCGGCCCAGGCTGCTGCGAAGGCAGCACAACAAGCCGCGCAGAAGCTTAAGGGTGCACAGGCACAAACGGCCGAGAACGCTTCTGCGGGTGCTGAAAAAGCGAAGCAGTCCGCACAAGCATTGGCCGACGCGGCACAAGCAGCAGGCGAGGCTGCGGGCCAAATGGCGGAAGCCGCCAAGGACAACGGCGCAGCACCGGCTACCGAGAAACAGCAAGCGGCAATGAACAACTTGGAAAAAGCAAAAGAGATGCTGGACGCCGCGGCGATGGACATCGCCGACGCCCTCGCCCAACAGGCCGCGGAGGAGTCGGCCACCGCCGACGCCCTGGCGGAAGCAACGGTTCCGGCCGATGCCTCGGCCACTGGCGCCACGCAGCAAGCCGAAAAAGCGGCGCAGCAAGCGGGTAAAGCCGCGAAGCAAGCTCCGAAAAATGCCCCTAAATCGCAACAGGCATCGGAGCGGGCCCTGCAACAAGCCGCCGCCGCGCTGGCGGCACGTCAACAAGAGTTGGGCCGCGATGCCACGATTGCCGATGCCATTGCCGAACAGCTGGAGCAGCAACAAGGGGCCCGCGACGCCATGGAAGAAAAGTCGAACGACTTAGCCCAAGGCAAGGGAGACATGTCCGACTTGGCGAGGTCTTTGCATGAGGCGATGAACAGTTTCGCCAACTCGCAACGAGCCGCTGGCGAAGGGGCGCAACAAGTCTCCGGCAAGGAACAAGTGGGCAGCCTTCCGCTGCGTGAAGCATTAGAAGCTGCGGGCGAACTCAACGGTATGGAGACCGACCCGCTGGACGATACGCCCAATGCCGCGGCAAATAGCGATACATCGCCCAACGGCGACACGGGACTGGTTCCCAATTCGCCAGAGCAGACCGCGCAGCAAATAGCTGGTCCCGAGGCGATGGCCGAGGCGAGCAAGGTCTCCAAAAACCCAACGGCCAAAGGCAAGTCGAAATCGGGCTCGAAGGCCGATGGCAAGAAGACGGCTTCCGCCGAGACACCAGAGGGAACGCCCGCCAAGGCGGATGCCTCGACGCCCAACGACAAAATGGCCAAGAGCGCCAGCGATTCGAAGCAGCCGCAAGGCGACGGCGACTCGCGAACGGCGGACAACGAACATGATCCGGCCAAGGCCAGCCGCAAACTTGATGATCAAACGTGGTTCGCCAAGCTTCCCACGGCCTTACAGAACGCAGTTCGATCGCGAACCCGCGGGCAAGCACCGCGTGGTTACGAGGATCGTCTCCGCAAGTTTTTTGAGAGTGGCAACTAGATTTTGCAGCGGCAACCAGCCGTAACGTTGGCCCGAGGGCCAGTCATTTCCCCAATGAACGCGACAGTGAACTTCTCGATTGGATTGAAATCATGAGCGACAAAGTATCCGCCGACGACATTGCGGCCGTGCAACGATGCGAAAAGGCCTACAACCGCCTTCGCGACGAGCTCTCGAAAACGATCGTCGGCCAAAGCGACGTGATCGAACAGGTGTTGGTGGCGATCTTCGCTCGCGGCCATGCTTTGCTCGAAGGGGTTCCTGGACTGGCCAAAACGTTGCTCGTCAGCTCGCTCGCGAAGAGCCTCGACCTCTCGTTCAAGCGGATTCAATTCACGCCCGACTTGATGCCGAGCGACGTCACGGGAACGGAGTTGATCCAAGAGGACCCCGAAACGCGGACGCGGGCCTATCGATTTTTGCCTGGGCCGGTCTTCGCGAATCTGCTGCTGGCGGACGAAATCAACCGCACGCCGCCCAAGACACAAGCGGCGATGCTTGAAGCGATGCAGGAGCGGCAAGTGAGCGCCGGCGGCAAAGTCCACAGGCTGCCTGCTCCTTTCTTTGTTTTGGCGACCCAGAATCCGCTCGAACAGGAAGGAACCTATCCGCTCCCCGAGGCGCAGCTCGACCGTTTTTTGCTGTACATCCGCGTCGATTACCCGTCGGCAGCTGAAGAGTGGGAAATCGCCCGCCGCGTGACCACCGGTCAAATGGGTGACATTCAAGCCATCATGTCGGGTGCCGACATAGTTCAAATGCAGGACCTGGTGACGCGAGTGCCAGTGAGCGATCAAGTGCTCGGCTACGCGTGGGCGCTCGTGCGGGCGACTCGACCCGGTTCGAAAGAAGCACCCGAGTTCGTGAACAAATGGGTCAGCTGGGGTGCCGGCCCCCGCGGTGTGCTGACCTTGGTGACCGCCGCGAAGGCCCGCGCGCTTCTTTATGGCCGATATCACGCTTCGATCGCCGACGTCCAAGCCGTGGTCAAGCCGGCGCTCAGGCACCGAATTGCAGGCAACTACGCGGCTCAGGCCAGCGGTTACAACGCTGAGAAGCTGATTGAAATGTTGATGAGCGCCGTTCCCGCCGACAAGAAGTACGAAAAACCGGCTGCCTAACCCAAAGTTACGTCGATGCTGAAGAACGTTTTGTCCCGCTATCTCGATCCGGAAGTCCTCAGCCACGTGGCGGAGCGGCCGCTGGAACCCCGGTCCCTGGTGGTCGGCAATCTGGCTGGTGCCCACAAATCGCCATTGGCGGGCTTCGCCGTCGAGTTTGCCGGCCATCGCGAGTACGTGGCGGGGGACGATCCCAAGCACATCGACTGGCGGGTCTACTTCAATCGCGACAAGTACTTCGTCAAGCAGTACGAACTCGAGACGAACTTCGTTTGCCACCTGATCTTAGACATCAGCGCGTCGATGCGCTATGGCGATGGGACGCAGCAAAAGCTGCTGTACGCCGCACAGATGGCGACGACTCTCGGATACTCAGTCATTCGTCAGACCGATAAGGTTTCGCTGGTCACGTTCGATCAATCGCTGCGAGGGTTCGTCCAGCCGAGCAACTCGATGGATCAAATCGTCCGCATGACGCACCATTTGGAGGAGGTCGAACCGCTCGAGAAAACCGATCTGCCAGGTTGCATCAGCCAAATGGCAGGGCGAATGGGACGTCGCGAGATCGTAATGATCTTTAGCGACTTCTTTTGCGATTTGGACGCGTTCGAACCGGTCCTTCAACGGCTTCGCTACGCCTATCACGAGGTGGTCCTGTTCCAAGTGATGCACCATGATGAGGTCGAGTTCGATTTCGACGGGATGGTGAAATTCGTCGGGCTCGAAATCCCGGACGAATACCTGGTTCAACCGGAAGCCTTGCGAAAGGGCTATCTGGCGGCCCTCAATCGATTCAATGAGAAGTTCGAATCAATTGCCCAGCGCAATGGTTGCGAACGGGTGCTCGTCGACACCAGCCGGAATATGCGGGAGGTCTTCATCGACTATCTGAACCGCCGCAGCCTCCTCAATCGGGGGCGCTAAGAGGCGCCACTCTGCCCTTGTGAAACTGCCAAAGCCACGGAAAATCCACCATTAGTGGCAAGCTGGCACGATTTAGTGGCGTTCTAGTTGAAATTAAATGCCTCTTTTGATAGGCTAGTGGTGTGGAAAGGGGATTGAACCCCCTTAGTTCGTTTCTGCCGCGCTCTTCCCTCCCGGTGCCGGCTCACTGTCTAGTGACCATTTCGGGGCCTTAACCATGCGTTATTCTTTCCGCCTTGCCGAACTCCTGGGCCACATGCCCGACCCCCGCAAGCGTCCGGGTACGATCAAGGCGATCGTTGAACATACGGGGCTCGATCGCCACCAAGTGGCGGCGTTGCTCAAGAATGAAGTCAAGTACATCCCGCTCATGGCTCTGTCGCGGCTTTGCGACTACCTGATCGAAAACGGACATGTTAGCGCCGACCAGCTCCCGGGTGCTCTTTTCGCCGTCGAGCCAGAGCATTTTTGGGAAATGTTGGCTCGCCGTCGCCGGTTGGAACTCTGCATGGGCGTTCGTCGCCCCGAAGGGCAAGACTCGCTCGATGGGGCCTGGGTCGTCGCTTCCGACTCGGTGTTGCTGGGCGAGTTGCTCAACGGGGTATCGACCCTAGGTGGGACCGCCAAGCATATTGCGGGTGCCACGGCCCAATCGGGGCCTCCTCATCCGGAGCACATCAAGCAATCGTTGATTTGGAGTCCCGGACAAGACACCGACGAGCGGATTGTCGCACAAGCCCGCGAAACCTACGAAGAGTTCGTTGGAACCCAAGGGGACCGGGCGCTGGTTTGCCTCGGGAGCACCAAGAGTAATCCTGTTGGGGAGATCATTCTTTCCACCGCGCTCGGCGCGGAACCGTTCGTCACCCAAGACGACGTTGCCAAGCCGACCGACCGAAAGTCTCCTTTCTTCCTGCGGTATCGCAACGATGATCCCCATCCGCCGTCTTGCAGTGCCGGTTTGAAACTGTGCAAGTCGAGTGGCGATTCGCTCAAGCCGGGCATCTACTACGAAACTGCCAAAGGCGACTGGGATGTTTGCGAATGGGAGCGTGGCACGCAAGACGCGGCCTTCGTGTTCTATGTCCACCGCGAATCGCAAGGTCGGCTCGAGATGTCGCTCGGCGGTTTCTCCGGCCGGGCAACCCGCTTGCTGGCGAAGTTGCTGGTCAGCCGCGGTGAAGAACTGTGGCCACCTTGCTACGAAGCCAACGGCGTGCAGATCGGGGCCTTTGTGATCAAGTTCACGTTTTCGGCCAGTGATCAACGGGGCCGTGACGCGGTCCGCGACGAGTTGCCCTCGGCTAGCCAGGTGGTTAGACTCGACGCCAGTGTGATCGAACGCCGCATGGAAATGTTGACCGATCCGGCGGCTCGGCGAATCCCAACCGAAAACGAAAACGGAAACGGAACCAGCTAATGGACCTTCGCGGCAAAGTGGCGCTGATCACCGGTGGAACCATGGGGATCGGCGAAGCGATTGCCCGCGCGATCATCAAGCAAGGCGGTTCGGTCGCCATTACCGCGCGACAAGGCGGGCCGCATGTCGATGCCCTCTTGAAGGAGTGGCAGTCCCAAGGTGCAAAGGCGATTTTCCTGCCGGGCGATATGGGCGTTCCGGCCGATTGCGCGGCCGCCGTCACGCAGACCGTCCAGCAGTTGGGGCGGCTCGATGTCTTGATTCACAATGCGGGCGGGCCAGCCTGGGGCAAGATCGAAGAGATCTCGCCCGACGACTGGCACAACTGCATGAATTTGCACGTGAACGCACTTTATTATCTGTGCCGCGCCGCCTTGCCAGAGATGCGCAAGCATAAGGAAGGGGCGATTCTGACGGTGGCCTCATCGGCAGCCATCCGCGGCGTGCCCGGAGCCATCGTTTACGCCACGGCCAAAGGAGCACTCCTCAACTTCACGCGATGCCTTGCCCGCGACGTGGCCGACGACAACATTCGCGTCAATTCGATCGCGCCGGGAGTGATCCGAACGCGGTTCCACGCCTCGATGACTGAAGAGCGGAAGCAGCACAATCTTCAGAATCGCATCCCGCTCCACCGGGAAGGGACCGCGGAGCAGGTCGCCGATGCCTGCATGACGCTGATCACCAATGATTACATCACGGGTGAAGTGCTGGTGATTGATGGCGGCCTGACCAGCCGGATTGCGTAACGTTCAACGCTTACTCTGCCTTCGCGAATCGCAGCAGGCCAAAGCCTTCCGGCGAGACGTCGATGCTCGCCGGCGTGGTCCACGATTCGAGGGCTTGTCCGGGGACGATTCTTTGGATGCCGACGGCCCACATTTGGTCGGAGGCCGGTGCTTCGCCCGTGAGCTCTGCCCAGGGAATGGCGCACTCGCAGGTCCAATATTCGTCGTCACCGCCACTGGCGACGTACCAGGTTGGGTCCCAGCGGTCGTCCCGCCAAAAGGCGTCGGCGGTGCGGCCGTTCGAGTCGATCGAGAAGTGAAAGAACGTCGAGTAGTCGCGATCGACGTCGAGGAACAATTCGACCCGGTCGCATGCGGCCATCGATGAATCGCGTTTGCGCGGATTGCCCGGAGGCGAGCCGTCGCGTTTTTCCGCGCGCGGGCAACTGACGCCTACGTACAGGTATTCGGCGTCGTACATCATGACTGCGGCGCTAGGCGCTGAGCTCTTCGTTTCCAGCTTGGCGTGGGTTGCTCCGCGAGTGAGTGCCACCGGTTGGGCCGCCTTCCAGACTTCGTCGTCGAGTTTGCCGTCCAGGACCGGCTTGGCGGAAGCTTGAGCACACGCCCAAACTTTTTTGGGCGCACGTCCCTTGCGATGCGCCAACCACAATTCGCAGGCGGCTGATTCGGTCCACGGATTGCCGCTCGGCGTCCCGGCCAGGGTTTGCAGCGGTTTGGCCGACCATTTTCGATCCGATTGCCGCGCCGCGCTGGCGAGTGCGAACTGAATGCTCGGCGTCGCAAAAAGAGCGGGCGAAATGCGCTGCGCGCTGCGAGCAGCATCAAGGGCGATGTCGGCGCGGGTCGCGTAGCGATCGTCGGAGGGATCGGTGCCGGATGCTGGAACAACCAGAGTGTCCAATTCAAGTTCGATGGCGGCGTTCAATCCAGCAAGTGAGACGCCGCCGAACGAGGGCTCCCCCTGTTCGTCCGTGGCAGGATCGCTCGCGGGCGGGCTTGCGCCGTCGGCCCCCGTTTTCCCTTTGCCCTGCTCCCCTTTGTTTTGGGCAATCGCCGAGACATTGGGACGAGCGAGACTGGGATCGATCTTCGGCGTCGTGCTCCGCAGCATGTACGACTTCTGATTGCGATAGATCCAAGCAGCCTCGGCGCTGCCGTAGTATTGAACGAGCCACGCGAGGGCCCGTTCGGCTTGCGGCGACTGTGGATACTTCCGAACGAGCGCCTGAAACGCCTCGGCGGCGACTTCTCGATTGCCGCTTCGCGCGCTGCGCATCGCGGCATCGGCGAGGAGCGTCGCTCCGGCACCAGGGGACATGCCGTGCGTCATCTTGTCGATCTGCGCCAGCCATGTTCCAGCACGCGCCGGGTTCTCGATCGATCGGTCGACCATTGCCTGGGCATCGATCCGCTTTTGGACCTGCCGCGAAATCTCGGGGATGTTGTCGACCACGGAAGTCATGGGGCGTCGCGCATCGCTTCCGGGCGCGATTGGCAGGCCCGCGAAGAAATCTCGCATCTTGGGAGGGGACGCTATCTCGTCCTGCAGTAAGTCGAATCCGAGGGTCCGCGGGAGAACGGAGTCGTCGCCGAGCAGGCCGCGCGATTGGTCGGCCAGTTCGGCGAGGGACGACAGCATCTTAGGCGAGATTTGCGAGCGGTGGATTTCGACCGTCGCGCGCTGCGACTGGCCATGCGCTGCGAAGACGCGTTTGGGCTTCCAGGCCTCCAGGCCCAGATGGGTGAGTTGATGCGCGTAGGCCGCGGGGTCGGCGCTCTTCTTGGCGGCGGTCAAGACGATCCGGCTGACACACGCTCCAACAGGATCGAGGTCTTGAGGATTGGCCGCGCTTGTGATGATGATTTCCGGACGCCATTGGCGAATGGACCGGACGACCCGTTCCTCAAGATCTGTTACCGCCTGGGTGGAGCGTTCGTTCCAGTACTGTGTAACGTCGTCGGGTGTGACGGCGCGGTCCTCGCCTAACATCGGGACGATCCCATATTCGTCTGTGGCGGCGACGCCGACGATCGTGGCTGCTTGCGACATGCGTTGCCGAACCGAGAGGGACTGCCGTTTGGTTTCGTCTTCGCGGGTCACTAGTTCTACGGCCGTGCGATATCCGTCGGTCGCGGCCAATTGCGCGAAAACCTCCCACGGAATATGGCGGGCGGAGGGGAATAGTGCGAGTACGGCCAATCGCTTGCCGCCCGCCCTTTGTGTTTGCCACGACTTGCCGCCGTCGCGAGTATGCAAGATGGTTCCCAAGCTGCCGACGGCCCAGCCGTGCGAATCGTCAACAAAGCAGAGTGCACGTAGCGGTACGGTGGTCCCTGTCTTGTAGGTCTTCCAAGTCTTTCCGGCGTCGGTCGAATGCAACAGGACGCTGCCTGGCGCACCCGCGATCCAGATGTTGTCGCCAAAGGTTGCCAGAGCCTGCCAATCGCAAGGTGCCTTGAGGCTTTCGCTCGACAAGGATCGAGGGACAGCCCAGGATCTTCCGCCATCAAGCGACGTCTGCACAAATCCCCGTTCGCCGATCATCCATGCCTGGCCACTTCGGCCGAATCGCAGCCGTGTGGAACGTTGGCGTCCCGGGTCAGGACTTGTGGAAGCTTCCAGAGCGTTCTTCATCAGCGAGTAAGGGCGTCCTTGTCGGCCGAGCACGCATCCAAGATCCATCGATGCGAAGTCGCCGTCGGTCCAACTCTCTTGGACGGCCAGCGGCAGCGGATTCCATGTGCGGCCGCCGTCGCTGGTTTGGAAGATGCTGGATGGGAAGAGAGACGACGATGCACCCACGGCGATGCCCTGGTTGCGAGTGAAAAACTTGACCCGCGTGAGCGCAGGCAACTGTGGTTGGTGGAGCGATTGCCAGGTGAGCCCGCCATCCTTGGTGCGCAGGACAATCCCTTGCGAGCGAACGGTCGAAGAGGGGCCGATCTCGGTGGGGACGGCATAGCCGCCAACCGCCCAAGCGTCGTTGGCGTTGACCATCGAAACGCTTTCGAGACGGACGTCGGTCTGCGAGATGCATCGCGTCCAGGTGCGGCCCCCGTCGGCCGTTCGCCAAAGCGCTCCTCGTTCGCCGACCGCGACGCCCACATTAGCATTGGCGAACGCAACATCGGTGAGTTCCGCGTCGTCGATGGCCTCAGGTATCAGCTCCGCTCCGGCCGACTCGATTGCGTGGCTCTGGTTCAAAAATACCGGCGACATGGCCAAACAGACCAACACCGAACTCATGAAACGGTGAAAGAACCGGCTAGGTCGCCGTGAGGATCGAGCCGACATGTCCACTATTCCCGCGAATGCGTGCTGGGCGGTGAAATGCGCCCCAAAGAGCGCATAGACGCGATGGGAGAATAGCGAAATGGTGACGGTGGGAGAACATCGCTTGTGCGCTCCTCCTCGCCGCGGGCGATAGCGTCGCCAGCGATCCAGTCGTTGGATGCGGTGAGTTGATGGCTTGAAGGAGCGGCACAAGAGCCAGCGTGGCGAACCGTCGATGAGAACTAACGCCGTCGACGAATCCTCCGTATTTACCGATTGTTCCATGGGACGCCACGCCACCGCCGTTGGAGTCTTGCTGCTAGCTCTTTTTACGAGCGGCTGCGGGTGGTGCCGCGCGCGGCGATGCGATTCACAACCTGCGAGCGCTGCGACCGCGCCGCTTAACTGCGTAGCCACTTCACGTCGGCCGATCGAAGTCGATCTGGCGTCCATTCCGGCCCCGACGCAGCCCCTCATGGACGCGTCCTACTGCAACCTGACCGAGTGCGAGGCCGGTTGTTTGGCGGCGAAAAATTCGTCCGCTGCCAAGTTGTTCGAGCAAGAAGCGGAGGCGGTGGCGTCTCAACAGCAACATCACGGTACAACGTCGGAATTGGCGGAGAACGTTTTACGCTTGCAAGCCGTTCACGAGCGCAATCGAGCCGCGGCGGCCGCCCGGGTCTTGCTCCTCAGATTGGCCGAAGCCGAGGCCGGCGTCGACAACCTGGTGCGGCGTGAGCTAGTCGTCCGCGAACTCGACGAGCGGGTCCTGCGATTGCAAGGCGAAGGAGTCGATTCGCCGTTGACGGTCGCGGAAGTCGACGCGAATCGCTTCGAAATCGTCGCCAAGCAACACGAGTTGCAAGGGACGATCGAAGGACTCAATCAACAACTCCTCAAGGTCTTGAATGTCCAGCTTTGCGACAAGCGGATCTGGCCCGACGTGGAGTTGAAAATGGACGCTTGCAAGATTGATCGGTGCGAGGCCTTCGAACTGGCGACGCTTCAGCGCGCGGATTTGGCTTCCGTGCGGTTGTTGGCGGAAAGCGACGATAGCGCCGCGGTGGCAGTTATTCGCGCCGTCCTCTCCCGCCTGAACGCGGGGCTGGGCTCATCGAGTACGGCGAGCCCGATCCGCCAGTTTCTCGATCCGGCCGGGGCGTCGGCCGAGGCTTCGGTGCGGCAAGGCCAAGTCCGCGAGACCACGGCGCAGCAAGAAAAAGTGATTTGGCACGATGTGGTCGAAGCGGTGACGAAGCTTGAATCGTTGACTGCGTCGGCGTCGGCCACAGCCGAACGCCTGGCCGCACTGGAGGCCACGGCGGAACGACTCGAGAAGAAACGCGCAGAAGACCCTGCCGTAGTGTTTGAACAATCGAAGCACCGCCTCATCATTCTGGGTGTCGAACAGGACCTGCTTCACACCGTGATCGAGTGGAAAGTGGAGGTCGTCAAGCTCGAAGAGGTGATGGGCTCGCTCGCGATCGATTGCGGATACTCCCCGCAAATCAACGTATCGCGGTCCCATCACCGACACAAATAATCGAAGCGGCCGACCCCATCAAATCGCTTTCGTGCCCAGAGATTCGGGCCTGGATAATTACTGTCCGGGAAGACGCTGTCCCAGCAAGACCGTCGCCTCGTTGCGCTTTCCGTTGCGCAAATAGACGATTTTGATTTTCTCGCCCGGCTTGTGGTTATACACCTCCACGGTCAGATCGGCGAAGCTTTCGATCGCTTGTCCGTCGACCGAGATGATTTCGTCCCCAGAGGCGAGTCCGGCTACTGCAGCACCTGCGTTGGGAACGATCTCGTCGACCCGGCATGGCCCCGAGGTGATCCCTTTAATTCCGAGTACAGCCGGTCCGCTGGCGAAAAACACGACCTCGGGCCGCGCCTTTCGGAACTCCCGCAACCCCGCCGACGTGAATGCTCCCCCGTTCACGGTCAAGCGCGCGAGCTCAGGCATCTCCGCGACATGCTTTAACGTTTCGTCCGAAAGCTTGGGACTGGCAAGCACCACCATCGAGATCCCCAGTAAGTCCTTCGCATCTTTGAGGTCGTGGTCTTTTCCGCTAAATGCTGCGTCGAGGATCAGGCGGCCGCTGAATTGGCCGTCGATGGCAACCAGGCCGGGAACGCCACCGAAGCCCCCGAGGAAGCCGCGAACCACAACGACTTCGGGATCTTTGGGGGCCTTCAAGATCCGCTTGGTTTCGAGGGGCTCGGCCTCTTCTTTTTCGAGACCTCCCTTTTCCAATCCGCCAAATTCTTTAAGCATTCGCCCTAAGCCGAGATCTTCAAGATCGGGTTCGGCTGCAACCTCTATATCCTCACCGTCAGGATCTTCTGGGACGGCGGGCGAAGCCAGTTCGGGTTCGCTGGGTGGTTCCTCTTCAATAGCGGACTCGGGGATCGCTGGCTCTTCAGCGCCCGGTTCTTCAACGGCTGGTTCGGTTGTGGCATCGTTTGCAGGATCCACCCCCGGAGGTTCCTTCGGCGCCGCTTCCTCGTCGGGAGCAGAGGGTACCGCTTCTTCAGGTCCTGCCTCAGCCGGTTCGATCCACTCTTCATCGACCTCGATCGCTTCACCAGGTATCAAGACCGGGCCGTCGTCGGCGTCGAGATCGAAAGTATCGTAGCCTTGTCCATCATCGACCTGTGCGCCGACACTTTGCAGCCGCAGCTTGACGATATTGTGCCGTCGTTCTTTTTGACGATTTGTCAGATCCGTGACGAAGGCTTGCAAGCCAGTGTGTTGCGAAGACGCCGCTGCCGTGACCGCCGCCTCGGTGAGCGCCCCGATGGTGGCATCGTCGCCGCGCAACGAGAGTTGCTGCAGGATCTCACCACAGCGCCAAGAGACTTCCGGATCGGCCGATTGAACGCCTTCGATCAGAGGGCGAATCGCGGCCTTGCCTACCTTTTGCAAGCGGCGCTGGGCGCGCTCGCGAATCTCGTAGTCGTCGTCTTTCAGGTCCGCCACCCACTGGGCCACGTCTTCCGGCGTCGCAACGATCTTGGTCTTCTGACGTTGCGGTGGCTTGGATGAGGCGATGGGATCTCGGGCGGGAACGATCGCGGTCGAGAGAAGAGTCAGGGTGACCGCGACGGCCAAGCCCAAGTGCCGTGGACGAACAGATTGCGGACCAAAGGATTGTGGAGCGCGAGTGATCAACATTCCCAAAAACCTCTTCCGCAAATCGGTCGGGCAGAATCCACGAACACCAACGCGAACGGCCCCGAAAATCAAGACTACCACGAATTCGGCGGTAGTGTCGATTCTAACGTGGGCCGTAGGCGGGTTTCCGCGGCTCCTGGCGGGCATTTTTCCGGCATTGCTAGCCCATTGCGACGGTAACGGTCTTTGTTTCCGTGTACGACCGCAATCCCTCCTCGCCTAGTTCTCGTCCCATCCCCGACATTTTGAAGCCGCCAAAGGGCGCGCCAGCATCGAAGACGTTGTAGCAGTTAACCCAGACGGTGCCCGCTTTGATTCGCTTGGCGAAGTCGTGCGCGCGGCCGACATCCTTGGTCCAAACGGCAGCGGCCAATCCGTAAAAGCTCTTGTTTGCTCGGTCGACGATTTCGTCGGTCCCTTTGAACTTGAGGACGCTCATCACGGGGCCAAAGATTTCATCCTTGGCGATGGCCATCTCGTCGGTCACGTTGTCGAACAGCGTTGGCTCGACAAAGTAGCCGCGATCGCCAAAGCGTTTTCCTCCGGAGACGACACGAGCCCCTTCCTTCTTACCGATCTCGACGTACTTCAGGATCTTATCGAACTGGGCCTGGTCGACCTGCGGACCTTGCTCGGTCGAGGTATCGAGTGGATTGCCGAGCCGCCGCTTCTTGTTGAGTTCGGCCACGCGTTCGACGAAGCGATCGTGAATCTTTTCGTCGACGTAGACGCGGCTGCCGGCGCAGCAACATTGGCCTTGGTTGAAGTAAAGACCAAAGTGGCTGCCGGCGATCGCGGCATCGATATCGGCATCGGCGAAGATCACGTTGGGACTCTTTCCGCCGAGCTCGAATGTGAGTCGCTTCAGAGTCGACGAGGCCTCTCGCATGATGGTTTGCGCGGTGGTCCCTTCGCCGGTGAAGGCGATCTTATCCACGCCCGGATGCTTGACGAGCGAAGCGCCCGCGGTTGGTCCGTAGCCAGGGACTACGTTGATGACGCCATCGGGAATGCCGGCTTTTTGCGCGAGCCGGGCCATCCGCAAGCAGGTGAGCGGCGTTTGCTCGGCGGGCTTCATCACGATGGTGCAACCGGCGGCGAGCGCTGGGCCCCACTTCCAGGCCACCATCAGCATCGGGAAGTTCCACGGAATGATTTGCCCGCAGACGCCGACGGGCTCGCGTCGGGTGTAAACAAAGTAGTTGCCGCGAACGGGAATCGTTTGGCCGTGAATCTTGTCGGCGTAGCCTGCGTAATAACGCAAGGCATCGATGGTGAGTGGAACGTCGGCCGCGCGCGCGTCGCGAACAGGCTTGCCGTTGTCGAGCGACTCGAGCGCGGCGAGTTCGTCGGCCTCCTCTTCGATCAGGTCGGCCAATTTGAACATCAACCGGCCACGGTCCCGGGCATCCATCTTCGACCAGGGGCCTTGCTCGAGCGCCTTGCGGGCGGCGGCAACGGCGGCGTCGATGTCGGCGGCGTCACCTTCGGCGACGTCGGCAATCACTTCCTCGGTGGCGGGATTACGAGTTTCGAAGGTCTTGCCACTCTTTGCGGGAATCCATTGCCCGTCGATAAAGAGTTGCGTTTGGCCGATTTTGGGGGACGAAACAGTGGAGGACTTGGGTTCGGTAATCGTCGCCATAAAAGAATCGCTCCGTGGAAAGGGACGGCGCATGGGAGAGTCGTTAAGTGCTCTCCACGATTCTACGGCCTGGACATTGCGGGGGACAACCAGCGTTTCCCGCCCGAGCTAGGGTGGCGTTTTGCCCAAAATGGAGCCTCCGTTTGCGAAAACGGCGATCGCCGGTCAAGAAACGAACAACGGCCGGGAGATCCCGGCCGTTGTCACTTAGCGATCGTATTAAGCGTCCGGTGGACGCTCAAAAACTATTGGCAACCGCAGGGCGAGCCCGAGACGGCGCCACCGCAACCGCCGCAGCCCGAACCGCAGCCACCGTCGACAACCGTACCACCGCAGCCGTTGCTGGCGGGAGCAGGCGAGACAGCGACGCGTTGGGTAACGGTCTTGGCAACCATCTTGCAAACCGGGACTTGAACCGTCACTTGTTCGGTGACAGGTTCGCAGACTTGGTAGGTTTGTTGGACGGTTTCGGTGACAGGCTTTTGCACAGTGACGTTTTCGGTCACTTGCTCGGTGACAGGCTTGCAGACGACGAACGAAACCGTGCGGCTTTGAACTTCGTCGACGCACTCGGTCACGTTGCGGACGCCTTCTTTGGCGACCAGGCGGGTCTTGGTGACCTTCTGGGTGCCTTGCTTCACTTCGTCACGGCACTTCGTAACCGTTTGCACGCCTTCCTTTTGGACAGGGCGGCACTTGGTGACGGTTTGGGTGCCTTGCTTCACTTCGTCGCGGCACTTCGTGACCGTTTGGACGCCTTCTTTGGCGACCAGGCGGGTCTTGGTGACCTTGTTGACGCCTTGCTTCACTTCATCGCGGCACTTGGTGACCGTGCGAGTGCCTTGCTTTTCAACAGGCTTGCACTTGGTGACCTTGTTGGTCCCTTGCATCACTTCGTCGACGTAGTCGCAAACGGTGCGGGTGCCTTCTTTTTGCTGATCGACACATTCCATGACCGTGACGGTCTTGGTTTGTTGTTCAGTGCGGCACTTTTGAACCGTGTACGTGTAAGGCTCGTCCACGCAAACCGTCTTGCAGACGGTCACGGGAACTTCTTCGGTCACGCAGCTGCAAACAGGAACCTTGCAGGTGGTTGGGCAACCACAAGCATCGGTGCCAGCTTGCTCGACGTACGAGGTCACGCGGCGGGTGCGGCTTTGCATCACGGTTTCTTGAACCTGCTTGCTAACCTTGCGCGTGCCTTGAGCTTCTTCCGTGTAAGGAACTTGAACCGTGTAGGTTTGTTGAACTTCCTTCGGAACTTGGACCTTCACCGTGTAGGTGTACTTTTCTTCACGCGGCACCGCCTTGCGAACGGTGTAGCTGTACGGCACGTCTTCCGTGTAGGCTTCCATCACGGTGTACGTGTAGTTCTCTTGCTCGGTGTAAGGAACCTTCACCGTGTAGCTGTACGGCACGTCCTCGGTGTACGTTTCGCACACGTTGTACGTGTAAGGAACTTGCTCGGTGTAAGGCACTCGCACGGTGTACGAGTAGGGGACTTCTTCCGTGTACCGTTCCATCACGGTGTACGTGTACGGCACTTGCTCCGTATAGGGCACCTTCACGGTGTAGCTATAGGGCACGTCTTCGGTGTACGTTTCGCAAACGTTGTACGTGTAGGGAACTTGCTTCACGACCGCCTTGCGGACCGTGAACTTCTCTTCCCGTTGTTGCGTTTCCTGAACCATCTTCGTGACGTTGCGGGTCACTTGTTGGGTTTCAGGAACGTACTTGGTCACTTGGACGTCGCGAGTCTTGGTGACCAGGCGGTTGACAGTGCGATTGACCACGCGCGATTCGTACGTGGTTTCGGGAACCATCACCGTCGTTTGTACTTCTTGGTAAGCCGGGCCGCAGGGGCTGGCCGCCGCGGCGCCGCCACAGCCACCGTTGGAAGCGATCACTTGACCGCATCCGCTTGTGCAACCCGAGTTGCACTCGCCGCAAGAGCGAGCTGCGTTTGCCGAATCAACCGACAGTCCGAAGACTGTGGCGATGGCGAACGCCAAACCACAAACCAACTTCTTCATCCACATACTCCTGTTCGAACAGATAAAAACGGAGACAAAACCAGGTGACGTCACCACCTTGAATTCTTGAAAACGAGCCCCGGACCCTAAAACAACGCTGACGCGGGCTATCTTTTTGACTCCAACTGCCAGCGGCTGGCGCGGCGGTCCGGATCACGCCAAATCGCCCTCCGAGGTTACCCAACAAGCATGAAAAACTCACGCAATTTGCCATGAGATTTATGCGGTTAGTTCATTTTCCCTAAACGTTAACCGTTGCCAATTGGGGCAACGTTTCGGCTGGGAAAAATCCCCCGAATTACCTAGGAGTCAAAACTTACCACGTGTTGGTCGTTACGATACCCGATGCGGGCCTTTTGACAAGTAATTTTCAAATGCCATTTGGAATGTGGCAGGCAAATAAATGCCGAAATCCGGCCTGAAGCATCGATCGGTGCGGCTGTTACGAGACGCAACGCACCAAAAGCTACGCATGCCGTAGCCTTTAGGGCTAATTACCTACCCAAGAGGATTTGCCACGAAGCAATCACCAAAATGGGGGCGGCGACGATCATTCCGCCCAGACACCACTTCCAACGCGGCCCTAATAGGCCAGGCAAACCAAAACAGAGTGCGAAAAACGCGGCCACGAGGCCCGCTTTAAACGACCATCCTGCACCCCAAGCGCACACGACGGCATAAGCAACCAGAGGCAGGCATCCGTAAGGCGCGGCATCGATCAGGACGTTATACCAACCCGTATCTTGTGTCGGACGGACGGCCTTCGGAACCGCTGGAAGCTTTTGCGGCGGCAGGTCGACCATGCCCGAAAACGGTGATCCCGTTCGCACCTCGCGGGGCGCCTCGGTCACGGGCTGGCCGCGAAGGATCGTGGGGCCGAGCATGATGCCGTTCGGGTCGGTAATGGTTTGGTCGGTCGGATCAACCAATACGGCCGATATGGCTTCCGAATCGGATGCCGCCACCGTCGCCGAAACGGAGTTGCCGATCGAATCGCCAATAAAATGCACACCCGCATGCTGACTGTGGGCGGCTTCCTCGGCGTTTTCGGCTTGTACCAATTGGTGCGTCACCGCATCAGGACTGTGACCGTTTATCTGGCCGTTGATTACCGCGTTCTCGGCCAGGGCGGCTTGCGTTTCGACGAGAACGTACTCTCCGCATTGCCAGCAGCAATTCGCGGCACCCAAGACGACCGCTTTGCATCGCGGACAGAGAGCGTCGTGTGTTTTTTCCATATTTTGCGAAGCGCTGATGAAGCCCTACCCCACGGACAATGCAGATGAGCGTAGTTTCGAGGAGCTGCCCTGATTTGTTCTATCTTCTCCGATGAATCCCGGTGTTTCCACAGGGAAACTAGGGCCGGTAGCTGATTTTTTGCAGGTCAATTACGATAAAGGATTCGCCTAGCGCCAAATGGGTCGAACTAATAGACCAGTTCGATGTCCCTTTCGCTGTGTTGCTACGAACCTTGGATAAATTCTGTTTGGAATTCCGCTTATGGCCGATGCAGGGCCGGAGAGTGATCAGAGCGTCCCTGGCGGGGAGATTCTCGCCCGCTTGATGGACGTGATTACGGATCGCCGCGACAATCCACCCGCCAAGTCGTATACCAGCACTTTGTTTTCCGCGGGGCTGCCCAAAATTGGTGCCAAGCTGCTGGAAGAAGCCAACGAAGCGGTTGCAGCAGCCGGTGAAGACGGCGACCAAGGCCGTAAGCACTTGGCCTACGAAGCGGGCGATCTGATTTACCATCTCTTCGTCCTGTTGGCGCACAACCGCGTTCCCCTCTCGGAAGTCGAGTCTGAATTGGCGTCCCGCTTTGGCGTGTCCGGCATCGACGAAAAAAACGCCCGGACCCGCAAAGGGAAAGCGACCTGGGAGTCGTTGCGAAACGCCCCCGCGACGGGCGAGACACCTCGCGCCGAAGATCCAACCGCCAAGAAAAATTAGTTCTTAAGAGTCAGCACATGGAAAATCTCCGGATCGGGATCCCCAGCAAAGGTCGACTGAGTGAACTCGCGACCGAACTACTCAAGCAAGCAGGCTTGAGCTTTCGCCGGCAAGAGCGGAGCTTGTTTGCCCGCATCAGCGACATGCCGATCGATATCACGTTTCTTCGCACCGACGACATTCCCGTGCTCTGTGCCGAAGGTGCAATCGACATGGGGATCACCGGCAGCGATCTCTTGGAAGAATCGCAAGCCGACGTGGAGACTCGCTTGAAGTTGGGTGTGGGCCGTTGCAAGCTCGCGCTGTGCGTTCCTGAACTCTCGCCCATCACGCGTCCTTCTCAATTGCACGGCGTTCGCGTGGCGACGAGCTTCCCGAACGTCACGCAAAACTATTTGCGAAAACACAAAGCCGAAGTTCATTTGGTCGAGTTGGGCGGCTCGGTCGAAATCATGATCACGTTGGGCGTGGCGGACGCGATTGTCGACCTGGTTGAAACGGGTTCAACGTTGGCCGCGAATCAACTGCGGATTCTCGACGAGATCGGCCGCTACGAGACGATCCTGGTCCAGAACAAGCACAAGCGACACGAGGAGTTGGCCAACCGCGTGGTGCGCCGTCTCGAAGGAGTCGTGATTGCGCGGGCGTACTCGCTTTTGGAATACAACATTCCGAGCAATCGCCTGGCCGAGGCCGAAAAGATCACGCCCGGCTTCCATTCGCCCACGGTCAACACGTTGGAAGACCCGCAGTGGCGGTCCGTGCGTGCCATGGTGAAGCGAGGCGACGTGATCGACGTGATGGAACGTCTCGAGGCGATCGGCGCGACCGCAATTCTAGAAACGCAGATCGCCAACTGCCGGCTTTAGTCGCTTAAAGCGATTCGTTGCGTGGCTCTCGTCAGGTTTGCTTATTCCGCTGGCGGTTCTTCGGCATCGTGCAAGTCGGAGAGCCAATGGCGGATTTCGTTTCCGTATTCACTTGCAAGATCGCCCACGATTAACTGCCGTAGAAAGCTGGCGGCCCCTTCTTTGTCCATGTCGGCTGCTTCGGCAGAAGCGAATCGCCGCATCGGATCGGGAGCAGTCAACAAGCGGCACAAGTTCATCAGCAGTGGATTGCACGAAACTTGGCCCGGCATGATCTGATCGAGCGTCTGAGGCAACAGACGCTTCATTTCCAGCAGCCGTTTGTAGTCCTTAATTCCGGCAAAGGGCTGGCGACCCGAAAGCATTTCGATCAGCACATAGCCGAGCGACGCCAAGTCGCTGCGTTGTGTAACGGCAGCCCCTTCGAGCACCTCGGGCGCCGCATAGGCTGGTGTGATCGTCCGCGATGGGGGTGGGTCGGCAACGTCGAATGTCGATCCGATATCGATCAGCTTCGCACTGCCGGTGCACTTGAGCATGATGTTCGACGGCTTGATATCTCCGTGGACCAACCCTTCACGGTGCATCGCTCCCAGCGCGCCTAAGACTTCCTTGACGATGGAAACGGCAACGCCTGGTTGAAATCGGACTTGCGCGGGACCCATGGTCACGACAACGCGATTGAGGTATTCCCAACGCTTGCCGAGAACGAAGACCTTCACCTTCTCCATCCAAGCCGGATTGAGCAACTTGTGAAGGTCGTAGCCGTCGACCCATTCCATGACCAAAATACGGACGCGGTTGCGGTCGACAAAGTTCTGCACGTCGAGCAAGTTATCGTGCTGGATTTGTGCGACCCGCACGGCGATGCGGGCGGCACGTTGCATCGCTTCGTCGTAGTCTTTTGGCTCGCGGAAATGTTCAGGCGAGAAAATCTTGAGCGCGACCGGCAAGGTAAAGCCGTCGGCTCCGCGGCGCTCGGTGAGATAAACGCAGCCTTGGCCGCCCGTGCCTAGCAAGCGTTGCAGGCGGTAGTGCGTTGTCCAGTTGAAACGCTTTTCGTTGACAACATCCCGATATCGCTGGACGAGCTCGTGGTCTACGGGTTCGATGGGTTCTTCGCCCATCGTCATCGAGAACTCGAGTTCGGGAGAGGTTTTCGTTAGTGAGCGAGTCGGATGGGTCATGATCCAAGGCCGAGCTTAGCCGTTTCGCGACGTTCGACGTGCTGTCAACGAAGTGCGATCGACTGGGAGAGGTTACGTTCGTCGTCGTTGGGGAATCCACGGTTCGGCTGCCCGTTCGGGAAAGCCGAGCCGCTTATCGACGCGATTGAGCAGCGGGCGTCCGCTCAATTTGCGGCGAATGTTCTCACAGATCAAGTCCGTCGTATCGTCGGCCCGGCGGGCCGACTGGGCGCCAACATGAGGAGTGATCAACACGTTGGGCATATTCCATAACGGGCTCGACTCGGGAAGTGGTTCCACTTCGGTGACGTCGAGTCCCGCGCCGGCCAGATGGCCGCTTTGCAAGGCGCCGACCAGGGCCGATTCCTGAACGACTTGCCCGCGCGCCACGTTGATAAACGTGCAGCCTTTTTTCATCAGGGCGAATTCTCGCGGGCCGAACATACCCAGTGTTTGTGCATTAAGCGGCATCGCCAGGATCAGGACATCCGCCTGCGGCAACACGTTGTGCAAATGGTCGGCGGGCAACACCGTTTCGACTTCGGCCGGCTTGTCGCGGATGGTCCACCAGTCGGTGGCCAATATTCGCACGCCGTAGGGGGCCAGGATCTGGGCAATCCGCCGACCGTTGCCGCCGAATCCAATGATCCCCACGGTTGCGCCGTGGAGGTCGCCCGTGGGGCGGCGGACGAATTCCTTCCGCTGCTGCTGGCGGAAAAACGTAGGGATGCCGCGCAACAATCCCAACAGGAGCGCCAAGGTTTGCTCGGCGACCTGGTCGGCGAAGAGCCCCGAGGCGCTGGTGACTTCGATCTCGGAAGCGATCACTTCCGGTGTCAGGCAGTGATCCAGACCGGCGGCCGAGGATTGAATCCACGAGAGCCGGCCGCGACGGACGACCTCGGGCCACGGGACGGGGACCTTGGCGTGACCGAGAAACCAATCCGCAAAGGGTAATTCTTCTGCGATTCGTTCTTGACCGGCGTTGACGATTTCAGCATCGCCGGCCGCTGATTGGATTTGGGCCAAATGCCGATCTTCAACCGGATAACAGACAACAATCCGGCGACTTGCCATTCGCAAAACTTCCTACACCAAAACGTCGAACCCTACCTATCCTTGTTAGGGTGCCTGATTCTAATCGAACGACGAAATCTTTCGTACCCAAAGCAGGGCTTTAAGCCGCCGTAAATCGAAAAATAACGGACGTTTTCCTTGAAAATAGCGTCTTGCGAGCGACTGGCGAACCGAATTCGGCACGTCGTGTCTGGTCTAAGGCAAAAAGTGTTATCGTCGGGAAGCGACAGCTTGTTGAGAAACGGTGGCTCGAACGCGTGCATCCAAAGTCGCACGCAGCAGGTGGCTACGAAGGGGATGTTGTGATTCGCGACGATTCGATTGCGGCGGACGCCGGTGGACCAAGTTGGTGGACTGCCACCTGCGGCGGACGCGAAGTCTTAGGCATCGCGCTGCCGTTGACCCTTTCGTGGGGACTTTGGTCGGTGATGAATCTCATCGACCGGGCGTTCCTGCTGTATCACTCGCGCGACTCGGCTGCCGCGACGCTCAATGGCGGCATGGTCCACTGGTCGTTCGTGTGCCTTCCGTTTGCCTTGGCAAGCTTTGTGAACACGTTTGTCGCTCAGTACTACGGCGCCAAGCAGAAGGATCGCATCGGCAAGATTGTTGGGCAATCGCTCTTGTTCGGCATCGCGGCGATACCCTTGTTCTTTCTCTCGGTGCCGATCGCCAACTGGATCTTCGTCGTCTTCAAGCAAGCTTCCGAGGGGGACGTAACCAACCTTATCCACGCCGAACAAGAGTATTTTTGGGGACTGGCGTTCGGGGGCGGTGCGTTCGTTTTGGAAGCCACGTTCTCGGCGTTTTTCACCGGACGCGGTCGAACAACGGTCGTGTTGGCAGGTACGTTTGTGGCAACCGCGACGAACTTCGTGTTGGCCTACGCGCTGATCTTCGGCCAATGGGGCTTTCCCGCTTGGGGCGTTTTCGGTGCTGGCTTCGCCACGGCACTTTCTCACTGGGCAGCTGTCGCGACCTACGTTCTCTTCGCCGTGTTCGAGGAAGATCGCGCCGACTACCAGCTGTTCCGCGGAATGGCGTTCGACTTCGAGCTTTGCAAGCGTTGGCTTCGTTACGGCGTGCCTGGCGCCCTGCCGATGGCCGTCGAGGCAGTTGCCTTTACCGTTTTGACTTTGTTGATTTCAGGTCAAGGAAGCGTGGCCGCCGCTGCGTCGGCGATCGCCTTCAGCATGAATGGCGTCTCGTTCGCTCCGATGATCGGTGTCGGCGTGGCCGTGGCAGCACTGGTGGGGCAGCGATTGGG
>CAZWSX010000027.1:0-95596 GCA_964636985.1 uncultured Pirellulaceae bacterium | reverse complement strand
GGGCGTTAACTCCGCCAGGGTGAAAGCTTCGGGAATTCGCGATGCGGTACACCTCGGCATTAGCATTCGTGCCGTACCGGCCCGACGTGAAATTGACGTCGTACAGCTTTCCTCCAAACGTGTACGGGATCTTGGTGTTTGGTGGAAAGGTAGTAGTGATTCCGCTTTGCAGTGTGCGGCCCGCCACCCACTGAGTGTGGCAATAATCGGGATCAAAGGTTCCGCCGTAAGCTGCGACTTCCGTTGGAAAGGATGGCGGAGGCGCGGCGGGCCCAGTTGGCTGACCACCATCAAGAATCGCCGGCGTGAACGCTTTGACGTCCGTTGCAAACACCGTATTGCTCAAGCCATCGGTGATCGAACTAAGGTTCGCGAACCGATTGACGCCAAAAGCGCCGTTTCCTGGGGTGCGCGAAACTTGGTTGAAACCGAGCCAGGTCCCAATGCTGAATCCATAACTGGTGGGATAGAACTCCACGCCCGCATCGACCCGCGTTTGATTCGGCGGATCGCTGGGGCAGCGATAGAGTGGTACTTTCGTTTTGGCAATTTCAGGTTGTGCGGCATAGCCAACGTCGTGGTTGACGCGGGCGTAGAGGTCCCCCTGATCGACAAAGGGAAGGATGCGGCTATGAACGGAGTAGCCCGTGAACGAGTTTCCCGGAGTAAACGTCGCTTGGGCTGGCAAGCAGTTGAACGAATCGTGATACATCTGCACGCCGAGCCCGAGTTGTTTGAGATTGTTGGCGCATTGAGTTCGCCGGCCGGCCTCTCTCGCGAATTGAACGGCAGGTAAGAGCATCGCGACTAAGATGCCGATGATCGCAATGACGACTAGCAACTCAACCAACGTAAATGCGCGGCGACTCACGGGAATTCCCTTGGACAAATGTCCGACGAGCGGCAACTGGAGAGGTATTTGCCGCGGCAAGTCAAATGGTGTTTTGTGGGTGGGATCGACCTCGATTCAATCGAAGTGCGTCAGTTCCCGAGAACATTCGAAGACGATCGTTCGCGGAATCGGCTGGCAATAAGGCAACTAGCGTGCCGAATAGCGGGTTTGCCGGGCCGACGACGCACACGACTGACTCTCCGGCTTTCGCTTCACTTAGGCCGCTCGAACCACGTGCGATACCCGACAAATGGAACGCGCCTGTCCGACACGAAACAATAACTTTAGCCATCCAGATATTGCGAGGTTCCCATCCCAGCTTTTTTTGGTGGAGTTTACCTGGATTTCAACGCAAGGATTGCCGTGCGATGGTGTTGGCATGACCTTTGCCAGTTCCTCGATCGGCAGATTGCAGTGACGATGGGAGCCGATTCATGACCAGGCGCTCAAGTACGACGTGGAGGGGCCTCGATTTACGACTATTTCTTCCGGTCGCGCGTTGGATCGTCTTCTGTGCCTTTGCCGCTGGGTGCGATTCTGGACCATCATTGCCCGTTTCAACCGTCCAGCCTGCCGCAAACGCCGATTCTCTGAATGAGTCCGCGAACGTAGAACCGATCAAACTCTTGACAGCGGCCAGTGCGCTCAACGCCGTTGAGGAGGTCGCCCGACTCTTCGAGGCGGAAACGGGCGTCAAGGTGACGGTCATTGGTGGCGCGTCAAACTCGATCGCTCGGCAGATTCTCGCCGGGGCGCCGGCCGACTTGTTTCTTTCGGCGAATCAAACCTGGGCCGATCAAGTGGACCAGGCGGGCCTCGCGGAGTCTCGCCGGCCTTTGCTGGGCAATCAACTTGTCTTGATCGTCCCACGAGGTAATCCGGCGTCCGTGAGAAAACCAGCAGATCTCCTGGGAGGGGCGACGCGACGGTTGGCCCTGGCTGCCGAGAACGCGCCCGCTGGCATGTATGCAGACCAGGCGCTCCGCTCTCTTGACTTACAAGCGCAGTTGGAGGCGTCCGGAAAGGTCGTCCGGGGACAGGACGTCCGGATCGCCCTGTCGTATGTTGAGACGGGTGAGGCCGAAGCGGGAATCGTCTTCGCCACCGATGCAAAATTGTCCGAGAAGGTCGTGACGGTATACACGTTCGACGCGGCGACCCATGATCGGATCGTTTATTCCTCCGTGTTGGTCCGCCGCGACGCTCCGCATCCAGCTGCGCGGAGACTGTTTGACTTTCTAGTTACCGACGCTGCTCAGGCGGTGTTTAAACGTCATGGTTTTTACACTGCTGACGTGTTCTCGTCGCCAACCGGCGACAGTCCTGGAGCGCGTCGACATGTTGTCGGGGTCTGAGTGGGAAGCAGTGCGGGTCAGTGTTGTTGTGGCGGCTACGGCCGTACTCGTCAGCCTCCCCTTCGGAATCGTACTGGGCTGGTGGTTGGCCCGCCGCCAATTCGTCGGGAAAGAAGCGGCCGAAGTTCTGATCAATTTGCCGTTGGTCCTCCCGCCGGTGGTGACGGGATATTTGTTGCTTCTGGCGCTGGGACGGCACGGGTGGCTCGGAGAACCGCTGGAGCGCTGGTTAGGCCTGCGATTCGTCTTCGACTGGAAGGGGGCCGCACTAGCGGCGGCAGTGGTGTCGTTTCCGTTGATGGTTCGATCGATCCGCCTGGCGTTCGCCGGGGTGGACCCCCGATACGAGCAAACGGCAAGAACGTTGGGGGCTGGTCCGTGGGACTCGTTCTTCACCGTCTCGATTCCGCTGGCGCGAGATGGGATTATCGCTGGCTGCGTGTTGGCCTTTGCCCGCAGCCTCGGCGAGTTCGGAGCGACAGTGATGATCGCGGGCAACATTCCCGGGAGCACGCGCACCATGTCGCTCTTTATCTACAATCAGCTCGAGACGCCAGGAGGCTTCGAACGAGTCCAGCCGTTGGTGTTGACTTCAGTGGTAGTCGCCGGTGCCGCGTTGGTCGCCGGGGAGTGGCTCGAACGCGCCGGCCGTAGGCGAGTCGGACGCGATTGATGATCGGCGAATTTCACCTCCACTTCGATTGCGAGTTTCAGCGCCCCGGCGGTTTCCGCCTCTCGGCAAGATTTCAGAGCGGTCCCGGGATCACCACGCTGTTCGGCCCGTCAGGCTGCGGCAAAACGACGATCCTACACCTGATTGCGGGACTGCTGCGACCTGACTCGGGGATGATTTGCGTTAATGATCGCGTTCTAACCGACACCACTCGAAAGATCGAGTTACCTCCCGAAAGACGTGCAATCGCCCTCGTGCCTCAGGATGACACCCTCTTCCCGCACCTCACGGTGCGACGCAACCTGGAGTTCGGTTGGCGCCGGCAGTTGCGGCGCCGGATCGAGCCGGGAAAGGTCATTGAGGCGTTAGAACTCGGCGATCTACTGGATCGCCCCCCGCGATCACTCAGCGGCGGCCAACAACGCCGTGTGACGCTCGGTAGGGCACTCCTGAGAAACCCGGATCTGCTGTTGCTCGACGAACCGCTGACTGGCTTGGATGAATCGCTTGAGGCCCGCGTTCTTGACTATCTCAAGAGAGTGGTTGTGGATTTTGACGTTCCGACGATCATCGTGACTCACTCAAAGGTCCATCTCGAAGAACTTTCGACACAGGTCGTGTTGATCCGTGACGGTAACGTGCAAGTCGCGTGTGCGCCAACCAAAAGAAAGCCCATCGATCACGACCGAACAATGGGAAGCGTTGCTGGCGGAACCGGCCCCGTTTCGGGCGAGGGTTGCCCAACTTGAGTCGGAACAGGCCGTCGCGAAGACCGAACTAGCTGAGGTGGAAGAAGAACCCCGCTCGCCAAGCCCAATTCGAACGCGCCGTACCCGTCCATCGCGTTCAGTGGCTGGCGCTGTCGGCACGCCCGCTCCGATCTGACCGTGCATGAATTCCACAGGGCACTCGGACGGCTCGGCGGACACCAAAATCGCAAAGGCGACGGCCATCCCGGCTGGCTCGTCCTCTGGCACGAATGGACCAAACTTCAAGCCATGATCGACGGATACGACGCCGCTCGCGCCTATCTACTACCAAATGAGAAGTAAAACTTAAAGCCTCAGCCTTCTCCTCCACTCAAGCACACCGGAGTTTCCCTTTAACCCACCTTCATAACGCCTGGTACAGAAATTTGATGCTGGTCAGTGACAAGGACGATTTCCAAGATATGGCATTTTGGCCTGTGCGTCGTTTTCCACCGCAGCGATGCCTTCCACGTTTTTTCTCAGTTAGAACACTGCGTCAAATGGTATCCCGATCAGCGCGACTACCTCAAAAGTCAGTCGGAGAAGTTTCGGGCCCGTTGCTCGCCCTACGCAACATCTCTGCCAGCGACTTTCGGCCGGCGAAACACCCCAACCACCTTTGGCATGTCGATTTGACCGTCCTGCCTATTGGCGGCGGCTTCTGGACTTCCTGGCTTCCCTTTTCACTTCCGCAGGAATGGCCCTATTGCTGGTGGCTGGTTATTGTCGAGGACCATTTCTCTCACAGGGCTTTGGCGACCGAGAAGTTCGATCACCAACCCAGCGCCGAGGAAGCGACGGCTGTCTTGGATCGCGCAGCCAGGCACGCCAAAACATATCCCAAGCATCTCGTCTGCGACCAGGGCTCGCAGTTCACGACCCACCATTTTGAGTCGTGGGCCGAAACCAATAACGTGAAGGTCCGCTACGGAGCCGTGGGACAACACGGCAGCATCGCCGTGATCGAACGGCTCATTCGCACCATCAAGTACGAGTGGTTTCGATTGGGCTGCGTCTCCAAGGATGCGAAACAAACGCAAGCTAGGCTCGAACGCTGCCGCGTCTGGCATAACCAATTCCGGCCCCACGAAGCCCTCGACGGCACAACGCCTGACGAAGTCTACTTCGCCAAGGCCAAGGCCAAGGCCAACGAAAAGCCTCGCTATGAACCACGCCACCGCTGGCCACGCGATTTTCCTTGCGCGCGACCTCAAGCTCCACCGAAGCGCAAAGCGCGCGGGAAATTGACGCTCGAAGTTCAGTTCTTCCACAACAATCGAGCACTACCGATCGTACGACGGAGACGCGCGGCGTAACAGTTTTCAAGATCATCGCTCAGGGCGACCGAGCTACCGGTGCGCGCCGAAACTGGCATGAGTGGACACTCTCGCGTCTATCTTCAACCGAATCGTCAAACATCCAACCTTTTCAAAGGCAAGCGAGCCGACTTGGGCCGCAATTTGATCCTCGGTCAGGCATTCTTTTGTACACCGAAAATCGCGATGGACGGGTGCACCGGAGAGAACAATCGGTGGACCACTTCGGGAAATCACGGCTCTCTTTCGCAAAGCAATGCGATTATAGCCCGAGTGCCTCGCAGTTGTTTCATTCAATGCGACAAATAATCCTTCGCCTTGTCGTCAATCGCCGGCGGAAATTGGCCGCAGCGGGTTCGTCTTATCAGACGCTGGAGTCGCTTTCGTAGCCAATCTGGGTAGTAATCGCAAACAACTGCGGCCACGTGGGAGGCCGGCAAACAAAAATGCCCCCGCACTGCGCTAAATGTAGTGCGGGGGCCGGAAGCGTAGGCAATCCGGAGCAAGCAATCGCCGACGACAGGGTGCCATTATCCTAAACCATTCACACGCTTGGTTTTCTCGTCCCGCTGCTTTAGTATGGGCGTGTTTGGCGTTGAAGCTATTGTTCAAAGTAGGGAGAAGGGCTTGCCGCTCAATTGCCGCCACCAAGCCGCTGCAGCTGCGACGCCATTCTCGACAGTTCACTGGCGGCCGTCCTGCATTCTGTGGCGCCTTGCGTGGTATGCTGTGCCACTTGTGCGACGGAGGTAATGTTCTGGGCAATCTCCGCTGTTCCTTTAGCTGCTTCCGCAACGTTACGACCCATCTCCCGCGCCGTTGCCGTCTGCTCTTCAACAGCACAAGCAATCGTATTTGAAATGTCGCTAATTTTAGAAATGACTTCACCGATTTGCTTGATCGATGTTACGGCGCCGTTGGTGTCTCCCTGAATCACCTCGATCTTCCGTCTAAGCCGATGAGATTGCGGCGGCCCCACCCGACGGCTGGGTAATTGTTGGGGTCATAGCATCCTCCCATTGTTAATAAGCGGGCCACTAACACTGCCTGCCTTTCGCCGCGTTGCGATTGCCCTATAGCAATCAAATGCCCTCGGTTGTCCAGCTCTATCTAAGCTTGCCAAGGCCTTGAGTCACCGTTGTTCGTCGGGCAACTTTTGCACATAACGTGCCGCAAGTTCGACTCATGCAAGAAACGGTGATTTCAGCCGAAAAAGGGCAAACTCGGGCGTCGATGACTTCCGCGATGGCAACCCTCAGCCTTGTCGTGCCAGCGCGTGGGCAGATGTGCCCGCCGTTTGGCACTGCCAACTGTGCGAATTGGTTCACCACCTGAGCCACGCAGGCCACTCTCGGGTCTCGAACGATCGATGATCGTTGCGACGTGACGAGCTTTTGCACTGCCGGAGACAGCATTCTTCAAGTCCGAACCCACGCGGCATCACACTTGCTTACCGATCACTCGCCCTCATGCCGGCGAAAATCGCAAAGTAGCGCAATGGTTCGTCGCCTTGAGAGAGGACTGCTGCCATGAAAAATGCTGTCACCCCTGACCTGGGTGGTCGAGTCGAGCAACCGCCAGTCGCGCGACTGACTGGTGTCAGCCTCACTTATGGCAAGACGAAGGCCCTCGACGGGATCACGCTCGATCTGCCAGCGGGCAGCATGATAGGGTTGATCGGCCCTGACGGCGTAGGCAAGTCGAGCCTGCTTGCCCTGGTTTCCGGCGCTCGCAAAATTCAAGAGGGGCGCGTCGAGGTGCTGGGCGGCGACATGGCCGACGCAAATTTCCGCCGCGAAGCCTGTCCGCGTATCGCCTACATGCCGCAGGGCCTGGGGAAGAACCTCTACCCAACGCTGTCAGTCTTTGAGAACGCCGACTTTTTCGCACGCTTATTCGGGCTAAGGCGTGCCGAGGCCAAGCGTCGCATCGACGAATTACTCGATAGTATCGGACTCGGACGCTTCCCCGACCGACCAGCTGGCAAGCTTTCGGGTGGCATGAAGCAGAAACTCTGCCTAGTTTGCGCCCTGATCCACGACCCGGATCTGCTCATCCTCGACGAACCGACCACGGGCGTTGATCCGCTGTCCCGCCGTCAGTTTTGGGAACTCGTCGATCACATTCGAGCGGAGCGACCGGGCATGAGCGTCCTGGTTTCGACCGCCTACATGGAGGAGGCGGCCCGATTTGACTGCCTCGTCGCGATGTACGCCGGCAAGGTTGTTGGCATGGGTTCACCGACCGAACTACAGGCGCGAACTGGCGCACAGTCCTTGGAGCAGGCCTTCGTCCAGCTCCTGCCCGAGGAGATGCGGTCGGGACACAAGGAACTGGTGGTCCCACCGCGCCCCGCGGGCGACCAGGAGGTGATCATCGAGGCCCACGGCCTGACCCAACAGTTCGGCGATTTCGTCGCGGTCGATCACGTCGACATGCAAATCGAACGCGGGGAAATTTTTGGCTTCCTCGGTGCCAACGGCTGCGGCAAATCGACCACGATGAAGATGTTGTGCGGACTCCTGCCTGCCACTTCGGGCGAGGCTTCTCTTTTCGGCCAGGCAATTGATGCCAACGATATTAATGTCCGCCGCAAGATCGGCTACATGTCGCAGGCATTCTCGCTGTACCTGGAGTTGTCGGTGCGGCAGAACCTCACCCTGCACGCCCAGCTCTTTGACGTGCCCAAGGACGAAATCGCACAGCGTGTGGACGAAACGGCTACGCGTTTCGGACTTGATGAGATCATGGACGCGTTGCCCGATTCGTTGCCACTTGGGCAGCGCCAGCGGTTGCAACTCGCCGTGGCGTTGATCCACAAGCCCGACCTGCTGATTCTGGACGAGCCGACATCGGGTGTTGATCCGGTGGCCCGCGACAGTTTTTGGCAGCACCTCATCGAGCTGTCCCGGCGCGACAAGGTCACGATCTTCATAACCACGCACTTCATAAACGAGGCGCAGCGGTGCGACCGCATTTCACTGATGAGCGCTGGAAAAGTGCTCGTCGTCGATAAGCCGGACGGAGTGGTAAAGAGACGGAACGCCACGACTCTGGAAGAGGCTTTCATCGGCTACCTGGAAGATGCGGAGGCGGCCAAGAAGGCAGCGTACGCAGCTCAAATGCCGGAAGTCACTACAAACGAGCCCGCAGTTAGAGGTCACGAATCAGCCCCAACCCCCCCTCACCAGATACCTGCCACTTCCTGGTTTAGCTTCCAGCGAATGCTCGCTTGCACCCACCGCGAGGCGATGGAGCTGAGCCGCGACCCGATCCGCTTGACACTCGCGGGTCTCGGCAGCGTGATTTTAATGATCATCATGGGCTACGGCATCACGCTGGACGTGGAGCACCTCAAGTACGCCGTGTTGGACCGCGATCAGACGGCGATGAGCCGCGATTATCTGATCAACATAGCCGGCTCCAGTCGGTATTTCATCGAGCGGCCGCCCCTGGCAAACTACGAGGAACTCGACCGGCGGATGCGATCGGGTGAGATCAGCATGGTCATTGAAATTCCGCCAGATTTCGGCCGTGACGTGCAGCGGTGGAGCTTGGGAAAAAAGCCAGTACCGGTCGGCGTCTGGATCGATGGCGCGATGCCGCAGCGCGCCGAAACTATCCGCGGTTATGTCCAGGGTATGCACCTTTCCTGGCTGCAGAATGTAGCCGGACATCGCTTCGGCGTGCGCGGGCAGTTGGGCGTGGGGCAACGTCAACTTGTAACACCCGCCACGATCGATCTGCGCTACCGGTACAACCCCGAGGTGAAAAGCCTGGTGGCGATGGTGCCCGCAGTCATCCCCCTCTTGTTGCTCTTGATTCCGGCCATGCTATCCACGCTCTCGGTGGTGCGCGAAAAAGACCTGGGCTCGATTATCAATTTCTACGTCACGCCGACAGCTCGCCTCGAATTCCTCCTGGGCAAGCAACTCCTCTATGTTTTCCTGGGGTTCCTCAACTTCCTGCTGCTCGCGTTGCTCGCGGTCATCCTATTCCGTGTGCCTCTCAAAGGAGATTTTGTCACCGCGGCTACGGGCGCACTGCTTTACGTCGGCTGCTCAACCGCAATCGGGTTACTCGTCTCGACCCTGACGCGTACCCAAGTGGCAGCGCTCTTCGCGACGGCAGTGCTCACCCTCGTTCCCGCCGGCAATTTCTGCGGCCTGACTGACCCTGTTTCGTCGCTGGAAGGGTTCGGACGCCTTGTGGGCGAGTTCTACCCAACGAGCTATTACATCACAATCTCCCGCGGGACATTTTCCAAGGCCCTCGGCTTTATGGGCCTTTATCAATCGTTCATCCCGCTACTGATCACCATCCCGCTTTTGATCGGCATGAGTGCGGCGCTTCTTAAGAAACAGGAGACGTGAGCCATGCACGCCAAAAACGTCCTCAATCTAGGGGTGAAGGAATTCTGGAGCTTGGCCCGCGATCCGATGATGCTCATCTTGATCGGTTATGCGTTCACGGCATCGATCTATTCGACCGCCAGCGCACTACCTGACTCGCTCCACAACGCGCCCATCGCCATCGTGGACGAGGACCAGTCTGCGCTCTCCCAACGGATCGTTCACGCTTTTCAGCCCCCGCTGTTTGTGCCACCAAAGCTGGTGTCGCAGGGCGAGATGGACGCCGGGCTGGACACCTTCGCCTTGAACATTCCTCCCAACTTTCAACAAGATGTGCTGGCAGGACGCTCCCCGCGGATTCAGCTTAATACTGACGCGACGCGCGTAGGTCAGGCATTTTCCGGCAGCGCTTACGTGCAGACGATCGTGAACGGTGAAATTCAGGCATTCCTAGAGCGTTACCGGGCCAACGTGAAGGCACCTGTGGATGTCGAAGAGCGGCTGCGCTTCAATCCCAACCTGATCCGCTCCCGCTTCGGTGCCGTCGTGGCGCTAATCGACATGATCACTATGCTGTCCGTCCTGCTCACTGGAGCAGCCCTGATTCGCGAGCGGGAGCGGGGCACGGTCGAGCACCTCCTTGTTATGCCAGTGACGCCGTTTGAGATCATGACCAGCAAAATCTGGTCGATGGGGCTGGTGGTGCTAATCGCATCCACGGTCTCTATGGTTGTAGTCGTCGAAGGTCTGCTGAAGGTCCCGATTCAAGGTTCGCGAGCCCTATTCCTCAGTGGCGCGGCGCTGCACATCGCCGCGGCAACGTCACTGGGAATATTTCTGGCTACTTTCGCTCGCACCATGCCGCAGTTCGCTCTCCTTATGATCATGGTGCTACTCCCTTTGCAGATGCTCTCCGGCGGTTTGACCCCTCGCGAGAGCATGCCCGAGTGGGTCCAGCAGATCATGCTCGCAGCCCCCACCACACACATTGTCATGCTCTCTCAGGGCATCTTATTCCGAGGTGCAGGTGCGAGCGCCGTGTGGCCACAGTTTATTGCGCTCGCAGTCATCGGCCTTGTTCTGTTCGGCGTCGCCCTCGTACGATTCCGCAAAACAATCGGAAGTATGGCGTGATGTGATTCAAATCGCCCCACGCGGAAGTCAGGCACCTGTTCTGAGGTCAGCAGCGCGCCAAAGTGTTGCGAATGTAGCCCAGTGCGGTGACGACAAGTAACGCTTGTCCTGAGGAGTCTTCAGGTCAGATCACAGATTCGTAGAGCCTGGGGGCCGCACGTCGGTTGAACCTATTGGTCAAGTCGGTGAGCCAGTCGAAGTTGGCTGGCCAGAGCATTGTGTCGGTCGCTCGCCAACGCCAATTGCCGTCGGCTTGGCCCGGTACATTCATCCTGGCTTCGGTCCCCAAGCCGAGAATATCCTGCAAAGGTGCAAGCACCACCGCAGCCTTCGACGACCAGACGAGTCGGAAGAGCGACTTTACAGCTTCCTCGCCGCTGGCCGCCGGCTGCTGCAGATAGTTCCAGACCCTTTCCCGTTGCTCAGGAGGAAGCTCATCGAGCCAGCCGCGCGTGGTGTTGTTGTCGTGCGTTCCGGTGTACGCCACGCAGTTCGGGACGTAGTTGCTCGGCAGATGCGGATTACTGGGATTTCCGTCGAAGCCGAACTGCAGCACCCGCGTGCCCGGAAGTTGAAACTGATCGAGGAGCGCACGCACATCCGGTGTGATGACGCCCAGGTCTTCGGCAATAAACGGCAGACTTCCCAGCTCTCTTTGGACCGCATCAAAAAGCTCGGCGCCGGGGGCGGGCACCCACTGACCCGACCGGGCCGTCGCTGAGCCGCTGGGAACGTGCCAGGCGGCCGCAAAACCGCGAAAGTGATCGAGGCGAATCAAATCGACATGCGCGAGCAGTGCGCGAATACGGTCGATACACCATCGGTATCCTGTTTGCCGTAGGGCATCCCAGTCGTAGACCGGGTTGCCCCACAACTGTCCGTCGGCGCTGAAGTAATCGGGCGGCACACCGCCGACAAAGCGAGGCCGGCGGTGCTCGTCGAGCTGAAACAGCTCGGGATGCGCCCACACATCGCTCGAATCGGGCGACACGTAGAACGGGAGATCGCCGATCAGCCGCACGCCCCTGGCACGCGCGTGCTTCTTCAGCTTTTCTGCTTGCCGCAACAACAGAAAGTGAGCCAGGTGAACCTTGTCGATTTCGCTGGACAGCTCGCGTTTAGCTTGCGCCAGGGCATTGGGGTTTCGCTCGACCAGCTCGGCGGGCCACTCGAGGTAACACGCTCCGTGGTGCCGAGCTTTGATCGCTCTGAACAATGCATAGTCGTCCAACCAATGCGCCTGCTCGCTGCGAAACTGCTCATAGGCAAGCTTCAGCTCCTGTCCAGCACGATCGCTGAAATTTGCGGCGACCTTTTCTAGCAGTTCAAGCTTGAAAGAAGAAACAGAGTCGTAGTCTACCGCGTTTTCCGGGAAGGCGCGACTAACTATTTCGCCTGCTTTAAGCAGACCGTCGTCCAACAGTCCCTCCGGACTTAGTAAGAGCCAGTTGCCCGCAAATGACGACAGCAATTGATAAGGCGAGTTGCCATACCCGGTGGGCCCAAGCGGCAAGGCTTGCCACCAGGACTGACTCGCGTCGTGCAGACGGTCAAGCCACGCCACTGCGGTTGGCCCCAGGTCGCCGATCCCATATGGTGAGGGCAGCGACGTGACGTGCAGCAGCACGCCGGAGGCCCGGTAGCCAGGAGGGAAGGCGGTCGGACTCACCTGACTAAGGCTGGAACTCATTGACGACCTCTCGCGGGTTGGAGTTTGCGTCCAGGCGATTTGAGCGTCCTAGCCACGATCTTCTGTGCGTAGCTGACGCTTGCATCGAGATAAGCCCGGCCCCAAAAACTCTCTCCGCATAGATCTTGTAAATGTTTTCCGGTCCGGACGGCCGGGGCGCGTCACGCCGTCCTCATGCTGGACAATGCGTGCGTATCCTTGCCGAGGTACAACGGCCCGGATGCGCCGTGCGCACGTCGGTAGTTGCAGATCGCCTGGGTAATGGCGAGAACGTGCGCCTCGGTGAAGGTGCCGCGCTCCGAAGAACCTCGGTGTCCGCTGGTGGCAAAATTGGCTCGCTGACTGAGATCGCTCATTTCGGGTACGCTCGAACTGAGCCACGTCCACTAGCAGTTCTTGGGCCGGTTTGCCCGCAATGGGGGAAAACGCCATTGCTTTTCCTGTCTAACGCGGCGGCAGTCGCCGTTTACGGAGCAATGGGGCAGGGCTCGACATTCCAGACGCCAGTCGCGTACTCGCCAATTGTCCGGTCGCTCGAAAACTTCCCTGAAGCTGCGACGTTCAGGATGGCTTTGCGAGCCCACTCATCCGGCTCTGCATAGAGCGACACCAATCGTGCGTCGGCTTCCAGGTACGACTTCAAGTCCGCCAAGTGCATGTAGTAGTCGCCGCGCGTTAGCAGCGTGTCCCGTAGTGGCGCGAAAATTCCTCGCCCCGACTTGCAAATGTCGTCGGAGAAAACAAGGTCTAGTGCTGCACGCGTTTCCGGCTCGTGGTCATAGTGCCAGTGCGGGTTGTACCAACCGCGGCTGCTAAACACCTGCTCAGCCGTAAGGCCAAAGAGGAAAAAGTTCTCTTCACCGGCCTCCGCAGCCATTTCAATCGTCGCGCCATCCCGCGTGCCCAGCGTCAGAGCGCCGTTCATCATCAACTTCATGTTGCTGGTTCCACTGGCCTCGTAACCCGCAGTCGAAATCTGATTGGAAACGTCGGTCGCAGGAATCAGTCGCTCAGCAAGCGTGACGTTGTAATCAGGCAGAAACAGGACTTTCATGCGACCAGCAACCAGCGGATCGCTATCGATCATGGCGGCCAGGTTGTTAATGAACTTGATAATGACCTTGGCGAGTTGGTAAGCCGGCGCAGCTTTGCCCGCGAAGAAAAATGTGCGGGGCGGCATTTTTAGATCCGGATTTTGCCGCAGTCGGTTGTAAAGCGCCGCAATCCGCAGCCCATTGAGGAGCTGACGCTTGTACTCGTGGATGCGTTTGATCTGGCAATCGAAAATGCTGTCGGGATCAACCGATTCCCCGAAATTGCGGTGCAGCCACGTCGCAAATCGCACCTTGGCGGCTCGCATGGTAGCAAGAAATTGGTTTCGGAAGGACTTGTCCTGAGCCAGCGGGCGAAGCTCGCTTAGTCGGCCTAGATCGGTGATCCAGTGGTCGCCGATCGCTTGGGTAATCAGTGTTGCAAGTTCCGGATTAGCCTGCAGCAACCACCGCCGCGGGGTGACGCCGTTTGTTTTGTTGTTGAACCGCTCAGGATACATTTCAGCCAAATCTTTGACCGTTACCTCTCGGAGCAATTGGGAATGAATGGCCGCGACGCCATTGGTGCTGTGAGAGCCGACGATTGCCAGGTTCGCCATCCTCACTTGCTTTTTAGGTCCCTCTTCGATCAAGCTGACCGATCTCGCACGATCCTCTTGACCCGGGAATCGCTGGCGCACTGCTGCCAGCAGCCTGCCGTTTATTTCATAAATGATCTCTAGGTGTC
Organism: uncultured Pirellulaceae bacterium; assembly: GCA_964636985.1. Classification (GTDB taxonomy): domain Bacteria; phylum Planctomycetota; class Planctomycetia; order Pirellulales; family Pirellulaceae; genus CAZWSX01. The sequence goes on along the minus strand of CAZWSX010000027.1, from coordinate 81,656 downwards.
GCGGGAGCAGGATTTCGAACCATTCGACGGGCCATTTTTCCAGGGCTTCGGGAAGCAGAGTGTGGTTGGTGTAAGCCAAGGTCTGCTGCGTGATGTGCCACGCCTGGTCCCATCCAAGTTGCACATCGTCGAGCAGGATTCGCATTAACTCCGCGACCGCGACGCTCGGATGGGTGTCATTAAGCTGGATCGCGACCTTCTCGGCAAACGTATTCCAATCCTGGTTTGTTTTTTTGAATCTCCGGACGGCATCAGCGACCGAGCAGGCAGCCAAAAAATACTCCTGGATAAATCGCAGCGCCTGACCTTCCCGCGTTTGATCGTTGGGATACAGGACGCGCGTGATCGATTCAGCGCCCAGGCTTCCCGCAAGGGCGCCGACGAAGTCGCCGCCGCTGAACCGCTCGAAGTCAAAATAGTCCGGGGCGGCGGCGGCCCAGAGTCGCAGGGTATTGACAGTTCTGCCACCGTAACCAACAACCGGCCGATCATACGGGATTCCAAATAAACTCGCCTTGTTGCCGATCACAGGCCGCAGCGCTCCGTCCCGGAATTCGATCGAACAGTTCAGCTTCACCTCAACTTTTTCCTGCGGGCGACACACCTCCCACGGGTCGGAACGTCGCAGCCAGTTGTCGGGATGCTCCTTCTGCCAGCCGTGATCAAGCGACTGCCTGAAGATGCCGTACTCATAACGGAGGCCATAACCCATCCCCGGAATCGCCATCGTCGCCATCGAGTCAAGAAAACAGGCCGCCAGCCGCCCCAATCCTCCATTTCCCAGGCCCGCATCCCGTTCCTCCTCAAGCAGCCCCAGCCAGTCCAACCCTTTCTCCGTGGCGGCTCGTTGCACGCGCCCTTCCTGCATTAAATTGGACAAGTTGTTGGTGAGCGAACGCCCGATCAGAAACTCCATCGAGAGGTAGTAAACGCGTTTCACGTTTTCGCGCTCCTAGACCTCTTCCGTTTGGAGCCAGCGCTGTGTCAAAACGTCGCGCACCGAGCGCCTCAAAGCGCTCACGAGGGATCGTCTCTGCCAGCGTGACAACGTTGTCGAACGCGAGGTGCCGCTCGTAAAGCGCGTCGTTGCTCCCAGTCAGACGCAGTGCGGGTGTTTCACCGCTGTCGAGCACCGTTGCTGCTGGCTTTTCGCGACCTACCGGAGTAACAGCTGAAGTAGACACGTTCATAAACGACTATCCTTGCATGTGGAAATGCACGTTGGCTCATTCATCCGAATTTGCCAGCACGCACCCTAAAGCATCTCTCGTGCCGTGAAAAACTTTGAGAAGCGACTCTTCGAAGCCAATTTCTCGTTGCGGAAAGAAACCGCGGCGCAGCTTTAACATTTGCATTGCTTCCCTCGATGGTAGATCGCAATAGGCCAGAACACCGCGGACGTATGCGTGTCCGAAGACCTTTTGTCAGAGCCGGGACGCCGTCCACGCGGTGCCAAGCACATGGCGCATTAAAGGGCAATGAAGTAATCAGATGGACACGAATGTTCCGGCGGCTTCAATTTGCCATTCCGAGTTAGCGCCGAGACGATTCGTCGTTGGTTGGCAAAAGTCGGTTTCGTGTGGCGTCGTCCCCGCCCTGTGGTGGGACTCGTTGATCCCCAGTATCGACGAAAAGTAGCGGCGATTCATGAACTGTTGCGATCCTTACCCCACCATGAAACGGCGGTCTTTCAAGATGAAGTCGACGTCCATCTCAACCCCAAGATCGGCTCGTGCTGGATGCGTCGGGGCGATTCCAGCGGATTGCCTTAACTAAGAAGCTCTCATACCACCTGGATCAGATTTTGGGGAGCAGGCCAGGGGCACGATGGCGCGATCGTCAAACTGTTCCGGATCGCCGAGACCGCTAGCAAACGCGATGAGCGCAAGACGTTCAAGGAAATGATCGCGTACGCGAAAAAGCACGCGATTGAACTCGACGGACTGTTGTTCTACAAGGTCGACCGAGCTGCCCGCAATCTGTTTGACTACGTCGAATTGGAGCGACTCGAAACCGAGTACGAGGTTCCCTTCATCTCAGTTTCGCAGCCAACCGACAACAACCCGGCCGGACGCATGATGCGACGAACGCTTGCCAACATGGCGAGCTTCTTCACCGAGCAAATGGCTGTTGATATCAGTCAGGGCATTAGTCGCCGCGTCCAAGAAGGCTTGTTTCCGGGAAAAGCTCCGTACGGCTTCAAAAATGTTCGAGAGAATGGTAGGCGGCTGGTGATTGTCGATGAGACGGAAGCCGCCAATGTTAAGCGGATGTTTCATCTGTACGCCTACGAAAACCACACGCTCGACGGTATTGTCAAGCGATTGGGTGAGGACGGAATTCAGTATCGGCCGTCTTCTCCGCGTTGGAGTCGAACCTCGGTCCACAATATGTTGACCGACCGGGCCTACATCGGCGAAGTCCGTTACCGCGACGGTTGGTATCCAGGCAAGCACGAGCAACTCGTGGACCGGACCACCTGGGACCGTGTACAGACCCTTCTCGGTAACGGTCAACAACTCACCCACGCTATGGTTTACGCGTCAGACCTGATCGAGTGTTGTCATTGCGGCCACAAGATCACCGGCGAACTGAAAATCAAGAAGACCAAAAACGGTCCCCGTGAATACGCTTACTACCGGTGCACGAAGTACAACAAGCCAGGGCATCCTCGGACGCGTGTGACCGAAGCCGAACTCGACAAGCAAGTCTTGGCGATGTTCGCCAAGATGAGGGTTGAGGACGAAAAGATTCGCGACTGGTTCCGAGCCGTGCTGGCATCGAAGACGAAGGATTCCCAGGCCGATACGCGAGCCAAACACTCCGAACTTTCCCGGCAACTGAGTTTGATTAAGGGCCAGCAGGATCGCTTGCTCAATCTGCGACTTGAAGACCAGATTGACGTGGCCACGTTCAATAAGAAGCAAGTGGAGCTCCGGGACCGCTTAGCGTCCGTCAAGTTGCAGCTGGATGCGCTCGACCGTTCACGCGACGAAAACGCGGAACTGGCTTCGAGGGTGTTTGAACTTTCGCAAACCCTTACGGAGCGATGGGTTACGGCGGATTACTCCGAGAAACGTCAAATCCTCGAAATCGTCTGGTTGAACTGCCGTCTCGACGACGCAACTCTTTGCCCCACAATGAGAAAGCCCTTTGACGTTCTCGTCAAAGGGCTCGTTTCTGAGAAAAGTGGAGGCGGGGGGAATTGAACCCCCGTCCCGAGATGTTTCCACGGCGGCGTCTACATGTTTATACGTCGGATTAATTTTCGCACGCCGCGGCTCCCAACGTCAGGATCCGCGACGGCTAGACAGGAACGTTTTGAACCCCACGCGTACCCGACGTGGCGTGGGGCGAGCCGAATTTGGCTACCAACTTTTGGACCTCTTCGGCTAAAGTCCGCAGTCGGTCGCTACTGTTTAATTAGGCAGCGAGAGCGAGGTTTTCCTCGGCACGTAACATTTGGTCTGCTTTTAACGTGGCCAGCTGACCAACCACGACATGCAACCAACGCTTCCATCATCCGGTCGAATCCAGTTCGCCCCCGATGAATGCCACAGCGAACACTGCAGCACGCGGCATCGCTTAGCGACACCGGTTTGCAAAACCGGTTCGCGCTGGCGACGGCGGCCTATCGCCTATTCGGCCTAAACCACCTAAGTCGCTCTTCGACATGCCATTGCCTGCGATGCATGAATGATCGTGCGGCGCACAGCAAATCTTAAGCAACTTTCAAGCCTGCCAATTGTAGGCCGCGGTTCCTCCCCAGACAAGGGGGTTCGCTACGTCCCGCCGCACGGAGGGTCGATTTCGCTTGGCAACGGCCGCATGTTCTGCATAGGTGTAACTCTGACAAAGTGCAACGTGCGACATTTCAACAAGGCCGAACTCGATCCAAAGCATTGATGACTTTTGGCGCCATACTTTTCGGCAATCGTTGCCTTACTGACCGTGAGTGCTGCGGAGCTTCATGCTGATCGCGATGTCGAGTGTTAGTGGAACCGCGCCTTCCGACAATGCGCTCGTTACGGCGGAGTGTTGACGATACCGAACATTGCAGCGCTAAGGTGTCATGAAAAGCAAGGCACACGACAGTGAAGACTGCGATCCACTTTATCGCGGCGCGCAATGCATTGCGTGCGCGAATCTTCGCGATAGCAATCCAACGGCGCTGATTCGTTGCTGCCTGAGAAGGCGATTGCCGCAAAAGGTGCTCTCGTATCGCGCAAACGGATGGACGGTCGATTCGGATTCGCTAGGTTGAGGCCACGTCGCATGGAACCGAGCGTGTTGGTTCCTGGGCGAGCATGGATTGGCTTGCTTCCTTCCTCTCATCGATTGTTTTGGCACGGTTTTAGCTCGTGCTGCTGGGTTCGCTCGGCGCTTTTCAGACAGATCGCCTGTTTGGAAACGTGGTCACTTCTCCTCTCGTTCCTGTCTTCAATCCCCTACTCACGATCTCCAAGTTAAGGTTCAAGCATGTTCAAATTGCTCAAGGCGACGGCGCGCGCGGCCGTGTACAACAACCCCATTGCCGGCATGATTGTCTCCGCGATGGGCGATGTCGTGAACGTGAACGGTCTTAAGTTCTCGACCGCGCACCCTTCGATTTCGCTCGGATTGAAAGGGCGATTTTTATTTGGTGCTTGGGAGCGGGAAGAGATTCAGTTAGTCACGCAAGTCATCGACCCCAAGCTCCCGCTGATCGAATTGGGCGGATGTATTGGCGTCGTATCGTGTATCGCCAATCGCTTGCTCGACGATCCCACCAAGCAGATCGTCGTCGAGGCGAATCCCGATCTGGTGCCGCTTCTTACGGCCAATCGCGACCGCAATGGCTGCAAATTCGAGATCGTTCCTAAGGCCGTTGCCTACGGAAAATCGTCGATTTCGTTCCATCAGCACGAGTTGGCCGTGGGCGGTAGCGTGCTGCGGCAAACGGGAAAAACAGTCGAAGTACCCACAACCACGGTCGAGGAACTGAGCCGCACCTTTGACGAAGACAAGCCGATCACACTGGTGATCGATATCGAAGGAAGCGAACTCGACGTAATCACCAACGAACTCGACTTCATCGCGACCCGCGTCAAGACGCTGTGGATCGAAACTCACGCCCGATTTGTGGGCGACGCCGAAACGGCTCGCATGCTCGAGCAAATTCGCGGGGCCGGTTTCGAGGAAACGGCCCGGCTCAAAATCCAGCACGTGTTCGAGAACCCACGCTTCGCGAACGTGGGCAAGCAAGAGCAAGTCGCCGCCGTATAGCCGGCGACCTGCACAGCCGACATCTTGCCTAGTCGATGATCTTGTTGAAGTTGAAGTTGAAGCCGACGTAGTTGAGGAAGATGTTCGCGTACAGCTCGGATGGCTTGTAGAACACCAGCAACTGGTCGTCGGGCTGCATCAGAATTCGCTCGCGCTTGTCGTAAATGGCGCGGCCTAGATCAACGCGAATGGTCACTTGCTGGCCATTCGCAAGTTTGCGAATGATGACCGCCCGCGAAGGAGCGTTCACGTTACCGGGACCAGTACGAAACACAGCCTGGTTGTTGCCTGGTCCGACGAGCGAGCCGTTCACCAGCGCGATTGCCTCGAGCACGTCCAAGTCTTGATCGCGCGGCATCGGGATCTTTCCGCCCGGCAGCACGCCGCCGGTATAGAAGACCTCGGCTTCCCGGTTGGGGATATAGATTACGTCCCCTTCGTGCAGGACCACATCGGCCGGGCTAAAGGGGCAGCCCTCGCATGGATTCAATCGCAAAGGAATGCGAATCACGTGCTCGCGATGGTGGCCGGCCTGGCCGGTGATCGTGCTGGGATTCGCCAACATTGCTTCCATCGTTTCTTGTCGGAAGCCTTGGCTACGCAGCACCCAGATTTCATTATAAGCATCGAGCCCCGGCAGACCGTCCGACGCGGCAAGCGCGTGAAGGACGTCGTTCTCGTAGGCCGGTAAGTCGATGATTTGCCCTTCGCCTTTTTTGGTGTAAGGCACTTCGTCCTTCCTTAATCGCGTCGCCAGCGACGTATCTTCGCGAATCACGACCACGCGTGTCGTGCGCGACTTAAGCAGGCTCACCGTCACGAAGTCGGACTTCTCCGTCACAACTTCTTTTTCGACGAGGACGCGCTGAATCGCGGCTTCTACTTGCGCCACGCTCAAGCCGGAGACTTGAACTTCTCCGGCGGTCGGCACGTCGATCGTGCCGTCGTCGCGTACCTTGAAAGCGATACCAAAATTGGGAGTGTCGGGCTGCCCGAGTTGCGGGTAGTAGTTTGGTGTCGTCGGGATCGAAAGCTGAACTGGAGGCGGCGGTTGGACGGCACCTGGAGCGCCGCCTTCGGGCAAGATGCCTCGGATGTAGACACCGAGCGTATCGCCGGGGCCAACCTTGTAGATCTTTGGCTCTGGCTGCCCCAACATCGCCAGGTCGAGCGTGACCCATCCGGCTTTGGACGGAGCGGCGAAATCGGCCGGCAACCGCGTGGCCGGAATGGCACGCGCGCCGAACGTGAAGGTCTGACAGCCAGTCAATACCGGCAGCAAAAGCAACATCGATGCAAGCGCGATGGAAGGCCCACGCTTCGCAAGACAATCAGAACTCATTGAGCGACGCATGGCATTGCCTTCCTTGAGGCCCACATCCGGATGTTTCAACGGACGTAACGGTATGTTCCGGTTGGTTACTTCACGATGGGAGTGAAGGTTACTCTTCGTCACTCTCGTTGTATTCCAGGACTTCTGCCTCTCCGGCTCCCGGCTCCAGAACTTCGGGCATCGGGGCCAGTAGTTTTGCTTTGTTCGTCGATTTAAAGGGCTGGGCGGGCACGTCTTCGACGCGCGCTCGCACGCTGCTCGGCTTATTCGGCGGCGGCAAACGACGAGCGGATTCTGCACTCGCGGGGAGCTTATCGTCGGGGAATGCTTCGGCTGGCTGCGGCACTTGCTCGTCTCGCCGCGAAAGATAGTGCTCGATGCTGCCGTCGTCGCACGAATGCGGCGGAAACGGATGCGGAACGTCGTTGAACGCGTTGCAGCTGGATGGAATCTCGTTGTATGCGTCGCGGCAGGCGCCGCCCGCTACCGAGGCGCCAATTTCGAAACCGTTGTACCAGGCATTGACGCGCGAGCGTCCGGCTTCGGTTTGGAACCCAGGGCCCCAGTATTTGCAATTGGGAACCGGGGGCAACTGACCATCGCCACCCGTGGCGACGCAGTAGTACCCTTCGCGCCAGCCCAAGCCGTAGTCGGACCAGGGATTCGCGCACGTTTCGTGATTGCTCATGTACGCGGCGGTCGCTTCCGTCCACTTGGCGGCGCGATAATGCGAGTCTTGAATCGATGCACAGCCGGTGAAACCAGCTAGCACGACCGCGATGAGGAGTCGTTGGGAAGCATTCATCAGACGGGACCTCGTGTCCGCCAGGCGGCTCTGAATTCCGACCGCCAATTTGATCAAATCGAATTAAGTCGTCGATCAATGGCAAAAGTGCGCGTTACCAACGAAATGATCGGTACAAACTCGCACCCGACTTGAAGTAACCGCGCCGTTAAGATTTTCGCCGGCTATTTTTTCGGCAAACTCCCCCATTCGGCTCGTGCGCGGCGAGCCGCTAGCGTGCCGCATGTTACAAGGGAGCGCGCCAGTGGCGCTGGCGATGCTGCCAAAAGTTAAGGCAGCCGGCGATGCTAGTTGCCGAGCTTCAATGCAAATTACGCCTATCGAGCAGGCGATCGCAAAGGTAATTCGAGAGATTCTTCGTTTGTAAATGCTGATGAAGGATAGGCACCCAGCATCATTCCGTCGTCCGCAACGTAGCTGGAACGGCGGTCGAAGTGATTCACGACGATACCAATTGTCTTGGATCCGACGTGTTCAATCGATGCGAGCGCATTGCGGGCACTCTCAGGCGTAACGATTGCGGGCCGCACGACAAAGACCACGCCGTCGGTGTGTCTTGAAATCACGCATGCGTCGTGCGAGGCCAACGTTGGCGGACTGTCGAGCAGCACGAAGTCAAACCGCTCACGCGCGTACTCGATAATCCCAGCGAATGATTCTTGCGAGAGAAGCTCCACGGCGCGATAAGCGGATTGGCCGTGAGGCAGCAGCGAAAGGTTTCGAATTCCCGTTGTTACGATCGCGTCTTCGCAGGTCTCTTCGCCGCAGAGGACGTTCGCCAGTCCAGGGGCGCCATGGACGCCCAGCAGCTTCGATTGGTTTCCGTGATGGAGATCGCAATCGATGATCAAAACTTTTCTTCCGGCATGCGCGAGCGAAATTGCCGCATTGGCCAGGCAAATGGAAGTTCCCTCCTCGCGCTTCGTGCTTGCGAACTGCACCACGCGGAGATTACGCATCTCGGTATTGAAAAGAAGTTGTGTTCGGATTGAACGAAATACTTCAGCGGCGGTTGAGCGCGGGCAGAAGTACGACAACAACTTGATATCGAGGCCCGGCTGGCTTTCGCGGAGGTTTCGCAGCATGGGGCTAGCCGCCTCCGCACGCGACACGGCAAGGGCAGGAACATGCGCCACAACCGGCGAGCCGAGTACTTCTTCAATTTGACGAGGACCACGGAAGTGATGATCGCGGATTTCCGCGACGCCGGCCAGCAAAAAGCCCAATAACAAACCACCCAGGCCGCCGCCCAAAAGAAATACAAGGAGCTTGGGAGCGACTTTCTCACCGAGCGCGGGTTCCTCGATCACTTCGTTAGCGAACCCGCCGAGATCTTGCTGAAGATTGATTTCCCGCAAGCGGTCGACAACTACCTGGTAAAGCTCTCGTTGGCGATCGACATCGCTGCGCATGACGTCCAGTTGCGCATCGTAATCCCGCAGAGCGCGAGCCGCCTCTTCTTCTTGTTTGCTCAGTGCAGTGAGCTGTGCCTCGCGATTCTTGACCTCATCCGCTTCGAAACGCAACAAACTGAGGTAGCCTTTCACGACTTCCTCTGGGTCGACGTCGACTCGCTTCTTTGGCGCAGTGGCTTTGCTGGCGGCCTTTCCTTTGTCTTTGAGCACTTGCCGCACGGCGGCAATCTGTGCGCGCACTTCGCGCAGCGGTGCGTATCCATTCCCATAATCATCACGTAGGGACTTTTCCTTCACCAACAAGTTTGTGAGCGTCTGCATTTCCGTTTGTGCCAGAGCGGTCATCTCGGGGATGCGCGATTGAAACTCTTCGCTCTGTGCGTCACCCCGCACTACTTCGAGCAGGGCTCGAATGCGGGTGGCATTTTTTTCATCGATGAGCGAAATTTTTTCAAAGCCGCTTCCGCCTGCTTGCTCCACTTCTTTGAGCTTGGCTTCGAAGAGGCTCAGCTTCGCCGTCGCTTCCGTGATCAGCACTTGCACAGCGGCGCGCTCGCGTTCCAATTCCTCGTATCGGAGCAGATGCGCGTTGTAAGCATCTTGGCCTCTCTTCCACAGCAGCGCGGGCGCGTTCTTGCGGTGCGTTTCCAGCGCCGACTCCTTGTCGGCGACTTCCTTGGCGAGTGATTCGCGAGCGCGTCCGATGAGGCCGACGGCGTCGCGATTCACATCTTGAAATTTCTCTTTGATGAATGCCTGGTAGCTTTCGACGAGAGCCTCCACAACGGTCTGACTCGCTTCCGCATCGGCGCTGTCGAACTGCACATTGAGTACGCGAGCAGTCCGGGCTTGCCCCATGCCGCCGCGGCTGACAACGAGATCGTTGGCGATCGCCTGCGCCGGCGTGGTGTACTCGTTCACGTTTTCCTGAATCGCTGAAATTTCCGCTAAATTGCGGCGTTTTATGGCTCTTTCGATGACGGCGCGGCTCGTCATGATCTGCATGTGGGTCGCGAGGATGTCTTCGGAAACGAGCGTCTCCGCTTCGAGCGAACTGTAGGCATTCAGCGACGTCAACTCTGTGTTGCGGCCCGTGATGGAGATCTTCGCTGTCGATCGATAGGTCTTCGGAGTGACGACGTAGGCAACTGCTGTCAGTGCCAGGACGATGAAGAGCGACGCGATGATCCATAACCAGCGTCGCCGGAGAATGCCTAGCAACTGTTTTGCGTCGCCGAGGCCGCGACTGCTTGCGGCGTCGTGATCACCAAGCGGACCTGCGTTCAGAGTTGTCGGAACCATGAGTCTTCCTCACAAAGAAACTACGTCTGGATAAGCACGAAAGACGAGTGATCGCGGCGGGCGGAGGGAGGGAAGAACTCTGACTTCGCGGTCACGAACCTAGAGTCACCAACTTGCGATCGACCTTCGTATTGTCATGTGAAAGGCGGTTTTGTCGAGTCCTACGCAAGCTCTACTTCGTTTACATCTCTGCACAGTACGTCCACACCTTGTGCATGGATCGATGACTGCACAACAACGAGACAACTGCTTGCTCAATTGCCTATTTGCCTGTCGCCGTTCCATCTTGCTGAGCTTGCCAGCATCGCCCATGTGTGCAGTTGTGAATAAATCGTGAACACATCGGCACCTCTTGTTGCACAACATCGAGTTGTGGCAATTCTCAACAGACAGGCTGTCGCTGGGAGATGACAGCACGCGGCCATCGCGTGAGATCGCGAGCAAGTGGCGGGCCGCATTCATGCGGGCTATCAATACATGGTCTTGAAATGACCAGCACGCATCGGCTTCGACTTGACTGTCCCGCTTTTGTCCGCAAGTTCTGAGAAGTGGGTAGTCAATTCATGATCGTGGCTTAGAATCCGACCCCAGTTACGCGAGATTCATTCCACGAATGAAAGAGTTTCGCGAGATACCGTGCAATGGAATTCGCAGAATAAGAAAGTCCGATTGATTTGAGCCGCTCCAACACGGATGTCTATGCGACGGCACGGCAATTGCTTCCATTTCGCGACCGTTTATCTCCTCTTCAAAAAATCGATTCCGATTTTGCGACTGCGCGGCAGCGACCTGTTCGATGGCGTTGATGCATGGTTGCGCCGAGTAGGAAAGGATGCTTTGAACATGAGCAGTATGTTGTTCGACGTGCCAAGGATATCGACAGGGCTCGTTTCGACCGCAAGTGATTTCTCTTCCGTGGACACATCGCATCGTCTCACCAGCGACTCCGCCGCTGTCGAGCGCGAGGCAGAGGAGGCTTGCTCCCATCATGTCGAAGGATGGGCGCGGACCGCGTGGCTCATGTTTTGTCAGGATGCGATCGTTGTTTCGCCCTTTTTGATTGGCGACGCCATCGTTGCGGCCGTGTGCCTTTACACTGCGAGCCTGCTTACGGGGACCTCGATCTCGCTATCGGCAGAAGCGCCGTTGCCAGGCAGCATCTTGCTAATCTCCAGTCTGCTGTTGGGTTATTCGTTCGCGGGCATGTACTCCGTTGTAGGACTGCACCCCGCCAACGAGCTTCGTCGTTGCACGATCGGCAATGCGATTGCTCTACTAGGCGTCCTCGCCGTGGCGTTGCTTCAGCCATCGCATGTGCTTAGTGCTTTGACGATGACTTGCCTGCTGGCGCTGACGATAGCGTTCCTGGCGGTTCCAATCGTCCGATTTGGACTGCGAAGTTGGCTCGCCCGCACATCTTGGTGGGGGCAACCGGCCATGATCTTTGGTACCGGCATGCTGGCGCAGGAAACCTTTAAGTGGCTGGAGTCGAATCCTTCCTTGGGATTGCGACCGATGGGCTTTGTCGACGACCTGGCCGCGGCAAAACGCGGAGCGTTTCTCAATGACCCGAGGTTTTTGGGACCGCCATCCTCGGTGAAGCAGCTGATGGATCGCCATCGCGCCTTTTGGGCCTTGGTCGATGCGTCAGGCGAATCGCATCGGATCAGCGAAACACTGCGAAAACGTGTGCGCGCTGTTCCGCACGTCGTCGTGCTTAACAACCTGCCAGGCATGCCTACCCTTTCGGCAGAGTCCCATGCCTACGTAGGCGCCTCGGGTATTCGAATCAAAGATCAACTCCTTTTTCCTGGGCCGCGCTTGGCAAAACGGGTCTTCGATCTACTTGCGACGATCGTCGGCGGCATTCTGATCTCGCCATTGCTTGCAGCCCTTGCTCTGTCGATCAAGGCTTTCGATCCCGGGCCGATTTTGTTTGGCCAAGAGAGGATCGGCATTGGCGGGCGACGCTTCATCGCGTGGAAATTCCGCACGATGGTGGTGAACAATGACAAGATCCTGGCCGACTACCTGGCCAGCAACGAGGAAGAGCGGCTGCACTGGGAGGAATTCCACAAGCTGCGGAAAGATCCGCGCATCACGTGGATCGGCCACTTGCTTCGCCGCACTAGCCTGGACGAACTCCCTCAACTCTGGAACGTACTGACAGGTGAGATGAGCCTGGTTGGCCCTCGCCCCATGTACGCAGCTGAGATCGCAAGCTATGCGGCGTCTAACGCCGACTACGGCGCCTATTTGATGGTCCGGCCGGGGATCACGGGTCTGTGGCAAGTCTCCGGCCGCGCAACAACTACTTTTCAACGGCGAGCCCAGTTAGACGAGCAATACGTTCGCAATTGGTCGATCTGGCTCGATTTCTACATCCTCATCCGAACGATTAAGACCGTAGCGCTCCGCGAAGGCGCCTCCTAATGAGCGACTGAACTCGTCGCACTTAAATCAACCCCTCCTCCACGACCGTCGCGTTCCATCCACGGGTAGGGCGTGGTGCGCGCCAAAACGCGATTTATCACGCCTTACACACGACAAATCAACGCCTTCGAGAAATATCGGCGGCAGATTATTTGTCAACATTTTTATAACAATTGCACAATACTTTTTACAAACATCGCGTCCCATGCACGTGCGAGTCGACAAGACGAACGCCACGGCTATGCGGCACGGTACTTGCACTTACGCCGACGCGCCAAGGTTGCTTTTTTCCTAAGCGTCGCCAAATCCTTCCCTAACTTTTGTTGTTCTCTTCTTATCTTCAGTCGCTTTTGCGAGGTGACACATGCTGATCGCGGAAATTGGATGCAATCACAAAGGGGATCTCGATATCGCCTTAGAAATGATTCGCATCGCCTCCGTTTTTTGCAAAATTGATGTCGTTAAATTTCAAAAACGGACCAATCGGGAACTCCTCTCTCCGGAGGAATTCGACCGGCCCCATCCCAATCCCGCGTTCTCCTATGGCGCCACCTATGGGGAGCACCGCGAGTTCCTTGAATTCGATGTCGAGCAGCATCGCCGGCTGAAAGCAGCGTGCGAAGAGTGGGGCGTTGAGTACTCGACTTCGGTCTGGGATCTCACGGCCGCCAAGGAGATGGCTCCGCTCAAGCCGAAGCTCCTCAAGATTCCCTCTGCGTGCAATACCGACAGTGACATGCTGGAGTGGTTGTGCGACCACTACGGCGGCGAAATCCACGTCTCGCTGGGGATGTCGTCGCGCAATGAAGAAGACGACATCGTCGCGTTGTTTGAACGCAAAGATCGACTCGATGACCTGGTCATATACGCCTGCACTTCAGGCTACCCGGTCGCGTTCGAGGACATTTGCCTGCTCGAAATCTCGCGGTTGTGCGAGACGTGGGCATCGAAAGTCAAAGCCATTGGCTTCTCGGGCCACCACTTGGGCATCGCGGCCGATGTGGGTGCTCTGGCTCTCGGGGCGACCGTCTTCGAGCGGCACTTCACGCTCGACCGAACCTGGAAAGGTACGGACCACGCCGCCAGCCTCGAGCCCGACGGAATGCGGCGTCTTGCTCGGGATCTAAGGAACGTCAAGCTCGCGCTCACACAAAAGCGTGACGAGATCCTGCCCGTGGAGTGGGAGCAACGCAAGAAGCTCAAGAGGAAGGTCCATGTCTAAGCGCGTAGTAGCCCTCATTCCGCTTCGCGGCGGCTCGCGCGGCATTCCCGGCAAGAACATCAAGTTGCTGGCGGGGAAACCGCTGTGCGCTTGGTCGATCGAGGCGGCTTGCGCCGCTTCGAAGATCGACGAGGTGTTCGTGTCGACCGATTCGCCCGAGATTCGCCGCGCTGTCGAGGGACTCGGCGTGCGCGTCAAGGTCATCGATCGTCCGGCCGAGTTCGCGACCGATACGGCCTCGACCGAGTCGGTGATGATGCACTTTGCCAAAGGCGTTCCCTTCGATGTGTTGGTAACGCTGCAGGCAACTTCGCCGCTCACTCGCTCGATCGACATCGACTCTGCCCTGGAGACGATGTCGGCCGAGAAATGGGACAGCTTCGTCACGGTCGCGCGTTGGAAGCGATTCCTGTGGAGCAAGGACGGAACGGCGCTGAATTACGACGTAACAAAACGCCCGCGAAGACAAGACTTCGATGGCATGCTCGTCGAGAACGGTGCGTTCTACGGAACGACACGCAGTCTCTTGGAAAAGGCTGCGTGCCGGCTGGGCGGACGCATTGGCGTACACGAAATGCCCGAGGACACGCTCATCGAAATCGACGAGCCCTCCGACTGGGACGCCGTGGCGCGAATCTTGGCCGATCGGCAACTGCAACCGGCAATCGAACGGGCCGCGAAAGTTCGCGTCCTGGTCGTCGATGTCGACGGAACGTTGACCGACGGCGGGATGTACTGCGGCGACGCGGGCGAGCGTTTGAAACGCTTCGACACTCGCGATGGCCATGGGATATCGATGCTCAAAGCTGCGGGCGTTGAAACGGTGATGATGACGCGAGAGGCTTCGCCGATCGCGATCAGCCGAGCCCAAAAACTCGGCATCGAGTGCCACGCAGGTGTGCAGGACAAGCTGGCCTGCCTTGAAAAGCTGTGCCAGTCTCGCGACTTGGACCCGCGGTTTGTGGGATTCATGGGCGACGACTTGCCTGATCTCGACTGTTTGAAGCGAGTCGGATTCGCGGCCTGCCCTGCCGACGCGATGCCTCCGATCCTTGCCGCGGCCCATTACGTCGCGAAGCGCGGCGGCGGTCACGCGGCCGTCCGAGAGGTGTGCGACTTCATTCTCTCATCTCAAGAACTCTCCTCCTCGACAATCTCCTCTCCCACTATTTCCTCCAAGAAAGGGGGACACGCATGATCGATGTACTTCGCACGCCAGGCGACGACACGCAATCAACACCAAGGGCCATCCGCAAGTGCATTGAAGAAAACGGCTTTGCGCTGGCGAAAGGTGTTTTCACGCCTGACGAGATCGCGGCCTTGCGAGAAGAGGTGCGCGAGTTCTTCCGCACCGACGGCCGGTGTTACGACTTTGGCAAAACGCAGCCCGACGCGATGTCGCGGATTCCTTCGCTACGGCGATTGATTGTCGATAGTCGAATGCTCGACCTGGCTCGCGCCGCCGCGGGACGTGACGATATTCAGTTCACGTTCCACTCCGACGCGCATCAAAACATGCTCAGCGGTTGGCACACCGACACGCAGGCTTACTTTTCGCGAGAGGAGTCGAGTCCGGCCGACTTTGAAGTCCACAAGATTGGGATCTATCTGCAAGACCACTCGAGCAACAAGCAAGGCCTCACGGTAGTGCCAGGCTCGCATCGTGACCGCGACCTGCGTGCCGACGCCGCCGAGGCTTTGTCGACTGGCGTCGGCGACGTCGTGATCTTCGACGTCCGGATCTTCCACCACGGCGACAAGAAGCAATGGCACGAGCGCGTGCTGCGGAAGGTGCTAGGGAACGAATCGGCAGCCTACACGGCGGGAACGGTTCTGCGAAAGCTGACCGGGCGAGCCGACAAGCTTTCAATCTTTTTCACCTACGGATGGCCCAACGAGCACACGCGGCAATTTGCGCTGCGAAACATGAAGCGCCAAATCGCGCAAAACGGCAATGCCTCGCGCGATGGTTGGCGCGACGCGGCCGAATTGCTGCGGCACCGCGGCGTCCCGTTTGCCGAGATTGAATCGCTGATGGAAGAGCCGGTTCGCGCCTAAGCGGCGCGGCTTATCAAACGGATTTTTGGCAAGGAACTTATGGGTTTTCAGTCGATGTCGATCGCGAAGGGTGTGACCTCGCAAGTGATCAAGCGTCTTGGTGCCAATGTTTCGATCCTGGTCGCCGAGCGTTTCGTTCGGCTATTGGTGGTGATTGTCGTCGGCTCGTGCCTGGCCCGCTATTTGGGACCAGCCTCGTTTGGCCTCTACAGCGCGGCGCTCTCGCTCACGACGCTCTTCGGCAACCTGGCCGATTGCGGCACGGTGCGAATGGTGGTTCAGCGGCTGGCCACGCACGACGGAAGCCCTGGCGTTCTGGTCGGCAGCGCGCTAGCGATCCGCGTCCTGGGCGGACTTGTGTTCGGAACGTTGGCGATCGCTTTTGCCTGGCTCTTCATGTCGGCAAACGACGCCGCTGTGGTCGGCTTGGCCGTGACTTTCGCTCTCAGCTGGTTAGCACGCCTGGACGACTCGCTGACGCTTGTGTTTCAAGCCAGCTCGCGAATGCACTTGGCGGCACTGCCGCGATTGGCGGGTTTGATTACCGGCGGCGTTCTGCAACTCACACTCATCCAAGCGGACGCCGGTCTGCTCGCGCTCGCGTCGGCCACAGTTGTCGATGCCGTTTTCGCCACCGTCACGGCGTACTGGATGCTTCGCGTGTGCGAGCCACACGAAATGCGGCTGCGTCCCAGCGCCGATATGGCTTGGAATCTCGCCTGCCAAGGGGCACCGATCCTGGCGGCCGCCTTCTTTTCGAATATCTACTTGCGGTTCGATCAAGTCCTGGTGGCGCAGCTCGCAGGCGATGCCGAGGCCGGACAGTTCGCCGCCTCCAGTCGCATTTACGATGTCCTCGCCGGGTTTGTTCCACTGCTGGTCGTGGCAACCGCTCCCGAACTCGCCAGGCTTTACAAACGTGGCCCCAAGGTCTTTTTGAAGGCCTACTGCCAACTGACGTCGGCGATCACGCTCGTGTTCGCGCTCGGCTTGGTTGCGGCATGGCTTGTGCGAGATCGGCTCGTGCTGACCGTATTCGGCGCCGAGTACGCTCAGGCAGGCAACATCTTGGCCCTGCAGATGTTGAGCGCCGGCATCTGCTACAGCCTGCTGCTGCGCTCGCAGTATCTGATTTTCTCCGGACAAGGCAGCGTCCTGATGTGGACCAGCCTGCTGGGGGCGATTACCAGCGTGCTGGCCAACTTATGGCTGATCCCTCGATACGGCGCTTTGGGCGCGGCGATGGGAGCCGTGATTACGCAGTTCGTCTCGCTGTACGCCTCGAATGCCCTGTTCCCCAAAGCACGGTGGTTGCTACTGGCGCACGCGGGGCTGTATTTCCTGGTGAATGAACAAGACGTCACCGGCAACGTGACGGAAGACCTGGTCGCGAGCGAGTAAACGGATGCGTCGATCCGAATCGAAGGGAAAGCTTGGAGCACTGGTTCGATGACGGTTTTGGTGTTTGTCAACAATCCGATCTCCGGAATGATGGCCGAGGCCACCCTCGAGCAAGACGGGCTGTCGCCGCGCGACGCCGTTCTGTTCCTGATGCGGCAGCCTCCGCCACAACCGTGGTTCGAGCAGTGCGGCGAAGTCATTCGCTATCCAGCGAAAGCGAGCTTGACGCTGCTGGGGCAAACGCGATTTGTTCCGTTTTACTTCTCGGCCGCCCGACGGCTTCGAGAGTTACTCCATCGAGAGGATGTGACGGGGAGTTACATCGTCAACTCCGACAATTTGCTGACGAACCACATCCTGAACTTCGCTCGTAAGAATCCAACGCACCGCGTCACGGTCTTAGCCGAAGGCCTGATGAACTACCAAGACATTCGGACCAAGAATCGGGCATGGTGGAGAGCTGCCACCAAGCCACTGATTGCTCGCGGACTTGGCTTGCAATACGTCGAGCCGACCACGCACTTAAGCGGCGCGTTCGATCCGGCGGTCTCGCGCGTTGTCAGCTTTGCGGAGCCGGGACTGAAAGCGCCGCCGGAAATTGCCACGATTGTCCCACTCAAGGCGGCGCAACCGGTCAAACAAGCCGATCCCGGTACCGTGATGTATGTCGAAACGGCGATTTGGCAGTGGATGTCGGAAGAACGTTTTCGTCCGTTCGCCGAGGCTTTTGCCGCTTGGCTTAAGCGACTCGCGCCGAAGAAGCTACTCGTCAAACCTCATCCCAATTATCCCGCTTCGGCCTACTTGCGCAGCTTACTGCCGCCGTTCGAGATCGTGACGGATCGCCGCAGCATTGAAGAGATGGCGCCCGAAATGGAAGCGGGCACGGTCGTCGGCACCTGCTGCACCGGGCTGATCACACTTCGTCTGATTCGCCCCGACTTGCGGGCGATCGACTTCGGTTCCGACCACTACCTCGAGCACGCTTATCACGGCGACACCTCGGTTCGCGAGCTGATGCTGGCGACCGGTGTCGAGCTGGCCTTGATGTCCCAGGACGCCTCGGTGACGTCGAGTGATCCTAACCCGTCGAGTTCCTATTCACCCTCCAATGATGCAACGGTCACTAGTGGGCCTGTGCCCAGTGGTGCATCGTAGCGCGTTTTTGTTTTCCCCTTTTTCGTTCCACCCCATCTCATCTCACGCCAATAACGGACGAACCACATTATGGAGAATCTCAGCGACGTTCCCGTGTTTTTGCTTTGCGGCGGTTTGGGAACCCGGCTTCGCGAAGAAACCGAAACCCGCCCCAAGCCGATGGTGCCCGTCGGAGGGAAGCCGATTCTGTGGCACATCATGCGATCGTATTCCGCCTATGGCTTCAAGCGCTTCATCCTTTGCCTTGGTTACAAGGCTGAAGTCGTCAAATCGTACTTCCTCCAATACTCGTCGCTCAACAGCGACTTTACGGTCGAACTCTCGCACAACAACGTGCACGTCCATTCGGTCGAACACGACGACGATTGGATGGTCACTCTGGCCGATACCGGCGAGTTGACCATGACTGGCGCGCGGGTCGCTCGCGCGGCAAGCCGATATCTGGGTAATGCTGAGCATTTCGCCGTCACCTATGGCGATGGTCTTACCGATTGCCACCTGGCCGATGAATATCAAGCTCATCTCACCAGCGGCATGACCGGCACGGTTTTGGGAGTGAACCCACCTTCGCGCTTTGGCGAACTACGCATCGCCGAAGACGACGCCGTCACGGAATTCGAAGAGAAGCCGGAATTCACCGAGAAGTGGATTAATGGCGGCTACTTCTTCTTTCAACGCGACTTCCTCGATTACCTGAGCTTCGACGAGGGCTGCGTTCTGGAAAAAACGCCGCTCGTCAATCTGGCGCGCGATGGACGCCTGCGCGTGCACCGCCACCGCGGATTCTGGGCATGCATGGATACGCAACGCGACCGCGAATACCTCGACAAACTCTGGAGCAGCGGATCACCTCCGTGGGTGGTTGCTCCGAAACGAACCCGTAAGCGCCCCTCCTACCAGCAGCTCACCTAAACCTCTCACTGACTTCCACTGCCTCATCGAGAGAACTTCCTCATGGATAAGTTGCAACAGTCCCTTAATGCCTACCGTGGGCGTCGCGTGATGCTCACGGGCCACACCGGTTTCAAGGGAACCTGGATGGCCCTTTGGCTGGCCAACGTGGGCGCGAAGCTCCTTGGTTACTCGACGCCGGCGCCGACCGACCCCAGCCACTACGAGGCGAGCCGCGTCTCGGAGTTGCTGGTCGACGAAGCGATCGCCGATATTCGCGATCGCCAGCGGCTGGAGCAATCGGTGCGCGAGTTCGAGCCGGAAATCATCTTCCACATGGCGGCTCAGCCGCTGGTTCGACTCAGCTACGAGCAACCCTACGAGACGTTCGAAGTGAACGCGATGGGGACCGCTAACCTGCTGGAAGTCGTGCGACAATCGAATCTGAACGTCGCCGTCGTCGTCATCACGACCGACAAGTGCTACGACAACGTCGAGCAGGTGTGGGGTTATCGCGAAAACGACCCGCTTGGCGGAAGCGATCCGTATAGTGCGAGCAAAGCCGCAGCCGAGCTGGTGGTTCACTCGTATCGCAACTCGTTCTTTACCAAGCGATCTTCGCCCAGCTGCGGCGTCCGGCTCGCTTCCGTGCGAGCAGGCAATGTGATTGGCGGCGGCGACTGGTCGCGCGATCGCATCGTGACCGATGCCATTGCCCACCTGGTGCAAGGGTTGCCGATTCCCATTCGCAACCCGCGGGCGATTCGCCCGTGGCAACACGTGCTGGAACCGCTTTCGGGCTACCTGCAACTGGGTGCCAAGCTGCTTACCAGCGAGGACCCCAAGTGGTGCAGCGCGTGGAACTTTGGCCCTACGGCCGGCGACACGATCCCCGTCGGGAACCTGGTCGATCGCCTTTGCCAAGCGTGGGGATCGGGAAGCTGGAAGAACACTGGCCGGCCTGACCAACTTCACGAAGCCCAGGCGCTGCGCCTCAGCATCGACAAGGCCACAGCCGTACTGGGCTGGAGCCCGCGATGGTCGGTTGCCACGACGGTCGAGCGAACGGTGGGCTGGTATCGCCAATTCCACCAAGCCGCCGGAAACGACACGATCCCCGACATGCGGGCCGTGAGCCTGGCCGATATCGAGGCTTTCGAAAGCACCGAGGTGCCCCGCGACGACAGTCAGCCTTCGGAAACGACCGGCGAAGAGCGACTGGCCGAAGCCGTCTCGAGTTAACAATCTTTTCTTTTCCGTGCCACACGTCTCATCAAAGGTTTCTCATGCTGTTTCATACGACTCCGATCGATGGCGTTTTGGTCGTCGAGCTTCAGCCCCGAAGCGATGAACGCGGCTTCTTCTCGCGCGTGTTTTGCACCGACGAGATGGAAAAGGCTGGAATTCCCAGCACCATCGCGCAGGTGAACAACTCGGCCAGTCGATCGGCCGGAACCTTGCGCGGGTTGCACTATCAACTCCCGCCTTATGCCGAGTCGAAAACGCTGCGGTGCATCAAGGGGAGCGTGTTCGATGTGGCCCTCGACTTGCGGGAAGGTTCACCAACCTTTGGCCGCTACTACGCGACCGAATTATCGGCCGAGAACCGGAAAATGCTGCACATCCCCAAAGGGTGCGCGCACGGCTTTTTGACGCTCGAGCCCGATTCGGAAGTGCTGTACTTCGTCGATGCTCCCTATCACGCCAAAGGTGAGCGTGGAATTCGTTGGAACGATCCGGAGTTCGCTATCGCCTGGCCGTTCCTACCGTCAGTCGTCTCCGACCGTGACGCGTTGCATCCGTTGTTCGACCGGACCCGCGTCGCTTTTGAACACGGCGTGCTCGACGTCACTAAGCGAGCATCCGAGCGCGAACTTGTGGGGGGTGCCCGCGGATGAAAATATTGCTCACCGGCGCCAGTTCGATGACGGGAATGTGGTTCGCCGATGCTTTGACGAAAGCGGGGCACGAAGTCCACGCGACGTTCCGCCAGGCAAAGTCGCACTATGACGAGCCGCTGCGGAAAACTCGCGTCCAGCGCGTCGCGGCGATGTGCCACACGCACTGGAACGTCTCCTTTGGCGACGATGCCTTCCTCAAACTCATTGGCGACGAACGGCCGTTCGACGTTCTTTGCCACCATGGGGCCGACGTTTCGAATTACAAGAGCCCGACGTTCGATCCCATTCGGGCAGCCTCGGCCAATGCGTACCGCGTGGACGAGGTCTTTACGGCACTTCGAAAAAACGACTGTAAGCGAGTTGTGCTGACGGGCAGCATTTTTGAACCGCGCGAAGGATGCGGCGAGGGAAGCGAGCTCGCCGTGTCGCCGTACGGACTTTCCAAAGGACTCACCGCCGCGATCTTCCGTTACTACGCGTCGCATCACGGCTTGAGTCTTGGAAAGTTCGTGATTGCCAATCCCTTTGGCCCTTTCGAAGAGCCGCGGTTCACTTCGTACTTGATGCGATGTTGGGCAGCGGGACAAGCCGCGGAAGTTCGCACGCCTTTGTACGTCCGCGACAACATTCATGCTGAAGAGCTGGCCGCGATCTACGTCCGCTTCGTCGAAGACTTGCCGGCGAGTGGCTTCACGCAAGTCCATCCCTCCGGCTATGTCGGCACGCAAGGAGATTTCACGCTCCGCGTCGCCGCCGAAACGCGGCAGCGCATCGATGCGCCGTGCGAAGTCGTCCTCGCACACCAAACCGAGTTCCCCGAGCCGCGGATGCGCGTGAACAGCAATCGCTTCGATCACGTCTTCCTAGGCTTCGACGAAACGCAAGCGTGGGACAACTTTGTCGGCTACTACAAGGCTTCGTTCGAGCAACCGAGCCGAGCGCCGTCCCTGGTTTGAATGGATTCCACCTCAATTCGTACATGAAGGTTCTGGCATGACAAGCACTTCGGAAACGACGCGCACTCTTCGGTTCGACTCGCCGGCCAAGCCTCCGATCGAATCAGGCCCGCGCGGCCCGCTGACGGTCGGAGTCGCCGTGGTCACACACTGTTCGAAACGGCATCTGGCCAGGTGCCTGCCGCCGCTGCTGGCGAGCAAGGTCAAGCCCCGCGTGATGGTGACGAACTCTTCCTCGAACGATGGAACGGTTGAAGAAGCCGAGCGCCTGGGGGCCGAAGTCCTCATCGTTCCGCGGGCCCACTTCAATCATGGTTCGACGCGAGACGAAGCTCGCAAGCGGCTTGGGACCGACATCTTTGTCGCGATGACGCCCGACGCGTATGCGACCGACGATCACGACATGCTGGAGCGACTCATCGCTCCGATTATGGAAGGGCGAGCCGAGATTTCGTACGGCCGGCAGATCCCGCACGATGATGCTGGGTTTTTTGCGAGCCACTTTCGCGGCTTCAACTATCCGTCGGAATCGGAAGTCCGCGACGTCAGCCAACTGCAGCAGCACGGCGCTTATCTCTACTTCTGCAGCGATACTTGCACGGCTTATTTGAATTCGGAAGTTGAAGCGATCGGCGGTATCCCCTCGGCACTCGTGAGCGAAGACGCGTTGACCGCGGCGCAAATGCTGTGGAACGGCTGCCGCATTGCTTATGTGGCCGATGCCGTCGTCAAGCATTCGCACAACTACTCGCTCAAGGATGAGTTCACGCGGTACTTCGATGTGGGCATCGGGCGCGTTGCTGCCGCGCCGATTGTCGATCGCTACGGTGGGAACCAAGGGCGCGGGCTGCGGTTCATTCGGTCACTACTGGCTCACACGGCCAGTCATCGCCCGTGGCTCCTTCCGTACGCGTGCGCAATCATTGCCACCAAAGCGACGGGCTATGCCATGGGGCGACGCGCTGCGAACGGCCCCCATTGGTTCAAAACGATGTTCAGTGGTTCCGACTTTTATTGGAACTCTCGTGACTATTTAGAACGACGCGGCTTTTCGCCTGGCGCTCACAACGCCGAGAAGGCGATTCCGCAAGGTTCGTGACCGACCGTCGCGACAACGGTCCTGAACGAGGCATCCGATGCTGCAACCTCATCTCCAAAACGCGACGCTCACCCACCGGGCTTTTCCTGGCCCGAGCGAGCTTGGGCCAGGCGCCTCGCTCGATCCATCTCGAAGCTGGGCCGCTTTTGGTTGCCTGGCGGCCGTCATTCTTCTATTGGCCGTCTTTCACGCCTCGGCGCCCGAGGCGCAAGGATGGGGCTCTTATCGGACGGGATTGAGTGCGGCGTTTGTTTGGGGCGGTATCGGTCAGCAGGCCATCGCGCTCGGACTGGGGATTGCTCTCTTGCGCCGCGGCAGGGTGATGTGGTCGGTCTTTACCTTAAGCCAATTGATCGTCCCGGCGACGGTCTTCATCTTTCAATGCCTCTCCGGAGTTCCGTTTTCCAACTGGCGTGAGCAAGCCATCTCGCCGGAGGAGGCTGCCTCGACGGTGGTCATGCTGAACGGCTATTTGGGGATCATGAATCTGTTCAGCCTTTGGGAAATTCGCGGACGCGAAGTCGTTCGCGCTGTTCCCATGCGTTCGCTACAGTTGACCTCCTTGGGCGTCATTGGGCTCTGGGTTATCGGGCTGGGTGCTTCGGCCGCGCTGCTGGCTTACTCGGGCAAATCGCGTGACGAATTCACCTTGGAGTCGGGTGTGGGCGACCGGTTCGTGGTCCGCTTCGCCATCGTCGCCGCCACGTTTGCTTTCGCCGTAGGACTGCACGTCAAAAACATGGCTCTCCGCCCCCTGCCCTGGGTCATGGCGTTGCTTGCGCTTTTCATGTGCGTGCTTGGTTTCCGCTATCTGGCTTTTACGCTGCTGATCCTGGGAGTCGTCGCGCGTCTGGCTGCCGCGCCTCCATCGCTCAAGTTTATTCTCGCGATGTTGCTGCTCGCGCCGGCCGCCTACATGTTTCTGATCATCTCGGCCTACACGCGCCAGCAGGGCGGCTCGCCCTTCGAAGCAATGGCCTCCGTCGCCACGGGCAAAGTCCCACTCGAAGACATTTTTGCCTACGCCGGTGGCAACGAGCAGTGCGCGTTCTTCACGTTCAAATTCGTACGAGACCAGACGTTCTTTTTGAACGGCGAGTACTACGCGATTTCGCTGGTCCGACTGCTCCCGCAGCCGATCTACTTGCGACTGACCGACCAGGCGGACCTCTCGATTGGACACTACATTGCCCGCCAATGCGCGCCGGACGCATTTCTCGAAGCGGGTTTGACGCTGGGAGGCTACTTCCATGCCGAAGCCTGGGTCAACTTCGGGCGAGTCGGCCCTTACATCGCCTTAACGGTGAGTTACCTCGCCGTCCGTTTGATGGAGTGGCTGCGACACAACGTTCCAGCGTCGCGAATGCTCTACGTCGCCGCGACCGGTTCGATGTTCCTCTTCGTACTGTACGGGATTGAGAACTACCTCAAGCCCCTTCTTCTTTTTACGATCTTCACTTGCATGTTCGTTCCGTTGATGCGCTCGGGGTCTGATAAGAAAGCCTCCACGCAGAAGAAAGAGGCTGAAACTCGTGACAAGCGGCGAATGCCTCGCGTCCCCACCGCGCCAGTGGCTGCCTTTCCCTCTGCTGGAAAGGGAGCGTGATGACGTCGCCGTCACCGATTCATCCGGGAAAAACCGATTCGCCGCGGAGAACGATGCCCGACGTTGCGAAAGCGATCGGAATTGTATTGGTGGTGATGGGGCATGCGTGGCCCACGCTGTCGCTCCTTGTCTACGGCATTTATTCGTTCCACATGCCGTTGTTCTTCGTTATTTCCGGCATGTTGATGTCGGAGTCGAAGCTCAAGGCATCGCCTTCGGAGTTTCTCTCCAAGCAATTCCGCGCGCTGATCGTACCGTACGTCTTCTTCGCCGCGATTTCGCTGGCGTTGTGGTATGCCGGGCGAACGCTCGTCCCCAGCATGACGTCAGGGAATCGGTTTGACGCCGATTGGACGCTGTGGGATGGCTTCCTCGCCACGCTCTACGCATCAGGAAATCGCATTCGGGCTGTCAACCCTTCGTTGTGGTTCTTTGGCGCGATGTTCTTTTGCGCCGTTTACTACTACGTGATCCGCCGCTTTACCAATGCCTGGCAAGCCGTGCTGATCTGCGGTTCGATTTGCCCGCTGGCGGTTTGGGTTCGCGGCCACTACGACGACGTGATGCCGTGGAGCATTGATGTCGCAGCAGGATGCGTTGTGTTTTACGCCCTTGGGCGATTGATCGGCGATTGGCCGATCGAACGGATTGTGCAACAAGACCGCGCCGCCGCGATTCTCTTTGGCTTGGCGTTGCTGATCGGCGGACTGTCCGTCGGGCTTTGGCACGACCGAATCGACGTTCGCATGCTGCACATGGACTACGTCGGGTACTACTTGCTCTCCGCCACGCTGTCGGTGGCGGGCGTTTTGATCCTCTCGTCGCTGATTCCGGGAAATGTGATTTGCGAAGAACTCTCGCGGCACGCGCTGGGGATCTTTTCGCTGCACATGTTCGGCATCCTCGCGGCCAAAGCGGTGCTCAACAAACTCTTCCGACCGTCGCCTGATGGGTGGGATGGTTTCGTTGTTTCCACGCTCGCCGGCTTGGTCGCTCTGGCTTTGTGTTACGTCGCATCGCGATTCTTGCAAGCGGCGTTTCCTTGGGTGATGCGAGCGCCTTCGACGACAACCAGCTCAGTTGCTGCGACGCCCCGGCGGCAGTCCCCTACGCCGCCCCTACAGCCCACGCACGAACCCACGCCACCGCAATACCGACCACAGAACCGAACCGTTGTGCTGCAAGACGCGCTTCACGGCAACAACTAAGGACCAACCTGTTCACCCACAACCGCTTGGCATAGCCTCTCAAGCCGCCACCCAAGCACCAAGTAAGGATGCAATGAAATTCCGGTGTTCCTTCCCATCGTGACTCATTTCCAACCGTAGCCTCAAGCCTTGTTGATGCGCCATTTCCTCGGGAGTATGGCGCCGTTTCCTTCGTCTCGCCGGATGCGAGGCCAACATTGTTCGTCACGATGACGCGCGCGAGTCGCCGTAATGCGACCGTGGCCTTTAAGTAAGAAGTTTTTTGGAGCACCTAAATGGGCATGTTTTGGTTACCCCGTATTCTTCAATCCAGTCCGCGCAAACAATCTCGACCGCGACCAGTACATCGCCGAAGGAAAATGGGCGTCGAGAAACTCGAGTCGCGGGAAGTATTCGCTGCTCTTACGGCGACGCTCAACGGCACCATTTTGTCGGTGTTCGACGGCTCTACGACGACCGACTACGACACCACGGTTGCGAGTGCCGTCGCACTGAACGGGGGCGGCACTGGCACGCTCAAAGTCACGGGTGACGCAGCCGATAATACGTTCTTCGTCAGCGGGTCCAGTATCAAAGTTGGGCAAGTAACCCTCTCCATCACCGGTGTTGCGGGCTTAACGCTCGACGGCAATGGGGGAGTCGATACGTACGCGTTCGACGCCGATACGGCCATCACGCCCAAACTTGGCATCGTGACGATCAAAAACACCAATCCCAGCGGAGGGACGCTCGATTTTTCATCGACCTCGACATGCATCAACGTAAACCTCAGTCAGTCGAAGAACTATGTCACCAGTGGACTGACCATCAAGTACGACACAGGGACGCGCATTCGCACTGTCATTGGGGGCTCCGGAAACGATTGCATCACCGGCGACGCGAATATCAACCTCCTCTTTGGCGGCGCCGGCTGCGACAAGATCAATGGCCTCGGCGGTGACGATACCCTCGTAGGCCAGGCAGGCAACGACACGCTCACGGGCGGCGACGGTTTCGACAACTACGTCTTCCAAGCCGACACCAATCTGGGGACCGATACGGTCATCGAGGGAACATCATCATCGTCGTGGTGCGGAGGGAGCACGAGCCCCAGCATTCCTCTCGGTGAAAATTCTCTCGACTTCACCACGACCACCACTGCATTGGTCACGGTCGACCTTCGCCAAAAAATCAATGTCGTCAATCAGTACCTGACACTCATCATCAAGAATGGGCCAGGAACGATCTATGCCGTCCGGGGAGGCCAGGCCGGCAACGTCATCAACGGCGACGACTTTAAAAATGTCCTCACCGGCGGACTTAGCGACGACTTTCTCAACGGGAACGGCGGCGACGACAACGTTAACGGCGGCCTTGGAAAGGACTCGCTCCGCGGCGGAGACGGCAACGATACGCTCGTCGGAGCCGACGGCAACGACACCTTCGAAGGGGGCGCCGGCGACGACAATCTGAGCGGTGGCGGAGGCGATAACCGCTTTATCTTCGCTGCCAACACCCAGCTTGGTACTGACTCGATCACCGATGCCGGCCAGAAGAGCGCGCTCGACTTCGCGCAAACCACGAGCGATATCAAGGTGAACCTGGGCTTGAAGACCAAGCAGGTCGTCAACGCGAACCTGAGCCTGATCTTAGGCACGGCAACGCCGCTGTACGGACTTGCGGGCGGTTCAGGAAATGACCTGCTGATCGGCAACGGCTACGACAATGTGATCGTCGGCAACGCCGGAAATGACACCATCCGCGCGATGGGTGGCTTCGACCAGGTCAACGGCAACGACGGCGACGACACCATCGACGGGGGCGCCGGCAAAGACATTCTGCTCGGGAGCGCCGGCGACGACATCCTGGTGGGCGGCGAGGGGGACGACATCCTCAACGGCGGTGAAGACGACGACCTGCTGATTGGCGGCGTCGGCATCGACACGCTGGTCGGCGGTTTCAATAACGACATCCTGATCGGCGCCTCGACGATCTATGGCGAAGCCCAAGTCAAGGCAATTCGCACCAAGTGGATCACAGGGCTGGCCACCAGTTTCGATGCCGCCGTAGCAGCCGTCACCTCGGGTACCAACCCACTCGACAGTTCCAGCATCGTCGACGATGCCGCAGCCGACAAGATTTTCGGCAATGCAACATCGCTGGAAGTCGCGCCGGGCGCCAAGGACTTGTTCTTCGCGGCCTTGAACGACGTGCTCCTCGATGAGCTGGCCAACTACGACGAGACCATCGTCGTTTAACGCAAGAGTGATGAGCCGCTCCCTACTCCTGGCCGTCGTAGGGAGCGGCCACCGAAACAGGACGACCAGTGCCAAAACAACGAAGGACCAACACTCAGACCAGAATCTGCTCGGCGAAATTTCTCGTGGCCTGAACGGGCACCAAGTAAGAATGCCGTGAACCGTCGGCGTTCCCAATCGTGAATCGTTTCGCCAACAGCGCGAACTTAGTCGATGTGCCACTTTCGTCAGAAGGGTGGCTACCTTTTCTTCGTCTCATCGGATGCGAGACGAATGTCATACGTCACGATGACACTCGCGCGTCGCCATTGTGCGATTCCGCGAGCCTAAGAATCTTTTCTCGGAGCACCGAAAATGGGTACCTCTTGGCTCTCTCGTTTTTTTGATTCCAAGCTACGCTCCCAACCTCGACCTCGCCGCGCCGCACGCCGCAAGAAACTGCGCGTCGAGCAGTTGGAATCGCGGGAAGTTTTCGCAGCCCTCACGGCGACCCTCAATGGCACGATTTTGTCGGTCTTCGATGGCACGACGACCACCGATTACGATACGACGGTCGCCGCGGCGGTTGCGCTCGATGGCGGCGGAACCGGGACGCTAGCCCTGACAGGCGACGCCGCCAACAACACGTTCACCGTCAGCGGGTCGAGCGTTACGATCGGGCAAGTGACCCTGAACGTGACGGGCATCGACGGGCTATCCTTCGACGGGGGCGGCGGTATCGATACGTACGCCTTCAATGCCGATACCTCCATCACGCCGAGTGTCGGTGTCGTGACCATCGCCAATACAAGCGGGGGCACGCTCAACTTTGCCGCGTCGACCGTCGACCTGGACGTGGACCTCAACTCGGCGAGCAACGTCGTCAGCAGCAATCTGACGATTGATTTTGCGACTGGCACTACCATTCGTAGCATCATTGGCGGCTCGGGCAACGATACGTTTATCGGCGACGACAACGTCAACTTGCTCATCGGCGGCGGAGGGAACGACACTCTCGAAGGACGCGGTGGCAACGACACGCTAGTCGGCGAGGCCGGCGACGATGCCCTGATCGGCGGCGACGGCTTCGACAACTACGTCTTCAAAGCCGATTCCGCTTTGGGAACCGACACCGTTACGGACTCGTCGGTGGGCAACCAGAACGCGCTCGATTTCACAAGCAGCACGGCACTGGTGACGGTCGATCTTCGTCAAATCACCAATGTGGTGAATGCGTTCTTGACGCTTAACATCGCCAACGGGCCCGGCTCGATCTACGCGGTGAAGGGAGGCCAGGCCGGCAATGTTCTCTACGGGGACGATTTTAAGAACGTTCTCACCGGCGGTGCAGGGAACGACTTCCTCAGCGGCAACGGCGGTGACGACGGCCTCAACGGCGGCCTCGGCAACGATACGCTCCGCGGCGGCGATGGTAACGATACGCTCGTAGGCGCCGATGGAAACGACACGCTCGAAGGAGGGGCCGGAGACGACAATCTCAATGGCGGCACCGGCAATAATCACTTCGTCTTCGCTGCAAACAGCCAACTTGGAACCGACAAGATTACCGACGCGGGAGCAAAGAGCTCTCTCGACTTCGCCCAAACATCGACCGCGGTCTCCGTGAACCTCGGAGTGAAAACGAAACAAATCGTCAACGCGAACCTCAGCTTGATTCTGGGCACAACTGGCCTGTACGGGCTCGCCGGCGGCTCCGGAAACGACACACTCATTGGGAACAATGTTGCGAACGTGATTTCTGGCAACGGCGGCGACGACACCATCCGCGGCATGGGTGGTAACGACCAGATGAATGGCAATGCCGGCGACGACAATCTGGATGGTGGCGAAGGCAACGACGTCCTC
The DNA here is from genome assembly GCA_964636985.1 of uncultured Pirellulaceae bacterium. Classification (GTDB taxonomy): domain Bacteria; phylum Planctomycetota; class Planctomycetia; order Pirellulales; family Pirellulaceae; genus CAZWSX01. Next base: position 51,521 of record CAZWSX010000027.1, on the reverse strand, counting down.
TTGGGGAGCGCCGGAAACGATGTCCTGCTGGGAGCCAATGGCGACGACATCCTCAACGGCGGCGAAGGGATCGACATCTTGGTGGGAGGCCTGGGAGTCGATCTGCTTGTGGCCGGCACCGAGCGCGACATCCTGATCGGCGGCACGAGCACGTATACCTTGGACGACTTCAAGGCTGTTCGCGCCAAATGGTTTTCGACTCTCGGCATGAGTTTCAATGACGCTGTTGGGATCATCACGACGGGCACCACGCCGCTCGATAGCTCGGCCATTTTCGACGACGGATCCGCCGACAAGATGTACGGCAATGCGACTTCGGAAGTCGCGCCAGGCTCGGCGGACCTGTTTTTCTCGTCGGTTGGTGACGTCCTCGCCGACTTCGTGACCGACGTCGACAAGAATATCGTCGTTTAATGCGATATGCGGATTCGTCCGCATTTCGCACACAAGGGATTGGCCGCTCCCGCGACTTGGGGAGCGGCAGCCGGCCAACGGCAAAATGCGGTGCAACATGATTGCTCGATGGAACGCCTCGCCATTCGCTACCGTTTGGTTAGCACTGTTCGTGGTAGTAATTTCATCTCTGGTGATTGCACCCGAGGTACAGGCCGAGGAACCTCCGCGCCAATGGCGGCCGATTGAGCTGACGTTCACGTCCGATCGCGAGATTCCTCATCCCTTCGATTTCGACGCCACCGATTTTCGCGTTGAATTCACCGGCCCCGATAAGCAGCCGATGCTGATGCCCGGCTTTTGGGACGGCGGGCGAACTTGGAAAGTTCGCTTTGTTCCGACTCAGCCCGGCAAGTGGAAGTATCACACCATCTGCCAGCCGCCCGAGAACAAAGGCCTTCACGGGCAAACGGGAGAATTTACGGCACTCCCCGCCAAGGGAAAAACGGATCTGGCCAAACACGGTGGGTTTCTCGCGGTCGACAAAGACCATCCCGTGCTCACCTACACCGATGGCACGCCGCTGTTGTGGATCGGCGACACCTGGTGGAATTTCCCCGAGTTGGAAATGACGCTCGAGATTGCCGGCACCATGGCCGATCGGCGCGTCGCTCAAGGATTCACCGTTTATCAGGCGCACGGCTCGCGTCCGATGATTCTCAAAGGATGCAATGCCTTTCAGGCTGTCTTGCCCCCCAACGATCGGGCGCTGGCTTACTGGAAGGCGTGCGACCCCTACTACCAGTTGATGTTCGAGAAGGGGCTCATCGGAGCGATCGGTGTGGGAGCCCACGAGCAATGGGACGCCATTCCCGTTGAGGATCTCAAGCGCTGGTTCCGTTATCACCTGGCGCGATTTGGTTCGTACGGCATCACTTATTTGTTCGTGCAAGAGTTTGATATCGCGCAAGGTAATAAGGACGAACGCATCGAGAAGCTGCGCGAGGTGGCCCGCTACTTCTACGACTTGGACCCCTACAAACGTGCACTCTCGGTTCATCCCGCGTCGAACAAGGCCGATCATCACGTGATGTGGGACGAGCCTTGGCACAAGTTCGCGCTGGTTCAAAGCGGTCACTTCGTCCCGACGTTTCCGCAGCGTTACTGGAAGCTGCGCGACGAGGCGCCGCAAAAACCCATCGTCGAATCGGAACACAACTACGAGGGCTTCGCCAAAGGCGAAGTCAAGCTCGACGACACGGTGATCCGACGGAGCTTCTATTCGGCGATGCTGGCCGAATCGGCAGGATTCACCTACGGTGCGCAAGGGTTGTATGCAAATATTGTCTCGCGCGATCGCCCCCTCTCCACCAAGAACTGGGGACCGGTCTTAACCTGGGACGAGGGGCTGGAGCTTCCAGGCGGTCGGCAAATTGGTCACGCCGTGAAGCTGTTCAAGTCGCTCAACTGGCCATCTTGGCGGGCGTGGCGGCATGCCACCGGACCCAAAAACGAGATGGTTGGAGGAGACGACGGCAAAACTTCGCTTGTCTATTACTTTGCCGACGCTGACGTCGCGAAGTTCCCGCCGATTCCAGATCAATGGATTCGCGGCCCGGGAAAGGCGACCTGGTTCGATCCGCGGCGCGGCACTCGCGGGAAAAGCCTTGCTTTCCACCGTGCCCCCGAGGGCTGGGTCCTTCCGAAACCGCCCGATCATCAGGACTGGCTGCTAATCATCGACCACGGCAAACGCGCCGGACAATAGGCCTAGCCGCACACCCATAGATGATGCCGTTCTAAGATCGCAGCAGTTTGGCCGAAACACTTAGACTGACAAATGTCTTTCCGTCGTCGGTAACACTCCCCTGTTTGGGAGAACCGAACCCCATTCATCAACGTATGGGATGGCGTTGATCGATAATACCGTTCACAATGGCAAGTCCAACGTCTGCGCGCAGGTTCTCGACCCGAGACGAACGCCGGACTTTCGTTTTGTGTTTCGCACAAGGGTAAGAATATGCGATTTCCCGTATTGGCAATTTTGAGTTTGGCCATCGCCGGCCTCTGCGTGCCGACACTCTCGGCCAAAGAAGACTTGGAAATAGAAGTTAAGGACCCGGAGCTTCTGCCTGGGGACAAAGCCCCTGCCTTCACCGTAGAGAAGTTCCTCAAAGGGGACGAGTTCAGCGAGTTCGAGAAAGGGAAGGTCTACATCGTCGAATGCTGGGCCACCTGGTGCGGCCCGTGCCTGGCATCGATTCCTCACCTCACCGAAATCCAAGAGAAGCACCCCGAGATCAAGGTGGTAGGCATCTCGGTGAGCAATCCTGAGATCGACGAGGTTGAAGAATTCGTCACCGACCAAGCCGAGAAAATGGCTTACACCGTGGCCTGGGAAGGCAAGGGAAGCAGAACGAAGCAGCCTGAGTTTTCCAAAACCTGGATGACTCCGGCTGGGGCGCAGGGAATCCCTCACGCTTTCATTGTCGATGGGAAAGGTGTGATCGCTTGGATGGGCCATCCCATGTCGATGGACGAACCTCTCGCATCGATCCTCGACGGGAAGTGGGATGTCAAGAAATTCCGCGAGGAACACCTCGCATCGGTTCGCGTCGAAGCCGAGAAATCGGCGCTGAACCAACGCCTGAGCGAGCTTGCCCAAGCAGACGACTACGACACCATGTTGGCGCTGCTCGACAAGTACATCAAGGAAAAGCCGGCCGAGTTCAAGCAAATGTGTACCGTCGGCAAGATTCGCGTCCTGTCGATGAAGCCAGCGTATGCCAAGCAGCTGGTTTCGTTTTTGACCGACTTCTACAAGAACGCGGCTAAAGAAGATCCTGAAACGGTCTTTCAAATCTCCTACACCGCCTTGGGATCGAATGACCCCGATGAAGTCACCGAGGCGACTGCCAAGTGGCCTAAGGAACTGAAGGCCGCCATCCGCAAGGCGCTTGAAGATGAAAAGGTACTGGCGGTTCATCCCTTCGCCAAACTCGCCGCCGCCAAGGCGCAGTTCATCACCGGCGACAAGGAAAAAGCCGCCGAGACCCTAAACGAACTCGCCGAAGACCCGGCCATCGGCAGGAACAAGCTGCAAGTCAAAAAGATGGCCAAGGATTTTGGCCCTAAGGACACCTCCTCCAAGAAAGCGAAAGCTAAACAAGAGGACGTAGAAGAAGAGAAAGAGGAAGAGTAGTTCTATCTGTCCACGACAGTCCGTCGTGGGCGATTGAGTATGAATCTACTGCGAATCACGGCCGAACGGCTCGTGCGATGGCGATGGCTGATAGCAGCCATCGCCATTCTTGTTGGCGCTGCCGCCTATTTCCCAGCGCAAAGCGTCTCGTACGATCGATCGATCGAACGAATGTTCTCGGCCGACGATCCGGCGATCGTCGCTTTCAAGCACCTCAAGGAACGCTTCGGCACACACGGAGCGATTCTGGCGGTCTACCGTGACGACGGACTGCTGACCGAAATCAAATCGTTCGAGCGACTCGAAGCAACCGTGGGGCGGTTGCGGAAGGTGCCAGGCGTCAAGGGAACGTTGAGCCTGGTCGAGATCGACCAGATGTTGGCCGCCCTCTCGCCAGGATCGCCACGTCCCGTCATCCTGGAGGCGTTGCCCGACCGGCCGGCAAGATCGAAACTGGCCGACCGGTTTTTAGAACTCTTTTCGGGCTACACCCATTCAAAAGATGGCAAGTACGCCGCCGTCGCTTGCCTGTTGGAAAACGATGAGTCGACGGGGAAGGCAGTCTCGCGCCGGCAAACGGTTTTGGGAATTCGCGAGGTGATGAATTCCCTGCCCGATGGTTTGCCGCCAGGAGTCATCGCAGGCGAACCCGTCATGGTGGTCGACGGCTTTGACCTGCTGGAGCGCGACGGGCAACGGCTCGCGTTCTTTTCCGGACTTCTGCTCTGTTTGACGATGGCCGCATGTTTTCGGGACAGCAAGTGGCTCTTCGTTCCGGCCGTGATGACCGCTTGGACGGTACTGGTTACGTTCGCGGCGGTCGGCTTGCTCGGCAAATCGTTAACAATGGTCAGTTCGATGCTGACTTCGATGGCGATGGTGCTGATCGCCGCGGCCGTCTCGCACATCATCGTGCTTCAACAGCGGCGCGTGCAGCAAGGACTTTCGCACCCTGCAGCCACGTCGCAAGCGATGGCGGAACTCGCGTGGCCCGTTCTGGCGGCATTAATCACCGATACCATCGGCTTCGCCTCGCTTTGGTGGTCGGGCGTGGGCCCCGTTTCCGATTTCGGCACCATGATGGTCGTGGGTTCGACCATGGTTCTGTTGTCCACGATTCTCTTTGTGCCTCTGGGCGCCGGGTGGTCGGGGCCGATGTCGACGGGCATCACCATCGACGACGAACCACCGCGCCATCCTCTGGCCATCACCAACTGGATTTGCCGGTGGCGAGGGGCCATCATGCTCCTCACGCTCGCCATCGGGGTACTCGGCTGCTGGGGAACGCTACGGCTGACTATCGAAACCGACTTCACCAAGAACTTCCTTCCATCCAATCCGCTGGTCACTTCCTATCAACTGATCGAGAACCAACTCGGCGGCGCCGGCGTCTGGGACATCATGATCCCCGCCCCCTACCCTCTCGACGCGCGGACCGTGAAACGCGTGATCGAACTGGAAGATGCGTTGCGGGCCATTCCCGATGGAGCCGAGCCCAGCGAGCCGGCCCTGACCAGCGTGATCAGCCTGGTCGACATCCTGGATGCCGCGGAAGAAGACCGCATTCTCGCGCTGCTACCGGTGCCCTTTCGCGCTGCCGGAATGGAAAAGGCGATGCCCGAGGCTGTGAAAATGCTCTATTACGTCCCGCCAAGTGGCGCCGCCGACAAGCAAAGCTGGCTGCGGATCATGCTTCGTTCATCGGAACGTCGCACGTCCGAACAAAAGGAAGCCCTGATTCAGACAGTGGAAAAGGAAGTTGCGGGGTTCGCCACGACGATTTCGGCGGAGGAACCTGCGCCTGGCGCTGTGACGGGTTTTTACGTGATTCTCAGCCGACTGGTCAGCACGCTGATCGGCGACCAGTGGACGATGTTCGTCGTGGCGACCATTGGGATGACGGCCATCATGCTGCTGGTCTTTCGCAGCGCATGGCTGACGGTGATTGGATTGATCCCGAATATTCTGCCCGCACTCGTCACGTCGGGCCTGATGGGCTGGCTCGACGTGAAGGTAAACATGGGGGCCGCCATGATTGCGGCTGTGTCGATGGGGCTGTCGATCGACGGCTCGATTCACTTTTTGTGGGATTACCGGCGGCGCGTCCTCAAGGGAGCCACGCCCCGGGAAGCCCTGGCCGAAGCTCATCGCGACGTCGGCTGGGCGATGATCGTTTCGACTTTGGCGCTCGTCGTCGGATTCTCGACCCTGTGCTTGAGCGAGTTCGTTCCGACCATCTACTTTGGCGCACTGGTCAGCTTGACAATGATCGGCGGACTCTTCGGTAACCTGGTATTTTTGCCAGCCGGAGTGGCGTGGCTCTATCGCATCGATGATCGCGAGTTATCGTAAAGCCGAAACGCCCCTCCTTTTGAGAGTTCCCCTCAATGCCAGCAATCCCTCAACAACTGAATCACGTGGCGATCTTGAGCACCGATGTCGACCGGAGTGTCGCCTTCTATCGCGACATATTGTTGCTCAGCCAGCTCCCTCGCCCGAACTTTGATTTCCCCGGCGCGTGGCTTCGTTTAGGCGTCGATCAAGAGCTGCACATCATCGGGGTAGCCAGTGGCCCTACGGCGCCAGAGATCAATGGACGGCGGTCGAATCACTATGCGCTGCTCGTTGACGATTCGGCTGCCTGGGAAGATCACTTGCGCGCCAAGGGCGTAACCTTTCCGCCGAAAAGGGTCCGGCCGGATGGCGCCTGGCAAATCAATGTGCAAGACCCCGACGGCCATTGGATCGAGCTCTGCACGTTGCCTGGGGTCGCTTGGAAAGAAGCGGAAAAGCAACCTCGTTAGTGGCCAACCAAATGTCGTGGAAGCAGCCAAAAATCGGCAATTTTGCGATGTTTTGTCGTTCTCCTTGTGCCCCGTAGGACATTTTCCAATTCGTGAATAGAATGGAGCAGACAGGGGGCGAAGGCCACCTTTTAGCGTGAAGGTTACTCGCAAATTCCAGCGCAGTCGCGGATTGCAACTATGCAGGTCCTCGATCGAATCGAGAAAAAGCAACGTCTTCGAGAGGCCGAAGGGTATCTTGAGTTGCTGGCAGCGTTGGGCGAGCGCAATCGCCCGCAACTGGCAATGCGACGCCCCATCATTGAGCGGGTGCTAGCACTGTTGCCTGTTGAAGCCGACTTCGGCACGCGGGAATCGCGGGCCCTGTTTCTTCGCGGCCAAGCGCTCCGGATGATCGACGAGTTTGCTTTGGCGATCGAGAATCTCTCGCTTGCGTCAGGCCTGGAGCCACAAAACCTTTCGATCTGGTTGGCGCTGGGCTGGTGCCACAAGCGGATGGGCCGGCTCGACCTGGCCATCGAAGCACTGGAAGAAGCCCTGGCGATCGACTCTTCGCAAGCCATCGTTCACTACAACCTAGCTTGCTATTGGAGCCTGGCTGGCAATCCAGCCTTCGCGACCGGGTATCTCTCGCAAGCTTTCGAATTAAATCCCGACTATCGCGACCTGGTCGATTCCGAAAAGGACTTCGACCCCATTCGCCGCTACCCGGAATTCCGTCAATTGACGAGCGTTGTGGTTTAACACCGCCGCTTGGACGTCACGATCTGTTAACGAAAAAGGCCGATTCCGTTTGGAATCGGCCTTTTGCTTTTAGTCAGTGTGATTGGCCGGCTCGACTACCACGGGCTGCCAACGATGACCCGCGTGTAGGGTGCGGAAACCGAAACGCCTCCACCGTAAAAAACCGGCACTGGAGGAGCAGGCGGCAGCGGGGCGTAGTACGACGTCGATACCACCGGCGACGCTGCAACAACTCGCGTAGTAACGATCGGCGTCGTGACGATGGGAGCCGCTACAACGGGTCGCGACACAACAACAGGTTGGGTAACAACCGTACGTGCGATGACAGGGCGCGGAAGGAATGGTCGACGATAAGTCGTCACCACTGCAGGTGCGTACGAGTTGTAAACAACGGGCGAGCTATACACGACAGGCGGCGACGGTACGACTACCGAGCCCGACGAGTAGGGAACGCTCCAGCTCACGTTTACTTGAGCGTAGGCCGACGAGGCCGCGGTCAACACGATCGCTGCGGCAACGACCGCCATTCCATTCAACAAGATCTTTCGCATGACTAGTTCTCCAAAGTAGATGACTCTTGAAACGGGACATCCATTCCCTCGCGGCATCTGATTCCGGATTTTACCGGCAAGTTTTAATGTTTCCACGAGAGCAGGAATGCTTGGACACTTAATCCGACACAGATAGGAAGCGAAAAGATTCCTTTTCGCGCAACACATTTTCAGGAAAAGTTTTCCTGACCCGCCTGTACCGCTCAAATCGCGGAAATAACGTAGTCGAAAGCGGGTTAGGCTGCGGAGAAGATATTCTGCAATTGGGATGCCGCTTCGTCCCAGACCTCGGCTACTTTTTCGAAATCCACACCAATAGGTGGCGGCGTTTCCCCCATGAGGACGCGCGACTTTTCCTTGGCTTTGGTAGACAGCGGAATCTGGGCGCTTTCGCTTTTCGCCAGTTCATCCTCAACTTCGGCCGTAAGAAGAAAATCAATCAGCTGCTCGGCCTCCTGAGGATTCGGCCCCCCTTTGATTTTGCACAAAGAATTGGGAATGAAGAGGGCTCCCTGGTTCGCGTCGGCGTCCGCCGCTGCCATGTTGGGAAACACAATTTCGACATCGGCTCCCTTGTCGCGCTCGATCACGGCATCGTCGGTATCCGTGATCCCAAAGACGTAACGGCCTTGCGCAACGTCCTGGGCAACTTGTTTGTTGCCCGAAACAACGGCGGCGTTCTCGTGAACTTCTTTCCAGAATTTCGTCGCCTCCGCGGTGCCTCGCAATGCGAACAAGACAGCGGCGTTGGTAGCGGTCGTTCCATGCAACGGCTTGGCGATGCAGCATTTCCCTTTCCACTTCGGATCAGCCAAATCGTCGATCGACTTCGGAAGCAGTTCGTCACCCAGTGATTTGCGATGAACGATAAACACGCGCCCGCGGGCGGCCATGCCGAACCACATCCCATCAGGATCGCGAAAGGCCGCGGGAAAGTCCTCGGCTTGCGAAGGCTGGCTCGGCGCCAGCAGTCCTAGTTTCTTAAGGCGCAATGCGTGCAGGATCTCGTTGTTCCAGAACACGTCGCAGCGGGGACGAGCCTGTTCTTCAATGATGGCGTTCACCAGCCCGACGGTCTTGGTCGACTCGACATCGTACTTGGCCAGAACGCGAATGCCTGTCTCTTGTTCAAATCGCTTCAGGATCGGCTCGGAGAACTCGCGATCGAGGGCCGCGTAGACCGTTACCTGCTTGGCTGCCGCGCGGCCGCATCCCGTTGCCAGAACCAGCCCAGCCGATACTACCCCCAGCAGTGTGGTTCGCCTTGAGATGGAGTCGGGCCAATTATGGCGACGCGACGACGACTGGGCATTAGAATAAGCCATTGGCCAGTGAACCACATGGAAACGGGGTGGGTTGTTCGCGAATCGCTATCGCGAACCAAAGCAAGGCGATTCGATGCAATTCCATAATACGTCATTCGGCCTGATCGCACTTCTATTGAGTCTGCTCCTCCACATCACGTCGACGAGCGCCGAAGAACCGCCCGCCGATCCCTTGGGAAGCAAGATCTCCAAGGCCGACGAGGAAGCCGCGAAGGCACTCGGGATCCGCAAGATCTCGGGCAAGCATCTCGACCTGTACACCGATCTGCCTCGCGCGACGGCCTTGGAGGAACTCCCTAAGATCTTCGACCTGGCCGTGCCGCAATGGTGCGAGTACACAGGTCTCGATCCCATGGTCGTCGAGAAGTGGCGGCTGGTAGGGTGCCTGATTGTTGATCGCGCCAAGTTCGAGCGATGCGGATTAGTTCCGGCAGGCTTGCCGAAATTTCTCCATGGGTTGCAACGTGGCAAACGGATTTGGTGGTACGAACAAGACAGCGACTACTTTCGCCGCCACTTGATGCTACACGAGGGGACGCACGCTTTCTTCGACGCCTTCTGCGGAGGCCTCGGCCCGGCCTGGTATGCCGAGGGCATGGCCGACATGCTGGCCACGCACGCGTGGAGGGAAGGAAAACTCACGCTCAACATCATGCCGCAATCGAAAACCGAGTATCCCAATTGGGGCCGCATCAAACTCATTAAGGACGACGTCGCCGCGGGCGTGCCGCGCTCGCTCACGTCGGTCATTCACGTTAACAACATCCCGTTCGCCGCGACCGATTACTACGCCTGGTCGTGGGGAGCTTGTGTCTTCTTCGATCACGATCCAGCGCGGCGAGAGGCCTTTCGCGAACTCGTTCGTCACGTCGACGAGCCGCTGGACCGATTCGCCGAGCGCGTGATGGCCATTGGCGACGACCCAGGCAAACTGGCCGAAGAGTGGCAAGTCTTCTCGCGCGAACTCGACTACGGTTACGACGTGGCGCGCAGCGCGATGGTTCATAAAAAGGACGTCAAGCCACCCACGGCAGACGACAAAATCGAGATCGCCGCCAGCCGCGGTTGGCAATCGACCGGTTGGCAGGTCAAAGAGGGGCTCAAGTACCAACTCACGGCGACCGGCCGATACCAGGTCGCGAAAGGACCCAAGCCGTGGATCAGTGAACCCGATGGCGTGACGCTGCGTTACTTTCGCGGAGTTCCTTTGGGACAACTTCAAGCAGCCATTTCGACGGCTCACAAAGACGATCCCGAAGCGGCCACGCCATTGCTATCGCCGGTTCGGGTCGGAAACGGCCGCGAATGGGTGGCCCAAAGCGACGGCGTCCTCTATCTGCGGATCAACGATTCGCCCGCCGAACGGGGCGACAACGACGGGCAATGCACGGTAACGATTACTCCCGCGCCTTAGTGTTTGGCAACGCATTTCCATACGCACACTGGCGTCATGAGAACGCCAGTGCCACCCAAAATTGGCCACCATTTTCGCGCTGCTGATTGCTTCCAACCGCGCGCCGGTTTAGCCTGATAGGCGCTACGCCGCGTAGCAATCCCGCCTTTTATCCCCGCCTGTCTAGGAGCCTGATTCATGGCCTCGCGCCTTTCACGTCGTCGTGTGCTTCAAACCGCTTCCGTTGCTGCTGCAGCGGGTTACTTTGTCAGCGGCGCACCGGCGCTGGCTTCAAAACTCGCCAACGAAAAGATCCGCCTGGCCTGCGTGGGCGCCACCGGACAAGCGGGCTGGAACATCGATCAAGTCGCCTCGCAGGAAATCGTTGCCATCGCCGATGTCGACAGCGACAAACTCGGGCAGGGCCTCAAAAAACACGCCGGTGCAAACAAGTACACCGACTTCCGATCGATGCTGGAAAAAGAGGCCGGCCGCATCGACGCCGTGGTTGTCGCTACGCCCGACCATACGCATGCGCCAGCCGCGGCAATGGCCATGCGGCTGAAGAAACACTGCTACTGCGAGAAGCCACTCACTCATACCGTGGTCGAAGCACGGACTTTGGCGACGCTGGCCAAGGAAAACAAACTCGTCACCCAAATGGGAACCCAGATTCATGCCGGCGACAACTATCGCCGCGTCGTCGAATGGGTGCAAAAGGGTGCCATCGGCCCGATCAAAGAAGTTCACGTGTGGGCGAACTCGAAGTACGACGGCGCCAAGTTCACTACGGGAACATCGGCTCCCGCCACGCTGAACTGGGACCTGTGGCAAGGCCCTTGCGCCGAGCGTCCCTACAGCGAAGGCGTGCACCCGTTCAACTGGCGCAAGTTCTGGGACTATGGCAATGGGTCGCTAGGCGATTTCGGCTGCCACTACATGGACCTGGCCCATTGGGCCCTCGACCTGCGACTTCCCAACTCGGTGGAAGTCGTCGAAGGTCCGCCGCTCGATAAGGTAAGCGCCTCCGCTGGCCTCGTTGTGAAGTACGAACATCCCGCGCGCGGCGACAAGCCGGCAGTAAGTCTTACTTGGTACGACGGCGGCAAGACGCCCAAGCTGTTGTCGACGCTCAAAGGAGCCGATGGCAAGCCGGTTAGTTTTGCAGGCGGCGGCCAATTGTTCATCGGCGAGAAGGGAATGATCCTCTCCGACTATGGCAATCGCGTCCTATTGCCTTCGGATAAATTCGGCGATTACAAACTCGAGCCGTTCATTCCGAACTCGATCGGCCATCACAACGAGTGGCTCGAAGCAATCCGCACAGGCGGCCCGACCACTTGCGACTTCGATTATTCCGGTGCCCTCACCGAGGCCGTCCTGCTCGGCGTGCTGGCCTATAAAGCTGGCAAGAAGATCGAAGTTGACGCGGCCAACCTTAAGATCACGAGCGATCCTTCACTCAACTCGATGCTCCACAAGGAGTATCGCAAGGGCTGGACACTCTAGGTTGATGGTCGACCGGAGTCCGCTGGAATGGCCCGTCAACTCCTCGTCTGGCTGGCTTGCATAATCCTCGGAATCGCCACTACATCGGTAGCGGCGGTCGAGTTCACGTCCATCTTGGCGTGAATAGGCACTCGACCGATCACTACTTCTTCGTAAGCACTAGTTCCAGGGCAGCAACCAAATCCAACCGCTTGAACGTCAGATTCGTTCCCGGATCTTGCACCGGCTTTCCGGTCTTTTGAAAGATCGCCATCATCGCTTCGGGGAGATTCTTGCCATCCTGTTTCCAGTCGTAGTCTGACTTCTCGATCGCTTCTCGCAACAGCATGGCCGAGCCGCAGATGATGGCGTTGGAACTGCTGGTTGCCGTAGCGGGAACGACCAAATCAATCTTCTTGTGGCGATCGAGATGGACTTCGTCGTTGCCTGGTTGCGTCGTGTCTCTTGGCTTCACTGCACCGATCGCGAAACAGTTCGACTGTGAAGCCGGCCACGAGATCCCTTTGGTGAAATCGTGATTGCCGGCAGGGGCGCTTACCCAGATGCCTAGCTCCCGGAGTTTTGTCAGCTTGGGATCGATCTCCGTATCGATCGGCTTATCGTGTTCCTGATCGTCAACGGGCGCCAGATTCACCGTTGTGATGTGGTGCTGTTGGTGATGGTCGATCACCCACTGCAGGGCTTTCGCGAGCGAGATGCTGTCTTTAATCTCGCAGTGGCAGCATTCCAAACCGCGAACAATCGCGATTTGATTGTTGAATGCAACACCGCGTTTGCCTTCGTAGTTCAGCGACGACGGATGGCCGATCGTGCTGCCGTGGTAGCCGCGTCCTTCGTGCTTGGGATCGTCGTCGCCATCGACTGCGTCATAGCGGACGCGCGTTTTGGGAACGCCGTCGATCACGGCAAGCCACTCGGGCATGTCGGGGCGGCAACCATCGTCGAGCAGCGCCAGCGTCTGGCCTTTGCCGAACGAAAGGATTTTAGCGAACTTCGTCCACGCCTCGGTCACGCCAGCGTGTTGGAACGATGTGGGTTCGTAGGGAACCGGTGCGGCCTCCTCGGCGGTGACCTCTCCCACACCTAGAACGCCAGCGACCAGCATCATTCCAATCCGAGAGAACGTCGCTTTGAACATAACGATGCCATCATCAAGTGGTAATGAGATGCGGAAAATTGCACGTCGCGCGTGGGCCATGTAAGCTTGATCCATCTTACTTGCGCGATAGGTTGGTCATGGACACGCCTCGAAGCCTGCTCGACCGACTCCGCAGTTCTCCCGATTCCCTGGCGTGGGACCAGCTGGTCACTCTCTACACTCCTTGGATTCGGACGATTCTTCAGCGAGCCGGCGTCAATCCGACCGATCGCGACGACCTCGAGCAGGAAGCCTTTGCAGTGCTGGCTCGCGAAATGTCGAAGTTCGACCACAACGGCCGGGCGGGAGCTTTTCGCTCGTGGTTGAAAACGATCGTCGTTCATCGTTTGCAGCACTACCGGCGATCGCAGCAAGTCGCCAACGCGCGGATCGACCATAGCCAGGATGTCGACGCGCTCCCGGAACGGTTTGGGGACCTTGAAACGTACTGGGATGCCGAACACGACCGCCACATCCTGCGAGAATTGATGAAGGTGGTCGAACCATCGTTCAGCGAAAGCGTGTGGCGAGCATTCCAGCGGCAGGTGATCGACGGCTGGAAAGCGGCCGACGTGGCTCAAGAACTCGGTATTTCGGTGAACGCCGCCCTGTTGGCCAAATCGCGCGTGCTCCGGCGGCTGAGGGATGAAGCGGCTGGCATCATCGACGACGCTTAGGCCAACCGGCGCTGGAATCAGGTTCTCTGGCGCGAATTCTTCGCGATTTATGCGTTCTTGCCGACAGGATCGGCCGCTGCCCGCACTCTAGTTCGCGGGGACAGTGCTTCGGACGAGCCTTTTTCGGCTCCGCCGTTGGTCCATTCCACCATTGCTACGGTCGGCAAACCGCGAAAAAAAACGAGAAATATTGCCGGAGAGTTTTCATGAACCGCTGTCTTTCGTACTGCCTTATAGCCGTCGTGGGAATCGTCCTCCAGACGCACGTCGCGTCGGCCACGATTCTTACCTTCGACGCGTCCGATTCCACGCTCGATACCAATGTGTATCCCAATGGGTTTCCGGAAGGCTACGGGCTTGCCACATTGGGCGAGCCGTTCAATCCCCTTAGTGGCTACGGAAACAATGTCACCGGTCCGACGGGCGCCCACACCAATGGCACAACCACCTGGGGCTACGGAGTAGGAGGCGAAGGCTACACGCCAGACGTTACGGTGCAGTACGGCCCGCATGGCATTTTGGACGGCGGACCCGTCTTCTGGCGAGAAGACTTTGGCGATTTGACCAACGTGCTTTACCAGGCCGGGACCAGCCCCTTTTTGGAAATCGATCTCCAGGCCGACACAGCTCACGACGTGCTGTTGTACGGCTTTGATCTAGGTGGGTGGCAAGGCAACTACACCATCTCGGCTGTCACCGTTTTCAAAGGTTATCCAAACGCCCTCTTCACTCCTACCAATCAACTGTACGAAGAATTCGACGTTCTGGCGCCCGGGCCAGGAAATGGAGCGACGCCGATCACGTTCAACACGCCGATCCGCGCGCCACACCTCTTCATCCGCATCAATACGATTGGACCGAACGGTGAAGACCAGAACGACGTCATCGGGATCGATAACATCCGCTTCGGACAAGACCTTCGCCTGAACGGCCCAGGCACCGGCGATGTTCCCGAACCATCGAGCCTCGTGGTCCTGGCGGGCTTAGGGTCGCTGGGCGCCTTGGGTGCTTGGAGGCGCCGCCGCGTGGGATAAGCTGGCGTTAGGCTTGCATCACCTGCGGCAAGAACGCCTTGCGTTCGGACGCCGAGTATAGTGAAGGGGGCGGCGCACTTGCCGCTTCCTTCCTGCATTTCGGGGCGATTGAATGGGCTTAGGGTCATGATCGACCGTATCTCTTCGCATCCCGGTGCCGACGAGTTAGTTTCGTTCGCGCTGGGTCGATTGGTCGAACCTCGAATGGCCCAAGTCGCTGCGCATCTCGATTCGTGTGCCGAGTGCATGGCCACGGTCGATCGGGCTGTGAGCGACCACTTCTGCCAACTATTGCGCTCGGCGGAGCGTCCGGTGTCGCGTCTTCCCCTCATGATCCATCCGGGCTACGAGATTCTCGAGCCGATCGGCCAAGGCGGCATGGGCGTTGTTTACAAAGCGAGGCAAGTCGGGCTGGGGCGAATTGTTGCGCTCAAGCGCATGCGGCAGGCGGAGTTCGGCGACAAGGAAGGGCTGGCTCGTTTCCGCTCTGAAGCGAAGGCGATGGCTCCGTTGGCTCATCCCAACATCGTCCAGATTTACGAAGTGGGCGAACAAGACGGAAGCCCGTTCCTTGCTTGCGAGTTCGTGGCGGGGCGTGGACTTGACCAGTTTCTAAAGGGAACGCCGTTGCCCGAACGCTCGGCCGCGCGGCTGTTGGCGACGCTCGCTCGTGCGATTCATGTGGCCCACGAGCATGCGGTGATCCATCGCGATTTGAAGCCCTCGAATGTCCTTTTGGCTGTGCCAGCCGATCTGAAAGCGGCGCCTGAGCAGGAGGCCTTCTGGGAGCGGGTGACGCCAAAAATTGCGGACTTCGGCTTGGCGAAGCGGCTCGATGCGCCCAACCAGGAAACGCAAACCAATACGTTGCTCGGAACCCCCGAGTATATGTCGTCGGAGCAGGCCAGCGGCCAAACCCGCCTTATCGGCCGTGCCACCGACATCTACGCCTTGGGTGTGATTCTCTACGAAGCTCTGACTGGCCTCCGGCCGTTTCAGGGAGCCGATATCGGCGAGACGATGCGGCTGGTCCGCGAATCGGAGCCGATCCCGCTGCGACGCTTGCGACCGGCGGTCCCGCGCGACCTGGAAGTGATTTGCCTTAAGTGCCTCGAAAAAGAACCCTCGCGTCGTTATGAATCCGCCGAAGCGATGGCGATTGATTTGGAGGCCTGGCTCGATGGGCGGCCAATCGCCGCGAAACCGCCCAGCTATTTGGACCGCGCCATCAAGTGGAGTCGCCGCAACAAGGCGTGGACCGTGGCCATGGTGCTGGGGAGCTTGCTCGTGGTTGGGTCTCTGGTTGGCGGCATCCTGCACACGCGAAGTCTGGAAAAGCAAGTTACGCGTGCATCTGAGGCGGAAGACGAAGCGCTCGACAAGCTGCGCCGCGGCTACGAAGCGATCGACGGAGTCCTCCAAACGTGGGTTCGCGAGGCCCCCGTGACGCCTGCCTGGCAGGCACGCGACTTGGAAATGAAGGAACAGGCGCTCGATTTCATGTACAAAGCGTTGCGCGAGGCCAAGAGCAAAGATCGGCGTTTCGAATTGACGCGCGGCATGTTGCTTACCTACGCGGGGAGCGTTCAGCGGACGTTGAAGCGTTTCGATCTGGCAAAAAAAGACCTGGAACTGGCCGCTGCGAAGCTTCGCCCGTTGGTGGACGATCCGGCCTTAGGCGAGCAGGCACGCGATCACCTGTCGAATTGCCAATTCAACCTGGGGGCGACCTTTCTGGCGTGCAACCAACCAGCTGAGGCGAAACACGCCCTGGAAGAGTCGCTTACCTATTTGTCGTCGATTGCACCCCATGCTGACGCGACTTCGCTGTGCAACCGCATTGCCCTCCGGCACGAATCGCTCGTGCACGTCTTTTGGAGTCTCGGTGAGGCTGATAAAGCGGTCGACTCGCTTCGAGAGATCGTGGCACAGAGACGGCGACTGGTCGAGCTTCGCCCCCACGATCTGAGCAATCGCGCGCGATTTGCGAACGCTTGCCGAAACTACGTGTTCTTCGTGCCGGCGCAAGTTTCGATCGACGAAGCGCAAGCCCGCATGAAAGAAGCGGAGGACGTTTTGTCGGCTCCGGAGGGGGACGCCAATCCCCTCGTTATCGCTAAAGCCAAGGCGCAATTATACCTGGGCTTTTCGGTGCTCGAATCGAAACGAGGAGACGATGACGGCGTTCTGCGACATCACGACGAAGGGATCGTGTGGGCAACGCGAGCCGTGACGCTCGAGCCGAACGACTCCGAGGCCAAAACCGATCTCTTCTCGCTGCACCGGGCCAAGGCCTACACGCTTTGCCGATTGGACCGTTATCCCGAGTCTCGGCCGCACTGGGACCAGGCGATCGCAATCGCCTTGCCGAAGGACCGCGACTTTTGCCGCATCGAGTTGGCGTTGGAACTAGCGATTGCGAAGGAGCATCGGGACGCCGTCGAGCGAACCGAGGCGATTCTCGCTGAACCAAAACCGGAAGCTCAAACGTGGTTCTACGGCGCGCGGGTTTACTCGCAAGCTCTGGGAGCGATTGGCAACGATGACTCGATCGAGGAAGCCGAGTACGATCGTCTCCGCGCCAAATACGCGCAGCGTGGGATCGAATGCCTCACGCGTGCGGCCTCTGAAATGCCCAAGCAGCAGTTTTCCGTGCACGATATCGATATCGATCCCATCTTTGCCGCTCTTCGAGCTACCGATCCATTTCGCGACTGGCGCGCGGCACAGTGACGCGTCAGAGTGATTTTGGCGAACTGATTTTCGAGCCGCGAGTCCCGCAGCCGAAGCATCTCGCGTGAATCGGGTATAACCTTTGGTGGCGGTGAGGGAACGCGCGGCGTCCACTGCCAGGTTTCCGCGGAGACGGTCTTAATGTCCACTGATGTTTACGCGCGCTTTGGCGTGCGCCCGATTGTGAACGCCGTGGGCTATGCGACGCGAGTGAGTGGCAGTTGTCCCCATCCCGACGTCATCGCCGCAATGGCCGCCGCCAGCGCCGCCTATGTCGAGATCGATGATTTGTTGTCGGCAAGCAATCGCGTCATCCGGCAATATACGGGGGCCGAAGCAGGTATCGTCACGTCCGGAGCCAGCGCGGCCCTGACACTCGCGGCCGCGGCCTGCCTTGCCGGGAACAATCCCGACATCATGGACCAGTTGCCCGATACTTCGAACTGCCTGCGCAACGAGATCATCTATCCCGCGCCGGGGCCTTTCGACTACGACCATGCGATCCGCCTCTCCGGGGCAAAACTCGTCACAATCGATTACAAGGCTGCGGGCGCGATTCAACTTATCCGGCAGGCAATTACACCTCGCACGGCGGCGATTGGCTATGTTTGGCACGGCGTCCAGGAGCATCCTTCGCTCGACGAACTGGTTGCTTTGGCAAATGAATTCGGCCTCCCAACCATCGTCGATGCGGCGTACGCGTTGCCGCCGGTCGAGAATCTGACGGCATTTGTCCGCCGTGGGGCGAGCCTGGTCGCGTTCAGCGGCGGAAAGCATATCGGCGGCCCACAAGCCAGCGGCATCCTATGCGGGCGGGAAGACCTCATCCGCAGCGCCTGGGTGCAAATGGTCGATATGGACGTCCGCGCCGGGACCTGGTCGCTGCAACATTGGGTCGACGCGGGTTGGATTTCCCGCGCACCCCGCCACGGCCTTGGCCGGCAAATGAAGGTGAGCAAGGAGGGAATGGTCGGCTTGATGGCGGCGCTCGAGCGTTACTCCCAGCGCGATCATGCCGCAGAACGGTCGCTGTGGCAAAAGTACATCGACGCGATTTACGATTCCCTCAGCGCGATCCCCGAACTGAAAGTCACTCGCTTTGAAAAAGCGGCGAACGGCCAGCCCTATCCCCTCCTGCAGATCGAATCGGGGCCGGGGCCAACGGGAATGCCGGTGCGCAATTTGATCATGGCTCTCCGCTCACGGCCGCGAAAAATCTTGCTGGCCGAAGACGAAGTCTCGCCTGAGCGCGTGTTCATTCATCCGCAATGCTTGCGAGCAGAAGACGTTGACGAGATTATCGCGGCAATTCGGCAAGCTGTGGCCGAGTATCGGTCTCGATAACCCTCTGAAAGGTTCAGTTTAGGAACGCTCCGTCGACCCGATCATTGCCATCAACGGTCGTCAGTGCCTTAAGAGTTTCGTCGCTGGCTTCGGACCAGACGAACTTCACGCTGCTGTCGGCCATGGCCGCATTAAAGCCTTGATTGTGTAAAAGCTTCGATTTCGCCGAGATGCTCAGGAGCAGCTTTTCGTCCGCATCCTCCGGCGACATCCAGTGGACCTCGCGATCTTGCGGAGCATCGAAGACGAGCATCGTCAGTCCGGGTGGGTCTGTGATGTCTGCCAGCGAAACCGATTTGCCGCCACGAAGACAGGATCTCGTCGACACGACGGTCAAATACGAAGTGTGGGTCTTGGTTCCCCTAAAGTTCGGGCATCGGTAAATTGGCGGAGCCGCTTCCTTAAATGCAGCGGCGTTAGCGGGATCGTCCCACGGCTTCGACAGGTCGATCCGCACGTATCGAGCCTGCCCATCGGCAAAGGGCAAAATCAAAGTTCGCCAACTGTGGAGCCGTTTGCCCTGTGCATCAACCGTGTAGGCGGGCGGAAAGGCGCCGTACATTTCGTGATACATGCGCAAGGCCTGGGTGATGCCTCGCAAGTTGTGGACGCATTGCGCACGAGGTGCACCTGTTGATGGACCTCCCTGAATTGACGGCAGCAGGATCCCCGCTGGAATCAGCAAAATGACCAGCATGACAACGACCTCGACGATCGAAAATCGCGCCCGCTGGGGAACCGCCGGGTCGGTTCGACTGTTGAATGGGCTCTTGTTTGAAAGTTCGGACATCACTCGACCCACTTTATGATGTTGGCGGATGACTCGCCGGCGCCAACGGGGAAGCGAATGGATTTGCGTCGATCGGTGAGGTGTCGTTGAGTGGCGCCGAGCGACTGTCTTTTGCGTTTGGCTTTCGACGCAGCAAGAACGCCACGCCTATCCAAGTGAGAGCCGTCGCGGCAACGCCGAGTTGATGCGCACCGCAATAGACGAACCCATACGAGATGGCTCTGAACGGCGCCATCAGTCGCCCGGTATCGTCGGCGACATCAACTTCCTCCCTCCACGTTTTTGCCAGCCGTTCTCTTGTAGATTGAAGTCGATGAAGGTGAAAAACGGTCAGGCACAAAAATGTGACAAAAGCGATGCCAAACACAACCACGCCAATGCCGATCTTCATCCACCGCGGCATGGAAGTGGGCAGTAGCAAGGTCACCCATATCATCAACGCAGGAATGATCCAGATGATCCAAAAGGACCATCCAAAGCGGACGGCCTCGACAGCAGCTTGGTACTCGGGTCGCATCATTTGATTGAGTCGCAGCAAAGGCTTCGGGCACCAGAAGACGCCACGCGGAAGGCCTCGAATCCCCAATTTGGATTGTCGGGCGCCAAAACGCCTACGGCAACTCGCTCCCGTAGGCTTTGACGGCCTGGCATCCCCCCTCGCCGCGCGAACCGGGTTCCGTCTATTCTGGTAGCCCTGCTCTTCTTTCGGACCATTCATCCGGAAACGCACGTCGCTGTGGCGAAATAGGCAGACGCAACGGACTTAAAATCCGTTGGCCAGAAATGGCCGTGCGGGTTCGATTCCCGCCAGCGACATTCTTGATTCTCCCCGTCGCCGCCGCAGGGCGACGCTGGAGCTAGCGTGCGGACGGCGAAGCCATTTTCTGCCGGGAAAATGCCGTTTCGAATCGCCGTCTGCAGCACAGCAAACGAGGTGCGATAAACTGGGGAAGGCTAGGTACTTAGCGCAATTCGCCTTGCCTTGAAAGCTTGATCCATCTACCATCCCGCCGGTCTAGTTATGCCCAGCCCGTATTCCACTGCGCTGCCGATGCCTCGCTTGCGTTGGTGGGAACGATCGGGCTTGGCCGTGCTAGGACTCGTGTTGCTGGCATTGCTCCTGACGGCGCGTTGGTTAACACCTTCGCCCAGCGGACTTGGGACGCACCAAGGTTTGGGGCTGCCGGAATGCACCGCGAGAATGGTGTTCGACGTGCGATGTCCCGCGTGTGGCATGACCACCTCGTGGGCCCATTTGACACGCGGTTCGCTCGTTCAAGCGTTGCAAACGAACGTCGGCGGAGTATTACTCGGCCTCGTCGCCATCGCGACGGTGCCCTGGTCGCTCTGGTCGGCATGGAAGGGAGCGGTTCCCAGTTGGTCTCCTAGCGACAAGACGTTCGCTTTTGGAGCCCTGGCGGTCGCCTTGATTACGATTGCCGATTGGGCGTGGCGCCTGAATCATTAATGTGACGGTTGGTCCTGAAAGTTTGAGACAAGGATGTCTCCATGAACGGCGAAAACGGACGTAGCCATTCGTCCCGGCGCAGATTTGTGCAAACGGTGGTCGGCCTCGGTTTGGCCGGCACGGTCGTATCGTCGACCGGTTGCGTCAGCTTGGCTGCGAACATTCTCTACATGATTCGCGGCAACACCTACCCGGCCAAATGCACGGCCATGGAAGGCAAAAAGGTGGCCGTCGTCATTGTCGATAACAGCACCCTCTCGGGCTCGGGCGGACACGGCGACAACATCGCCCGCATGATCACCGCGCTGCTCCAGAAGAAGGTCAAGAAGATTCAGACCATTCGCGCCGACGAAGTGGCCCAGTGGCGCGACGCCAACAACTGGAACGAAGTCGACTACGGCGTGATCGGCAAAGGGTTGAAGGCGGATCTGGTGCTCGGCGTCGACCTCGAGTCGTACACCATCCACGAAAACCCGACGCTCCTCCGCGGCAAATCGCGGATCCGTTACACCCTGTACGACATCAACGACAACAACACGGTGCTGTTCCGCGAAGGGCCCAAGGACCACGTCTATCCGGAGAACAGCGCTCGCCATGCCGTCGAGAGCGAGGCGGAGTTTCAAGGCATCTACCTGGCGATGCTCGCGCGCAGCATTGCCAAAGACTTTTACGAATACGACAAGGTGGAAGACGTCGCGTCGGACGCGGCCTTCTTAGCGAACTAGGCCCTCAAGAGAACAAGAGGCGAGCGGAAAGCTTGCCACGTTCATGCCGCGAGACCATCATCCACCGCGCTCGACTCTCGCCATCCGCGTTTCGCGGCGCGATGCGCTGGCGGTTCTGCTAGGCGCTGCCGGCGCCACTCAGACGGGCTGTGTCGGTGCACTCTCGCAATTGATGTGGATTGCCAAAGGGCATGAAGTTCCGGCTCAATGCACGGCGCTCGACGGCCAGCGAACCGCCGTCGTCACCGTAGCCGGGAGCGGATTCCGCCGCGAAGACGACACTATCACGCGCCTGAATCGCAAGATCGCCTCGCTGCTGGCGGTCAATGTCCCCAAGATCGATCTGGTCGCCCCCGAGTTCGTCGATCGCTGGCGCGACGACAACCGGTGGGACGAAGTCGACTATGTTTCGCTGGGGCGAGGCGTCAACGCCCAAGCCGTTCTCGCCGTCGATATCTTCGAGTTCACGACCATCGAAGGAAGCACGACGCTCCGTGGCAAAGCGATTTGGAAAGCCACGATCTACCAGACCATTACTGAAGCCGGCGAACTGGTCTTCAAGGAAGGCCCGATCAATACGTCTTACCCGGAACACGGCAGTTCCGACGAAGTCGAACAGGAAGACAAGTTCCGCAGCCAGTTCATCGACCACGTGGCAACGAAGATCGCCACGTACTTCTACGCCTTCGACCAGGTCCGCTCGACCGTCGAGAACCCGATCGCAGCCAATCGCTGGGGTTAGTAATGTGTGGCACTGGCGGCCGCTGCTCGTAGCTGCGTTCGCCAGAACGCGGCATGGACCGCGAGCGTTGCAGTGGGCACTTGCAGGGCAACCGCACTCTTGGCGAGTGCGGCTACGGGAAGAAACTCCCTGACGAGTCCTACCGCTTTTTGTTGCTTAGCGCTCGTTTGACGGCTTCGCCCATGTCGGCGGGGCTGTCGGCGACTTCGATTCCGGCTTCTCGGAGGGCCTTCACCTTTTCGGTGGCCGTTCCTTTGCCGCCTGAGATGATGGCGCCCGCGTGACCCATGCGGCGGCCTGGCGGGGCCGTGCGGCCGGCGATGAAGGCGGCCACCGGCTTGGTCACATGCTTGGCGACGTAGGCGGCTGCTTCTTCTTCGGCGGTGCCGCCGATTTCGCCCATCATCAAGATGGCTTCGGTTTGCGGGTCTTGTTGGAAGAGCGCGAACATATCGATAAACGAGGTGCCGACGATGGGATCGCCACCCAGGCCGATGCAACTCGATTGGCCCAAGCCGAGGTTTGTTGTTTGCCAAACGGCCTCGTAGGTAAGCGTGCCGCTACGGCTCATGATGCCGATCTTGCCTGGCTTGTGGATGTAGCCCGGCATGATGCCGATTTTGCATTCGCCGGGCGTGATCACGCCGGGGCAATTGGGGCCGATCAAACGGCTCTTGCTGCGGCGGACCTTCTCGTACACGGGAACCATGTCGAGCACGGGAATCCCCTCGGTGATGCAGCAGATCGTGCTGATCCCGGCGTCGAGGGCCTCGAGGATCGCATCGGCCGCAAAGGCGGGCGGCACGAAAATCATCGTGGCGTTGGCCCCTTCCTTTTCGACCGCTTCGATCACGGTGTCGAAGACGGGGATGTCGTCGAGCTTCTGGCCCCCTTTGCCGGGCGTTACACCGCCGACCATCTTGGTGCCGTAGTCGCGGCAACCACGACTATGAAAGGCCCCTTGGTCCCCCGTGATGCCTTGGCAGATCACCCGCGTTTCTTTGTTAACAAGAATGCTCATGGGAATTCTTTATCGGCAGTGTCTTATGAGGTCAGTGACAGTTGGTGTTTTTGTGGCAGGAGGCGGCGCGCGAATCCAAAATTACTTTTGGCCCTTGGAGGCGGCGACGACCTTCTTAGCCGCGTCGGTTAGGCCATCCGCGGTGATCAGTTTAACGCCGCTTTCGGCCAGCATCTTTTTGCCTTCTTCGACGAGCGTACCTTCCAAGCGAACGACCAGCGGCACGCTAAAGCCGACAGCTTTCGACGCCGCGATGATGGCCTCGGCGATCGTGGTGCACTTTTGGATGCCGCCGAAGATGTTGACCAGCACGGCCTTCACGTTCGGCTCGGCCAGCAGAATGCGGAATGCCTTAGTCACCTTCTCGGCCGAGGCACCACCGCCGACGTCGAGGAAGTTGGCGGGCTCGCCGCCGTGGAGCTTGATGATGTCCATCGTCGACATCGCCAAACCGGCGCCATTCACCAGACACGCGATATTGCCATCGAGCTTGATGAAGCTGAGGCCCGCGTCGCCGGCTTCGATTTCAGAGGGATCTTCTTCGGCGAGGTCGCGATAGGCCATCACGTCCTTATGGCGGAAGAGGCCGTTGTCGTCGAAGTTGATCTTGGCATCGAGAGCGATCAGTTCGCCACTCTTGGTAACAACCAGCGGGTTGATTTCGAGCAGGCTGCAATCGTAATCGACGAACACCTTGCACAGCGACTTCATGAACTTGTCGGCAGCGCGAACCGTGGTTCCAGTCAGTCCCAACTTCTTGCAGAGCTTGCGAACCTGGTACGCCTGGAGCCCCAGGGCCGGGTCGAAGTGCTCTTTATGGATCAAATGGGGCGTTTCTTCGGCCACTTTTTCGATCTCAACACCACCTTCGGTGCTGACCATCAACACGGGCTTCGCCGCCGCGCGATCGAGCACAATCCCGAGGTACAACTCGCGGTCGATGTCGCAGCCTTCTTCGACGAAGACCTTGCTGACCGTTTGCCCATCGGGAGTGGTTTGAATCGTTTTGAGTTTGTTGCCTAGCAGGGCTTTGGCGACCGCAGCGGCTTCGTCGGCCGACTTCACCAGTTGAACGCCACGTTGCTTCTCGTTGCCGACGACCGTTCCCTTGCCGCGACCGCCTGCGTGGATTTGGGCTTTGACCACCGAGACGGGCTTGCCGAGTTCCGTAAACAGCTTGGCAGCTGCCTCGGGCGATTCGGCCACTCCACCCTTAAGGACGGCGACGCCGGCTTTGCGGAAAATTTCCTTACCTTGAAACTCATGAATCTTCATGGACGTTCCCAGTGCGACGATCGAGCAAAAACAGGTCCGGCAAGTAACTTAGTCCGGCCAGTATAGAAATGGAAAAGAGCGTTGGGAATGACGGCAACGGCCTGGCCGCCGCGTTTTGGGCCCGAAACGGCTGCAGGTCGTGTCACGCGGATCGCCGGTTTGCCGTATCCTTACTTTTTTGGTTCGACGCGCGCAGCTGCGTTCGCCTAGAACGCGGCCACGTTGCCACGAGGCAAAACGATTCAAGACGATGATGACTGGATTGAAAAGCGCTATCTGCGGGGCGACCGCACTCTTGGCGAGTGCGGCTACAGAATGCCCTAGCCGCGTTCGCCAGAACGCGGTGAGTTGACCGCGACCTCTCCGTACACAATCGCCTGCAGGCTCTACCCCACCCATGGCTGATCGCTATTTTGTCGAGCACCTTATCGCCGATTCCTCGCGCATTGAGCTGGACGGCGACGAAGGCCAGCACCTCGCCAAAGTGATGCGAGCAGAGGCCGGCGACGTGGTGACGTTGTTCGATGGCTCGGGCGACGAATACGAAGGACGCGTCGCCGCTGTTCGCAAGGGATCGGTCACGCTCGACATCGCCAGCCGCGAGACCGTGAATCGGGAACTCGATCGCGAAATTGTCATCGCCGTGGCACTCCCGAAAGGCGATCGTCAAAAGTGGCTGATCGAAAAGCTCGTCGAGTTAGGCGTC
Organism: uncultured Pirellulaceae bacterium; assembly: GCA_964636985.1. Lineage (GTDB taxonomy): Bacteria > Planctomycetota > Planctomycetia > Pirellulales > Pirellulaceae > CAZWSX01. Next base: position 25,947 of record CAZWSX010000027.1, on the reverse strand, counting down.
GCGCGGGTGATCCCTCTCACGACGACGCGCGGCGTTGCACAACCTGTGGAACAGGCTTTGGCGCGCCTGCGGCGGCAGGTGATCGAGGCGAGCAAACAGTGCGGCCGCAATCGGCTACTTGAGATTGCTGAGCCCAAGTCATTGCCGGAGCTAACCGCAGACGCTGCCGAGGCTCACCGCTGGTTCGCCCATCCTGGCGAGGGGAGCGTTCCCATTTCGAAGGCCATCAGTCAAACAGCTGGTTCTTCCTTGCCGCACGTGATCGCTATTGGTCCCGAGGGAGGATTCACCGACGAGGAAGTCGCGTTGCTGCTTCAAAACCAGTGGCAAGGCGTGAGTTTGGGACGGAGCATCCTGCGAATCGAGACCGCCGCAATCGCCGTCGCAGCGGCTGTCGGTCTCCAATGAATGGCATTCTTCCACGATTCTTCAATAAGAATTCAAGTGATTCACTAGCCACTCGCTGGTTTCGATCCGTTTCGACTTGAGTTATAACGGAACGGTCGCGCCGGTTCTCCGGCGAGGCTCCCGCCATGTGGTACTCACCTTTTACTCGCCGACTGATCGTTTTCATCTCGCTTGCGGCCTTCATCTCCGCGTGCGTCGGGGTGCCACTGGCAATTCCGAATCAGGCGCCGCAAAAGGACCTCTCGGCCCCCTTCCCTTGCCAGGACAGCATTTGCGGCTGCATGTCGGCCACGCAATGCTGGAAAAGTTGTTGCTGCCGCAGCAATCGCGAGAAGATCGCCTGGGCAAAGAAACACGGCGTGACGCCCCCGAAGTTTGTGCTCGCGGCTGCGGAACTAGAGCCGGTGCTGCAGAGCACGCCAAAGAAGTCGTGCTGCTCGACTCATGGTCAGGCCGCAAGAGAATCTGAGAAGAATTGCTGCTCAGAGAAGGCGGCCAGCAGGAAGGCTGCCAAGAACAGTGCCGCTGCTTGTGAGCATTGTCTACCTTCGACGGACAGGATTGTCCGTCCTACGAAGGAGGCTCACTCAAAGTCATGCTGCGATAGCCATGCGACCACCAGCTCAGCTGAGAAAGATTCCAAGGGCTTTCACTGGCGATGGGTGCACAGCATCTCCGCTTACAAGTGCCGTGGTCTGGCTTACGACTGGACGACGCTGGGGATGATCGATATGCCTCCGGAGTTGGAGGTGCACTCGACCATTTCGCCTGTGGAATGGGTTTTTATTGCAAACCCCTCTTTATCAACCGTTGACGACTCTCCAACGGTTCCGCCGCCTGAGCGGCGCGATGCTTAGCGTCGTTTCTTTTATTTCGTTCTAAAGCGAAGGGATTCGCCGCGGCCACGCCGCGCGAACGTTCGCCTTTTCAGAAGAGTCATTCCATGTCGCTCCCCTATTTGCGCCCGCGCGCGCGGGCGGGTTTTACGCTCGTCGAGTTGCTGGTAGTCATTGCCATTATCGGCATTTTGGTGGCGCTGCTGCTTCCGGCGATTCAAGCCGCACGCGAAGCCGGCCGCCGTACACAGTGCCAAAACAACCTGAAGCAGTTCGGCCTCGCCTTACACAGTTACGAAGGCTCCTACCGAACGTTTCCGATGACCGACATCGCCAACGGCTACTCGGTCCAAGCACGGCTGCTTCCGTTTGTCGAGCAAGGTTCACTGCAGGACCAACTCGACTTCAGTGTCTCCGCGTTCACGGGCCCATTTAATGCCTTGGTGCCGCGGCCGCAGTTTGTGAAGGCGTTCGCCACTCCCCTCTCACTCATGCTTTGCCCAAGCGACCCGGCCCCCTCGGTGACGACGGTGACCGTGGGAGCCAACTCCTATCAATTTGGAGCGAACAACTACATGGTGAGCTATGGAAGCGGCACCGGAACGAACTACGACCAACGCTGGCCCACCGACGGCATGGTCTACGAGAACTCCGGTGTCAAGTTTGCCGACGTCCAGGACGGCACATCCCACACCGTGTTCATGAGCGAATCGATCCGCAGCATCGGCAGCGACATGACGCTGCCGGCCGGTACGATGCCGCAGTTTCCCTATCAGTACACGTTGAACGGTTCGACGGGACTGAACTCAGGCAAGCAGCCGACGCCTGGCTTATTGCCGACGGGCGCTCCCTGGAGTTCGTCGGTCAACCCCAGCGGTAACACGATCAACCCCAATCTGGCTGTGAACATCAACAGCTTTACGGGGTGGCGAGGGTCCAGCAGCACTGCCCTGCGAGGTCGAGGCCAAGCCTGGGTCTACACTGGGGCACTCGCGACGCTGACCAACGGGTACAACCCGCCGAACAGCCGCATCCCTGATGTGGTCACCCATTTCACAGGTTTCTTTGGTCCGCGCAGCTGGCACGCCAACGGCGCTTTCGCTTTGATGGCCGATGGTTCCGTTCGATATCTGCAAAACGGAATCGACGTCAACCTGCATCGGCACCTGCACACCAAGTCGGGCGGAGAAGTTACCTCCGGCCGACTCTAAACCTATTCCTTTTCAAATCAGTCACACTTGGAGATTCACGTGTATCGCCACTTCGCATTGTTTTTCGCTTCGCTCATCCTTGCTTCCACAGCCCTGGCCCACGATACGTGGGTCCAAACCAACACCAACCTGGTTCGCCTTGGCGACACCCTCCACATCGATTTGATGCTGGGGAATCACGGAAACGAACACCGCGATTTCAAACTGGCCAGCAAACTCGCATCGCTGGAAGGTGGAACGCTTGAGGTGATCGCTCCGGATGGAACGAAGACCGACCTGCGCGAACAGCTGGTCGATCTAGGCCTCGACCCCAAGGAAGGCTTCCACTCGGCGAAATTCCAACCCAAGCAGACGGGCGTGTACACCATTGCCCACACGCTCGACAAATTGCACAAGACGACGCGTTCCATCAAAAGTGCCAAGGCCTATTTTGGGGTAGCCGAGTCGCTCGATAAGCCGCGCGACATCACCAAGGCGGCCTTCGCGAAGCCTTTCGGGCATCCCCTTGAACTGGTGCTCGAGAGCCATCCGATTGTCGGCGCCAAACCCGGTTCCGAAATCAAGGTCAAGGTGCTGCACAACGGCAAGCTATCTGTGGGAACCAAGGTCGCTTTCATTCCGCGTGGAGCCAACCTCGCGGAAGGTTTTGACGACGAGCACGAGCGCAAAACCGACGGCCAAGGGCGAGCCACGTTCACGCCGAAAGAGGCAGGTTACTTGCTGATTGTCGCCCACCGGTCGGCCCCGGAAGAAAAGGGAACCGATTTTGACGGGACCAAGTACAGCGCCACGATCGTGCTGCAAATTCCTTCGCGGGAAATTGCGGCCGAATGAGGCGGCCAAAACCGCCGGGGCTCGGGCTAACCTCGTGCGACTGGGATGAGTCGCACCACTTTTAACGCCTCTTGTTGCAGGATTGAAGATTCCCCGCTTGGACCAGAAGTGGCGTCAATTCACCCGTACACTGTGCCGCAACGTGCGGCCTTTTTCGGTTGGCGCCACTTCTCATCTTATTCATTCAACGAGGAGTTGGTCCATGATTCGTAGTTCAATCCAGTGCTTGGTTTTGATGGGCGTCCTTGCCGCAGCGGTGGCTTATCCCCTTCAGGCTCGCGCTGGGGGCCACGGCGGCCACCATGGGTCGTCGCACCATTCTTCCAACTCATTTAACTCGTTCAACGTCAAACCTTTTCATCATCACCACCATCACGGCCCGATCGTTTATCCGATCGTTCCCTTCTATCCAACGACCCGTGTCGTCACGCGGACCGTAGTTGTCCGGCCGCCGCAAAATATTGTGCCGGTGGTCGTTGAAAAGACAGTTGTCTCGGCAGGCAAAATCAAGCTGCGAAACGCGGCTGATTCCGGTGGCGCGATTCGCTACCTCCTTAACGGCCAGGAGTTCGTGATCGAGCCTGGATACGCACAGCAAATCGAGGCCGATCGCGAGTGGACCATTGAGTTCGCCAGCGGCGGAAGCAGAGGCGAATTGCGCTATGGCTTAACGCCAGGCGACTACGAGTTCCACGTCGGCGACGATGGCTGGGATCTCGCCAAGATCAGCCGCAAAGCCGTGAAAGCAAACGCTCCTTCGCCGCCCACGCGCGAAGAATAGCGACTCGCGGCAACAAACGCCGCCTGAGAGAAACATCGTCATCGAAGGACCGCCATCGAGAAGACGGTCAAGAAACAGAAACGCCTGGATTCCGCATCGGGGGCAGGGAAGATGCGGCCGTCCAGGCGTTCCTTTGTTCGATCTACTTTTAGGTTATCAAAGGTCGCGGCTTTGTCCAGAGTTTGATTGCGGCGTGCGACCTCTGGAGGCTGATCGCACTCAAAGCGTCGCGAAAAGCAGTTTACCGCCTCGCGCAGCGGACACGACCGAAGTGAGTTCCTTTTTAGCGCAAGGGAAGCCCTTCCACCGAGTCAACCCGACCTGTCGGAGGGGGCGGACGACCCTCGAATCGCTGCGCATAAAGTCACATCGGCGGTATGCACAAAACTACTGCATGCGGCCATGCGCAACCCCTTAGTACATCTGCTTGCTGGTTGTTAATTTCCGCACACCCGAAAATTTCCATCTTTTTTTCCGGATTGGCTGTTCGACTCCCAGCTGGCCCAAGCTTTCCCTCTCGCTTCTGCAAACGCAAGTTGCATTCAGACTCATCGCGCTTCACCGAGTCGTGATTAGCAAAAGCCGATCTCATCGCACGCATTTGCTTCTCGATCCATTGCATCGCGCAACCAATGCCATGAGGCAAGCATTAGATCCTTGCCTTTTCTCAAAGTGTTGCCCTCATTCCATCGCTCTTTTCGCGCGCCATTTCGATTGCGGAATATTCGAGTTCACGACGCGAAACAAACGGCGCGGGGCACGGTTGCATCAAGAGACTGGCCGCAAAACTCTTTAAGACTTTAGAAACAATTTCTTTTTTCTCTCGATCGATTTGTCGAACCTTCGCCTGAGATCGATTAATGCAAATGATGACACCTGAAAGCAATCAAACGCCGCCACCAGCCTCGTCGGGCTATGCCGTCTGGTTAGTGATCCTGATGATTGCCATCGTGGCCAACAACTTTGTGTGGTACGCGTTGTCGGGCCCCATCGAGCCCGGGCCACACAACTTGCAAGAAGTCGAATATCGCGCCGGCAAGGTTCGATCAGGGCCACAAGACAAACACCTGCCCCCGATGAGTTCGTTCACAACGATGTCGCGATGGGAGTTCGATGTCGAGGGAATCTCGCAGCCCTCGCTCTGTCGCCCTGTGGACGTTTTGCTGCCGGATAACGAGAAGGTGATCGGCGTCGTCGTTGACGACGAAGCTCGCGCCTATGTGATCAACGCGTTCGCGTTAACGATGGTCCACAGTGCCGAGGAATGCGGGGCGCACCTGGTATCCGACTCCGTCGGTGGCCATCCCCTGTGGGTAACCCACTGCGACCGAACGCACTCGACGCGGGTGCTCACCTCCGATCCCGAGAACGCGCAACCCAGCGTCCGCGTCGGCGGTTGGTCGGACGGCCTGATGTTGATGGTGGGCGACCAGCGATTCGGGCAGAACGATCGAGCACTTCCCCTATCCGACGCCGAGTACACCGTGACCAGCTGGAAGATGTGGCTGAAACATCATCCGGAAACCTTGGTGTATACCGGTCATGCGTGCTCCGCAACTTCGGCCGCTGAATCTAGAATCGATTAGTGCAAGCAAGAAAAGCCAAAGGGCGGCAGAAGCCGCCCTTGCTGAGCATGTCTTAACGACTTGTCAAAAGTCGCTTCATCGTCCCTGAGGCGTCTAGCGGTCTTCCCGCTTTTCCAGCATCCGTTCCAGGTAGTCGACCTGGGCTCGGACCTCGTCCATGTCGGGATTGAGCTTGATGGCCCGGCGGAAGCAATCGAGCGCCCCGAAACCGTCGCCCAGCTCAAGGTAGCAATGCCCCATGCCGACGGCTGCGCCGAAGTGGTAGGGGTTGATTTCGAGCGTCTGGTGACAATCGTTCGCCGATTCGTCGTACTCTTTCAACTGGAACAGAGCGATCGCCCTTTGATTCCAGACTTCGGCGAAGAAGGGAGCATCATCGATCAGCGTGGTGGCCTTGTCGACCACTTGCTTGAAACTGTGATCGAGATTGAGTTGGACGATTTCGTCGAGGCGGTCTTGGTGGGCCAAGTCCCCATCGCGCATCCATAAGTCACGGATTCCGTTTTCGGCGATCATCCGGACGCAGCGATCCGAATCGCGCATCAAACGGCCAAGCACCGAATTGGAGGCATAAGTACCGATATGGCCGATGGCTAAAGCAGCGGCGCGGCGGCTTTGTAATCCGCCCGATTCGGCTAACCGCTCCAGGCTGGCCGTGAAGTAACGTTCCCGAACTTCACGAATAAACCTCTCGCTATCCTCATGGGTGAGGTAAGCCTCGTAAATCGAGTTGATGACAGGTTTCACAGGATTCTGAACACTCACCGATGCCGACTCCAATGTCGCGCCCAACCGGGTCCTCGCGATAGTTCGCTAAAGGGGATTGGGAGAGGAACACGACCGTGGCGACGTCAAATCTTGTCGTCACCAGCGGGGGTCAAGCGGACAAGCTTCGTGCTCGCCCGATAAGGATTACTGGTAGCGGATCCATTTGCGAAAAGTAAGCCAGGAGAACCCGTACCGGTCGCAAAAACGGCCCGGAAATATCGTTTCCGCTTCGCTTACGTTCGCAGGATCGAGTCTAATTGGTCTAGGGAATACGGACAATCACTTGGCGGGTGGTCTGCTCCCGGATTCGGGAAACCACCGCGAATGAAACCGGCGCATTCGGCACAACACGTAGGGGTCCGCCACACTCCTTGCGATTTAGCGAATGGTTTCGGTGGCGCCGCTAGCGATTAGCGGCGCAAGCCTTTCGAACCAACTCCGAAACCAGGCCAACCTGACCGTGCCTTGCAGGTAATCCATCAACGAGGTTTAACCGCGTGAAGATCCGTTGGCGTTGCAGCTTACGCAGCTTGACTTGGGGTCTCTTCGTCTGGGGCTTAGTATTCTTCGCGGCCCAGGGGGCTTTTGTTCGCGTCTGGGGACAAAACGTCGACGAAGGTGGATCAGCCGACCTTAAAAGAAGCGTTCGGCTCACTTGGAAGGGGCTCGAATTACGATCGGCCTTATCGTCGCATCCGGCCATTCGCTCGTCGGTTTGGCTCGATCGCCGGATCGATCCGCAGCAGCATGTCGATTTTGCTACCCCCGAACAACCGTTAGCAAAGAGCATCGGGGAGTTGGCCACGCATATCGAGGCCCAAGCCGCCGCGATTTCCCCCGCCTTAATTGCTATTACTCCACGAGGCCAAGGGCCGCGCCTGATCGGGGCCTTGGCACTAACCCGCCAAAAGGTCCAATCGCTAAAAGGCAAGACGAAAACCGATTGGACGAAATCGGCCCCCATCAAGTTCGCCATGCTCGACGAGCCCAGATCGACGGCCGAACAATGGGCCAAAACTGCCGGCTGGACCATTGCCAACCCTGAGGCCATTCCGCACGATTTGTTGCCTGAGTTTCAAGGACCAGGCATGCCTCTGGCAGAGCGGCTGCAACTCCTGCTGTTCGGCTTCAATCTCACGTTCGAATTCTCTCCCGATGAGAAGACCCTCCGGATTATCGAACTTCCGGACGAGCTGCGTTACCGGGAGACTTATCGGCCCAAGGGAGACCTGGCCAAAGTCGCGAGCGATCTCAAAAAGCAGTTTCCCGATATCGAGATCGCCCGCCGCGACAAAGCTCTCGATATCACGGCCTCAGCCGAGGATCACTGGGCAATCGCACCCGCGCTCGCGACAACCGATCGGCCGCTCAAGGGCGTCCAGGTAAAGCCGGGCGAAAAGCGTTTTACCCTTAAAGTCGAGAACCAACCGATTGGCGCCGTCGTAAGAACGGTCACTTCCGAACTCGGCCTGACGCTGGATGCCGACGCCGACGTCATGGCGGCCATGCAACAGCTCGTGAGTTTCGATGCCATGCAAACGAAACTCGAACGACTCTTGGAACAAGCCCTCAAACCTGCCGGGTTGCGTGGGACCGTGGCGGATGGAAAACTGCGGATCGAGTGGATTGATGACGTCGGAAGCGGCGGCGGTGGGACCGGCACCAAAAAATAAGAACCCGGAAATAAGAACACGATTACGTTAGCCAATTGCCCATGCTCTATTTTTTCGAACTTTTTCGTATCGCCGCTCGCAGCATCACCCAAAGGCTCGTTCCGTCGATCCTGACAATCATGTCGATGGCTTTGGGCGTCTGCTTGGTGGTTATGGTCCTCACCATCGTGGGCGTGGTCGAAAGGTCGTTCCGCACCAATTCGAGCCTTGGCTACAACATGATTGTCGGCGCCAAGGGGGGCCAAGAACAGCTCACGCTCAACTCGATCTATTACCTCAGCAAGCCCGTCGAGAACATCTCGTACGACTACTTCCTCGAGTTTCAGCCCAAGGAGCGACGCGACCGCGAATTGGCGAACTCCTTCCGGGCGCATGCCCAGACGCTTCGCGGCCAAACGTTAGCGCTGACCGGCGGGGATCATGCGATCGATGCCGCCGTCGCCGAAGCCATCAATTCGGTCGATCGCATCTTCACCGTCGACGATGGCCGCCCCGGCAAGTACGGCCAGTTCTGCGAGTTCGCCATCCCGCTTTGCATGGGAGACTACGTCGCACACTTCCGCGCCGTCGGCACCACGCCAGACTTCTTCCAAAAGCTCGAAATCGGCGAGCGCGGGTTTGTGTTCGCCAAGGGACGAGCCTTTGTCGACGACTCGCCCGAGTACGGTTTCTTCGAGGCCGTGATTGGCTCGCAAGTCGCCAGGGAACTCAAAATGGGTTTAGGCACCAAGATCAATCCGCTGCACGGCTCGCCCGATGGTCATACCCACCAACAGCCTTTCACGGTAGTGGGCGTGCTCGAGCCGACAGGCACGCCGAACGACCGCGCGGTCTTCGTCAACATGGAAGGCTTCTACCTCATGGAAGACCACGCCAAGCCGATCGAGGAAGAGGCGCCACCCGCTGAAGCGGAGCCCACGTTTGGATCGGCCGGCGACGTAGCGCCGGCCAAGCCAGATAAACAAAACAAAACGGAGGAACAGTCCGCCGCCCCCTTGGCTCCCAAGCGAGAACGGTTGCCGCTGGAAGAGCGTGAAGTCACGGCCGCCTTGGTGCGGAACAAGAGTCCCCTGTATGCTCCCAGCATGATGAACGGCATCAACGAAGGAAAAGAAGCCCAGGCCGTCGCACCGGTGCAGGTGATCTTCAATTTGTTCGACTTGTTCGTCTCGCCCATCAAGAAGGTGCTGCTGCTCTTGGCCGTCGCGATTTGCGTAGTGTCGGGCATCAGCATTCTGGTGAGCATTTACAACTCGATGAACGAGCGCCGCCACGAGATCGCCGTCATGCGAGCCCTCGGCGCTGGTCGCGGCGCCGTGATGACGATCATCCTGCTGGAAGCGATCATGCTTTCGCTGGCCGGCGGGGCTGTTGGCTGGTTCGCCGGGCACGCGGGCGCAGTTGTCGCCAGCCCCGCGGTGGAAAGATCGACCGGCGTCCGCTTGAGATTCACCGACGGCGATCCAACGATCGCTGAGCTCGCACAATCGATTTACCCGGCGATCACGTCGGAGCAGTCGGGGGCTGCCAAGTACTTTTGGAGCTTGCGAGCAGAGCTTGTGTTGATCCCACTGCTGATCGGCATCGCCATCGTTGTCGGGGTGTGGCCGGCCGTCAGCGCCTACCAAACCGATGTGGCGAAGTCGCTAGGCAAATAGGCTTACGCGCGTTCCTTGGCAGAATTGCCAGGCAGATTTCCTAGCCAGATTTTCTGGTGCCGCGAACCGCCAAGAAGCGTTCGCCAGGCAGGATCATTTCCGTGATCCGCAGGCCGAACTTCTCGCCCGCTTTCACGGCTTCGCCTGTGGCGATTTCGTGGCCGCCAACGCACAGCGTCAACGGTTGATCGCAAGGCTTTTCAAATTGCAGAATCGAGCCGGGCCCCAGGTCGATGATGCGATGGATAGGTTGCTTCGATGCCGCGAGGGTAACAGCCACCGGCACCTTGATCTTAAGCAAGCTGCGAGTATAAGCCGGAAGTTGTGGAATGGCCTCTTCAAGGTCCAATCCGCGTGGCATAGTCGCCTTCGGCCGTGGCGGCGCCGCGGCTGGCGCTGCCGCCTTGGCAATTGGAGCCGCAGGTCGTGCTGCGGTCGGTTCCGCCAGCACGGCTCTGGCCTCGGTCACCGGCCACAGTAAGTAGGCGCGCGACGATTTACTTTCGGCGGTGAGAGCCAATGTCGCCACGCTGGTTGTTGGCGCAACTTCCGCGCGGCCTAGCGCCGCAAAAAGGTCCGAAACCTTCCCCGAAGCAAAGTCCAGAGGCATATTCGCCTCCGGAAGAAGGAGCATCCCTAGTTCCTGTGCCAGCGTCGTTAATTTGCTGACGCCTGTGGCATCGGGTGCGGCGTACCAACCAGGCAGTAATCCCGTCGATTCGGGGACCAGGAAGACAACGTCCCCTTGGTCGGTGTGCATCAGGAGGGCAAGCGCCGGACCGTTTTCGAGCCCCGCGACGGCCGCGCCCCAGGTCCCTGTCGACTCAAATGTCAGGGTGAGCGAAGAATCGAGCGCTCGCGACAAAGCCTGCGAGGCTTCCGCGGCGCCGGCTTGGCAAGCGGCCGCGACGTCGGAAGCGATTGATGCATCGAAACTTGCCATCGTGGCGCGGCTCAATTTTGGTGAGCGAAAAGGCTTGCCAAGGTGACGCTATGATCGGCACAAAGGCCCCAAAGACTTGAGTTCACCGCGAAAATCGAAATGTGAAGATCGCAATCGCCAACTCTAAGCGCCGACTACGCCATTTCTTCATCGTTTGCTAACACGGATTGGGACAAACGAATCAGTTCGTTGATTTGCGCTCACGCGGCGTGCTAGCGGCCGGAATGGAATCATGCCAGCCACTAGTCCGCGAAAAAAGGATGCCTACGGCGGACAACCCTTCGCAGGCCTTTCCTTTCAACTTCATACGACGTTCATCGACGCTGAGGACACTTGGGCGACATCGATGGGACGTGCAAGCGGCGATATCGCCGGAACCATCCCCCAAGAACGTGGCCAGTGTCCTTCATGCTCGGTTGTTACTCGTCCTATTCGATCTCTTTCAAACGGAATCCCTTCGTGCTGACAAAACGAGCAAGGAAGACAAGGAAAGCTCTGGCTCGAGTTGCGTTCACGTTGGTCGAATTGCTCGTGGTCATCGCGATCATTGGCATTCTTGTAGCGATGCTGCTGCCTGCCTTGTCGGTTGCTCGCGAAATGGCGCGCTCGACGCAGTGCACCAATAACCTTCGACAATTCGGCACTGGTTTTACGGTCTACGCCGGCAACAACAACGGTGTTTATTGCTCGGGTGCGTTTGACTGGGTGCTCGATGGAAACGTCGTTGAAAAAGGCTGGGTCGCCGACCTGGTCGAGCAGGGAACGATGCCTGGCAAGATGATGTGCGTTTCCAACCAGGCGCGGACCAGTGCGACGGTGAACGACATGCTCACCATCAATACGACGGCTTTTCCCAATCCGACCTGCTACGACCGTGCTGGCTCGCCGATGCACACGGCTCCCGACGGGACTGAACTGCGAAACATCTGCCGTGCCATCATCGAGGGAAAAGATGGGATAAGCCCCACGGGGTACAACGATGCCCGAGGCAAGGAAGTAGAAGAGCGTTTGATCAAGCGTGGTTACAACACGAACTACACGGCCACCTGGTTCTTTGTTCGTACGGGGCTGTTGCTCGAGATCACCGACCCGACCAAAGCCGGCCAGCCCCAAGTGCTCAATCCGGCCTGCACTGCGGGCGACAAAATGATGAGCCGCAATTCGACGCTTGGTCCATTGCGACAAAGCATCGTCGACAACTCTCCTTCGTCCAGCTCGATCATCCCATTGTTGGGCGATGGCACGCCGAGCGGCGGACCATTGCGAGAGGGAGTGCCCGACAGCTTGGCACTACGAGCAGGGACCCCGACCGTCGAATCGATGACGCGCGGTCCCGTGTTGATTGCAACGGGCATTGCACCGGTGATCGACCCCAACACGCCCAAAGAAGGAGCCGGAGGCTGGTGGCAAACCTGGTACAAGCTGTGTCTGCAGGACTATCGCCGCATCGGAGCCATTCATCGCAAGTCGAGCAACGTGTTGTTCGCGGATATGAGCGTTCGTCCTTTGCGGGATAAGAACGGCGATGGATTCATCAACAATGGATTCGGACAGCTCAGCAATTCGTTTGTCGACTCTACCATCGAAGCGACCGACGAAGACTTGTTCAGCCGGTATTCGTTGGAAGTTCGGCTGTCAGACATCAAATGATCTGCAAAGTCAGACTGCTTTGTCAAAGCAGCTGTTCATTGGTTCACAGTTTTGTGGGGGTACGGAAAGGACGGTGTATTAAGGGCGACGTTCGGGTCGCAGATGTTTTAAGAATTACGCCCCGGGCCGCGTTTCGTCGCGCAGCAAGGGGAGCGGAATCAATAGCCCAAGAGTTGGGCAATTGGGAATGAGTTAGATCCATATTGAATCGCGTTTTGTTTTCCAGACCTAGGAGATTTTCGAATGCAAGGTAAGAAGAAGGGTTTCACGTTGGTGGAACTGTTGGTGGTTATCGCCATCATCGGCATCCTCGTCGCATTGTTGCTGCCGGCTATCGCTCGCGCTCGCGAAGCTGCCCGCTCGGCCCAATGCCAAAACAACCTCCGTCAGTTCGGCATCGCTTTCAACATTTTCTCTGAGCAAGATGACGAGAAGCGATACTGCTCGGGTGCTTACGACTGGAACCGCGACGGTTCGGTTGACAGCTACGGTTGGGTTGCCGACATGGTGAACACTGGCGCTGGCAACGGCACCAAGCAAACCTGCCCCTCGAACCCGCTCAAGTTCAGCGAAAAAATCAATGACTTGATCGGCACGATCACGACCGGTACCAAGGGTGCCACGACGAAGGAATTTGAAGCTGGCGTTGGTGCCGCGTTGGCCGCGGCTACCGGTACCGCTCGCCAAAAGATCGTTTACGATCTCGTGACGAAGGGTTACAGCACGAACTACTCGCAAAGCTGGTTCATGGCTCGCCGCACCATTCGAAATCAGAAAAGTGCTTCGAACCAATTGACCACGTTTGTAAGCACGCCTGCTTGGACGCAAAAAGACGTTCCTGGCGCCTTCAAGGGTTTGACCATTGCGATGGCCGAAACCTCCAAGGTGACCACCTCGTCGATCCCGATGATCGGCGATGCCACCGCTGGCGACGCTGCCGAAGCCGTCCTGACGGCCGCCATCACCGATCCGACCACCGGCATCGTGCTCGCCGCGGCTGGCACCCGCCTGGTTGAATCGTTCAACGATGGTCCCTGCCACTTCGGCAGCGCCACGGGTTCGTACTCGTTGCTCGGCCACAAGACCGTTGCAACGGTTCTGACCGACCCCGCGACCCCGTCGAACGGCTTGCTCCCCAAGTACCTCGACATCCGCGGTAACATGATCCAGCCTGCCAAGGGCCAAACCGGTGCTGAGTTCAAGACCGCGGTCGCCTGGACGGGCAACCTGTTCCTGCAAGACACGCGTGACTTCTACGCTGTCCACGGTTCGGGCGCTTCGAAAAGCCTGAACTACGTCGCTGCCGACGGTAGCGTGAAGACGATCTTCGATAGCAACGGCGACGGTTACATCAACCCCGGCCACGACCTCACCGCGATCACATTCAGCACCGACAAGGTCCAAATGCAGACCAAGGTCGGCTATGTCGACAGCACCTGCGAAGTCGATCCAGGTGACATGTTCACCGGCCCGATCCTCGACATCCACGTGCTCCTCAAGGCGAACTTCGACGACAGTGGCAACTAGTTTGTCGAGTCAGGTTTTGAATCGTTGGTTTTGAATCTACGACTGGCCCACCTTCATTTACCGATGAAGGTGGGTTTTGTCGTTGAACAAATCGCAGTTTTGTTACACGAAAGAGTTCGCATGAAAGCCGCTTTGCAAAGCCGCCACAACTTTTGTCGTTTTAGTTGGAACGCGGTTACGCGCTCTGTGCTGGCGATATTGCTCGCACTGGCGTTCGGCTCGGCCACAGCGACAGCCTTCGATGACGGACCCAATTGGGTAGCCGAGTCGGAAGGAGTTACTATCGGGCCGCCGGAAGTCCATTTCCCTGGCTTGCCGAAAGAGAAGGCCGCGAATGGCACGTTTTTTGTCGATGTGCCAGGACAAGAGAAATGGGAAGTTCGCAATTTGCGCTGCGACTCGGACCACATGGAAATGAAGCAACGCGAGGCCACCGCCGAAGAGAAAAAATCGCGCGACGAATCCACCACGCTGATGGCGGTCGACTTTAGTTGGAACCCCGAGCGGAAATTCAACCAACGGGTGGACGCCAAAATCAAATTTGATGTTGCGGTCGTCGAAAACGGGAAGGAGAAAGTCCTACCGCGCGAAGTGCTCGTCGCCATTGGCACAGCCTCGCGCATGACGATCTCGGGCCCAATTACCAACCAAAACCAAATCTTAATGGACGTTGTGAAATCGTCCCGCGGAAAGAAGTTGTTCTTCTCGGTGAAGGTCCGGGATGAAGAAAAACGCTTGTCGATCAAGAGCTTCCAATCGACCGTCAAATGCCTGAAACTACACCTCGAACCGCAAAAGGATTGGGAGAAGAACGGCCTCTACAAGTTGATCCTTGAAATCCCCAAAGACTCCGAGCCAGAGTGGCACATGAGCACCGAAGACTACGGAGTCGTCGACATCGTCTTCGACCATCCTCGTATCAAGCCCGCGCAGTTCCTTGTGCAGGTTGCCGTGGTCGATGAAGACTAGCGAACTCCCAGGACTGCCTCTTTTTTTCCGGCCTGTTTTTTCCCGACGAACGCAGCAAGTAGTTCCATGATCATGAACGGAAAAAGCGTTGATTTGCGCGATTACGTCACCACGCTGGGTTTCGATCCGTACATCGCCTGGCTGAATGTCGAAGCCAACGAGCGTCCGCTTAACGCTTACCAAATACTCGGTCTTGTCGCCTGCGAAACCGACATGGTTCGCATTCGTGTCGCCGTAGGGAGACAGCGGGCCATGCTCGATGCAGTTCGAGACGAGGCTCCCCACGAAGTCTGGGACGCCATCAACGCGGAATACGAAGATGCCGTTTGCACGCTGTACGATCCGGAGCGCAAACTCGTTTTGGATACCCGCCTGCGCCGCGATGCGCCCAGGAAAATGAACCACGTTTCGCGGACGGCGCCGGAAGTCGCCGCGACCATGGGGTCCATTCCCTGCCGCAAGTGCGAAGCCTCCAATTCGCCCACACGCAAGTTCTGCGTTAAGTGCGGCTCGTCCTTGTACGAAAAGTGCCCGAAATGTTCCGCAGAGGTGGCCGCTAACGAAAACTTCTGCGGCCAATGCGGCACCAACGTGTCCGCGGCTATCGGCCAACAAGAAGGAGAACTGGAAGCGCGCATCCAGCGCGCCAGGCAACTTGCCCGCGAGTTCCACTTTGAAATGGCGGTCTACGAGCTTCGATCCGTGGCAACGCTCGAAGACCCGCGTTTCGAGGTCGTCGCCCGACGCGCCACCGAGATGCTCGACAAGCTCTCGAAAGAGCGCGAGCGCGTGATCGAAAAGTCCAAGGAGCAAATGGAGAAGGCCCGGCTCCTCTTCGAAGCTACATCGTACGAACGGGCCTACGAGAAACTCGAAGCGATCCCCGAACCGCTCCGGCCGGCCGGCTTCAAGGAATTGATGGCCGACGTGCGCGGCCGCCGAAACGAGCTGTTGATGCTGGGCGGCGAAATTCGCGAAGCGGTCGATAGCAACCGCCGTCACGAGATTCTCCCCAAGCTCGAGCGCCTCCTCACGATCAAGCCCGACCACGAACAGGCGCGCAAACTCGCCATCGACCTGCGGGACCAGGTGCTCAAGGCGGCGAAGAAGAAACTCCTTTCCAAGAGCTACGACGAAGCCCGGTCGCTGCTGGAAGTGGTTCCCTCGTTCGCGCGGACCGACGAAGTCGACGACCTCTTCGACAAAGCCGCCGAACTGGAGTGCTTGACGACCACCATTCAACAAGCACCCGTTGCGGACCCCGCGACACTGGGAGTCGTGAAACGGCTTACCAAGATGATGTCGAAGGACCCCACTGCCCAACAGCAGCTCGACAAGTTCATGCAAGCCAACCAAATGGTCGCCGCCGACCCTCGAATGGCGTACCGGGCATGGTCCACGCCACCCAAACGCTTCCACTACGATCTTCCGGTCGAATGGCTAGGCCAGCCGCAACGCATGGGACAGGTGGCCGACGAACTCAAGGCGAAACTTCGGGAATACCCGGGCCAGTTCTTCGTCGCCTTTGGACTCGCGCTGCAAGCGATCGAACAATCGTCGGTCGACTTCAATTTCGACGCCAAGGGAGAATCACTGCTAGGCGGGCTGCTGTCGTTTTCCAAGACGACCAAGAAGCTCGGCTGGGGCCTCGATTTGAGCGACACCGGCCTGAAAGCCATCTGCTTGCAACCGGAGTCAAAGCCGCAAAAGTGGGAGTACAGTTGCAAACACGTTGAATACATCCCCCACAGCACGCCGCTTCCGTTGGTCGATACAGAAGAAGAGCGGGCCGCGGTCATCAGCGAAACCCTCGAACAATTCAAATCGCGGCACGATCTTTCCAAGTGCGAGGTCGTGGCAGGGCTGCCGGGCTTACGAGTGATTGCCCGGTTCGTCGAGCTTCCCCCCATGAACGTGAAAAAGCTCAAGGCGGCCGTCGAGTACCAGGTGAAACACGAAGTGCCGTTGCCCATCAACGAGATTCGGTGGGGCTGGCACATCGTCCGCCAAGCGTCGGGAAAAGAAGCCGATACCAGCCCACGGCACATCATGCTGGCGGCTGCCAAGGAAATTCACGTTCGCGAACAGCTCCACCGCTTTCAGTCCTCCGGCATTCGCATCGACCAAATCACGTGCGACGCGCTGGCGATCCACAACGCCTACGTGCACGAATTCATGCCGCCGAAGACCGACGATGCCAAGTCGGCGCCCAAAGCTGCCAAAGCCGACGATTCAAAATCCGATTCGAAGTCGGGATCAAAAGGAAGCGACTCCAAGGAGATCGACCTCGGCGACGATCAGGGGGACTGGCTCGATCGACCGATCGGGATCCTTGATGTTGGAGCGAACATCACCAACTTCATCGTGGTTCGCGGACGCAAGGCCCCGTGGTTCCGCTCGTTCACACCAGCCAGCCTGGACGTGAACGAACGGCTGATTCGATCGTTTCAACTCACCCACGACCAAGCCGAGGAACTCAAGCGCGACCCAGCCAAAGCCAAGCGATTGCATCTCCTCATGGCGACGATCTCCGATACCTTCATCAAGACGGGTAGCGAACTGCAACGCTCGCTAGGCCAGTATCAAAAGCTCTACCCCGAAGACTCGATCGAAAAGTTGTACGGGCTAGGCGGTGGCTTTCAGACGCTTGGGCTGATGCGGTATTTGATTCGCGGGTAGGGATACCGTTGCCGAAACAATGCTTTCCGACACAGTATTCTTGATTCTGACGGCGCTCGGCGGACTGATCGCGGGCGCCATTGCATCGGTCAGCGGGTTTGGCATTGGGAGCCTGCTGACCCCCATCTTCTCGTTGCGCATGGCGACTAAGTTGGCGGTTGCTGCGGTCTCCGTGCCCCACCTCGCGGCTACCGCGCTTCGCTTTTGGCTGATGAGAAAGAGCGTCGATCGCCACTTGCTCCTGAGCTTCGGGCTGATGAGCGCTGCCGGCGGGCTCACCGGAGCATTGCTCCAAATCTATGCCAATAGTCCAATCCTAACCGCTGTTTTTGGTTGCCTGCTGATCTTCACGGGCGCAATGGGGTTAACCGGATTATCGCAGCGTCTCCGTTTTCATGGTTGGGTGGCGTGGGCAGCCGGATTTGTGTCGGGCATGCTCGGCGGCCTGGTGGGCAACCAAGGCGGCATTCGCTCGGGAGCGATGCTCAGCTTCGATGTTCCGCGCCAGGCCTTCGTCGCAACAGCCACCGCAGTCGGGCTGATTGTTGATGGCGCACGGATGCCCGTTTATCTCTACACGCAAGGAAACGAAATCCTGCAGCTCTGGCCCGCTCTGCTCGCCGCCACCACCGGGGCGATTGTCGGGACGATTGCCGGCGAAAGAGTGCTGCGGCGAATTCCCGAGCCTATCTATCGCCGCCTTGTTTCTGGCCTGGTTATGGCACTGGGAATCTACATGCTGGTGCGGACGGTTTGGTGAACCGATAGGGAACGCGGTCGTCCTCCAATCTATGATGGTGTCGCGTCTCACCTCGACAATCGTTTCCACGAGGCCCTCCCATGAAAGATCGCATCGTCACGATCTTTATTTCGGTCGCCACCACTTGGAGCGTCTTGTACTTCGGCGGCGCTCAGAGCAACGGGCGCGAAAAGAAAGAGGATAGGGTCTTGGAAGTCGATCGATTGATCGTTCGCAAGGAACTGATCGTCTCCGACACAGGCAAGATCTGGGAGGAAGGATACGAGCAGCATCAAATCCCGCGTGGCATCTACGCGCGAGCGCTGCACGATGGCCCCGGCGGCCTGTGGGTTCGCAGCCGCCTGATCAAAGGGGAAGTCGACGACCCGTTCGACGATCGCTTCCACGCAATCGAGCGGGATGGCTCGCTTCGAACCGCTCCTGGCCATATTTCGTGGAACGTCTGGCTCGATGGACATTGGCGGCAGATGGCAATCATCCAAGGGGAAGGAGTCGAGCTCAGCGAAGTCCCCCGCGACCAGTGGAACGGCGCGACGCATCCCGGGCGGATCCGATTTCAAACCTTTCGCCCGCAACACCAGGAACCGCTCACCGATGCCCTCATTGGCCAAGGCATGATGTCGATTGGTGGCGGTGGCTATGGCGGCGGAGGCCTGCCACCTGCCAGCGAGACGCTGCAACTTTGGGGCGGCGAACTTCGGAAGATGGATTTGTCGACGCCATCAGCCCCAACAATCATCAGCGACGATGGTAGCGGCAAGCACGAGTACGCCATCATCGGAATTGGTGCCCAAGGAAAGCGTACGGCCGCTTCACCATCTACCAAGGCCGCAGGTATCGCCAAGCTGCAATGGGACAGCGTCACCGGCGCCGATGCCTACATCGTGGTCAGAGACGGAAAGGAAATCACCCGTCCCATTCGTATCGAAGGATCACAAAAGATCTGGGCCGACGCGGCAAAGCCTTGAATTTCACGCGGCCTTCATCGATAAAGAGCGATGGATAGGAGTCTCGCGATTCTCCTTTGGCCAGGCGATGAGGTCCGCTCGATGCGTCACTTAATTCCCATGCTCGTTGGCGCGTGCCTGGTGCCGGCATGCTTTGCCGAGGAAGCGAGTTCCTCCCCGGCAGGTCAACAAGCTGTTCGCGAATCGATTGCCCGCAGCCTTCCGTTTCTGGAAAAAGAAGGCGTTCAGTGGATGGAACAACGCGACTGCATGTCGTGCCATCACGTGCCGTTCATGGTCTGGACGCATCATGCGGCGCAAGCGAAGGGGATCGCGGTCGACACCGCGAAACTGGCACAGTGGGACGAGTGGGTCCGTGAAGACTCGCTCTCACAGCGGCACCCTTTCCACCTCGGCAAGTACGAAGTCAGTAAGGTTGACGAAGCCCAGTTGCCCGCGGATATCAAAGAAAAGCTCACGCCGATCGTCGCAAAAAGGTTCGTAACCGAGGCAGAGTTCCTTGAGAAGTTAACACCGCTCCTGTCCGCCGACGAACTTGCGGCATATCAACCCGTAATCGTTCAAACAGCCGCCCTGAAAAGTAATCATCCTTTCCGCTCGGGAGGCGGCCTCGACGCACTGGCGCCGCTACTACTACTCCCCAGCGAGACGTCGCAATCTTCAAATAGCGAGCACGGCTTCAACGGAGAATTTCGCGCCGGCGTAATCGGCCTGATGCGGCAATTGCAACTGGAGGACGGTTCATGGATGCCGGGCAACCAATTTCAATCCATGCGGAAGTGGACGCTCCCGACTGCCAATCGCGCAACGACGATGTGGATTGCAATGGCGATGAGTCGGTACCAGGACTTAGACCAAGCGTCATCGGACACGATCGCGAAGGCCATCGCTTTTGAGCGGCAACAAGCGCCGCCCGACAATCACGAATGGCTCGCCACGCGAATGTTATTTGAAAAGCAATTTGGCACTAATGACGACGTCGAACGACTCCGCGAGCAGCTCATCGCTGAACACAACGCCGATGGCGGCTGGGGTTGGACGAAAGATGCCGTGAGCGATCCCTACACGACAGGGCTCGTCCTCTACGCCGTCGCGAAAGTCGGGGCCGCCAGTCACCAAGAAGTTGTCGATGCCGCAACGGCCTATCTATTGTCGTCGCAGCAACCGGATGGATCGTGGAAGACCGATTCTCGCACGATTACGAATGCGTCCGGCGAGGAACGTATTGCCGCGCGAAACGAGATTTATCACTACTGGGGCACCGGTTGGGCGGCGCTGGGCCTACTCGAAACGCTGCCGCAAAAACCCTAGCGATGGGGCAGATTTGCCGAAGCCGATAGGAAACACGGCAAGAAAGCGTTTCCTCGTTATGGCGAACGTGGCATAATAAAAGGCACCCCGCCTTTTATCCCACCCACCCTTCCGCGATCGGCTCCTCATGATCGCCCGTCGACGATTGTTCGACCCAATGCCCGCGCGAGCTTTGTTCGCGGCGGTCTGTTTGGCTGCCGTCATCGTGCTTTCGGCTTTCGCCGACGAAGGGGACGACTTCTTCAAGCAAGATGTGGAGCCCTTATTCCGGGCTCGTTGCTATAGCTGCCACTCCCATACCGAAGGCGAAATGAACGGCGGATTGGCCCTGGACTTTCGCAGTGGCTGGTTCACCGGCGGCGATCACGGCCCGGCCGTCGTTCCTGGCAAGCCCGACGAAAGCTTGCTGATCAGCGCGGTCCGTCGAAAAGGCGATTTAAAGATGCCGCCCGACGAACCGATGTCAGACTCGGAAATCGCGACGCTCGTGGCGTGGGTCAGCCGCGGCGCGCCTGATCCGCGGACGGTCGACCCCGTTCCCTCGCTTGATGCGAACGCTCGCGATTGGTGGTCGCTGCGTCCAATCGTTCGCCCGCCTGTTCCCGACGTCTCTGGCGGATCACCGATTGATCGTTTCATCGCGGCGCGCTGGAGCGAAAATAGTTTGTCTCCGGTTCCCGAGGCAGACCGCCGCACGTTGATTCGCCGCGTCACCATCGATTTGCACGGCTTGCCGCCAACGCCGGAAGAGACGGCTGCTTTTTTGGCCGATGAGCAACCATTGGCGTACGAGCGGCTGGTCGATCGATTGCTCGCCTCGCCGCGATACGGCGAGCGGCTGGCGCGATTCTGGTTCGATGCCATTCACTTTGCCGACACGCACGGTACGGAACACGACGTCGGGCGCCCCAATGCTTGGCGCTATCGCGACTATGTTATCGAGGCCTTCAACCGCGACTTGCCATGGCAGACCTTTGTTCGAGAACAACTCGCCGCCGATGCGCAGGCCGCACGCGCACAGGGCAGTCTTTCAGCACTGGGTTTCTTAGGAGCAGGACCCTTCGATTACAGCGCGTATAGCACCGCGCCGGTGACGTTCGAATATCAGTTCCGCGACGACTTGGTCACGCAAACCATGTCGGCTTTCGCCAGCAGCACGGTCAATTGCGCCCGCTGCCACAACCACAAGTTCGATCCCATCCTGCAAGACGACTACTACGCCTTGCAGGCCGTCTTCGCGGGCATCACTCCGGGCGACATCGCATCGGATGACGATCCAGCCATAGCAAAACAGCGTCTACGTTGGAACCAGTACGCTACGGCAGCGACCAATCGCGACGCCAGCGTCCTTCTCTCCGGCGAGATTCAACAGTTGACCCAGGAGTGGGTCGACCAGCAAGGGTCAAACCTCGCCGTGTGGACGCCTCTTCCCTGCGAGAGCGTGGCTTCGCGTGAGAACACACCATTTGTGCTGCAAGATGACGGCTCGTATTTCATGCACTCGGGTGCCAATCCCGAAAAGGACATTTACACCGCCACCATCAGTCAAGGCATTGCCGGCGCAACGGCAATCCGTCTTGATGTTCTGGCAGACGATCGATTGCCCAACAAAGGGCCGGGCCGTCAGCCCACGAACGGGAACCTGCATCTCAACGAAGTCGAGATCCAGTTTCAACCAGGCGATGGTACGCCCGCGCGACCGCTCAAAATCAAACTGGCGGCGGCCGATTTCGATCAACAAGGTTGGACTGCCGCCCATGCCATTGATGGCAACGTCGACACGGCGTGGGGCATCCATCCCAACGAAGGCAAATCACACTTCGTTGTGTTCACTCTCGAACAGCCCGTGCCACAGGATGCTGCCGGCAAGTTGGTGGTCGTGCTCAAGCAGGTGCACGGCCGCAGCCACATCATTGGCCGATGGCAACTTCAGGCAACCAATGCCGAACCCGAGCGCGCCGTCGTCATTTCACCAGTTATCGTTGACGCGATGAAGCTGGCCCCTGGCGACCGCACCAACGACCAGCGATTGGCATTGGCCCAGTTCGTTCTCAGCAGGCGAGCCGCCGAGGAACTTGCCAAGCTTCCAGCCGTGCCACTGGTTTATGGCGCCGGTTCGGAATTCCGGCTCATCCCTAGCACCGGCCCGCCCACCGTGATGGCTAAACCGAAAACGGTGCACGTATTGAAGCGCGGCGACATCGCCAAACCAACCTCGGTTGCCGTATCCGGTAGCCTCACGGCCATCGACGACTTGCCCACTCGCTTTAACATTGCCGAAGAGGCAAGTGAGCGCGAGCGCCGTTCGGCACTAGCAGAATGGCTCGTTGACCAGCGCAATCCGCTTGTTTGGCGAAGCATCGTGAATCGCTTGTGGCATTGGCGATTCGGCCGCGGACTGTGTGAAACGCCAGGCGACTTCGGCCGCGCTGGCGCCGAGCCGACCCATCCGGAGTTGATCGATTACTTGTCGAGTCAGCTCTTGGCCTACGACGGCTCGCTGAAAGCACTCGACCGCGACTTGGTGCTGAGCGATGCCTACCGCCGGGCAACGCCAACGGCCGCGGATCGTGACCGACTCAAGTCGGATGCCGACAACAAGTGGCTCGCGCGCCGCGAGCGCAGGCGCGTCGATGCCGAGACCTTTCGCGATGCGCTCTTGGCTGCCTCGGGAACGGTCGACCTGCAAATGGGCGGTCCATCGATCCAGCAATTCCAAATCAAGACGGGTATTCAGCTCACGCCTACGATTGTTTACGACGACTTCGATTGGAGTTCTGCCGGCGGTGCCCGACGCGCGGTGTATCGTTTTGTCTATCGCGGCATTCCCGATCCACTCTTGGAGGCGCTCGACTTTCCCGACATGTCGGGCCTCCAACCCACGCGGCCTCTTTCATCCTCGGCGTTGCAAGCCCTGGCCGTGATGAACAACGACTTCATCCTTCACCAGTCCGAGCAAATGGCGAAACGGCTCGATCGTGAAGCGGACAACACGCCGGCCAAAGTGCAACGCGCCTTCGTGCTAACCCTTTCGCGCACGCCGACTCCGACAGAACTGAACGAAATGACGTCGCTGGCGGAAAAACACGGTTTGGCTGCTGTTTGTCGCATCCTTTTCAACTGCAACGAGTTTTTGTTTGTCGACTGACATGAGTTCATTCCATACATCACGGCGTCAGTGGCTAGCTCAAGGCGGAGGCGGCTTCGGGGCACTCGCGCTTGCGCATGCCCTGGGGCTCGATGCCGCGGCGGCCACGCCGGCTTCGTCTTTGGCCGTCAACGTTCCGCCGGTACCGCGGCCGGAGTTCAACGGCGGCTTGCATCACCCCGCCAAGGTGAAGCGCGTCATTCAGTTGTTCATGAATGGCGGCGCCAGCCCCATGGACATCTACGACTACAAACCCGATCTCGAACGCCTGCACGGGCAAATGCTCGGACCGAAGGAAAAGCCCGAAGGCTTCACCGCGCCAGCCGGTGCCTTGATGAAAAGCCCCTTCGAGTTCAAACAATACGGCGAGTCGGGCCGTTGGGTCAGCACCGTCTTCCCACACCAGGCGCAACTCGTCGACGAGATGGCCTTCCTCATGGCCATGTCCAGCAAGACCAACGTCCACGGGCAAGGGGCGTTCATGATGAACACCGGCTTCCTCTTGCCCGGTTTTCCGTGCATGGGGGCCTGGATCAGCTATGCACTCGGAAAGATCGTCGACAACCTGCCGACGTTCGTCGTGCTACCCGACGCGCGAGGTCTCCCCTACAACCAAAAGGCAACCTTCAGCGCTGGATTCCTCCCGGCGATGCACCAAGGTACGACGATCGACGCCGCCGCACCGCAACCGGTCCCCAACTTGAGAGCGAAGGATCGCTACACGTTTGCCCAAGGCGAAGCCGACTCCGCCACCCGCGCGGCCATCGACGCCATGAACCGCCGGCACGCCGAGAACGATCCCAGCGACACGCGCCTGGAATCTCGCATCGCGGGATACGAACTCGCGGCCAAGATGCAGTTGAGTGCGCCCGAGGCCTTCGACCTCTCACGCGAATCAGCTATCACGCAAACAGCGTACGGCCTCGACCAACCAGTGACGCAGGATTTCGGCCGCCGTTGTCTTTTGGCTCGACGACTCATCGAACGCGGCACGCGTTTCGTGCAAGTTTGGAGCGGCCCTCAAGGGGCGTCCAACAACTGGGACAACCACGGCAGCATCATCGGCGAACTCCCGCCGATTGCGCTCAGCGTCGACCAGCCGATCGCCGCTCTGCTGCGCGACCTCAAGGCGCGCGGACTCACCGACGACACGCTGGTGATCTGGACCACCGAGTTCGGGCGAACACCGTTCGCCCAGGGAAGCGTGGGCCGCGACCATAACGGTGGAACGTTTGTCTCGTGGCTGTTCGGCGCCGGCGTGAAAGCAGGCACCGCCTACGGCCGCAGCGACGACTGGGCCTATCAAACGGCCGAAGGCAAGACGATGTGCTACGACCTGCACGCCACCATCCTGCACCTAATGGGCATCGACCACGAGCGGCTCACGTTCTACCACAATGGTATCGCGCGGCGACTGACCGACGTGCACGGCCACGTGGTGCGTGAGGTGATCAGCTGATTCCAGCCTCATGGTTGGCGACAAACCTCGCCATGAATGTGAATCTGCAAGGTAGAACGTCTTTCCCTTCTAGCAAAACCTTGACGTGCTTCTTTAAAATTGTAGAATCGCCCACGTCCGCAGACTCATTCAATTAAGTGTTGAATGTATCTATTCTTGATATTCTCTCTCGGCAGGTGTGGGCATGAAAAATATCTGGGGGCGATTTCTTTCGTTGGCAACTGAGACTTCGAAGACAGGCGTTGGATCTCGCCGTCATAATCAGCGCCGTCTTGTGGTCCAACGCCTGGAAAATAGGCTGACAATGGATGTCAGTGGGTTTACTTTCCAGTCCAACAGTGATTCAGGATACAACGTTTTGCACGACACGACGTTGGATACTTCCGCCCCTCCAGGCGGTATCTCCTATTCATCAGTGCTCGCTAACGATACCGTTTACAAGACCATTACCTATCCCGGCGGCACTGGCCAAATGCCCTGGTCGTCCAAAGAGGCCGTGATCGCCACGCAGCCCGAGTATGGGACGGTCACGATGCGTGCTAACGGAACCTTTGTAATCACGCCCAATGCGGGATTTATGGGTCCCAACGATACGGCCAAAACGATGACCTTCTCGTATCGCACGGTCGCAGTCGATGGTACCACTCGTGTTGAGAACCCGGTTGCGACCACGGTGACAGTAACCGTAAAAAACACCATGCCAGCCGGAATGAGCGACACGTACTTAGCAGCCCGTTGAAAAATTCTCTTCACATCGTAATCTACGGCCAACGGAATC
>CAZWSX010000026.1:0-116408 GCA_964636985.1 uncultured Pirellulaceae bacterium | reverse complement strand
GGCCGAGTTGCTCGCGCAGGTAGCGAAGTGTTTCTTCAGGCGACGAATCGTAAGTCAACAAGGCCTGGCGGTTGAGAATCTCGCGGACGCGCGGCGTGTAGCCGTAACGCTGCACCCATTGGTCGACAACGGGCTTCACGTCTTTGAAACGCTCGGCGTGTTGCAGTGAAAGGCACGTGTAATAGAAGTGGTCCTCGGTCCCTGGGACGAGCAAGCGCAAAGCATTGCCGCGATCCTTCTCAAGCGAGAAGTGCTCGATGAATCCTACCTCGCCTGCCCTGGCTTGCATTGCCATCACGCCCCATAGGAACGACAGGCCAACCATCATCGCGTGAACTTGCCGACTTAGCGGTGCACAGCCTGGCGAATCGTTCAGAGCACTCATCTGGCGCATTTTCAGAATCCAGTTAACGCGATTGGGAGAAATCGAACACGATGCTTTCCGGGCCGCCATCTTCTCTGCGGCAAATCACCCTTGCGAGGGGGGGGCAGACTTTGGAAATGGCCGAAAATCGTGTCTACAAATAGACGTTGATCCCCTCGATTGCGTTCCATACCGAGGCGAACGTTCGAACACTTCTTGGCCGTGACGTCGTAATTTTTCACGATCCAGCAACCCCATTTCATCTTCACATGCCGGGATGGGCGTCTGGCGGCCTACTCGGGCGAGATGACCGACGAAGAGGATGCTGCGGCTTGAAGTTTCGTGCGGTCTTGCGGATCAATGCCAGGTGGCCCCGTCTCAATTCCGATCGGACTAGCCTGGAACAGTACGGCCAAGAATGTGCAAGCTGCAAGGTACGAACCTGCGATCGTAGGATGACTTTGGTCGCGGTCGTACAGTGGCGGCTGATCGTGCTTGGCCAGAAAACGCTGCCAGACCTTTCCCACGGGAACCACGAGCGCATCGAGTTCTTCGCCGAGATGGCTGTAGGCATTGGTGATCGCCTGCTGGGTATCCGGCGCATGCTGCCGGGCCCACGTCATGTAGAGTACGGTTCTGGCTCCGGCGTCCTTGATGGCGCCATCGAACAATCGAACATTTTCAGCCATGCGCTGCGCATTCTTGACAGGGAGCGTGCTCTGCTCCTGGAGCACGACGTAGTTGTAGCCCCCCGTCGCGATCGCCTTGGCCGCATGCCCTGCGTTCCAATGAGTGCGGAGCGAGGCCCCGCCGGCGCTGATCAGTTCGTGTTGCAGGGACAAATCCCTGGCCGCCGCCAAATCCGCCAACAGCGCGGGCAGATTGTTCCGCTGCGTAAAGCTGTTGCCGATGAAGAGCAACTTAAACGAATCCTGGCGCTTGACCTTGGGCATCGAGTTTTCTCACCGACGGGCAGACGAAACTTGGAACAGATCGCGGCAAATCGCTAGTAAAATAACTCAGGAACTCGTTTCCATCCACGAATTGCTTCCCAATCTGCGGGCCCTGCCATGAACACCTCTGTGATCCTGTTGCTCACCGCCTCGTGTCTCGCCGCTGAACCCACGCTCAAGAGCGACATTTCCTATTCGTCGCCACCCCACAAGCTTCAGGTGCTCGATATTTACTCGCCACCCCAAGGCAAGAACTTGCCGGTGGTGTTTTGGATTCACGGCGGCGGCTGGCAAACAGGCGACAAATCGGACGTGCAGATCAAGCCGCGGGTTTTTGTGGACAAGGGATTCGTCTTCGTGTCCACGAACTACCGATTGTTGCCGGACGTGGAGATGGCCACGATCGTCGGCGACGTTGCCAGGTCGATGCGTTGGGTGCATGACCACATCGCCGAATACGGTGGCGATCCGAATCGGCTGTTCGTCATGGGGCATTCCGCGGGCGCACAACTTGCCGCGCTGGTCTCCATCGACGAGCGTTACCTGGCCGCGGAGGGGATCGCGCTCCCGATCGTTAAGGCCTGCGTGCCCGTGGATGGGGACACGTTCGATATTCCAGCCATCATCGAGACTGCCGAAACGCGCCGCCGCGTGCATGGTCAACCACAAGCGAAGTTTGGGCACCGCGAAAAGTTCGGCAACGATCCAGCCAAGCACCGCGACTTCTCGGCCGTCACGCATGTGGCCAAAGATAAGAGTATTCCTCCCTTCTTCATCCTTCACGTCGCCGAGCACCCCGATACCAGCGCCCAGGCCCAGCGACTGGGAACGGTGCTGAAGGACGCGGGTATTTCCACGACGGTGTTTGGAGCAAAAGAAACAACCCACAGCAAGGTCAATGCCGACCTAGGCTTGCCCGATGATCCGGCGACGAAGGCGTTGTTCGAGTTTCTTGATGGGGCCTTGAAGAAGTAGTCGCTCTGAAGATTCGGGCTGGCCCCCGCTACGGTGCGAGGATGACCGCCCGCATTTGCCCCGCAGATCGCCGAATTGCCCGCATGAGCAGGGATGATGGTCGGCAGTGGCGCCCGAGCCGTTGATCGAATGGGTACTTAGAGATTACATCTTTCGTTCACCTCTTTTTCGGAGCGTAAGCGATGGCAAAACGAATCCTCTGTCTTGCACTTTTGTGCTGCGCTGGCGCCCTTTCGATCACCTGGTTCGCACGGACTCCGTCGCGTGCCGCCGACGCCGCCAAGGTGGACTTCGATAAGCAGATCACGGCCTTGATGGAACAGCGTCGCGACACACTGAAGCAGCGCCTCGAATACGCGACGGCGCGGGCGAGACTGGATCCCAAGCATTTTGATGACCAGATTCTCGCGAACGACGAGTTCTTACAGGCGAAGCTGGCTTTGGCCACCTCGCGCGAGGACAGAATCGCCATCGCCAAAGAACGCGTGGAAAACTTTCGTGAACGCGAGGACTACTTGGCCGCTCAATCTAAAGCTGGGCTTGGCGGCCCGGATATCGAACTAGTGGCAAGAGCCGCCCGTCAGCAGGCCGAAATCGAGCTACTGCGCGAGCAACGGGGCAGCGAATCTAAACCCTAGCCGCAGTGGGGCATGAAGACTTACCTCCCTGCTTTACACTCCGCTGCACGCTGATTCGTGTCGACCTCTTGCATTGTGTCGCGGTTGGTTTCGCGCACGGAGCCGATTTTCAGCCAGTCCTCCGTAACATTTTTGGGGAGTTCGCTATTGCTTGTACCTTCTGGATTTGAGTGGTGGTGATGTGATCGCAACAACCAACAGAAAAATGAAACTACGAGCGGATGCGCTGCACTTCGAACCGCGATAAAGCAATGGCCTGATGTTTTATAAAGCGCGGGCCCTCAAGATGGCGCTGCAGCGGCGCAGGTGCAATTCCTGCTGATGGTCGTAACGCGCGTCTCGCACGTCGACGAGATAGAAATCGACGTCTTCGATGTTGGCGCCCCGCAGGTCGGCACCGCACAGGTTCGCCTTGCGGATTTCCTCGGGCGACTTGAAGTCTTGCTCGTTGTAGTCGTCGGTATAGAAGCCGGTGCGAGTGCCGTGCGACGGATAAGGCGAGTCGACTAATCCACAGCGCGTGGAGCCGAGATGAAACGTGGCGAACCGCAGGTCGGCATCGCGCAAGTCGACGCCTTCCCATTCGACGTCGGCCAGGCCTGCACGCCGCAAATCGGCTCCGCGTAGATTGGCGCGGATCATCACGGAGCCCGTCAGGAGGGCCCCACGCAGATCGGCCGCTGCGAAATTGGCGCCCGAGAGCTCCATCCCCTCCAGGTTGCAATCTTGCAACTTCGCGTTTGAAAAAATCGCGAAATGGAAACAGGCCAGGCGCAGATCGAGGCCGTTCAGGCGGCTTCCCTGAAGATTGGCTTGCGTGAAATCCGCGCCCGTAATATCGGCGCCAGCGAGTTGGGCTTGGGAAAGATTCGCGCGAACGAAAGAGGCCTGGGCTAGGATGGCTCCGGTCAGCAAGGCCTCGGTGAGAAGGGCTCCCTCCAAGTTGGCATTCGTCAGGTCAGACTGAAGGATTGCCTTCGGCGCACGGGCAAACGACAGATCGGCGCCGGAAAAACCGGCGCACTTAGCGTTCAATCTCGACAAGGAAGCGCCCCGCAAATTAGCGACGGCAAGCGTTGCGGAGTCGACGCGCGCTCCATCCAAGTTGGCGTTTTCCAGAATGGCGCCGTGCAAATTCGCTTTCGTGAGACGAATGGATCGTAAATCGAGCCCGGTCCACTTGGCGTCGAGCAAATAGGCCCGACTCAGATCGGGCAACATGCTTAGCTGGTTGATCGTTGTCCAGCTTGTCTCCGCCGGACTCCGTGTCGGCTTCCATCCGATTTCCGCGGCATGCAGCAGGCTTGCCGCCATGGCATGCACCGAGATGACGTCCTCCGCGAGAACTTCGCGTAACGTCGACTGTAGTGATTCATTCAGCTTGACGGTCCCCGCTACTTCGCAAATCAGCGAGTAAGGCAACGGTCGTCGCAGGTGCGATAGTTCGCCATCGGCGATCAACTGCTGTACAACGGCTTCGGCGGCAAGTAGGGTTCGCACGGGCGCGAGCGACAGCCAGCGCGGCAATGTTTGCTTGACGGTGTACTTCTCCAACTCGCGCCTTTCTCTATCGACCTCGATTGCCAGTGGTGCTGCCAAAACCAAGGCAAAGGTACGCAGTTGATCGCCGATCGGATTCGACAGCAAAAGCCGAGTCACAATTCGCCGCAAGGATTCTGTCGCCGATGGAATCGAGTCGCCACTGGCGAGGTCATCGAGTACGAGGCGCCACAGAAATGGATTCCCATTGAGCGAGTCAGGCGGTGTAGCGCGAAGCCGACTCATCACGCTGCCGCACCGACTCTTGTGCTCGGCAAGCAAATACTCGATCCACTCGTCTTGCCCCCAGGGAGCGAGTCGATATCTGCCAAGCGAGGGCCTCACGAAGTCTGGAGATGCCATCGCCACATGGATACGGCCTGGCGGAACCAGAGAGTTGTGCGACCGATCGTCGGCGTCGGTGAAACTGAGTTCACGTTCGTCTGAAAAAAACTGCCGCAGATGCGCAATCGCCGTGGTCTTGCCGGTCAATGGGCCACCTGAGACTTCGACTACGCCGCGATCGCCTGATTGCAGATGCATCGCCACGACGTCCTCAAGCAACAGGACTTCTCCTGATTGCGGAGAAACAACGCGCGGGCGGACGATAGCATGAGACGATCCGGCCATAACTCGTAGTGTAGTGTTCACCGCGGGGCGGAGCTATCGCCGCCCAGAATAGCCACCTGCCCGCTGGCGGAAAAGGCGCAACTAAGCAACCATAAAATCGTCGCGACATTGGTGCTTGAACTTTTGGCTCCAGTAGTGAGACGAGACATGACCAACACCTCCGCCACGCTCTCGCTGGACGAACTCAATGGGATTGCCAAGGAGTTCGGGTTGAAGTTCTCGAAGCATCCCTACGGCTGGGGCGTCATTTCTCAAAGAGCGTTTCACCATCAGCGTGGCGAACTGGCCGACTGCTGCGAAGATCTTGGCTCGCGCTGGTGCGAATGCCTTCGACGAGAACCGGCTTTGTATTATTCCGTGGTCACTAACCCGTTTAATCTCGTTAACTAAGGAACTGCGAATCCAGCAAGCCAGGCGAGGGGCCAAGTGATCACGCTTTGCTCTGCATGATTGCCGTGGGCTGTCCTCCTTCCGTAATGCGTCGCCGCGAATCTTCGATTGGCAGATAAGACACCACTTTTTGTGAAAAGGGCTACGGATGGTCTCATTTTGGCTTGTGGCCTGCCAGTTGCACAAAACGCACACCGTATCGAATGTTCCACGGACTCCCGAGCGTACCGTGACGCCGTGGGCGATGTGATCAGAAGGATGTCGTTAGCAAGGGAGATGATTTATGTCTCGACGCTTTGCGCTTTTGCCGTGGATCGTTGTCACCGTCGGATTGCTGTTCGTCGTATCGGAAGCCTCCGCCCAAGGGCGAGTCCTGGGATACGGGCGCGCCTTTGGGCGTGGAGACTATGGTGGCGGCGTGTATGGAACGAGAACCTATGTCAGCGGTCTTTCCAGTGATGGGGCAACCTGGGGTTATTTCCCGGGCGTCCCCTATGGAAGGAATGGCTACGCGAACCCCGCCGCGTACGGCGGCCTTCGTTACGCCCCCGGCACCAGTGGATTTGGCAACTATGGCCGATATGTGTATGGATATAGTCAACTAGCAAGTGGCACGTTTTACGCAACAGGGCCGAATATCACTCCGCTGCCGGCACCCACGTTCGAAGCCAGGCCCGTTACCAATGTCGCGCCGGCGAGCAGCGTCGTGGTAGAAAGCCCCCCTCTCCCGTCGCCCCCTCCCCCGTCGCCTTCCGCCTCGGCGGACCCGATCCGACTCAAGTTGGCAGCATCGGCCAATGGGAGTGTAAGCTACGACCTCAATGGCACCTCCTACGTGATGGCTCCCGGCTACTCGCAGAAGTTCGACGCCGATCGTAACTGGACCATCACCTTCGATGACGGCACGGGGGACCGGCAGTCGCAGACCCTATCGGCCGGCAGCTACGAATTCACCCGACATGCAGGCGGACGCTGGGAGCTTCAAAAGCAATAGCGATTCGCCGTCGGTGATTGTGGGATCGCGCGGACCCGGTGAAATGGGTCCGCGCGAGGCCATCCGGAGGTGGTAAACTCGGTGGATCGCACGCTCGCGGCAGCCATGGCGCCGCGATGTTGCTCGTCCCCGCCGCTCGAATCCACCATCTCGGAGGGAGTTTCGCATTTGCTTCGATGCAAAATCGAGCCTGCTAGCCGGCGGCAGCGTCTACGGCGTCGCCGCCTATCTATTGCGTCGAGACAACCCGCGACTCAAGTGGGCGGCGGTGGGGCTGATGGGCATTACGGCCATGCAGTGGGTGGCGGGGGCTCTGTGGCTCGATGGCCCGACGCCTGGTAGTTTCACCAATCGACTTTTAACGATCGTCTTGATTCCCTTGGCCTTGTTAGCGCAAGCGTGGGGGCCGCTGTTCGGTTCCCTGTATGTTGTGCCGATGCGGGGGCGGCGCTGGTCCTTCATCTTGTTGCTGCTCTTGGGGCTGACCGTTGTGGTTGCCTCGCGCGTGATTTATCGCCCCCTAACTTCGCAGGTCACGGCGCACGGACACCTCAACTGGTGGTCGCCAGAGAACCCGCCCGTCTTTCCCGCGTGGGCGTACGGGCTGTGGGCGGTGGTAATTGGGGCACCGTTTCTACTTTGGTGGCGTCCCTTCTGGCAAAGTCTGGTGATCGTGTCGTGGGGGTGGGCCTGGGCGACGTACAGTTATCTGACAACCGACAGCGCCGCCAGCCATTGGTGCTTTTTTGTTTCGTTCTACGCAGCGTTCGTCCTGTTGTACGCACTGCGAGTAGCCGATAAGCCGCAACTGGATAAGAACCTGACAGCGACGGACAGCTAAAGTCGACCAGCCCAGTGTGAAATCCTCGCGCCAGTACGCCACTCTGGGGCAATGTTAGCCTGAAGTGATTCGCCAGGCGGCCACCGTGTGAGCTTCTCGTCATTAGCGACTTCATGGAGCAAAAGACGTGCAGGATCAAAACCGAATCAACAGCCGCAAATGGACTGTCAGACCGATTTTCGTGTCGAGCACCTTTCGCGACATGCATGCCGAACGCGACTACCTGCGGGCTCACGTCTTTCCGGAAATCGCTCATCGACTGCGCGGGCGATTCCATCGGCTGGAGATCATCGATCTTCGGCAGGGAGTCGAAACCGCGGATATTGGCTCCGAGGCTGAACGGGACCTAGAGGTTCTTCAAGTTTGCCTGCGAGAAATAGGGCGGTCTCGTCCGTTCTTCATCGGGTTGATCGGCGACCGCTATGGGTGGACGCCTCCCGCTGATCGAATGAAAGCCGCCGTCGAGCAGGTCGGCTTTCATAACGACATCGAAGGTATCAGCGTGACCGAACTCGAAGTGCGGTACGGTGCGCTGGAATCCGACGCGCCGACTGTAAGGGCCTGGTTTTACCTCCGCGAACGGCTTCCTTACGGCGAGATGCAATCCGAGGTCGCCGAGGCGTATCAAGGCCCCGTGCATGTCGACGGCGAGGGCCCCACGGAGCAACTCAAGAGGCTCAAGAGCCGGCTGCAATCCGACCCACGAACGCGCGATCGTGTCCGTGGTTATTCGGCGGCCTGGAAACCTACTGAAAACTGCATCGATTACGACAGTCTCAAGGTGTGGGGAGATCGGGTCTTCGAAGACTTATGGCAGGATCTCGACGAAGATACGAAGGCCCAAGTGCGGGCGGCTCCGGCGACTTGGCAAGAGATCGACCGGGAACTGCTCGAATCGTTTGTCGACGATCGACTCGCCGAGTTCGTTGGTCGCGAGGCCTTCACGCGAGACTTATTGGAGTATGCTCTCCGGCCTGATAACAACGAGTCGCCGCAGGCAGTTTATGTCCAAGGCGAGCCCGGTTCCGGAAAGAGCAGCCTCTTTGGAAATGTGTACCGCGAGTTGCAAGGCGGCAAGCGGGTTGTGCTGGCACATGCAGCTGGCATCTTCGCTGGATCGGACTCCATCGAGCGGATGCAGCGGCGGTGGATATTCGAACTGTCTCAATTCCAACGAACACTCAACAACCGAGAAGCGGACGACGCGGTCCCCCAATTGGCGACACCAAACGACGTTTTGGAAGAATTTGCCCGCCTTTTGCATGAAGTGTCGCGGTCCGAGCGAATTGTGATCCTCGCTGATGGGCTCAACCAGTTCTTGGACGCCTCGCAGGCCACGTCGCTTACCTGGCTGCCTTCGGTACTGCCATCGAATGTTCGCGTAATCGTAACGGCACTCTCCAAGTTCACCGGAGGGGATCTCGTTTCCAACGTCGAGACGAAGAATCTTCCTCCGTTTTCGCAGGAAGAGGGGCGGTCGTTTGCAAAGCTTGTGTACCAACGATATCACCGTCAGCCGAGTCAGGAATCGCTGAGAGTCTTGTTCGACAAAAAACGCGAGTCTGGTGAGCCGGCTTCTGGAAATCCTCTCTGGCTGCGATTGGCTTTGGACTCTTTGAATCTCATGGAAGGCGACGACTTTGCGCGGGCCGATCAAGAGTTTGCATCTTTGCCCGCTCACCGCCGCATAACCGCGTTGGTCACTCGGGAAGCCGAACAATTTCCGGCCGAATTGCGCTCGGCCTTCGGAACGTTGGTGGAGAGACCGGAGCGACATTTTGGTGCTGGCTGGGTCCGTGCGTTGCTCGACCTGATCGCCGTGTCCCGCAACGGATGGCGGAATACGGATCTGCAACAACTCATTCCCCTCGTCGCTGGCGTGCCTTGGAGCGATCTTACGTTCGCAGGTATTCGCCGTTTCCTCGGTTCGCAATTGGTTGAGCGGGGCGCAACGGCGTCCTGGACGTTTCTTCACGAGCAACTACACGAGGCGGTTCGCGAGAGAATTTCCTCCGACAAGGAAAGACGTACTTCCCTTCACCGCCAAATCGTCGAACACCTGCTCCAGCTTCCCGCCGACGACGAAGTACGCCAGAGCGAAACCATGCATCACCTTCTTGCCTCTGGAGATCAGGTCGCATGCGCGAAGTACCTGGCCGGTTTGGGCAATAGCAATCCGGCGCTGCCGTACGCCGCGACATCCATTGTTGAGGAATGTTTGAATAGCCCTAATGTGATTTTGTGGGCGGGCGACGGGCATTACCTGGAAGAGGACGGTCAGCTTGAAAAACTTCTAGAACTGGCCCAGGGTGTACCGGAACTGTTCGGAGACCTCGGGCAAGATCCCACCTTCGGACCCGCGCGCGGTTCGAAGCTCCGTGTCAACGCAAGTACAAGCACACGATTTGTCACAGGCATGCTCACGGTAGACGGCTTGTCGCATGATGAAATTATCGAAATTGCCCGCGTTCTGCAGAACGAACTGCATGTCGCGAGCGGCTGCCTTCGCCAGATACTTCAATCCTGCAAACCGGCGATCGAGCGAGTCCTATCGGAAAATCCCGAACACGTCGGTGCCAAGGCGGAGCTCTTTCGCAACAAGTATCGCTTCGGGTCGGTTCTGCTAATGCAAGGGTCGACCGATGACGCTTGGAGCCTGCTCAACGACGCGTATCGCGCTGCTTCAAATATTGAAGACGAGCGGACTTGCGATTTGATCGCCGAAGACGTCGCTGCATGTTTGAGTCGCTTGGCGTCCGCCGAAGTGCGGATGCGGAAGCTTGCCGACGCACGCCTGCACCAGGAGCATGCGATCCGGCGACTGGATGGATTGCGG
The DNA here is from genome assembly GCA_964636985.1 of uncultured Pirellulaceae bacterium. Classification (GTDB taxonomy): domain Bacteria; phylum Planctomycetota; class Planctomycetia; order Pirellulales; family Pirellulaceae; genus CAZWSX01. The sequence continues at coordinate 106,248 of CAZWSX010000026.1, read as the reverse complement.
ACGGCTGGAACGCTTTCCCAAGCCGGGTTCGAAAGGCAATACCTTGTCGGAACTGGGAGAAATCGAAGACGCCCGAAAGGCCTTCGAGCGGACAGCGGTTGTCCTGAATGACTATCCGGGAGGGGCGGCTCGGCGAGCGCATTACTCTTTCATTTCCTTGGGAACACAGGGAAATCTGGATATGAAGTCAGGCGACTTTGAAAACGCACTGATCAACTACCGGCGAGCGCTCGATCTTTGCGAAGAACTGTTGAGAAAGAATCCACTCGGCCCGGCGGCCAGGTATCGCGTCGGTTTTTGCCGAGGAAAAATTGCCAACGCGCTGATGGGGCTTGGTCGATACGAGGAGGCCGTCGAGTCTTCTCGACTGTGCGTCGCAGTTTCCGATGAAATCATCAATGAGGATCGAGCTTCATTCGAACTCCGTGAGCAGAACATCGTGGATCGAGGCCGGCTGGCGAGGGCTCTGCTCAAAGCAAAACGACTCGAGGAAGCGTTCGTTGAAAATACGGAAGTGATCCATATCCTCGAAGGTTGGGTTGAGACGGACTCCAGGAATTTCCGCTCCAGGGAGCGTCTAGCCCTCGCCTATCGACAAGGCGGCTCCATACAACAAGAACTCCGCAATCAACGCGAGGCCGCGAAGTTGAGTGCGCAGGGGCTTCTCGTCGACGTACAGGCGGCTGCTCTTGGCGGAGCACAACAGAAAAACGCGAAATCGCTCGTAGAAGACGCCGCAGCTTTTTCGCAGCAGCTGCTGAGTTTTGATGAGAGGGATCTGACGATCGAGTTATTGCGCAGCACCCTTTCGCTCTTTGAGAATCCGGGTCCCGTGGCCGCGGATGTTCAGTTGCACTACAACGTCGGCGTCTGCCAGCAATTGCTCGGTGAAGCGCTCCTAACGAACGATGACTTAGATGGTTCGTATGAGGCTTTCGATCAGGCTCGCAAGACGCTGATGCAAGTCGCTTCCTTGACCCGACAAGAAACTCCGGCAGCGACCTATATGACGGTGGTTTCCAAATGGCTTGAGGTTCGCCACCGACAGTATCTTGCCGACGCAGGTCGCGTGAGTGCGGTCGACCTCTGCCAAGATGGTGTCACGCTAGGCGACGGCTGGAGATCCCGTGGAGACATCGATCAGGCCGTTCGCTGCTTTGAAATCGCCTTGTCCGTTTGCAAGTCGAAGATGGAACTCGGCGACGACGCCGATCTTTTTTTTGTCCGTTCGGCGTCCATCGCATTGGAGCGCCTAGGCGATTGCGCGCTAATGAAAAGAGAGTTCCCTCGCGCGGACAACTATTTTCGAGAGTGCCTTTCGTTACGCTTGGCAATTCACAAGGCCGTCGGCGATTCCGATAGTACGATGACCTTGGGAACGGCATTCGGTCGCTGCGGGGCCGCGCTGGCGCAATGCAGCCGCATTGAGGAATCGCTCGTGGCACACGATCAGGCCGCGGTGTGCTTCGAAAACGTGATTTCCAAAGCAGGCTATCTGTATGACGGAATGAATGCCCTCTATTACTTGGGTGGCGCCTATTTCAATATAGCCTCCTTACACGGTGAGTCGAAGTTGGATGAGATGATGAACAATCTCCTTATGGCTTGCGTGATCTTTGAATACCTCGAGGCCCATGGCTATCCCATTGACGCCGAAATCAAAAACAGGTTTGAAGTTGCTAAAGACGCATTTGACCGTTTAGAAGGTAGTCCACAGATGTTGCAGAATGCACGCTCGCACGTATTTGCGCAGCTGGGAATTCCGCGAAACTAAAATGGGCCTCCGGCATGCGATACGTCCCCCGCTTCACGCTCCGCAAGGCGCTGATTGCCCTTGTCTGTTTAGCGTTGTTCCTCGGTTGGCTGAGGCCAGACCGGGCAAGGTATCGCAGCACCGTAGGCGGATATAGCTTGGAGTTCTCCCCGACGTATCCGGCTCTGATTGTGATCTACGGTCTACCTTTCCGAGTCAACACGTCACGTCGCCTGCGATTGCCTGACCGGTACAACATCGATTCTGGCACCGATCGTCCGTAGCACCATGCCGGCGGTTTCTCTTTCGCCAGATGGCGCCGGCTATTCTCTCGCTTTGATGATTTGAATTCCCGCCAGCCCCGTGTACCCGCCTTCGATTTGGCCGTCCCACTTCAGCTCGAACGCCCCATTGTCGACATCGGGAAAAACAACGTAGTTGACGTCCTTCGCATCGGCCTGGGCTTTGGCCGTGCTGCGAGTGAATTTCCCGCCGGTCCATCCGACATGGTAGTACGTGGTTTGCAATTCGCCGCCGGCGGTGGAGAGGACCACTTTGCCTTTACCATGGTTATCTCCGGCGTTGAAGTACAGCACGATGTCGTACTTTTTGTACGGGACGCCATTCACCGAGAGCGTCCCCTTGTTGGCGAGGACGCCGCGTTGCATGCGGAGGTTGGCGGCGTTGAAACCCCACTCGCGTGCGACTATCGCATCGTTGTCGTTGGCGGCGGACCAGGTGACGGCCATGCCATCGACAGGTTTGCCAGCCGCGTCGTGAACAGCGACGTCGGTGCCGCGCGGGCCGCTCAGATTGTTCCATTGACGCTGAGCATAATCTCCTTCGCCGGCCACGTCGTTCGGCCGCAACTCGGTGAGCTTGCTGCTGGGGACGGCGAAGTTCAAGCCGATGCCATCGGAAGCGACGGCTGGTTTCTCCCTGGCGAGCGTCTCGACGGCGGGTGCCGGTTTGCCGGAGTAAACGCGCACACAGTCGACATACATGTCGGTGGCGTTGCCTTCGCGTTTCAGATCGATGGGCCAACCACTGATTCCGCCGATCGCGTAGTCGATGAGGAAGTAATGAGCGGCTGTTTTCGACAGCTCGTTCGTGGGATGGCGCATCGTTTCGATGCCGTCGAGGTAGTAGATCGTGTCGGTTTCGGTGACGAGCAGCCCATAGTTGTGGAACGTGTGCGACCACGACGATTTTCCGCCGATCGCCAGCATGTCGTGCGGCTCGCCGATGGCTTTTTTCTCTTGCCCTTGGGATGTTTTTTGGTCCCAAAAATGGCTGGTAGTGGAGTAGCCGGTGTAGTTCGGATTGCCTTTGCCGAACCCGCCGTAGGCCTCGATCACGTCGAGTTCGTCGGAGCCTTGGCCGCCGCGTGAGAGCGTCCAAAACGCCGGCCAGGTGCCCGGTGCCGATTGCGCAATGAACCTGCACTCCATGTAATACGGCACGGCGGCATACACGCCGCTCCAATCGGCGCGCACGGGAGTGATCAACCCGGAGCTTGCTTTGCCGTCCGGAAATTGCGATCCGCGAATACGCAGGAACGTGCCGACCTGCGCGAAGGGATTGGTTTCTCCTTCGAAGTCGGAAAACACCCAGCCGCTGAAATCACCGCCGCCCGGCTTGTGCGATTGGTAGGTTGCTTCCTCACCGTCGGCTGAAATCGACAGTGGCTTGTCGAAGTCGTCCGAAAACAGAAGCTTCATGCCCTTGGCTTGCGGCGGAGCTTCGGCGGGAAGACCCTGCTTCCAAACGACGCCGCCGGTGTTATAGACCTGGATCTCGCGGTAGTCCTTGCGGGTCTTGTCGAGGTTGTTCGCGTAAATGCGAATGCTGATTGGCCCGTGGGGAAACTTGTCGGCCGGGAAGATGAACTTACCGTTGCCTTTGGGACCGAGCTTGATCTCGGCGAGGACGGCATCGTGACCCCACGGTTCTTGTGATGCCTCCGTCGGTTGCTGCCAACAAACCGCGCGGGCGACTGCCATGCCCGGCGCACGGAAGATGCATTCGACGTCCCCTTGGATCTCGGACCGCGGAATGGGTTCCCAGACCTCGATCGCCTGCGTCCATTCACTCCCTTTATCGCTCTTGCCGGGATTGAAGTCGGCGTACTCGTCACTTCGCGCAGCCGTCTGAGCAATCGCTGATACTGAACCCAGCACCGTCACGCCAACGAGTGCGACCGCTGCTAAGTTCGTCAATCTGAAACCCATAACGCCCTCTGGAACACGAACCATTACGCTTCTGCCGCCGCCTTCATCTTCTCCAGGCCAATGGTGATGACTTCGAGCGGGTCGCGTTCGTAGTAGGTTGGGTTGAACAACTCCAGCGAGAGGACGCCGTTGAAGCCGTTGGCTTTGAGGTCGCGGAAGATCGCCTTGAGTGGAGCGACGCCGTCGCCTGGGAAAACGCGGTCGGAGTCTTCGATCGTGGCACGCGGCGGTTGGGCCGGGTAGTCGTTCATGTGCAGCACGGCAATCGCCGGACCGTGCACCAGCTTGAGGCCCGTGAATTCCGACCCACCTTTGTAAAGGTGATACACGTCGAGGAGCAGGCAAGCGTCCCGATGGCGAGCCTCGGCCGCAACCAAAAGGGCCTCGCCTAGTTGGCTGATGGTCTTGGAAAAGCCCCATACTTCAAGCAGCGGCGTGACGCCTGTACGCTCACCGAGTTCGAGCAGTGTCCGGTAGCGTTCGGCGGCTTTGTAGAGACTCAGCCCGACCTGGTTCTGCGCGCCGGCCGCGGGCGCAGCCATCCGCGGCGCACCAATGGCGGCCAGCATCTCCATATCGCGCTTGGCGACTTCCAGACCCGCGGCCCGTTGGCGATCGTCGTCGACAATCCACTCGGCAAAGCCGATTCCACCCTCGACCGTCAACCCGGCGTCGCTGATCCGCTTGCGTAAGTCGGCCAGCGTACCGCCTGCTTTGACATGGTCCTCAATTTCGCTGATCCAGGGCTCGATTCCCTGGTAACCCGCCTTGGCGGCGAGTTCGATCTCTTGCACGAGGGTGAGCTTCTGGCCACGAATGGTGCTGGTGTTCAGGCAATAACGCATGGTAGATCCTGGGAAGGTATTTGACGGCGCGATCACAGGCATGTTAGCCGCACCGTAGACAGTATGCCACGCGGGGGCGCCCTGCTGGAGACCAGCGTATTCGGCGAGAAACGATTTGCCTCGAGGAATCGGCGAATCACGCGTGTTGGCGGCAGCGGCTGGTCGGCGGTCACTCGCTCATGGTGCTGGCCAAGTAAGGCTATCGCTGAATCCGCGAAAGGCGGCACATCATCTCTGGCACGCTGGCGCGTTCCGCGCAGGTCCGTTGGCAACGCGCTGACGCAATCATGCCAGAACGGCTTCGACACACCGCGCGACTGGAGCAGCAGGCGTTTTGTTTCAACGCGTCACTCGACGAGGAACACATCCTGGGCGGCCGGAAGTTTCGCCGTGGGTGCAATCTTGCAATCAAGCAGGGCCACGATCCGCATGGTGCCGGCTACAAATCGAGCATCGTAGTTTCCCTTGCCCGCCAGGATAACGTGCCCCCACTTGCTGTAGACGGTCCCCTGGAATGTGCCGGCTCCCAAGATATTTTCCTGAACCAGAACAATGGGCCGGCGGTCGTGCCGCCTTTGATAAATCAACATCCCATCGAACGGGCTGCCCGGTGCATTCAACCCGCGCCAGGTGCTGTTGAGCAGGCCGATGTTGATCACGGTGCTCGGCAGAAGGTTGGAGACATCCTGATAGGGGGGCGATGTTTCCAAATCGGTGGCATCGGGCGTGCCCGACGTCACTGAGTAGCTGCCCGTGTTCGTGATATAGAACATCACGCCATTGGCGTTCACTTGCCCTGCGACGACGCTCAGCGAGAGTTGCGTGATCGGGTTCTTCCCTTTGATCACATAAACGCCCGGTTGAAAAGTGGCGATCCCCGAGACCACCTCGATGTAGTCATAAACGCCTGGTTGCAATGTGACGGGCGGACCGATCAGCGGCAAGCCAACCACGGTCACACCGCCGCGATTGATGTTGACGACGTTCGTCGCGTCGGCAGAAGTTGTCGGCACGGCCAATGATGAGAAGGGATCGGGAACGGGCAGGCGGTTGCAGGCCAGTGGCGCGCTCCCTCCCGAGGCGAAAGGCCCGTAGTTGCTGCGACTGTCGACTCCCCCCACCACTTCGATATCGCGGGCCTTGAGCTTGGTGAGCGACACAAGCGGGGTGCACGAAATGGCATACGGCGGCCCCGACTCGAAACCCGCCGGGTCTCCGTTTTCGTCGACACCGCCCCATTGCGTATTCACGATCACCGCGCCGTCGATCTGCACGGCTCCGATTCCCAATACCTCCAAGCCGCCAAGAATTGCCGGCAGTGGCGGAAGCAACGGCGTCACCACGCCTAATTGAAACGGGGGCGGGTCGGGATCGAGGACCATCACAGCGCTCCCGGCGGAGGTGTTTTCGATTCCCGAAACGGAGCGGGTCGTTACGGTCTTGGCGCTGACGCCTGCCACAATCGGCAGAAACGCGCACGGAACATCGCGCGTCACAATCACTTCGCAATAAGATGACGATCCAGCGTGGGTGCCAGACAAGGGTGGGACATTCACCTGCACCGTCGCATCGCTCAGGTTGTTTCGTACTTTGACGTAGTCCTCAGCGACCGTTCTCGCCGAGGCGGCGCTGTTGCCTGACCGCAATTCAATGGCTCCTGCCATGGCTCCGGCGTCGCAGGCCTGCTTGGTGATTCGCGCTTCAGTATGAAGTCGCCCCAGGTCAATGCTTAAGCAAGCTACTGCCGCGAGTGCGGGCAAGAGAACAGCCAACAACGTCACGATCATTCCGCGGCGGGAGCGTGAAATGGCCTTGCAGCGAACGGCAAAGAAGGAATAGATGCGCGCAGCCATGTGGGCTCTCCGTTACAAGCGACTGACTCACTGGTTTTCAATGACTGATCAATGTGCGACTCGTGGCGGATAGCTGGCTGGGAAGCGCGAGCGTCGCAAAGTTAATGACGGGAGAGTTGACGCATCTCACGGTGACCATCACCTGGTCGCTGACCTGGTCGTCGCCGTCGGGCCAACTCATTTCGATCGTCACTTGCGAAGCATCGAGCGTGGGGAGTTGTCCGGCAATCAGCTGCGCTGCGGGATGGCTGCTGTTGCCGGCCAGCGAAAGAGGCGCAATTCCCCAAGGATCGGTGCTCGACTCGCCATGAACGGCGGCTTCCCGCGCGACGATGCGCGCGGTGGCTGACATCAGGTTGAAGCGAATGACCGCCATGCTGACCTCGAGCCCGCTCCATAAAATTGTCATCAGGACGATCAGGACCACTGCGCTTTCGACCAGGGTCGCTCCACCGCGATTTTTACGTTCACGCCTCATAAGTTTTCCCCACTACCGGAAACGGCGCATCGTTACGCTCGACTGCACAACGATGGGGTCGGGAACGCCGGGCCACGGAAAAATACACTTAAAGGGGTAGCTGCACGTCACTGTGATGCGATGCGAGGTTGTTGACTCCGTCGCGATATTGACCTGTACTGTTGCGTCGGACGCGACATAGTCGGGCAAGAGGCTCAGCTCCGAGGTCGCGGCGACCTTCGCGTTGTCGATCATTTTTTGCTGGGTGACCGGCGTAAAATTGCCGGTCGCGCCGCGTTCCGCGCCGAGCCTCGCCGCGGAGTTGACGGCGATGGCCAAATACCATGCCCGCCCCAAGTCGACGGTCCCGATGCAAAACGCGATCAAGACGGGTAAGGCGAGCGCCAGCTCGGCGGCAGCGGCGCCCCTGCGATGTTGTCGAGGCGTCATCGATTGAAACTCCGATAGATTTGAATGGCGGCCGGCCCCGCCAGAATCACAAACACTGTCGGAAAGATCAGAAGCAGAGTCGGCATCAAAACCTTCACAGCCGCTTGATGCGCAAGCTCCTCGGCCCGGTGCTCTCGCTGGGTGCGGAGCATATCGGAGAGTTGACGCAGCGCTTCGGAAATCGTCGAGCCGAACTTTTGCGACTGTTGCACAAAAGTCATCAACGAGCGCAGTTCCTCAAGGGCGGTGCGTTCGGAAAGGTTTTGGAGCGCAAGGTCGAGGTTTCGCCCGATTTCCATTTCCCGTTGCGCAATCTCGAACTCCGCGGCGAGTTCCGGGTGGGCGATCGCTAACTCGCGCACCACCTCGGCGATTGCCGCTTGGATCCCCATGCCTCCTTCGGTACAGGCAAGCAACAAATCCAGGAAGTCGGGCAGCGACTTGCGTAGGATTCGCTGCCGAAACGTAATCCGATTTTGCAGCCAGACCGTCGGGGCCAGCAGCCCGATGATGCCGGTTGCCGCCGCGATTGGGATCGTCATGATCGCTGGAGCGCGCGATCCCAGGACACTCCAGGTAAGCACGGGGAAGAGGAACGCGAGGCAAAGCTTGGAGGCCGAGAACAACGCGATCGCATAGCTGTTAAAGATGCCGGCCTTGTAAAACTGGGCCTGCAGTTGCGTGCGATGCTCTGCATCGTTGGGAATCAAATACTTGGTGAGCGGCTCCTTAAAAGGCCTGAGGAGCGCCATCAGTCCGCTGTACGACGGGCCGTAACGGGATTTCATCATCTGCGAAGATGAAACCGAATTCATGCGGCGAGAAATCCGCCGTTGATCGCCCCAGATCGCGCGGACTACCCAAAAGGCAATACACCCGACGCAGACGAACGCCGCGCCGCGAACGACCCAGGCGTTTTGCAATAGTTCCGCGATATCGATTTGGTTCATAGCAACGTCTTTAAAAATCGATCGTCGTGATGCGGCGAATCCAAAGTGCGCCGACCAGTTGGGCGACAACGCACCCTGCCAAAATCTGAGGACGGTCGGTCAGTTCCTTGAGGTACGTCGGGTTCCACACCGCGAGAAACAGGAAAATGACGACGGGCAATCCCGCGAGAATCCACGCCTGCATGCGACCTTCGCCGGTCAACGCGCGGGTGCGACTTTGCAGCGTCAATCGCTTGCGGATCATGGTGGCGAGCTTGTTGAGGAGTTCCGAAAGTGCGCCACCCGTACGGCTGTTGATAATCAGAGCGACGACGAAGATTCGCAGCTCCATGACGCCGGTCCGACGCGCCAAATCGCGAAGCGTCGTTTCCTGCGGTACCCCCAGGTGTTGCTGCTCGTAGCAATGCGCGAACTCGCGGGAGATCGGCGGCGGAAAGTCGTTCGCGACGGTTTGGAAGGCCGCTTGGATCGTCTGGCCCACGCGGATCGCCCGGCTCATCACCTCGAAGGCCTCGGGAAGCTGCAAACACAGCTTCGTGCGGCGGTTGACGCGCGTGACCTGGACGTAAATCCACGGCCACGGCATGGACATCAATGCGAACACACCTACCAGCCAAGGATGCAGACGGAGCATCAACCCTACCGAAATCGTCATGGAGGCCAGGATGAACGAAAGGCAGAGCAAATGCCAAGGCGCTAGGGGCAGCCCCGATTGGTCGATCCACGTGCGAATAGGATGGATCATATTCTCCAACGAAATTCCTTTGCGGGCATCCAGGAATTTCAGATCGCGAAACAACGGCGATTGCCGCGCGTGCTCGCGCATCTCGTCGCGAAACGCCTGCTTCATCCGCTCGTTCACGCGCGCACGGTCGCGAAAAAACAGGTCGTGTGCCAGCGACACCAGCCCCAGGACGCAACCGACCGCGGCGAGAAACGTAATGGGAGCGACGAATAGTGTCATGGCGTATCTCCGGCGCCTATCCGCACAAAGGTTCCGGGCGCGCTGGTAGTAGGGTCGTACTGATAGCGGAACTGATCGTGAAGTTGAAACTCTTCCCGCGACATTCCCCGCAGCTCTGTGATTTGCGTGATTTTGCGTGCTCCGCCCGGGAGCCGCGCGACGTGGACAATCAAGTTGATGGCGGCGGCGATCTGACGATCGATGTGTCCCATCGACAAATCGCATCCCGACAAGCCGACCAGCAATTGCAGCCGCGAGAGGGCGTCGGCAGCGCTGTTGGCGTGGATGGTTGTCATGCTACCGTCGTGCCCGGTATTCATCGCCTGCAACATGTCGAGCGTTTCTTCGCCGCGGCACTCGCCGATGACAATCCGGTCGGGCCGCATTCGCAGGGCATTTCGAAGCAAGTCGCGCACGGAGATGCGACCGCTCCCTTCGACGTTCGCAGGGCGAGATTCCAGCCGTGCTACGTGCGGCTGCTGCAATTTGAGCTCGGCCGCGTCTTCGATCGTCACAATCCGCTGATCGCGCGGAATAAACGACGACAGCACGCCCAGCAGCGTTGTTTTGCCGCTTCCCGTTCCGCCTGAGACCAAAATGTTGGCGCGCCGCCGGACGGCGCCGATAAGGTATTGCAGCATCGGCGGCGTCAGCGAATCGTTCGTGAGGAGCGTTTCGGGCGTGACGGGACTGTGCCGAGCGCGGCGGATCGAGACGAGCGCGCCGTCGATCGCCAGGGGACGAATCACGGCGTTGATCCGGCTTCCGTCGGGCAAGCGGGCGTCGACCATGGGGCTCGACTCATCGATTCGCCGCCCGGCTTTGGCAACCACCTTTTGCAATACCTGCACGAGGTGCTCTTCGCTGAAGAACGAAACATTGGCCTGCTCGAGCCTTCCGCGCCGTTCGACGAAGATCGTCGACGCGCCGTTGATGAGGATGTCGGAAACGTCGGGATCGCGCAGGAGCGGCTCGAGCGGCCCGAAGCCGAGCGTTTCGTCGACGAGCTCGTCGATCAGCCGCCGCCGTTCGTTGCTGGTGAGCAGATTGGGGCGTTGGCGAAATACTTCTTCCGCGCCGCGGCGGAATTCGGTTCGCAACATCTCCTGGCTCATCGTGCGAATTGCCGAGAGATCGATGCACGAAAGCAGGCGCTCGTGCACTTCGCGCTTGAGGGTGACAAACCGCGCTTCGTGCTCCAGCGAGTCTGCCGATGTCACGTTGGGGCTCATGCCAAGGCCTCCTTGGCCATCAGATCCGATGCCAGTTTTTGGACGGCCTTCGCGACCTTGCTCCGCGGGTACTCCAGAATCACCGGGCTGCCAAGATTGACGGACGGCAGCACATAGGCGGCGTCTTCCGGAATGGCGTGCGAGATGGCGATTCCCAGCATCTCGGAGACCTTTGCAAGCGGAAGCTCTCCTTCGACGCCAACGCGATTGGCTACCAGGATGATTCGCTCGGTCGGATAAGGCTGTTCTTCAAGCCATTTGATGAGTCGCCGCGCGCGCAGCATCGACGGGAAATCGGGCCGCAGCACAACCAACAGCCGATCGCACGCCGACAAGGTGGCACCGAAGCTGGACGCCGCGATATCCAGATCCAGCAAGACATAGTGAAACAACGTCTGTGCGAATTGAACGAGCGCTGTGCAGTTCTCCGCCGGGTCGGGCGTAGGGTTGCCGTCATGCGGCGCCGCCAGGAGTTGCACCCCAGAGGCGTGCTTGGCCAAGGCCTGCTCGAACATCGTCTTATCAAGCCGATTTCCTTGCAGGCACAAATCGCTCAAGGTGTGCGGCGGATGCACGTCGAACAGAGCCGCGCAATCGCCCCCGCGCCAATGCAGGTCGCAGACACACGTGGGCGCCGCCTTCGCCATCACCACCGCGATGTTGACGGCAAGGGTACTGGCGCCGCTTCCGCCACTGGAGCCAACAATCCCCAGCACCTTGCCGATTGCCGAGTTGCCGCTCGCGCGGAGCCGTCCGATGGTCGCCGTGAGTTCGGTTATAAGGCGATCGTTGAGAACGACGTAGTCGGTGGCTCCTGCCCGCACTACGGAGAGGATCTCCCCAACGTCGGCTCCATGGCCAACCGCCACGATAGGCGCGGCCGTCGCTGCACGAAGATCGCGAATGGCCTGGCATGCCACCGCCTGGCCTGTTGGCAAATAGACGAGAATCACGCCGGGCGACGACTCCGCAGCACGCAATTGCGTCTTGACGTCAACGAACGACTGGGCCACGAGTTGCGGGCAATGAAAGCCGCCTCGCGTTAATCGCGCATGAAGTTCGTTGGCTGCCGCCACATCGTGAGCGGCCAGAATCGTCGGCATCAGCACACCGGAATAGCACTTCGACGTTAACACTTAGGAGGGGATGCGAAGAACCCTACGACGCGGTGTGCTGGCGTCAAAGTGCGCGCGGAATCGGAGCAGTCCAACTGCTGCCAAGATGCTCCCGAAGAGCAGCTGCGATTGGGGAATTGGAGCAACCAATGCCTTCTCGTTTAGAGCGATCGTTTCTATGTGACAGCTTCAAGTCGCTGGTTTATTATCGGTGTTTTCACCGATCGCGATCCCTGATTCCCCAAGAAACTCCTTTCCCATGTGCCGTTTGTTGTCGGTCGTTGTTGCGATGGTTGTCCTGGCGCTCACTGGCAGCGCCCATGCCGACGCGGTTTCGCTTCCGGAGCGTCCGCTGATTCAAGACATTCCGGGCATGCACGTCGACGCTCGCGGCTATCCCGAGTTCACGGCGATCGAGTGGCAGCTGCGGTTGCGTGCTCCTAAAGAAGCAGAGTCTCCTCTTTACGATAACGTACCGTCGGCTGAGTTTGAACTTGAATTTCCAACCGGTAAGCCAGTCGTCCTTCACTGGTCGAAGGGAAGTCATTCCGAAACGAGCGATTTTCAGCCCCGCGATCAGCAACTCTCCCGTGAGCAGCCCATCTCGCTTGAATCCTTTGGCGGCCGCTCTTCGGACGGAGTGATGCCGTACTTCAATCTCGCCGGCGACGGGGGCGGCGCCATCGTTGCGATTGGCTGGGCCGGCGATTGGAAGGCGTCGTTCGATGCGGGCGATGCCGGTAAGGTCCGCGTGCGGGCGGGCTTGAAACAATCGCACTTTAAGCTCCGCCCCGGAGAAGAGGCACGACTTCCTTCCATTCTCGTAATGGCTTATCGGGGTGATTGGATTGCCGGCCAGAATCAGTTTCGCCGACTCATGCTCCAGCACTATACGCCCGCGAACCATTCGCCGATGGAGTTGATGCCGGTCGCTGCCAGCGTGCACGGCATGCTGGCTTTCAACGACACCACGGAAGAGAACCTCAAAAAGCTTGCTGGCGAGATCGCATCGCTCAAGTTGCCGATCGACACCTACTGGCTCGACGCCGGCTGGAATGAAGGTGGATTCCCATCGCGTCAGGGAACGCCTTACGCCGACCCGATCCGCTTTCCGCACGGGCTTTCGCCAGTCGGCGACAGTGTCCGGCAGGCTGGCCTGCGGTTTCTCGTATGGTTCGAGCCAGAGCGTGCGATGCGCGGCTCGTGGCTGGAGCAGCATCATCCCGAGTGGCTGCTCAAGCCTACCGCGACCCCCGCGGACCTACGCTACATGGAGAACGATGGTTTTCATTTGCTGGACTTTGGCAACCCCGCGGCGCGTGCGTGGGCGATCGATACCATCTCGAAGGAGATTCGCGACTCGGGCATCCGCTGTTATCGGCAGGACTGCAATCTCTATCCGTCCTACTGCTGGCATACCGACGAAGCCCCCGACGAAGTCGGTCTGCGAGAAATCCGCCACATCACTGGCCTTTACGACTTTCTGGACGAACTGGCGCGCCGGCATCCGGGCCTCATCCTGGACAACTGCGCCGCTGGAGCGCGTCGGCTCGACTTCGAGATGATGCGCCGCAGCGTCGTGTTGTGGCGCAGCGACAGTTGTTGGGGAAATAAGGACTTTCCTCGCAATGTGCAAGCGATGACCCACGGACTCTCGCACTGGATACCGCTGCACGGACTTGGCGCGACCGATGCGGACGAAGTTTCTCTCAGAAGCGGCATGGGTGCCTGCGCCAGTTTTGCAATCAACTACCGCGATGCAACGGCCGTGGCATCCCTGCGAAATCACCTCGCGCGGTATTTGCCGATCCGCCCGCTCTTCGCAAGCGATTTCTATCCCCTTACCGACTGGAGCGCCGATTCGAATCAATGGCTCGCGTTCGAGTTTCACGACCCCGCCAAGGGCGAAGGCATCATTCAGGCATTTCGTGGCGTTGGCACAGCGAACTCAGAGACAGCGTTCAAGCTGCAAGGCCTCGACACCAACGCAAGTTATGTGCTGACGGACTGGGATGCGCCAACTTCCTCGACGGCCCGCAGCGGAATCGATCTCATGACCAACGGCATTTCGGTTTTCGGCCAGGGCAAGCAGCAAGCTTTGGTTTTCCATTTCAAACGGCAGTAAAAACAGATTCCTGCTTGGCTGAGGCTGGTACCACCGCTGTGATGAAGTTATCGCCGCTTCTTCAATCGGCGTCTTACTGATTCGCCAGTGCGTTGAGGCGCCGCACCAAGGCGATCGTCTCGGCAAGGCGTTCGCTCGCGCGTCCCAAGCGTGGATGCAACGTTTCATGTGGTGCAGCGAACATGCCATCGCTCGCAAGGCGCTCCTCTAAAGCTTTCCACCCGACGGACTTCAAAACTAAGCAACTCGCCGCAGCGCCTGCGAGGTATGAAAACAATCTCGCCGTCCCAGGCTGGTATACCACCACGACGTCTTTGGGACGCTGAAATACGTTCCAACGTCGTCTGGCTTCGTCGAGCGAAAGTGCGCTCGTAAAGTCTTCGCAAGTCAGGGCAGCGTGCTTCAAGAAAGTGTCATCGAGCGGCCGCGGTGGAACGATGGTATGCGAGAATGCTTCTCCATCGCCTAAACGTTGGGCTACCCAAGAAATGGGAGGCTCCGGCATTCGCTTCTTACCGCGCTTGCCGGGAGCCGATTCGCCGTACGCCACGATCACGTTATCGAGGCCATTCAGCAGCGCTTGCGGTATGTACGACGCGGTTTCCGATCGTCGTTTTGAAAATCGGGCAGCGGCGACTGATCGCGGATGCTTTAACTGGGAGTCGATCATGAATTCGAAAGCGTCCAGCAGCCGCTGCATCCCGAGGGTATCTGGTTCCAGGACCTGCAAAGCCGCTGCGATCGCTTCGACGGTCGAAAGGCAAGAGTCGCTTGGTTCACGGCGAATGCGATAACGACTTGGCGCAGGCGGCGCCAAACGAAATCGTGGCAAGGCGTGCAGCGCGGGGACGTCTCTCATCAGCACTTTGGCTTGGTGCCATGTGCCGTCCAGGATCACCAACTGCGGAGGCCGCTCGGCTTCGGGAACCTCCGAAAGTAAACGCGCCGGCTCCAGCGGGAACAACAGCGCGGCCCCCGGTTGGAGTTGCAACCTCCTCGACATGTTCATGGGGCGATCGACCAGCAACTGCGAACGCGCGAGCGAGCGGTGCACAATTCTCGCGGTGTTGAACGGATGAAACCGCTCCCGCCGATGCTGCAAGATCATCACATCGGTTCGATTCGCGATCCGCGGTATCACGTGGCAAAAACACGCGTCCCGCGGCCGAAAACAATCGTAGCAGCGTCCGGATGCGGTGATTGCGAATGGCCTTGCCAAAATCCAGGTCTCGTTTTCTGAAACTGCGATGGTCGAAGCGGACCGCCGCGCTCGCTGTTGCTTCGACTGGAACGACAAGCGTAGTTTAGCCAAAACGGTCAGCCAAAGGCCCGGTCATCTACCGCTGTCCGCACAACCAGCTGGGACGCGAACCTGAGCAGCGATCGCAACGCGGCGTGGCACGGCCCCTTGACGCTCTAGCTCTTAAGGTCTATCGTGCCGATGTCGTAAGATTCAAATCTTTGAATGTGACAAGCTGCTGGTGGCGAACATGCCTCATCGCGCCTTGGTGACCAAACAACTGGCGGAATTCCTGGGTGTTCTCTCGCATCCGCATCGCATCCGCATTGTCGAGGAACTGCGGGATGGAGAGCACGATGTGAATTCACTTCAAGAGGCGCTGGGCATTAGCCACTCCGGCGTCTCCCAGCACTTGATGGTCCTCCGCGCCAACCGGCTTGTTTCGGAGCGGCGCGAAGGACGCCATGTTTTTTACCAGCTCCGGCAACCGGACATGGCCAGATGGCTCTTGAATGCCACAGGTTTCCTTGAACAAGGCAGCGCCGACGCCGCGGAACTTCGCAAGGCAATTGGCAAGGCTCGAAAAGATTGGGCATAACGCAGATCGGTACGTTTTTCACCAGAAGTGCACGTAAGAAACCATGCAAAAACTGATTAAGGGCATTCATCAATTTCGCACCGAGAACTTCCGACCTCTGCAGGGATTGTTTGAGCAGTTGGCCAAGGGGCAAAGCCCGGAAACATTGTTCATCACCTGTTCGGATTCCCGAATCGACCCGAACTTGCTGACCCGATCTAAGCCCGGCGATCTGTTTATTCTCCGTAATGCCGGAAACATCGTGCCAGCTCACGGTGCCGTCAACGGCGGTGAAGCAGCGACAATCGAGTTCGCCGTGGCGGGCCTCGGCGTGAAGGACATCATCATTTGCGGCCACTCGCACTGCGGGGCGATGCACGCGTTGCTCAAGCCCGAGCGAGTCGCTCAGTTTCCCGCCGTTGCTTCCTGGTTGTCCCACGCCGAAACCACTCGCCGCATCGTGCACGATAACTACGGCCATCTCGATGACGAGCGGCTGGTGACGGCGACGGTCGAGGAAAATGTCTTGGTTCAGTTGGAAAATCTGCGAACGCTTCCGGCGGTTGCCTCCCGCTTGGTTCGCGGCGATCTGCACCTGCACGGCTGGGTTTATAAGATCGAAACAGGCGAAGTCTTTGCCTTCGACACCTCGAGTGGGCAATTCATTTCATTGGCGCATTACCAATATCAGCCGAGCGAAGAAGCCGTTCGCCGCCGAACGACTGGGGTGATCTAACTGGCACTTGATGAACCCAGGGGTGAGGCATCGTCATAACCCTCGCTCTCATAGAGTGATTCTGCATTTCGGCAATGCCAACCTAAGCTTCGTCACTCCTCCATCGCCGCTTGGTCTATTTGGCGAATGTGATCAGCAATGGTGGCCATCCAACTACGACAGATATCGCTTAGTTCTTCCAAATCTCGCATTTCGGCGGTTAACAAATAGATCGCCATCTTTTTGAAGCCAGATCCGTTCGCATAGCGGGCAAGCTCAAGTGCTTTTGCCGCCTTGCCGAAAACGTCGGATCGGTTGTATTCGAGATCGAGCCGTCGACGAAGAATTCCCAGGCACACCTCGAGGGGCTGTCCGGTGTCCACGGCAAGAGAAAGGATCCGATCTTCAATGGCGCGCAGGAAATGAAGCTGCGCAAACAGGGAGCCTGAGAACGAATCATAAAGCTCCGTTGACAATGTTCGGAGTGCCGCCTCAGCCTCGGCAAACGGCTTATCGCGGCATGCGACAAACGTCGTGTCCACCCGTCGAAAAATCTTGGGTATCTCAACTTGCGGAGCATATTCAAAACCATCACACGTGTCGGTCATAGAGGAGACCTGGTCTGATTCCGAGCGTCACTGGGTGTAGCGTCCATCCAAGAAAGTGTACCAGCAGGCTCCATGGAAGCGTCTCTCTCGCGCCCATGAGCCACAGATTTGAGGCGCCTATCGCCCAATCAGAGCTGGAACTCGGTTTTGAATCGCGTGATGTCCTCGGCCTTGCCTAGGACGATCACGATGTCGTCCACCTCCAATACGAAGTCGGGCTGGGGATTGACGTTCATCCCCCCACTGGAACGCTTCACCGCCAAGATCAACAAGCGAAATCGGTGGTGGGCCTCGCTTTCACGGATGCTTTTTCCGGCCAATTTACAGGTTGCCGGAAGATGGAGTTCGTCCATCTCGACATCGATAGCCCCCTGTTCGGCGAAGAGTTCCATGAGGTCCGCCGTGTGTGGACGGGTGATGATCCGCGACATCTGTTGCGCACCGATCGTCGAGGGCATCACGACTCGGTTGGCTCCGGCTTGGCGAAGCTTGCGTTCGCTTGTAGTGTGCTCCGCGCGCGACACGATCAAAAGGTCTCGATTGAGGTTGCGAGCGGTGAGTGTGATGAAGACGTTGTCGGCGTCATTTGGGAGGGCGCTAATGAGTGACCGGGCTCGCCCGACGCCTGCGGCAATCAGGATGTCATCATCGTTCGCGTTTCCATTGAGATTCAGATAGCCGCGCTCGTTCGCCTCGAGGCAACGATTGGCATCCTTTTCGATTACGACGAAAGGCCGGCCCTCGCGGCTAAGGTCGGCCGCTAGAATGCTTCCAATTCGGCCGAGCCCGACCACGATCGTGTGGCCGTCTAACTTGTTGATTTCCTTCGTCATGCGTTGCCGTCCAAGAATAAGTTCGAGTTCGCCGGCCAATAAGAGCTGAACCAGCCCTCCAAAGGTGTAGGCAGCAGCTGCAAAACCAAAGATCACCACTCCGATCGTCAACAACTGAACCATCGGCGATTCAGTCGATCTCTCGCCGAAGCCGACACTTGCGATGGTGATCACCACCATCCAAATAGCCTCGATCCAGGGATAACCTGCCAGGCGATATCCGGTAACCGCCACGACAGAGACGGTGGCGAGGAGGAATAGCCCTAGCCGAATTCGCTCAAGCGGAGATCGCGGGAGAAGGCGGCGGTGTCGCACGTATCAAGGTCGACGAAGATGTCTGTGAAGTTGCCCGCCGAGCGAGATCGCGGCGGGGTGTTTTGGCTGGTCGCTATCTTACCGTATTCAGTCTCTCCCCCTGTTAACCAGCGGGTACGCGTTAACCAGAGACTCTGGGAATACTATTTCCAGCTACGAGGGTGTAGTCAGAATAGCACCCTTTCCCACTCGGACCGTCGCTACCTTTTGAACCCATGGAACCCGGTCGCACCAAGATTGGAGGCGAAGAAACGGCCCGCTCCCCCACCTCGCGACAGGCTCCGGCTTGCCCGTGCCGCCTTGGCCCGTTTCCTGGGAGTCAGTCGAGCTCGCGTTACGCAGGTTCTGAAATGGCTCAAAACGTCGTTCACACCAATGTCCGCTGACGCGGAGCGATCCGCTGGATGATTCACGGGGAGGACCAATGGATTGACATCGCGCGTCACGCCCATAAGATATTCGGAATATCGAATGTCCGAATGGCTGGAGGCGATATGTCTGATGCTTCTGATTCCCGTTCTGCGGCGGACTTGCTAAAGGCGTTTTCGCATCCGACGCGCCTGGCCATTTTGCAGGAGCTGTTGGATGGTCCAAGATGCGTCACGGACATGGAGGAACTGCTGCCCGCACGGCAAGCGAATATTTCCCAGCACTTGGCGGTGTTGCGACATGCCTCGCTCGTCGATTACGCCCAGGATGGCTCATTGCGCTGCTATTACCTCAGCCGTCCTCAGTTGGTGAAGGACATGCTGGCGCTTGTCGGCCGTGGTGACCTTGTGGTCAAACGGACACCGAAAGAGATCCAGGCGGACAATGAACGTCTCGCCACGGCAAAAGCACGCTCTGAGGAGGCGACACCGAAAGGCACCGCGCGGCGAAAGAAGGTGCCTTCATGACCGACCGTATTTATCTCGACCACAACGCCACAACTCCGCTCGCACCGGAGGTCGCGGCGGCGATGGCGCCCTTTCTTGAGGGGCCGTACGGGAACCCTTCCAGCTTGCATTGGGCCGGTCTACCGGCGCGCGACGCCGTTGAAGAAGCCAGGTCACAAGTCGCCGCGTTGCTGTGCTGTGATGCAACAGAGATCGTGTTCACTTCGGGAGGCACCGAGGCCAACAATCACGCAATCAAGGGACTGTTCTTTTCGCAATGGTCTTCACACCAACCGTTTCACGTCATCACCAGCCAGATCGAGCATCCCTCCGTTTTGGAGCCATGCCGGTTCATCGAGAAACTCGGAGCCGAAGTCACGCGGTTGCCGGTCGATTCGTACGGCCAAGTTGACCCCGCAGCTGTGAAGGACGCGATCCGTCCGCATACCGCGCTGATCTCGGTCATGCACGCCAACAACGAGGTGGGGACGCTGCAGCCGATCGCGGAGATTGCCCGGATCGCACGAGAGCACGGCGTGCTTTGCCACACCGACGCGGCCCAAACGGTCGGCAAGATTGCGACCGATGCTGAGGGACTCGGCATCGACTTGTTGACCGTAGCCGGCCACAAGCTCTATGGCCCGAAAGGGGTCGGAGCGTTGTTCATCCGCGAAGGAGTGACCTTGGAGCCGCTGACGCACGGGGCAGGCCACGAAGCCGGACGTCGCGCGGGAACGGAGAACATCCTGGAGATTGTCGGCTTGGGTGGTGCTTGCGAGCTTGCCCAGGACTGGATCGACGACGATCAGGTGCGGTCCTTGCGAGACGAGTTCTGGAACATGCTTCAGGAGCGATTCGGCGATCGTGTCGTCCTGAACGGCCATCCCACTCACCGATTGCCAAACACGCTCAATGTGAGTTTTTTGGGCCATCACGGCTATGAGATCCTGGCACGTTTGCCAAATCTCGCGGCGTCAACGGGATCGGCGTGCCACGCGGGGAGCACCCACATCAGCCCCGTTCTGGCGGCGATGGGGGTGGCACACGACATGGGAGTCGGGGCCGTCCGCTTCAGTCTGGGGCGGCGAACGACGGCGGCCGACCTGAAGCAGGTTCTTTACGAACTCTCGGCAGCGCTTGGCATCGTCCGCCAATCGGCATCCGGCAAAGTATAGGAGTCTGGTCATGAGCGACACAGCCAGCGAACCTTGCAAGGGGGAGGCACACGTGCCGCCGGAAGATCGTGACGGAGAAATCCGCGCTCTCTACACCGACTTGGCGCGTAACCCAAACAACGATTTTGGATGGTCCAAGGGAAAAGGGAATGCGCGGACGCTCGGTTATGAACGGAGTTGGCTCGACCGATTCCCCGACCCAGTGTGGGAATCGTCAGCGGGCGTCGGCAATCCATTCGCTCTCGGAGCCATCCACGGCGGAGAGACTGTGGTCGAGTTCGGCTGCGGAGCCGGTGCGGACACCTGTGTGGCGGCGCTCCTAGTGGGTGAGGCCGGCCGAGTCATCGCCATCGACCTGACTCCAGCAATGGTGGAGAAGACACGTGCCAACGTGTCGCTTGCCGGATTCAACAACGTCACCGTTTTCGAAGGCGACATGGCTGAGCCCATGTTGCCCGAGGCGATCGCCGATGTTGTAATCTCCAACGGATCGATCAACCTGTCGCCGCGGAAGGCGTGTGTGTTGAAACAGGCATTCCGTGTCTTGAAGCCGGGCGGAAGGGTGTATGTCGCCGACATGGTGCGCGATCCGTCGTCTCAGCCGTCACCGGATCGTGGTTGTGTGACGAAGGGACCAACTGCAACATGGGCGAATTGTGTTGCCGGAACTGTGTCGCCCAACGAGTTTCTTGACGCTTTGACGAAGGCCGGTTTCCAAGAGGCCGAGTTTGTTGGCATGACCGGCTACCGGACTTCACCTCAAACAGTCGGAGCGTTGTTTCGGGCGCAAAAGCCTGTCCTGTCGAGAAATCCGGCCAAGAAACCGCTACAGGAATTGTCTCCCCAGGAGATTCAGGCCGCTGTCGCCGATCGATACGGGGAGGTCGCCACTGCTCCAGGACAAAAGTTCAATTTTCCGGTTGGCCGTGCATTCGCTGAGAGCGTCGGTTACGACGCGGCGCAGCTCGATCGCCTTCCGCGAGGAATCTGGGAGTCGTTCACGGGAGCGGGGAACCCTCAACCGTTCGTCGATGCTCAGCCTGGTGAGACCGTCCTCGATCTTGGCTGCGGTGCCGGGCTCGATCTCTATCTGTACGCAAAGAAGGTCGGATCAAGTGGAAAGCTGTACGGACTCGACCTGTCGCCAGCGATGCTGGACAAGGCCCGATCCAACCTCTCTACGTCCGGCGTGACCAACGTTGACTGGCTGCTCGCGCCGGCGGACGCGATTCCTCTTCCCGACCGCTCGGTCGACCTCGTGACAGCGAACGGAATCTACAACCTGTCGCCGGACAAAGACGCGGTCATGCGCGAGGTGGCTCGCGTGCTCAAGCCTGGTGGCCGAACGATCTTCGCGGAGATCGTGCTCAAGAGCGCGTTGCCCGTCGAAGTCCGTCGCGAGATCGACGACTGGTTCCGCTGCATCGGCGGCGCCTTGGTCCAACACGACTTTCTCGAACGACTGGAGCGGAATGGATTGATTCATCCACAAGTCCTGTGGATTGGAAGAAATGCACGTACGGGACACCCGCTTTCCTTGAGTGCCGTGATCCGTGCGGAAAGGAACCACTCAACACCGCAACCCCAGAAGGAGTAGCCCTATGAGAAAACCCCTCTACTTCACCGCTGTTACGGTGGTCATCGCGATGTTCACATCCGCGTCCTGGAGCGATGAACACGACGATGATGTTGGCTTTCGACTGCACCCCACCACGGCCATCGAGTGGAAGCCTGGACCTCCGTCACTTCCTCGCGGGGCGCAGATCGCCGTGCTGGAAGGCGATCCGTCGAAGGAAGGACCGTTCGTCTTTCGCGTGAAAGTGCCTGATGGCTATCGCATTCCCGTACATACCCATCCGAAGTCGGAGCGGATTACCGTGATCACCGGCACGTTCAACATCGGGATGGGCGACAAGTTCGACCCGAACGCGACGAAGCCGATGCCCACGGGAACATACGGATTCTGGAAGGCCGGGATGAAGCACTTCGTTTGGATCAAAGGCGAGACAATCGTGCAGTTCCACGGCGACGGTCCCTGGAAGATCGAGTATGTGAATCCAGCGGATGACCCTCGAAATCAGAATAAAGACGTGAAGTGAGGGAGCGAGCGATGAAACTCGGCATCTGCATCCACTCCAACGATCCCGAAACAGTGTGGAATGCATTTCGATTTGCCAGCTATTCGATCAAGCACTTTCAGGACGAGGTGCGAGTGTTCTTGCTTGGCAAGGGAGTCGAGGCAGAAACACTGAGTAACGACAGTTTCAATGTCAAAGACCAAATGCAGGCGTTTGTGTCTGCTGGCGGATCAATCAAAGCCTGTGGAACCTGCCTAAAGTTGCGACAGTCTGAAGGATCGGAAGTCTGCCCGATCTCAACGATGGGCGACCTGCATCAGCTCGTTGCCGAGTGCGACAAGGTACTCACCTTTTAGTGCGGTCACCGCGCGGAGCTGAAGATGCGGCGATGGATTACCCTCCTCCCCAGGCCGAACGCTCTTCGAACCAAATATCGAGAGATCTTTTTTCGTAACTGCTTACTCTTCGAGAGTTTGTAAAAGTTCAGGTCCTGTTCGGTCCCCCCTAAACCGAACAGAACTGGTTACGGAAAGCGCGGCTTCAGGTAGTACATGGGGAGGAGCCTGACTGGGCCTTTGGAGAGGCACGCCTCAACTAACCAAACAAACACCTGGCCCATCGTCCTCCACCGCCACATGCGGGTCAGCCTAAATAAACGAAATGTTGGCATGGCCCACAGCGGCGCGAGCCTCCCTAACGTTTGCTACCGGTGGCAGTCTCGAGATGCCCGAACCCGCGTGCAATGTCCGGCGTAAGGGCCTTGGCAACGCGACGATCATTTAGTTGACACAGCCTCTGTCAGTACCGATGATGCCACTCTCGTTGGGCAAACTCTCTCCGCACCCGCGATGACCGCAATGACGACCGCTCAATTGGAAAAGCCCGCCAAGTTCGTTGCTCCGCATCCGGGCAGCCGGCAGATGCCGCGTTGGGACACCGGCGAACTTATCGAAGCTCCGGTTTTCAAGTTGCGGAACATCCTGGGCCTTATCGGCCCGGGCCTTGTCATGGGTGCCGCTGCCATCGGCGGCGGCGAATGGCTAGCGGGTCCGCAAGTGACCGCTCGCTATGGGCCGGCGATGTTGTGGGTGGCCTCCGTCAGCATCCTGTTTCAGGTTCTCTACAACATCGAAATCAGCCGCTACACCCTTTACACAGGCGAGCCGATTTTCACCGGTAAGTTTCGTGTTCCGCCTGGCCCTATCCCCTGGGTGATCCTGTACTTGCTGTTGGACTGGGGATCGCTCGCTCCGTACTTGGCGTTGGGCGCTGTTTCTCCGCTGATTGCAATTTTCACCGGAGAGATTCCCAAGCCCAACGATCCTAACAATGCCCTGCTCGTGAAGATCATCGCCAGCGTTATTGTCTTGTGCTGTGCCGTTCCGCTCATTTTTGGCGGCAAGATTTACAACTCGCTCAAAGTGATCATGTCGTTCAAGTTGGTGACGGTCATCGGCTTTCTGCTGTTTCTGATGTTCTTCTATTCTTACCCGTCAACGTGGTGGGGAATCGCAAGCGGGTTCCTGAGAGTCGGCACGGTTCCGGTGATCCGCGGAGAAGACACCAATGGCAATGGCGTGCTTGATCCGGGAGAAGATTTTGATGGCGACGGCCATTTGGATGTGGTCGAACCCGTCCTGCCCAAGACCGTGGATGTGAACAAGGACGGCGTGCCCGACGACTGGGCCAAAGACGCCAAGGGAAATCCGATCAAGTTTGAAGACATCGACGGAGATGGCATCAGGGATGGGGCGAACGTAGATAACGTCTTCACCAGCCTGGCGACCAAGGGGAAGTTCCCCGTTGTGGACTGGAGCCTGATGGCGATGATTGCCGGCCTGGCGGCGATTGCCGGGAACGGTGGCCTAACCAATACGCCCATCAGCAACTTCACGCGCGATCAGGGCTGGGGCATGGGGCATCATGTCGGCGCGATCCCCAGCATGATCGGCGGACATGGAATTACCCTCTCGCACGTCGGCTGCGTGTTCGACGTGAATGCCGAAACGCTTCCGCGCTGGCGCCGATGGTACAAGCACATCGTCCGAGATCAGACGATGCTGTGGATGGTGGCCTGTTTTATCGGTGTTGGCCTGCCCAGCGTACTATCGGTCGGCTTCTTGCAGCGGGGAACGGAATGCGACGACTACAACACCGCTTCGCTGACTGCCGGAGGCGTTGAGCAGCGTGTGGTAAATCCTCCGTCCGATGTCCTTGCTTCCAAGATCGGAATGTCATCGATCATCACGGGGAAAACAGCCGGCCGCTTCTTTTGGGGCTGCACCCTGTTTTGCGGGTTCTTAGTGCTGACGACGAGCATGGTCACCACGATTGACGGCTTTATCCGCCGCTGGCTCGACGCCTTCTGGACCGCGATTCCGGCTCTTCACAAGGTCGATATTAGCAAGATCGGAAAAGTCTACTTCGGCCTACTCGTGGGCTATTTGATCATCGGCTTGTGCATCATTTGGTCTCCGGTCAGTCCGGCGGGCGTCTTTAAGATTGCTACCACCGGCTACAACTTTGCCCTGGCCTTCAGCGCCTGGCACACGCTGGTTGTGAATACGACGCTCCTTCCTCGCGACATCCGCCCCAATTGGCTGATCCGCATCGGCTTGGTCTTCGCCGGTATCTTTTTCGCTTGCCTTGGAGTCTTATCGGTCATGAAGATGACAGGGATGATTTCGTAGCTCAAGCCTCAAGGTGCTTCCGTAATGAGGGTGCCGTCGATGACTGTCTTGTTTTGGTTTTCTCCCGAATAGGAAAGGCCGTCCGACGACACGGCGCAGCTGTCGATCCAGTAGCCACCCGGAGCCTGGGCATTCTTCCAATGGAAAGTCAGCTTGCCTTTGGAAAAAGACCACGTGTTCTCGCTGTCGTATTGGCCCAGTTTTCCATTCGCGAATAAGGGTACGGCGGCTGGTTCCGGCCGATGTTTCGGGTGGTGGTTCCATGTGGCGACGATTTGCGTCGTCATTGCCATTCGAAGGTCGTCGGGCATTTCGTCGGCGGACATGCGAGACAGCAGCCGCTCGTGAGCCTGGGCCAACGCATCGATATAGCGGCCGACAGCGTCCCACGTCGGCTCCGACCAGGGTACGAGGCCAGTCTTCTCGAATCGCTCGCGCTCTCCCTTGAGGCGTTCGAAGGTGGTGCGCGCGTCCGCCTTGGTCTTCTTGCCGAGACGCTCGATCAGCATGTCCAGGTTGGAAAGGAGTAATTCGCGGGCCTTCTCCAACGATTGTTCGTAGTCACGGCGAGCCGACTCAGTGTCCCCGCCAGGCGGAGGCTCGGTGGCATCATTCGACAATTTGATCAGCCCCGATATCTCCGAAACGTCATAAACGCGGACGACGCCGGTACGGTCGCTCACCGCCAGCCGATGCCCATCGCCCGACAGCGCGATGCGTTGTGCGGTGAACCCCATCAAGCTGTTGTAGCCAACGGGTCTGTCCGCTCTCTTGGGATCGAGTGATTCATCGGGAAATTGGAGGCTCCCCAGCACCGTACGCGCTCGTGAGTCCCAAATTGTGACGAAATTCTCGCGGACTCTTGTCTCCTCGCGATGCCGGACAAAGTGGGCCGCAAAACGTGACCCGTCTGCGCTGAGTCCCGCCTGTGGTTCGAACCAATCGCGGGGTAGTTCGGCAGCGTCGGAAATCGGTGGTTGCTGCTTCATCGGAATTGGGAGACTGTCGGGCGGCTGAACTGCGTTGGTGTCGGAATGGATTACCTCGAAGGATCGTCCGTTCCGCAATACGAACACCTTTCCACCTGAAAGCCATTCGACAATGCCGCCGACTGGCGCGAGTGGGGCGTCAATCGTTGTGATCGTGGGGCTCTCCTGGCCGGCTTCGAGTTGGAGTACGTTCAGCCTTGTCGTCGGTGCACCGCGGCGATCGGGCGTGACATTCATAGCTTCCGAGGAAGGTCCTCCTGGCCCCGAACGAAAATGAACCAAGCGGTTGCCATCGGGGGCGAAGGCGAGCGAATCGGTCCAGGTCACTCGACCTTGGTGAGAAACACCTGGCACTTTCCAGGCGACTTTGTGGTCCCGAAGATCCCACACCTCGATTTGCCCCACCTGGAACGGCTTCAGCGGACTCGATTTTTCTCCGGTAACCATCGCGTTGTAAACCGTGGCCAACCAGCGCCCGTCGGGAGAAAGTGCCGCCGTGGTGAACTCGCCAGGGCGCGGCGGCGCAAAGTTCTTTCCAATCGGTTTCCCAGTCGTGGCATCCCATGCCCGGTAGCCAGCTTGGCCTCGAGAGCCAGTTTTAAGTGGGACTTTCACCAGACCGTCTACCGGGCCGACGCCATGATCCGAGGTGACCAGAACACTGCCGTCGGCGGAGAGCCAGAGATGCGTGAAATCGGCCTTCTCGCCTTTTACGGCGCAGACTTTCGTTGTGGTTGCGACGTCCCACACGATGGCTTCGCCTGGGATCGTTTTCACTTTTTGACGACTGTCGATAGTCCAACTGCTCAACGATGTGGCCAGTTTGCTACCGTCGGCCGAGAAAGCCATGCACTGAACGGGTTCACCGTTTGTGCGGAAAACGGCCACCAGCGGTACGTCGTCCGCACGGATCGACTCGTGTGACGAGTGAATCGCTACGGCTATCAGTAAGAAAGGGATCAGCCATCTGCTTTGCATGTTTGACTCGCTTTGAGTTGAGATGGATGGGGAGGATCACTTGGAAACTGAATTGGCTTCCTGATCGACCGCAGGAGTAAGAATCGTTCGCCAGCGTGCCGCTTCGGGATTATCGCCGTTTGCTTCCGCCCGGCGGAGAAGCTCCTTCGCCAATCGTTGTTTCTCCATATCGCTTGTGGCGGCGAAATACTCTGCGCGTAGCCAGTGCAGTTTGTCCGTTGCGACATAACCGGGGAAGGGGAAGTCGGCGTAGGGTGGGGAGATAGCGGCCAGCTCTTGACGTTTTTCTTCCCAAGTGTGTTCGTTCCACGTCACAAACTCGCCGTTCGGGGCGAGTTCACCCCGCACGGCGACCTGAGCCCAGAGTTCCAAGTGACCAGGCGGAATGTTAAGTTGCGTGGCATCGGGAAATCGTCGAAAGAAGGTGTCAGGCTGATGGGTTGGGCTTTCAACCCACGCATATCCCTTGCCGGTATGGAATAGTGGATTCACCTGCATCGCTACGTCAAATTGCTTTTCTGTGAGGGTATCGATGATTGTATTGCTGTAAATTCCACATCCAACGACAAATCGCCCGTCCTCCGCGAACTTTGCGAGCGATGGATGAAATCGATGACCTTGCGGTGGAGTGAGGCGAAGTCCAGTGTTCGTGTCGATGACAGTTCCCCTGTCGTGCAAGAGCAGGTGATCGACAGGACGAATTAAACGAAATGCGCCGAATCTTGCAACGGCAGTCACTGGAGCGTTCCAGTGGTAGATGTTCCAGACATACCCATCGATATCGGTCGTATCCGAAAAATACCATAGCTCGTCGTTTAAGAACTCAGAAGGGTAATGTTCGTTCGAGGTCACCGTTGCGATCTTCTGCCATGTATTGGGCTCCCAGGCCGTCAGTTGGAGATTTGCTTGATTTGCATTTCGGTTCAGGGTGAAGACGCGCTGATTGGAAGGGCTCGTGTAAATTCCCGCAACGACGCTGTCTTCAGCATGCATCAGTCGGGTTAAGAGTCGGCCATCATCCGGCGAGTAGATCATCGCTGTCGAGGGATTATTATCCAGCGTTGAAATCCAGCGACCGGCTCCCATAAACTGCAGGTGCTCGATCATGGAATCGGGCACTTCCAGTCGACCTGCCAATTGCCCTGTCGTCACATCCCAAAGTTCAACCGGGCCAGAAAAGAATTGATCTAATACCTTTTCGTTGCCCGTGTCAGGCCGCTGTTTCACCACGACGTGTCGCGTGATAATCCGGTCTTTGCCAAGCACGACGCAGGCATTGCGATCAATTGATTTTGGATGCCAGACATCAAGTTGTGTCTCGCGAACCAGTTTTTCGAGGGCTTCATTGTCAGCCTTGGCGTATAGATCCGACGGCAGTTGAATTTGCGATCGAAGATTGCCGCTTGCCGAATCCCAGAAGCGAATGACGCCGGTGTCGTCCAGCGTAAAAGCCGTCAGTCCATCGGAGTTGTAACCGTGATGGACGATGTTTTCCTTGTCGTGTCGCAAGATCGCCTTCTGGCGGGCGGTCCAGACATCCCAGAGTCGCACGGTGCCGTCTGCTCCCCAAGTCAGCAATGTCTGTTGGTTCGGACTGGTTTTCCGATTGCCCTGGTCGACAGGCATGCCGTCATGAGTGATCGGCGGCAGGAGTGGGGCGAATTCTTGGCCAGCGGCCAACGCCGCCGCAGTGACAAATTCCTGTAGTTCACGATGCCGATCAAATAATTTCGTCGGCATGACAAAATCAAATGTCTGACCACGACTCATCTCCCACTTAACTGTCTGCGGAATCTGCATCGTTACTTCATCGGCATGTCGGATCAGCTGCAGCAACGCTGCTCGGCGATTGGATTCCACCTCACCCAAATCGAGATCGACTTGTAAGCTCACGGCAGAGATCATTGCTTCATACTTCGCAATCATTTGCTCCTCTGCAGTGTCACGGAACAGTTTTGTGTAGTAGTCCGCCTCTTCTGCATGGTCCTTCGCTTCCACCTCGGCATGCATTGCCCGTACCGCCAACCAACTACTGACAACGGCCGCCACGAACAACAGCCCGACAAACGCTCCCACCGTTGTCAGCAAAGCCCGATTCTTCCTTGCAAACTTTTGCAGCCGATAGACCGCACTCGGCGGGACGGCTTGTACCGTCTCCCCGGACAGATATCGTTGGACATCGGCCGCAAACCCATTGGCTGTTTCGTAGCGCCGATTGCGATCCTTCTCCAAAGCTCTCATGACGATCCAGTCGAGTTCGCCCTGGATCAGCTTGCTGAGTTTTGCTGGGTCCGTTTGCCGGACGGCGGCAATCGATGCTCTAGACTGCGAAGTACTGAGCCGCTGGCTCGGACGAGGAGGCTCTTCTTCTCTCACAAGCCGAAGCACTTCATCGAGTGCGGCCTTCGTCACTCGCTCTCGTTCAACCGGCGGGCTGCCAGCCAAAAGCTCGTAAAGCAGCACACCTAACGCGTAGACGTCGGCCCGGGTGTCGATGTCGAGCTGGTTGAACGTGGCCTGCTCTGGGGCCATATAGGTCGGCGTTCCCACCAGCCCTCCGAATCCGGTGAAGATCGTTTTCTCGGTCAATTGCTGGCCGACGGCCTTGGCGACGCCAAAGTCGATCACTTTTGGAACGGGCTGCTCGTCGTGCAAAGCAACTAGTACATTTGATGGCTTGATGTCCCGGTGAATAATCCCCTTGGTGTGAGCGTGTTGGATCGCCTGGCAGACAGGAACGAACAGTTCGAGGCGTTCACGCGGCGATAGTTTGCGGGCATCGCAAAACTCCGTGATAGGCGTTCCCTTCACGAGTTCCATCACGAAATACGGCGTGCCATCCTCATTGGTCCCGGCATCGAGAACCTTGGCGATGTTCGGGTGGTCCATGAGGGCCAGGGCTTGGCGCTCGGCTTCGAATCGTGCCAATACGGATCGAGAATCCATACCCGGCTTGATCAGCTTGAGGGCAACGCGGCGGCGAATCGGTTCGAGTTGGTCTGCGACCCAGACCTCGCCCATACCCCCTTCCCCGATTCGTTCGAGAAGCTTGTAGCGACCTACGATTACGACCCCAGGACAAGGATCGCCCCCGCGGGGTTGCGTGGCGCCGAGCAAATCGATTCCTTGTTTGGGCACCACGCCTACAGAGTCGTCGTGGGCCGCCAGGAGGGCTTCAACTTCCTGCCGCTGATGCTCGTGTTCGCCGCAGGCAACTTTCAAAAACGCAGCCCGAGCCGATCCTTCCAGCTTGATTGCCGCTGCGAATATCTCTTGCTCGGTCATCAAAGTGCTCGCTTTGCATCGACGCGTTTTCGTCCGCCAATGTACAAGGCGAGAATGCCGAGTTCCAACCGAACGAATTCTGTGGAAATGGCAAAAATATCAGGCGTGTTCCCCTTTCCGCCACTCCCGCTGCATCCAGGCACGCGCGTACGCCCAATCGGCTTCCGCCGTATCCGCCGACACCGCAAGGACTTCCGAGATTTCTTTGAGCGTCATTTGTAGAAAGAGCCGCATCTTGGCGACCGCGGCCGCACGAGCACTCTTCAGCGTCAATTGCTCCAGCAGTTCATGGATCGCTAGCGAGAGAGCCGGGTCGGCACCGGTCCCCTCAAAGTCCTTTGGGATGTCGACGCGGTGCCACTCCCCTCCGTGAACTTGCGCCAGCTTCCGTCGAGCGTTGTCGACCACAATCTGGCCCATGGCCTCTGCCGCGGCCGCGAAAAAGTGTCGGCGGTTTGCAAACGTGGAATCGTGGTTGCCACCCACTAATTTCAGATAGGCCTCGTGCACCAACGCGGTGGCCCGGAGGGTTTGTCCCGGTTTCTCTTGAGCGAGTTTGGTTGCCGCCAACTTCCGCAGTTCGTCGTAAACCAAAGGCAGCAGGTCTTCTGCGGCTACCGGATCGCCAGCTTCAATTTGCGAAAGGATTCGGGTGACATCGGACATAGCAACGGTCCGCGAGAGACGGTGGCGTTTTAGTTTATCGCCTATCCGATAAATACTCTAATTGATCCACCGCTAGGTAGTGGGTCAGTTTGTATCGGCAAACTTGATGACGCGGTCATCGTTTTCGCGGGCGGAGACGTCGCTGACCAGGCAATCTCTGAGGAGAAAGGTCCAGGCCCTGTTCGTCATTCATTCCATAGGTTCATACCGATCCGGCGGCGACGGGAGCACTTTGGCGAAGTTGTAGTAAGCCTTGTCTCACACGCACCTCGGCCCAATTGCCGAGGTGTATCGCCAGACGAAGAGCCTGTCCGAAAATCGGCACCCTCGTTAGGGGCTCAGCTTTTTGATCTCAGCGTGCTCCAGCAAGAACTTGCGGCGCTCGCGAGCGAACGTTTGAAGACTACGCGAGGGGCCGCGATTTTCCGCACCCTCTTCGTTTTCTTCTAACGCTTGTTCGAACGCCGTGAACGAAGTGAGCTTGCGGGTGTCGGCCTCGATTTCCTTCTCGATTAGCTTTTTGTACTGCGCCACGATGGGGCCAAGGTTCTTCCAGTCGAGGGACTTGTCGGCGATCTCGCGTATGTTTCGCAGGTATTGCTCGCGGAACTTGGGTACTGCCAGCAACTTGCTGCGAAGCGGTTTGCTTTCGTCGTTCAAGCCGATGAGTGGATCGAGCGTGAAACCAGCGCCCCCTGGGCCTCGTCCCGGACCAAATCCGCCAGGTCCACCCGGAGGTCCACCACCTGGGCCGCCTGGAGGCCCGCCGCCCGGTCCGCGTGGAGGTCCACCACCTGGGCGACCTCCAGGGCCACGTCCACCGCCCGGCCCGCCGCCACCTGGGCCGCCCATGCCTGGTCCCATCGGCGCGCTGAAGGTCTCGTTCATGTCGTGCGGGACGATGTGGAACTTACCCGCCTTGTCCATGCAAATACAGTAGTCGCTGGCCCGAACCCAATAGCCGTCGCTGTTGATGAGGGCGTTGTCGAGGGCGAGGAACCACAACAAACCGTCGACATCGAGCATCGGCTTAAGGGCATCCTCCAACTGATCGGGAGGCGTCTCTTTAAGTGTCTTGCAAAGTTTGACCAATGCGTTCCAACTCGACTCCTTGTCGCCCGACTTGATCTGGTAGCGTCGCTTGTAGTCCTCGATCTTATCGCCGATGTAGTCCAATCCGCCGCCACCGCCAGGGCTGCCGCGAACCTTCCAGCGGGCCACGTGGCCGTCGAAGTTTTCTTCCACGAATCGCTTGTCGAATTGTTCCGCATTCACATAGACCCCCCAGCTCTCGCCGTTGATCACGACTTTGACAAAGTTCGCGTTGGGCGTGGGAATGTGCTGCCGGGCAATGTGCGAGTAGAGGACCGTATGGAGGAACGTTGGGTCTTCGTGCGAGTTCAACAAATTGAGCGTCTTATATCCGTAAA
Organism: uncultured Pirellulaceae bacterium; assembly: GCA_964636985.1. Classification (GTDB taxonomy): domain Bacteria; phylum Planctomycetota; class Planctomycetia; order Pirellulales; family Pirellulaceae; genus CAZWSX01. The sequence goes on along the minus strand of CAZWSX010000026.1, from coordinate 73,819 downwards.
GACGCTGATTGGGATCGACGAGATCCAGCGAGACATTGAGCGAGCGCTTCGAGCCGGCGCGGACCATGCCGTAGGAAGACATCCCGCGGAAAGTGATGCCCACTTTCGGATACTGCTGGCCATCGACCGTGAGCATCGCCGGGATTTCGACGTCGGTGTCGTGAAAGTCGGCCAACTCGGTCTCCCAATCGTCGTTCTCGAAATCGAGAAACAAAGTGCGAACGACCTTGGGGTCATAGAGCGGGATCTTGTTCTCTACGGGCGTGACATCCGATTGAGCGACATGCGGTCCGGGCTTGCCTTCTTCATCGCGCCCGCCTGGGCCAAATCCGCCAGGAGGGCCAAAGCCACCGGGGCCGCCTGGAGGTCCAAATCCGCCGGGGCCGCCAGGGCCTCGTCCGCCTGGTCCTCCCGGACCACCTGGCCCGCCCGGACCGCGGCCTGGTCCGCCAAAACCGCCTCCACCAGGACCGCGCTGCGGAATTTTCTTGGCCTCAACACGGGCGACTTTGCGCTCCTCGTTGTTGAGCCAGCCATCTTTGTTCTTATCAAACTCGGCAACGAGCTTTCGTTCTTGTCCACCCGGAGGGCCGCCTGGTCCTCCAAAGCCGAACCCTTGCTGAACAGGAAAGGTAAAGGCCTTGCCCGTCATCTTTTCCCAGGTTTCTTTTTGCTTGGCATCCAAGAGCGCGACCGCTTCAGCGAGCCCTTCGGGATTGGGACGCGGTGGCCCGAAGGCGAACCCGCCGCTCTTCTCCCGAATCTTCTCGATCTTCTCAGATTGATCGGACGTGATCCCGAGTTTCTCAACGATCTCGGGACGCGTCAGCGCGTTGAGCGAATCGCGTTGCAAGCGAAGCTGACGAAGTCTTCTGAACTGTTCCGCACTGAGCAGGTCTTGCAGTTTCTGATCCGACTCCTTGCGGATGTCGTCCATCTTGGTGCGCATCTTTTCGAACTGTTCATCGCGCTCTTCTTGCGAGAGATCTTCGAAACTACGGGGATCGAAGCCTTGAAAGATGGCCTGCGTTTTTTCTTGCGAGCTCGCCTGCAAGTCGTCGACCGATTTGGCCTTGTCCCCTTCGAGTCCGATTTCCTTGCGGACCTCAGGTATATCGAGCAATGCCGCGAGCGAGTCGCCACCTGGCCCACCCGGCGGACCAAAGCCACGGCCAAAAGGCCCAGGCGGCCCGCCCGGCGGCTGCGCGATTGCGACCGCTAGAGCGGCCAGCAAGAGGCCCGAACTGATCCAGAGAATTTTTCGCGACATGGTTACCGAGCACCCTTCTATTGAACTTTTGTTTCTACGCTTTCCACGCCATCCACTTGATTCACTTTGGTAACGAAAGCTGGTATCTCCGTTGCAACTTTCATGCGGACCTTATAGTCGAGATCGAGCGCCGTCCCCTGTCGGGCGGTCGCAATGCCCCGCAACCGGCACGACTCCAGATATTGGCTAAACAAATCGCCTAGTAACTTCTCGGGGTCATGCCCCAAGCCAATGCGGATCGACAGGGAACAATCAGCAAACTCCCGCGACTTGGTCCCCATGGCCGGACGGCTGAGCAGCACCGCAGCCACTCCGACGACGGGAATGCCGACCAGCGGGATCAGGAGCAAACCGGCGCCGGCTGCCATGCCAACGACAACAGCAAAGATCACGAACGCGGTATCTCGCGTATCATCAACGACCGTTCGGAAACGGACGATCGAGAGGGCCCCCACCAGGCTGAAGGCCCGCGCGACACTCTCGCCAATCACCATCGAGACCATAGCAATCAAGACGGAAAGCAAAACGAGCGTTGCCGTGAGGACCGTCGCATCGGCTTTAGTGCGTCCGTGACTCAGCCGATAAATGAAGGCCACGGCTGCGCCGAAGATTGCCGCCACAACGAGCCGCGTCAAAAGCTGCTGGCCGGATATCGACGAATCGAGTGTAACGGCATTAGTAAGCCATTCAGGCATGCCCAGAGCTTCCTTGGTTCGAAGCGTTTATCAGCCCAAGGGCCTGAATGCAAAGGCGATATTTCGATACGCCGCACACCGCGAGATTCATTTCCTGCACGGCCGTTTTGAACAACGAAGGCATCGCCCCACGGAATTTGAACTCGCAGACGACCCTATCTCTCAGCAGGTCGAACGTCTCCGGCGGTCGATTCAAAGTCCAAGACTGCGAGGCTCCTCCACGGATCTGTCGGTCGAACGTCAGCCGCAGCGCCCCGTGTGGTCCGGGAGCGAAATACGCGACTCGGTCGTACTCGATCAAGACAACAGGGCGAGCGTCGATCCGTCGAAGTTGGCGACCGTACGCGAGGGCCTCGAGACAATCGGATATGCAATCCTGCGTTAGATCGTTCAATCGTTGGATCTCGATGCTTGTGCGGCGCTTGCGGACCTCCTGCTTTCGCTTCGATTTGAGTTCCAGATAAACGCGGTTCGACTCGCCATAACGGCGAATTCGGAACTTGGAAAGCCGGTGCCGGCCGCGACGGTGATACACGTCGAATGCCGGCGTATCGCAATAAAGTGTGCTGATGTGGTAACTGCGATCCGCCGCGGAATTAGGGTCCAGCGTCATGCTGGGGGCCAGGTGGTTCTCGACCTGCCTGGCTTGCGTTTCGTCGAGCAGGAACTTGAACTCATAGGCAGCCAAACCGCTTTTCTTCGGATCGAGAGAAGGGGATTCGGTCGGCCCGACGTAAAGACTCAAATTGGGGCGGCCTGTTTCCCGGGATTCTGTCGATGACGAACGGCTAATGGATGAGGACATCGCAGTCGGGTGAAAAGCGTTGAAATTGTGGATCTTCGGCGGTTTTTGCCGAGTTCGGCGCCGCGGCGACGCTAATGAACCCGCTCGGTCGGCAATGGATGCCACCCGGGGATCACCGTCTCGAAAGGGAAATGCGAAATTTCGGTTAAGGGGGTGCCAGAATTCTTTTAAGATTTTTCCGCCACGCCGCGCGACACTTGAGCCGGGGCGGCGAAGTCTGGCAGTTAGCCGCGGGTCAATTTGTCACCCTGAGTTAGCGCGGACGGTCGAAACCCAGGGAGAAGACCCGAGGCGTCCGTTGGCGAACCGTGAGACGTTCATAACGCCGGGAGCAGATTTTCAAGAGCAGGCCAGAGGGAAACGCCGTGAAAAACCAGGTTACGGTTCGATCACGCCGCCGTCCCATTCGATACGGCACTTGGGCAACGCGGCGGCGAATTTCTTTACGCCGGCCTCGGTGACCTTGGTGTCCTTGATAGCCAAGTGTCGCAGTGACGAGAGTTCCACGAGCGATTCCAAACCATGATCTGTAACTGGAGTGCCGCGCAAATCTAGGGTGTTCAAAAGACGGCAGCTACTCAGAAACGGAAGACCTGCGTCGGTCACCGCGGTACCGGCCAAGCCAAGACGTGTCAGTTTTTTCCACTGCGCCACATGTTCGAGACCCGCGTCCGTAACTCCCGTGCCATACAGCGAAACATCGGTTAGGTTCTCGGCATCGCGCAGAGGGATCAGCGCGGCATCGGTCGTTAACGTGCTATGCAGGTACAGCAATTCGAGTTTGCGGCAGCCGCTGAAATTTGCGAGGCCAGCGTCTTTGACATTGCAGCTATGGAGGTAGAGTTTCTTTAGGTTCTTGCAATTTTGAAAGTGAATCATGCCCGCGTCACCGAACATGCTGTTGCCAAGATACAGGATTTCCAACTGATCGCAGCCACGAAACGCCGCGAGCCCGGAACTGGTCGCCCGAGTTCCACCAACCTGAAGTATCTTGATTTGCTTACTGTCCTTGAAATTCTCCAAGCCTGCATTTCCGATGTCGTTGTACATCAGATCGACGTGTTGGAGATGTTGACAGCCGCGAACATTTTTCAGGCTTTCATCCGTGACCTGCGGATTTTGGGGGAGATTGAGGTGCGTAAAGTGAAATGGAGTCTTAGGTAAATCGTCGGTCTTCGATATGACCAAACGCAGATCCTCAAACTGAATGAAAGCCGGTATGTCGAGTGACAGCAACCACTCCGCTGCGCGGCGATCGGGGTCGTCGGTCACCTGCGGCTCGATCGCGCCGCCGTCCCATTCGATACGGCACTTGGGCAGCGCAGCGGCGAGTTGTTTGACGCGGTCTTCCGTTACTTTGGTTTGCTTCAGACTCAGGTCGACCAGCGCCGGCTGCCCCTTGAGGTAGGCCAAGCCAAGGCCTTTGAGGTCGTTCCCATCGAGAATTAATCGCTTCAATGTGGGGAGCGTCGGCAGTTGAGTCAGCGAAACGTCGGTCAGCCCGGTATTGGTGAGATTCAGCTCCCGCAAACCATGGACGGTTGGCAGGAAATCAAATGTCAGTCCTGCGATGCCCGACAGATCGAGGTTCTCGAGGCGGTCGAACTGCGGGTACTTCAGCTGGGCTAGCAACTCGGGAAGTTTTTCGAGCGGCTTCTCGACACCAACGATCGACACGCGGCGAACCTGGAAGAACTCTGCGGGAAGCTCCTCGACACTGGCAACCGGCCGTGACTCCGCTTGACCCGGCGAGCCGATCTCGACTGTGCCGCCCAATGCCAGCACGCCTTCGGCGACCGTACGGTTAGTCTCGGACCAGGCGAGGAGGAAATCCGGCCGTGCGGTTTTAAGCTGTTCATAGCCTGACTTAGAAACGCGGGTGTAGCTAAGTGAGAGGTTTCGACCCGGGAGTTTCACAAGTTCGACCAGCCCTGCATCGCTGACGGCGGTGTGAGGTAAAAAGATCCCCTCCAGCTTCGGCCAGTTTTGCAGGTGGGCCAAGCCGGCGTCAGTGACTTGCGTGCCAGCCAAATCAATGTAAGTCAGTTTCTGGCAATCCTGGATGTGGGTGAGACCTGCATCCGTCACCTTTGTAAAGCTCAATTTGAGCATTTTCAGATTCTTGCAATCTTGAAAATGAGCTAATCCGGCATCCGTCACATCCGTACGGGCCAACTGAAGCTCCGCGAGATTCGTGCAGTTACGAAAATTCGCTAGGCCGATGTCGGTCACGCCTGAATTTGTCAGGTTAAGAAGCTGCAGTTTCTTGCAACCTTGAAAATGTGTCAGTGCCGCGTCGGTCATTCCGATCACGCGTTCCAGTTCGAGTTCTCGCAATTCGCTGCAGTTTTGAAAAACTGCCAAGCCGACATCGGTCACCGAACTATGTGCTAACGTTAGGTGGGTCAGCTTCTTGCAGTTCTTGAAGTAAGTTAAGCCAGCATCTGTTACCGGTGCAAAGACGAGATACAGTGTCGTTAGTTCTTCGCAGCCATCAAAGTGGGCCAGCCCCTCGTTAGTTGCTTTTGGATTGTTCACCAATGCTACATAGATCAGTTCAAACCTCCCTTCGGGAAGGTCGTCGCTGGTGTTGATCTCACGCTCCTTGCCACTCTCCCGAATCTTGATTTTCCCCCCGACCGACAGCACCCACTCCGCCGCGCGACGGTCTGGGTCGTTGGAGGAGATTGCATCCTCCGTTGGGGTGCCGCTTACCGGTGTTTCGATTCCCTCCAGCGTCACCCGCACCAGCTGTTTTCCACCGTGGGTAATCGTTACCAGTTCTTGTGAAACGGCCTTGCCATCTACCACTGCGGCGACCTTGTATTGCCCCGGTTTCAGCGTGAGTTGCTCCACTCCGATGCCTTGAATCTTGATTTCCTCCCCGTCTATCGTGACTTTCACGTTGGGGTCGTTGGTTTCGATGACCAGCGTGCCGGAACCGGTCGTGAGCCGGATCACGGTTGATGCCAGTTGCGTGACGCCGGTCGCTTCCGTGACGCCCAATCCAACCAGTGCCAGGAGAACAACGGCTGCGATCGCTGGCCAGAGTAGCCGAGAAGAGGTACGAGAGTGCGTTAGTGCAAGCGTGTGAGGGATGACCTTTTGCGGCACGCTTGTCCTTAGGTGTTCCTTAGGCGGCGCTGATTCGGTTGATTCCTTGGCTTCAACTTGCATCCCTTCCGGCAGCTTCACCGGCCGATTCGCCTGCAGATCAAGCAGACATTTACTGATCAGATCGGCCACTTCCTGAGCCGAGCCGAACCGTTCCTCCGGCTTTTTCGCCTGTAGCTTGGCGATAATTGCGCTCAGCCAACCCGGTGTACCGGCAATAATCTCCGAGATCGGCCTTGGTGTGTCTTCGACCACCCGTTTGAGCACGGCGAACGTGCTGGGGGCGCGAAACGGCGAACGGCCGCTCGTCATGACGTACAGCACGCTACCGAGGCAAAAGAGGTCGGAACGCTGGTCGATCTTGCCGCTGGTGGCCTGCTCGGGGGACATGTACATCGGGGTGCCGGCGATCACTCCGCTCTGCGTCTGGCTGGCGTCGTCGGCTGCCCGCGCCAAACCGAAATCGGTGATCTTCACGCGTCCCGTGAGGCCGTTCTCCAAAAGAATATTGGCCGGCTTGATGTCGCGGTGAATCAGACCCTGCGCGTGCGCGGCGGCGAGTCCGCTGGCGATCTGCTGGCCGATTCGCAAGACATCGACTACATCGAGCGGGCCATGTTCGTTCAACAGCTTATCGAGCGTACTGCCCGGAATGTATTCCATCACCAGGTAAGGGATTGGTTGTTCCTCGACGGCATGGACGGCGACGACGTGTTCATGCCGAATTTGCGCGGCGGCCCGAGCTTCTTCGAGAAACCGCTTGCGAGGCGGCGAAGTGGAGGCAAGCTCCGGCGACATCACCTTAATGGCGACCATCCGGTGCAGTTTTTCATCGAACGCCTTGAGCACGATCCCAAAGGCCCCGCGGCCGAGTATTTCGCGGACCTCATAATGCCCGAGTCGGCCGAGGGAACCGGGTGCGTCGGGTGGTGCGAGAAAGCTGAGCGCGGAATTCTCGCCGCTATCGCTTGGAGACTGCGTGTAGCCTTGAGTCTTGTCGATAGCGGTTGCTTTCCCCGGCATCCGTTGTATCGCCGGTGTGTTCAGAAAGCTTTCAGCCCCTGCATGAGCCCTGAGCAACGCCTCGATTTGTTGCCGGAGTTCTAGATTGCTGCCACAGGCCTGATCCAGATACGCGTTGCGGGCCTCAAGATCGGCAATCTCAACGGCTGTGAGGAAAATGTCTTGCTCGGACACGGCGCCCGCCTTTCACGTGAATCTGCCTCTCGGCTTGGTGGATTGATCTCCCATCAATTCCTAATGCGACATGTCCTCACAGACCCTGCCAAGAAATTTCAACATTTCTTGGCGTTTGACCCACTTTCGCCCATTTCCCGCAGTAGCCATGCCTTGGCATAGGTCCAGAGCCGGGCGGCGGTGCGTTCCGAAAGTCCCATCGCCTGAGAGACTTCCAGTATCGTCAATCCAGCAAAGTACCGTAGTTGAATCAATTCCGCCGCCTGAGGATGTGCGGCAGTCAGTTTTAGTAGCGCCTCGTCCAAGGCGATCAGATCCTCTCGGTGCTCGCTGTCGAATACCGGATGATCATCGAGTTCCTGCCGCTCGAATTGGCCACCGTGTTTCAACCGGTGCTTTCGCCGAGCGTTTTCGACGAGAATTCTCCGAATCGACTCTGCCGCGGCGGCGAAGAAATGCCGGCGATTTTCCCAATGTTGAACCTCAGGGCCGGACCCAACCAACCTCAGATACGCCTCGTGGACCAGCGCTGTCGCCTGGAGTGTCTGGTCTGGCGATTCACGAGCCAACCTGGCATCCGCTAGTTTTCGCAGTTCGTCGTAGACGAGCGGCAGCAGTTTCTCCGCCGCACGGGGATCACCCTGTTCGAGGTCGCACAGGATTTGTGTGACATTGCGCATGGCATGAAAACGATAGGTATGTAAATTCTGATCGACGCCAAAGTAGAGGATACCTAGTCGCAAAACGACGAAATAGGCCCGAAAAGTACAGAATCATTGGTAGAGCTAGAAGCCACGGCGGTGTGCAGTGACCCATCACGTAAGCGAAATCGCGCCACCGACCTTCTCAACCGTAATCCCATTCGCTTCGACACCTTCCTGCCCGATCTCAACTACACCGCACCTTGGTACGCAATGCTCTGATCAAATTCGGAAGTTGTTTTGGTGCGGGTCCTAAGCGCGTTTCGGGAACGATAGCCCGTTTTTAATCTGCATCGCCTTCCTGGGTTTCCGAATGGGGTTGTTCCTTTTTGAAAAGGTCCAGGAAGCGATCCTCGTAGTCGGCAAAGACTTCTAACCGATCGAGTTCCTGCTTGAGTTCGAAGGCCTTCGACTTGTCGTGTCGTGCTTGGTCAAAGAGGCGTTCGATCTGTTGTTCGTCAACAGACGAAAGTTTTGGCTCCACGGCGGGTGGCGCGAATTCCTCTTCTTCTTGGGCAGGTTGATCCTCTTGCAGTGTTTGCTCGGCTTCCGCGAGCGCCTCTCCAAGCCTTTCGTTCATTGCCTGTGCTTGTTCGCTTAGTTCGGCGACATCTATTTTGATGTTCGCCAACGACCGAAATGCTTCGAGCACTGCGAGCGAAGCTGCCGGAAAGGAGATGTGGGCCAGAATGTGAGGAAGTTCACCTAAAAGACAGGCACCGTTTATCGCAGCCTCTGCCGCAACTCCCAGTAGAATCCCATTCAGCCCTCCGATCTGGCCCTCGTTGAGAAGTTCCAGCTTGGCGAGACGCAGGTCGGTCAGCCCCTCTTCCGAGGTTGCTGCACAGAACACGCGAGGTTGGCGCTGTGGATGCATCTGCGTTGCCATCGCTGCGAAGGTGAAGACCCGTTCTACACCCATTTGTTGAGCGGCATCGATGAGTTTGCGACAAAATGCATACTTCCCCGTCGGCGGCTGCGATTCCCCAATAAAGACGACGATGTCGCGTACGTCCTGAGGATCATGCCATACAAAGAAGCGGCTACGTGGCAGCCTTCCGAGTGAAATGAGTCCTTTGTTGACCTCAACATGCTCAACATCGAACAACTCGCGAGGGGAGAACTCAGCCAAGACGTGCATGCCTAGCTTGGCCATCAAATAGTAACCAGCGCTGATCGCGACGTTGCCCATACCCGGCCAGACGGCTACGAGCCAGGGGCTCTTCAGTTTGGAAGGTTGGGGCATAGGATGCTCCTCCTTTGACAAATTACGGAATTTGAGAGGTTAGGCCGTGGTGCGACGGATGGGGGTGAGGAACACGTCGTGCGTCAGCAACGCTGCCGGCGTTTACCGCCGGCCTCACACAGATTCATTGGGCTCGAGTTGACGAGTAATGTCGGCGACCTTCGGACGTTCGATCTCCCGGAAGTCCTCGTACTGCATTCGCACGGCTTCGCAAGGACGATTTTCGCAGCAAGTGATTTTTCGTGCCGAGTTGCTTCTGGCAACAACTTTCACAACACCGGCTACTGAAGTTGAGTGTTAACTCGCGAAGCTTTTCTGGCCGCCAGCAAGGTCGTAAGCAGGCTCCCGCCTGATGGAACGAGGGTCACCCGTGTGTCGCCGCGCAGGAGTCTTTCAGTTTCCAGTACGGTGAACATCGCATCGGCCGTTTCGGAATCCTGGCTGATCCTCTGCAATGCTTCTCCAACGAGTTGTGGTCGGATGGCCGCGGCTTTGGCGAATTCAATGGCGGCCTTTCGATCGGCCGTGCTCGTGATAACGCTGACCTGGTTGGCGCCATCTTGCTTTATCGCGCTGGTCACCTGACGCAGGCGGTTTACGACTTTGCTTTCGATTTGGTGAATCATCTCCAAATCGCGGAAATGGACTTTACGAATGTAAACTGAACCAAGCCGGTAACCCCACTCATGTGACTTCGGCGAAACTTCGTCGCGAACCGTGTGACTCATGCCGTGGCGGTTCACCATCATGTTGGCTAGCGGCAAGTTCGACAGACACCGGACGGTGGAATTGCTGACATTGGCAGCAAGCGACCCGCGCGGATCGCGATTCTTGAATAGGAACGCAACGGGGTCGCTTACGAACATCTCATACCAAATGCCGATCCCCATCGGTGCGCCTTCTTCCGAGTTCACCGGCTGGCTGCGAAGATAGACCTGATCGAGCCGCATATCGAGGACGTAACAGTTCCCCAGCCAATGGACTAGCAGGGCCTTCCAACCCATCAGCGGCCAAAGAAAGTGCAGTCCTGGTTCGTCAAGCTTGCCAATCACGTTGCCGAACAGCACATAAACGTGGCACCGTCGCTCGCGCACAATTGTGAATAGGCCGAACATCCGTGCCAGACCCAAGATCAAAGGTTCGGCGACGAGTAAAACGACAAAAGTAACGCCACAGGCAAGGAGTGCGGTCATGATTTCAACTCCACGAAGGCCCGTTCGGCTCGGGAAAAAAGCGACATTCGCACGTTTCGCACATAGGATTCCAAGACGCCTGGCGCACTGCATTTCAACTCACCGAGTTGCGCGGCCATTCGGTCGAGGGGTTCGATCTCAGCCTGCGCATTGAGTGTCTCGATCTCGACCGCCCGGCGAGACTGGACGATCTTCTGATCGGCCGCAGCTTGAGCCAGGCTAATGTCGGACGAGACTTGGTTGTGCGCTGTGTTGATCGCCGCTAGAGCCGACTCGACTTCCTTCGGTGGGTCGATCCCCGTAATCAATGACGCGTCCAGCACGATGCCGTAGCGGGCGGACGACGAGTTGCATTCGCGATCCATGTGTTCGTTGAGGTCACGCAGATTCTTGCGGAGATCATTGATCGACACTCCATAGGATGCGGCCACATCCGCTTGTGAAACTTCGCTCGCGGAAATGCTCGTGGAAGCCGTTGGCGGCGCCTCGAAGTTCGCGATCCGTTCCCGCAGCACCGCCACGAAGTATCCCATCACATGTGCGATGGGATTTTTCACGCCGAACAAATAGGCGTACAGGTTGGATTCGGCGACTCGATAGCGAATCTGGCCATCCAGACCGATGTTGAGTTGGTCCTTGGTGACCGCGTCCAGAATGGTTCCGTCTTGGTTGGCACGCGGATTATCCGGGTCATACGCCATATTGGTGGTTTCCGTCGCCACGGAAACCTTATAGACCTTCTGCCAGGGCAGTTTCCAATGGAACCCGGGTTGTACCACCCGAAGCTGCGGATAGACGTATCGCTCCTTCTCGTCCTTGTTGAGTAAATCGGAGATGGGATCATCCAGCGTCGTTTTGTCGCCAATTCGCTCAGCGCGGCCACAAGTCGTCACGACGGCGCGCTCGTTCTGGTCGACTGTATAGATGCCCATCAGCAACAACCTGACAACTCCCCAGAGCACTAAGCCGGCAACTATTCCCCACAGAATCGTCATCGTGTCACCTCGTCGAGACAAACGTTTGACCGCGCCCGTAAGAGCACGGTTCCAGCTTTCCGGCTAGCTGGGCCAGCAAAAAGCAATGGTTGTGCCAACTGGTCTTACCGCCTCACGGCAAGAAGCCCCGAAATACGGGGAAAAACGTCAGCGATACCCTAAGGCAACTCGGGGAGAATCTTCGAGTGTACCGATTGGGCCAAAATGGGCGCGCGTCGCACACGGTCGATCCATCAACCTTGCCGTTCGTTTCCTCGCCCGAAGGCGCAAGCATCTCGAAGGCTTGGCAGCTCATGAGTCGGCCAATTGGGGCGAGAACGGTGGCGTGCGGGCTCGGCTTGCACGGGATAGCTGTGCCGGAGCGAAGTCGGCGACCGGCATGCCCCTTGCTACCCCAACCGACAAGTGCGAAGTTCTTGACGACTTCGGCCAATGTTTTGGAAAGAGCCGGTTGCCTGGACGCGTTTCAGGAGGCCGTAGCAGGAGCATGCCCCTGTGAGCCTCATAAACCCCGTTATCGTAGACGTGCCGAAACTGTCCTCGGTTGGAGAGCAGCGCGTCGAGATCGTCGAACGCAAAGGCATTGGACATCCCGACACAATCTGTGATGGCATTGCGGAAGCCGTGTCGCTTGCCCTGTGTCGCGAATATCAGCAGACATTCGGCCGAATTCTTCACCACAATGTCGATAAGGCGTTACTCGTCGCTGGGCAATCGCTGCCGAAACTTGGCGGTGGAACCATTGCCGAACCCATGCGGTTTGCGCTGGGCGATCGTGCCATCTTCGAATATCAGGGGAAGGCCGTGCCCGTTGCGGAGATCGCCGAGGCGACAACCAGGGACTGGTTGCGGAGGCATCTTCGCTTTGTCGATCCAGACAAACATCTTGTGTTTCAAAATGAACTCAAACCAGGCTCCCCTGAGTTGGTCGATGCTTTCGAGCGCCAGGTTATCGGAGCTAACGATACGTCGGCGGCGGTTGGCTATGCGCCCCTCTCCGAGACGGAACAACTTGTGCTGGCGACGGAACGCTTGCTTAACTCGTCAACATTCAAGAAAGATTTCCCATTCGCGGGCGAGGACATCAAGGTGATGGCGATCCGCCGCGACCGGCAAATTGAGTTAACCGTCGCCATGGCCTTTGTCGATCGGTTTATTCCCGATCCCCACACCTATTTCGCAAGCAAATACGAAATCGTTGATCTTTTGGCATCTTTTGTACGGAAGCAGTTTCGCGAGTTGGACGGCGGCTCGGTAAAACTAAACACACTCGACGATCCTGGCCGCGCCGAAGGCGGCATGTACTTGACCGTGCTTGGCACCTCCGCGGAAGGTGGCGATTGTGGCGAGGTTGGCCGGGGCAATCGCGTGAATGGAGTTATTCCCCTCAATCGTCCCGTGAGCGGGGAAGCGGCGGCCGGAAAAAACCCGGTAAGCCATGTTGGCAAGATCTATTCTCTACTTAGCCATCACGTCGCGAACGAAATCTATCAGCAAGTTCCCGGCCTGCGGGAAGTTTATGTCTGGTTTTGCAGCAGAATTGGCGAGCCTATCGATTCTCCCGCCGTTGCTGCCACGCAAGTGTGCTTGAAAGAAGGCGTGCACCTCTCGGATGTTGAGCCGGCGATTCAAGAACTTGTCCACCGAGAACTGCACGGCATTCAGAAGTTTTGCGATCGACTCGCTCGTGGCGAATTCAGCGTCTGTTGAAGTAAACGTTCACAGTGCCTCGAGGTCACCGCTTTGACCACTTCCTGGATTCGGACGACTCCCACCCGTACCGGCCGATCAATGGAACAAAGCAGAATCCGCCCAAATCATCGACTTGGAGTGCATCAGGAAATTTTGTGAATCGATACATGCTTTGTCCGGCGGGCCCTTCTCCCAGCGGAATGACAATCCGTCCTCCCGGCGAGAGTTGGTCTAAAAACGGCTGAGGCAGCGATGTCCCGCCCGCCGTCACCACGATGCCGTCGAAAGGCGCATGTTTCGGCAACCCCAGAGTGCCATTTGCGAGTTCGACATGGACATTGTCGAACCCAAGCCGGCCGAGAGTCGCCCTGGCTCGCGCCGCCAATTCGGGAATGCGTTCGACGGTGTAGACCTCTCTAGCGAGTCGAGACAACACAGCCGCGCCATAACCAGATCCCGTACCAATCTCCAAAACCCGTTCGTCTCCTTGCAGGCGAAGCGCCGCGCATTGGAATGCAACCGTAAATGGTTGCGAAATGGTTTGTTCGTGGCCTATTGGCAGCGGACAGTCATCGTAAGCATGGTGACGAACAGCCTCGGGAACAAACTCTTCGCGGGGTACGTACATCATCGCTTGTAAGACCCGCTCGTCGGAAATTTCTCGACTACGAAGCTGGTTCTGCACCATCAGCTCTCGTAAGGCTTCGGATGTGAACGATTTAGAGCCAGGTGCTTGAGAACGCATCGTAATAATCCACTTCGACAGGAAAAATGGGAGACAAACGACTTGCAGCCAAGGGTTGCTGTGTGTCCACAAGTAATCGCGGAATATTAGCTGGCCAGTTCCTCCATGACGTCTTTCTGCAAGCTGCCATCGCTTGTCATGGTTGCTTCTCCTCAACCCAGTCTTTACGACCCCCACGGACGCGAGCCCGTTGGATAGCCGGTACTAGTGCGGTTAAGCCGGTTGAGAACACAAAAGCTGTGCCAAACAGGGAGCAGCCGCCGGCCCCGTGGAAGTGGAGCCGCAGGCTGAAAATCAGTGGCCTTCTGTGCCGAACGGCTCTTTCTTTTGCGTGCCGACCGAGACACCCGCTGGATTAGTGGATCGTTCGGTTACACGCGGTGCGTGCACCGCGCGCGCTACTTACCATGCAGCTAAAACTGCGTGCAAATCAGAGGATGGGCAATGGCATGATTGTTGCTTCGAGACATGCGACCGCAATTACCCCGGAGCAGCAAAATGATTGCCATTCGAAAAACCAACCGTAATGAGCTTTCTCAACTGGTCCGTGAGTTGCAGGCCACGTGGAGCCCGGATCAGCGGCGTCAGCGAATCCGCCAAGGGGAACTGCGCTCGCGAAACCTCGCCAGCCTGATTGGCTTATACGATGCCGCTCCCAAGTTTTCGGCCAACACTGCGCGTTCGATGGGGGAGCCGCAACGGCTTCCGGGATGACCACACTTGGCTCGCCGAGGAATTGACCAAGACCCCGGCTACGATCCCATCGAGCACGCGCAGTGGACGGAGGCTCATCACGGCCTCGACCGATGATGTGCGTGCATTCGTGGTTAAGAATAGAGACTCCTTCACGGCAAAGTTCGAACTGCCGAAATCTCCAGCGGTTGCGTCGCGGTACGAAGGCCGAGTGGCCAGTCGAAGGAGTAACCACGCTTGCGGCGGGTGTTCGATCAAAAACGCGACGGCTGTTGTCGCATGAGATAGTCGCATGCAAAGAGTCATCGTGGAGAAGCCTTATCAATTTATCCCACCTCTTCGCCGTGACTGGCTGTCCAAAGTACTGCTCCGGAATGTGCATCTCCACTCGTGGTATATCCGGATCGCTGAGCGCGTTATCAGCCACGAGGTTCGTCACATTGAGCGTCTACGGCGATCACTCGAAGCAGGACATGGCATCTTGATTTGTCCGAACCATTCTCGCACGGCGGACCCGGTCGCACTCGGCTGGCTTTGCGAATTGACCCCTTGCTTGGTCTACGCAATGGCGAGCTGGCATCTGTTTCATCAGGGCTGGCTTTCACGTTGGATCATTCGCACACTGGGGGCCTTCAGTGTGAATCGCGAAGGCACGGACCGCCAGGCAACTGCCGCTGCGGTCGAAATACTGGTCAAGGCCGAACGCCCACTTGTTATCTTTCCTGAGGGAGCCACTTCAAGAACGAATGACCAATTACATCCATTTTTGGACGGCATCGGTGGGATCGCTCGTCTGGCTGCGAAGAGACGCGCGCGAATCAACCCGCCGGGCAAAGTGATCATTCATCCCCTGGCAATCAAGTACCACCTGGTTGGGGATGTGAATGAGATAGCCGACAAAACTTTAAGCGACATTGAACGTCGGCTTTCCTGGCGTCCGCAACGGCATCTGCCTCTGCCAAACCGTATCATCAAAGTAGGGCGTGCTCTACTCGCGCTAAAGGAGATGGAATTCCTTGGGGAATCTTGCACGGGGCCTGTTAGGACAAGGCTTCAAGCTCTGGCAGAGCATCTCCTTAATACATTAGAGAAGGAATGGTTCGGGCAAGCGCAACCAGGGGCCACGATGCACCGTGTACGAGTCTTGCGATCCCGTATCCTGCCCGATATGGCCCTTGGTCGGGTGAGTGTTGCAGAACACGAACGTCGGTGGCAGCAACTTGAGGATCTCTATCTGGTTCAACAACTGGTGACCTATGTCCCTGACTACGTCGCGTGTCCCAGTGTCGACCGCCTCTTAGAAATGGTCGAAAAGTTCGAGGAAGATCTCACCGACAAAGTTCGCTACCATCCGCCATTGCACTGCGTACTCGATATGGGCGAGCCAATTGAGGTCGCGCCGGGGCGATTCGATGGCAACGGCCTAGACCCATTGCTTGGCGAGTTGGGACAACGGCTACAGGGGATGCTTGACAGACTTGCCAGAGAGTCTCGGTTGTACGTTACTGATGCGGCGTCGGTGCGGACGTCAAAAGGAGAGCTTTAGCCTCGATAGACCAGGTGACCGGGCTGATCGCTCAAAGGCTGCGGTTCGAGGGACAACGCCGCGAGCTGGGTTGCCTCAGGATAGCCGGTTTGCAATTGCTGGCTCGAGCAATGCGGTCAAGATAAAATTGGTTTTAGTCGCGAGGTGAACAGGCAGGCAACGCGTTCTTTGGTCGTGATGAAACGGAGATCAAGCCATGGTGATTGAAGAAATGGCAGCCGAGGAGTGCGCTCAGGTTCTGATGGCAACGCGTCTCGCCCGGCTTGCGTGCGCTTTCGAGAATCAGCCCTACGTCGTCCCCGTTTACCTTGCCTATCACGACGCGGCCGATAAAGATCCCTGTTTCTACGGCTTTACAACTCGTGGTCAGAAAGTCGAATGGATGACGTCCAACCCATTAGTTTGCGTCGAAGTGGATGAAATCAAAAGTTACGACGAATGGGTCAGTGTCGTTGTCCTGGGGCGATATGAAGAGCTTGCCGAGCCATGCGAGAGTCGAGAGGCAAGGCTTCCGGCCCGCGCCAATTTAGCGCCAGACGCAACAGGTAACGATTACGCGGCGGAGGGCGACAGCGAAATGCAGTTGGCCCACGATGTCCTCCAGGCTAAGGGCTTGTGGTGGGAGCCCGGAATTAGTGCGTGGAAAGCTCGCACTGCGGGCGGTGCGTCCGATGCATTTCGCATGACCTATTACAAGATCCGAATTGATCAGATCACGGGCCATCGCGCGAGACGAGAGGGCCGCGATTCGGGCACTTCCTAGCCAAATCAGGTGTGCGCCTCAATTCAGGCTGGCACTCTGCGGCGCAGGGTTTCTCCCTTCATCGTGGCCTTCGTGTCGCAGGCGCGGGCGGACTTCTTCGCGGCGAATGGAAGTTTCGCGCGGGGCGACAAAACCTAGCCTCACCCGGTCGCCCCGAATGTCTAGCACAGTCAACTCGATATTCGGGCCAATCACGATTCGCTCACCAGATTTCCGGCTTAAAACGAGCATGGTTCCCTCCTTGTTAATGAGGCACACACACCTTTCTCGCACTCGGAACGGCTCACCGTACGGCGGTTGTTGGATGAACTCTCGAAAATCGCCGACGGCCGGTTGGTTGTTTAACCCTTATGAATGAAATGACCCAAGCCGATGCGGGGCAACAACTATGCCAACTAACCAGCGGAACTTCAGGCTTGATCAACCCTTGGGTTTTTGTCGAAGAATCGGTGCCGTAGAGTCCGGGAATGCGCGGGCGATGCACCCGAGGTGTGCTGTTTCGTACGAAAACGCGCGCCTTGCGCGCCGTAAGGATTAAATCCGACAAGTAAATCCTCGCTTCGGTCCACGGCGCAAACATTGCGTGGGCCCGGTCTTCCGTAACGGTTCTGTCCTAGTGAGCCGATGGGATCGGACCGTTCTGTGCAGAGCGAACCCTATCTTGGGAAAGAGCACCCGTGACAAGTACCACCGGTTACCAGCGTATTCTTGTCGCCACCGACTTTTCGCCCTATTCGGAGGCAGCCCTCCAACAGGCAGTATGGATTGCCCGGCAGACCGGTGCGAGCATCACACTAGCTCACACCTTGGCAGACTTGCGTCGTGTCGCTCACAACGCATCGACTAAGGCGAAGCTGGATTTACTGTGCCGCGATGGCGAAGAATTCCAACGCGAGGTGCGCCGCACGTCCGATGCGAAAATGAGACGAATGATCATGGACCTGGCCGCTTCCGACCTGGATGTTGCTTATGAAACATTGCTGGGGGAGCCGTTTCTCGAACTGACGCATGCCGTCCAGTCGGAAGGATACGACCTGGTGCTCGCCGGTACTCGCGGCCTGGCGGCCTGGGAACAGTTTTTCGTTGGCAGCACTGCCAGGCGGTTGATCCGAAAATGCCCAGCCCCTGTGTGGATCGTCAAAGCCGAGCACGTAGGTCCGCCGAGAGTAGTGCTTGCAGCGACCGACTTTTCTGATGTAAGCCTCAAGGCGGCTACTCAGGGATTATGGGTCGCGCAAAAGGCCGGAGCGCAATTTCATTTGCTGCACGTCGTCGACTCGATGGACATTCCTGAAGACGTAATTTCCAAAATACCGGAAGGGAGTTCGCTGCGCGATGAGGTCAACGCGGAGGCACGAAGTCGCCTCGAAGCTTTCTTAAGTTCACTCAAATGCGACCGCAAAACAGTCCACGTTCACTTGTCGTGGGGCACGCCCTGGAAAGAAGTGAGCAAGCTCGTGAATCAACTCACGGTGGAGCTATTGGCGATGGGCACCATTGGTCGTAGCGGTATCCAAGGCCTGTTTTTGGGCAACACGGCTGAAAAGGTCCTTGGCACGTGTAGTTGCAGTATTTTGACGGTGAAGCCGGACGGCTTTGTGTCGCCTATACAACCCGCCTGCTGGGAACTGCACCCTGGAACCGAGCGCCGGCCAAATGGGCAGTCATGAAGGCCGAATTGATCACCGCGAGAACCAGCGCCGCGGCCCCAATCCTCTTTCAAGCTTGCGGCCTCACGAGGTGTATCGAGCACGCGAAAACGAGATTGGGCACTGCGCGTTTATCGTGTTCGTGTGACCTTCCGATAGCGGAAAGTCGACATTGCTTAACAGTCTCGGGGGAGACTAGACGTACGGACATCGGGCATGGTGTAGGTCCGCGATCACGATCTGTCGCGCGAGGATGAGTCAGTCGCCTTGCAGTGTGCCGCGCAAGGATTCGGGTAACGTTGCGTGGAAGGCGACGTCATCCAGCAGAAGTGTGGCCTTTGCGTGCTTTTCACTAGTGGCAAATCGAATCAGCGAGAGATCGTTCGGCCGCGCAGGACGGCCAGCCTTTTCGTATGTCCCCTCGTCTTCAACACTGAGTTCCAACCGCTCCAAGTCAAGCGTCACCGTTTTCCAGTCACCTGCGGTAGCATGGACGTAACCGCTAAAGTGAAACCGGGATCGATCCTGCTCCCCGGTTGAAGTGGTAACTGTCATGAGAGTGACAACCAATTCCATTTCACGGTCGGCCTTGATCCGCATCGACAAGTAGCGGTAAGGACGCAGATTCAGGTCTCGTTCTGATCGCCGCGTATGGATCACGCGCTGCGCTCCATACTCGCCCCAATCCTCCTCGGGTGCGGTCGCAACTCCGAGGCGGATCGCATGTGACCCGTTCTCCTCGACATAGGTGGCGCTTTCGCCCCACAACGAATCTTGGCGCGCACTATTTTCCGCATCATCCCAAACCAGAGTCTTAGGCTTACTTTCTGTTTGGGAGAGATCTTGAGAGCGAACGTTGTGATCGACCACCGTTGAACGGTCAGCCACTAGGTCGTTAGCCGGTCGGGCGGAGACACTTTCGCCAGTCAAGCTACCAGAATCGCCTCGGCCTTCGATCACATCGACGAGTCGCTGCGCAAAGAGTGAAGCTACTTTGTTAGAAAAGGTCTCATTCGGATGCGAGTCGCCTGAGGCATATTCGGGTTTCAGGTAAAAGCCTCCCCCGGTCTCCAACTCTCTAAAATCCCACAGAAAGATGTTGTCTCCTTTCTCGTCCCAATCGGTCCGCACCCAGTCAAAGAACAACTTTGCCCGTTTGGCCGAATCCTCGTCAGTTTCACCCTCCGTGAGCGCCGCGCCGGTCCAGAGCAAGAATTGAGTCTTGGGAAATGACTTCATCTTCTCTTTTAAGGCCGCATATTGCAGGCGGTAGTTCTCTTGCCGTTTCTCACTCGACTCTATGTCAGCGACGCCTGTGTCGGCATCAATGCTGGAGACGGGGAAGCAGTGTTTGAATGCGATTACGTCGTATTGAGACGAAAGGATTTCAAGCGTAGGCTCGTCGCGGTATCGCTGGCTGCCTGCATGCTTTACCCAGATGTTCCAATAATCGTAAGGGAAGTTCTCCCAACCATAGGGAGATTCCTTTGGAAAGGCTTGTTCGCTGATGGCGTAGTTCACGTGGTTCTTTGCGTTGTAAGCCCCGAACCAATCGGGTACACCTCCGTTCCAAATGCATTCGCCTGTGCTGTGATGCAGAAAGATAATGCGAACGGATGTGCTGCTAGCGGGAACCGGAACGAACTTGTTCGGAGTCTCAACTCGCTGACAGCCGACACATGCGACGACAACCGCTAGAACGAACGACAACCTCTCCATGGCACATCTCCCTACAGGGTAATACTCGCGGCAGCATAGGTTTGCGTAAGCAAATCGCACGCCGCCCACCCTTTCGGAGGCAAACTCGGTGATCAAGTTCAATGAATCGGCCGGCAACGGTTTTCTCGGCTGCGAACTCGGCCACTTCCAGATTGTTTGATGTAAGCCTCAGAGGGGCCGCTAACCTCTGACTTAGCGCGCGGCTGTGCAGCATGGGGGCGCCCGAATGTTCCCAAGTGTGGCGCCGGATCGCTCCCTTCTTCACGGTTCTACGTTGGCGCTCAGTCGAAGCCAAGGATCTGCCAGGTAAACGGCGTTTCGACGACCTCTCGAGCGTGTCTTATCGCCCGTCATTATGACCGTCAGGCACCATTGATCGCGCCGACAGAATGATCCGCCTGGCGTCGTCGCGGATTTGTTGCGGAGATTTGCTAAGCTTGGCCACCCCTTGTTCCTGGGCCTTCATGGCGGTGGCCACGGCGATCTCGGGCACGATTTCCCATTCGTCCATTCGCGGCACGATCCGTTGTTCGCTGAGCCCTGGGGATTCGGCCGCCTTTGCTATTTCGCGAGCGGCTGCGATTGCCATCTCATCGGTGATCGTTCGCGCTCGAACATCCAGCGTGCCGCGAAAGATCCCAGGAAAAGCGAGCGAGTTGTTGACTTGGTTCGGAAAATCGCCGCGTCCTGTAGCGACGATCCTGGCACCGGCTTCTGTGGCATGCCACGGCCATATTTCGGGCGTGGGATTCGCACACGCGAAGACGATGGCATTGGGCGCCATCCTCTGAACCCATTCGGGACGGACAACGTCAGGCCCCGACTCCGAAAACGCGAGGCATACATCAGCACCTCGCAGCGCATCGGAAATGCCGCCGACAACGTGGTCGCCATTAGACTCTTGACACACAAGCCATTTATCAGCGAACGACTGCGCATTGCTCTTGATGTCCTCCCGGTCGCGGTGCAGCGTTCCCCTCCGATCGCAGGCAACAATAGCTGCGGGATTTACGCCGCTCGTTTTCAAGAGCCGATAGGTCGCCACATTGGCCGCACCAATTCCGACCATTGCGATGCGGATATTCGTCAATTGCTTGCCTACGATTTTCATAGCATTTAACAATGCAGCAAGAACAACGGTCGCCGTTCCTTGTTGGTCGTCGTGCCAGACTGGAATCCGCATTTCCCCGCGTAAGCGGTCGAGGATGCGAAAGCACTTCGGTTGGGCGATGTCCTCCAAATTGATTCCGCCAAACGATGGTTCCAGGATCCGGACCGTGCGGATCAACTCCTCTGGGTCCTTTGTGCCGAGACACAATGGCACGGCGTCGACTCCACCCAGGTACTTAAAGAGCAGGGACTTTCCCTCCATGACGGGGAGGCCGGCCTCTGGCCCGATGTCGCCCAGTCCAAGAACGCGCGTCCCGTCCGACACAATCGCAATCAAGTTGGCGCGATTGGTCATCTCATAGACGAGTTCGGGATGTTCATAGATGGCCCGACATGGGGCGGCCACACCGGGGGTATACCAGATCGAGAAATCGCGGAAGTCGCGAATTGGGCACTTCAGGCTAATCTGCACCTTTCCACGATACCGAGGGTGCAGCTGCAATGCTTCCTCTGCCGGTCGGGTGGCTTTTTCCAGTCGATCGTCATTCGTAGGCACGACAGAGTTCCTTCGTTTTTAGCGCGTCGGACCGACGACTTCGTTCGTGCGTTCTCGAAGTGTTCACGATCCGCTTTCTTGTGAATAGAAACAGTCGCCGGTGAGTTGTTCGAAAAGAAGCGTCGCGAAGTGAATATTGGACGCGAATCCAGGCATGCCGCTTACCGTTCCGACGTAGAACAGATTTTGAAATGGACTGCGGTAATCAATGTGTGAAGCATTCTGATGCTTGGGGTCGAGCGGCATGCCGTAACAATTGCCGCCGGGAACGCCGATGAACCGTTCGTTGGTCAGGGGACTGCCGATCACTTGCGTCTCGATGTGGTTTGAAAGGCCGGGGAGAAAATCCCGTTCCAAGATGCGAATGATTCGTCGTCCATACTCGCATTTGGCCGATTGGTACGCCTCCTCGCTGGTCGCCCTCAAGCGGCGAAAGTACTCGTATCGGCAGGGAGAGACCATTACCAGTTGCTGGCCCCCGGAGGGAGCCAAATGCGGGTCGGTCATACGAAGCGTCGGAGCGTCGCAAAAGAAATACGGCTCCTCCGGGATCGACTCGGCGAATTGTCGCTCGTATACGGCATTCAGGTCGATCGAAGGGTGCCAATGGAGGTTCGCGTCGCCCCAACCGTGTTTTCGCAGGTCCAGATTGCGAAGTCCCAGATACACGCTCAGAGCGCTGATTCCGTACTCGTAAGCTAATCGCTGGCGAAATCTTGCTGGAAAGTTCGATGCGCCAATCAAACCGATGCTTTGTTGTGGATCGCCGTTGAAGATGATGTGCCGCGCGGCAAGCGTTTCCCCTTTGGCGGTTGTTACGGCTACGGCTTGTTTTGCTTCGAGATGGATTTTGGTGACTTCCGTCGCCAACGCCACGCGGCAATTCGGTTGGTGACGCACGGTATTCACCATCGCGTGAATCACATGACTGAAACTCACTTCCGGCACATAAGCGCCCGAGTCGTAGCTGGCCACGCCGGCCGCGTGAACGATTAACGACAGTTCCTTGGGGGGCGAAAAGAAAATTGCACTTTGGCCCGCGAGAATCAACTGCAACATGGGCGGGAATCGAAGGAGATCAAACAGATCTTGAAGTGTCCATCCCATGTAGCGAATGAGAGCGGCGTATTGGATCGGCCGCGACAAGAGCGTCGACCAGGAGTAGCCCAGCGGAAGTTGGTAGGCTTCCTTATGGATCTCCGTCAGAATTTCGTAGTACCGTCGGAGGTTCTCGGAACTTTCGGGAAAGCGCTGCGACAATCGCTCGTGTTCGCGGATAAACCCGCTGCCGATGGTGTAGTCGATTCCGGGAGCAACGATCCGATCGAATCCGTCGGGATGGAGTCTGCGGAATCGCACCTGATCCTCGAGTCCCAAATACCGGAAAAATCGATCGACCCGTCCGCCGGGCCCGCAGTCCCAAACGTAATGGAGTTCCGCGCAGAACTGGTATCGTCCTGCTCCGAAGGTGTGCCCATACCCGCCTGGCAAGTTGTGTCGTTCTAAGAGGACGACACTCTTTCCGGCGTGGGCCAACAACGCGGCAATGGCCAGTCCGCCGATTCCGGAGCCGATTACCGCATAGTCGTAGGGACCAGAGTCCAAAGCACGAGTCACGGACAACTCCCTGCATAGAGCTCAGCTACGGCGTAATGAATCGGTGCGATTCGGGTCGAATTGTCAGAACGGGACATGGAGCAGTCCGCACGATGGTTTCGGCCACGCTTCCCATCGCGATGTGCGACAAGCCGGTGCGACCGTGCGTGGCGAGCACGATCAGATCGATCTGATTGTCGTGAGCGTAGGAAACAATCTCCGCCTCAGGTGTCCCCTCGCGTGCTGCATAGACCACCTGAAGTCCCGCAGACCGGCCAGGTTCGAGAAGTGCAGCCAGAGCTTTTTCCGCGGCGGGCTTCGACTCATGAACCAGACGTGGGAGGGCAAGCCCCATCACAAACTGCGGGGTTCCCGACACGTGGGTTTCAAGGGTATGAAGTAAATGCAACTCAGCCTTGAATTTCGCTGCGATCTCGGAGGCGTACGGTATCGCCGCGGCCGCGCAATCGCTGAAGTCGCATGGAAGCAGAACTTTCTTGATCTGGATCGGCATATTCTGGGTTCCGTGTCTAGGAATGGCCTTTTTGCAATAGTACTGCGGTTACATATTGAACACATCCGTTTAGCGTCGCCATTTGCCCGTAGTCCCGTTCGGGGATGTCGACGTGCAACTCTTTGTTGATAGCGATCAGGAAATTAAGAAAGTCCATCGAATCCAAATCGAGTTGGTCGCGAATACGGGAACTTGGATTGAGCTGACTCAAATCCGCCTCAGGAGCAATGCTTCCTAAGGCGGAAAGAATCTTTTCGCGAACTTCCGACTCGTTCATAGTTGGCTGGGCTCCTGCAGCAATCGCTCGACGGCCGATAGAAAGATTCCTCCGCGATGGCCATCTGTCGCCCTGTGGTCGCCCGCGAGTGTCGCGGTCACGAGCGGTCTCGCGGCAATCTGCGCCTGGTCAATCCAAGGGCGCTCGACGATCTTGCCGAAACCAACCAGCGCTACCTGCGGTGGATAGATGACTCCGTACACCGTCTCGACTCCTTGCTCGCCAAGACTAGTAACCGTGATCGTCGGGTCCGAGAGTTCGGAAGATCGCAAGCCACCGCTACGAACCCGATTCACCAGATCACGGAGTTCGCCCATCAGATCCTCAAGCGGTTTTCGATCGACGTCGTGCAATGCCGGCGCGATCAGCCCTCCACCTCGCATCGAAACCGCAACGCCAAGGTGGATCGACGACTGTATCGCGGCCCGATCCCCCTGCCAGAACGCATTGAGTTCGGGAACCTCGCGGAGAGCAAGCGCGACGGACTTGAGCAACAAAACGCCGTAAAGCATCCGGTCCGCGATCGGTCGACCTTCGTTTCGTGCGGCCAGCCAATCGAGTGCAGGCTTAAGATTGATCGTGGTACTGAGGTAGTAGTGTGGGATCTCTTGATTGGCCCGCGACATCGCGGCAGCAATCGCCTGCCGCATTCTAAGTTGTCGGTCGGTGGCATCAGGTTGCGGAGAGATCGTGATCTTGGCCGTGGCGGCTTGTTCGATGTCCTCTCGGGTGATGGCTCCTCCATGGCCCGTCCCTTTTACGGTGAGCGGATCGACGTTCAGTTCCCTCGCGCGTTGGCGGGCTGAAGGTGAGATTCGTACGCGAAGCAAATCGTCGACTGCAGTCGTTCGCGGAGCAGCTACCGGGGTCGCCACAACGGCTGGCTTCACCGGAGCTGCCACGCGAACGGATTTCTCCGCAGCCGCTGGCGATTCACGATCCGCTGGCGATTCACGATCCGAACGAATAGTAGCCAGCGGAGTGCCGACAGGAACTGTTGTTCCCGGTTCAACGAGAAGGCTTTCCAGTACACCTTGGTCAAATGTCTCGATATCGATCACGCCTTTGTCGGTGTCGACCGACGCTATGATTTCGCCCCGTTTTACGGCATCACCAGGCTTCTTTCGCCACGAGACGAGTTTGCCGGCCGACATATCGGCCCCGAGTTTCGGCATGAGAAAGTTACTCATGGTGGGCCAACATCTCCTTGACGGCGCTGATGATATCGGGAACTTGCGGGAGTGCGGCATCCTCCATATGTCCCGCGTATGGCAGAGGAACTTCAGCCGCGCAAACTCGTACGACAGGCGCATCCAGTTCGTAGAACGCCTCTTCCATAATCCGCGCGCTGATCTCCGCCGCTAAGCTGCACGTACGCCATCCCTCGTCGACAATCACTGCCCGGTGCGTCTTGGAGACGGAACGAATCACCGTTGTCATATCCAAAGGGCGAAGGCTGCGCAAGTCGACTACTTCCGCATGGATCTCCTCGCCCGAAAGTTGTTCGGCGGCGGCCAGGGCTTTCGGAAGTGAGCCACCGTATGTAACGAGTGTCACATCGCTGCCCTCCCGACGAATCGCGGCGCTGAACGCGTTAAATGTTGGTAACGGCTCCTCGACGTTGCCTTCCATGGGGTAGAGCATTGCATGCTCGAAAATCACTACCGGGTCGGGTTCTTTCAGGGCAGCCCGCAACATGTAACGAGCATCGGTAACATCGGCAGGAGCAAGGACTTTGATTCCCGGGACGTGGGCGTACCACACTTCCCAACTGTGCGAATGCTGTGCAGCCAACCGCCGGCCACCGCCCGTCGTCATCCGGATCACGAGCGGGACGCTGACTTGCCCCCCCGACATGTGGCGAAGCGTGGCGGCGTTATTCACAATCTGATCCATCGCCAGCAAGCTGAAGTTGACCGTCATAATCTCGACGATGGGTCTCAGGCCGTTTAAGGCCGCACCAATGCCTGCTCCCACGAATGTCGACTCGGACAAGGGTGCATCTCGAATCCGCTGAGGTCCGAACTCTTCGAGCAGACCGCGGCTGCAGGCAAACGCGCCGCCATAGCGGCCAACGTCTTCTCCCATGAGAAAGATGCGGGAGTCCTCGGCAAGCGCTTCGCGGAGCGCCGCTCGAATGGCTTCACGGTAGGTCGACTTCGTCATGGCATCACCGGCGTGTGGACGTCTTTAAGTAGATCTTCGACTGGCTCGAGAGGGCCCTTCTCGGCGAAGTCGACCGCGTCTTGTACTTGTCGGGTAACTTCTGCCTCAATCGTCGCTATGACGTCATCGGTTAACTGCCCTGCCGCTCGAAGGCGATTTTGCAGCAAGACAATGGGATCGCGTTGCTTCCATCGCTCGACTTCCTCCTTGTTGCGGTAGAGTTCGGCGTCGTACATAGAGTGGGCGCGAAACCGGTATGTTTGCGCTTCCAGCAAGAATGGTTTTCCATCGCGAACAAAGGCGATCGCCTTTTCCGTCGCGCTTGCCACGGCTGCCACGTCCATTCCATCGACGTAAGCCGACTCCATGCCGTATCCCGCGGCCTTCACATAAACGCGAGTCTGCGATTGGTGTCGCTCGATGGCAGTTCCCATCGCATAGAGATTGTTTTCGCAGATGAATAAGAGCGGCAATTGCCAAAGGGCAGCCAGGTTGAGTGACTCGTGAAATTCCCCCTCGGCAACCGCGCCGTCTCCAAAGAAGCAAGCCGTGACGACGGGCTTCCCCAGCATCTTGTCGGCCAGAGCCAATCCGACCGCAAGAGGTAGACCGCCGCCAACAATCGCGTTGCCACCGTAAAAGCGGCGTGAGATATCGAACAAGTGCATCGACCCGCCGCGTCCACGACTGCAACCGTTGGCCTTGCCATACATCTCGGCCATGATTGCACCGGCCGATATACCACGGGCAAGCGCGTGACCATGTTCACGATAGGTACTTACCACGGCATCCTCAGGGCGAATGGCTGGCATGGCACCCGCAGCAACGGCTTCTTCGCCGATGTAGAGGTGGAGAAACCCGGAAATCTTGCCGGTGCTGTAAACCTCGGCGCATTTTTCCTCGAACCGGCGAATCAACAGCATCGATTGCAGTTGATCGAGCGAGCGACGTCGATCGATCAGATCCGACGACTCTGGAGCCGTAGTGCTCATGGCGTCTGCTCCAACATGGATGTGTCGCCTTCAGGCAACCCTAATTCGCGAGCCTTGAGCAACCGTCGGAGTATTTTGCCGCTGCGCGTCCTGGGCAACGAAGGCACAAACGCGATTTCTTTCGGAGCGACCGCCGCGCCGAGGCGCTTTCGTCCATAACCGAGCAATTCTCGCGTCAGTGCGGCATCACCTTGCTGGCCCGGCTTGAGCACGACAAAGGCCTTGATGATTTCCAACGCCGTCGGATCGGGCTTTCCGATTACGGCTGCCTCGGCAACCGCCTTGTGCTCCATCAGAATGCTCTCGACCTCGAAGGGGCCGATCAGGTGGCCGGACGTCTTGATCACATCGTCCTTGCGTCCGACGAACCAGAAGTAGCCATCCTCGTCGCGTTTTGCCAGATCGCCGGTGAGGTAGTAACCGCCAGCAAAGCACTTTTGGTATCGAGCTGGTTCGTTCCAGTAGCCGCGAAACATCGAGGGCCAGCCCACTCGCAGCGCTAACTCGCCTTGTACTCCGGCGTCGCTGATCTCTACGACGGTTCCATCGGGCCGGGCATCGACGATGGCCGCCTCGATACCTGGCAATGGCTTTCCCATCGAACCGGGGCGCACGTCCATCGAGGCGAAGTTGGCGATCATGATGCCGCCCGTTTCGGTTTGCCACCAGTTGTCGTGAAATGGAATGCCGAACGTTTTGTATCCCCAAACCACGGCTTCGGGATTGAGCGGTTCGCCTACACTCGAAATGAATCGCAACCGACTCAGGTCGTATTCGCGAGCGACGTCGGCCCCTACCCGCATCAGCGTGCGTATCGCCGTGGGCGCCGTGTACCAGACCGTCACTTTTTCGTGCTGCAAAATTCCGTACCAGCGTCTGGCGTCAAAGTCGGCTTCGTCCACAATGCTCGTCACGCCATTGGTGAGTGGGGCGATGATTCCATAAGAGGTGCCCGTTACCCAACCGGGGTCAGCAGTGCACCAAAAGATGTCGTCCGGGTGAAAGTCGAGTGCTAATTTGCCGGTGATGTGATGGGTCACCACGGCCCCATGGACGTGAACTGCTCCCTTCGGCGTTCCCGTCGTTCCACTGGTAAAGTGCAGCAGCGCGGGATCTTCCGGGTTGGTTGCAGGGATGGCATAGTCGTCCGACGCATCATCGAGCAACTTTTGGAGATCTTGCACGCCGCGTCCCGAGGGCATCGGCCCTTCTCCAACCACCAACACATGCTCCAAATAAGGAAGGGAATCGCGAATCGCGGCGAACTTCCTCTCGTACAACTCTCGCGAGGTGACAAGTACGCGTCCTTGCCCGATTTGCAAACGCGCGCGTATCGGTTCCGGTCCAAACGCAGAAAAGAGCGGGCAGAACACGCTTCGGTGTTTCAGTGTTCCCAAAGCGGTGATGTATAGCTCGGGAACCCGTCCTAAAAGTGCATACACGCGGTCGCCGATACCAACGCCCAAGCGATCTAAAACATTGGCCATCCGATTGGTGAGCCGCTTGAGTTCACCGTAGGTGATATCGCGAGAGTTTCCATCCTTTCCAAGCCATCGAATCGCAGTCTTGACTGCGAGTTCTCCATTGGCATGACGATCGACTGCTTCGTAGGTGATGTTGAGTCCCCGGTTGTCCGGAAGGCCTTCTAGTTCAGTCCGCGCGGCATCCCAGGAAAACCGATCGCGAGTCTTCTCGTAGTCGGCCAGATTAGGCGCCGCAATGGTTCCGGATTTGACAATCGGCTCGTAGGGCATGGTTCAACAGCCGAAAAGGAATGGGGGCACGGGAATTGCCTAGCACCCCGATCTGGTAAGCAAAGCAAGTGCCAACAGGTAGCTTCGCTTCACTATGGCATTTCGAGTGCTTCTCGCGATGATGGCCCCCATGTCCCGGATCAATCGCCACGGGAGCGATTTCAATCGGTTAGTTCGTGTGCGGGCCATTGCGCGCGGGCTGCACCAAAAGGGCCTTTGCCGCGCGCTTGCACAGTGCACTAGCACCCAGAAATTGCCGGGTATGACGATTGCAGTGAGGCATTCGTAGCAAAGTCGTTTGCCCGTCGGCACTTCCTAAGTGAGGAGCACTCGTGCTTTTCCCAAAGTCATTTCCGATCGGTCATGGAAGGGTGGTAACTTGCCTGGCGCTTGTATTCGCGAACATTGCCAGCCCATCGTGGGGCGATGAACGCCCTCGCGATTCCACGCGGCGATGCGTGATTGCTGAGTTGTTTGTGATGAAGGACAGCGTGCCCAACCAAAAGGCCCGGGAGGACTTGGAAAAGCGGACGGGAATTCAACTGAAAGTATCGGACGTCGGCAGCGATCAGGAAGCTCTCAAAAGGCTCCACGCAGTGTCGAAAAAGAACGGCGTCGTGGCGAAAGCGCCAACGCTTCATGTCTTAAATAGGATCGTTGTCGGCTACGATTCGCCCGAAACGACGGGGCGTCAATACGACATGGCGCTCACGGTCGAGATCTTCACCCGCCCCACCTGCGCCCGTTGTGCGGCCGCGAAAACGTATTTGCAGAAGATTCAGGGCAACTACGACGGACTCCGGTTTCATATTTGGAACGTCGACGCGGACCCTGAAGCGAAAGAACGATGGGAAACGCTCTGCCGAAACCATGGTGTCCGTGTTCCAGGGCTGCCAACCTTCGTAATCAACGGTGAACTCGTCGTGGGCTACTTGGGAGATGCGTCCACCGGAGCGAACGTGAAGTCGCTGCTGGACGAAGCGACCTCGCCTTGTCTAATGAAGGGTGACGAAACGGTTCCCGATAGTTCTGCGCCGGCCGACAAGATTCGGAGCGTTCTGCCGCGAGTAGACATCGACTCACTGTTTTCGTCGCCTTTCGTGACGGAGTTGCTGCATCACGAACCCGGCGAAGTCGTTGCGCCAAAGCAGAAAGTTGAGCCACGCACCGATTCATCCGTCGACGTTCCACCCTTGCCCGCGAGCAAAGAGGACTCCGTCTTGGTCCCCGAACTTCCCGCTGAATCGGTTGAATCGAGTGAAACCGAATCCGAGGACTATGTTATCACTGTTCCCGTTCTGGGACCTCTCGACGCTCGAAAATTGGGAATGCCCTTGTTTACGATCTTGATTGGATTAGTCGATGGATTTAATCCATGCGCAATGTGGGTGCTCCTCTTTCTCCTGTCTGTGCTGATCAATCTGCATGACCGCGCCAAAATTCTGGCCATCGCCGCGACATTCGTCTTTGTCAGTGGAGCCGCATATTTTGCATTTATGGCGGCGTGGCTCAACATTTTTAAGCTCGTGGGCTACCGTCGTTGGTCTGAAATTGCGCTGGGATTGATCGCCATCGTAATCGGCGCGATCAACGTGAAGGACTTTTTCGCCTTTCATCAAGGCGTCACGTTGTCCATTCCCGAGGGAGCCAAGCCCGGAATCTATACGCGAGTTCGGAAGATCATTGCAGCGCGCTATTTGATCGCCGCAATCCTGGGAGCGGCGGTGCTCGCCATACTCGTCAACATCGTGGAACTGCTTTGTACCGCGGGTCTGCCAGCGCTCTATACGAAGGTGCTCACGCTGCAACGTATTTCCATCTGGGGAGAGTATGGTTACCTGCTGCTGTATATCGTGGCCTATATGCTCGACGACAGCATCATGGTCGCCATGGTCGTGATTACCCTTCGGCAAAGCAAGCTCCAGGAGAATACGGGCCGTTGGCTGAAACTTCTCAGCGGCGTCGCTATTCTTCTTTTCGGCTTGGTTATGATGTTGTTCCCTCAGTGGCTCGAGTGACACCTTTTCAGCAATAGGTAAGGCAAACGTCGCCATCCGGTAACCAGGGATACATTGGGGAGCATTCTTTTCGCGTGCTCCGCACGGTAAATCTGAAAACATCTCGCATCGATGGCCACCATGTAGGTACTCCTTAGGTACCTCTAACGCCGCATCGCCCAATCGCCAGCGGGATGACGCTGACCGGCGCAGCTGCGCCACAGGATGAGGCGTAGGCCGGGGCGCGCCTGCTAAAGAAAAACGGACCGTCCTAGGTCCGCCACCTGAGCCTCGTGCCATGCTTGGGAGTCGGTGATTCCCCGTCTGCAGGATGCCATGGCGTGTGTCGCGCCATTGCCAACTGACTGCGAAGCTACCGAGCCACACGAGGCTCCCTTACGCTACATCTTGTCATCGCCATCAGCACCTCCTGGCAAAATACCCCGGTTGCCGTCCTCGGGTGATGAGCCCGCAGAACGCTTCTGATCATCCTTGAACCCACTCTCGATCCGTCATTTATTTAGATGCTCGAAGACGGGGCAGGTGACGAAATATTTCCGTCAAACTGGAGGCCTTGATGGACGAGAAATCTACCTTGTCGCGACAGGAGGCAGAGCTCTTCTCGATAAGGGCTTCCCCCTCACGTGGGCTATCCTGGCGTGCGTTTCCGCTCGCTTCGCTAAGCTGAACGGACAAACGAAATGCCGGGATGCGATCATGGACGCCGAAAGGCTCTACCGCCGCTATCAAGAACTCCAGTCATATCTGAACTGGAGCGAGGACACGCTCTGAGTCGACCGTATCATCCTTGCCAGCTTGCGGCCAAAGCGCCCCCTGAAAGACACTTTTATACTTCGACGAAAGGTATCCCTGATGACGACGAAAGCAGGTGTTTGGATCGATCATAAACAAGCCGTGATTGTCCATCTCTCTGATGCGGGACCGGAGATCAAAAAGATCGTCTTTGACATTGGCCAACCGATTTACAAGACGGGCGGCGGGAGGTCGAAAAACACTTTCACGCGCAACGACTTTGTTGCGGAGAATAAGCTCAAGCAAAAATTGGCTAGCGATCGCAAGGACTACTACAGCGATGTGCTGATCGCGCTACGCGGCGCGTCCGCTGTGCTGATTCTTGGACCGGGTGAAGCGAAAGTGGAGCTGCTCAAACTGATACAGTCCAAGAAAATCCGCGGGGTCGCAGTCGAATCGGAAACGGCGGCTAAGTTGACAGACCGCCAGTTAGCCGCCAAAGTCGGTCGGCATTTCGCACACGCAAACAAAAGCAAGCTTAAGAAAGCCGCTGTTGCCAAGACCCCAAAAGCCATCGCTGGCAAAAACGTAAGCGGCAAGAAGTCTGCGAAGTCGGCTTCGAGTGGCATCAAAAAGTAAGTGGCCAAGTAGCAAGTGGCTGTCGTTGGTACCCGCGAATGTTTGACGCTCAGGGTGGATCGGAGCCTTACCAGCGAGGATGTGATCGACACGCTGGCGGAGCTGTTCGCGATGCGTGGTGTTCCGCGAAGCATTCGCAGCGACAATGGCCCCGAGTTCATCGCGCGGGCGATCCAGCATTGGCTTCAAAAAGTGGAAGTTCAAGCCTTGTACCTCGAGCCGCGAAGAACGGCTACGCCGAGAGCTTCCACAGCCGCTTCCCGGACGAGTTCCTGGCGATGGAGGAGTTCGAGACGTTGGCACCAGCCGCCAGGCGGCTCACCAAGCATTGGAGAGACAACCAGACCCGACCACACAGCAGCTTGGGGTACGTGCCCCCGGCGGTGTTCGCGGCCCGGTGTGTTGCTTCCGTTCCGGAGAAGACTTCGGCTGCGCCTCCGCCTTCTCCTCCACTCCAGCAACACACCGGAGATCCCCCTTAACCCACCTTCATAACGCCTGGTACAGAAATTTGATGCTGGTCAATTGTTGGCGTCAGCGTTACATACTTAAGCCGATCTAATCGCCGCTTTCAATTAGGCGGTCTCGCGCAAGAAGCGGTCGGCCGCGATGTGAAGTTCTAGGGGACCTGAGGGTTGTGCGTGCAGGTGTTTTCCTGGCGAACTCTCGCCGCTGCCTCTACCGATGCCCATTTGGAGGGAACGTCGCTCCATCGGCGGGGCGAAATCTTCTGGGGCGGTTCGGCCTTCGGGATACGGCAGCGCCGTCGACATGGAATTTCGCTACTTCGGCGTCAGCGCTCCGGATCAATTCATTGGCCCAATCCTTTGTGCCCCTGTCAGATGTTCATTAAGTGAGTAGAAGTCGGCTTCGATGCATCGTGCGATGATTCCACTCCCGATAGCAGTGACCGCCTTGCTCGGAACGGCTTACTGGCATTTCCAAGTCAGAGGCACCCCCTCGCTCATTTCCCTGGGCGTGGCGGTTATTGGGATGCTGGCGGCCATCGTTCACCCTGCCATCCTGTGCGCTCGGAAGAAATTCACTGACGAAGAAGAGGCCGATAAAGAGAGGCGAAAGAAGATGGCCTGCGAATATGCCAGCACGCAAGCCAAAAACGAAATGACCCATTTCGAGGCGATGCTTGAGAACCCTGCCAGTTGTGCTGGAAGGAGATACGCTGAGCAAACCTCGTTTGAATTCGTAGCGAAGCGAATGCAGCCCTTGTTGTCGTACCCCGAATTCGCTGAGCAGGCCCAATGGGTTACGGACGAGTGTGAACGCAACTTGAAACTTCCAAGCGGCCAAAAGGATGTAAAAGCCCTTGTTATCATCTTGAAAAAGTTAATCGAAGATCTTGACGCCTCATTCCACGACAAGCGGTATTAACGCCTTACAAAAACTGAACCTGTTGCGGATCGAGATCATTGGGTAGCCCGAGCAAACGATACTACTTCGCCCCCTTCCCCTCCCGCGGTGGTGGTGATTTTATTGTGAGTTCCATAGCGGCCACAAAACAATCGCCTCCGCCAACGCTGACAATCGCCACTAGGCGTTTGCCGTCCGGCGAAACGTCACGCCTTGCACGTAGGACCCTTGTAACTCAGGCGAGGCCTTGATGACATTCTCGACGACGGCGCTCGTTCGGATGTCGAAGGCGACCAAACCGCCGTCAACAGGGACGTCAAAAAGGCTCGTCGACAAGTGAAGCCGTTTTCGTATATCAAAGACACTGAGCCTCTCTCACACGGATGAATGAAGCCATGAATCCAAACGAAGTCATGGATGCTGTCATTTCTCTCATCAGGCCCGGCATCTGGCAGCCCATGAATTTTATGCTTTTCAGTGGCAAGGTGATTTTTGGCGCCGTACGAGGTGTTCGTGTTCAAAATTCTGAAACAATTGTCGAAATCCTCGACTCATCTACCGAATTGGTGATTCATATTCCGCTCGCCAGCATTCAGAAGGTTGAAATTCGATTGAGAGCGTAGCCCTGCATTGGCGTCGGCAGTCAACAGACGAGGGGGATGGCGGTACGCATCGGCTTCACGCGGGCGGATTTCAG
This sequence comes from uncultured Pirellulaceae bacterium, assembly GCA_964636985.1. Lineage (GTDB taxonomy): Bacteria > Planctomycetota > Planctomycetia > Pirellulales > Pirellulaceae > CAZWSX01. Next base: position 39,377 of record CAZWSX010000026.1, on the reverse strand, counting down.
CTTCGCCCGAAATGCTTTCGTGAATTTGGTGTCGCCGTCATGTTGCACGAATCGCACGGGCAAGCCCTGGTTCCTCGCTTGAGTCACAAACCACCGGCAGCCAACCCTTAGCGAGTTCGAGTCAAATCTCTCCGCGGCGCTCCAGCCATTTGTAGTGGGCCAACGAGTAGAAAACTGGCAGGATCGCGGACACCATGATCAAAATGAAGACGGTGATGCTCATGGCGGGCAACGAGATTGGAAGCACTACGATAGCAAGACCTGCCACGGCGGCCACGACGAAAAGCCGCGCAGCCAATCGATGCGTATCGTTCCACACTCGTTCGCTCGCCAGTGTCCACGGCGTACGCACTCCGACCCAGAAATTTCGCCGCACCTTTCCCAAGACGTTGCCCATGAGTCCAAACATGACCAAGATGCCGACGAGTAGGGCTCTGGTCGTATTAACACCTCCAGCAGCAGCCGACCACAGCATCAGGCCGTGGATGTACGCTGCGAGACACGTCAGCACGAATGCGATGAACCAGTAAGTTGACCGGAAGGATTCAACCTCAAAATGCTTAGGCGACAGCCAAGGAAGCAAGAGGAACAGGATGAGCAGTCCCGTCATCCCTTCCGGCATAAGAAAGGCAGCCCACGACTTGGAACCGTAGCTGTCGACCTGTCCCTGGATGTTCCAGTGAATGGGAACTTGATCCGCCAATTGTGGGTAGAGTACCAGCGAAGCCACAAAAGCGGCCACGATCGCTGCTACGGATAGTGTGATGTAAAGCCGAGCCATGGTTGTTCTTTCTAACCGCACGTCGAGCTGCCTTCTGGCGTGCGGCGTTCTAATTCAAACCGACTTTTCGCCCCGCTTGAGTGACTTCTGATCGCCGCCAACACGTTTGAATGTGGACTTTTTCCCCAGTAGATCCCATAGCCAGGCGAGCACGTCTTGGGCCACCGTCGTATTGAGCGAATACATGATCTGCTGTCCCTCGCGACGACTGACAATTAAGTCGGCTTCCTTCAGCACGGCAAAATGGTGCGAAACCGTCGGCTTAGTCATGTCGAACCGCTCAGCCAATACGCCCGCCGATAATTCACCCTTTCCTAGCAGGCGCACAATCTCACGGCGGGTTGGATCGGCCAGCGCTTTGAAAACCTGATTGTTCATTCGTCTTGTCCGGGCCAATATTTAGACAGCCATCTAATTATCTTGCCGTCCGCATCGCGGTCAAGGCCAGCCGAGAACCCTGCGATCAAAACACCCTGCTAGGTGCTCCTTTCTCGAACTCGCTGCGGGCCATTAATCATCAGAGATAGGGGACTTGAACCACCCGCGCCAGGGCGGGGACGCGGGTGGACTAGAATCAAGTCGCCGACCTCGAGTTCTGGCGGTGACAACTAAACAACTCGCTAATCCTGAATCAGGATGTTGTCGCCGGGGCCGCCGTCGAGTACGTCCAGGCCGAGACCTCCCAGGAGTACGTCATCACCAGCGCCGCCGACGAGCTTGTCATCGCCGTCGCTACCGACCAGGTCGTCGTCCCCGTCGCCACCGTCCTCGGTCAGGCTAATCGCACCGGCCGCCAGCCCGGAGGCTTCGATCACGTCATCGCCGGCCAAAGCGCTGACAATCAGCAGGTCGTTAGCGGACTCGGCATGAAAGATATTCACTTGAGCCGACAGGCCCAGGACTGAAACTCCGCTGGCATCGCCATTCACCACGGCCGTATCATCGCCGGCCGTGCCATTGACGATCACCTTGTCGGCTTGCCCGTCGCCGACGCTCCCCGCGCCCGCCAGGTCGACGTTGACCAGAGCCACGCCGACTCCGCTCAAGTCGTTGACCGTGACCGTATCCGCGCCGCCCAAGGCGTTGACGTTGACCGTCTCGACAGCGTTAACATCCATGGTCACGCTGCCGATGTCACGGGTCAGCCGCAACCGGCTGCCGTTCGCCGAGAGATCGATTTTCTCGTCGATGTTTGCTCCGTTGAAAATCATCGTATCGTAGCCGTCTTGTCCCTCGACTAAGTCGCTGCCGTCGCCGGGATCCCATTGGAACGTGTCGTCGCCCGCGCCGAGCAAGACAGTATCGCTCCCTTGGTTGCCATCGACGAGATCGTTGCCGTCGCCGCCGAACAGTCGGTCCGCTCCATTGCTGCCCAGCAGGGTGTCGTTGCCGGTCCCGCCATCGACAACGATCTGGATCAGCGTTGCCAGGTTGCCAGTTGCCGAGAACGTATCGTCACCGCCATTGGCGTTGAGAACCAGGTTCTCGCTAGTGCCGATGTCGATAAAGAACGGGGCCGGCTCGGTCCGGTCGAAGCGGACGCGGCTTCCGTTGGCCGTCACGGTGAAGGCCTCGTTGCCATTGCCGCCGTTGACCTCGACCGTATCGTTACCCGCGCCTCCTTCGTTGAGGTCGCTACCTTCGCCTGGGTTCCAGATCATTCGGTCATCGCCCAATTGTCCAAACACCTGGTCGTTGCCAACGCCGCCGGTCAGAGTGTCGTTGTCTGCTCCGCCAAAGAGCAAGTCGACTCCCCCTTTGCCGAGCAGCGTGTCGTTCCCCGCGTTGCCGAAGAGCTGGTCATTTCCCGAGCCGCCGGTCAAGGTGTCGTTGCCCGCTCCGCCGAAGAGATTCGCCTTGGGGAGCGCCCCGTTGACCTCGCTAAGAGAAATGACATCGTTGCCTCCGTTGCCAAAGACCTGAATCAACTTCGTGTTGGCAACTGTGGCGGTTCCTCCGTTGATCGTGATCGCTCCGCCGTTCACGAGGATTTGGCCTGCTGCATTTCGGCTGATGGTGAGCGTATTGTTGGCGCTATCGCCGTTGACCGTCAGCACGCCTACGCCAGATGCGAAGAATGCGTTAACTGCTGGCGTGATTCGTTCGCCGAGATGTTCCAGCGTCATCATCCGACGAGCCGGAGGTCGCTTCCGTACTCGCTTGGTGAGACAGGCGAATTGACAAAACCATTGTTTCCAACTGCTGCGTGACATTGGGAGAGCCTCTTCTCTAACGATGAAATGAAAGAACGCGATTGCCGGGCGACAAAGTGCCTCACCTTCGCCGGTGACTGCCTGACTTATCCCTCGGTAAGGCGGTTTCCTTGTCGAGGTGACGAGCGCAGCTACAATGGCTAAATCCCGCTGGCTCGAGACTTCGGCCAATAATTCTTGAATCAATGTTTTGCGGGGTTTTCCTAGACAACCGCAGCCAGTTGGCTGAGGAGACTCAGCCATGACGACAGATGACTTTGTGCCGGACAATTTGGTGCCGGATGACCTCGCGCCAATCGCGACAGACGGTCCCGGACAGGCAACGTTTGACCGATTCAGTCGCCGGCTGATTGGCCTCGCCCGTGTTCATTTGCAAGGCCGGCTACAGCACAAGGTCGATCCAGAGGATGTGGTGCAGTCGGCCTACAAGAGCTTTCTTGTGCGGTATGGCGACGGAGCACTAGCGGCGGAAGGATGGGACGAACTGTGGCGTTTGTTAACGCTAATTACCATTCGCAAGTGTGCCGATCGCGCCCGCTACTATCAAACAGAGGGCCGCGCGCTTCATCGCGAAGTCGGCGCAACAGGTAGCCATGGCAGCGCCGCTGCCTGCTTCGAGGCTGTGGGGCGCGAGCCAACACCCGATGAAGGTGCTGTGCTGGCTGAAACGGTTGAGGATCTGCTCCGGCAACTTCAGGGTGACGAGCGGACCATCGTCGAGCTAACGCTGCAGGGTTTTTCAACCCAAGAAATCAGCGAGCAGACAGGTCGCGCCGAACGCTCGGTGCGGCGCCTGCGCGAACAGGTGCGCAAGCACCTGGAGCGGCAATAAGCCGATACGGCGCTTTGGGATTCTGCCATGACGCCAAACCAGAATGATTCGGACTTCTCCGATCCGCCTTCGACGGGCTCACGTTCGCAATTCGAAGAGTTGATCGAATCATTCGAGCGCGCGTGGCGAGCAGGGTCGCTGCCGAACATTGACGACTTCCTGCACCTTGAAGGCGCCGAGCAAAAAGCACTGCTCGTAGAACTCATTCACGCTGACCTTGAATTCCGCATCAAAGCCGGCGAGGCCACCCGTGTGGAATCGTACTTCGACCGCTACCCGCAATTGGCCCAGGACAAAGCCGCGGTAGTGGAACTGCTTAAAGCGGAGTGTGAGTTACGTCAGCGGGAAGCGGATGTCGATTTGAGCGAGTATGCGCGACGATTTCCAACGCACGTGGAAGACCTTCGACGAAGCCTGGCCGGCGCACGTACGCTCCCCGATCGCGGCGAGGATCTCAACGCGAAGGGAAGTGAGGGTGAACTGCCGACCGTCCCCGGCTACGAAATCATCGAACAGATCGGCCGCGGTGGTATGGGTGTCGTTTACCTTGCCAGGCAACTCGGTCTGCATCGCATCGTGGCACTGAAGATGATCCTGACCGGGCATCAGGCTGGCCCGAACGACCTGGCGCGCTTCCGCGCCGAGGCAGCAGCGCTGGCTCGCGTGCAGCATCCCAACATCGTCCAGATTTACGATTGTGGAGAGGCCGCTGGCCGCCCTTACTTTGCCTTTGAGTTCGTAGCCGGCGGCAGCTTGGCCGACTACATCCTGGGCACGCCCCAGCCTGTGCCGACAGCGGCAAGGCTAGTCGAGACTTTGGCGCGGTCCGTCCATGTCGCGCATGCCAACGGCGTGATTCATCGCGATCTCAAGCCGGCTAACATCCTCCTGCGGAATGATTCCAAGAGACGGGCTCCTTTCGCCTATCGCCTGGCGTCCCTCGTTCCCATGATTAGCGATTTTGGACTGGCCAAGTGCGTGAGCGGCGACGGGGAGGGGACAGACCTTCGCGGACAAACCGTCACGGGGGAGCTACTGGGCACGCCCAGCTATATGGCGCCCGAACAGGCCACGGTCCCGTCTCATCCGGTTGGGCCGTCAGCGGATGTCTATGCCTTGGGGGCGATTCTTTACGAACTTCTCACGGGTCGGCCGCCGTTCAAAGGAGGGACGCCACTCGCGACGATTTTGCAGGTGCTCCACAACGAGCCCGTCTCCGTCACCAGCCTCCAACCAAACGTCCCGCAAGACCTGGAAACCATCTGCCATAAATGCCTGCGGAAAGAACCTCACAAGCGCTACGGCAGCGCGCTGGAACTGGCGGAGGACCTTCAGCGTTTCCTTAAAGACGAGCCCATCCGAGCTCGACCCATTACGGCAACGGAGAAGGTCTGGCGCTGGATTCGCCGCAACCCAGTACCCGCTGGGCTGCTGGCTGCCGGCCTGCTCGCACCGATTGTGGCGCTCATTGCACTGTCGTTTCTCTCTGCCCGTCTCGTCCGTTCGATCGCGCGGGAGAGCGCCGCGCAACAGGCAGAACTGCTGGAGGAAGCCACCAGGGAATACAGTCGCAACGTCCAGCGTGTGGTTCAAGCGAAATATCCGGTTAACAAGACCGTTCCGCCCACGCCGAATACGGTACCGCTCAGTATTCCGGCAACGTTCTTGCACGACGTCGGCGAGCAGTTGGAGCAGAACAGTAAGACCGGTGTTAAGGTACGACAGTTCAGCGACTACCCTTTTCCCTGGAGGAAGGACGGCGGCCCGCGCGATGATTTTGAGCGTAAGGCCCTGCAACGGTTACGCGATAGCAAGGGACAAGAGACGGTCTACGAGTTCACCGAGTTCGAAGGGCAACGAGTCGTGCGCTTTGCCCAGGCTAGAATCATGGAGCGAACCTGCGTGGAATGCCACAGCACGCATCCTCAGTCCCCGCGCAAGGATTGGAAGGTGGGCGACGTGCGCGGCGTGTTAGAGATCATCCGCCCGCTCGATCGAGACGAGGCGAGGGTCGGCGAAGCCCTTCGTCTGGCACTGCTCTTAAGCGCAGTCGTTTCTGGCCTTATGCTGGGAGGAAGCTTGCTCGTAGTAGCGGCCGGCAGGAAGCGTACGCCGAACGGATCGTGAAGGTAACTAGGAACTAAGTCAGCTGAAGAAGTGGGAAAGGTGGGCGATGCGTGAAATTGATTTTAGACCACTGGCCATCTTGCTGGTTCTGTTACCCCTGACCAGCGGCATTGGTTATTGCGCGGAACCGGCACTGTTCACTGAAACATTCGATCGGGAGTCCGATCTGATTGGAACAGACTTTCAAGGCCAGAGCTATCTTCCCGTGAAGCACGCGCAACAGCTACCTGGTTGGAAGAAGAGGGGAGACGACATGCCGGTGCATTTCGTCGAGCAGTACCCAGGCAACTGGTCGCTGATGATCGTTGCGAATCGCGCGGGACAAAACATTTTTACGCAAGAGGGGACGATCGCCGCCAACGAAAAAGGACGCAGCTACACCGTCTCGCTTGATATCTCTCCGGCTGTTTACGCCGGACTCTCTCAGGCGACCGCAGAAAAGGACCAGCTTGCCATCGAATTACTGCGGACCGACGACACGGTGCTTCAGGATCACCGCGTTACGCCGGGAAAGTGGAAGGGAAAGTTGGATCTCGTCAACAAAACCTTCACTTACAAAGGTGATGGTTCCGGCCCGGTGCGTTTCAGAGTCTCACCCGTATATACCGAGGGAGTGCGATTCCACGCAGCGATCGACCAGCTGCAGATTTTTTCGTCCGAGGATGCGGCGAAGGCGTCTCTAGAAGCCAGACAGGTTGCAGAATCGTCCGCGAGAAAACAGGCGGCCGAGATCGGCAAAGCGAAACGTCTTGCAGGTTTATATCCGTCGAAGACTCCTCGATTCACATTTGCCGAAAACCTGGAGGAACAAGAGAAGCAGCTCCAATCGAACGAGTTGATGCGCCGCTTTGCCAAGTCACGGGCCAGGTTGGCGAAGGATCGCTACCGCCCACTCTATCATTTTGTCAGCCCTGAGAATGAACTGAACGATCCCAACGGGCTCTGCTACTGGCAGGGGCGTTGGCACCTCTTCTATCAGGCTTACCCGGCGGATGAATTTCCTGATCCGGCTGATATTCCGAAGCGCCGGCAACACTGGGGGCATGCCGTCAGCGACGATCTCGTGCATTGGCGCGACTTGCCGTACGCAATCTACCCGGGCATCGAACGGATGTGCTTTTCTGGCAGCACAGTGGTGGAGAAAGATCAGGTTGTGGCGTACTACCCGGGCATCGGCGCGGGACAAATGGTTGCCGTCTCGAAGGATCCGCTCCTGTTGAATTGGAAGAAGCTGGAAGATTGCCCGGTCAATTCTCCGAGTGGCGATGCCTGCATCTGGAAGGAAGGAGACACGTACTACGGTCTGCTTGGCACGAGAACGCTGGCGACATCGAAAGACCTGGTGAACTGGGAGACTCGCAACCGTCAGTTCGTTCAGAACAGCGATCAGTTCATCGGAACCGGAAACGCGGATGCGGGAGCGTGTCCAAACCTTGTGCCCATCGGCAATCGGCATATCCTGCTGTCGTTCAGTCACATGTTGGGAGGGCAATACCTTTTAGGAGATTACGATCGCGAGCAGTTGGCTTTTGTACCGTACGAACGGGGCCGCTTTAATCATGGGAGAGTCTCTCCTGGTGGCGTGCATGCCCCGTCAGCCTGTTCCGATGGCAAAGATGGCGTTGTCAACATTTTGAACATCAACGACGGTCGGCACAGCGATGACTGGGATCAAATCATGTCGGTCGCCCAACAACTGAACCTGGGCTCAGATAGCAAGCTGCGCATGAGGCCGGTTGATGCGGTTGCTTCACTACGTGGCGGTCATGTACGTCTGGAAAGCACACTGCTGCCAGCCAATCAGGAACTGATCCTGAGGAAAGTGGCTGGAAATTCGCTGGAGTTGGACCTTGAGATCGATCCGCAAATGGCTCGATGGGTACAGTTGAATGTCTTACGATCACCGAATGCTGAGGAGCAAACCTCGATCACGTTTTATAACTTCGACCGCACCATCAGCAACTGGTACCACACGCCAGGTGAGATCTGCCTGGATGCCACTCGATCGAGCACGCTGCGGGATGTTTGGATACGTCCCCCTGAGCGAGCCGTGTTTGAGCGAGGAACAGAGCCGCTGGCGTTGCGGGTGCTGATCGATCGCAGCGTGGTCGAAGTGTTTGTGAACCAGAAACTCTATATGGCGATGCGTGTCTATCCGGGTCGCGAAGACAGCGTTGGTGTTTCCCTGCGTGCCCAAGGGCAGGATGCCGTGCTGAGACGACTTGACGCGTGGCAGATGGAAACGATTTATTCGGACGCTCCTTAGTTGTTGGCAAGGTAGATGGCCAAAGGGCTCGAGCGGGTCTGGCGGGGGCACATCGCCTTACAGAGGTGGTCGTGTTGTTTTGTCCCCTCCTTTCGTCGTTCGATTAAGCTGTGACCGAGCTGTTGGAACTGCTGAATTAGGGAATCGAATCATGGACCCAATTGAACAGTTCCGCGATTTGGTGGCCAAGGCCAAGAATGCGGACGAAGAGGCGGCCGCGGCGCTGTACGAACGGTTTTCACAACACGTGCGACGCATCGCGCGGATTAAGCTCTCCAACTCGGCGATTCGCCAGCGCGTGGATGAGGAGGACGTTTGCCAATCGGTGTTTGGTGTTTTCTTTAGGGGACTGCGAGACGGTCGCTTTAGAGTTGAATCCATTGAGGATTTGCAACGTTTACTCGCAGATATCGCTCGCAAACGTGTTCTCAAAGTCGTGGAGCGGCATACCACCGAGAAACGCGATGTTGCGAATCAGGCGGAAATGGGAGATGCGGCTCTCGATCCCATGTCGGAAGAATCGACCGCGAGCGTGAAAGCCTCTCGCAACGAACTAGTCGATCGGTTCTTACGCGACCTCACGGACGAGGAACGCTATGTCCTAGACCAACGGTGCTCGGGACGTTCGTGGGACGAACTGGCGGCAGAGTTGAAGACCTCGGCCGATGCATTGCGCGTCCGCATTAGCCGCATCACGAAGACTGCTAGAGAAAGACTTGGAATCGACATTGACTAAGCGCTCTGTCTTTTTGGCTCGGCACTCCGGCCTCCAGCCACAATTTGAGGATGTTCACGGGTTGACCGCATTTTTCACCTCGCTTTTGTGCAGGAACTCACTGGGGTTAATAATTCGGAGCGTCTGGTCATCATTTTCGGCTGCAATGACGAAGTCGTCGTCCAGATCTGCGGCGCTCCCAAAGGAGATTTGCCCGCTCGGTGAGAGCGTTACCACTTTGCCGTTGGGAGCGATCTGAACGGTCTGCGTTGCAAGACCTCCATCGGCATCGAACCGTCGGAGCGTTCCCATCAAATCGGTTGCTAACCATTGGCCACCTTTTGAAAGCGGGACAATTTGCTGAACCGGCGACGGCACGTGCGATAGATCGATTTCTTTCAACAGCCGGCCGTTTCGGCCGTGGAAATAGGCTCGGTACGGATACCAATCGATGCTGAGCACGCCCGATCCGTCGGCGAGCCATGCTTGCTTCGCTTGCGCGTTCCCGGACGCCTCGGTGGTTATCGTCTTGGTGATTTCCGTTCCATCGATCGACCAGATTCCACATCGTTCGCCAAACTGCGCGATGAGAATATCCTTTCCGTCCGGTGAGAATTTACACATCGATACGGCACCACGGTCCGGCGGAAGTTGAATGGTCTTCATGACTTCCCCCTGTGGCGTCATCACGGCAACGATCGGCTTGTCGAAACCAATCGCCAATCTTCCTGAAGGATGCGAATCCATGGTGGTGATGTTCCCGAATTCCGCCACGTTGACCGAAAGCTGTCCCAACGGGCGGCCCTCGTCGTCGAATCGTTGAAAACGTCTGGAGGAGTCGATCGCCAGTAACTCGTGGCCGTCGGGTGACCAGACCATCGCTGGATTCGCGTCGTACAGATCGATCGGAAGTTGGGAAATCGTCGTTCCGTCGGCCCGGACGATTTGAGCACCGGTGGACCAGTAACCCACAACGAATCGCTCTCCATCCGAGCGCCAACAAAGCATGCGCGGCATTCCACCGGAAATGGTGCGCTGGACGGTATGCTGCACAGCCCCGCGAGCGTCCATAAGACGCACCGTGCCTTGGTTGTCGAGCACGGCATATTCGACGCTTGAGGCTACTGAGTCTTCCCGTGGATCGAGAGGAACCGGGCGGGCGGCAATCTTTTCGATCACGCTGTACCTTGGCTCACTGATCCGCGTGATCTTTCCGTCCACCAGATCGACTCGTTGGAATTCGCCTAGTTCGCCAACTGCCAGCAAAGATTTACCGCCGTTGATGCTGGCGGCGCCCGAAAGGCCATAAGCATCGATTTGCCGAATCGCGGGCTGTCCACCGACTGGGGAGCCGTTGTCTTTCAAGGGATTGTCGACAACGAAGACACGATGTCCCCTGGCGATACCGATCAGAGAACTGTCGTTGGACCATTGAAGATGAGTTGTATGGTTTAGTGAAGGGATTTCAACGTCTTCGAGATGGCCCCAGTCGTCCGTTCGCCATATCCGCAGTTTTCCCGTTGCCGTAGTCGCGGCCAGGTACTTTCCATCGTGGCTGAATCCAATCGCATAGTTGCCGCTGTCATAATTCCAGTCGTCCAGAAGTTTTGGCGCTGCGTGAACCTGGGAATATCCAAGAAGAAGGTATCGGGCGCTGAGATTGGACGAAATAACGGCCAACCGTTTGGGTATGCTTGTCGACGTTGCATTCCGATGGCTGAGAAATCCCGTTGGCGGGCCCGCTGCAGTAGCCGCCACCGCCAGCGAGTAGCTGTCGGGCGTCGTGGGGACTGTGGAAAAGGTCCGGCCGGACAATTCATAGCCGACCAGGCCAATGCTCGATATACCGGCCAAAGCGAATGCGTCCCCCTTTTGAGTCTCGAACGGATTTAAGAGGATCCGCTGCGGCATTGCAGAGGTTGATATCGCCTGCACTCGTTTACCATCGGACGTTCGCCAAAGGTTGATCTGGTTTGATCCGCCCGCGGCGGCCAGCCAACCTCCATCGGCTGACCACTGCAAATCGTTGAAGGAGCCGAATGTCGCCGATAAGACAGCGGCGAGGCGTCCGTTCGTGCTGTCGAAGATTCGCACCACATGATCACCCGATGTGGTGGCGAATTGGCTTTCGTCGGGAGAGACCGCAATAAGCGACCGCCCGATCGCCAGGTGAGGTCTTCGATAAACCAATTGCCAGCGATCGATCTCCGCACTCGATCTCGGTGCCGCGACAATGCCGACCAAAGGTTGCACGGCCAGAGAGGAGTTCGGTAGAACTTTGGGTTGGTAGTTGACGACCACCTTCCGCATGGTCTGGATTGCACCCTCCGTGACCGAGAGGATTCCTTGCTCGGAGGCATCGTCAAGGCGTAATGTAAATTTACCTGTCGCGACATCAATCTCCGACGTGGTCGCCAGGTCGATGTCAAATGGCTCGCCAATTTCGGGCGTAACACGCACCTTCGCAATCGCGTCGCGGGGCCTGTCGAAGACAAGTGTTCCTCGTTGCCCCTTGAGCCGATCGAGATCCTTTCTCGCGGCTCTGGCCAGCGAATCATCGGAATTGTCGCCAGGGAACTGTTCGGTCAACACCTTGATTGCTGCCGCAGTGTCGCCCCGACTGTGCCACCGATGTGCCATCAAATAGGTAAGGAACCTGCGAGACTCGGGCGGAAGTGTAGGAGAGACGCCAGTCCAGCCAAGAGTTCCAGTCGATCCCTTCCACGCGACGACAAGTCCCGCGATTTGGGCGACGTTCAGTTCACCAGCAAAAATCAACTTCTCGGCGGTGGCAAGTCCGTGCTCAAAAACAAGTGCATACTCATCGTCGGTCATCTCGCTGGAATATGCCGTGAGATTCGCATACTCGGTGGCAGCGAGCGCCATAGGAACAACAATCCGGTCGCGAAGTGTGCCTCGTTCGAAAGCAAAATCCTCGGCCAGCCGTCGCCCAAGTTTCGACCGCCACATCCTTCTCAAGACTTGGGACATCGTGGCGCCATCGACGAGCGATTCCGCTTGACGCAGCAGCGGGCTATTGCCTGCCGCTCCAAATACATTCGCCATAAACCGCTTCGTGAACTCGTCGTCGACCTGGTCGCAAAGCGATCGCAAAACAAGTTCATTCAGAAAAGCGCTGACTCGATGGTGATCGTCGCGGTGAATTGCCGTGCTACGCTGAAATCCGTCCCGCCATGTTCGCAAAGCGGCGGCTTTGGCTCCTCGCCGATCGAGTAAAAAGCCTTTCATCAGGGCAATGGTCGAATAGCTCTCGAGTTCGAGGGTCTCTTCATCGATAGTGAGGTAAAGTCCGTCGATCACCGATTCGCACTTTGCCCACTCGCCCTCAGCCGCGTAACATCTTGCTAGTTCCCACTGTAAAGGAGCGGCATATCCAGGGCGGGTCGCATTGTAATGGTCGATCTCCGCGCGAGCATGTGTGTACTGCTTGTTCAATCTCAGTAAACGCACGTAATGCCGGACCGCCAGTCCAGACGCACCGTGTGCGCCAATGGGTTGTGCGGCGGCCATCGCCCCCGAGATATCGCCAGCCATTGCCAGTTCGCGGGCAACATTGGTTTGGATCTCCGGATCTCCCAGTCCGTCAGAGCTGAAAAAACGATCGATCGCGGCGATTCGCCGAGATTCTTCCAATCGTTTGGGCCGGTATTGAAGGAGGTTTGCAAGTCGAAATCCCTCGTTTGACTTGATCGATAACTTTCGTACCTCGTCTCGCAGGTCGAGGCTTGCGACCGCCCCTACGCCCGATTCGGAATACTTCGACTCCAGTTGTTCGAACGCGTGGTATGCCTCGTCCATCCTTCCTTGCCGCATTCGTGCTTGCCACAAGCGGCAACCCGCTGTGGGGCACCACCTCGACGATCCATTTTCAAAGACTTTGGCGAAACGCTCTTCGGCCTCGGCGAACTGGTTCAATGCCAGGTGGCACATCCCGATTTTGAAATCGAGTTCTTCACTGACTTCCGACGTCTCGGCGGTTTGCAGGAGGTAACTGTCGAGCGCCTCCTGAAACTTGCCCCGCGAAAAAAGATCATCGCCTTCACGGAGTTTGCTAACCGCCGTGGCCCGCATTCTTTCGCGAGCATTGATTTGCACAATCTTCGCGCCAGGCGATGGAACGAGAGCAAAACGGGTTTCGTATTTCCCATCCAACGGAAAGGGATCTTCGAATTGAAGCGGCGCCAAGCCGTTTATTTGAAGCGAGAGTTGGTCCCCATTGCGCGTTCCCCGAAGAGCAACCGGTGGCTCTTTGAGCGCTGCTGGCTCCAAGTGCCTCCGGACCAGCGGAATTCCGTTACGACGAATCTCGATGGCGTACGAGGCACCTGATCCTTGCGCATCTTCGAATGTCCAAGGACTCTCGTTCGCTTGCGTCGAGGCAGGCGGCGACTCCTCTTCCGGGGGGCGTTCAGCAACGAGCAGGAATTCGTAGCCGTAACCTTTGGCGTCCCAAAGCGAAACGCCAATGCGGTTCTGCAATCGCCACGATGCATCGAAGGTCGCCTGAATTTCCGCCGCATCTCCGGCCATGAGTTGGAGGGTTGGCCGTTCCGATAGTCCCTGCACCTTGGCCTGCTCGATAAACGAGCCATCGGCCGCGGGGCTCACGGCCGTAAGTTGCTTGGAGATGGACGCCTTGAACGGCGCGAAAGCTTCAAAAACAGTTTGCCACGACTCCTTCCTCGCGGTGATGTCACCTTGCAACTGCGACGCCAAGTCGGAGTTTTTATCTCCGATGATCTGATTGGCCCGTTCAAGCTCGACGAAGCCTTGTTCGTTAATCCGCGAACTCAGCAATGACTTTCGGATTGCGGCCGCATACGCGTCCACGGCGCGAACTCGAAACAGTGCGGCGGCCTCCGCGTCGAGCTTTTCGTGCTTTGCAATGGCCGATTCAAGCTTATGGAAGCTCTCCACCTCGGCGTTCAGATTGTTGAGCATCGAGTCAACGTCGCGGTGTGAATTGGTCACGACTCGATCGCGTTCCGACCGCCAGATTGCCACCCCGGCAAAGGAAGCAATCACTGCCAACAGGACGATCGCCAATGTCGCGCCGACAAACTGCGGATGTCTCCGCGCCCAGCGCCACGATCGTCCCATCATTCCGAGCCTTCGGGCGCGAATCGGTTCACCGTCCTGATATCGGCGCAACTCGGCAGCGACTTCTTTCGCGGTTGGATACCTGTGCTCCGGCAATTTCTCCAGGCATTTCAAACAGATTGTTTCCAGGTCGCGATCCACTCGGCGATTGAGGACTCTGGGCGCAATGGGAGGCGTTTCGATCACGTCGCGAAGCGTGTCGACAAACGACGTGGCTTGAAACGGGGGGCGACCGGTGAGCAGGGTATAGAGGATGGCGCCGATGGAATAGACGTCCGAGCGGGGACCAACCAGATCCAATTTGCCAAGTGCCTGCTCTGGGGGCATGTAACTGGGAGTACCCATGATCTGACCGCTAGCAGTCAGTTCGTGGTCCGCTTCGATTTGTTTCGCCAGACCGAAGTCGCTTACTTTTGGTTCCCCCGTGGACGTCAAAAGAATGTTGCGCGGTTTCAAATCGCGATGGATGATTTTGCGATCGTGAGCATATTGAACGGCTTCAGAAATGGCTTCAACAAGCCGCGCGGCCTCGCGCTGAGGCATGGGACCTTTGGCAACTAAATCGGCAAGGTTCTGCCCCTCGATGTATCCCATCGAAAAGTAGTGAACGCCATGCGCCTCATCGACTTCAAAGATCGGCACGATCCCAGGGTGATCAAGGCATGCGGCCGCTTGGGCTTCGGTGTAGAACCGGTCAATTGCATCAGGCGAGGCCAATTGACCTGGCAAGATCACTTTTACCGCAACAATACGGTTCAGCTTGATTTGCTTTGCCTTGAACACCACACCCATCCCGCCACGAGCGATCTCGCCAAGAATCTCGTAGCCATCAATGGCTGGCAATCGAAGGTTCGTATGCGTGATTTGTGCGTTGCCTGAAGGATTGCCAAGAGGATCGGGCGATGTTTGGTCGCCATCTGAATGTGGGACTAAACCTTCGAGCGAATTTCCCCCAAAGTCTTGAGTTTCGTCATTTGCTGAGTCCTGTTGATGATGCGGAGTTTCGACAAAGTCATCGATCGCGAACAAATCGAGAATCTTGTCGCCTATGGTGGGGAAACGAGATAAGTATTCGGCAACAGTTGGTGCGTCGCCCGCGCTTCGCCTTAACTCGGTTTCGAGGTATACCAGGTCGAGAATCATGTCGGGCTTGTCGCGCCACCGGGGTTCCGCGACAAGGATTTGCTCGACTGACCACCTTCCCTCTTTCTGCCACCGTGCACGCAATGCGGCGATGTGTGGCGGGGTCAGCCCACTAACTGAAAAAGACGGTCCGCGAGATCGACGTTGCGAAGCGGACGGATCGCGATCAGCCATTTGACTCGAGCCCTAGGGGCGAAAACCCATGCGATCGTTCGAGCGAAGCAAAGATCGCATTTTTCAAGGAATTTCGAGGGAGGGACACCCCCCAAACAGCGGTTGAGACACCACACCGATAGATTTTTCAATTTTTTCTGTTCGGTTTACGCCGGGTCCCGGATGTGTGGGTAGAAGCGATTCAGCAACTTTCACACAGGAAGAGTAACGATGGCCACGAAGCGAAAAACCCGCCGACTTGGATGCGAAAAACTTGAAACCCGCGAGGTGATGGCTGGGAACGTAACGGCATCGATTGTTAACGGTGCCCTAGAATTGCGCGGCGACAGTGCCGCGAACAATGTGATGATCATGCGATCAACAAACGGTAGTTTCCGAGTAGACGGCATGGGAAACACGAGAATCAACGGCTCTCTTGCGACCTACTTCGCGCCCAGCAAGACTGAGGACGATTTGCGGATCTTTATGAACGGTGGAAACGATTCGGTTCGAATCGGAGAGGAGCTATTCGGAGGCGTGGCGCAAATTGGCTACGCGAACGTCAACATGGGCACTGGGTCAGATCGGATTTCTCTATTCAACTTCAAAGGAAACGATTTGACCAATTCCGTTTTTCAACTGGGGACGTCTACAGACAGTTCGAAAGACGCTGATGTATTCGCCACGAGCGGCACAAATTCGTTTAAGGGAGGTGTCACAATCAGCACCGGCACAGGAGCTGATAGAGTTGATTTGTCGAAGATGACCGTCAACGGAAAGCTTTCCGTTGATCTGGGCGCTGGCGATGATCGCATGGACCTATTAAACGTGATTTTCGCCTCTTCGGATTTCAATGGTGGTATCGGAAACGACGACTTTGAGCAGATCGGCGGAAGCAAGAATGGCAAGTATCGAAACTTCTAAGCGTGCCCACGGCCGAGCCCACTAATGAATTGCCGAATGTCAAGGAGGATCGATCCCTAACCGCTGGCACGCTGCCTTCGTTGCGCGACTCATGCGGACGCGCAGTGCATCGGCCGAAGTTTTCAACTCGGCCGCAAGATCGTCCATCCGCGACCGAGTTGGCGCTGCCGAAGGACATAGCGATCTTCTTCCGAAAGGCTCGCCATAAATCGACTCACCACTTCCTCGCGCGAGGCCTTACGCTCGCGGTCGACTCCTCGGACACGGGATCGAATCCTTCTTCGCCCGTCTCCGCCTGATTCGCGACGTCGCGTTTTCCGGTGGTGTGTCGTTGTTGTCAAAACTCATGGCATTGGCAATTCGCTTTCAACGCTTGATCCGTGAAGGCGCTGTCGTGGACCAGGCCGATTTGGCGAGGCTCGGCCATGTCAGCAGGGCGCGGGTCACGCAGATTATGAATCTGCTGCAACTGGCGCACTGGGACAGATGCCGGGTGCGCAGTTCAGCGCGGCTGGCGAGCTCGCGGGGACGGCTCGCTGGCCGCTTTCCCTCTTTACTTATTTACACCGGTAAACTGTCTCACGCGCGGGGTCCACCTCTTTCTCGGTTTGTCATTTATGTACAGAGCGCGCGGACGGAGCAACAAGCGCGCGATACGGTTCACTTATCGCTAACTCCGCATTTTGAGCGAGACCAAATCACGACGTCGGAGATCGCAGGGTATACAGTCCATTGTGTCGAGACACCCTTCCTTGGCGGTGATGCTCTTGACTTAGTTTTCCACATATTCGCGAGTGACACACAAAGCGGTCAAGTCACCCGACCGCCAGTAACTAGCGGCGCGTTGATGAGCCGTCCGGTTACGGGGTGATGCACTGTAGCAAGCCATGATGTAGATGTCCGACTAACTCCGCCCGGAAGCGAAGTGAACGCCAATATTTTTGCCCCAGGCCCGACACTACGTACCGTGCGATCTGCCAAGGGAGAATTGCGGACGGTCCCTGACGGTTGGAGTCTGGTTCTGCCCGGCGATGCCGCCCTTACGAGCCGAGTGAAGGCCGCAGGTGAGCACTGGATTGTGCAAGAAAAGAAGGGCCGCAGAGTCTTTTCAGGGGCCTATGGGCACCTACTAAGACCGTTGACCGGATTCGGAAAGAATTGAACGCCGAGCGGTCCACCGAGGGTTTTGCGAAACGTAAGGAAGCTGATAGTAATCGACGAGAAAAGGCTCAGGCAGAATACATCGAGGACTTTACTGGAGCTGTGGTAGACTTCCTCGCTTTCCATCCTGCGCATGACGATCTAGCTCGACGTCTCGCGAAAGCCGTAGCCGATCATGCCACACCTGTTGGTAGGGGCACCGTTGCCCGAACCAAGTGAATCCCAGTCGAACAGCGAGCCGAAGCCGCTGTGATCGCTTGGATGCGGCATCAAACGACTGCCTACGACTCGATGGCGACCTCCCCGGGCCGAACACTCTTCGAACTAAATCGCGCGAGATCTTTTTTCGTAACTGCTTATTCTTCAAGAGTTTGTAAAAGTTCAAGTCCTGTTCGGTCCCCCCAAAACCGGTCCGAACGGGTTACGGAAAGCGCGGCTTCAGTTAACACCTAGAGATTCGCGCGCTGTTAACTACTGTGTCAAAAGTTTTGGCACTCTCCTTCAGTTAACAGCGCGCGATCTTTTTGGTCGATCGAAAGCGCATCTCGCACCCCCGGTTGAGCGGGCCACACGAGCCTTGTCCGGGGTGCCAAAATGTGCGCTCACCCATGATTCACAGCGTGTTTACCTAGTTTATCGCCATGACGAGCGTTTTTCATTCCCTGCTGCTCGCGCTGGCGAGTGCCACCCACAAAGAACTCGCTCGGCAGGTCAAATATCTGAAGGTCGAGAACGAAATCCTGCGGAGCAAGTTGCCCAAGCGGATTACGATCACCCCGAAAGAGCGGTACCGGCTGGTGCGGTTTGCCCAAAAGCTCGGACGTGCTCTGCGGCACCTGACGACGATCGTTGCGCCGAGCACCTTGCTTGGCTGGATTCGCGCGGAGAAGAAAGATGGCAAGAAGTTTCCCGCCAAGCGCGGCCGGCGTCGCACGCCGGAGCAGATCCGCTGCTTGATCCTAAAGCTCGCCCGAGAGAACCAGTGGGGATACACCCGCATTCTTGGGGAACTGAAGAAGCTGGGAATCAAGTCGCTTTCCCGCAACACCGTGAAACGGATCTTGAAGGATGCCTGCTTAGACCCTGGCCCGAAACGGGGAGAAGGAACGTGGGACGAATTCCTCGCACAGCATGCGGCGAGTTTGTGGCAATGCGACTTTTTCTCGAAGTGCATTCTCACGTTCAAGGGCATCCGCGAAGTCTTTGTAATTGCGTTCTTGAACGTAAAAACGCGACAGGTTGTTCTCTCGCCAGCGACACTACATCCGAACGACGAGTGGGTTGTGGGGCAAGCGGAATCGTTTGTCACTCGAGCGAGGAACCAGGGTTTGCCGGTCCGGTTCGTGCAGCACGATAGCGATGCCAAGTTCACCAAAGCCTTCCGGGCCAAGTTGAGATCGTTCCGCGCGAAACCGATGCGAACGGCCTATCGTTCTCCGAACACAAACGCCTTCGTCGAGAGATTCATCCAATCGATCGGACAAGAATGTCTCGACCGGTTCATCGTCTTTGGCGAGCGGCATATGGACCATTTGTGTGCCGAGTACTTGGCTCACTACCACGCGGAACGCCCGCACCAGGGTTTGGACAACGAGCTCTTAAATAAGCCGAAGCGGCGAGGTCGACCACGAACCAAACGCAGTGACCTTCAAGATGAAACCATTCCGCTCTGCGAGGTTCGCTGCCATTCGCGCTTGGGCGGACTCTTGAAAAGCTACTCGCGACGAGCGGCGTAGCGCTGACTGCTTGC
Organism: uncultured Pirellulaceae bacterium; assembly: GCA_964636985.1. Lineage (GTDB taxonomy): Bacteria > Planctomycetota > Planctomycetia > Pirellulales > Pirellulaceae > CAZWSX01. The sequence continues at coordinate 20,191 of CAZWSX010000026.1, read as the reverse complement.
GCTCTTGGCAAATCGCCTGCGCTATCGGTGCGCGCCGACCTGCGATTTCCGCACGTCTTCCCTTGTTGTTGACTCATCTCCGCGTCTCTCAACTCGGTGAAACTTGTTTGGTCGCATTGCGACTGCGCGAACAACGACGCCGAGTTGGCTGCGCACTAAATTTGGCACGGGACGGGTGCAAAGCGAATCGATTCTCGGGCGTAATCGCTGGGATGAGGCAACATTCCCCTCAACATTTGAGACGATGTTAGTGCTTCGGGCGCGGCACACGCCCCAAGGGTCGTTAGCATTTGTCGACCACAGAGGTTTGCTGATGGGCGGCGTCGGTGGCTCTGGAGGGCCGCGTGAGGTCCCTGCAGGTTTTACCTACTCATTTTCTGGAACTATCTCGTCGGTCTGCGATCACCCGAACAAGCCCTTTAGGGCGATTACCAGTCTAGAATAGCGCTGTCGCGACGGGCGACCTCGCACCGACCGACGCAGGCCGGAATTTCGCGGTCGCTTGCACAGGGGGCACTAAAGTGAAAGAGCCGCGTATCGAATCCAACTCACTTGAGAAACTTCGCTTTGTTCCTCCACGAGAGCCCGAGCAAGCGCCGAACTTCGACGAGAGCCAGGTCAAGGCGAGAATCGCGTGCATTCGTCCCTATCGAGAGAAGACCTTCCGTCTCGACGAAGAACGCGTGGCGGACAAAATCGTCGTCAATAACTACGGTCACGGTGGAGCGGGGATCACTGTCTCTTGGGGATGTGCCCTGGAAGCAAGTCGCCTTGTTCACAGGCATCTCAACCCAAACGCCGATATCGCCGTATTGGGTGCTGGAATCATCGGCCTCAGCACCGCCTATGTTTTGGTCAAAGCGGGATACCGGGTGGTCGTTTATTCTAAGGATTTCCCCCCGGACACTACTTCCGATAAGGCTGGTGGACAATGGAGTCCGTCCATGATTGCCGTAGGTGAATCAGAAGCAGAACAGGAGCGGTTCGCTCGCATTCTGTCCGATTCTTTTCGAGAGTTTTCGAAGCGGATTGGCGAAACGTACGGTGTCTTTTGTCGGCCGAACTATGTCGAGGCCGAGGCCGATACGTCTTTTTTGAAGATTCCGAAAAACATCTTGCCTGAGGCGACACTACTGGATGAGTTGCCATTCAAAGGCGTCAAACGTTCCGGCCGTGTTCACATGACGCTTCTTGTCGAGCCCCCAATTTACATGCCGCGCCTCGTGGCAGACGTCGAGGAACTTGGAGGCAAATTGAAACGCGCTACGTTCGAGAAAAAGGCCGAAGTTGCCAGCCTGAGCGAAAAGGTAATCGTCAACTGTCTTGGGCTGGGAGCCGGCGAGTTCATGGACGATTCCTTAGTCGTTCCTATTCGGGGGCAACTGGTCATGCTTAAGCCCCAGCGCTTGCCATGGATGCTCAGCCATTCAGGCGGTTACATCTTCCCGCGGAACGATGGCGTTGTGCTAGGCGGCACTGTTGAACGCGGCGTGGCCGTTGGCGAGCCCGATGAGCAGGCGTGCCAAGGGATTCTCAACCGCAATCGGCGATTCTTCGAACTTGATCAGAAGTGAATTCGGCCGAGGGGAGTCCAATTCATCTTCGTGGGTTAGCGTTGTTTCTCGTCCCACTTGAGCACGTACAGCATATCTTTGTCGGCGGTCGTGTGCCCCTGTAACTCGAACGCCCCCCCGCGACGCCACCTTCTGGCAAATGGTTCGCCTAGACCTCGGCCGGTGAAGGGAGCGACCACGACCGGTCGCTGCTTATATCGTTGGCAAAGACTCTGAAAGTGGCTGCCGAAGCCGTGCAATCCCGCGCCTTGCTCTGATTCGAGAGTCGACAAGAGATCGACGCGTTCTGTAATGTCCGCGACCATGTGGCTATCCCACCCGTCGAAGATCGAATGGATTTCCTGCCGCAAGAACAAGTCGAATAGCCCGTCGAGCACGAGCACCAAATCGATGATGAAGAGCGGCTTGTTTCGTTCGTCTTCCTCGTCCGGGGATAGGATATGCTTCGCCGACAACTCGTATAGGGATCTCTCGCCCCGCATAAAGGCGTTGCCATAAGTTGAAGTGTTGACGGGAAAGATCAGCGAAACACCGCGTACCCAGCCAACATCAATGCGATGCTCCCAAGGCGTCTGGCCGTCGTCGCTCATCAACAATGTGCGAGGGGCATGCCTCCACAACAGGATTTGCATCGCGTCGGGCATCTTTTCGTAGATTCCGGTGAATATTTTTTGCCGATCCTTGTCGGAATGATTCTTGCCCCCGAAAAACCGCATGTCGGGTCCCCACGCGGACATCATGAGGAATGTGGTCAGAGCGGCTTTGTCTGCGGCGCTAATCTCGCTGGGACGTTCTGTCACCAAGTCGCGGGCCGTATTGAACCTTTCAAATTGTTCGTGCAGGACGGACTGCTTTGAACGGACATCGATACCGAGGTTATTTGCCAACTTTTCCGCAAACGGGCCTTTGAAGTGAACGTCGCGAGTGCTGTTCTCGTCTTGAGCAAACTGTTGACCAAATTGTGTATCGACAACGAACTTAGCGGCCGTTCGCCACCTTGGTTCGACTTCGTCACTATCGCCAAGTTCTGCGAGGACCCTCGCGGCTGCGTCGTCGCGCCCTCGCCGCTTGAGAAAAGTCGCTAACGTCAAAACGGCTTCCGGTCTCTTCAGCGCGCCTCCTCGAAGTATCAGGTTAGATAGCGCGTCGAGTAGTGGTGAGGTTACCGAATCGCCATCCTTGCTAAGATTCTCGAAATTGTAGAAGGTCCGCGCTAAAAACCAGAGTGTCTCGCGAGGTCTGATTTCCAAGGCGTGCTGCAAGACGTCCTGCGTATCGGCAATCACCGCGCGCGCCTGCTCAGAGCGCAGGCAACTTCTCGCCCGCAGCCGCCCAAGCAGCAGCGCTTGCGCAAGCATGCTGGGCTTCAAGCCAGGTAAGGGAGCGTTCAAGTCCTCATAGTGGCCGATGGTCAAATCCCGATACAGTTCGTCGTGCAAAGGAGCTTCGCCGCGGCGGGCTCGTGGCGACGGGACGTTTGCGTTTTGAGCGTAGATCGACTCCAACTCTTGAACCTTCAGGGAATCGACCAAGGAAGCGAGTAACAGCAAATTCACGTGAGAACTTACCAAGTCCAACTCGTTTTTCCAGTTGGATTGACATCGATCGAAATGCCTGTCAATTATTTCCCACAAGAGTTCGAGTTGGTTGTCGATTCGCACCATTGCCTGGCGCGCGGGATCCTTCAAGCCGGCCGCCAAGACTTCGGCGTACAGTAGGGCGAAGAGCGGACGACTCAAGGGGTCAATCAGCCTCAATCCATCGAGGAGCGGTGTTCGAGTGGGCTGGCCACTCTCGGGAATTCCTGCCTCCTTAAGGACGGTACGCAGAATATGGGCTCGGCTATCATCATCCAATGCATAGACAGGATTGTTGATATCGAATTGCACCATGTCTTCCACCCGCCTCGGTTTCGCTCGTCCCGGAGGCAAGTAGTAAGACTGTTCGACGTAGTCGCGGCCGCCGCCCGTAGGTCCAAATAGATCTCGCTGCCACCAGCGGTTGATGCGAGGGGCAATAGGCGCCTCGAGCAGCAAAACGCGCAGACGCGCTCCAGCTTTAACGTTTTTCATCCCGTATCGGCGCAGCAGCGCCCGCACGTCCTCGGCCTGAGACGCCGCGTAGTCAATGACCACGAGCGTATCCTTTTCTACCGTCCATGTTCCCTTGACGACTCTCCAAGACTCTTCGTCGACATTGGCTCGCGGAAGAAATCCAGCGTCCATGGAACGATGTTCTGTGGCAAACCGGCAAAGCTCGTTGGCCAATCGGCTTTTCCCAGAACCACTCGGCCCCGTCAAAATACACCACGAGACGTCGTTCCAGCCGGCGCGAGGTCTCGGTTCTAAAAACAGTTTCAGGTCTTTCATCAACCTGCCGTAACCGAAAAATGCCGTACGCGGGTGACGAAAGTCGAACCGACCTAGCGGATGGATGCCGGCAGCGTCGTAATCGAATGTAACGAATTCCAGGGACGGCTTGCGGAGACTCAGTAATTGAGGTGCCCATTCTCCCGGGATGCCTCGGTCGGCGACCTCTTGGAGTTTCCCAAGGATGGCTTCGAACTGTTTGTGCTGCTCTGCTGTAAATGAGGCGATGCCGGCGGTATTCTCCTGCAACGTTTGCTGTGTCGCCCAAGCGATATCGCGTTCGAGAGCGAGCCGCCCCTCTTTGTATTGCTCCAACTTGTAGTGATCCTGGAACTCCACGAAGAATCGATTTTTGATCGACTTCGTCAACTCTTGCCATTGGGCGCTGCCACTCGCCTCGAGATGTGAAGCGATGAGCGTCTCAATAGTACTCTCGAGCTGCTGCGTCCTCCCCACGAGAAGCGCGTCGAACAAAGCGATCACTTCCGGAGAATCCGATCGCAGCAGTTGGCTCTTGACAACTTTCTTGAGGCTCCCTAAGGCTGCGAGATCGCTATCCCTCCAGTACCGCTTGCTGCCGTGTTCATTTCTTTCCTTCTGGACTTCATTGATCGTGGATTCGAACGCGGCGGCGGCCAACTTATGAAGGTGGTGGTTTCCCTTCGATTCGGTAACCTTCTTAAAGACTTCGCCACCGAGGTGTTCGAGGCCGGATGAAATGAGGTTGACCGAGACCCCTGCCAGGTCCTTTCCCATGGCGGCCCCTAAGACACTGCCGAAGAACGCTGTCAGCCCGTATTGGGCGAGCTTTTCCAGCACCGAGTCATCAGACATTTCGATTCTTCTCCACAATACGGCTCTCGCGATACTTCGGCGGGCAGAGCGTTCAAATGCAGTTGAACAATAACTTTGTTGGAATCGGCCAATGTCAATTCAAACCGAACGTAGGCTGATGCTTCCTACCGCGCGTTAAGCCTGTCAAGCGCTCGTCCGTTTTCTTAGCGAATGCGTTAAACGCCCGATTCGCGTTTGGCGGCTGCCATTCGAAATAGAAGCACGTCGCATTCTCGCAGACGTCCGTACGCGGATCAGTGCCGCATTGCCGATTTCCATTTAACGTAGTGGCCCGTCAAGGATAGAGTCATTGCTGTTTTCGCACGGTGACCAAACAACGTCAACATTTTTTTCGGGTTTTCTTTGCCCGACGAAAACGTTGGGTACTTGCTATTGGGAACTACCTAAACAACCTCCCCACCCCATCATCCTCAACAGCAACATGTAGGTAGGCAGAGGTAATGGAGATGTTCGCGTGTCCCACAGCATCGCGAACTTCGGCAAGAGTTCTACCGCCAGCGAGCGCATGTGAGATGAACGTGTGGCGGCCGTGATGGATCGTAAGCGTGGCGAACGACACGCAGTGCGGAAGCCCTCCACTTCCCCTTGTCGTTCACTTGTCGACCTTCGCCTGGAATTCTGGGATTCGCAGGATATAGATCGTGCCGTTGCCGTTCACCGTGCCCAGGTGGCGGTTGTCGGGATGCAAGAACATTTGTCGGACCCAGCCTGGAAATTCCAAATCTCGCAAATGCCGGCCGGCCGCCCAGTCGTACAGTTGAATGCCGCCGCCTCCTCGAGCGACCAGCAGCAACTTCCCGTCGGACGAAAACAATGCATCTGAGGAGTTCGTATCAGGCAATGGGTATTCACGCGGCGGTGTTTCGGCCAGATCCCACACCATCGTTTGGTTGCCTGAGAAAGCCGCAAGCACATCTCCGCTGGCGGATAAGCAGAAGTGGTTCACTATCTTGGCCGGATGTTGCACTTCGACGATCTGCGTACCGTCTTTGAGATTGATGACGCCCAATTTGCCGTCGGCGAGTACTCGGACACATCGGCCTGACTCGGCACGCACACCTGCCAATGGGTCATGGAGCGTATCCGGCGATACGAAGCCGGTTTCAATCGGTGGGGTCACTCGAAAGGACCCGCGTTCTGTGATCTCGTAAGGATAGGTGGCATACTTGTCAGACCAAATCTCTACCTTCGGTTCGGTCTGAGCAAATCGATGAAAAATGTCCTTGCCACTGGAAATCACAGCAGGCGGCTCCGCCGAAAGGTCCCAAACGTCGGTGCCCACATGAGAGAAGGCGACTAGGCGCGAATCGTACGAAAAGGATGGCGGATACTGCGCCGGTCCCTGATCTACCGTCTTGACCTGCTCTGGTTGCGCGCCAGTCAGGTTCCAGACGGTACTGTGGTCCCAGCCATTGATCGCGAGCATACGGCCGTCCGGCGAAAATGCCATACTGTCGGCCGAAATCGAAGCCCCACGTTCGCGCGGCGGATCGGTCGTCAAATCCCAGACTCTTAGGTGACCCACGAAATATTCAGAAACAATGAGTGTCTTCTCGTCTGGTGATACCCAGAATCGAGAGTTGGTCCCCGTAGCCGTTGGCAGACGATACGTCGAGTTCCAAACCCCGTCCGACGCCTCCAGAATGCTAATGTGGCCAGCATTGTGAGCTAATCGCTTGCCATCGCTGAAGAAGTACGGCGTACCCGCCGACTGAAATTCAGCTTCCACTCGGGGAGGCATTTCTGTCAGGTTCAACAATTTCGCATTGCCCAGTTCATCAGCAGCAACCAATCGTTGCCCATCGGCCGACAACACAGCGGTCAATCCAGGAATTGGTTCGCCAAAGGGCTTGAGGGCTGGTCCATCGGCCGCATCCCAATCGACTTCGAATAATCGGATCGCCTGTGGAGAGTTCTCGTCGGCTCCGTCCCCCCGCAACGCCAGACGCCGTCCATCCCGCGACAGTTGCAGGAAACTTGTGGAACTACGGCCGGCGTACGGCAGTTCCTTCACGAAACGAAATCCATCGCCGGACAAATCCCAAACTTCTAGAATCCCAGCTGGTGAGCCGGCCAGCAACATCCACTTTGCGTCGGGAGATATGACGATCTGCTCCTGTTCGCGCACTTTACGAGGCGGACGATTTGCCGATTCTTTGATGCGAGGACTGTCCGGTCGCGACAGATCGACTGAATACCTGGCACGTCCGTTGATGCACGACTTGCCATCGGGAGTGAAGGTGCACCCCGCTTGAATTGCCCCGCCCGCATTCCCATTCAACCGTTGCAAGGTGTCCAACGACCAGAATTGGGTATTGCGCTCACTGGCTTCGATCAAAAACGATCCGCTCGGATGAATTACGACAGAGGTTGCTTGCCACCAGTCACGGAGACGATGCTGGCCGATCACCGCAACTAACTCGACAGGCTGCGAATCGACTCGCTCTTCCTCCGGAATCTTGCTGGGATCCAATCCCGAAAGCGAGAAGGCGTTTTCGGGAGCCGCCGGTGTTGAGTCAGGCTCCTGCTCTACCTTTACGATCTTTACGTCGTTTGGGGTTGATACCGAGATCTTCGTTTCCCGCCCGTGGCGATCTTTAACAGTGATGATGATCACACCCAGAAGGACACATGTCGCTGCGAAACCTGCCCCAATCAGCCAAGCATGATTGGGATTGCGTCGCGCCGGCGCTGCCTCGACGGTCGACGGAGTCGCAATTTCCATATCTGCCAGTTGCCGTTCGACCTCATGCGCCGAAGCAGGCCGGGCGTCGCGATTCTTTGCCAGCAATCGCATGATCAAGTCCGATAGCTCTCGCGGCACGTCCGCCCTTACCGTCTGTGGCGAGGACGGTTCGACTGTGGCCAGCGCCATCAGCGTTGACATTACATCCTTGCCGCGAAATGCTTCCTCACCCGTCGACATGCGATACAGCACGCAGCCGAGACTGAACAAGTCCGAGCGGGCATCAAGATCCTCCGACCGCGCCTGTTCCGGTGCCATGTACGCCGGTGTGCCGAGGATCGCGCCCGACTGCGTCAGTTCTTGATCGCTTCCCAAAGGTCGCGCGAGCCCAAAGTCGAGCAACTTGACGTTGCCACTAGTTTCCAGCCAGACGTTAGCAGGTTTGATATCCCGATGGATAAGGTTCTGTTCGTGTGCGGCAGCAAGCCCGGCCGCAATTTGCCGACCAATGGAGATGACATCGGCGATCGGCAGCATTGATTCGCGCTTTAACAGCGCATCGAGGGATTCACCCTGGAGTAATTCCTGAGCGAAGAATGGCACGCCACGATCTTCGCCAACTTGATAGATCGTGACGACATGCGGATTATGCACCGCCGCAACTGCCCGTGCCTCACGAATGAACCGTTCTGCCGCATCGGCTTGGGCAGCGACTCCTCGACGCATCACCTTCAAAGCAACGCGCCGTCCGAGTTTCAGGTCTTCAGCCAGGAAGACGCCACCCATTCCCCCTTGGCCCAGCAATTTCAAAATGCGAAAGCCGTTGAGGCGACCCAATTCATCGTCTGCCTCCGCAGACGAAAAACTCGATTTCCACTCGTTCTCAAGGCATCCTAGCCTGCCAGGCTCCACCGCTGGCGCCAAAGTGTCTGTCTGGTTGGGCAATTGCTGCAAATGTTGAATGAGCCGCTGAACGACTTCTCTCGAAGCTGCAACGGTACTGTCATTCGGCGAGTTGTGTCTTAGTGAGCGGACCAGGGTATCATCCGCCGAGAGCTTCAATGTGGCCTGCGCGCAGTCGGCACATTCGAGGAGGTGCGCTTCTATTTGGCTTGCTTCCACGTTAGCGACTCCGTCGACAAGGACTGATTTGAGTTTCTGACGTTCAGGGCAGTGGGTTTTGTTCGTCATGAGAGTTTTGAATGGTAGTTGCGCCAGTCATGTGGAAGACCATCGCCCCGTCAGCCTTCCGACGTTCCTTGATCTTATGCAGGAACTGAGTCGTACGGCGATCGTAATTGGAACGCCATCGACAAATGTTGTCCATCGTTAACCGAATGGTTTTTGAACCTATACTCTGATGTTTATCAAGAGTTCAATTGAACTTCGCACCGTCGATGGCATATTCACAATTGCCGTTCTTCTAGTCGCCACTGGCCGGTCGCTTGCGAACTGGATCGGTCAGGTTCTCTTATAGCGACGAGATGCTGAAGGTCGAGAGTCATTTGCTGCGCCTTCCTTAATTGCAAACTCCTATTTACCCCCAAATCTCTTTTCGAAACCGAGATCTTCGAGCAAAATGGCCGTCCCTGTGATTTGAAAATCAGTTGCCTTTCCATTAGTTATCAGACGCTGCATCATTCTTGATATCACCGGCCCGCGCTCAGTAGAGAGGTAGTTGCTTTTAACCGTTATTTTTGTCTTCCTAACCCAGTCCTCGGTCCATGCGCCTTCTTGCCAAGCATCCCAACTAACTCGAGCACGACCAACCGACAGCTTCCAATCGGGACTTGCGTAATCATCCAGATCGATGTCGAGGAAGCCACCACTGGGGCTTTCCTGCATCGCTAAGCTCAACTTTTTCCAAATGGCCGGGTCTTCCAAATACGCCGCGACATCAAGATCAGCACCAGCACCCTTTCCCGTCAAAAAATGATCGAAGTACTCCTCGGACCGCCGACCACCACTCCACGCAAGAGACTGCCGCACGTATGTGATAGCTAATTCATCTGAGGTAGCAGAAGCGGCTGATACGATTTCGTCCCACAGACGTCTCAATGGACGTATTGGATCAACCTTCCGCATCATATTTTCAAAAGCACTTCCGCCGTAACTTCCATTGTGCCAGCCATATAGCGATGGCTGTTTCCATGAATCACCGTTGCCACCCCACGACGACCCACCTTCGTAAGTTATTGAAGCGACAGAGTCACCATAAGCCCAAAAGCCGCGGGTTACGGACGCCGATGTTGGCGAGGATGACGATGGAGAACCCTCCGAAAAGAGTCCCGTAACGAAATCGACTACCGCAGGAACAATTTTCGACAGCTCGCGAATTATGTTGTCAAGAGTTCGGTCGATCCACAAATCATCGTCCATTTTGTCTGTGCTGCCATCATTGTAATAGAGCACATCAGTGCCCTTGTTGTCTTCGCGAACCGTAACGATCGCGCCATCGTTGCGTGTGACGAGGCGAAATTCGTCGACCTCGCTGAATGAGTTCGTACCCGCGACAACATAAGTATCGTTACCATGAGTCTGATGGTAATCCGAGTCCAACTGATCGGATCCTTCAAGTCCGGCAAATAACCAATCATCTCCTAAGCCGCCCATCAGAACGTCATTTCCATTCTCGCCGAAAAGCACGTCATTTCCCGACTCGCCAAAAACCCAATCATCGCCGTTGCCGCCAAGGAGTACATCATCATGGACGCTGCCAATGAGGAAGTCGTTTCCATCGGCGCCAAACACGGTAGCTGCAACAGACGACGTGAGTTGTAATGTAATAGTATCATTTCCTGCGCCAGCGTTAATTGCCAATGCCGTGAGCTGGTTGTCAAGACAACGAAACGCCAGCTGATTGTTCATCTCGACCCATAGCAAGCTTCCGTCGCTATGAACTTTGATGTCGTCTGCATCTGGTGTGCCAAGAACTTCAAGAGTTGCCCCTGTTGAATCTCGAGATATGTAAGCGATACTTGAATATTCCCACGCGTTCCCGAACCACGCGATTCGAGTCACAAATCCTTCCTGCGTCATCGTCGCAACTTGGCCCCACGCATGAAATTGAGTTGCGCTATCCCACGTTGCCCGTGTAGTGTTGCCATGTTCGTCGGTCAAGCTAATCACTTCCCCATTCTGGGAAATTGATGCTTTGAGGCCGTTGGAAGTAACAAAGTAGTCTCCCGAGATAGACCCGCGTTCCCACGAATTCCCGTCCCAAAGGATACGTGTCAAGTATCCCTCCTGCACAACAGATACCGATTGTCCCCATGCGGAAAACTGTGTCGGGCTTTCCCATTCGGTCCGTGTGTCATTGCCGTATTCGTCGGTCAATGTCAGCGTGTTCCCTGACTGCCGAATTGATGCCTTCATACCATTCGAGGCTACATAGTAGTCACCAGCTATTGAACCGCGAGCCCAGTAATTGCCATCCCAAAGTATGTATGTAACTGAACCTTGCTGCACGACGGAAGCCTCCTGACCCCAGGCTTCAAACCGAGTGGAACTGATCCAGTGAGCCTCAGTCGAGGTGTTATATTCGTCGGTCAAAGTCAATGTGTCTCCCGACTGACGAATCGATGCTTTCAGACCATTTGAGGCGACGAAGTAAGTACCTGCAACTGATGAGCGATCCCATGTATTGCCGTCCCAGAGAAGCTGCGTCTTTACACCTACCTGACGAATCTCTATTACCTGATTCGATGGACTTGGATGGTCGGTGTGCGCCACCACAATTCCGTACGCGTCTACGTCGAGCGTTGCATGCAAGACACTGCCATACTCGTCCGTTAAGACCAAAGTTCTGCCTTGTTGTTTGATCGTCGCTGGAAGGCCATTGGAATGAACCCACCAGGTTCCGCTTAGATTGGGCAAATTGACGTCTGCTTGAGTGGCAGAACAGTCCATGAAGCCGACGGAATCTTCGGCATCGGAAATGTTCCAGTCTCGATCTTTGCCGCCAAATATGGTGTCATCGCCCTCTTTGCCATCAAGAAGATCAGCTCCGAGATCCCCCCAAATCTGATCATTGCCATAACCGCCCTCGATCTCGTCATTTCCAGCGCCGCCGTAGAGCTTGTCATTTCCCTCATCGCCGAATAAGCGGTCAATGGCATCATCTTCGGCTCCCCCGTAGATAGTGTCATGGCCGTTACCGCCAAACAAAACGTCCGCGCCCGATCCTCCATCGAGAGTGTCATTGCCCGAGCCGCCGTAAATGGTGTCTTCACCGGCTCCCCCTAGGAGCTGATAATCATCACCCGCTTCGCCAAAGATCGCGTCATTGCCGGCCTGGCCCGAGATGATGTCCGAACCGCCTCCGCCATAGAGTTTGTCGTTGCCATATTCGCCATTGAGCCAGTCGCGGGAATCGTCCTCGGCACCACCGTAGATGACGTCGTGATCATCGCCGCCGAACAGGTAGTCGGTGCCGGCGCCCCCATCGAGCGTGTCATTGCCAGCTTCGCCGTAGATCTCATCCTCACCCGCCCCTCCTAGGAGTTGGTAATCGTCGCCACCTTGTCCGTGGAGAACATCATTTCCGCCTTGGCCCGAAAGAATGTCCGAGCGATTTCCACCGAACAGCTGGTCATTGCCGTATTCGCCGTTCAACCAATCCCGACTGTCGTCTTCAGTGCCACCAAAGAGCGCGTCATCACCGTCGCTGCCATACAGGTAGTCGGTTCCAGCGCCTCCGTCGATGGTGTCCTTGCCTGTCCCTCCGTGAATGATGTCGCTACCCAAGCCTCCACGAATCGTCGAAGGTATCGAAAGGGCTTGTCCACCAAGATCGAGTCGAACAATGTCATCTCCTCCGAGAGCTTCTACAATTATTTGGTCAACAGCGGATGACTCCACGCTACCAAGAGCTATCGAATTGACCACAATTTGCGAGTCTTGAATCGACAATCGCCCTTGGTTCAACCGAACGTCGATCGTATCGGCGGCCTCGGTTCCTGTGACTCGGAGAATTCGATCATTCCCCAAGACTGCCACCGCGAATAAGTCACGCGATTCGAGTCGCTCGACGCAGAGGGAAGGAAAGGGACTTCGCGTAGTGCGTCGTTGCGCCTGCTTGATTTTCCGCGTGAAGAGGCTTGCGACGCTCCGATAAAGGAGCTCAGCCAGTTGTGACTCGTGCGAATTTCGACGACGTGACGACATGTTGATTCTCCCCGCATTGGAAGAGCTTCGGGTAAACCACCGGGTTGACCTTGCTCATCGGCAACAGGAGTCAAAATGCGCTTCGGGCTGAAACCTTACACACGAAACACAGAAAAAAACGACGTCCGCTTCGCCGAGGAATAACCTCTTGTGAGATAAGGACTTAGCGAACAGACTAGGCACTGTCCCGTAATTCATTCAGACCCGGCTTATTGGCGGGCAATTGCCTGAAAAAGGCCGCAATTTGTCATTCGAGCCCAGGTGTTCGTCACACTTTTACATTTGCGAGACAGTGCCTAGTTAGTCCTCGATCAGGTCGTTTAGTTCGTCCTTCAGCCGCTTGAGGACGCGCGAGGAATAGACCCAGACTTGATTGGTTGTGAGTCCCAACTCCTCCGCGACCTCCTTCGCGGGGCGCTCTTGTACAACGTGTTCCCAACAAGCGCGCCAGGTCTTCGGCTCAAATTCAGACTGCATAATCTGCATCGCCCGATGGACCAATTGGCCCCGGTATTCAACTTCCCAGAACTCGTCTATGGTCGATCGATCGGCCACGTCGGACAGCGGATCAAATTCCCCGTCGCTACGAATGATCGATAAGCTGCGTCGCCGAAACCGTTCGCGGGCTTTATTTAGCGTGACAACTTGCAACCACTTTCGAAAAGAGCCATCTCGCCTGCGATCGAACGAACGCACCTTCGCGAACACAACAAGCAGCACGTCTTGAACCAGATCTTCGGCGTCTGCTTCACTAAGGCCTGTGCGCAAGCTCCAATAAAACAACATCGGCGTGTAGAGTTCAACAAAACGGTTCCACGACGACCCAAACTCAGGCTGTGACAGTTTGTACAACAGCGAATTGGATGTCGTATCCATGGGCGATAGGTTCGGATGTTACTGACTCGCAATCGTTGGAGAGTCAGGTGACGACGGGCGGAGGATAAATGGATCATGACGATTATAGCTACGGGCAAAGGTCTCCCCAAACAACCTCCCCACACCGTCATCCTCAACGGCCACGTGCAGGTACGCCGACGTGATCGAGATATTCGCGTGCCCCACAGCATCGCGAACCTCTGCCAATGTTCTACCGCCAGCGAGTGCATGTGAGATGAAGGTATGGCGGCCGTGGTGAATGGTCAGTGTGGCCAGGCGTTCGGCGCCAAGTGATCGGCACGCAGTGCGGAATCGCTTGCGAAGAGTGTGACGAGAGAATCGCTTGGTGCTGTGCAGCGGTGCGACGAAGGGATCATCCGCGTTTCCCGCTCGGTCCCGCTTCCAAGCCTGCAGATCCTCAAGCGTCCCCGCGTCCCACCAGAGCGGCACAGTACGAGGCCTGCCACCTTTCGCAGCACCAACGCGAATGCGGATGTGGGGCTGCGAAATCTCAACGCGGACGTCGCCAACACGCAGGTTCGCGATCTCACTGGCTCGTAGCCCACAACATGTTGCCAGACGGAAGACGATGAGATTCAAACGCGTACTTGGCGAGCGCTTGCCTTTGCGTTGTAGGTCTCGAAGAATAGCAGTGATCTCACTTCGAAACAGAATCTTGGTGGGATCGGCTGATCGAGTGCGATGGGCTTTCATCTTTGACAACTCGGTAGAATTTGTTTAGCACGCGGAACAAGGGAGTTCGCGTGATCATGAGTTACCTCAACGTCGAAAGAATGCAAGCGAGTTCGGACCCAGTTCGCCCATCTTGGGTCCAGTTCCGTAGGTCACCCGTCACCGGCTAGGGAATACCACTGCCCCTTCTTCACGACGTCGCCACATCTAGTTGGCGGCGATAATCCCAATCTCTTTGCCATGACCGCGGGGAATAACCCCGCCACTTCTTCCGCCGCATCCTTGCCTCTATTTGGCGCCAAATCCCCGATCGAACGCGCCATTGATATCCCCCGTCTGGAACACGTCAGGAATACCATGAGTGGAATAATTCTTGAGATTTGCGCGCGTTCATTCCCCCCCGGAAGCTGGTGTTTTGGGAGGTCGTCAGGCGAAGAATAAGGACTTAAGTGGGCTGTTTGTGAAGGTGGGTTAAGTGCGGGCTGTGGGCATCCGTCCAGATTCTTTCCAAACCGAGGCGAACGGGAGGCAAAAGGCCCTGATTTGCCCAAGAAATGCCCGTTTTGTGCCACTTTCGCGCCTACCAGCCGCCTCCGACGGCCCTGGGGCGGTAACGATCTCCCTTGGACGTAATCACGCCCCAAGAGACGTTGGCGTTCTTCTCAGCGTGGCGCGCTGCGTAGGCAGCGGCGTCGATCTGGTCGCTGGTTTCATCATCTAGCCCCGTCCACGAAAGCCACTCGGCCTCCAACTCCGAGAGCCAGCTGTTGTTGAACTTGGGAAGGAAGACCTGGCCATGCTCCAACTTGTTGAGCAGGTCCGTGGCGCGCTCCACTTTGCCCGGGCGACCTGATTCGCTTGGCTTGCCCGGGTAGGTACTGATCAACTGGGCGTTGAAGCGAGTCAATTCAGCATGCAATGGCTGACCATGATGAGCGTTCTCGATAAGGACCCGCGACGGCCGCCACTGGTTGAGCGTATGGCGCACGCCTGACTTAAGCCCTTCCCATGCAACGCGATCGCGCCAGACGTACCGTAGGAACAAGAACTTCGTCTGCGGCCAGTCCCATATCTGGCAGACGGACCAACTGGCGGGCCTTCCACGCTTCTCAGCGGCCTTCTGGGCGCTGGTGCCCGCGGTATCGATGGTCGCGAAGCGTTGGCATTGTCGCTGGTCAACTTGCCACCGTTCTTTGCCGTCGGCGTCGTGTGCCTTGAGCAGGTCGCCTTGAGTCGTGTAGTAGCGGAGCCAATCGAGCCGAATGATCGCATCTTCAACAACACTCCAATCACCATTCAGAAGACGCTGGCGCAGGACGAGTGGCAAGTTCGTCTGCATGCGATCGACGTAGTCGTCCACATCGAGCGACGGGTTATCCGCCACACGAGCGGGGACGAAGGCGCGATTCTCGCTGGGCCAGAAGATCAGGCCGGAAGGACTTGGTTCCAACGGACGCAGCGATTGGATCACCTTCTCCGCATCGGACGTGATGAACCTGGCTTTCACCCAGCTATGGCCAGGCCCGCCCGGGTTACTGGCAGCACGGACGCCCATGCGAACCGGGAAGTCTCTTCTCATCCGCATGCGGCTGAAGAGATACGTGTATTGAGCTTCGGAGAATTGCGTCAGTTCGTCAAACGCCACGCGATGGTACGCAGGCCCTTGGTAATCCATCACGCTCATCTCGTGTTGGAGATGACCAAATTCGATGGTGGCGCCGGTGGGGAACGTCCAACGGTATTCGCTGGCTTTGTACTTGCCGCCCAGCGGCTTGTAGAGCTCGTGTGACTTCGTGAGCGGCGAATCATTGGATTTCGTAAGTTGCGCATACGTGCGACGGAAGAAGACGCCAGAGTAGCCTGGGACGTCAATGCCTTGTGCCAACCATAAGAGGAGGGTCAGAGTCTTCCCTCCCCCACATGCGCCGCCGAATAACGCCTCTTCACACTGCAGGCTAAGGAACTCGGCCTGCCTGGGATGTGGTGACTGGTTCCTAGTCATCCCCAGCGGGCTCAATCGTAATAGCTCCTCGTCGGTCAAGTTCTCCAAGAGTTTCCGTATCCGCTTCGCATCCATGTACTGCCCCCTCCAATGCACGAATCGACTCTGCGCCCAATTGCTCACGCATGATCGCGAAGATGTGGGTGCGCCGTTGCTCGATGGTCAGGGGGCGGCTATCTGGTGTTACTGGTGCAATCTTAAGCGGCGCATCCAGACCAAGAAGCTTTCTGCGTTCCTCGTTGCAGCGGAGCGCCAACTCCAAGAACCGCGGATTGCCACATTGGTGCCGAAGAGTTCGCTTGGCGGTTTGGGAACCTGCGGCGCCGCTCACCACTGCGGTTTGAGCGGGTTGCTGGGAGCGTTCCCAGGCGGCCCAGCTTTCTTTTTCGATCTGGTTCAAGCGAGCAATCTCAAGATCGCGCTGGGCATCGAAGTCTCGAATGGACGACTCTCGCCAGGCCGTGCGGATGTGTTCAAGGTCTTTGCAGATTGTGGATTGAGCGAGGTTCAACTCTTGCCCAATCTCCACCTGCCCCTTCCCCGAGAGATAGAGCTTTGCGACCTGTTGGCGGCGCTGCGCAATCGCGAGTCTGCGCGCAGGAGTAATTGACATGCTGCCCTCCCTCAAGAATCCCTGCCCGAATGGCCAAAAACACGCTTGATGTGTCGCGAGAGTCCTGGCTGATGTTTGACTGTCCAACCGTGGACGATTTCCCATTCCATTTTAGGAGATTGCACATGTCCAAGGCTACGAAGAAACCGGCACCGAAGAAGGCATCTACCGCGAAGCCCGCCAAGGCTAAAACGCCCAAGGCCGACAAGCCAAAGCGGGTCAGCGCTCTCGATGCGGCGGCACAAGTCTTAGGCTCCTCGAAAGAGCCAATGAACTGCCAAGAACTGATCGAAGTAATGGCAACCAAGGGATTGTGGTCGAGCCCGAACGGCAAGACGCCCCATGCGACTCTCTATGCAGCGATCTGCCGGGAGATCAAAGTCAAAGGCGCCCAGTCGCGGTTCAAAAAGGCCGATCGTGGGACATTTGCCGCCAACGCGTAGGAACACGATCAATCTAGGTCCTGACGCCCCACGTTTCGCACGTGTGGGCGTTTTCTCGTTGGTGGGGATGGTGTGCGAAGTCTGGCGCTGGACGCCCGTATTTGCCAAACTGGGCCAACACGGTCGATACAATTCCGAAATGGCCCCAAACGCTCGCCCCTGGTATCGATGGCACTGGCTCACGTGGGTCGTTGGCTTGATTGTGCTCGCGGGATTGGTGGCTCGGCAAATTGAAAAATGCAACACATTCGGAATCACCAACCTTGGTGTCCTGACTGAATGGTCGGA
Organism: uncultured Pirellulaceae bacterium; assembly: GCA_964636985.1. Lineage (GTDB taxonomy): Bacteria > Planctomycetota > Planctomycetia > Pirellulales > Pirellulaceae > CAZWSX01. The sequence continues at coordinate 2,626 of CAZWSX010000026.1, read as the reverse complement.
TTTCGGCTGGCCCTTCACCGGTGCCAATCTCGTGGAATGTTACTGGAACGGACCCGTGCCAACTGCTGAAATGAAATGGAATGGTTTCGGCGTTTTGTTCAATGTCATCTTTTGCGTAGTAAGTTTGGCGGCGGTTGTATTTCTGAGTGAGCGCTGGCTTCGTGCGCCTCGCCGGCTGCAATTTGGTCTCAGGGAGGTTCTCCCTGCAACTACGACGGCTGCTGCTCTCAGTGCCGCAACGATAAGTGAGTGGCGCTTCGCGTATCTGGATTTCGACCGTGATTCGCTTGTCCTCGTTTGGACGTTGATTGATACGCAAGATTTACTGCCGATCCATTGGCCGAGCTTGTTTGCGCTTGCTTGCCTGTTCTACTCTGCATCACTTCTAATCATTTGGCTTCTGGAACGTGCGTGGCGGTTTCGGCAGGTCCGACAGCAGCAACCCGTTCCGCCTTCAGCCCTGTGAACCTCTCCCAACGGTTAACGATCACGTCGCAGTAGAGCGGGTCCAGTTCCAGGAGGTAGGCCTTTCGACCGGTCTGCTGGGCGCCGATCAGAGTACTTCCGCTCCCCGTCGCCCACTGCTTCGGACGACTCATGACTTGGTTTGTTTGCGGCGTCCATGTCCTAATGCCCCTCGATGCGTGTCAGTCGCAGCGTGCGCTGACGAATTGCGAGCGTTCGCTCACTCCCCTACCGACTTATCCGTTCGCAGGTTTTGCCACATCTTGCGCTGCTTGGCCCAGTTCCACTCGCTGGCTATCCGGAGTAGCTCAAAGAGCTTGAGCCGATCGCGTCCACGTTCGATCGCGGGCAGAAAGAGCAACTCCTCTTGAACATCGGGGGCGAGAAAGAGGAGGTTCATAATCTGCGTGATCCTTGGCCGAGTGACGCGTCCCAGTCGAGCGATGTCCGCCTGTCCTGTCACGACTCCGTCGCGGATCAATGCTTCGAATCGATGTGCCAGTGCCATTAGCCGTGCCACGCGCGGGATGCGACCAGCCGAAGGCGCCTCGCTAGTTGCTTGGGGCACCTGCTGGCGTGGCAACTTCAAATGCAGGTTCGTGGAAATGGTCACTTTCATGCTGCGTCCTCTGCTTCGCTGGTAAGCTTGTTGGTCAGGTCTTGAAACCCGCTGGCGCGGAACGAGATATCGATTTGGCCAGTCGTTCCGTCGTAGTCGACTCGCTCAACGAGCGCTTGAACGAGGCGAGTCTGTTCGAGCGGCGACATTGATGCCCACAGCGAGTCGAACTCGCGGACGGCCTCAATAACCTGTTGGGCTGTGGGCCGGTCTGCACTTAAGGCTGTTCGCTGGGTGCGAAGCTCCGTGGCGCGAGTTTCGGCGCCGCGAATGCGCTCAGAAAGATCTGCCACGTAGGCGGCCATAGGCGAGTCTTCGGTGATCGCGAGCGTCGTTACGACTCGCTGAAGTTCGGAAGACCAGCGCGAGATGTCTTGTTCGAGGCCGCCGAGTTCGGAGCGAACGGCGATGAGTTCGGCGTCAGCTTGCGCTCGGACGGCCTCGATTGTTGATTCGAGGAGTTGTGGATTCTGGCAAGCCAGTCGCACCTGCTCGACGACAAGTTTCTCAATCTCCCCGGCGGGAATGGATTTGGCAGGGCAGGTGCTCCAGCCACGCTTCTGGGCCTGGACGCAGCAGTAGTATCTGTAGCGGTTGGCACCCTTTTTGGCATGCGTGGGTGTCATCGAGGCGTCGCACGCAGAGCATCGTAAGAGACCTTTGAGTAGGGCTCCGAATCTGTTCCTGACCTCGCCTCCGCCGCCACGGTGGTTACGGGCCAAGACGGTCTGCACCTGGCGCCACAGATCCTCGTCGACGATCGCTTCGTGTTCGCCGGCGTGAACTTCATCCTTGTAGCGCACCTTCCCCAAGTAGGTGACGTTCGTCAGGAAGTGATGTAGTGTCGATTTGTTGAACGGGCGCCCGCCACGCTCTTCACCGTCGCGGGTCGTCCATCTCTTGTTCACCCAGCCGCGACGATCGAGTTCGGCGATGGTTTCGACGATCGATTGGAGTTCCAAGTAGATGCGGAAGATCGCGAGCACACGTTGGGCTTCAACTGGATTGATGCGCAACTTGGAGCTGTTTGGCTCGACGTCGTAGCCAAGCAGCGGCATGCCACCGGACCATTTGCCTTTGCGACGGGCCGCGGCGATCTTGTCGATGGTCCTGTCTCGGAAAATTTCTCGTTCGAAGGAGGCAAACGAAATGAGAACATTCAACATAAGACGCCCCATCGAGCTACTCGTGTTGATCAACTGTGTCGTTGCGACAAGTGAAACACGGCGCCGATCGAAGGACTCAATCAGCTTGGCGAAGTCGAGCAGCGACCGACTAAGACGGTCGACTTTGTAGACAACGACAACGTCGATCTTCCCCGACTCGATGTCCGCGAGTAGCCGTTTAAGTGCTGGCCGTTCTAGGTTGCCGCCGGAGAAGCCACCGTCGTCGTAGCGTTCGGTGAGCAGCACCCAACCCTCGGATGCTTGGCTCTTGATGTATGCCTCGCCGGACTCACGTTGGGCATCGAGGGAATTGAATTCGCGTCCGCAACCGTCTGCCGCTGGAAGTGCATCAGGATGTGTTCGTGTGGATTCTGGC
>CAZWSX010000025.1:0-119190 GCA_964636985.1 uncultured Pirellulaceae bacterium | reverse complement strand
CGACAACTCGTCGGCTATGCCGGAATGACGCCTTCGGGTGCGGCTTCGCTCGGGCAATCCATTCCCGAAGAGGTGGCGAGCCGGGGAGACTTCGATGAGACGCGCGCCGAGAGGATTGGCGCGATGAGCAACAGCCAAGAGCTGTACCAGATCACCAAGGGGCGGCCTGGTGAGGCCGACCAAAAAGAGTTGGCTTTGTATTACCAGCGCAGGAACAACGAACTGCGCCGCACGGTGGTGCGTAACCATTTTGACTACCGCCGGCTCGCCGACGGGCTGTTGCAGTTGCTGCGCGAGGCGCCGCAGGGAACCGATCTGAAGGCGACCAGCGACGAATTTTACGATGCCGAAGCAGCGGATCACCGCGATATCGCGCTGGTGGCAATTCGCATGGGTTACGATGCCGGCGACAAGGAACTGGTCCACGTGGCGAGCGAGGTGCTCGAGCGTTATACCCCAACGGTCTCGAATCCAGCCCTATTTCCGGGATACCGATACGACTTGCCGGCGATGATCGAATGGGGACGGGCACAATAAAAGCGCCCCAAAATATCGCCTCTCCAGATTGCGTTTGCTGGAGAACGCGAGTTCTCGTTTTGGCAAGTCTCGTCGATCGATTTTTCGCCGCTAGAATGAAGGTTTCCGTTCACCGCGGCTTGCCCGCTTGGGGATTCTCCCCTCTTTTCCTCGCAAGGGATTGCGCATGACGCAGCGTCCATTTGTTCATTTGCATTGCCACAGCCATTACAGCTTGCTGGATGGGGCGGCGTCGATCAAAAAGCTGATCAAGCGATGCAAAGAGCGGGGGATGAATGCGCTGGCCCTGACGGACCACGGCAACCTGCACGGCGCGCTGGAGTTCTACAAAAAGGCCAAAGAGGCGGGGATCAATCCGATCTTAGGTTACGAAGCCTATGTGGCACCGGGAAGCCGCATCGAGCGCGACGCACAAAGCAGCAAGGAGGCCAGTTACCACCTGACGCTGTTGGCGAAGAATCGCACGGGCTTCCGGAACCTGGTCAAGCTCGCGTCGGCGGCATCGCTGGAAGGCTTCTACTTCAAGCCGCGGATCGATAAGGAACTACTGGAACGCTACAACGAGGGGATCATCTGCCTGTCGGGCTGCGTGTCGGGCGAACTAAGCCGCGCACTCTTGAAGGGAACAGCCGACGAATCGCACTTTAAAGAAGCCCGCAACATTGCCGAGTGGTTCCACAAGGTCTTTGGCGATCGGTACTTCTTGGAGATCATGAACAACGGCGTTGATATCCAGCGCCTCGCGCTGGAAGGGACGGTCGAACTCGCCAAGAAAATGGGGCTGCCGCTGGTCGCAACGAGCGACGCCCACTACGCCGACGCAGAAGATGCCGAAGCCCAGGACGTGATGCTCTGCATCAATACGGGCAAATTCCGCACCGACACCAATCGGATGCGGATGGAGAACAACTCGTTCTACCTCCGTGCTCCCGACGAGATGTACTCGTTTTTCCCAGGGCTCGAGGACGCTGTTGCGCGCAGCCAAGAAATTGCTAATACCGTCGATATCGACCTGGAACTCGGTAAACGGAACTTTCCCGTTTATACGGTGCCCGAACAAAAATCTCCCGACGAATACCTCCGCGAACTGTGCATTCAAGGTTTGAAGGAGCGTTACGCGGGCGACGAAGCCATGCTGCCTGGCGGCGAACTCGCTCCAGTCGTCGTCGCTCGGTTGGAGCGGGAACTCTCCGTCATCAGCAAGTTGGGCTTTCCCAACTACTTCTTGATTGTGTGGGACTTCGTGCGGCATGCCCGCGAGCAGAACATTCCGGCCACGGCGCGCGGTTCAGGCGTTGGCGCCCTCGTCTGCTTCGCGCTGTATTTGAGTCACGTTTGCCCGATCAAGTACGACTTGCTGTTCGAACGGTTCCTCGACTTGAACCGCAAAGAGGCGCCTGATATCGATATCGACTTCTGCAAAGAGCGCCGCGGCGAAGTGATTCGATATGTGAAGGACAAGTACGGTGAGAGCAACGTCGCCCAGATTGGCACGTTCGGAACGCTGGCCGCACGCGCGGCGATCAAGGACGTCGGCCGGGTGATGGGGATGCCCGTCGCGCGTGTGAATCAGATTACGGCGCTCGTGCCCGAAACCTTGCATATCTCGCTCGACGAAGCGCTCGAAACAGCCGAGGACCTCAAGGCCCTTTACAACGCCGATGGCGAAGTCCGCGAAATGCTCGACCTGGCCCGTAAAATCGAAGGCCTGGCTCGCAACGTCGGCACGCACGCGGCGGCGGTCGTGATCGCCGACAAGGAGTTGACCGAGTACGTGCCACTGGGCAAAGTCGGCGGCAAGAGCGACATCATCACGCAGTGGTCGATGGGCGACGTTGAAGCGGCCGGCTTACTCAAGATGGACTTCTTGGGCCTGCGCAACCTGACGATTCTCTCGAAGGCAGTCGACCTGATCGAACAGACGACGGGTGTGAAGGTCGACCCCTACAAGTTCCCGCTCGACGACCAAAAGACGTTTGCCCTGTTGTGTCGCGGCGAGACGAAGGGGATCTTCCAGCTCGAAAGCGGCGGCATTCGCGACCTCTTGCAGAAGATGAAGCCGGACCACTTCCGCGACATCATTGCGACCAACGCGCTCTATCGCCCCGGTCCGTTGGAAGGGGGCATGGTTCGCGACTACGTCGAAGTGAAGCACGGCCGCCAGAAGGCTGAGTACATTCACCCGGTGTGCGAGGCCATCCTCTCCGAGACCAACGGCGTGATGGTGTACCAAGAGCAGGTGATGCGGATTTTGAACGAGCTCGGGGGGATCGAGCTCGCTTCGTCGTACACCTGCATCAAGGCGATCAGCAAGAAAAAAGAAGACCTCATCGCCAAGAACTACGAGACGTTTATCCAAGGCGCGGTCGCCAAAGGGATCTCGAAGGACCAGGCGACTGACTTCTGGAACATGATCATCAAGTTCGCCGGTTACGGCTTCAACAAGAGCCACTCGACGGCGTACGCCTTGATCGCCTACATGACGGCCTATTTGAAGGCTCATTACCCGGTCGAGTTCATGGCGGCTCTCCTCTCGGGCGACATTCCGGGCCGCAACTTCAAGAGCAAAGACGACTTGGTGACCCACCTGGAAGATTGCTCGCGGATGGGCATCACGGTGGTTCCCGTCAACGTCAACACGAGCAACGTCGACTTCAGCGTTGGCGATGGCAAAATCTACTTTGCTCTCTCGGCAGTAAAGGGCTGCGGCGGCTCGGCGGGCGAAGCGATTGTCGAAGCTCGCAAGAACGGCGGCCCCTTCCGCGACATCTTCGATTTCTGCGAGCGTGTCGACGGCCAGCAGTGCGGACGGGCGTCGATCGAATCGCTCATCAAAGCGGGGGCGTTCGATTCATTCGGCGCTAAACGCTCCCAGATTACGGCGGCGTTGGAACGGGCGATGCAAGCCGGTGCCGCTCTTGCCGCCGATCGTAAGTCGGGGCAAAAGAACTTGTTCGGCGGCTTCGCCGAGGAGACCGTCCAACAAGCCAAGCCGGCCATGCAGGACATGCCCGAGTGGCCAGAACGCGAGAAGTTGCAGTTCGAAAAAGAAGTGCTGGGCTACTACCTCTCGAGTCATCCGCTGGCCGAGTTCCAGCCGACGTTGCGGCGATACATCCAGCACACCACGGCTGATATTCCGAAGGTACAGGAGCGCGCCGAAGTGATCCTCGGCGGGATGATCTCCTCGATCAAGCACGCTCACACGAAGAACCCCAAGCCGGGGCAGCCTTCGAAGTACGCCAACTTCGACTTCGAAGACATGGACGGCGTAGTCCGCTGCATCATGTGGCCCGACGGATTTGCCCAGCAGGGACAGCATGTCATCCCCGAGAACGTCGTCGTGCTGCGCGGTGCGATCGATCGCCGTGGCGGCGACGAAGCGAATATCATCGTCAACGAAGTCATTCCGTACGGCGAACTGGGATCGCGTTTCACCAGCGGCATCTACATCCGGATCGACGAGCGGCAACACGGACCTGAGGCCCTGCAATCGGTGCGCGAGATTATCCGCGCTTACCCAGGCAACGGCGAGTTGAACGTCGTCTTGATTTTGTCGGATGGCTCGAAGGTCCTCCTCACCAGTCGCGGTTTACGGGTCGACATCAATCCGGAGTTACAGCGGCGGGTCGAAGAGTTGCTCGGGCCGAGCTGCCTGCAACTCAAAATCAACAAGCCGAAGGCCGGCCCGCCGCGCGAACAGCGTTTTCCAAGCAGGCCGCGCGAGGGGGCCAAGACGTAGGGGAGAGGAATTCACCACGGAGACACGGAGGGAACGGAGAAGAGGCGAATGATTAAAAGTAGCCCGGACATTCCTGTCGGGGCACAGTGCCGCCACCAGCCGGGAACTCGCTGTCTTCCAGGAGAAGTGATTAATTGATTGATGATTGTTGATTTTTGATTTACGAAGTCGGAAACTTTCGCGCCACTTCTTATCTCCGTGCTCTCCGTGTTTCCATATCCGGGGAAGATGAAACACAGAGACACGGAGGCCACCGAGAGGACTAAGGAAGAGTCTCGCCGCAATTGGGAATCGCAAAAGTCGTAACTATGGTGTTACGCGGCAGGTCCTTTCGATGACTACAATGGGCGTTGCCCCAGACATCGGGTTGGCGAGTGTCGATGAGTCGGGGTTACGTTTCATTCCCCGACATCGAAGGATTCCGCGATGCTCCGATGGTTGCTGGCGCTTGGGGCGATCTTCTGTTTGAGTGAGTCTCTTTTCTCGCAGATCCCTAAACCCGACGATGCACCCCAACCGCTCGCGGCCGAAGAAGCGGCCAAGCGCTTCAAGCTTCCTGCAGGATTGAAGCTGGAGCTGGTCGCCAGCGAGCCGCTGATTCGCGAGCCCTCCGGCGTTTGCTGGGACGAGCAGGGGCGGCTCTTTGTTTGCGAACTGCACGGTTACAACGTCGATGGCCAGATCGACGTCGACGAGTTGAACAAGACCGGCAAGCTCGACAAAGTCGTGCGGCGATTCTTCGTCCCGGAGCACGTTGAGGAAGCGGCTAAGAAACTCACGTTCGGCACGATCAAGCTACTAAGCGATACAGACAGCGACGGCCGGATGGATAAAGCCCAAGTCTGGGCCGACAAACTACCGGCATGTTTTGGCATCTGCGCGGCGCGCGGAGGCATTGTTGTCGTCGGCGCTCCCGATATCACTTTCTTGGCCGATCTCGATGGCGATGGTGCCGCCGAAGTCCGCGAGGTCTTGTTCACCGGCTTTCCGACCGGCGTTCTCGATCGACGCATGGGGAATCCGCAGTGGGGTTTGGACGACTGGATCTACGTTGGGCGAGCGCACGGCGCGGCTAAGATCACCGGCCCGAAACTCGCCAAGCCAGTCGATCTGCCGAACACCGACTTCCGAATCAAAACCGATGGATCGGCCGTCGAGCCCGTCAGTGGTGAGGTCTCCGGCCTAGGCTTCACGTTTACCGAGGCAGGCGACCGCTTCGTTAGTTCCGTCGGCTGGCCTGCGAACCTGGTCGTCCCCTTGCCATGGCATTCGCTGGCTCGCAACCCGTTCGTCGCAACGCCGCCGCTCTCGATGGTGGTGTTTCCTGATCGGCGCGTTTACCCCACGAGTCAGCCTCATCCTTGGCGGACGAAACGGTCGGAGGACCCCGGCTTTTCGAAGTTCTATACCGATGGATATGGCGTCGCGGAGTCGGCGCCAAATGGCTACTTCACTTCGTGTTGTGGACCGCTCGTCTATCAAGACGACGTCCTGCCGGGCCTTAAGGGGCAACTTCTGGCATGCGAGCCGGCGCAGAACTTGATCCATCGCTCGTTGATCGAACGCGAGGGAATGGTGCATCGCTTGAAACGCGCCAAGGGAGAGGAAGCTTCGGAGTTTCTCACGTCGACCGACGCGTGGTTTCACCCGATCGCACTTTCGCATGGTCCGGATGGGTGCGTTTGGATCGCCGACTTTTACCGCGAGATCATCGAGGATTACTCGGCCATTCCACGTTACTTGCAGCAGCAATACGGCGTGACGAACGGCAAGGACCACGGCCGGATTTGGCGGATTGCGCCCGCGGAACATCGCAGCCCTCCAACCGCCGACATGAGTCGACTGAGCGCCATCGAGTTGGCGAACGAGGCAGGCAGCCCTTACTTTTGGCGGCGAGAAACCGCTCGCCGGTTGATTGCCGAACGAAAGCTTGCCGATGCCGCGCCAGCTCTAGAAACTCTTGCGAGAGAGTCAAAGCAGACGGCGGCTGTTATCAACTCGCTCCACGCGCTGGACGAGATCGATCGGCTTCCGGCCGAGTTGCTCGTTTCGGCGATGAAGCACGAGGACGCTGGAGTCCGCCGGCAATCGCTGCAGCTTGCCGAACAGCGGTTCGACAAGGAGCCCGCGCTGCTAGAAACCGCGCTCGCGCTAGCCGACGATGCCGATCCGCTGGTTCGACTGCAAGTGGCGTTGTCGCTGGGAGCCAGTCGCGATACGCGGGTGATGGCGTCGCTGGCCAAGCTTGCTCGCAGCGATGGGGACGCGGCCTGGATGGCCACGGCTATTCTCGCGGCACTGCCTGACCGCGGCGGCCGCATGCTCGCGGAGTTGCTGGCGGATCCTTCGCAACTTGGAAACGCCAAAGGGTTGCTGGAGCCGCTGTGTGCGGCGATTGCCGCGCGGCGAAACGAGGAGGAGTTGAGCGAAGCATTGGTCCTGATCGCGGGAACTCAGCAAGAGGGAACGAAGGTCAGCTGTTTGCGCGGACTGCGCAAGAGCTTCGCGACGTCGACCGAAGTCGCAATGAGCCAAAAGGCGCGCGAGGATGTCAAGTCGCTTGCCAAAAGCGAGAACGCGGAAGTCCGATCGCTGGCCGCGGCGCTGGTTCGCTTGATACGTTTGGAGACAGCGGCCGAGCGCGACGCGCGAGTGACGGGCGCAACCAAGCAACTTGGAGATGTGACGGGCACGGCCGAACAGCGGTTAGCGGCTGTCGTCGAACTCTCTGAGGAGGAAGGGGCACCAGTCGCGAAGACCCTGATCGAAGCGCTGCCGACTTCGACTCCACGTTTGCGCGAAGCGATTTTGGAAGCCTTGTTTCGGCAGCGCGAGCGGTTGCCCGTTTTGCTCGATGCGATCGAACAAAAGACGGTGACGGCATCGCTGCTATCGGCCGTTCAACGCAACCAGTTGGTAAACGATAAGGACCAGCAAGTTCGATCGCGTGCGAAAAGCGTGCTGGCGGCAGTCAGCAGCGATTCGCTGGCTCACTTTCCCCAGTACGCGGAGGCTCTCAATCAGCCGCGCGATGTCGCCAGCGGCCAGAAAGTTTTCAAAGAGATCTGCGGCAAGTGCCATCAGGCACACGGGGTCGGAGTCGCAGTCGGACCCGACCTCAGCTCGGAGTTCCAGCGGGCGGAAGAGACGATCATCAAGGATATCCTAGCGCCCAGCGAGACGATTTCATCGGGGTACATGACGTACTCGATCGCCACGACGAGTGGGCAAGTCTTCAATGGCTTGCTGGCTTCCGAGTCGCCGACCAGTGTCACGCTGAAGTTGCCCGAAGGAAAACAGCAAGTCATTCTGCGGAACGAAATCGAGGAGCTGCGAGTCTCGCCGATTTCGATGATGCCCGAAGATCTGGTGAAGCAGACCAAGCCGAAAGATGTCGCCGACGTAATCGCCTGGCTTCGCCAACCGCAGCAGAAGGTGGTGCTGCTGGATGATAATCAGAACCTCGCCGTCGCGCTGAACGAGGGAACGGGGACTGCCGAGTTCACCACGGGCGACAAGTTCTCGGGGGAGTCGAGCTTGCTAGTGACGCCGCCGCAACGATATTCGCCACGCATCCGCGGCTGGAATTTTCCCATTCGAGAGAAGCCAACGGTCGGGGAGTATCGCTACATTCGTTTTGCCTGGAAGGCGCCTAAGGCGTCGGGCGTAATGATCGAATGGGCGGACAACGGGAAGTGGCCGCCGGCCGAGGAGCCGATACGTCGCTACTTCGCCGGGAAGAATTTCACAGGCTGGCAAGCGGTGGGCGTCGCTCCGCGCGTGCCGTCCGACTGGACGGTGATGACGCGGGACTTGTGGAAGGACTTTGGCGACTTCACGCTGACGGGCTTTGCCCCGACCGCGATTGAGGGGCCGGCGATGTTTGATCGCATTGAGTTGCTGCGCGAGTTGGAACCAGGCGATATCGAGAAATAATCAACGAAGAACGCTCGCATGAAACGCATCCGCTTCTCGCTGCGAACGCTGCTTGTCGCCATCGCGGTGCTAGGTTTGCTTCTGGGCGGCGGGCGGCAGTGGTATGTGCACGCGGCCAGGATGAATCGGTTCGCCAGCGAGTTCGATCAGTTGGCCCAGCGACGAGCTGATACTGCTTGGGGCCTGCAACGCCTGCCGGTCCCTGAGCCAGGATCGGAGCAGGACAAAATGGCCCAGCGCTATTGGGGCATCTATCACGAGTACAAAAAGATTGCCGATCTGTATCGCCGGGCGGCATGGTGGCCGCTGTCGCCTGAGCCGAGGTTCAAGTTGCCGGAGGACGACTTGCGGCCTCGACTAAACTTCTTCATTCCATCCGATATGCCGAAAGGCAAGACAACGTGGGTCGGTCAAGGCGAACGGCGCGAAAAACGCCGGATGAACCAGGCGGGCGAGAATCTCGAGCGTATCGACCAATCGTGGCCCGCTGCGATTGAGATAAGCGTTGCCGTCCATCGCGAAGACGCGCCCGAGTCGCACGGCCTCCAGCAACGGCCATTCGGGGCGTGTCTCGGCCAGTTGACGAGTTTCGACGATTGCCCGGTCGAGACCAAAGCCGCACGGCGCGACGATGACTACCTGTGGGTTGAAGCTCGTAACGTCCCGCCAATGGGTATAGCTGCTGTGCTGGCCTTGAACGGTGAGCGGGCAATCACCGCCGGCCCACTGGAGCAACTGCGGTGTCCAGTTGGCCGCGAGCATGAGGGGCTCGGTCCACTCGATGATCGCGACGCGCGTGCGCTGATCGCGTGGGATGGCGTCGGTCACGCGACGAACGCCGGCGATGCGCTCTCGCAGTTGCTCGAGCCACACAGCGGCTTGCGACGAACGCTGCGTTATCTGCCCTAGCGATGCGATGTCGGCGAGGACGTCATCAATCGTGTGCGGATTCAGCGCGACGACCTTGGTGCTGGCCAACTCGGGTGTCGACTCTACGGCATCCACCACATCCTGAAAGCGAACGGCGCAGACGTCGCACTGCGCTTGCGTGACGATCAGGTCGGGCTTCAGCTTGGCAAGCAGTTCGGCATCGACGCGATAGAGGGGCAATCCTTCGGCCAGGCGCTGCTTTACCTGTCGGTCGATGGCGTCGGACGATTGCGCGGAATCGATTGCTGATGCCGTCGCCTTCGGCTTGCCGAGAACTTCCGGCGGCCAATCGCACTCGTGACTGACCGCCAAGAGTTGATCAGCCAGTCCGAGGCCGCACAGCACCTCGGTGGCGCTGGAGAGGAGCGAGACGATCCGCATCTAAGTCTCGCCGCGAATCAATGTGGCCTTGGTGTACTGCATCGGAATCGACACGATGGGGTCGTCGAGCAGCACGCCGGTCCGCCGGCGGGTAACCGCGCGGACATATCCGATGTAGCGGCCCTCGTCCTCTTCGATGGCTTGGATTTCGACGCCGTTGTTGGGGGCGATTTCCCGGTGCCAAGCGAGCCAAAGGCGCCAGCCGTCTTCCAGAGTATCGGTCGACTCGGTATCGACGATGCCCGACCGCTCCCAGTGACGCCGCCACCACGCGGCCGAGTGAAGGCAGTTCAAGTCGGGCGTCCACCAGGCTCTGAGATGTTCGGGGATCGGTCCTTCGAATTCTTTCACCAACCCCGCGCCAGCCATTCCAAGTTGTCCGCCAGGCTTGATGAAGCGCAGGAGGTACGGCAAATACAAGTCGTCGGTGCCGTAGTAGAAGAACGAATCGATCGAGACGACCGCGTCGAAGAATTCGGCAGCAAACGGAAGTTTTCTGGCGTCAACATGAATCGGAAACACCCCGTCCTGGACGCCGGCGTCGCGAATCCGCTTCTGGTTTTCCGTTGGGTCGAACCACAGATCGGCCGCCCACACTTGCACGCCGAACTCGCGATGCAGAAAGATCGACGACAGCGCGCGGCCGCAGCCGAGATCGAGCACGCGCATCCCTGGCTTGAGGTCGAGGGCTTCAGTCAGCCATTCGGTCATGAACAAGGGATTCGCCCCGCCACTGACGCCGCTAACGATCCAATCGGGGTGATAGGCCGAAGCGCGAGGAAAGCGGGGGTGGGTGAAGCGAGTGTCCATGAGCGTGCGGTTAGTTAAGACGTTTATCTACTCGTCGCCACATTTCGTCTTCATCGATCACTATTGACGGATCGGTATCTAGCTCCGCGGAACGCCGTTCGGCTTCCTCACGATGCCAAACAGGCGCCGGAAATGGTTCGTTCGAAGCATGAATATCGTCCCACAATTCTTCGACTAGTTGAAGTTTTTGGGCGATCGATAGGTGACGTAACCGTTCAAATTCAGTGGACATTGCACATCTCCTCGCTAACCCTGCTCCATTTCGCCAACAAAGCCGCCCCAGCCGCTGCGTCCATTTTCTCGAACCGGTGATGTGATCACGAGCAGGCGAACTGGCGTATCGCTATCGATGGTGTAGCCGTGCTGGATGCCGCGGGGAAGGAAGACGAAGCCGCCCTTGTTCAGCGGGAACGATTGGCCAGCGCAGTGAAAAGTGATCGCACCTTCCAGGACGTAGAACATTTCGTCCTCGGTGGGATGCGTGTGGTCGGGCGGTTCCTCGCCTTTGACGGTTGTGTATTCCAAGACGGCGGCGCCGCTGCCGGCGGCGACTTCGCTCGCTTTCACCATGAACGGGACGCCGAAGTGATACGAATTGCCGGCGCCATCAGAAAGCGCGTAAGGGCGTTGGCGGATCATGGCGTCGCGGCTCCCAAAAGATCGGCGATCCGCCAGGAGATTCCCGCGCGGATCAAAGGAGACCGCAGCTTAACCTAAAACGGGGCCTCTTCCGACGAGGGAGCGAGGGCCAATTGCTTCAGCGACTCGAGCACTTGCAACATCGAGGCCTGAGAGAAGTCGGTCCAGCCGGACGATTTGTGCCGCAGGATCGCCAGTTTCATGTGGTCGAAGGCGTCGTGCACGTCTTCGGGCAACTCGGGGAGGTCCTCGAACGGCTTGACCAGCGCAACCGAACTTTCTTTCGACTCCGATTCCACATCCCCACTTTCGTTCCGCGCCGACTTTTCCTTGGTAGGCGAGTCTTCATCGCCGAAATCGGAGCCTTCCGGTAAGGGCCGGCTTCCGGCCTCTTCGTAGTTGGAGAGTCCTTCCTTGGCCTTGGGTTTGTCGTCGGCAGATTCGAAGTCCTCGTCGAGTTCGCCGGTAACGGGCTCGTCGGTGATGTCCGAAGTCTTGCGAGCAACCTCGTCCATCGTGTCCCAGCGTTGCCCGCGCATTTGGCTCACCGACCAGCTCTCGCGGGCGGCGCCTTCCAGCCACATTTCGGCGTCGTCCCAATCGAGGGCCGCCTGGAAGTGACTCCAGTAGAGCCCCGTGTATTGTTCCCAGGTGGCGCCGAAGCGCTGCCAGGTGCGGCGCAGACGGCCGACGTGCTGGCCTGTGACACCGCCGACCAGGCGGGCCCACGTTTCATCGCTCGACGCGGTGGCCGGGCAGCCTTCGGCGATGATCGATTCGCGCCACTGGGTGATGATGCGTCCTTTTTCCCAGTTGGTCGTGCTGACGAGGCGATTCCAGCGGCCGATGAACGAGGCCGAGGCTTCGGCAACGTCGGGCGTGATGTGCGCTTCCGCGCTGGTTACCGCTTCGCTGTCGCTCGTGGACTCGCTGTTGATGGGCTCGTTGTTGACAACCTGTTGGTCTTCCAGTTCCGCCGGCGATTCATCCATGGAGAGAGTGATCTTTCACGTCTTGCTAGATTCCAAAATCGGAGGCTACGGCACGCCCCGCGTCCTGAATCCAAACCTATCGGCGTTGCGCGGAGAGGCCAGGGGCAAAGCGCGAGATTGAGCGAAGCTTCCTGCGTGGAAGCGGTTAAGATTCGGCGCAAGCCGCAAGGTCGTGGGGAAAACGTGTCGCTGAAAACGGCGGTGCCGCTAAGGTGAAGTTTGACGACGGACGCGGATCTCGCGGACGCCGCCTGCGATGGCCACATTACGAATGGTGACCGTTTCCCCGGTTACCGCGATCTCGAACGGTTTGCCAGTCGCGGCATTCGTTTTAGTGCGCGGGGGAGCTTTGCCTGCCGCATATTCGATCGCGATGTTCCAAGCGTCGCAGAGGGCCTGGTCCTGGATAAAAAGATCGTGCGCCTTGGGGACGTCCGTCAGGAGGAGTTTCGCCGCGATGTAAGGAAAATCGGCTCCTTCTCTCCAAGAATCGAGCTTCGCGGCGATTTCCCGCGCCGCACGGTTTGCGTCGACTGGGCTCGCATCGCAGGCGGCAATCAGGTCGCGCATCGATTCCAGGTAAGTCCGCTGGTCCAAGTCGATGCCGCGGACGATCGATTTTTTTGTTGCTTCGAGCCGCTTTTCTTCGGTGAGCTTTTCGATCTGTTCCAAAGGCAACGCGGTCATCAGTTCGCCGCTGCGGATCGCTTCGTAGATGGCCAGCCCGGCGACGCGGTCTCCCTTCCAAACAACCGACTCGTCGGGCAGAGCGTTCGCCTGGCGTGTCGTGATTTTCTGCAAGCGCTGGAGAGCGGCGCTATCGAGCCGCGGGTGATCACAAATCGCTTGTAGCAGGCGGGCGTTGTCGAGGCGGAGTCGCGCGGCTTCTGCCCGTGCGGCGACGACGGGCTCGCGGGCGAGCCGCTCGCACATGGCCGTCATGGCGTCGAAGGAGGCGATGGCGTCCTCCAGCTTGTCGGACGTCAGGGCAGCGGCCGCGGCGAAAAGCTCCAGCCGATGGGCAATGTGCCAGACATCGATGTAGGCCAAGTCGCTCGACGACGCGCCCAAAGCGGAGAGCCGCGGCCCTTGTTCTGAGGCCAGGAGCTTGCGGACCTCGCGTCGTGTTTGCTGCCGCTCGGCCGTCAATTTACGGGCCTGCTGGAGGGCATCGGCGGTCCAATCGAAACCGTTGGTGGGAACGAGCGGGTCGAGCTCGTCGACCAGCATCGGCACCTTTGAGAAGATCAGCGTGAGCCGCGCGTGGACGGTTCGCGGATCGTCGGCGGGTACAGCCCCTTGATCGAGCTGGCCAGGCAATCCTTGGTCGACCGCGAGCGAATCGATTTCGGCCAGGAGCGATGCATCGCGGGCTTGCCGCGAACGCGGAAGATCTTTGGCAACCGCGGCGGCGGATTCGGCATCCAGCTTAGGTGCCGCTGGCTTGGGCGATGCTCTAAGCTTGGCCCTGAGAGACGACGTATCTTTGGTGTCGCAGCCGACGCAAAGAAGGGCTGCGAGCAAGCAGAACCATCCGATTCGCACATCCATGGCGAACTCTCCATCCGTCTCGATGACTAAGCGTCAATGCGCTCGCATTCCTGGCTTGGCACCGACATCGGTGTTGAGCAAAAAGACTTCCTCACCGCCGGGGCCGACGGCGACGACCATGCCTTCGCTCAAACCAAACTTCATTTGCCGCGGCTGCAAGTTGGCGACCATGATCACCAGCCGGCCAATGATCTTGGCGGGATCGTAGGCCGCCTTGATACCGGCGAAAACGGTCCGCGTTTGATCGCCACCTAAACTAAGCGTGAGCTTGAGAAGCTTTTTTGCTTCCGGCACGTGCTCGGCGTTAACGACACGGGCAACACGCAGGTCGACCTTTTGAAAGTCCTCGATCGTGCAGGTGGCTGCGAGGGGCTCCGCGGCCAAGGGCTCGGGGCCGTCGTTCCAAGTGGTTCCTGTCGTCGCTGGTTCGGCAGGCACGCTCTCGGCAGGGTTTTCCGCGGTGTTCTCGGCTTTGCTGTCTTCAATCATGGCTAGGAAGTCCTTCAGTTCGACCCGCTTCATCATGTGCTTGTATTCAGCCACCGGCGTTCCCGTGAGAGGGGCCTGTGACTGCGACCATTTTTCGATGGATTGTCCCAACAATTCGCCGGTCTGTTTGGCCAGGTCGGGCAGGACCGGGCTCAAGTAGACGACGATCTGGCGGAACAAGTTGAGGGCGATCGTGCAGGCGTCCTGCAATTCGCCTGCCTTGGCCGGATCTTTGTTCAGTTTCCAAGGCTCTTTGGCTTCGACCAATTGGTTCGCCTTGTCGGCGAGTTCCATGATCAAGCGCATGGCCCGGCCGTGGTCGCAGTTTTCGTAGGCAGCGGCGATTTCGTCGCCGGCCTTCGCCGCGGCTGCGAACAATCCGCCATCATCGGGATAGGTCTTCGACAAACCCGTCTTGGCCACGAACTTCGCTGAGCGCGAGGCGATGTTGACCACCTTGCCGACGAGGTCGGAGTTCACCTTGTCGACGAACTCTTGCTGGCCGAGATCAAGGTCGTCGAGGCGCGGGCCGAGCTTTGAAGCGTAGTAGTAGCGCAGCCAAGCGATGTCGAGGTGGCGCGCGTACACTGAGGCCTTAACGAACGTCCCTTTGGACTTCGCCATTTTCTCGCCGTTGACCATCAGAAAGCCGTGGATGTGGACTTTCGCCGGCAACGTATAGCCGGCGGCCTTGAGCATGCCGGGCCAGAAGAGTGTGTGAAAATACGTGATGTCCTTGCCGATGAAGTGGTGAATCTCCGTGCTGGGGTTCTTCCACCAATCGTTGAACTGTTCTCCGTTTTTCTCGCACCAATCGGTTGTGGAGGCCATGTAGCCGATCGGCGCATCGAACCAGACGTACCAGTAGTTGCCGGGAGCATCTGGGATTTCGAAGCCAAAGTACGGGGCAGGGCGGGAGACGTCCCAATCGCGGAGCGGTTCGCCGAGGAAGTGTCCCTTGAGGTAGTTGGCGACTTCGGACTGGAGATGCTCGCCCGACTGGCTCCACTCTTCCAAAAAGCCGTGCAGCTTTTCGAGTTCGACGAACAAGTGCTTGGCCGAGCGAATCTCCGGCTTGGTGCCGGTGAGCGTACTGACGGCGTCGATCAAGTCGGTGGGTGAATAGGTGCTGCCGCACTTGTCGCAGCTATCGCCGTACTGATCGGGCGACTTGCACTTCGGACACGTTCCTTTGACGAAACGGTCGGCCAGAAAGGTCCCGGCCTGCACGTCGAACAGTTGCGAGACATCCTTCTCGGCAATCAGCCCGGCTTTACGCAGAGAGGCCCAGAACTCGCCGCAGAGCTTGCGGTTGGAATCGCTATTGGTGCTGCCATAGTGGTCGAACGAGATGCCGAACTTGGCGAAGTCTTCTTGATGCTGCCGATTCATGTCGGCGATCAGCGCCTCTTCGGATCGCCCTTCCTTGCGGGCGCGGATCATGATCGCTGTGCCGTGGGTATCGTCGGCACAGATGAAGATGCAGCGATGTCCGCGCAGCCGTTGGAATCGGACCCAGATGTCGGTCTGGATGTATTCGACCAGGTGGCCGATGTGAATCGGCCCGTTGGCGTAAGGGAGTGCGGCGGTAACTAGAATTCGACGCGTCATGAAATGTCTAAGAGTCCGTAGGACGATCGTGTCCGTTAAAAAGTAGGTTGTCTGAGTGGGCGTCTGGCCCTGAGTTAGCAGCGAATCCGATTTTGAGAATCAGCTTGTTTTCCCGGGCCGCATTTCTGTCGGCACCTTCGGGCCTTGGAATTTCTTCTCTTTTAACCGGGGCCTTACGGCCCCGGCTGAGATCTGTCGGGCCTTCGGCCCTTATTCCCTGAGCCGCTCTGATTCTCTCTGAGACCTCTGTGTGCTCTGTGGCAAAAATCCGTTGTTGTTTCCGTACTGGTTCCTACTTTTTCCCGATTACGTCTTTGCCCATCCACATTCGCAGTGGCTCGGGGACGACAATTGTTCCATCGGCTTGCTGGTAGTTTTCCATTACGGCGATGATTCCTCGACTGAGGGCGATCGCTGTGCCGTTGAGCGTGTGAACTAAATGCGTCCCTTTTTCGCCGCGCTTTTTGTAGCGGACGTTCAAGCGGCGCGATTGGTAGTCGGTGCAGTTGCTGGTGCTGGTGACTTCGCCGAACTCGCCTTCTTTGCCGCGGCCCGGCATCCAGGCCTCGAGATCGAACTTGCGATAAGCTGGCCCGCCCAGGTCGCCTGTGGCGGTGTCGACCACGCGATAAGGGATACCGAGGCCATCGAAGATGCGGCACTCCAGTTCGCAGAACTTGTCGAGCGTGGCATCACTTTGGTCGGCCTTGGTGAAGGCGAACATCTCAACCTTGGTGAACTGGTGGACGCGATAGAGCCCGCGTGAGGCTTTGCCTGCGGCGCCGGCTTCGGTGCGGAAGCAGTGGCTGATGCCGCACAGCTTGATCGGGAGCTGCTCTTCTTCGAGCGTGAGCCCGGCGTACATTCCGCCGAGCGTGATTTCGGCGGTTCCGACGAGGCTGAGGTCGCTATTCTCGATGCTGTAGATCTGTGTCTCAGGTCCACGTGGATTGAAGCCGATGCCGACCAGCACATCGTTCCGGGCAAGGTCGGGCGTGGTCGTTGGCGTGAAGCCTTCTTCTAGAAGAATGCCTAACACATAACGTTGCAGCGCTAGTTCGAGCAGCACGGCATCATTCTTGAGGAAGTAAAAACCGTGGCCGGTGGTGCGGGCACCAGCTTCGAAGTCGATCAGGTCGAGATTCTCGGCCAGTTGCACGTGGTCGAGGGGTTTGAAGTCGAACTTGCGGGGCTCGGTCTTGCCGCGTTTGAGTTCGAGGTTCGAGTGGTCGTCGGCTCCCACGGGCGCCGCCGGGTGAGTCATGTTGGGAATCGCCAACTGCAGCGTGGCGATAGTGCGTTCGAGTTCGTCGTGTTCGGTTTGGGCCTGGTCTTTCTTCTCGCGGATCTTTCGCCCTTCTTCCTTGCGGGCTTCGCGTTCGGCTTCGTCCTTCGACTTGCCGATCGACTTGGCAACTTCGTTGGCTTGGCGGTTGCATTCCTCGACGACGACTAGCTTGGCGCGGCGCTCGGTCTCCATGGCGACCAGGCGATCGACATCGACGGCGATGCCCCGGCGGCTACAGTTTTCCCGCACGGCCGCGGCGTTTTCCAAAATGAACTTACGATCCAACATGTCTCAAAATCGCCTTATCCAGTGCTTATGCGGCCTTAGTGGACTGACATCTTGCGGGGGTGCGGGGTTCGCTTAATCGCTCTTAGGGCCCGGAACACTGGCGTCTGGGGACGCCAGTGCCACCCGGACTTTCGTTACTTTGCTGTCGCCAACTCGCGCCAGAGGTGGGCGCTGGCTCGGATGCCGTGGTGGTAGTCGGCCAGCAGGAATTTTTCGTTGGGGCCGTGGGCGTTGTCGTCATTGAGTCCCCACCCCAATAACAACGTGTCGGCTTTGAGCGTTTGTTGGAAGGACGCGACAATCGGGATCGAGCCCCCTTCGCGGATAAAGACGGGGGCTTTGCCGAAACCCGCCGTCACGGCCTTGGCTGCTGCCTTCATGTAGGGGCTCTCGAGCGGCGTCAGCGCGCCGCTGCCGGCGCCGTGGTTGATCAGTTCGAAACGGATGCCCGCTGGGATGTTGCTTTCAACAAACTTCTGTACCAGCTTTTGGATTTCAGTTGGCGATTGATTGGGAACCAATCGGAAGCTGAACTTGGCGCCCGCTGAGCAAGGTAGAACCGTTTTCGATCCCTCGCCTTGGTAGCCGCCGTAGATACCGTTGATGTCGAATGTCGGCCGCGCCCAACGACGTTCGAGCGTTGTAAAACCTTCTTCGCCCGTCAGGCCGTCAACGCCTAAGCCCTTCTTGAACGCTGCTTCGTCGAAGCCCAGTTGCGCAAACTGCTTTCGCTCAGCATCGGTGAGTGGGACGACGGCATCGTAGAAGCCGGGAATCTGGATTCGCCCGCGGCTGTCGATCATCTTCGACAGTAGCTGCGTGAGGGCGTTGATCGGGTTGGTAACTGCTCCGCCGAAGACGCCGCTGTGCTGGTCGATCTTGGGGCCGAAGAACTTCACTTCGAAGTACGCGATCCCACGCAGGCCGTAGGTAATCGCTGGTTGGCCGGGGGCGAACTGGGCGGTGTCGCTGACGACGACGACGTCGCAAGCGAGCTTCTTGGCGTGGTCGGCCAAGTAGCCGTAGAGCGAGTGGCTGCTGACTTCTTCTTCGCCTTCGATCAGGAACTTGAGCTGCACCGGCAACTTGCCGACCGTCTTAAGCCACGCGCGGGCGCTTTGCACGTGCGTGAGCATCTGACCTTTATCGTCGGTCGAGCCGCGCGCGATCACGTTGCCGTTCTTACGGACGGGGACAAACGGCTCCTCGTCCCAGCCGTCACTCTTTTTGGCGGGCTGAACGTCGTAGTGGCCGTAGACTAAAACGACCGGCGCGCCGGCGACGGGCGGTGTTTCGGCATAGACGATGGGGTGGCCGTCGGTGGGGATTACCTCGGGCGAGAGGCCCAGGCCGCGGAACATCTCGGCCAGCCAGTTGGCGGCCTTGAGGACTTCCCCCTTGTAGGCCGAGTCGGCACTGATGCTGGGAATCCGCAACAGGTCGAAGAGGTCGTCCTCGAAGGTGCTGGCGTTCGATTTCAAGTAACTTTCGACCTGGTCGATCGACATTGCGTTCTCGTCTCCCCGAACCGAGTGGACCGGCCACGCGATTGGGGCAAATTGGTGAAGGCGAACGGATGAGGGAAAGGGGAGCCTGCGGCCCGGCTGCCGTATGGACACCGGGCTCTAAAAATCCTTGAGGAGACCGGGGTCGCTACAATATAATGACCGCTTTCCGTCCCCACCATCGCGGTTTGGCCCGCCTGACAGGCATGGATTTCGCACAGATCGCGTTGATTGAATTGGCGGGCCGCGAGTTTTTCGGAGCAATGTGAGTTCTCGATATGGCTAAGCAGGAGTCTGTGGCCGTTGCCGAGCCTGAAGTGGTCGTGAAACGGTCGAAGAAGCGGAAGTCGCACAACAAGCCCCGCAAGCAGCCCCGTTACAACGTCATCCTGTGGAACGACGACGACCACACCTACGAGTACGTGGTGCGGATGATGAAGTCGCTGTTCGGATACGAGATGGAGCGCGGGTTCGAGATCGCCTATCAAGTCGACAAGACCGGCAAGGCGATTTGCTTAACGACCACCATGGAACACGCTGAACTCAAGCGTGATCAGATCCACGCGTTTGGACGCGACCGGGCGATTCCCCGCAGCAAGGGGGCAATGTCGGCCTCTATCGAGCCGGTGGAATAACGGCGGCCCCGCAGAGCCACAGATTCCTCTCGATTTACGGCTGGCACACGCTGTGCCGCCTCGCGTGAATGGGGCCATTTGTTTAGTTTGATGGGATGGCCGCCTCTCTCAAAACCGTCACGCTGGGTTGCAAGGTCAACCAGTACGAAACGCAGCTTGTCCGCGAAGGGCTTCAGCGCGCCGGGTATTTCGACGCCGCCGAGGATGAACCAGCGCAGTTGTGCGTGGTAAATACGTGCACGGTCACCTCCGAGGGAGACTCCAAGAGCCGCCAGGCGATTCGCCGACTCGCTCGGGAGAACCCCGACGCACGCATTGTCGTGATGGGCTGTTATGCCACCCGCGCGCCGGAGGAACTCGCGGACCTTCCCAATGTCGTAGAGGTCGTCACCGACAAGCGCGAGATCCCCGATTTGCTGGGTCGCTTCGGCGTGATCGATGTCCCGACTGGCATCTCGCAGTTCGGCAGCCGCCATCGGGCGTACATCAAAGTTCAAGATGGCTGCATGCTGCGGTGCAGCTACTGCATCATTCCTCACGTGCGGCCGAATATCTCGAGCCGCCCGATCGAACATGTTGTCGACGAGGTCTCGCGCCTTGCGACCAACGGATATCACGAGATCGTCCTGACGGGCATCCACCTGGGACACTACGGCGTCGACGAAAATTTCCGTAAGCCCAAAGAAGAGTGGACGCGGCTCTCGACACTCGTTCGCCGCTTGGTTGAGCTGCCGGGCGATTTTCGTATTCGCTTGTCGAGTATCGAAGCGACCGAAGTAACGCGCGAGCTGATCGCCGTGATGGCCGATCATCCCGATCGGGTTTGCCCGCACTTGCACGTTTGTTTGCAGAGCGGCTCGGACAGCGTTCTGCGGCGGATGCGCCGCCGGTGGAGCTCGCGGATGTTCGTCGATCGCTGCGCGCTCCTCAAGGAGTCGCTCGACCAACCTGCACTGACCACCGATATCATCGTCGGCTTCCCTGGCGAAACGGATGCCGACTTTGAAGCGACGCTTCACATCAGCCGGCAGGCTGGGTTCTCGAAGGTTCACGTCTTTCCTTTCAGTGCACGCAAGGGGACGCCGGCAGCAGGGTACACCGACGTGGTTCCCGACCATGTGAAAAAGGAGCGGATCGAGACGCTCTCCCGCGTTGAAGCCGAACTGCGGCGAGATTACTTCGCCAGCTTGGTCGGGCGACCACTGCGAATGATGGTAGAGGATGTCGACGCCGCCAGCGGCGATTCCAAAGGGACTGCTTGCCGCTATGCAACGTGCATCGCCAAAGGGGCGCATGGCACGCTGGGGTCGCTTTTCGACGTACGGGTGGTTGCTTCACAGGGGGATCAGTCGGTTCTCGTCGAGCCCATCTTGACCACGGCGGGCTAGAGGCTCGCTGCCTAGCGACTTCTCAGGGATTCTTGGACGCAATCCCTCTCATGCCCCCATTGGGTATTGGTTTTTCTGCCGTTAAGTTGAAGAATTCTGTTATTCGGGTGGCGGGGAGCTTTCCGCCGGCCGGTTTTTTGCTTTTGGGCCTTGGAGTTCGCTGGCGTGCAGATTGTCCATTACCCTCACCCGACACTTCGTCGCAAGTCGGTCACGATCAAGCGCGTTGACGCGGAATTACGCAAAGCCATCCATCAGATGTTCGAGTTGATGTACGCCCATAAGGGTGTCGGGCTGGCTGCGAATCAAGTCGACCTGCCGCTGCGCGTTTTCGTGATGAACCTGGCTGGGAAGCAAGGGGAAGGGGAGGAACTCGTCTTCATCAACCCCGTGGTGAGTTCCCCGAAAGGGACGTCTGAAGCGGAGGAAGGTTGCCTCAGCATTCCGGGCGTGTACGGCAAAGTGATTCGGCCGGAGCGGGTTAAGATTCAGGCCTATTCGCTACGCGGCGAAGAGATCAATCAGGAAGTGGACGACTTGTTCGCCCGCTGCGTGCAACACGAGACGGATCACCTCGACGGCATTTTGTTTCCCGATCGCATGAACCCGTTGGCTCGCGACTCGATCCTTGAGGACCTTGCCGACTTTGAATCGGAGTTCGAAAGCCAGCGGCGCGTGGGCGGTATCCCACCGGACGCTGTGATCGCGGCGAGTTGGGCCGATATGGAAAAGAAGTACGGTTAACTCGGGTGGCACCGGCGTCGTCCGCTGTAGCCGCGTTCGCCAGAACGTGGGGAGTTGACTCCGCTTCACGAAAGGCCTGGCTCCCGACGTCAACCCACCGCACTCTTGGCGAGTGCGGCTACGGAGAGGGGGTGCCACCCATCAACAGGAGGGACACATGCGTTTGGTGATGATGGGGACGGGTCCCTTCGCGGTTCCGACGTTTGTTTCGTTGCTCGACTCGAAACACACAGTCGCTGCGTTGATGACGCGGCCCGTCCCACCTGCGACTGGTCGCAAGAAGGAAACGACGGTTCCTAACCCGATGCGCGACGAGGCCGAACGTCGCGGTGTGCCGACGTTCGCTCCTGAGAGCGTCAACTCGCCTGAGGCCCAAGCGATCCTGCGCGAACTCGCTGCTGACCTGTTCGTGGTGTGCGACTATGGGCAGATTCTTAAGAACGAGACACTCTCGCTCGCGACGAAAGGTGGCATTAATCTTCACGGCTCGCTGCTGCCAAGGCATCGTGGCGCGGCGCCGATCCAGTGGACGATTCTCTCAGGCGATGCTCAGGCCGGGATCACGGTGATCCACATGACGCCGCGTCTCGATGGCGGGCCTTGCCTGGTGAAGCGGGCGGTCGACATCGGTCCGTATGAGACAGCTGGTGAGTTGGAGCCGCGGCTCGCTCAGTTGGGCGTTGGCGCCGTCCACGAAGCGATGGCGATGCTTGAGACTTGGGATGGTCAATCGACACTGGGTGAGTTGCAAGACTCGGCCTTGGTCACCAAGGCGCCGCGACTGAACAAGCGCGACGGGCAAATCGATTGGTCCCTCTCTGCCGAAGTGATTGCGCGGCGGATTCGCGCGCTACAGCCTTGGCCGGGCAGTTACACGCTGCTAGCAAGGGCGGGCGGCGAGCCGATGCGGCTCATTTTGCTTCGCGCAACGCCTGTCGAAAGTCCTCGCGTAGGTCCACACGGCACGTTTGTTGGTGAGCCCAATGAACTCGTTGTCGCTTGCGGGCGTGGCGCGCTGCGGATCGAACGGCTCCAGCCGGCCGGAAAGCGGCCGATGGATGCCGGCGAGTTTCTGCGAGGGAACAAACTCGATGCGGACTGGCGTTTGATTGCCGAAGCGTGAGAAGCGGAACTCTATCGCGTGGCCGGATGCCGGTCTGCTATATTGCCTGACTGGGTAAACACGCGTACAGAACCGCCTTGCAGCCGCCGAGAAGGAAGCCATGCCCCGCGAACCGATGCTTTCGGGCACTCCGTCAGGGAAAGACGAGGACGACGATGGCCGTTTGCGCCCGTCGAAATTGTCGGAAATGATCGGCCAGCGCGACGTTCACGAGCGGCTGATGATCGTGATCGATGCCGCGAAAAAGCGGGGCGAAGCGCTCGGCCACGTTCTATTCGATGGGCCGCCTGGCCTGGGCAAAACAACGTTCGCGACGTGCATTCCGCGCGAGCTGGGAGTCGCTATTCAGTTCACAAGCGGTCCCGTGCTCAAAGCCCCCAAGGACTTGATCCCTTATCTGAGCCAGGCCGAAGAGCGGAGCGTCTTGTTCATCGACGAAGTCCATCGCTTGCCTAAGGCGGTCGAGGAATACCTCTACACGGCGATGGAGGATTACCGAATCGATATTGTGCTCGGCGAAGGGGTCAATGCGCGAACGATCTCGATGCATCTCAAGCCATTCACCCTGATCGGAGCAACGACTCGCGCGGGGATGCTTTCAGGACCCTTGCGGGATCGATTTCACGTTCGCGAGTCGCTCGGGTTTTATGCACCAACCGAGTTGACCGAAATCGTTCTTAAGAGCGCGAAGAAGCTCGCCGTCGAGATCGAACTGGCGGCCGCTCAGGAGATCGCTCGGCGGAGTCGGGGGACGCCACGGGTGGCCAACAATCGCCTGCGATGGGTCCGCGATTACGCTGATAGCCGCGCACAGGGGAAGATCACGATCGCCGTCGCTCAAGCGGCGCTGGCGATGGCGATGATCGACGATCAAGGTCTTACGAAACAAGACCGAAGCTATCTGGAAACGCTGGCGCGGGTGTTCGGCGGCGGCCCGGCCGGGGTCGAAGCAATTGCCCATACGATGAACATTTCTCCCGATACGCTCGCGGACGAGATCGAGCCCTATCTGCTGCGCACGGAATTTGTGATCCGAACGCCGCGTGGACGCGTCTGCACCGAGAAGGCCTATCGGCATCTCAAGATGGAACCGCCCGCCGAGGACGATACGCAGGCGCGCTTATTTTAAGTGACTTGTTCTAGGCGAACGGGTCCTCTTCACCTCGGATGCCCAGCAAATGATTGCATCGCGAGTCCCTGACGGCTTTCCGAGCGAGTGCCCTTTGTGCGGGGCCAAAACCCAACTTGCCATCGCCATTCCAAACGAAGACGCGACGTGCCACAAGTGTGGCTGCCTCATCGAGTTCTCGGCCAACACAATGCGGCGGGTTCAAGATTTTTTGAGTCGCAAGACGCAACTCCAACGCACGGTCTCTCCTAACGATCCGATCATGCCGTTTCCTGGTTCGCAAATCGATTCGTTGCAAGTCGTGGAACTGGTGATGGAATTCGAAGAGGAGTTCGATCTCCAGATTCCGGACGACGCGGCTGCCAACTCGCCTCGCACTTGGGGTGATCTTGTTCGGCTCCTGGAGCGTGCGCATCGGGAGAGCGGAGAATGATTTTCCGGGAGGGGACGTTTCTTACGGGCCCGCACTCTTGGCGAGTGCGGCTACAAGGAAATTACGAAGAGGCTTTTCCCGACGGTTGCCCGAGGTCCAGCGAGACGACCTGTTGGTCTTTGTTGGAAGGGCAGCTGCCACAGCCCGTTCCGCAACCTGCGGCGGCTGGACTTGGCCACAGCCGCCAGACGACGTAGCCGCCTGCCCAGGCGACGAGCAGGCCCGTTAGAAGTGGTTGCACAAGGGAATTCATAAACTTCGGGCTCGAAAAATCGGCGATTTTTCTATTCTATTCGCGGCGGCATGATTCGGCCACGGTTGGAGCTAGCGTGGTTGGGTCGCGCTGCGTGATTTTGACCGGCGGGATATATTTGCTCGGTGGGCGACGTACGAATGGAGGTCGCGGATTGCCCAAATCGACGGAATCCCTGCGGGATTACAGTCGATTTTTGATCCCGCTCTCGTCGTCGTAACCCATTTTTTGCTTTTCTTCGGTCAAAGTTCCTGGAATGTCCACCTCCACGCCAGCCAAAAAAGAAACCGCCGCCGGCACGAAAGCCGACGCCTCGCCGAAATCGGGTGACGACAAAAACACCGACGGCAAGCCGCAGGCTCCGCAAGAGGGCTGGCGCGAGACGTTCGAATCGCTGGCCGTGGCGCTGATCTTGGCGCTTTCGTTTCGCACGTTTGTCGCTGAAGCGTTTGTCATCCCGACGGGTTCGATGGCTCCCACGTTGATGGGACGGCATCGCGACGTTCCGTGCGTCAAATGCGGCTATCAAATTCGCACGGGAGCAAGCGTCGAGGAGCGAGACGGCGTCCGGACCAACCAGGAAGTGCTGGCCGTTCGTTGCCCGCAATGCGCTTACGAAAACGATCTCGATCCGAACAAGGACTGGAACCAGGATTCGTTCGCCGGCGACCGGATCGTAGTCACCAAGCTCGCAGGCGAACCGAAGCGGTGGGACGTCATTGTCTTCAAAAATCCAACCGCTGCCCAAGTCAATTACATCAAGCGGCTGATCGGCCTGCCTAACGAGCACATCAAGATCGAAGGGGGGAACATCTTCGTCGCGCCGCGCGAGTCGCGTGCCGTGAAAGATGCGGACTACAAAATCGCGCGGAAGCCCGACGACAAATTGATCTCGATGCTGCAGCCGGTTTACGAGAGCGATTACCCGTGCCGCGAATTGATCGACGCCGGGTGGCCTAGCCGTTGGCAAACGCCGACTTCGTCGGATGCCACGGGGGACCGCTGGAAGGTCGCTGAAGATCAAACGACGTTCTCTACCGCCGCGACGAGTGATTGGTGCGAGCTTCGCTACCGGCACTTTGAACCGCGGCCTCGCGAGAAGGGACCGTCCGATTGGGAAACGCTGCTCAAGGACGGAAAGCTCGCCGACGATGTTGCCACGTGGTCGGGCGGCTTGATCACAGACGGCTACATGTACAACTCGCATCTCAAAGGACCCCGTCCCAAAGATGACGAGGAACGGGCCGACCTGGCGAAGTATATCCGAGAGTACGGCTCGAACTTTCACAGCAACATTCGCAACGGCGAGGGCGATGCGTACCTGGGAATCCACTGGGTAGGCGACCTGGCTGTGGAGTGCACGGCACAGGTCGATGGAAGCAGCGGTGCGATCGCGATGGATCTAGTTCGCGGAGGTACACACTATCGCTGCGAAATCGACGTCGCTACCGGCAATGCCCTGATGTCGATTGTCGACAAGGATGGCAACCTGCTCCCCTTCGGCGACGAAGGGGAGCTCACTAAGGCGACGGCAAAGACCCCCGTCAAAGGTTCGGGTACCTATCGACTGCGGTTGTCGAATGTCGACGACGAGGTGCGTTTGTGGGTGAACGATCGACGCATCACGTTCGACGCACCGACCACTTATCCCAGCAACCCGGCGGTGATACCACAGTGGTCCGAATCTGATCTAGGCGACCTGGCACCGGCCGGCATCGCTGCCAAAGGCGTGGGGCTCAAGGTCTCGCACATTGCGCTGCTCCGCGACAAGTACTACGTGGCTAAGGTCTCGGGCAACAGCGAGAACACGGGCGAATATCGGCGGTTGTCTATCGATGGCGAGCGGATCGCTGAGGGAGACCTGGCGCTGCTCATGGCGAATCCGAACTCGCCCGATTATCGCAATTTGATTCCCGTTTTGCTGGCCAGCCGCGGATCGTGGACGGCCACCATGGAAGATGATCAGTTCATGCCGTTAGGCGACAACAGTCCCCAAAGCCAGGACGCCCGCTACTGGTTTCCGGAACCGTTTGTGCCGCGCCGGTTGTTGATCGGTAAGGCGCTGTTCGTTTACTGGCCGCACACTTGGAACAACCCGATGTTCTGGCCCGATTGGCGCCGGATGCGCCCGATTCATTAGCGCGGACTGAAGCGTCGAAATGTGCAGGAGGCACGCGGCATGGCTGTTTTAGAAGTACAAGGATTGGTCAAATCGTTCGGTTCGCGGCGGGTGGTCGACGGCGTCGACTTCTACGTGGACTCCGACGAGATCGTCGTGCTGCTTGGTCCCAACGGTGCGGGAAAGAGCACCAGCTTCCGCATGACGTGCGGGATGACTGATCCCGACAAGGGGAAGGTCTTCCTGAACGGAAAGGACGTCACCTCGTGGCCGATGTATCGCCGCTGCCGCGAAGGCGGGATGGGGTACCTTCCGCAAGACACCAGCATTTTTCGCAAGCTGACGGTCGAGCAGAACCTCTTAGGCATTATGGAATTGCTCGGCATGAATTGGGCCGAGCGGAAGCGACGCTGCGACGAACTGCTCGAACAATTCGGCATCACGCACATCCGTAAATCGATGGCGGGTAGCGCTTCCGGCGGCGAGAAACGACGTTTGGAAATCGCCCGGTGCTTGATCACCAATCCCGAAATCATCCTGCTCGACGAACCGTATGCCGGCGTCGACCCGGTGACCGTCCAAGCGATTCAAGAGACGATCCGAGGATTGAAGGATCGCGGCATTGCGGTGTTGATTACCGACCACTCGGCCCAGGTGATGTTGGAAATCGCCGATCGCGGTTATGTGATCGAGAAGGGGAAAGTACTGTGCGAAGGAAAGCCGAAGGATTTGCTGGAAGATCCCAGGGCTCGAGCCGTTTACTTTGGTGATGGGATTCGTTTGGATTCGAGCGATGGCCAATCCGCTCCGCCGCCGAAACCTTCTCCCGCAAATCCTCCTCCGGCGGCGACACCACCGCGAGAGAATCCTGCCCGGGTCGACCAACCGGGCAAGGTGCGGCCGGTGCCGCGAACCAAGCGCCCCACCGATGCGCGGCTCGACGACTTGCACTAGTCGGCATTTTGCGGCGTTTTTGAGTTCTGCGCCCTCAATTGATGGTCTTAGGGATGGGCTTGAGATACGATAATCGGGTTTCCCGAGTCTTCTCGAGTTTTGGCCGCAATGCCCATCCAGACCGTTTGCCAAGGTTGCCAGCGTACCCTTCGCGTTCCCGATGAACATGCAGGGCGCAAAGCGCGTTGCCCGCAGTGCCAAACGGTCTTCGTGGTGCCCGATCCGCGGCAGGCCGAAACGTCAGCGCCGAAGCCCGAAACTCCGGCCAGCAACCAGTTCAATCCTGTAGCGCGGTCGATTCCCGCGGCTGGGCCGATGGGAGGCGGTACGCCTTCGCACTCACCGGATGTTCGTTGGCGCGTGCGGCTATCGGATGGGCGCGAGTATGGACCGGTCAGCCGCCAGGAACTCGATAGCTGGTACCAGCAGGATCGTTTGACGGCCGATGCCCATGTGCAGCAGGAGGGACACGAATCGTGGCTCCCCGCGACGACGCTGTACCCGGCCTTGTCGCGGCCAGCGGTTTATCCAGCGGCGCCATCGTCCAACCCGTTCGGGAAGGATTTGCCTACGGGGGCAAATCCCTTTAGCGACGCGGCCGCACCGCAGGGCGGTTTTGCCAATCCCTATGCTTCGCCGTATGGCGCCTCGTCATACGGTGCGACAGGCACGCCTTATTTGCCGCCAAACCGCGGCACGATGGTTCTAGTTCTCAGCCTGATTGGCTTTTTTGTTTGCTGCTTCCTCAACATCGCCGCCATTTACATAGCGCTCGAGGACAAGAAACAAATCGCGGCAGGAAGGATGAGCAGGGAAAACGAGGGGCTGTTGACCGCTGGAATCATCATCAGCGTCCTTCCGATTGCTTGGGGCGTCTTGGTAATGCTCTTTGTGCTGATCTCCGTCATTGCACACGGGCCCTGATGCTCCCGAAGTAGAATAGGTATGCCGGCACTATGCGGCCCTCGTCCCCGACTTTCTGGAGTCTTGCCATGTCTCATCCCAGTCGTCGTTGTGTTCTAGGAGCTGGCGTCGCGGTCCTGGCCGGCACGGCGTTTCGCACGCAAAACTCGTTGGCCGATGAATCGCGGGACCATCGCCGTTCGAAAATCAGCGTGGCGGCTTATTCGTTCCGGCAAGCCCTTCAAGATGACGATCCCAAGTGGACGCTGGAAGATTTCATTCGCCAGTGCAGCGAGTGGAACGTCGATGGCGTCGAACTGACGAGCTATTACTTTCCGAAGGACTTCGATCGCAACTACCTGATCCATCTCAAACAACTGACGCACCGTTTGGGGCTTGATATTTCGGGAACGGCGATCGCCAACGATTTTTGCTTGCCCGAAGGACCGGAGCGGGAAAAGTCGCTGGCGCACACGCGCAAGTGGATCGAATACGCCGCGATCATGGGCGCGCCATGCATTCGCATCTTCGCCGGGAACGTTCCGCCTGGGATGTCGAACGACATGGCCATTGCCAACTGCATCAAGGGGATCGAGCAATCGCTGGCCTACGCGGCCGAAGAAGGAGTGATCCTGGCCCTGGAGAATCACGGCGGGATCACCGCCACGCCTGAGCTGATGCTCAAGATTGTGAACGGCGTGGAGAAATCACCCTGGTTTGGCGTCAATTTCGACGGTGGCAATTTCCAAACTGCCGATCCGTATGCTTCGCTCGAACAGATTGCTCCCTACGCGGTCAATGCGCAGCTGAAGGTCGAGGTCTTCCCCCGAGGGCGAAGGGAACCAGCCGACTTGGAGCGGGTCGCGAAAATCTTAAGAGCAGCGAACTATCGCGGCTATGTGGTCCTGGAATACGAGGCCGAAGAGGATCCCTTCGTGGCCGTGCCGAAGCATTTGGAGTCGATGCGCCGCATTTTCAGCTAAGCGAAGACAAGTCCTTCAACTCGACGGGTTGGTGCTAGACATGAAATGTCCCTGGTCTGTGCGATGCTTCTTTGTTTTTGTGGGAACCCTCGGTTTCTGCCTTTTGGGAACACATACGGTGGCGCAATCGATTGAAGTCGAATCCGCGATGACCAAAGCCATTGATGACCTGGTTGCCAAAGAGATGGCCGATTACGGCATCACGGGGATTTCGATCGCGCTCGTTGACGATCAGAAGATTGTCTACTCCCAAGCGTACGGCGACGCCACGAAGGAGAGTTTGTTCCGCGTCGGCTCGATCTCGAAACTGTTCAACGCCGTTTCGATCATGCAACTCGTCGAGAAAGGGCAAATCGATCTCGATGCGCCGCTCTCGCGCTACGCCGGCGCTAAGTGGGGCGTGAATCCATTTCCCGGCGGACCGGAGCCGACGCTTCGCCAAGTCTTGTGCCACCGCTCGGGACTGCCGCGCGAGGCATCGTGCGGCGGCTACTTCGATGGGGAACAGCCCTCGCTCGATGCAACAATCGACAGCATGGTCGATTGTCCCTTGGCAACCGCGCCCAATGCCAAGACGCGCTACTCGAACATCGGGATCGCGCTCTCGGGCTGGATCGGGGCGAAGGTGACCAACCAATCGTTTGAGTCGCTTCAGCGAGAGCAATTGCTATCGCCGTTGGGGATGAAAGGCGCCGGTTGGACGATCGCCGAAGTCGATCGGCAACGCATCCTGCCGGCCAACATGCGGATTGCGCATCTCGATGCAAGCGATCCCAATCGGTATGTCTTTCGCGAGGAGCGGGCGCCCCTTTTCGATTTGGGAACGATCCCGGCGGGGAACTTATTCGCCTCGGCCGAGCATTTGGCACGTTTCGTATCGATGCTGGCAGCCGACGGCCGTGTAGGCGAGCGGCAAATCCTGAAACCCGAAACACTCCAGGAAATGTGGCGGCCGCAACTCACGGAAAACGACACCGGATTCGGCCTGGGGTTCAATGTCGGCAAACTGGCCAATCGTAAAATGGTCAGCCACAACGGAGCCGTCTACGGCTACAGCTGCTCGCTCCTCTTCCTTCCTGAGAGCAAGGTCGGCGCGATTGTGTTGGGGAACGAAGATATCGCCAACGGCCGGATCTCGAAGATCGCGCTCGACGCCCTGGGGCGGCTGAACGCGGCCAAAACAGGCGATTCTGTTACGCCTGCGGCGCCCGTTGTGGAAATGCCGGCGACCGACCTGGCACGGTTTGCCGGTGAGTACGAGTCCGAAAGTTACTGGGCGCACCTCGAAGTGGCCGATGGAAAACTGGTCGGGAATATCTCAGGGCAACCGGCTCGCTTTTCGCCTACTTCACCGACCACGTTTCTGGTGAACAGCCGGATCGAGGCCGATAGTGCGGCCACCTTCGAACAAAGCGAGTCGGGCGAAATCAAAGGTTTTAAGTTGGGCCTGCAACAGTTTTCGCGGGTGACGACGCACGACACGGCTCCCCCCTCGTGGAAGCACCTCGTCGGCGGCTATGGCCCTGCGTTCATTCCGCTGGTTGTG
Source organism: uncultured Pirellulaceae bacterium (assembly GCA_964636985.1). GTDB lineage: Bacteria > Planctomycetota > Planctomycetia > Pirellulales > Pirellulaceae > CAZWSX01. The sequence goes on along the minus strand of CAZWSX010000025.1, from coordinate 88,281 downwards.
ACCGTGCGAAATGGCCACCTCTATGCGATGACCGAGAACATGGTCGACTATCGGCTCAAACCGGTGACGCGGCAGACGTTCCAAATGCCGCTCGGCATGTACACCGATGAGTACTTGGAATTCGACGGCGATCCGGCACTACCGGCATCGGCCGTCGTTTTGGGAAACATGCGCTTCACGCGCATGAAAGGGAACTGAGTCTGCTTGCGGAAGCTCGATTCAAGCTTCTGCTTTGGCAGTGCAAAGCGAGTAGGTATCGACCACCTGGCGAATGCAGGCGACTCGCCCCTCGTGCAGGCGAAACCACTGCGTGACGTGGACGTCGTACGTCTTGCCTGTGGCGCACATTCGCCCTGTCTCGTGCAGCAGCAGCGAGAGCCGGTCGACTTGCCCTACGGCATCAATGACTTCGACCTTTTGATCGGTGACGCCGGCAAAGTTCTCGATCACGCGCCTGATGATGGCCTGCCAGCCGACCACGCGGCCGACCATCGGCATTTGTTCGGGGCCGTAGGTTACGAACTCGGCATCGTCGGTGAGAACGGTTTCGAGCTTGGCGTATTCGCCGCTGAAGATGGCGCGAAAGGTCTCCATGACCACCGCCAAACATTGCTGCTTCTTGGAGCGCGACGAGGGATCGTCGTCACCCGCGAGAAGCTTGCATTCGATGGCTTCGGCGAACGCCGAAAGGGGGTCCGGTTCGAGCGACGTGGTTTCGATTTCCGCCAATATGTGCATGGCGAAATTCCTGTGGAGTAGATCGGAGAGAAGCGAGGCAGGCATCGTCTATATGGGGGAGGTTTAGACGAATGTATCTTTTCGATCGCACTCAAACCAGAGTTTGAGCTGATCTAACACACCGAATTAGCCGCAAAATGCACATCCTCTTCACCACGCAACGGGATATCGGACAGAAATGCGCCATCAGGAGACATGGCGACGGGGGTTACCATACTTCGCATTAACTTCGGTCAATATATTCAAGTTTTTATGCGTAATCTCGCAGCCATTTTCCAAGGAAACAGAAGGCCAACGAATACATGTACTGGGAATCTCTCCGACGATTGGCCATCGTCTGTTTCAAGGACCGGCGAGATTCCTTAAACCGGGCCCAACCCTTTTCCTGACTTCCTACGGAGAGTGAATATGAATCGCCGCGTCCCCCTCTGGCTCGCGCGAGTTGCTGTTGCGATGTGCGGTACAGCCCCGTTCGTCGCCGTGGCGCAAGAAGTACCCGAGGCCATCGTCATCTTGGACGAAGGGCCTTCGCCGCCCCCTGTTGTTGCGCCTGCGGATGCCGGCGCCGCGCCCGTTGTGCCAACAGAACAAAGTGTGCCCGACCATTGGATCGGCCTCCACCTGGATGCTGTCTCCGAGGTCACCAAGGCCCAACTCGGTATTCCCAGCGGGTTGGCGGTGATCGAAGTGATCGACAAAGGTCCTGCACAAAAAGCGGGCCTCCAGAAGCACGATATTTTGATGTCCGCCAACGGCGCTGCGGTGAATAGCCAGGAGGACATCTTCCGCGTCCTTTCGCAGTCCAAAGGAGAGCCAATCACGTTCATAATCGTCCGCAAGGGGAACCGATTCGGCATGCGTCTAACGCCCGAAAAACGTCCCGAGAGTGCCAAACCAGCGCCCGCTGCGCGAATCGTGATCGCTCCGCCTGGAACTCGGTCGATCGAAGTTCCATCGCTCACACCTGCGTTGCCAAACGCAACGCCCGCGACTCCCGCCATTCCTGTGCCAGTAATCCCCAAACCTGCGCAACCGGTTCTTCCTCCAACGGACCTATCGCAGGCCCATGAGTGGATCAGGGAACTAGAGCGAGCTATCACCGAGGAGCGCAAAGTTGCGGCCGATCATTTGCAAGAGGCGCAAAAGGCTTACGAAGAAACGATCAGGTCGATAGATTTCAACGAGATCGAGTCGGTGATCGATTCGGCCATCGACGAAGTCACGAGGTCGCTCAAGGATCGCGTGCGAGAGGGGATCAAGGCTCTGCAAAGTGACGACGCCAAAGCAATACAGCGCGAAGTGCTGGACGGCATGAGCAACCTGGAGCGCGCGCTCCGCGATCAACGTGAACTAGATCGGCGCGAAGCAGAGAAACGGGAACGCCTTGAGCTCCGCGAAAGGCCGGCCAACATCGAGTCGCTCAGGCAAGAGATCAAGAGCTTGCGCGACGAGATCGAGCGAATCCGGCGCGAGCCCATTCGTCGCCCGGAAATCCGGGAATAGTGCTGGATAAAGGACGAGGCTAAATCAGCTCGCGGATGGCTTCGATTCCGTCGTCCACCAGGTACTGCGGGCGACCCGCCAAGTCGGTGAGCGTGGTCGCTCGAACATCGATTCCGAGGTGCCGGTAGAGGGTCGCGAAAACTTCCTGGAACTTCACGGGGCGATCGATTGGCTCGCCTCCTAAGCGATCGGTCGCGCCGATGATCTGGCCGGTTCGCAAGCCGCCGCCGGCCATCAAGGCGCAAGCGACGCGCGGCCAGTGGTCGCGCCCGACGATATCGCTGATCTTAGGCGTGCGGCCGAATTCGCCCCACACCAGCACCATGGTGTCGTCGGACAAGCCGCGCTCGTGCAGATCCTCGATCAAGGCACTGAGCCCTTGATCGAAAACGGGGAAATCTTCCTTCTCGCGATTGAAGATCGTATTGTACGGACCGCCGTGCCAGTCCCATTTGCTGTAGTTAAGTGTGACCACGCGAGCACCCGCTTCGATCAATCGCCGAGCGGCGAGGAAACTCTGCGGGACGCGCGGGGCGCCGTTTTCGTCCATGAAGATCGTGGGGTCGCCAGAGCCGTAGCGCTCGCGAGTCTTTTGGTCCTCTTTCGATAGATCAAGCGCCTCAGCCAACTTCGACGAAGTCAGCACGCCCATCGCTTGCTTGGTAAAGGCATCGAGACCGTGCATCGCGCCCGAGCGGTCGGTCTCACGGCGGAAGCGGTCGACGCTCGAAAGGATCGCTTGTCGGTCGGAAAGCCGATCGGTCGTGATCCCTTGCAGGATCATGTCTTGTTTTGTTTCAGCCAGCGGGCGAAAGCCCGACCAAGCCGCGCCCAAGTAGCCCGGGCCCGCTTCGTTGTAGGGGCCGTGCGTGCAGGGATAACAAAGGCTGACGAAGGGGGGCGTCGAAGGATGCGCCGGCCCCAGCACCTTTGCCGCGGCCGAACCGAGTTGAGGCCAGCCGCCGTTGGGGATGCGCCCGGCGCGGGTGCGGCCGGTGTAGCACTGCACGGCATCGTGATCGGCCTGCGCGTCGCACAGCGAGCGGATGATGGCGAACTTGTCCATCATCTTGGACATCATCGGCAGGAGTTCGCAAATCTCGATGCCTTGCACGTTCGTTTTGATCGGGCGCCACGGGCCGGCGTACTCGATGGGAGCGTCGGGCTTGAGGTCGACCAGATCTTGGTGAGGAGGGCCGCCCACCAGGTAGACCAGAATCACCGACTTGACCGAGTTCTTCAGGCCCGCTGCCGCTTCGCTCGCGAAGAGTTGCGGCAAAGTAAGCCCCGCCGCTCCAAGTGCCCCGACCTGGAGGAACCCGCGACGCGAAACGCCGTCGCAAAAGCTGCTGTTCGCTCGCGGATGAACGGGCTCGAGAATCTTGAGCATCGGTGGGGCCTCCCAGGCAGGAACCGGTCTTAGAGGTTCCTATAACGTATCAAGCCAGCTTGATCGATGCAAACTCGAAATAGACACGGGCGGGCCAAATCGGGCAGAATGACGCCCAAAGTTTGGATGGCATAACGGACTTGAATGGAGTCGCTCGATGGACAGGGATTCTTCTGGGAGCCAACCGCGGCGTTACTTCCGGTTCTCGCTGGGCATGATGTTGATCTTCATCACCTGCGTTTGTTGCTTTCTTGCAGGAAACATGCGCGGACATCGCTCGGCGACGGCGGCGATGTGGGAGAGAGTTCCCACGTACACCGCCACCTACTATGCCGACGATTTGGCCGCGCAGTCGAACGGTGATGGCGCGGTTGTCGACTATGCACCTCTCATCGCGACGATCAAGCAAAGATGCTCGCCCGAGTTTTGGGACGGCGCAGGTGGCCCCGGTAAAATGACGACGTCCCCGGCCAACGACTCTCTGCGTATCGATGCCGATAGTGTCGTCCACCAGCAAGTTGCCAACTTAGTGGCGGAACTCCGGAGAGAAAAATTCGGCTCCGACTACCATTTCGTTCCTCAAGGCGCTCCGCCACCTGCACTCGCGACATACACGAGGACCTACTACGTGGACGACTTGCTGATTGAAGGCGAGTCGGAGACAGGGCAAGTATACGTCGACTTCAACGGCTTGATGACCAAGATCGTCGAGACCTGTTCGCCTGACTTTTGGGAAGCGGCCGGAGGCCCGGGACGAATATCGCCATTTCCGCTCAACTACTCGCTTATCATCCATGCCGATGAGCTAGCGCATAAACAGATTTCGGAGTTCTTGACGCAGCTCCGCACTGAACGGTTTGGACCTGATTACCAGGTCAAGTCAGGTGCTGTCGCGGAGGCCCTCGCAGCCAGGGCGGAGCAGAAGAAAATGAAACCACAAAACGATTGAAATCGAAACGAGTCGTTCACGGAAGCACTGAAACATCGAATGGAGTCGATTCATGGACGCGAATCAGTCTGGGAACCAACCTCGGCGCCGTTTTCGGTTCTCACTGGGAATGTTGCTCGCACTGGTTGCGTGCGTCTGCTGCTTTCTTGGTGGAAACATCCTGGGCCAGCGACACGCGACCCGGACGCTGATGCGCAAGTTCCCCGCATTCACCAAAACGTATTACGTGGAAGATCTCGTCACCGTCACAAAGCCAGGAAAGGGTGGGCCAGGCGGTGCTGGAGGCGGTGTGCAAGCCGATTTCGACACTTTGATGAACAAGATCCAAAAACAATGCTCGGCTGATACCTGGGAGGGTACGGGCGGTCCTGGGCGAATCTCGCCGTTTCCCCTCAACTTGTCTCTAATCGTCAGCGCGAACGATCTTGTCCACCGCGAGATTGATGAGTTGTTGACAAAGCTGCGCACGGAAAAGTTTGGCGCCGAGTTTGAAGCTCACTTGCCGGGCGAGATGCAAGACGCGATCGCCAAGGCGAAGCTGGGAACCATCAAGCGAGCCTACTACGTTTCCGATCTTGTCGGTCCCGATGCTCCGAAGCAAATTTCGGAATCCGATGAAGCAGACGTCGATAGCGTGGTCAACTTCATCAAGCGGACCATCGCACCAACGGAGTGGGGCCCGAGCGGCAACTCGACGATCAGTGCACGCACGTCCGAGGAAGTCGTCGACATCGATACAACGCCCATCGTTCATCAGGCGGTCGCAGACATCTTGGCGCAATTGCGCAGGATCAAGTCGCGGACCGCAAACGTGATGCCTGCATCGGCCGAAATCGAAGAGTAATTGCAGCAACCAAATGCGAAGGGAGTTGAGCGATGAATACGAACCTTGGTGACGGCAAACCTCGCCGCTATATGCGGTTCTCCCTGGGAATGCTCATGGCGCTGATGGCCTGCATTTGCTGTTATCTCGCGGGCGATCTTCGCGGACACCGGCGAGGAGTGGTGACGACGCTGAACAAGTTGGCGACGTACACCAAAACGTACTACGTCGATGATTTACTTTTCGACGTCAACGACCCTGATCCGACTAAGACTCGAGGAGGTGTAGCAGCCGACTTCGACGGGCTGATGAAAAAGATCACACAGAAATGCGTGCCTGGCACATGGGAAGAACCAGGTTCCGGACGAATCTCGCCGTTTCCCCTGAACTATTCTTTCATCATCAGGGGAAACGAGATTGCCCACGATGACGTCGCTGAGTTGCTAGCGCAGCTGCGGCTCGAAAAGTACGGCCCTAACTACCAATTCACACCGGGAGCTGCTCAGAACCGTTTCGCCAACGCTGCATCGAAAGCAACGCCCAAGACGTACTCGGTGGACGATCTCGTGATCGATCCTGATTCAGGGAGAGCCGACTATGACACATTGATGGTCATGATTGTCGAAACCTGCTCGCCCGATAGTTGGGAGAAAGCAGGTGGACCCGGACGGATCTCGCCATTTCCGCTGAATCACTCTCTCATTATCAGCGCGACGGGTCCCACTCACAAACAGATTGCGGAACTGCTGGCGAAACTTCGCAAAGAGAAATTTGGCTCCGGCTACCAATACACGCCAGGCGTTGCCGCGCAAGCGGCAGAGACTAAGAGCTCGATTGGAGTTGATCGATGAATACGAGTTCTGCTGAAACGAAACGTCGCCCTTACTTGCGATTCTCACTCGGCATGTTGTTGGCCTTGGTCAGCTGCGTTTGCTGCTGGTTTGCCGGGCGGATCGGTGGACATCGACAGGGCGTCGCCGAAATGATGGAAAACCTGCCGCCGTACACCAAAACGTACTACCTGGGCGACTTCACCGATGTGAAGACGGCAGCCGACGTGAACCGGTATATCGCCAGGATCGAACGGGAGTGCTACCCAGCTGTTTGGACCGCCAGCAAGAAGTCGACGATTTCGACGTTCCCTTTGAATAACTCGATTATCGTGAGCACGGCTCAAATCGTTCATGAAGACATTGCGAATATGTTGTCGCGGCTTCGTAGGGAGGATGAGATCGCTCACGGGGAAACCGCATCCCGCGAGGTTGCTCGATCCTCGCCGTAACGATCTGAGCAAGTTTCTCCTGAGTTGGGTGTGTCACCTGGCGTCCCTCAGACGCCAGTGTGAGGCGACGATCTTCCACTGGCGTCTTTGGGACGCCAGTGCCACCCGCCGGCAGTGCAATTTGGGGGGCCACCGCACTCTTGGCGAGTGCGGCTACGGGGGTGCTCTGGCGGTTGCTCTCCGCCTTTTGGCTGGGTATTCTTGAAAGTTCGGTCCCGGCCCTATTGGCCCGCTGCGGGAGTTTGAAAACGCTCCTTTGCGGTTGAGTCAAAGTCGGGCATTCCCGCCTTCCCTCCATGAGCGGTCCCCTCAATGGCGGATTGTTCATGGAATCCCAGCCTTGCCTTTTGGCATCTAATCGATACCCGTCGGTTGTGCCTGCCAGGCAAGTTGCTCACAAGATTCCCACACTCGCTTTTTCGCCACTAGGAACCCTCAGGCATGTCGACTGCCGACGCGCAATTGGACGCGGCTGTAAAAGCCGCCAAGGACAAACTCGACGCTCACGCCTACGAGACAATTCAACTTCACTTCCACGAGTCGACGGGCTGCCCCTTCTGGTTGGAAAAGAGAAAAGAATTCAAGTTCGATCCGCTTAAAGAAGTGAAGTGCTACGCCGACATCCAAAAGTTCCCGCTGTTTGAAGATGAGTGGCTTCGCGGCGGCCCCGTCGAGCGCTGGGTGATGAAGGCCTCGAAGGGGAAGCCGGTCTACGTTTTCGAAACGGGCGGCACCACCGGTATTCCTAAGAGCCGCGTCGTTGTCGACGACTTCCGCATCGACTACGAGAACTTCAGCCACACTTTGCCTGACAAGTATTTCCCCAAGGGCGCCAACTGGTTGATGCTGGGGCCATCGGGCCCGCGGCGGCTTCGCCTGGCGGTGGAGCACTTGTGCCAATATCGCGGCGGGATTTCGTTCTGCATCGACCTCGACCCGCGCTGGGTGGTTAAGCTGATCAAGAAGGGGTGGATGGAACACCTCGAAGCCTACAAGAAGCACTGCATCGATCAAGCACTCACCATCCTGAACGCCGGCCACAACATCAAGTGCATGTTCGGTACGCCGAAGCTGATCGAATCGATGTGCCAGGAACTCGAAAAGCAAGGCAAGACATTTGCCGACACGGGGATCACCGGCATCTTCTCGGGCGGCACCGAGTTCACGCCTGAGTGGACCAAGTTCTGCATCGAAGAGTACTTCGGCGGTCCGCCCGAGGTGAGCGGCATTTACATGACGCCAACGTACGGCAACACGTTGATGGGCCTGGCGTGCAGCAAGCCTGTGACGGCGGCCGAGAAGTACAAGATCTCGTACTACGCACCCCAACCGCGAGCGGTGGCCGAAGTGGTCGATTTCGACGACCCGATGAAGGTCGTGGGCTATGGCGAAACAGGCCGCGTGAAGTTGACCACGTTGACGCAAGAGTTCTTTGTCCCCGGCTTCCTGGAACGGGACGAAGGGGAGCGTGAACGTCCTTTTGCCACGTACCCCTGGGACGGCGTCAGCGGCGTTCGACCGTACCACGGCATCGAGGGCGGCACGACTGTTGGTGTCTACTAGGGCTGGACTTGGCGTAGCTGCGTTCGCCAGAACGCGGGGCTTTTCTAGCGACTGTTGGCGTTTACTCAGTTTTTGTTGAGAACTTTCATGCTTCGCATTCCTGTCATTCGCTGGGGCAAGCCCTATGAGTCGCTCGAGCACGATCGAGTGGTCCACTTCGAAACCGGCGAGCCCATCGCTGAAATCGGCCAAACCGTGGGCGGCATTGTCGCACGCGATATGCGGCAAGCTCAAAAGGCCCGTGATGCCCTGCGGAAATTCTCCTGCGACCAATTGATCTCCATGTGCAGGAAAGCTGGCGAGCTTTTCAGCACGGCGACGTTGCCGATGGGCGATGGAACGCAGTCGCCGGATGAGTTCGTTCACGCTCAAAGCGCGAGTACTGGTTTGCCCGAGCACATGTGCCGCGGCAACATGCAGAAGAACGCGTTCGTGTTGCAAAACATGGACAAGATCCTGGATGCCCTTACGCGGGGACTCGATCTGAACATCCTGACGCGCGGGTTTGGTGTCGAAAACGATCGCGGAGTGATTGTCAGCTATCAAGCGACAACGCCGGTGTTGGGCGCGGTGCTTCCCTCGAATAGCCCTGGCGTGCACACACTGTGGCTGCCGGCGATCCCGCTTCAAATCGGCCTGGCGCTAAAGCCGGGTTCGTCAGAACCGTGGACGCCGTATCGGATGTTCTACGCGTATGTCGCGGCGGGGATTCCGGCCGAGGCGATTTCGCTGTTCCCTGGCGCCGGTGCCGACGTCGGCAACACGCTGCTGAACAATTGCAGCCGCGCCATGATCTTCGGCAGCCAGCAAACGGTCGAGCGTTATCACGGCAACCCGAAAGTCCAAGCACACGGCCCGGGTTGGTCGAAGATCCTGTTCGGCGACGACTGCGTGGACCAATGGGAAAAATATCTCGACATGATGGTCGAGAGCGTTTACTCCAACGGCGGCCGCAGCTGCATTAACGTCTCGGGCATTTGGGCATCGCGCCATACCAAGCAGATTGCCGAAGCGCTTGCCGCGAAGCTAGGGCCGATCGACGTCCGCAAGGCCGCAGATCCCGATGCGGGATTGGCTGCCTTCACAACCCGGGGCGTTGCGCCGGCTGTGTACAAGATGATTGAAGCCGACCTCAAGGAAACAGGCGTCACCGACCTGACAGCTAAGTTTGGGCCACGACTGGTCGAGCGAGAACGCTGCGACTACCTGCGGCCGATGATCGTCCACGCCGATTCGCCTGAGCGGGCGATCGTGTCGAAGGAGTTCATGTTCCCGTTCACAACGGTTGTGGAATGCCCGCAAGATCAGATGATCGGCAAGATTGGCACCACGCTGGTCGGCACGGCAATCACGAACGACAAGAACTGGATTCGCCAGCTTTCCGACGCCACGAACATCGACCGGCTCAACATCGGACCGATTCCCACCAACCGCTTGAACTGGCTGCAACCGCACGAAGGGAACATCATCGATTTCCTGTTCCGCTCGCGGGCCTATCAAGTTCCTCAAGAAAACCTTGCCTCGGCAATGTCGTAACGGCAGGAACTCGTAGCGCGGTTGACGTAAAACGGCCGGTGGCAGGCCGAACAAATTCCACGGATTGGTCGCAAGGGAGACTCACGAAACGATTCGAGGTTCAACTAACCGCTGATCGGTCGTCCGATCTCCCAACTATAGGATCCGCATGACTTCTTTTGATTTCGATAATCGCACTCGCATCGTATTCGGGGCGGGCAAGATCGCCGAACTTGGTGGGATCGCACGTGAGTTGGGCGCGCAGCGTGCCATGATCGTCAGCGATCGCGGCGTTGTCGCGGCTGGACATACCGAACGAGGAATTGTTTCGCTGCAAGGAGCAGGCGTCGATCTGGTTGTCTTCAGCGAAGTGCGCGAAAATCCCGATACCGACGTTGTCGATGCCGCGCTGGCGGTGGCGCGAGATTTCAATCCCGACTTGCTCGTGGGCTTGGGCGGCGGCAGTTCGATGGACTGCTGCAAGGGAGTGAACTTTCTGTTCTCCAATGGCGGGCGGATGCAGGACTATTGGGGCGTCGGCAAAGCGAGATTTCCGATGCTGCCGATGATCGCCGTCCCTACGACGGCCGGCACGGGAAGCGAGACGCAGTCGTACGCCCTCATTTCCGATCCGGTTACGCACGTCAAAATGGCTTGCGGCGATAAGAAGGCCGCCTGCCGGGTGGCGATTCTCGATCCCGAACTCTCGCGGACCATGCCCCATCGCATCACTGCGTTGACGGGGGTCGACGCGGTCTCGCACGCGGTGGAATCGTTCGTGACCAAGCGCCGCAACCCGATCTCGCAGGCGTTCAGCCGCGAGGCGTGGCGATTGCTATCGAGCAGTTTTCTGGAAGTGTTGCAGCGCCCGGATCACTTGGAAGCCCGCGGCAACATGCTAATGGGGGCCAGTTTCGCCGGGATGGCGATCGAGAACAGCATGCTGGGTGCCGCCCACGCCTTAGCCAACCCGTTGACCGCGCACTACAACATTCCGCACGGCCAAGCAGTCGCTTTGATGCTTCCGCACGTGGTTCGCTACAATGGCGAATTGGTGCCAACGATGTACGACGACTTGGCGGAGAGCTCGGTGCCGATTCTCGCGTCGCGCCTCACCGCCGGGCCGTCGTCGACGGTGGAAACTCTTTCCGATTGGCTCACCGACCTGACGACAGCCGCCGGACTGACCACGAAGCTCGAGCCTCTCGGCGTCGAGCGAAACGAGCTGGCGACTCTCGCCGAGGAAGCGGCAAAGCAATGGACGTGCTCGTTCAACCCGCGGGAGTTGGGTGCGCCCGAACTGCTGTGGCTCTACGAGCAAGCCTGGTAGCGGCCGCGTTGTAGGCCGGACAATCCTGTCCGGCGGAAGTGGACGCTGACCGGCAGGTCGATTCTTGGTGGCCTTCGCAAACGCGCGGTGATTGCGAAGAAGGGATAGCCCACCGCGCACAGACAGGATTGTCTGTGCCACTTCTTAGCTGCGAGCTCAACCTTGGACGGACAGGATTGTCCGTCCTACGGCTCGCACCTGTTGTTTCTCTTCAACCGCGTTCGTCGCATGTTGCCGAATGGCAACATCCTCAACACGCCCGCAAATCGACGCAACCCTTGGCCTAAACAGCAGTTACGTCGAGATTGCTCACGGCAAAATCTCGCGGCACACCTCCTGCTTTATCCGAATCGTCGACGCCATCGAGAGAGCCTTGGTCCCCTCAGGCTCTCTCGATGGCTCGATTTTTTTATCTAACGAATTCGCGCGAACGTACGGGGATTGGCTCGATGCACATCCGGCAACACCTTGAGTTGGCCGCTTTAGTCGCTTTGCATGGTCGCAGGCTGGCCCGCTTTGCGACGGGCATCTCGGAAACCGCGCTCGAACAATACTGGGTCGCCTCCAAACAGCGGCTCGATGCGTGGAACAAGCAACTGCTGGAGTTTCGCGAGCAACAGCGTTTCGAGCCGACGCCGCACAGCGTCGCCGCGCCGGCACTCTCTTGGAAGCAGGTCCGCTCGACGCTCGACGAGATCTTGCTGGGCGAAGTCCTGTGCCGCGTGTGGACCGCCGTGGTTGCCGACTTCGATCGCCGTCGCGGAATGCGAGCGTACGACATCGTCGTGCGAAGCACCTATCTAGGGCATGCCGAAGCTCGGAACAAGGCCCTCAACGTCATGGTTCATGGGCGCGGGTTCCCGCTGGAAGAAGCGGTCGAGCTCAATCGATGTCGGCGGCGGTGCGAACGGTGGACCGATATGCTCTTGGCCCATCTCGATCCCGAGGCAGATATCGAACCACTCGCTTTCGACGTCCACCGGGTCCGCGATTTCGCCGACGACATCAAAAGCGAGATGACGAAGCCTATCGCCGCCATGGGAGGCCAACTCTTGGTCCAGGCCGCCCATAGTGCCTTTGCTCACTACGGTGGCGAGACAAGTCCGTCGGAAGAGTTGAACGAACAAATTGCCGCCGCGGTAATGACGTGCTTCCACGGCGAGCTGTTCGACTCGCTGGGCCTGTTGCCGTCGATCTACATGCAGCGGCTACAGAACGTATCGAGCGACGCCGAAGGAATGATTGAGGAGCTTCTCAATATCTCGGGCGAATCGTTCGTGCCGCGACGGCGTGGAACGCGATTCTAGATTCGCGCTCCGGTTAACCCTCAGCCACCGGCAAGACTTGATTGGCTTGGATTGGCCCTTCGATCACTTGTTCGCTGCCACTTGGCCAGCGAATGGTGATCCGATCGACCGTTTCGGCTGAACCCAGTCCGAAGTACAAGGGGAGCGCGCTTTGCGATAGGTAGCCCGACTGGCCATCGTGAACTTGCACCAGTTCGCGATCGCCGGCGCGGAGGGTGACCGTCGCCCCCAGGCCATCGCGGTTCGACTTGGTTCCTTGCAGTTTGATGGCGAGATAGTGCATCGCTGGATGCTTCGCGGCGAGGTCGCTGATCAGGACCATCGGCCGAGCGTTGAAATCGTTGGTCACGATGTCGAGATCGCCGTCGCCATCCAGATCGAAGATCGCTGCCGATCGTGTCCCGACCGATCCCCAAACCGAGATCTTGCCGTGCCGATGTTCGGCCAGGTGATGTTCCCGGTCGGAGCCCGAAGCATCGAGTTCGAACCACGGCGTCGCCGTTTTGCCAGGCTGGCGCGGCTCGACGCCGAGAATGAACTCGGCATCTTTGAAGGTTCGTCCGCCTTCGTTGAGCAGCACCGAGTTCACGTGGTAGCGAAAGGGGTAGCCCATGCTCGAGGCGACGAAGATGTCTTGAAAGCCATCGGCGTTCAGGTCGGCGACGCTTGGTCCCCACGGCCAGTAATTGTCGGCGTTCATTTCGACGGCGACCTCTTTGAATCCGCCGCCCGGCAGGGCCTTGAAGAGCCCGCTTCCTAGAACGTCCTTGCCTGGAATTCGGCTTTGCAAATACGAGGCTGGGGCGGAGCCTTCCGGTGCTCGCTTCTTTTCGGATTCGGCGCCCAGAACGCTATCTGCGACGTGCCACATGTCGGCGTGCATGTTGGTGACGTAGAGGTCCATCTTGCCGTCGTTGTTGTAGTCGAACGACTTGACGCCCATGCCGCCCCAAACGGAGAAGGGAAAAGCCTCGCGACTGCGCTCGACGAACTTCTTTCCTTCCACGTTTTCGTAGTAGACATCGTTCCCTTGCATGTTCAGCACATACAGATCGGTCCAGCCATCGTGATTGACGTCGATAGGCGTGGCGTCGCCCGACCAGGCGAAGTGGTCGAAGCCCATATCGGCCGAGGCATCGCGAAAGCGATTGTTTCCTTCGTTGTGGTAAAGGATGCTCGTCTCGGAGAGTTGCGGAAACAGGTGCCCGGCGAACGACGTTTTCGCTCCGACGTAGTAGGGGTCTTCCTGCTTGTTGTGATCGCCGCTGTAGCCGATTTCGTCGGTGGTGAATTTCCCAACGTTCGTCACCAGCAAGTCGAGGAGGCCGTCGTGATCGTAGTCGAAGAAATCGGCTCCTGAGGAATGGCCCACGTAGTCGACGCCTGCTTCTTTCGATTGGTCCTCGAAGTGCCCTTGGCCGTCGTTCACGAACAACACGTTGCCGTGGCGGGTCGTGGTGACGAACAAGTCGAGATCGCCGTCGTTATCGGTGTCGGCCAGCGACGCGGCGACGCTCACGCGGCCCTTCAAGCCAACCCCGGCGGATTCGGTGATATCGGCAAACCGGCCGTCGCCTAGGTTTCGCCAAAGCTGGTTGCCGCCGCGTTGCGCGGTGAAGTAGAGATCGATCAAGCCATCACCGTCGACGTCGCCTGCGGCAACGCCATTGGCGTGATCGTAGTGGTTTTGCTTGAAGTCCTTGGCCACGTCGGCGACGGGGCGATCGACGAAGGTAATGCCGCTGCGATCGATTTCGTTGGTGAACTGGAAGGCGTGAAAGGCCTCGATTTTGCCGGCTTGAGCGAGTTGCTGCGCTCGGCGAGCATCCAACCAGGCAGGGTCGAAGATGTCGGGCGGTTCGCCTAGGACGACTGGTTCAGACTGGTTTGGCACGGGCTCCGCCAAGGCGCGTTGCATATCGGTCAGCAGTTGTGCGATCGCTTCGTCTTTGAGGCTATCGTAAAAGTTGACGACGCGACCTTTGGCGTCGATCAACGCAAATCGCGAACTGTGGGTGATCGGAGAATTTGTATCGAGGGCGTTCTCGGCGACGGGGAGTTTGAAGCCCTCCTTGCTCAGCCGCCACAAGTCTTCCCGTGCGCCGGTAAGAAACGTCCAGCGATCTAGATCGGCCTTGTGTTGATTGGCGTACTCCAGCAGACGCTCGGGCGTGTCGCGGTGCGGATCGACGGTGATGCTGAGGAAGCGAACTCGATCGGCATGAGGCCAGTGAGCAATTCGCGATTGCAGCTCGGCGAGTTTCTGAGTTTGCCGCGGGCAAGTGGCCGTGCAGTGCGTGAAGATGAAATTGGCGATCCAGACTTTGCCGGAAAGTGCCTCGTTCGAGAAGGCTTGGCCGTTCTGGTCGGTCAGTTCGAACTGCGGCGCCACGAACAGAAACGCAGGTTTCTCTTTAGCATCCGGATTGTTCGATGGTTTCTTTTTTTGCTGCTTCCGGCCGGTCGATGGGACGGCCTTGCTCGCGCTCACTTCCTGGCGACACCCTAAGCCGCTCGTCAGGATGAAAAGAGAAACGGCGCCAAGAACAAAAAAGGAACGGACGTTCGTCAACATGGGAGGCAGTCTGTAGTGTGGCGCCGTCCCCTGGGTGCCTTTTTCCCAGGGGACTTTGTCTTTGTCAGAGAGAAGTGTTTTGAGAACGAAGCCAAGAAACAAAATCAGCACGCGGTTCGACGATCAATCTGCCCATCCCAAGACCTTCGGGAGCTTCGCATAGTTCTTCGCCGACCAGCGAAAAGGTTCCTGGTTCGTCGGGGCGAAACGACATCCGGAACTCCAGCGCAGGAACCGCGATCTCCTTCAACCCCAGTTCGGGAATCGCGAGGGTGTAAAGATAGTCGTTACTCTTGAGGACGATCTCCACGTTCGTGCGAACGGGCACGTGAAGGTCGTAGCCTGTTGGCATCCCCTCTATGCTGGCAACGACGCGCTGGTTCGATAGCTGGTCGCTCGACAAATACTCAATCTTCCAGCGATGCTCGGTGCCCGTGAGTTGGATCAGCAACGGATCGGAAGTCGCGGATTGTCCGGCCAAACTGCGCGGCGTCCACAGCGCCGCCGCACTGTAGTAGTCGCATCCGCACAGCGTGCTGAGATACAAGGTGCAGAATAGCACCGCACACAGAAACAGCGCCGATGTCGGAACGAGCGACACCTTCGCCGCCCCCCATCCTGCGCCATGAGGAGCGCGACTCACAATCTGAATGCCCACTTTAGTACGTGCCCACTCCAAACTTGCCCTAGCGACCTAGCCTTCTCTCATCTTGTACCAACACTCCCATTCTGCCAAAGGTTTCGAATGTCGCGAGCAATTATTGCGGGCAAGAAGCGGAAGGAAAAACTGACAACTTGCTAATGAATTTAACTAAGTGAGGCTAATGTTTTTTCAACGCGAGGCATTGAACACTCGCTTCGCGCAAATTCACAACAACTTGTAGCGAAACGCTTAGAAAATCTTGAACGATCACAGCGAGAAGCGGGGCAGACCCGCTAACATTCGGCCGCACGCCTGATAATCACCGCCGCGACCTCACTCCCGTTCTTCACAATCGCATGGAGTATTCGATTCCCCGATAGCGTGCAGAAGCCGCATCGCGTTTCGGGCGCGGCGCATACCGAAAGACAAAGAAAACATCGCCTTTTTTCCCCCCGACGGATAGGGGCGACGATGCGAGATTTCACGAAGCGGCCAGCGCCGCCCGTTTCGCTTGGATGAACGGGATGTGGTGGGGAATGTGGCTGGTCACCCGCTGGACGATGCTTTGCACCGTGAGCGCTCCATCCGTGGAGTGCCGGCCGGTCCGTTGCCAAGAGTTGTCGGCGATGCCAGCCAATATCGTGGCAATGTGCTGGCGAATCGTCTCGATTAGCAGCAGTTGTTGGAGTGTGTCGCGGCCCACGTAGTTGAGGGTCGCGGCCAGCGGATCGGGATCGGCGTTGAAGAGCTGCGGTGAGTCTTCCGAGAGGATTCGCATGATCCGCTCGGCGTTGATGATATCGAAATCGGCGAGGTGGCAGATCACCTCGTGCGTGCTCCACTTCCCAGCAATGGGATGAGCGCGCAAGTCTGATGACGACATTCCCTCGATCGACTGACGAAGTGCTTTTGGACCTTGCAGGTAAGCAGCAAGGATTTCTGCCTGAGGGCTCATGGGCCGTTCCTTTTACTCATGCACTGACTAGAGGCTTGCGGCCAACGCTTTGAGTTCTTTTTCCCAAGCGTCCAGTCGGGAGTTCATCGCCTGGCCGACGGCTTCGAGGCTGTTGAGCATCTCGGCCGGCGTGTAGGTGAACATGTAGAATTTCACCTTCGGCTCGGTGCCGCTGGGGCGAACGGCGACATAGTTCCCTTCGTCGGCGAAATCGAGAATCACCATGTCTCCCTTGGGGCCGTCGAGCGGCTTCGCCCCGTTGCCGGTTTTTGTGACCGTGAGCTGGCCATAGTCACGGACTTGAGCGACGTTCATGCCGCCTAATTTCGCCGGCGGAGAGGTTCGTAGCAGCGACATCAGCGATTTCATTTTGGCCATCCCTTCGCTGCCGGTCATCGTTACGTTGAGCAAGCGTTCGCAGTGGTAGCCATGCTGCCAATACAGGGACTCGAGCCGCTCGTGCAACGTCTTCCGTTGGGCTTTGGTCGATGCCACGAGTTCGGCCATCAACTGGCTGGCAACGACCGCGTCTTTATCGCGCACGTATTGCCCGACCAGGTAACCGTGCGACTCTTCGCAGCCGAACAGGAAGCCATCGGGACCCTGCTCGTCGATCGTTTGGCCGATGTACTTGAAACCGACCTGGAGATTACCGCATGTTCTTACGCCGTAGCTGTCGGCAATGCGCTGGACCATGTCGGTTGTTACTAGCGTCTTGACAACATAATCCTTCGGCTTCAACCCGCCGTTTCGCTTGCGCTGCTCGAGCACAAAATCGGTCAGCAGGGCCGCGATCTGGTTCCCGGTGAATGTACCCCAAGGCCCCGCCGGGTCTTTGGTCTTTGGCGCCGCGCACCCCATCCGGTCGCAGTCGGGGTCGGTCGCGAGGATCAACTCGGCGCCCGTCTTTTGAGCTTGGGCAATGATGCTGTCGAACACCGCCGGATTTTCGGGATTGGAAACGTGCCCCGGAACGTTGGGGAAATCGCCGTTGGGTTCGGCGTGCGGGCGGAACAGCTCGACATCCTTGAAGCCATCGTTGGCGAGCGCTGGCAGAACGGCCGAAGACCCCACGCCGTGCAACGGGCTGTAGATGACCTTCAAATTGCGAGGGCCATCGAAACGTTGCTTTTTGACTTCGCTGAGAAAGGCGGCGTCGAGTTCCTTGGTGCACAGAACCACTTTGCCAGCCGCAACTGCTTCGGCGAAAGGCATCACCTTGATCTGCTGGACATTCATCACGCGGTCGATAATCGCCTTATCGTGCGGCGGGAGGACTTGCCCGCCGGTCGACCAGTACACCTTAACGGCGTTATCGCTGGGCGGGTTGTGGCTCGCCGTGACCATGATGCCACAACTGCACTTTTTGTAGCGCACCAGGTACGAAAGGGCAGGGGTGCTGCGATAGTCGTCGAGCAAGTAGACGGTGAAACCAGCAGCGGCCATGATGCCGGCGCACAGTTCGGCAAAGTGCCGCGAGTTGTGCCGGGTGTCGTAGGCGAGGGCACACGACCACGGTCCGCCGGGCACGGCCTCACGAACGTAGTCGGCCAACCCTTGGGCGCTTTCGCCGATCGTCCGATCGTTAATGACATTGCAGCCGATGGGGTACATTCGCCCGCGGCGACCGCCGGTGCCGAACGGGATCACCGTCCAGAAGGCATCATCGAGGGCCTTCCATTTTCCTTCGGCGACGTGCTGCGCGACTTGCGAGGCGTACTGAGCGTAGCGTGGTTCCGTGAGCCAGGCCTCGATGTTTTTCACGGCCCCGGCGGTGAGTTTTCCTTCCTCTTGGGCTTTCCGAACCAGCGACATGTTGGCGGCGACATCGACACTTGGGGCAGGCATCAAAAAACTCGAAAAGAGGAGAGGGAAACGGCGAACAATCTGGCAAACCAGTTAGTCTACGAGGGTGCGGCCCCGGCGGGCAACGGCACACGCCCCCTCGTTCGTGCACGAGTGCCCGCCCTAGGTTCGCGTTCTCCAAGCCTCCTTAATGCACTAAACTAGGCGTTCTTTCAAAAAGGTTCCGGCCGTGATCTCCGCCTCCGAGACATACCTCATGTTAGGAAACGCCCCATTGTGGGAGACCGCGAAGGTATGCCGCGAGGTGCTGGGGAAGGCGCACGTTCCATTTGCGATTGTGGGGGGCGTCGCAGTCTGCCTCCATGGCTATCGCAGGAATACCGTCGACTTGGACCTGCTGGTTCGATCGGAAGACGAAGCGTCGATTCGGCAAGCTCTGTTGGACGTCAAGTTCACTTGGAACGCAGAGCAATCCGAATTCCTGTCGTCGACGGGCGTGCCCGTGCAATTCCTCGTCGCCGGAGAGCGAGCCGGTTCTGGAAGCGAAGTCTTATTGCCCGATCCGTCCGATGCCCAGGTTGTCGCCGAGCTAGAGGGGCTTCCCGTGATTCAGCTGGCCAAATTGATCGAGTGCAAACTCGCGTGCGGCGAGGGGAACATCCGTCGTACGCACCGGGATTTCGCGGACGTCGTCGAATTGATCGCGGCAAACCGACTCGACAAGTCGTATGTCAGATTCCTGCACAAATCGTTGCGTAAGCTCTTCAAAGAACTGGTCGATCGGGCAGGTGGCTAGACGCTTCCCTTTCCGCCTGTTTTCGCCCACACTGACAGTCTTTCGAACTCGCCTGGTGCATCTGGAGCCTCTTGCGGCATGGCTGAACCTATCATTAGCGTCTCGGGACTGCGGGGCATTGTGGGCGAAAGTTTGTCGCCCGAGGTTGCGGCCCGCTATGTCGCCGCGTTTGCCGCGGAGTTGGGGCCGGGCCCGATTGTCGTTACGCGTGATGGTCGAACGACTGGCCCGATGGTCGCGGCTGCCGTTCATGCTGGCCTTAACGCTGCTGGCCGCGATGTGCTTCACGGGGGAATCGCCGCCACGCCGACGACAGGAGTCTTGGTCTCGAGCTTGAAGGCGGCCGGCGGAGTGCAGATTTCGGCCAGCCACAATCCGCCGCCGTACAACGGCATCAAACTGTTCAATAGCGTGGGTCGCGTGATCCCTTCGGGCGAAGGCAAGCGCGTGCTCGAGCGATATCGCAGCGGCTCCACCACGTGGGCGGCGTGGGACAAAGTGGGAGATATGTTTCCCATCGTCGATACGACGACCACGCATTTCGAACGGGTCGTCGCGCGAGTTGATGTTGCTAAGATTCGCGCGGCGCGTTTTCGCGTACTGCTCGACTCGTGCCACGGCGCGGGGAGCATTCTGGGCATAAAACTTCTGGAATGGCTGGGCTGCGAAGTCGTGGCGATGGGGGACACGCCGGACGGAAAGTTCGAACACACGCCGGAACCCACGGCCGAAAACCTGGTGACGGTGTCGGAGCGGGCCGCAAAGCAAAACTGCGCCGTCGGTTTTTGCCAAGACCCCGATGCCGATCGGCTGGCCCTTCTCGATGAAGCGGGGCGCTACATCGGCGAAGAGTACACGCTGGCGATTTGCATTGCGCATAAACTCTCGCGAGCAAAAGGTCCGGTGGTGATCAACTGCGCGACCAGCCGGATGACCGCCGACCTGGCAGCCAAGGCCGGAGTGCCCTGCATCCGGGCAGCTGTGGGCGAAGCCAATGTCGTCGACCAGATGTTGGCCAACAAGGCCGTCTTTGGTGGCGAGGGCAATGGCGGACCTATCGATCCCAACGTCGGCTTCGTTCGCGATAGTTTCGTCGGTATGGCGATGGTGCTCGACGCCATGGCCAAGACCGGCAAGAAGGTGAGCGAGCTCGCCGCCGAAATTCCGAAGTACGCCATCCATAAAGACAAGGTCACGCTCTCGGGCAATGAGTTACCGGGCGCCCTGGCACGACTGAAATCTCATTTTTCGACCGCCAAGTGCGATACGCTCGACGGCATGCGGTTCGACTGGGACGACAAGAAGGCTTGGCTGATTGTCCGGGCCAGCAATACGGAGCCGATCGTGCGGATCATCGCCGAAGCGCCGGCACTCGAGACGGCCAAACAGTTGTGCGATGAAACGGCGAAGGTAATGCGAACGTAGGAAGTCCGGATTTTGAAACACAGAGGCACGGAGATCACGGAGAAGGAGACAGATTGTGAGTAAAAGACTCTGACTTCGCAAATCACAAATCAGCAATCCCGAAATCTACTCCCATTCGCCTTCGACTCCCCTTCTCCCCATCTCTGCTTGCGAAAGCGACCCAACCGCGCAGAGACAGGATTGTGTGCTTCTTAGTAGCCCCCTTTGGTCGCGCCAGCCGCGAACGCAATGGCTGGCAAACCAAGGCGGCGACGGGCTTCGTCCATCATCTCTTGGGTGCGACTGGCGCCGCAGCGGGTGACACCGAGCGCCCGCACTTCCAGAAGCTTATCCAAGTCGCGCACTCCGCCGGCCGCTTTTACCTGCACGTGAGCGGGCGAGTGCTTGCGCATTAGTTTCAAATCTTCGATGGTCGCTCCCGTGGGAGCGTAGCCGGTGGAGGTTTTCACCCAGTCGGCGCCAGCTTCCGCACAGATTTCGCACAGGCGGATCTTGTGCTCGTCCTTGAGATAAGCGTTCTCGAAAATCACCTTCACTTTTTGGCCCGCATCGTGCGTCGGTTTCACGACGGCTGCGATGTCTTGCGCGACGTATTTCCAGTCGCCGCTCAGCACGGCCGAGATGTTGACGACCATGTCGAGTTCCTGGCCGCCGTCGGCCAGGGCTTGCTTGGTTTCGGCGATCTTGATGGCCGTGGTGTGGCCGCCGTGCGGAAAGCCGATGGTCGTGCTTGCCTTGACCGTTGAACCTTTCAAGAGATCTGCACATCGCTTCAGGTAATACGGCAAAATGCAAACGCTGGCGACGTCGAAGGCCAGTGCTAATTGGCAGCCGCTTTCTAAGTCGCTCGCCGACAGTGTCGGGTTGAGCAGCGAGTGATCGATCATCTTGGCAACGTCGGCGTAGGTGAAATCTTGGCTCATGGGCTTTCAAGTGTTGTTTCGAGGTGTGGCGAAAAGCTAAGCGAACGGAGTGATTGTGCGTCTCGCGGTCGATTTCTCAGGCCGCGTTTCTGTCGGCACCTTCGGGCCTTGAAGAGTGTTGTTTCAATGTCCGGGGCCTTACGGCCTTACGGCCCCGGCTGAGATATGTCGGGCCTGCGGCCCTCGTTCCTCCAAGTACATGGCTCTCTGAGACCTCTGCGCTCTCTGTGGCAAAAAAATGGGGCTCCGTCGGTCCGGTTCCAGTGCACTACTGCGGAATGAACTGCTTCAGGTACACCGCGCTTTGCTTGACTGCGATTTTGCGAGCTTCGAGCGAGTGCTCATACGCGCGGTCTTCCACTTCAACGCAAACGGGTCCGCGATAGCCCACGTCGGTCAGGGTCGAGAAGAATTGCCCCCAGTTCACGTCGCCGAGGCCGGGCAGTTTGGGCGTGTGGTACTCGCTGGGGTGAGCCAGAATCCCGACATCGGCCAGCTTGTGGCGGTCGAGCCGGACATCTTTCGCGTGGACATGAAACAAGCGGTCTTTGAATTCACGCATTGGCGCCAGGTAGTCCATCTGCTGCCAGATCATATGCGAGGGATCGTAGTTCAGCCCCAGGTTGGCGCTGCCGATCTCCGCGAACATCCGGCGCCAGATCGCTGGGCTGTAAGCCAGGTTCTTTCCGCCCGGCCACTCGTCCTTGGTAAAGAGCATCGGGCAATGCTCGATGCCGACTTTCACGTCGAGGTCTTCGGCGAGCTTGAGAATCGGCTTCCACGTTTCAAGAAACCGCGGCCAATTGTCGTCGACCGATTTCGTCCAGTCACGGCCGATGAACGTGTTGGCCCGCTTGATTCCCAGCGTCGCAGCGGCTTCGATCACCTTGCGAATGTGGTCTGCGCTCTTGCGAGCGTCCTCCAAGTCGGGAGATAACGCGTTCGGGTAATAACCCAGCGCGCTGATCGCGATGCCTGTTTCGTCGATTAACCGTCTCGCGGCGTCGGCTTGCCGCGGTGTGAACTCGGTGACGTCGAGATGGGTCACCCCCGCGTAACGCCGGTCGGCCCTGCTGACGGGCCAGCACATCACTTCCACGCACGAGTGCCCGGTCTCGCGGGCGACTTGCATCACTTCGGCCAGCGACAACTCCGGCAAGATCGCCGAAACAAAACCGAGCTGCATCACGATGCAATCTCCTCGAGATAGACCCAGCGACGTTCTCTGTAACTCTTGAGCACCGCCTCGCACAGCCGCAGCTCGTAGTGGCCGTCGGCAAAGGTGGGGAAGGACTGCGGCGCCTTGAAATCTCCGTGCGACACGTACCGGTAGAACTCGATGAAGCACTGCTTGAACGTATCGGGGAAGCCTTCGTTGTGACCGCCTGGATACGTGGCGATCGAACGGGCGGATGCCGTAAGTAAAGCCGGATCGCGGGTGAGAATTTCGTTCGCTTTGTCGCGGTGTCCGATCCATAACTCGTTGGGGCGTTCGCTATCCCACGCAAACGATTGGCGGCTGCCGCCGATCTCGAACCGCAAGCAATTCTTACGACCGGCCGTGGTTTGCGAAATCCACACCACGCCGCTGCTGCCGTTGGTGAACTTAATCAATAGCGCGCCGCAATCTTCGGTATCGATCGAGACAGGGATCTGCTCCGCGTCGCGCGTCGCATCCTGGATCTTGCCGCTGAACGTTTCAACTTGTCCCGAGGGGCGTTTGCGGACCTGGTGGACCGTTTGCAAATCAGCCATCACGGCGATCACTTTTTGACCGGTGACGTGTTGGATCAGATCGAGCCAATGCGTACCAATATCGGCGACGGCGCGAAGTTCCCCGCCTTCGCTAGCCAGCACCCGCCAATTGAAATCGGTATTAAAGAGCAGCCAGTCCTGCACGTACGAACCTTGCACGTGCAGCACTTCGCCAATATCGCCGCGCAGCACGCGCTCGCGAACCTCCCGGCACAGCGGATAGTAGCGAATGTTGTAGCAAACGCCCGCGGCCAGCTGCGACTCCGCCGCCAGTTGCACCAGTTCTTTCGACTCGCGGGTGGTCATCGCGAGGGGCTTCTCGCACATCACGTGCTTGCGCGCCTTAAGCGCCTGCTTAGCCATCTCGAAGTGATGGCGATTGGGGGACGTGATGTGGACCGCCTGGACGCGGCTGTCGCGGAGGACTTCCTCGTAGTTTTTGTAGGGGCGGCCCAGGTTGAGCCGCTGCGAGGCCTCGCGCGATTTCTCGAACGTCGACCCCAAAATGCCGATGACTTCGACGCTCGTTCGCTTGAGAGCCTCGACATGCACGGGCCCGATAAAACCGGTCCCCACGACGGCGACGCCGATGTCGGACATGGCTACACCCCTGAAAAACGGTACACGAACGCGCAAAAGCGATGCAAGACAACGTCGCCGCACCTTAGCTTCGTGCGAAAAGTCCTGGCATTGTAGCCTGAGAAACCGGTTTTGCGGGCGAGGGACCTACGGGAGTAAGATGAAAGCGGTCGATCGCTTCGAAACACCTAGGGCGGTGAGCACCCCATGTCTGCCACAAAGGTTTCGCTCACCCGTTTTCGACGCGGCTACACGGTCAAGGAATTGATCGCGGTCGTGGTGATCTTACTGATTCTTGCGGCGATTTTTCTTCCGAACCTTGACCAAGGAAGAGAATCGGCGCGCCGGTCGCAATGTGCGAATAACCTTAGACAGATTGGGTTGGCGTGCCACAACTACGAATCGACTTACAAGCAGTTGCCAACGGGTGGAATTGAGATCGACCTTGAAACGGTCATCGAACGAATTGAAGCGGGAAAGATGCCGCATGAAATCATCGGATTGCACTCAACGTTTAACGTCCTCGAAGATTTCATGCACGGCGTGCGAACCTATGATTGGAGCAGGGCATACAACGATTCCTGGGCCCCTCAATGCACCATTCCTGGAGTTATGAACGAAACCTGGAACTCGTACCAGGCGAAACTTCAACCGGTCGAATTTCAGTGTCCAGCCAATCCATACTCCGACATTCGCGATCCATCTGGGTACGGCAAAACCGACTATATGCCGACTGCCTACACCGATATCGATCCTGTTCCCGATCGTAACGGAGTGCTCGGGCTGCGCAATCGGGTGACGACGGAGTCTGGTTGCCTTTCCGTAGCGGGAACACCACTGAATGGCATTACAGACGGGACGAGCAACACGATCATGATCGCGGAATCCGCAGGACGTTTACCTGAATCGATGCCGCCGTATATGTGCGGTGAATTTGCAGATCCTCAGTGCGAAGTGAACACGGCGCAGATAGATGCCTGTACTAAGACCGGGCAACGTGCCTTTTGGCGGTGGGCCGAGCCCACATGTGGCGGCGGCATCTCGGGCCAACGCAACTATCTCGCGGGCCGAAAGAAGATTGACTTCGTCAACGGCAACAAAACGCCTAAGTTGGGCGAAACGAGTGGCGAACTATCGGCAACAAGTTGCCTTACGCCGCCGGTGGAGGGAACAGACACAAAATGCTTGTGGAGTTGGACGAATTGCGGACCCAACGATGAGATTTTCGGTTGGCACAAGCCGGGAGCTAATATGGTCATGGCCGATGGCGCGGTACGTTTGATGCAAACCACCGTGCGTCCCGACATCTTGCGATACTTGATCACCCGAGCAGAAGCCACTCCACTTCCTGAAACCGTCAGTTTTTGAAAAAGAAACGCACGAGCGGTTGTTTTTTCGCGACGAACGCATTCCCGTAGCGGCCGAACCACCGGAGTAGTGACCATGTCTGGTGCCGACTCATCGCCTTGCACGCGCCGCAGTTTCACACTGAAGGAATTGTTTGCCCTCATACTTATCCTCTCGGTTCTGTTCGCGTTAGTCATTCCTGCTATCCAGTCGAGCCGAGTCGGCTACTTTAGAACGGCCTGCATGAATAATCTGAAGCAGATTGGGCTCGCCGTCCAAATGTACGAGTCCGCGTACAATTGTTTGCCACCCGCCGGATTTGGGATTGATGAGGCAAGTCTCCAGTCGAGGCTCAAACAGGGCCTGGCTCCCCTCGAAATTGTCGACGGGCAGTCGGTGTTCACGCATTTGCTTCGGACCATCGAAGGAGGAAAGATCGTCGCCAACTACGATTGGGATCGGACCTACGACGATCCGCAGGTGAAGGCATGCACCTTGGTCGGTTACAAAAATGCGACGTGGAACCAACAGACGGCGAAGCAAGGCATCCCGACTTTTCGTTGCCCAGCTAACCCGTTCCTCAACGTTCGCGATCCAGCCGGCTACGGGATCACCGACTATATGCCGATCACGTACACGGACATTGATCCCAAGCCTGTTGGCAACAATAACCTGGTGGGTTTGCGCAATCGCCAGACGACTGCGACGGGTTGTTTTACGCGGACGGGAATGCGATTGTCCGAGATGTGCGATGGCACAAGCAATACGATCATGATTGCGGAATCGGCTGGACGACTGCCCGAAACATCACGACCGTTTATGTGCGGCCAACTCGCCGACTCCCTTTGCAACATGAGCACAGGTCAGACGAATGCCAATACGAAAAACGGTGTTGCGCCAACTGACACGTGCACAAAGACAGGGCGACGGGCCTTTTGGAGGTGGGCCGAGCCGACCTGCGCCGGTGGAATTTCCGGACAGCGAAACTACGGCGTCAGCAATCAATACTTCCATTTTGTCAATGGCAACAAAGATCCAATGTATGGCGGCACAACGGCGGAACTCGCCGTAGCAAGTTGCCTGGCGCCGCCCGACGAGGGAACGACCGCCAAGTGCCTGTGGACATGGACGAACTGCGGCCCCAACGATGAGATCTTCGGCTGGCATAACGGAGGAGCTTTTGTGGTGATGGCCGATGGCGCCGTGCGCATGTGCTATTTGGTAACTCCCGCGGAAGAAGTGGAGCTACCCGAGGAAGCCGTTTATTGATGGCGGAGAGTCTACGTAAATCCGAGAGCCACCTGATCCATAACGAGGGCAAAGCGCTGACCAATGTCTCGCGACTGTGGGGCCTGCTGTTCGCTGCCGCACTTTTGGTCGCGGCCCTCTTCTTCACCAATATTCGCCAGCGCGGGCTGCTGCTCGAAACGCTTTACATCGTCGCGTGGGTCGAGATCGTCGTCATCCCCTGGTCGCTCGCGACGGCATGGTTCTGGCAGCGGACGCGATTTTTCGGGCGAAGTGCCGTGGGGCCGCTTGTTTGTCTGGCAATGCTGATTCCGCTCTACCTACACTGCGCGGGTTGGGAAGCCGGGTTCGGACGGCTTGGTTGGCAAACGGCACTCGCCAATCGCACGGGCGATCCCATCCTAAGCAAGCATTTCGCCGTGATTTGGATTCACGTGATGCACGCCTGGGGATGGGCGACCGCAATCCTAGCTGTAGCGCTGCGGCGGATCGACCGCACGCTGGAAGATGCCGCGCGAATGGAAGGGAACGAGTGGTCGGTCTTCTGCCGTGTCACGCTCCCACAAGCTCTGCCCGCCGTCGCGATCGCCGCCGTCTGGATCGGCTTACTGGTTGCAGGCGAAATGACGGTGACGAACATCTATATCGTCCGCACGTTCGCCGAAGAGGTCTACACCCACTTTTCGGTATCGTCCTCGTCGTGGTCGGCGATTGCAGGCGTTCTGCCCGGCACGGTGGCGATCACAAGCATCGCGGCCTTGGCGCTGGCGATGGTCCCTTCGCGGCGACTCTCGACGATGTCGCGCGCCTCATCACCGGCACCATCGCCGTGGCTGCGCCTGATCGGCGGCTGCTTCATGTGGCTGTCGGTTGGAATTGTTCTGGGCATTCCGCTGGCCAACATGTTCTACAAGGCAGGACTGACGATCCATATCGAAAGCGGTCATCCTCAACTTCATTGGTCTGCTGAGAAACTTTTAGGCACCCTAAGCAAAGGAGTATCCACGTTTCGCAACGAGTTCTCCGCGACCGCGATGCTCGCCGCTCATACTGCAGGTGCATCGGTGTTTCTGGGGATGATCCTAGCGTGGTGGCTTCGGCTCGCACCTCAGTGGCGCTGGCCCGTCGGCTTGGTTCTGGCGGGACTTCTAGCCGCTCCGGCTCCCATAATCGGGGTACTGGTGATTCGGCTGATGAATCAACCGGCCATTCCAGGGCTGACAGCGCTTTACGACAACACGCTTACGGCCCCGGTGCTCGCCATCATGGCGCGGACTCTTCCACTGGCGACCTTAATTTGTTGGCAAGCCTTCGCGGCGATTCCGCAGCCGCGTCTCGATTTGGCGCGGATCGAAGGGGCGGGCTCTTGGATGCTCTTGGCGCGCATCGGTGTACCGAATTGCTGGCCGGCGATACTCTCCTCGGCCTTGGCATGTGCCGCCGTTGCAGCAGGGGACTTATCGTGTTCGATCCTCACCTTGCCGCCCGGCGTCGACACGGTGGCATTTCGGATGTTCGGCTTCATCCACGTCGGATCGGACGAACAGGTTTGCGCCATCGGGCTATTGAGCGCCGCCATGTTCACCTTGGTCGCATGGCCGGCGTGGCGCTGGTTTGACCGCGTCCTTGACGATTAGTCCCACCACCACCCGTCGGGCGAAACCTTCTTGGGCACCGATTCGCCATGGCTTGCTTTGAGGACGCCATACGTATCGATCTTGACCTTCTTGCCAAGCAGTTTCGAGGTATCGACATCCACGCCGCCGCTCACGCCCGCGATGATGTACTTTCCGTTGATCAACCGGCTGTTGCAGATCGATTCGACTTGAGCGGGCGCAGTGCCCAGCGTCACGGGCAATTGCTGGCCATCCAAAAACAGGCCCATTTGCCAACCGACTTGATCGTCGAGCTTCTCATTCTCGATTAGCGCGGCGACCATCGCCAAGTCGAACACGTTTCGCAAATCGGCATACACCGGGTACTTGGTGGCCAAGGCGTCGAAGTTGCGAGTGAAGCTGTTGGCAAAGCGGAGATTGCGCTCCGTTGTCTTGCCTGTGTAGACAACCTCGCCTGTCGTTTTGAGAAACTCGTTCTCACTCAGAACGCGAACGCTTCCGGCGTGTAGCGAGAAGGCGTTGCGCTGCTCGGTGGTGCTGGGCGGCGTTTCGGCCAGCGTGAACCACCAACGGAGAACGTCCATCGCGGGCGGGGCCTCACCATCGCGTAGATCGATCGAGTCCAAATAGCTGACGACGCCACCGGCGCCGGGCTCGAGTCCCATGCCGATCCGCTTCATGTGGTAGTCGGCTTCGACAATAGTCCTCGCGACGTGGGTGCGAGCATCGATGCCGGCCACTTTGATGTTCTGCTTGCCGAGTGCGTTTCGCAGGCCTGTCACCCAGGCGTCGCGAGCCGCCTTTCCTTCTTTGAGCGGTTTCTTGCGGGTTGTGACCAGATAATCTTGAGCGGCGGCGAGTCCCTCTTTCGTTGGCTCGATGGTGCAGGTGAAGGGCTTGCCACCTTGAGCCTGACGCAACAAGACCAGGAGGTCGTCGAGATACAAAACAGGCGTGCGGGTGACTTTGGTTGTTCCGTCGTCGCCAGGAGGTTCGACGGCGACCGCGCGACTGTCGGCGTCGTAAGCCCAATCGCCTGCGGGGCCAGCGATCACGATCTCGCCGGTCTCCGGGTAGACGAATACATACTGCACACGCCGCAAACCGGCCAGATGTTGCATTGTCGCGTCGGGACCAAGGCCAACCGCCAGGCGGTTTTGCAGTTCGCTTTCCAGTCGCGTGAGCGAGATCTTTCGCAGGGCGGATGAAGCTCGGACGTCGCGGCCTTCTCTCGAATGGAGGGCTGCGATGCGCGATGTGATCAGCGAGGTATCGGTGCTTTTGGCTGGGGCCATGCGCCGCAGCAGCCCGGCCGCGTCGACATGAACGCCGAGAGGGAAGGGGGACATCCGGCCAGGACCGCCTGCTTCTTCCCACGAGTCAGGCGAGATCGTTTCTTGAATCAATTCCATCAAGGTATCGAAGTCTGCGCGAGGACCGCCGCCATGATGTGGCATCGCGGGTTGCGCGCCGTTATTCAGGGCGAAGTTCGATGCCGGGCTGAGCTGCGCCGTGCTTTGCATCGCGCCGGCTTGCCGTTGCGCGGCGGCAATCTTTTGTTTGAGAGGTAGCTGCACTTTGGGCGGCAGTTGCTCCACGGCGCGAGTCGCCGGACCAAACTCGCCCGAGGCTACATGCTGGTCGACGAGTGCGGCGGTATCGTCCGCGTTTGCGGGATTGCCGGCGACCCAGCCCACGGACACACAAATAGCCGCAAAAGAACCCAGATAGCGGTTCATGGGTAGCGCCTCGCCGAGCAAGAACGTTCCCAAGCTTTGATCACGACGGCAGCGAGTTCACTCGTTGCGCGTCAAAGTTTGGATGGGAAGTTCGTTGCACTATGGAAGGCTATCTTTGCGCGGTCAATTGAATTCATCCGCGCGCGCTGATTCGTAACTTCACCTTAAGAAGATAACGAAACGGGTATCAAGATTACTGGCGATGCCCGGCCGGACAGGGGACAACAATCGGACCTTTAGCCTGTATCGAGCCCATAGAGCGGCATGTGGCGATAGTAGACTTCGAGCATGTAGATGCTCAAGCAAGTGACATACAGCCGACCGGCGTTGGAGCGATCGTCCCCTTCGGGGTCCCAACTGCCAGCATTTTTCCCGTTTTTAAGCTGGTTCTCGGGCAACTCTTGACGCATCGCCTTGTTCCACTCGTCCCACCGCTTTCCACCTAAGTGATGGAGGACCTGCGTGGCGTAGTACCAGTAGTAGACGTTGCGTTCGTTCTTGTCGTAGTAGAAGGGATGCCCTTTGCGAAAGTAGTCGGCACCGCGTAGCAGTCGTTCGTCCGTCCGCGACCATCCCAGGTACTGCCGGCATAACAAGGCTTCGGCCGTCATGACGTGCGTGAATTGAGGGGTGGTTGGCTGGTAGCGATAGCGCTCCCCGTTCTGATCCTGGACCGTGTCCAAAAACTTCTCGACGTTCTTGAGCGTTTCCGGCTTCACCTGCAGGCCGCTCATCCGCGCGCTTTGCAATCCCATCAAGAACCACCCGGTGACCGACATGTCGCTATCTTCTCTTCGCTGATAGCGCCAGCCGCCTTCCGCTGCTTGAATGTCTTGCGCGAAATCCACGGCCAACTGAGCAGGCTCGCGATAGCGCGAGTCCTGCGTCATGCCGTAGAGTTCGCATAATGCGATGGTCGCTTGAGCCTGCGCGTAGAGCTTATGGTTGACGCTCGCGTCGGGCTGCTCGAAAAATCCTTCCTTATCTTGCTTGGCGAGGAGAGCCTTCCAGCCCTTGGCGACGACGTCGCGGAACTTGCCCTTGGTCGGCGTGTTGCCGGCTCCTTGAAATGCGAGCAGCGCCATAGCGGTGGCAGCCACTTTGTTTTCGAAACGCGCGCCCTCCGAGTAGGGTCCCTCCAAGCTCCAGGTGCCATCGCTTCGTTGATTTCGTTTCAGCCATTCCAAGCCGAGATTCACGGAGCCTTCGGTGGTCGCCGTTCCTCCGTACGTCCCGAGCAGCACTTGCTTGGCGCGCCCCTCCTGGCGGCCGTTGAGCGCGTTGCCGATGCTCGACGACACGATATCGGACGACGCCACCGACGTTTCTCCTCCAGTATCGCTTGGTGTTAATTGCGGAGGAGCCGAGAAGGGATCGGGGACGATCTCGCCGAAATTGGATTCAGCGATGATCGGAATCTCGTCTAGCGACTCGGTCTTGTCGGCATTGCTGAAGTCGAGCAGCAATTGATCGCCGAGCGTTTCGGCATAGGTCTCGTTGTTGTTCGCCGTGATCGACAACCCAGCGTCATCCCGGAACGCTTGCGGAAAGATGATCAGCGCAAGCAACAGCACCGCCAGCATGTGTACCAACGTGCTCACCATCCATGGCGACATGGTGATGAGATCGAGGCTGAAGCCTTTGGGAAGCGCGTCGTCCCCTTCGTCTTGGACGAGATCCACTCCGCCGTTATCGACTTCTTCGTTGGCGAGCGACTCCGTTGGATTGAAAGGAGCAGGCTCGCGCGAAGAGTCGGTCTTCGGCGGCGTTGGCTTAGATGGGGCTGCTTTTGACGACGCAGGCTTAGACGGAGGTGATGGAGACAGTGGAGAACGCTTAGCAGTAGCGTCTGGCGCTGATGGGTTTGGCTTGGGTGTCGCGGCAGGCGTGCTTGGCTTGGCCGCGGGAGCAGTTGGACTAGGAGGCGATGCTTTCTCTTGGCGCGGCGCCGCAGCTGGAGTTGGCTTTTGCGGACTCGTCTTTGCTGGCGCAGGACTCGCAGGAGGTTTCTGCGGCGCTGGAGGTTTGGCTTGCGGAGTCGGCGGCATCACGCTCGAGGGGACCACACTGGATGGTGGCACCACACTCATCGGAATATCGGGTTCGCTCGTGACAGGCGGGTGAGCGTAACCTGATCCCAGTGCATGGGGGTTGGGAACGCCGCCTGGAACCACCGAAGAAGGGATGCCGCTAGGGATGTCGTTTCCTGGAACAACCGACGACGGGGGCAGCGGTGCATCGTCCTCGTCGGACGGCGATCGTGCGGGGTCGGTCATAGATCGATTGCCTTACCGGTGGACACGGGACCGCCGGCGCGCGGGCGACCAAAAGAAGCACCGAAAACAGCTAAAAATACGCGTCTGGGGCGAGCCGATCCCTTCGCCGAAGTGTACTGCTGGAACAATTGTGCGGCAAGGAAACGCGCGTTAGGCTCCGCGGTGCGATGGGTTTCTGCCCCAAATTTTCGCGAGCGAGACGGCATGCCACCCCGTGAGGCTGCCGATATTGCGGATAACGCGGCGAATCCGGCCCTTGAGAGAAGGAAACCCGCGAACCAATCCCGTTGCCGGGTATCGGTAGTTGTTGTAGATTTTGTGGTCTTCGACATTCCCCTGTAGCTCAGTTGGTAGAGCAGGCGACTGTTAATCGCCGGGTCGTAGGTTCAAGTCCTACCGGGGGAGCTTTTCCGTCGATTACCCGAACCAAGCGGGTATCGATTAACACATCGGAGCCGATGTCCTCAGGGGCGTCGGCTCTGTTTGTTTCCGCCCCGTAAGGACTTCCGTCCGTCGGGTACGGTATGGCAGGGGATTGGTCCCAATCGAAGCCCCTGTCCGGGCAGACTTCCGGGAACAGCCGCATGGCGTAGGTTCCACTCCGGCCCTTCGGGTCGGCGGAGTGAATTTCGAGCACTTCGACGTAGTGACGGAGGATCAAAAGCCGCTCCTCCGGGGTGGCGGCGTCCAGAAGCTCGCCAACGTCCTGCCAGGTCTCGATGAATGCCTTGGCATCCTCGCTGATCCTGAGCATGGGTTCCTGACGCTTTGCGATCTCCCGGAGCGAGCGGGAGAGCTCCTTGTCCTCGCGTTCCAGCCTTCCGAGTTCCGACCGCACGCTCTCGATGCCTTCCGCACCGAGCGACTTCAGGACTTCCACGAGCTTGCCGATGTCGGCCTTCGTCTTCTGCTGCTGGCGGCGGACGACCTCTTCCTCATGCTTCAGCCTGTCGGTCTCGGAGTCCAGGCACGAGAGGGCGTGGTCCACGATTTTCTGACGGGCCTCCACCACGTTGCCAAGCTCCCGGATTCGCTCGACCACGGCGTTCTCCAACGCCTCGGCGGGAATCCTGGGAGACGAGCAGGAGAATTTTCCGCCCTCATGGTTCTGACGCGTGCATTCATAGTAGTAGTGGGTCGATGATCTCCCGTGTGCCGCCGAGCCGATCATGTGGGCGCCACATGAGCATCGAAGGAGGCCGGAAAGAAGGTACTGACGGGATGCCCCCGGCTTCCTCCGCAGGTTCATCCGCCGCTTCACGATCTCCCCGATCTGAAGCTGAACACGGTCAAACTGCTCTTTCGTGATGAGCTTCGGGTGCGATCCGTCGTGGACTGCTTCGCCCCACCGAATCTTGCCGATGTAGACGGGGTTCCTGAGAATCCCAGTGACCTTCTGTTTGGCGAAGAGGTTACCGCCCCGTTGCTTCCCGGACCGAGTGGCATAGCTTGGGTAGCGGATGCCCTTCCCGCTGAGGCGACGTGCGACCGCTCCGGCCGATCCGAGTTCCTCGAAGCTGTCAAAGATCATCCGGACGAGCGCGGCTCCTTCCTCGTCGATCTCAAGGAGGCCTGGCTCACCAGTCTTCGACCGATAGCCGAGAATGTGTCCACCGTTCCACAAGCCACGTTCAACGCGGTCCCGCATGATCGAGTAGGTTCGTTCAGCCGTCATGCTCCGCTCAAGTTGGGCGAAAACCATGATGAGCTGCAACATCGCAATGCCCGTCGGGCTGGATGAGTCGAACTTCTCCCGAAGAGAAATCACATCGACTCCGTGATCCTCGAAGAGTGCCCAAAGGTCCACAAAATCCTTCAAGCTCCGGGTGATCCTGTCGAGCTTGAAGCAGATCACCATGTCGATCTTGTTGGCGGCGATGTCCCGCTTCAGCCGTTGAAGTTGAGGACGTTTCTGGTCCTTGGCGGACTTTCCTGCATCGACATAGAACTCGAACGACGCGACGTTCCAGTTCTCCCGCCGCTGCCGGAACTCGACCTCCTGTTCGATCTCGTGCTGCTGCGCCGTGAGGCTGTCGCCTTCGGTGGCCTGCCGCTGCGACGACACGCGGACGTAGCCTGCGATGCGGAGGGGATGGTCGTTCGTCTTCTTGTTCCGTGCACGCATGGCGTCACTCCGTTTCGTCAGTCGCTGGGATATCTGTAGCCTCCGATGATGACGTTATTGTACCAATCGCTGACGGAACCGAAGACGGTCCGTTCGCGAGTCTGGCCAGAATCGAGGCGATGAGACGCTGCCGCTGTTCCGCGCGCAACTCCGGATCAACCGCGGCGAGCGGGTGATGTGCGTTCGGTTCAAGGTCGGCGCGCAGACGGAGGATCACCGGCTGCGGAGCGCGGGTGCGCCGTCGTTTCGCCGGTGTTCCGTCGTTCGGTGATGTTGTCCGCGCGCTCATGGTGTGTTGGACTCGGGAAGCGGCGGCGGTATCCAAGATGTCGCCGCTTCCCCTGCAGGTTTCACGTCTCCACGGACGATGCCGGCACGGAGTGGGGGAGTGAGCGGCAGGTATCGAGGTACGCCTGCAGTTGCTCCTCGCTCACGCGGATCGCGCCGTCGTTCGGGCCGATGCGGAATGCCCCGAGTTTGCCGGTCTCCACGAGTGCATAGACCGTGGAGACCGCGACCCTGAGACGCTCCGCGACTTCAGGGACCGTCAGCATCACTGCGCTCCTTTCGCCGCTGTCTCCGCCTTCGGAGCGGGTTGCTGCTGGTCGGCACGCGCCTTCGTGGCATCCCAAAAGTGCTTCTTGCAGAACGTCCCTTTCAGGCCGTCCTTGAACGTGGCATCGACCGCGTCATCGGTCTTCTGGCAGCACCAAGCGCAGGTGCCGGACACAAGGTTGTTGATCGTGACGAGCATGTGCGTGAACCTTTCTCAATGGGAAAACGGGAACCTAAACCGTGTCGGGCGCGCGCCCGGCGATTGTCTTCGTGAGGACGGACTCGCATCGCTTGACGAGGTACTTGTAGTTGCCGATCTGGACGCGGATGTCGTCGCGGTCGGCATACCCGGCAGCGAGTTCCTCCTTGAGGCAGGAAATCCGCTCCTCGAACGCGACGCGGCAGGAGCGGACGACGCTCACGAGTTCCGGCTGCGTCTGATAGCGGCCGTATTCGCACGCGTTGCATTCGCCGTCGCGGAATTTTCCGCCGTTGACGGACTCGACGAGTTCGCTGCCGCACGTGCGGCAATGGCTGGTGCCGAGGACGGGGACGAAGTCTTCCGTCTCCAGGTCCTGCACCTCGTTGGAAAGCCGATAACCGTTGTCGTCGTGAACGCGGCACGGCTCCCAGTTGGCTTCGGTCTTCGCTTTCTCGTGAGCCTCGCGGGGCGATGTCGCTTCAACGTGCTGGTACACGCGGCGGACATAGTCCGCCCAGACGCAGAAGGTCTTGAGTGCCGGTGATGTGGAGTTTTTGAGGGTCATAGAGTGGGAAAGGGGAAATGGGAACTACGACTGTTTCTCGAAAACCATGCACGTATCGTGCAGGCCGGGGATGAATGAGGAGCGATAGACGCGGTGTGAACTCGTCGCTCCGTGGCTGAACCGGATGATGTCGGTGCAGGCTTGCTTGAGGCCGCATGAGAACGCGAACCTCTTTGACCAAAAGGTAAGGGGGACGAAGCCCGCGTCACGGTCGCTGTAGTCGCCCATGAGAATCGCGACCTTGCCGCCTGGATTGAGCGCGCCCGCCAGGTTGCGGATGAGCTTCTCGTACCGGTGCAGGAAGTAGTTGAGAGTCGGCGCGGTACTCATGTCCCGCTTGTCCGTGCCGTAGATCTTTTGCCGCCAGTACGGCGGATGCACCCAGATGAAATCGAACTTCCACGCAGGGTCGTAGTGCGTCTCGTCGCACGCATCAAAACCCGTGCGGATATCGAGCGACCGACAGGGGAGATCTAGCTCATCGCACACGTCGCGGCATGTGCCGCTGCCAGTCATCGGATCGAAGACCGACTTCGGTTGGAAATAGAGGAGCAGGTCGCGGATGAGGCGACCCGAACAGTTGCCGGGATAGCGGCGGTCTCCCCACGGTCCCGGTGCAGACCAATGGAAGAGACTCGTGAGCGACGGTACGGGCGAACCCGTGACCGGTGC
Source organism: uncultured Pirellulaceae bacterium (assembly GCA_964636985.1). Lineage (GTDB taxonomy): Bacteria > Planctomycetota > Planctomycetia > Pirellulales > Pirellulaceae > CAZWSX01. Next base: position 52,079 of record CAZWSX010000025.1, on the reverse strand, counting down.
TCTTGGGAGAACCGCGATAGTTTGCGGTAGGGCCGGTGATGTGAATGCGATGCTACGCATGGTGAATGAGGAGAAAGAGGTAAGTTGCCCGCGTGTGCAGGCGAGCTTTGTCACTGCACGCTCCGGCCGGCGGTCAAAAGCCGCAGACCCGATAGGGGACCGGCTTGACCGCCGAGAGGCCGGAGGCGTGCCAGAGTTCGGCCGCCTGCACGGAGTTCCCAAAAGAGTTGCAGAGAGCGGGGGTAAACCTGCCCGCCTCTGCAAGAGGGAAGAGCATCAAGGTCAGAGCGCTGGCAGTCCATGAGGACCGCACTACGCAAACGACTCATGAAGGTCATCGGAGGCTGTCACGGCAGCCCCCGGTATCGCCAACTTACGCCGCAGCATCCCGCTGCATCATTCCCACGATGGACTCCGATGCCTGCTGGCACAGAGACACCACGGAACCCAGAGAATCGCGGTCGAAACTCCGGGTGTAGCGCCAACGCCCGTCCCGGTCTTTATACGATCTCTCAAGTGAGATCGAATAGAACGTCTTCGGCTTGCCCTGGACGAGATGTTCTCGCGCCCAGATGCTCGCCGAGCAGTCCTCGGCACGGATCGTCGCTATTGGTTTTCGCACTACCTCCGGCAATGCGTTGGCCGCATCCGTTGCGACCGGTTGTTCCGCCGTCTTCGTCACGGCAACGTCCTTGTTCTTCTTGCTCTTTTCCATAAGAGGTTTGGGGAAGGGAACGGGTAAAAACCCAGCCGACCGATTGCTCGCTTCCGTGAAAGAAAACAAGCGGCCGGGCTGGACGCCTAAAATCGCTTCGTTGATCGCTGTCATCTCCGAAGCCGCAGCTGCGGATAGTCAAAGTCCAAGTAATGATGTTTGGTGTGATCGTCAGCCTGACATGGGGTGAGGCTTCAGACGCCGATCTTTGGCAGCTTTGCGGCGTTCAGCTCGGATCAGCTTGTCGATGATCTCCTGCTGCCGAGCCTCCGCGAAGCGAATCGTGCCGTCGCGATCTTCCTCGTTGTCCGTTGGATGGGACCGAGTCCTCTCCTTCCACATTTCGAGCTGGGCATAGAAATCGACATCCTCGTCGGTGAAGGTGCTGATACCATGCGCGTTGAATTTCTGGCGCGCCACATCAAATGCGTTCATTGCTTGTTCTCCATCTGGATGTTCTGGAGCGGGGAATGACAATCCGCAGCGAAGCGGACGGACGTCAGGACGAAGGTTCGCATGCCTGATTCGGGTCGGCTTCCTTATCAAGGATGAACTCCCACGCCTGTCCGATCAGGTGTCGCGCGAGCGGGAGATCATCGCGACCGAGTGACGCAGTCGTTTTCCAGGCTCCACCGTCCTCGCGGTAGATTTTCTGGATCGTAATTTTGTGGAAAATCGTCTCGCCGGAGCGGTTTTCAAAAATGGAGACTTTGACACCCCGCCGGCGCAGGACGTGGATCGGCTTGTTGCTCGTGTTTTCAGTCATTGCGGGATTCTCCGTGATTCATGGATTCAAAGAGTGCGATGAGCCGGTAAATCTGCGGCGCTCGCGATGAGTGCTGCCCGAGGGCAGGAATCGACCGGACCGCCTTCAGGGCGACGGTCCGGAACGTCCGTGTTTTCAACTTGAGTGATGAGCCAGACCATGCTTGGCGATGCCGAGGAGTTGCGTGACCAGGGTCGCGCAAATCTGTGGCGTCTCGGCGCGAATCTCGACCACGCGGATGAGGTCGCTCCCGCTCGAACCTCTGAGGTCGAGCGTCAACAAGTACGGCGGAATTTTCTGCGACGCCTTCACTTTGTGCACCTGGAGCAGTAGCCCGTCGGATTTGACGGTCGCGACCGTGTGCGGGGAGACGGCGATTCGCAGCAGTGACGAAATCCATTGCGTCATGAGAGAATTGGGAACGGAAACAAAACGCGCGAGTGCGCGCCACGGAGTTCCGGCAGCACATCCCTGAGAAGGCAGCCGGCACGAAGTGGACGGTGGTGATGCCGAAAAAGCCGTTGATCGGCGTCTCGGACACCCAGCTTCGCTCCGCGTCGCGCGGAGTGCGGGCGCAAGCCCGCTGGGGTGCCGGGGCGTAGCCCTGGCGAGTGTAGGTGCATCGTGGCGTGGAACGACCGACCATCAGGCGGACAATGAGCGCAGCGAATGACCGCCCCCCCGAACTACACTCGCCAGGGGTCACGGAGCAACGCGACGTGAGCCCCTGGCACCCCGAAGCTGGGTCTGGGACTCCGCTTATCGCCACACGTCGGTTAGAGCGGCGCATGTCCGCCACGGACCTATTCCGGATGTCCTCGCGGACTCTATTATTGGTCATGCTCCACCCCCTTTCGGCAGGCGGATGAGGGGACGTGGTTCGTCGCTGTCGGTGCTGTAGAAGATAGGTTCTGTCAGCGCCTTTTCCGGAGTCCAGTCGGTGGATGATGCGAACCAATGGAGTGCTGCTGCCTCCTTTGTCGCGACAGCCTTCCGCAAGAGATCGCGCCGACCCAGAGTGGGTGAGACGTGCAGCACAGTGAACGACTCGGCGGTCGTCTGAAAATGCCGCTCGTGCTGACGGCCAGCTAGCATCGCCGCGTAGCCCGGCGTCTTCGATGCCGCGATCTGCTGCATCCCCGACGTGCCGCGGTCGAGTTCCAAGTAGTAGCTCTTGGAATGCGGACCGATGCTCACGGCGAAGGCGGCGTCAGGAGCGCAGACCAGCCGTGGTTTCTCGCGGAGAAACGTGAAGAGGCGATATCGTTCGCCCGGCGTTGCGGCATGCGGGTTGAGCTCGTCCCACTCGCCGAACCATCCAAGCAGTACGACTTCCGGATGCAACGCGACGGCCTGGTCGAGCCGGATGTGGAATTCCGCGACGCCGAGCCAATGCCACAAGTGAGTCCAATCCGGCGTCTTCGTGCAGACGTGCATATATCGCTCGTCGCGGGTTGCGGCGGCGACAAGCTCCGCCCCCATGCGCGTCGGGAAATACACCGGCGCCGGATTGCCGGCCGCCGGGTTTACGGCCTGCATCCGGGTCTTGCCGACGAGTCCGGCCCGGCGGAGTTCGTCCAGGATGGCGCGCATCACGCGATCATTCGCCACGCCGACGATCATCTGGATCAGGGCGCGGGTGAGCGTGTAGTAATCGCACACGGCTTTGATCACGGCGAGTTTCCTCGGGGATTGGGTGATCATGGCTCCGGCCTACAACAGGGGACTCTCATCGTCGTCGGCTTCCTGCCGTTCGCGGTCTGCTCCGACGGGAACCGGCAATCCGTTCACGAAGGCGTCGACGCGGCGGCGTTGCTCTTCACTGTCGAGTGTCGGCGTGAAGTAGTAGTTGTGCGTGCGGAAGAGTTCCCGTTTCATCCACTCGACGGCGCGAGATCGCGCCTCCTCGCTCCGGAACGGATCTCGGACCTCGAAAGTCTCGATGTGAACCGCTTTTCCGTTTCCGACGCGGACGGTGGCATTTCGTCGGGACTGGGAACTGATCCGTTGGGCGAACCTCGCGATCTGATCGGCCACCGACCGCTCCAGCTGTCCAGTTCGCTGTAGCTCGCGAACGATTTTCTCAAGGTGGACCATCTTGTGGCTGATTGTGATGCCGTAGCTTTCGCCCTCGGTGACCGTGTCGCTCGACTGTGACCCCGTCGAGGTCTGATTGCCGTGCGAGGTGACGTGGTTGTTCGTGCGGCCATTTCCGCGTGTGATTCCCTGCAGGCGACCTTGCGGGTCGAAGGTCGCCCCGGTGTTGGCGGTGTTCCCGAAACCGCTGGACTGCTGGTCGGACGTGCCCTTCCGGACGGTGATTCCGTCCGCGTGCGCCGTGGCCGAACTGCGGTTGAGCGTCTCCGACCATTCGTCGACCTGCATCCATTCCTGACCCGCACGTCGCTCCACTTCATGCATGAGTTCCGTGAAGTCGAGGTTCTGTGCGTACACGAACTCGGCGAGTTCCTTCAGCTGCTCTGGCCAGATCGTTCGGAAGACAACGATCAGGTTTGCCGCGTTGAGGATTTGCGGAGCGAGATCAATATCTCGGTTACGGAGATTGACCGGTGACGGTGTTGCCATCACGATGCCGAGTTTGTACTTCCGGGCGGTCAACATCGTGTCGCCGATGCCATCGCGAACGATCTTTTGCGCCTCGTCGATGAAGATCGTGAACGGCCTACGGCGTTCGCGGGGCGTGAGGTACGCGGTTTCCACGAGGTCATGGAAGATCATCGACGCCAGCACGAGGTTCTGGTCGTTGCTGGCGAACGGCGTCTTGCCGGTCTTCACGTACAGGGCATCGCCCCGTTGGATGATGCCGTACAAGTCGAGGGACGGGAGTGTGCCGTCGGTTGCGATCATCTCTTTGACCATCGGTCCGTGCGTCGTGCGGATGCGGTTCACGAAGGAACCGAGATCCTGACGCACGTCGCGCGGATTGCGGTACTCATGCAGCAACTCGAAGTCCGCGACGATTTCGCGCGGAAGGTGGGGACGGAGCCGGTCGAATATGCGGTGATGATCGGGATGGTGGATGTCCATGAGGATGTCCGCGTCGGCCGCCGTGAGACGCCGGTCGTCCACCATCGTCGTGACCGCCGTGAACATGTTGATGAAGTTGCGCTGCAACGTCGGCATCCCCTCGAAGTCCGTGGATTGCCCCTGCTTCCACTGGTAGATTTCGGCCACACTCTGCACCTTCGTGTGCTGCCATGCTTTGTAGACGGTCTTCCGGAAGTCCGGGTGAATCGCCTTGTGATAGTGGAAGCGGAACGGGTCGTACCGCACGAGTTGGAAAGGACTCAGTTCCACCAAGTGGATTTTGTTGAGGATGCTGCGGTCACCTGTCGCCATGACTTCATGCGTGTCCTCGGCGATCAAGTCGTCAATCAAGTCTCCCGGCTCGATGATGCAGATACCGCGGTTGTGGCGGCGGTGCTCGCGGGCGAAGTGATGTCCAAACTTCGACTTTCCGGAGCCTGGCACGCCGAAGATCACCCCGTGCGTATCGATGTCGATGTCCGCAATGGTCAGGGGATTTCCCTTGTCCGGGCCGTCGATGATCCGGCCGAGTTTGTACGGGCGGGACATCATGGCTGTTCCTTTCCGTATTCGAGGTTTTCAATGTCATGTTCCAGTTCGCGGATCTGTTCCCGGATGGCACGCAGTTCCGGGGCACTCATGTCCGGCTCGAAACCGGGATTTCGGGTGATTGCTTCCATGTCGTTGTGGAGCCGTTGGATCGTCCGTCGCCGCCGTTCGATTTCGCCCTGTGCCTGCTCTTTCTGCCGGTCTTCCTCCTGCCGCTTGGCTTTCGCGGTGGAAACCGCAGGGAAGATCTCGGCGAGCATTTCCTGAGCGGTCTCCCACGCCTTCGCGGCGGTGAGCGAGTCGGGGAATCTGGTCTGCATGCGGCTTTCAAACAGGACTGACGGCAGCGTGTCCTCCAACAGTTCCGCATGCGCTTGGTAGTACTGGGTGACGGCGGAGCGAGCATCGGCGACGCGCTCCCGTCGCTGCCGCTCGGTCAGCTCGGCGGCTGCAGCCTGCTGCCGCTGATCCTCTTCCTCCTGAGGCAATTGCCGCGCTCGTTCCGACGCTTCCCGGCGGTGCAACTCCGCGATGCGCTGCTGCCGCAGGCGCTCGGCCTTCCGAGCGCGCCGTGCCCCCTTCCATGTCTGCATCCGCGTGATCACGGCTTGGATCGGGTCGCCGATCGTGGCGGTGAGCACGCCGAGTACGAGCGCCCCAAGGCCATGAACGACGCCGGCGGCGAGGCAGCACCGGAGGATGATCACGACGAGGTCGCCTGCCGACCGGATCGGCAGCACCATCAGGCTCAACACTCCGTAAGCCGCAAAGGCACCCGCCGCCGCCCGGCGGGCATGCCGGCAGGCGGCGGCATCTGGTCTGGTGAGCCGGGCGTTGATGATCGCCAGCATGCCGATCAAGACGAGGAGCGGCAGGATGTCGTCGGACGAGATCAGATTGAGAAACGAACGCATCGCGCAGACCTTCTATTCAAAGCTCGGCATCGGGGGACGGCCGTGGATGTCGCACTCCAGGATGTACATCGAGATGCCGGCCTCTTCGAGCTTCTTCTCGATGCCTTCCATCCGGTGCTGGCTGCAGTAGTAGAAACCGATGTGTCCGCGCTTCGCGAAGGTGGTCAGCGAAGAGATGAGCCGATCACTCGACTCTTCCTCGTCGGGGAATTCGTCCTCCATGTCGCTCAGAATGAGGGCGACGGTTTTCGCGTTCCCGCGGGCGACGCTATGGGTGCGGAGGAGATACTTCAGTGATTCGTGGACGCCGTCGTTGATGCGGGACGACGTGGGGTCGGCGTTCGCGAGGAGGAAATCGCGGAACTTCTGTTTGTCAGGGAACTCCTTCCGCAGCTCGAACGGCGTGCCCTGCCAGAGCAGCGGCTTTTTGTTGCCGCTCAGTTGCGTGATCACGATCTGGTCGTTGCCGCCGATCCGGTCCCGGAAATACTTCTCGACGACATGATTCACGAAGTCGTACGCCTTCCCGTCCTCGGCCATGTACTTCCGGAAGGACTCGGACATGTCGATGGCGACGAGCACGACGTACTCGCATGATTCCGGCTGGAGCGGCGAGAACTGCGATTGATCCACCTGTTCGCAGCCGACTGCGAACACGAGCAGCAAAGCGAGGAATTGACGGGACATCATTTGTTCTCCTTGTTCTTGTGGTTGTTGACGATTTGGCTGAGAAACTGAGTGACAAACGTGACGAAGGCGAGGACCGCCACGTACGCGACGGTGGCGAGCATCGCGCCCGCCGAGAACTTTGATCCGCCCCACGACCCCAGCACAAAACTTGCGTAGAAGAGCGCGGCATCGGCCATGATGATGATCGCACCCATCACCTGGACGGCGCGATGGAACCGGTCGGTTTCCCAGCCGAGCGATGCGGCCATGCGCTCAAACCGCTGGGGCGACAGGAACGCCATCAGATTGAAGTGCCACAGAATCCAGGCGGACATGAGCGGCACGACGGAGAAGACGTACGCCAGATCGAGGCGGTAGGTCAGCTTGTAGTTCTGCAGGAACGCAAAGCCGGGAACCTTGTACAGTTTCATCCCCATCTCGGGCAGAACGTAGCGGAGTCCCTGGCTGATGATGGCCAGGTACACGAACGTGACCAGCGACTTGGTGAAGATCACCCAAGCCCAGAAGTCGAGGCGCGCCAGCACGAGCTTCCAATTGATGGGCCGTGCCGGAGGCGGCTCCGTGTCGGTGAACGGAACGACGTCGGCCGGCGGCAGCCGGTTCGTTCCGTTCGTACCGGCAGGCGGGATGCGCACATTTGTTTCCACGAGATGGTCCTTTCAAGAGATGAAGTTTGTGATCGGTTCGCCTCCGCTCACCTGTCGGCGGGAGGGTTCGGATTCGTCGGTAGCTGTACCGGATAGTCCGCCGGCGGTGCCGGATTGTTGGCGGAAGCCACGGGCGTGTTCGCCGGAGGCGGGGGATTGTCAGGCTGCATGCGTGATGACTTGGCAGCCTGAGCGCTTCCGAACTTGGGGAGTTCTTTCGTCGGTCGATAGTTGCGTCGGGTGATCGGACCGGCAATCGGCCGAACGAGAGTGCTGAGCGGCGTCGGCAGTGTTTCGGGCACGAACACTTCCTGCCAAACGGGAGGGTCGTCCGTCGGTCCCCCGTACGGATCGCCCTTCGGCAGCGAAATCAGGAACAGGAACATCCCGGCGACGCCGAAGAACACGCCGCACAAGAATCCAGGCAGGTGCGCGTCGAAGACCTTCTTCGCGGCAGACAGCGACGGAACGAACATGATTGAGGCTCCTCTTTCTGAGTGGAATGAGCGCATCGGGGGCGCAGTCTCTCCACGGTGGTCCTTGATCCGCGTCATGCGGACGCAAACGAAAAACGCCGCTCAAGGGGCATCCCTTGGCGGCGTTGGAAGAAGCAGTTGCGCTGTGACCGGATCCATGTGACGATCCGGATGCCATCTGTATCCCCGACAGGCTTCGAACGAACCTTGTCGGGGTTACAGAGTTGCCTTTTCCAACTTTGTAGCCAAGGGGCTGAGGCGAGTCACCGCCTCAGTCCCGCTCTTTTAGCGGGCGACCAAATCGCGGAACTAACCCACAGCAATACTCGGCGTGTGAGGGAACACGGCGTTGCGCGCTATTTCGGAAGATTCCAGGGAAATGTGGACGGGGTAGATTGCCTGGAGTGAGGATTGTCAGAATGTCCGGCTTGCAAAGTAGGTGCTAAGATGGCAACTTGTCGGCGGTTATTCCCCGTCGACACCTGTCAGACCCTCTCAATCCTCGGCCAGACGAGCCCGCCGACGATCCGCCGATCGCGGGAATCATCCAACGCTACGGCCAGAAGATCCACGTTTTTCGGTCTGACGAAGGAGCGCCTCCCGTCGACCGAGCCGCCATCGCGCAATTGTGGAAGAGAGAGCCGTTGCCGGAAGACGAGAAGCGTCGATTGATTGATCTGATCGCTCAGTACCGAGTTTGGTTCGACGCCTTCCTTGAAATCACGGAAGAGATCCGCAAGGCACGGGACGTCGGATCAGACTGTGAATCGTGACCGATGCCTGCGAAGACGGTCCTCGGCTGCTTTTGCGATCCGATGGACTTGATAACGGGAAATGCCGAGCCGCTTGGCTGCCTCATCCAACGTCATCCCATTCATGCGGGTCGCGAGCAGACACTCGCGCTCCAACTCGCTGAGCGATGAATCAAGGAAACAGCGCAGCAACTCGCGGCGCTCCTGATCCGACACGACCTCGTCGGGAGATTGGGCACCCGAGCGTAAGTCCCACTCTTCGTTCAACCCTCCCACAAAGATTTTTCCATGCGGTTCGCGCCCCTTTAGGCCATGATCCTTGAGTAGCCGATGTCGCGCGATCGTGTCGATTCGCCTCAAAACAACGTCCGGAAAAGAAGCAAGATCAGATGGATAGGCACATAGGCTTGTTTTGAATTCCTGCACCAGCTCAATCAGATAGACCTTCAGGGATTGCATCACGTCGTCCGTAAATGAGTCCCGCAAGCTGCGCCATCGTCTGGCCACAATCCTTAGCAACATTTGCTCCAGCCACGGCGACGATAATGCCGCAGCAAGAAAATCTGGCGTAGAGATTCGCGACGGTTTACGTCCGTGCAACGTAAGACGGGATGGAAGCGGTAAATGGCGATCCTCGAACACCGCGGGGAGCATTGCCTTGAGGAACGCATCCATGGACGGGTCCTCAACGACGGAGCGGCAGCTCTGCAAGGTGGCCGCTGTCAGTCGCAAAACGACGCCGCGCTCGACGGCCGCAGGAGGAGCTTGCAAGAATTCGATCGCCAGTGGAGCAAGATGTGCGGGCAAGCATTCAGGGATATTGCGAAAACTGCAAAACGCCATAAACCGCAATTCTCGCGGCAGAGCGAAGTCGCTGGCGACTTTTGCATAGGCGGCGGAAATGGCGTTGCGGCCATCCGCGTAGTTATGTAGTCGTTCACACAGCAATTCACGGATCCGCAAAGGCGTTTGCTGCGCTGCAAATACACCCGCCAATCGGTCCGCAAATGGCCGGATCGGGGTAGTTGCCGTGGGCAGTGCGCAGATCGCTTTTTCGCGGAGTGGAACGGACAGGGAGTCGCACTCAATCAGGGAAACGAGCGACTCAAGGCACTCCGCACAACTGCTCCACGAGCAAGGCAGAACGCCGAGAACGGCTGCGATCAACCGCTCGCCAACGCGGTGATGGTCCAAACAGCCAATGAGAAACTGGATGTCATCCTCCATGTCGGGCGTAACGCAGAGGGCTAGCGCCTGAAGCGCGTCGGCCGACAGTTCATCGTCACGGCACGTTGACACGATCTCTTTTGCGCGCGGTACCGCCCGAAAGGCGAGCTCGTGCAGACTGGCGAGCGTGAGGAACACGCATCCTCGCAACTTGTTCTCCTCGGCATCGTCTAGACAATCGATCAGACGGTCGATCAGGGCGGGCGTCGCTCTTGATCGGCAAGCCAAGGAGAAAGCGTAGCGGCAACGGGTGGTAGTTGGCAGATTGCGAAGAAGCAGTCCATCAAAAGCTTCCTGCCATTCGTCATTAGCGGAGCATCTCCCCATCATGCATTCAAAGCACAGCACCTTGTCATCGTGCCCTTCGTTTTCGCTCGGTGCTGGTTCCGGACGCCCGCGTTTCAGCCCCTCCATCACGTCCAGAAACATGGGCCAAATCAGTTCCTGGGGCGTGAGATAGCAGGTATCAATTTCACTCGCATCTACGACGTAGAGTGGATCTTGGAAAGGCAGGGAAGCGATTATTTCGGAATTAGGAGCGGTGGACATGGGCGCACTCTCCGCACGGTAAGACGTGTCGTCTAAGTATACTGGCGCGCCATGCGGGCGGTTATTGCAGAGTTCTTTGAGAAATATCGGGATTCGTTTTTCTCCTTTCGGTCCAGCGATTAACTTGAGCCGCTGGGTGTTCGTCACCGTGAGCCGCAGGTTTCTTGGGAAGGCGTTGTAACTATTTTCAGCCGCGTATTTTGCGGCGACGATTCACGGGGTGGATAACGGACAAGGTTTGCGTAATTCAGGTGCGCAGGTAGATGGGGCTGGCGACAGGGGTGCAGCGCGCACCGATGTCTGTCGGAATAAGGTCGTGGCTTTCCGCAAGGTCCAATTCTTGAGTTCAAGGCACGATATCTCCAGAATCGACGGGTGCAAGTTCGATCGTTTCACTTCCTTCATGTCGCCACCCTCATCCTCGTGCTCGCGGCGGGAACCGCCTACGCGAGCCAAGCCACATCGAATTACACGATCCCGCTCGACGTTATCGACGCGGGAGGCGCCGACGTGAGTAAGTCGAACAACTACTTGCTGACGGATTCCATCGGCGAGCCGATCGTCGGCCTGGGGGTGTCGGCCAACTACATCCTCAACAGCGGCTACCGCCAGCCCTCCGCAGCGGATTTCCTTTCCGTCTCGTGCCCTTCACTCGTCGCCATCGGGACTGTGGCGGCGACGGGTCAGAAGACGGGAAGCGGCGCATGCAATGTCTACACCGATGCGTACAACGGCTACCAACTGACGTGGTCCGTCTTGAGCGGCAGCGGGGGCGTGAACACGGGCTACCTCATCAGCGAGTTCAACGACACGATCGCGCCCTTCAACTACTCTCGTTCAGGGTCGGTCGTGCATTGGCGAATGGATGAAACGTCAGCCGGCTCTACGGTGAGGGATTACTCGGGCAATGGGAATGGCGCCACCCCGAACGGAGCGGGCGGCGGGAATAACAAACCGCAGCCATCCACGAACGTCCCGTCGAACATGAATTTCCCGGATACGCGGAGCTTGGACTTCGATGGAACCGACGATTATCTGGTCGCGACGGTGAACGGCTTCGCCACGACGAATACGGCCACGATCTCCGCATGGGTGAAGATGGATGCGGCCGGAGCGTTTGACGGCATCGTCGAAACTCGAAGCGTCTCGCTGCAAGGGCTGCTGCTGAGCAGCGCGGCGGGCAATCCCGTCACGTTTTCCTGGGAGGCCACGGGCGACGAATACGGCGCGTCCACAGGGCTGTTTCTCGGGACCGAAGAATGGTACTTCATAGCCGTTGCCGTATCGCCCACGAGCGCCACCATCTACCGCGTCACAACGACAGGTTCGGTCGCCAGCTTCACGTTGAATAAGTCCTACAACGCAAAGGCGCTGAACGGCTCGTCATGGTACGCAGGCGAAGACCCGGGACAGCCTGGTCGTTACTGGGACGGATCACTGGACGAGGTTCGCATCTACAAACGCACGCTCAGCCTCAGGGAGATCAAAGCGCTGGCATCCCAGACTCAGCCGTGGTCCGTTGGCAGCGCGGACGCGGCCTGGGGGGCAAGGCTCAGCTCGCGGAGCACGGACACGCACGCGAAGTGGGGGACGGACGGCTCCGATGAGAAGTGGTTGAACATCGGTCCTGGAAGCTACAGCGTCGTCTCACGCAACAGCGCTACGACCCAGAGTGGGTCGACGGAAATCATCCAGTTTCGGGGTGAGGTGGGGAGCGCGGTGGTTCAGACGCCCGGCGTGTATCGCACCACGGCCACATTCACCGTGCTGAGCTACTAATAGCCGGTTTTCATCGTCAGCCACTAACGGAGGAAGCGGATCCGAAGCATCGTCACGATTGCGCGCAACTCATCCGTAGCAACGACGATGATCGACAAGAAAAGCAGCGTCGCAATTCGGTCAACATTGCGGCGGACGGCTGCTGGTTGGGGAACGGCCGAAAGTTCAGAGCGGTGTCCTTGATCCATTGCTGGCACAGCATAGATGAAATCGCATGGTTGGCAACGAAGCCCTATTCGCCTGCGATTGTCGGCACGCCTGGCCTTCACCCGTAACGGTGTGGTCGATCACCAGAGCGAATCCCACCACAAGAGGCTCTCGATAACGGTGACCCACTTTAGATGAAGTAAACAAACGCATCTCTGATCATTTCCTCAAATCAGCACGCGCTCGACCTCATCGAGCGTCACGGAGTCCGTCACGCGGTTGTACATCTGCGTCGTTTCGGACGACACGTGAGCCGCCATCTGCTGGGCCTTCTCCAGTGTCCCGCCGTTCCGCATGTACTCGGTGATGCCCGTCGCACGGAATGTGTGCGAACAAATCTGCGGCGAGACTCCGGCAGCCATCGCTCGGCGCTTAATCATCCGCAGGGCATCGTTGCGGTGCATCGCATTCGGCGTCAGATACCGGCGGCGGCCGATGGTGCGGAAGAGGGGAGTGGCCGGTTGCTCATGCAGTCCCGCTGCGTCCATGTACTCCAGCAGATACCGCTCGGCGTTGTGATGCAGCGGCATTTCATGATGCCGGCCGCCTTTCTCGTGCAGCCGCACCCAGTAGCGGCGGTCGCTCAGCCGCACGTCGTCAACGCGCATCTTGAGCGTCGCCCCGACTCGGGCGAACGTGTGGACCATGAGCGCGATGAGCGCCCGGTCGCGAAGTCCCACGATCGTCGTCGTGTCGATGGAATCGAGCAGCCGCCGCGCCTCGCTCGCCGACAGCACGGGCGTCTTGCCCTTGCGGATCACGACCTTCGGTCCCTTCACGGACGCGGCGGGGTTCACGCGGAGCACGCCCCCGGTCACGAGATAGTCGAACAGCACGCGAATCGCCGCGAGGTGCTGCTTCACCGAAAGGTCGCCGTAGTGCCGCTGAAGCTCCTCGACGTAGGCAGCGACGAGTACCGGCTCCACCTGGGAGAGCGACAGCTTGTGCCGCTCCGCCCAGCCGCAGAAGCGCCGGATAGCCCGCGAGTACGCCGCCCGCGTGTTGGGATTGCGGATGTTCGCCGTGAAGAACTCGACGAACCGCCGGATCGCATCCGGTCCCGCGTCCCGGATCACCGACGGCACCGCGACACCGGAGGTCGCGGAAAGTTGACGGTTGCCGGGAATCAGTGCGCGGTCGTTCAACTCAGAAGAAGGAAAGGGACACGTCCATAATACGTGGCATAAAAGGCGTTATGCAACGTGATTTGGAAAGTCCCCGTGAAGGAGCCGCCTCAATCAATCGGAAACCCAGAACGTCGGCGCGAAGCCTGTAGCCGCAAGCACATAATCGTATGCTGCGGCCAGAACGCGCGATACGGGATCGGATATCGCACCGGCAGAAATGCCTGGCTGCACCAATCGCACATGAAACTCAAAACGACCACGTTCTGCGTCGTCGAGCAATCGCTCTAATTCGCTCAGGCTCCCCTTTTTCAGCGACGACCCGCTCGCCAAACGACGAGTCAATTCTGTCTTGAGTGTTGCCGGTGACCTTGCGAGGACGACGCTCTTTACTACTTGCCCAGCGACTTCGTAGGCGTCGCTAACGCGACTTCCCGGACGTTCGCCGTCCGATCCCTTGCAGTGAAAGACATCGCAGAAGATTGTGCCCCCTTCGTCACGAATCGAAACATAATCGGCGATCTCACCTGAGCGATGATCGTACACGACCACGGCGGCATTCGATGAGACGAGAAGCGACTCGATTCCGGCGTGGATCGAGATGCCGTTCGCGGACGTGCCGACCTCGCAGCAAATATCGACATTCAGCGACGCCCAATCCTGCCGATGCAATGCGGACTCGGGAAGATTCTCTAGCGTCAGATTGGAGCGAAAGAGTTGGTTCTTATAGAGTCGCGAGAAATCGGCAAGGTACAAATGGAGCCCGAAGCTGTTGAGATAATCCGCGAAGGAACCGGTTTGAGTGCGGGTGACAATCGAGATTTCCCGCGGCGTGTCGAGCGAAAAGTACGGACTGCCGGAAATGCGGAAGTTGATGGGGATCGGATCGCCGAGACCGTGGAGAAGAATGCTAGCTTCGGAATTTGAGAACCGTTCGATGCTCAATTCCAAGGAGAGCAGATCGCGTGTTGTCGGGACGGGGTCAGCGGCGGTGACCAATGGTCGGAGCCGATACGCAGTTTCGTGCCAGGCCGCACCGATCACGGCGGTCGGGATCGACGTGACTTCCTCCCCCGTGGCAAGCAGGTCAATTCGAGACCCAGTTACTACGGGAGCGGAGTTAGCAAGATGTTCCGCGACCGCGTGACACCACGCCACGTACTCCGGCACGAATCCGGCACGATTGCTCCAGACCTTGGAGAGCGTGCTGATACCAAGGGTGACTTTCCCCTCATCGCTGTCGCCGCTGCCAAACAGGTGCCCTCGGTCGAAGAGCTGTGCATCCGTGTTGCTGACGGCACCGTCCGCGCGCCCGCCCGAGATGATGCGGTAACTCTCAACTTGATTGCCGAACAGGCGATTCTTGAGGCCGACGCTGAAAAACGCTGGATTCTGAAGCGCCCTCAGTGCGCGGTTGATCGTCGCGGTGGAAACTCCAGTGAAAGCGCCGGTCACAACTTGCTCGGCGATCTGCGAATACATGTCTTCGGACTTCACGGACGCATTGATGAATAATAAGCCGTGCGCCTGATCGTGATAGAGAATGAACAGATGGAAGGTAACGTCTTGAAGCGAGGGCGATTCCATCCATCTCGGCTTGTTGATGCTCTGACAAACGAAAGCCGCACAATGGAGATCATCGCTCACGAAGCGCTGCACGATTTCGACCTCGGTGCCGAAATCCAAGTCTGCGTGCAGGTCGACGTTGGGCGGGACGTGGAAGACCTTGCTGTGATACCACGGTTTGATGACTGACAGCGTCAGTTCATTCTCCGGTGCAATGTCGTGCGTTGCGGAAAAGCTGCGGAGTTGTTGTCGCAACTCCCGTTCGCCAGCAACGCGAGAATCTGCGAGGTTCGTAACGAGCTGTTCCCAGATTGCGCCTTGCTGGTAAAGAGTCTTCGTCTCGGTCTCGATTTCCTCAGGGACGGCGATGAATTTTGCCGCGCCAAGATTGGCGGCCCCAGTGCGAGCAAAGCGCCCGATGAATTGCAGTGTGACGGCCAAGGATCGGTGCGGAGAATGGATGGCGGCGATCTTGAGTTGGGGCATGTCGACGCCCTCACCAAACATGTCGACACAAATCACGCCGTCGAGTTCCCCTGCTCGGAGGCGCTGGACAGTGCGACGGACGTGCGCAAGCGAGTGTTGCCCGTGAATAATTGCGAGCTGGAGCGTGGTTTCCCGCTGATACAGTTCGTGCAACTCTTGCGCTCGCGTGCGACTGTCTGTTCGCACCATGACCCGATGGTCGAGTCCCTGGCCACGATCCTCGCGGTATGTTTGCTCGGCCTTTTTGGCGATCACAACGTCATTGGAGACACCGTCCTGGGCTTCGCATCCGACGAACGTAATTGAGCCAAACACTCCGTCACGCAATGCCTCGCGCAGCGGGAACTCGTATACAAATTCGCCCGGCAATTGTTGCCGATCCCGGCGAAACGGGGTGGCAGTGAAGAGAATCTGACGCGCCGACGGGAATGCTTGCATCAGGGCACGCCATGTTTTGGCGGGGCTGTGGTGTGCTTCATCAATCAAAAGCAGATCAAATAGGTCGTTTGGCGGATGAGGAATCTCTTCGATCGCGGGACTTGATCCCATCGGCGTCGTGACAACAACGTCGGCGGCGGTGAGTTGGTCCCATTGCTCGTCTCGAAGAATCTTCGATTCAATCGCCTGCACGGTGGGACTGGCCGCATCCTCTGGGAGAACTGCCAGCCGCTTGAGCAGCGCCAATGACCCATATTCTTCGGCGATCTGATCGCGCACCATTCGGCTGGGCGTGATGATCAGAGTCCGCGATGCCTTGAGTAGATACGGTGCCATCATGAGAACGCCGGTCTTGCCAGTACCCGTCGGCATTGAAATGAGGGCGTTCGCTGTGGACAAGCTAAAATGCGAACCAATGGCGAAGATTGCGCCTCGCTGCGCCCGTCGCAGACCGGAGCCGTCAGCTTCTCCTTCCGGGAATCGCAGAGAGACTGCATGAGTGTCGAAATACGATGGCATAGCTGCTCGGTAATCCTCTCATGCCGCCCAGTCCGCACACAGAAGTTCCGCTTGCTTCAACACGGTCTCCGTCGCCTGAGCCTGCTTGTCCGGCGGATAGCCGTGCTTCTTGAGAATCTTTTTCACCATGACACGAAGCTTGGCGCGGACGCTCTCCTTCACGGTCCAGTCGATGGTTACGTTACGCCGAACGGTGTCCACAAGATCACGGGCGATGGCGCAGAGCGCCTTGTCGCCCAATACGGCAACCGCACTGTCGTTGACCTCCAGCGCCTCGTAGAACGCTTCCTCGTCTTCCGAAAGGCCAAGGTCTTCACCGCGTTTGCGGGCTTCGCGCATCTGTTTGGCAAGTTCCACGAGTTCCGCGATCACCTGGGCAGCGTCGATGGAGCGGTTCTGGTACTTCTTGATACTCTTCTCCAGCATCTCGGCGAACGAGCGGGACTGGACGAGATTCTTCCGTGACCGTGCTTTGATGTCGTCGCTCAGCAGTTTCCGCAAAACCTCCAGCGCGAGATTGCGCTGGGGCATGTCGCGGACTTCCGCGAGAAACTCATCGGACAGAATCGAGATGTCGGGGCGCCCCAGTCCGGCGGCGGCAAAGATGTCGATCACCTCGTCCGACGCAACCGACTTGGAAATGATTTGCCGCACGGCCGCGTCGAGGTCTTCTTTGGTGGGTCCGCCTCCGTCTCCCCCACCGCCCAGTTTTGCGAATTGCGCCCGGAGGCACTGGAAGAACGCAACCTCCTCGCGCAGTTTCACCGCTTCGTCATGCGTGGCGACGAGCGCGAACGCTTTCGACAACTCGGTCACCGCCTGCACGAACCGGGACTGCCCATCGTCCTGTTGCAGGATGAAATCGAGAGCCTCCGGAATGACGCCGACACGTTCGGACGCTGTGCCGGTGAAGAACTTGGAATAGTCGAAAGCGTGGAGGAATGCCTGCACGACTTCGTACTTTTCGAGGAGTACCTCCAGTGCCTGGTCGATGGGGATGCCCGTGTCTTCCCGATCCGCCTTCGTGTACTGCGCAAGGGCTTTCTTGAGTTCCGCCGCCAGCCCCAGGTAATCGACGATCAGACCGCCCGGTTTGTTCTTGAAGACGCGGTTCACGCGGGCGATGGCCTGCATCAGGTTGTGGCCGCTCATGGGTTTATCGACGTACATCGTGTGCAGGCACGGCGCGTCGAAGCCGGTCAACCACATGTCGCGGACGATGACGAGCTTCAGCGGATCGTCGGACTTCTTGAACCGCTTGGCCATCTCCTCGCGGGCGCGCTTGCTGCGGATGTGCTGCTGCCAGTCGGTCGGGTCGCTCGCCTGGCCGGTCATCACCACTTTGAGCGCCCCCTCTTCGTCCTGTTCGCTGTGCCACTCGGGGCGGAGTTTCACCAGCTCCTTGTAGAGTTCAACGCAGATCCGGCGGCTCATGCAGACGATCATGCCCTTGCCATCCATCGTCGCGAGCCGTTCGTCCCAGTGCTTCACGATGTCCTGCGCGATAAGGCGGATCCGTTTCTCGCTGCCGACGAGCGCCTCCAACGCGGCCCACTTCGTCTTGAGCTTCTCCTTGGAGGTCTGCTCCTCCCCTTCCGTGACTTCCTCGAATTCTTCGTCGATCTTCGGTCGTTCAGTCTGGGTCAACTCCAGCTTGGCCAACCGCCCTTCGTAGTAAATCTTGACTGTCGCCCCGTCTTCGACGGCCCGGCTGATGTCGTAGATGTCGATGTAATCGCCGAACACGGCCTTGGTGCTCTTGTCGCCGAGTTCGATGGGCGTGCCGGTGAAACCGAGATACGACGCGTGCGGCAGAGCGTCGCGCAGGTGCTTGCTGAAGCCGTAACTGATCTCGCCGGTCGTCTTCGCTTTGGCAAAATGGCCGTACTGGCTGCGGTGAGCCTCGTCGGCAATGACGACGACATTCCGTCGGTCGGACAACTGCGGATAGGTCTGGCCGGGATCGGGCGCGAACTTCTGGAGCGTTGTGAACACGACGCCCCCGGATGCGACCTGCAACAACTCTTGCACCGCGTCGCGGTCGTCGGCCTGAGTCGGCTTCTGCCGGAGCAGTTCATGACAGTTCGCAAAAGTTCCGAAAAGCTGATCGTCCAGGTCGTTTCGGTCGGTGATGACGACGAGCGTCGGGTTCTGCATCTTCGGGTGGCGGATGACCTTGCCCGCATAGAACGCCATCGTCAGGCTCTTGCCGCTCCCCTGCGTGTGCCAGACGACGCCCACCCGACGGTCCCCTTTCGGAGAAATCGCCTTGAGCGTGCAGGCGACGGCCTTGTTCACGGCATGGAACTGGTGATACCCGGCCATCTTCTTAATGACACCGGCCCCGTCGTCCTCGAAGACAATGAAGTGCTGAATCAGGTCGAGAAACCGCTCGCGCTCGAAGACGCCCTTGATGAGCACGTCGAGTTCGGGTTTCCCCTTGGGCGCGATCGCTTCGCCTTCGACCGTTCGCCACGGCATGAACCGATCCCAACCGCCGGAGAGAGTGCCGATGCGAGCGGTGATGCCGTCACTCGCCACGAGACAGACGTTGTACGTCATTAGCGTGGGAAGCTGGAGCTTGTACGTCTGGAGCTGATCGAACGCCTTCTTCGTTGTGGCGTTCTCATCGGCAGCATTCTTGAGTTCGATCACGACCAGCGGCAAGCCGTTCACAAACAGCATCACATCGGGGCGGCGGGTGTGTTTGTTCTCCGTGATCGAGAACTGATTGACTGCCAACCAGTCATTGTTCTCAGGGTGGACGAAGTCGATGAGCCAGACTTTGTCGTGAATTGTGCGTCCACCGGCCTGGTACTCGACATCGATGCCATCGACCAGCATTCGGTGGAACCGACGATTGTTCTCCAGCAGACTCGGGGTCTCGGTGCGCAAGACACGGCGGAATGCGTCTTCGCGGGCGCCAGCGGGAATGTTCGGGTTGATCCGCTCGATTGCATCCTGCAATCGGGCGACGAGCACAACATCGCCAAAGGACTCCCGCTCTGCCGCCGATTCGCCGGGCGCAATCTCCGGGCCATGAAGGACGGCGTACTGCAATCCTTCCGACCATTCCAGGACGGCTTCTTCTACGGTGGATTCGGTGAACTTGTTGCTCATGTGGCTGGAAGCCCCAATTTGTCAAAGAATGCCCTGTTTCGCTCACAAGCGCCATTCACCAAACGATCGAACGAAACGACCTCAACGTATGCACGAAACTCCTTGTGGTAGAAGAAGTAGCCGAGCTTGTCGCTCGTGCTGACGGCATCGTGCATCCTGCACCGCTTCTCCACTGTTGGAGTGATGTCACAGATGACATAGCAGAATCCCGGAATATGCTCCGAACTTGGGATCGGTCGGCCACCTGCGGTCGTCACCTTTCCCTGCCGAATTCGATCGAGGTAATCGAGGGCCTGCTCAATCGGGTCTTTCTCTTCGCCTCCAGCGGCGTCATTCCTCATCGGACGCTTGATCTCGACGACAACAATGGAGGCAAGCGGCAGTTTCTCTCCCTCTGACACCAAAATCGGATTGTCATAGACGTTCAAAGCACAGATATCAGGCTCCTTAGAGTCAGTGCTTCCCGTGATCGGCATCGAAGAAAGCGTCTTGTCCGATGCGAGGTAATCATGGAATGCAAGGCGCTCATCAAGTAACCAGAGATTGCAGTCTCCCGGTCTTACCTGATTCGAGTCACTCCGCATCGGCATGATGAGGTTGTGTATCAAATCTTCGCGCGCGTACTTCCCGGTCGCGTCCCTCTTGATTGCCTTGCCCAAGAGGTCCAGGATGACCTTGCGATGGAAGACGTAGTTCGCAAGGTCAGACTTTTTGATCTCTTCCGCCGTCTTGAGGTATTCCTCCAGGCGCTTCCGGTAGTCTTCTTGGCCCTCGTCTGGCTTTGGTGCCATAAGTTCCTGACCATCCGACAGTAACTTCCCTTCAATTTCCGCCAGTTGCTTGTGAAGCGTTAGCTCTAGCTCCTTGTCGGAAATTGCGGGGTCGATTCCCAACTTGTCATCGGGAATGCGGGAGAGAATTGGTCGATAGCGTGGAGCCTTTTGTGCAACGAACGATTCCACTCGCTTTTTGGACTCGGCGACATTCTTGGCCAGATACTCAGCAAGATGTGCGGCTGCCTTCTGTGTAACGGCATCCCTGATATCACTCAACGAAATGTCATCGTCCGCGAACAACTCGCCCGCTTCTTCAGAAATGTCGAAGCCGGTGCGTTCGGCACGCACTGCCTCATCGAGAAACTCGGAAGCCACATAGCAGAGATACACGAACTGACTCGTGCCATCGTCGAGTTTCCCGAACAGGCCCGGTATCTTTCCCGTCAGCGACTCCTCCTTTACCAAGCGGCTTGCTGCGCATAGCGCAATTGCGTGTGGTCGTGACGTCACGCTCAAGCGGATATGGGTGAGAGCGAATGAGCGATTCTTGATGGCCACCGTTTCGGTGACGGCCTTCGACGCCATGTGCCCTTCGTAGACTTCTGTCAGCGAGATTGTTTCGTCGCCATCGACGAGTTCGATCTCTGGGGCACTCCCCTCTCGGACGAAGTACCAGAGACAATGCTCGAATAGACTGTTCGCGATTGATGGTGCAGTTTTCAGAGATGCATCGCGATAGCGTTTTTCAAATCCGTCGAGATGTACCTTGGTGAAACGCTGCGATCTAGCGGGCGCGTCAACGCACACTTCTTGATTGACGCCTTGGGCAGCGTCGAACGTGAATGTCCGCCGGCAGCGCCTACCCTTAGATTGATCGAAGACGCTTTCGACACTTACCCGCTTGAATGCCTTGAGCCACAGCAGACGCCCCACACCTCGACCGCCCTTATCAACCTTGTGTTCGCTATCAAGGGTCCGAAAGGATGACATGTTGTCGTCATTGAAGCCGATTCCGTTGTCGGTGATTCGGAAGCCGACAATGGGCTCTTTGGTGGTAGTAGTGTCAGAGTCGGGATCGTCCTCGAACGCAAGCGACTGCTGAGTGCCCCGCAGAATCGTGACTGTGACACGTCCCTTGCTCATCTGTACCGCAGCTTCCTCGATCGCGTGGATCGAGTTGACCACTGCCTCATACAAGGGCATGAGTCCACTGCCCGCTGGAAGCGATGTGTTGCGAAGGCGGCCGTGCAGATTGGTGTCCATGCTCATCATGCCACCTCAGCAGTAACAGGAATGTCACCTGACAAAAGGCGTGGAAGCAGTGTGTCGCGTAAATGCTCTTGTGTAGTTGACTCGCTGATATTTCTGCCAACACGATCCATCAGTGGCTCGACGGCTCGTTGGAATGCGTTCCGAAGTTCAGAAGACGGGGCGACAACCAAGAACTGTTTCAGATCTGGGCCGTTCAGATTGGGGAACACTGAGCCTGACACCCGTGAGAGCATCCGATCCAGAGAAAAGTCGATGAGTTTGTGAAGAAAGCACCATTCGCCGCTTCGTGACCGCATAGCGCATACGCCACGGCCGAGACAATAGGCGCCGTCTGCCACCACCCGCCTTCCAGTGGTTGACCCACGCACGCAAAACACGAGATCGTTCAATTGCGACAGTCTGGTCGGCTGCGTTGTCCATTTGCGGCGGATCGTGAAGTACTCGCCAAATTCGACTGGGCCATTTACCAATGGGGTTCCCAGTCCGACGTCGTTGTATGTGTCGCCCGGCGGCGAAGTACCCATGATGATTTCCGCCAGATTCTCCAATACCTTTACGGTCCATCCCGCCGGAAGCCTTCCTAATACTGAATCTTCAAAGCTTTCCGGGAAGAGTTCGGCGATGTCGGGGGCCATGTAGGGCAGCGCGCGACGGGAGAGGTCGACGTTGCTGAGTGTGGGGTGCTCGCGGTGGAGGGCGGCTTTGGCGTGGACGGGGTCGAAGTCGATGAACCAGCTCTTGAACAGCCGCCGCGCCATTGCCTCCAACGTCTCATTCATTCGCCGGTTCATCTCGATCTTGTCGTCCAGCGTGCCGAGAATGTCGGCGATGCGTTTCTGCTCATGAATTGATGGGATGGGCAGGGAAATGTTTGGGATATCGGCGCATTTCAGGCTGTCGAAAACGGCTCCTACATTCTGAATCCGTCCAATCTGTTCCCACCACTCGGAACCGCGGACGAGCCATCGCAGAAATGGCGGGTAAACGTCAGTCCCATCGGCACGCAGCAAGACGAGGTTTTGACCGAGAGCGCATTCCAACCCTGGAGGTACGAAGGCGGTTTCACCCGGATTGCATCGACGGGAGAGAATTACATCGTATGCCTTAGGCAGTGCTTTTCGAGTCCACGCAACGAAGTGGTCTTGAGTGATGCGTCGTGCATCGGACAAATTGAGGCGGCCGTTCTTGAGCTGAGGAATTGCAATGTATGGATAACCGCTAGGCGCGGCAGGCGGTGTCTTGTGCTCGCAGTCAATCAGCGTGACGCCGGAATCCCTCAACGTTTTTTGCTTTCGCTTAGTTGCCATACTTCACCTCGGAAAGGAGATAAAGCACGGCTCCGCTCCGACGGCTTACTGCCGTGGATGATCGTTCCTGCCGGTGATGAAAGTGGAAGTCAGTCATCGTTACCTTTCTTGCCCTTCGGCTTCTTCGTCGCCTTCTTCTTTGGTGCCGGTTTGCCGGTGACTTTCTTCTTCGCCTCCTTGGCCTGCGATTCGATTTTTTTCAGTTCGTCGAGCGACTGGGCGAAGTGCTCATCGACCGGCTGCGGCAATGCGGCCTGCTGCGATTTGAACACCGCGAATTCAGCCTCCGCCCTCTCTTTGGCAGCGTCGTGCGAAATCTTCCCGGCGTGCGTGAGAATCTCGCGGTCGGAGAGCTTCAGGAAATCGTCGAGCTTGCTGATCCAGTCGACCATCGACATAGGCTTGCGATTCAGCGCCTGCAATTCGGCGAATTCCAGATACGCGGTGACGATGCGATTGAGGGCCTCGATCTCGTCCTGCTTGAGGTAGTTCTTGGCGATCGACACGTCGGTCTTGCGGGGCCGGTCGCCGTCCCATGTGGTAAGCCCCATGTTCGGCTGCGATGCGTCGGCTCGCCGGTGGATCACCTCAGCCGCCGTCTGGCCGTGAGCGGCCCAGTGCATCTTGTTCTGCACGGTCTTGAAGAACAGGAGCGAGCTTTCTGCCTTCGGGTCGTAGTCGATGCTGGTTGAATAGATGTCGAGCACCTTCCGCCAGAACACCCGCTCGCTGCTGCGGATGTCGCGGATGCGGGCGAGCAGTTCCTCGAAGTAGTTGCCGCCTCCGGCTCGCTTGAGTCGGGCATCGTCCATCGCGAACCCCTTGATGAGGTATTCGCGCAGCCGCTCGGTCGCCCAGATGCGGAACTGCGTGCCGCGATGCGACCGGACGCGGTAGCCGATGGAGATAATGACGTCGAGGTTGTAGTGTTTGAGCGACCGCCCGACCTGCCTGGCCCCCTCGGATCGAACTTGTAAGAAATCCTTACAGGTTGCGGGTTCCGAGAGTTCGCGTTCGTCGTAAATCGCCGCGACGTGCTGGGTTATGTTTTGAGACGTCGTTTGAAACAGTTCCGCCATGTCCCGCTGCGTGAGCCACACGGTGTCGTGAGCCATACGGACATCGATCCGGGTTTGCCCATCCTCCGTCTGGTAGAGGATGAACTCGCCCGAATCATCAGGGGCCGGTGCGGGAAGGTTCTCCGTCATGTGGATTCCTTTCCGGTAAAGCCGAGACTGGCCAGATTCTTGAGGATCGCCTTTTCGAGTTTGGCCGACTCCGCGAATTGCCCCTTCAGCTTGGCGGTGAGCTGCTCCATGCGTTCATCGAACGGCATGTCGTCATCGTCTTCTGTCTCTTCCGCTCCGACGTAACGGCCGGGCGTGAGGACGTGGCCGTGGCTCTCAATCTCTTCGCGGCTGGCGCTCTTGCAGAACCCGGCGATGTCCACGTACTTGCCGGCGTCCTTCTCGCCGCGCCAAGCGTGATAGGTCTTGGCGATGCGGGCGATTTCGTCTTCGGAGAGTTCGCGATGCGTACGATCGACGAGTGCCCCGAGTTTGCGGGCATCGATGAAGAGCGTCTCGCCGCGACGGTCGCGGAACTTGCCGTTCTTCTTGTTGCGGGAGAGAAACCAAAGACACACCGGAATCTGCGTGGTGTAGAAGAGCTGGCCGGGAAGCGCGATCATGCAATCGACCATGTCCTGCTCAACGAGCTGCCGGCGGATGTCCCCTTCGCCCGACTGATTGCTGCTCATCGAACCGTTGGCGAGCACGAAGCCCGCGATACCGCTGGGGGCCAGGTGATGGACCATGTGCTGAACCCAGCCGAAGTTGGCATTTCCGACGGGTGGAGCGCCGTACTTCCAGCGGGCGTCCTCGCGGAGCCGCTCCCCTCCCCAATCGCTGATGTTGAACGGCGGATTGGCGAGAATGAAGTCGGCTTTGAGGTCTTTGTGCAGGTCGTTATGAAAGGTGTCGGCGTTGTGCGGGCCGATGTTGCCGTCGATGCCCCGGATCGCCAGGTTCATCTTGCACAGCCGCCACGTCGTGTTGTTTGATTCCTGCCCGTAGATCGACAGGTCGCCGACTCGGCCGCCGTGGGCGAGCACGAACTTTTCGGACGACACGAACATTCCGCCGGAGCCGCAACAGGGATCGTAGATGCGCCCCTTGTACGGCTCGATCATTTCGACAAGCAACTTCACCACGGACTGCGGCGTGTAGAACTCACCGCCCCCTTTTCCTTCTGCGTTCGCAAACTTCCCCAGGAAGTACTCGTACACGCGACCGAGAACGTCCTTGCTGCGGCTTTCGGAATCACCCAGCCCGATGGTGCCGATCAGGTCGATGAGTTCGCCGAGCCGTTGTTTGTCGAGGGACGCCCGCCCGTAGTCCTTCGGCAACACACCCTTTAGCGTCGGGTTGTCTTTCTCGATGGCGGCCATTGCATCATCGATCAGCTTGCCGATCGTCGGCTGCTTCGCGCTGGACTGGAGCTTGGCCCATCGGGCGACCTTGGGAACCCAGAAGACATTTTCGGCAAGGTACTCGTCACGGTCTTCGGGATCGGAATTCTTATCCGATGCCAATGTGTCGTGCAGTTCCTGGAAGGCGTCCGAGATGTACTTGAGAAACACGAGCCCGAGCACGACATGCTTGTACTCGGCGGCATCCATGTGCCCGCGGAGCTTGTCGGCGGCGGCCCAGAGCTTCTCCTCGAAGCCGAGATTTGCGCCGTTGCCGTTGCTGGATTTCGTGGCCCGTTTTGCCATGCGGCTGTCCCTGCGGTCGCTCGAAGAGCGAACTTGAGTGTTCGGTCCGCGGCGGTCCCGGTGTCGAGCGGGGCCGGGTCGGGGGCCTTTGGGGACAGCGGCGGAAGTCACGTCGTGTTCATGGATTACGAGCCGTGATTCTATCCGAAATGGTGGGATAACGGAAAGCGGCACGGAGTTTTCAATACATCAGAAATCACTCTCGTTTCATGGCGGCGACGGCGAGCACTTGGTGCCTTCTTGGTGCTGACTTGGTGCTTGAGTGGATCGCATCAGCTTGCGGGGTCACTTCCCCAGTACTTCCCCGGCGGCTTCCCCGGTGACCGAACGCTGCCGCATCACTGGAATACCTCCTTGACGATTCAGCCGATGATGACATGCACAGGTTCTGGGCGCACGCTTCCTACGAAGCCCGCCGCTGGGGCCGACGTTCTTGGCGAACCTCCTTGCATGGGAGTTCAGCGCGGTCCCCTTTTCCGATGGCCGATGACTTCCCTGATCCGCAGTGAGTGCATCCGTCCTGGTGGGCGCACGCGACCGTCGCCCATTCGCGCTCGCGCGCGTAGTGCATGAGGTAACCGCGCTTGGCTTCGGGTTCCAAGAGACCGTGGAAGCCAAACAGAAAGTCGTTCACGGCCTGGCTGGCCGCCAGCGCGTTGAGCGTGATCACGCTGGGAGCAGTGATCGCGGAATCTGGAACATACCGCTGCTGCCGCCGTTCCCGTGGAGCAACCGACTCCTCCTGGAGCCGGGACGGCGGAATGAGTTCGTTGCAGCGGAGGCATCCGCCGCCTGGGTACGGAAAGACGGGACGGGAGACGGAGAACACGTCGCCGACGCGACCGGTCTTGGGATCGACCGGAACTTTCGAGCCGATCTGGATGCCGGGAATCAGATATTGATGCACGAGCGCATTGAACACGAAGCGAGCCCGCATGGAGTCGGCGCAAAGGAACAAATAGTCGGCATCGATCAAACAGCGGGCGGTCCGCAGGTCGCTGATGTCGCCGACGATGGCCTCGAAGTCGATGGACCGATTCGCCCGCCGCGCGACGCGCTCCGCGATGCGAACTTTGGGCTTCGCCAGCCACGCACCGAATCGCCTCAAGAGTGCAATACGACTATGGATGAACGGTTCACCGGCATCCCACGGCGTCGAACCCACGACGCGCGACCGGTTGCTCGGTTCCAGCGTGTCGAAATCAATCCCGATGATGCGACCGACGCCAAGGTGCGCGAGCCACTCGCTGACGAGCGAGCCGACCCCGCCGAGTCCGATGATCCCGACGGTGGAGCCGGCCAGCGCCGCCTGACCCGCGGAGCCGAAGAGAAGGGACTGCCGGGCGTACGCGGGAAGCACCGACGCCGCGATCGCTTGCGGATGGGGATAGAGTTGTTGAAGGTTCGGGCCGATGATCGTGAGCTGGTCGAGCTCGGTAACGGAACCACGCCGCCAGATATGTCCGGCCACGGCGTTTTCGGCGAAGACCAGCGCGCCAACTGGTCCCCCGTCCGTGATGTCGAGAAGGGCGGGGTATCCCCGCTTGTGGGAAGCCAGATCGTCGGGCGAAAACGCGACACGGTCGCGGCCGCCGTGGTTGTGGACGGCAAAGTAGCACAGTCGCTCGTCGGCGCAGCGATCAGAAACGCGGACGATGAAATCGGTCGTCAGCGCCCGGTAACCGTGCTTGCCGGGGACGTAATCGACGCCGTCGCGGGCGAGGATGACATCGCGGGCGAGGAACCGCGTGCCGCGCGGCGACTCGGCGATCCCCGCGACGATCACGGCGCCATGTTCATCGTGGTCACCGCGGAACAGGTGACGATGCAGGCGGTCGAACAGGGGCTGCGAAATGGAGAAGGTCTGGCTCATGTTGGTGAACGTATCCAATCGAGGACTTTGATCAGTTTGATCGCGGCGGTATCTCGGGAGGCATCCCAGTGGTTGGACCGGCGGGATACCATCGTGGCGTCCCCCTTGAATGGCCCCAGTTCCATGTGCTTCTGGTGGAAGCCCTCGCCGAGCGGCTTCTTGTCGGTTCGCGTCACGCCGCCGAACAGGACGTGCGGATAGATGTCGGCGTCTGGGTAGGTGTAGACGATGTGAAACGTGACCGAACCACGGCTCGGCTCGTACAGATCGCCATAGTCGAGGTCATGCACGCGCACGAAGGCTCCCCCGTCATCGTCGTCGGCGACTTCGACTTCGTGGCCGGGAAACGCGGCCTTGATCTCGTCGATGGCTTCCTGAACAGCGGGCTTCATAACGTCGCCTCCTTAGGAGTTGTCGTCGGGAGCCACGCAGCGGAATTCGTCGCACTCCCGCAAGATGACCGGCTGGTCATCGCGGATCGCGGGGCCGTATTCGCCGCTCGGCAGTTTCTGGTGCAGCACGAAGCCGAGCTCGATCTTCACGCCCTGGTCGATCGCGGTCTGCTTGATCGACAACCCGGTCTGCTTGCGGTGCTTGAAGCGGACCGGTTGGCGATTGACCTTCACGGTCACGCCGGTGATCACGGCGCGGAAAACCGGCCCATCCGCGAATCGGACGGTTTGATCCGGCAGAATCTCCTGATCGTCCGGCGATTCGAGATCCCGGAAGACGCGGGCGTCGGCGGGCAGTCCGAACAACCCCCGCAGGCTCTCCAAGGTTTGGACCGGCTGGACGGTGACTTCCCAGGCGTCGTCCACGACGAACGCCAGTTTGGCGGATTCCCGAGGCAAGCCATCGCACGGGGCCGCGCATGCGTCAACCAGCCGGAACACGTTGCCTTCGGCGAGATCGACCCAGTCATCCGGATCAATAATGACATCGCCGGGTTGGTTGTAGTCCCGCAGCAAGACCGCAGCGGGCCGACCGGCCTGGGCAAGGATGTCACGTCCCCGGACCCGCTGGCGCGGCAAGGGAATCAGGCGATCTTCGACGAGGGCAGCCCATTTCGGGGCCGCCGTGCGGTGGGGGGCTTCAGCAGGGGCAGTGGCGACAGTCATAGGGGTTCTCCGGAAAGAAATAAGGGGTGAATCCGTTCTACAACCCATGATAGCGGCACTGCTTGAAATGTCAAGCACGCAAAGTTTACGACGCAAATACAACGCACGCTTGACGATTCAAGCACTTCGGCTACACTGGAGGCGCGTGCCTCACTCACCGCTTTGCTTGGAGAATTCCCACATGACCGAGTCCACTCCCCTCCCGGATCGGGGTGAGCTGGGCCAGTACCTTTGGGATCTTCGGAAGGCGACGAAGTTGTCGCTTCGGGATGTGGAGGAGCTATCGGGGAAGAAGGTCTCCAACGCGTACTTGAGCCAACTCGAAACCAAGAAGATCACGAAGCCCTCACCGACGATTTTGCATGAACTGGCGCTGGTGTACGCCCCTCGACTACCGCAGGAAATTCTGGCAGCAGACCTGTACCAGCGGCTGATGGAACTGGCGGGCTACATCCGCCCGGCGTCAACGGAGCAGCGGGCAGGCCGGCTGCCGACGTTTGCCGGAGACAAACTCACGGCGGAAGAAGAAGAGGAACTGGTGAAGTACCTGGCCTTCTTACGGATGCGAAAGGGGGGCAAATGAAAAAGGACGACAGTACCCTGCCGGCTGAATCCCAGCGGGAGGTCACGAAGTACGCGGACCTCCTGCTGCGCAAAGCCGAGGCCGTCGGGCGGTTCCCGACGCCGGTGGCGGACTTGGTGTCCGCCGCCAAATTGGAAATCGCGCGAGAGTCGGCGCTGGAGCGCATCGGACTCGACGCGCTCTATCGGCGCTTGCCGAACGCCCTCAAGCTGACGCCAGACGTGCTGAAGCGCGCCGCGTCCAAAGTGCTCGGACTGCTGCACCGGCCGGACCGGATGATCCACCTGGATCCCACGCTGCACCCGAAGCGCAAGACATACATCACAGTCCATGAAATCGGGCACGAGTTCCTGCCACATCAACGGTCCACGTTCAAAATCCTGGAAGACTCCGACACCGAGTTGGATGGCGAAACTCAGGATCTGTACGAGCGCGAAGCCAACGTATTCGCCAGCGAAGTCCTGTTTCAAGGAGCGCTGTTCGCGCGGGAAGCGGCCGATTCACAGTTGGGCATCAAGGTGCCGGTGGAGTTGTCCAAGAAGTACGGGCCATCGGTCTACTCCACGGCGCGACGCTACGTGTCGACGCATGCCGGACCGTGCGCCCTGATCGTCTTCGATCCAGCCGTCGAACTGGTGGGCGTCGGTCCCGTCATTCAGCTGCGGCGCATCGTCCCCTCGCGGGCGTTCCGTCGGCAGTTCGGTGATCTCGCCTTGAATGACACGTGGGGCGAAGGGACGTTCTTCTTCAAGCACAAGCCGCGCAATAAGTTCACCGCGCCCGTCCCGTGCTCGATCGTCGATGTCAACGGCGACAAACAGACCTGCACGGTGGAAGCATTCGACACGACGCACCACATTCTTTTCTTGTTGTGGCCCTTGGCGGCGTGAGCGCGGACGAGGCGGGGCGACTATCAGGGCGGGCAGGTCGCTCTGCGCCACCTTCAAGCCCCGGTTAACCGAGCGTCTCATCGAGGCCGCGTTCCCGAAGCCGCGGTGATTCGCGATGGTGCCGAGCGCTTCGTGGTCATGGACGGAGTCTGCGTGGCTCGCAGCGGTGAGTTCATCGCGCACATCGCATGATGTTCAGCGAGCCGGGGGATCATCGTCGTACACTCGAACCGTGAATTCCCCTTCCGGGTCAATGAAGACCTCGACCGGCGAGTCGAGATTACGGCTCGTATTGGTCTCCTCAATTTTTGCCAGGACCGTCGCCAAATCGAGTTCGGAGGGATCGACGCCGAAAACCTGCTCGGCAATCGCGTTCCAGGTTTGCTGCGAGAGACTCATCACCGCGTCGGACACGTTGCGTGGTCGATCAGACGAGGACGGTTCGCGATCGGGCGGGTGGTAGAACTCCGGCGAAAAGGAGAGGGCGTGGGACAGGGCCAGCAAAGGGAACGTGCGGCGGCTGCGCGGGAGCGTTGCAGCCGAGCATGACTATGACGGAGTGCATACCGCCGCGCAACCACAAGGCGTGTTCCGAAAAAACCCCTACCTTGCGGCAGGGGTCGGTGTTCCTTCACCGAGATTGGTCCGGCAACCTGCTAGGTCGCCAGCGCGTCTTCCGCCGGCGTCGTGCCGAGCAAGCCGTAGACGCGCATCGTGAGCGACGCGAACCGACCGGGATTCGATTGCCGGTCTTTCAGCGCGGCCGTGACCGCGTTGAAGAGCGACCAGAGAGTCCGGGGCCGGAACTCATCGAGTGCCGGCTTTCGCCACTCGGCAATCGCGACCGGCAGCGTCCGGGTGGTCAGGATCCCCTCCTCGAATCCGTGCAGCAGGCAGGCGGCCGCCTGTTGCTCATCGACTTCCTGCTCCTTGAACTGCTCGATCCGGCGGGCTTCCATGCCCTGGTACTCGTGCAACGAGGCGACGGCGGCGGCGATGCCTTCCTGGAATCGCTGCTCCCCAAACCGCGTGTGCTTCTTGGCGACGTAGATCTCGGCGCTGAAGGCCAGGTTGTCGCAAACGAAGACCCGGTTCCCGGCGCACAGTCCGATCGGGAACGTCTTGTCGGTCGAGTTGCGAACGCCCACGGTCAACGTCACGCCTTCCGTGATCGGCGTCGAGAGGTCCAGAGTTCCGAAGAACCGCGCGTTGTCCTGAGACAGCGCGAGCTTCGACCGGGTGATGGGAAATCCGGCGTCGGCGAGCGTCCGTTCTGCGGTGAACAGCACTTGGCTGTGCCGCAGAGGGAACCAGCTCTCCGTCGGTGGCGGAGCATCCACCTGGTCTAGTTCGGCCCGCTCCACGAGCCGCGCTCCACGATGAAGAATCAACTGACTCATACTGCAATCCCTCCAAAGTAAAGGAACAAATGCGTCAGCGAAGTGCTGGCGCGAGGACAGGCTAGCGCAAGCGCCGACGGATGGAGTGCATGTTCATTTTCGCGTCAAGACGATGTCGCGAGGCCCGGTCGTTCGTCACGGCAGCGGCAACAACGGCGGCAATCCTGCGGACTCGCGTGCTTCCTGGCATTGCTCGTCGCCCGCCTCCATGCCGACGCAACAGTTCGGCCGCGTCGAGTAGATCGCGCAGGCGTTGTCCGGCCCGAGGAAGACGCACGGCTTGCCGCAGGCGAGGATGATCGCCTTCATGTCCGTCCGAATTTCATGCACTATTTGATGGACGGATTTGCCGGCGTGGTGGGGATCGGCGTCGATGAGTCGTGGCTCGCGCAGCACGTCGAGATCGTCGGCCTCCACGATGAGCGTCCCCTTGCAGCACTCACCGCAGCGATCGCATTCATAGCGCGGTGGGATGGGGGCGTCGTCGAGGGGCATCTTGGCAGGCGGAGCGTGGCGATCATACACGAGGCGCGCGCAGCGCAGGACCGAGTCGGCCTGCTTGGCCAGCCCGCGCTAAGATCGGCGTATGCCACGCGCAACACGATCGACGGCGATAGGCACGACAAACGCACGCCCGGACGCGATGGACGCGGTGCTCGGCATCCAAAGGCCAGCGCCCGGGGTCACGGTCCACGCCATCGAGCGACCTATCACGATCGAGCGGACCGCGAAGCCGTACAAGTTGGGGATGCTCGTGGGCCGAGGCTTCATGTTGCTCGGGATCGGCCTCTGCTTTCCTATTCGCTCTACGCCTTCGCCGAGAACTTCGGCCGGTGGCCCGCGACCGTCTCGGAGTTTCTGGCCGATCAGCCCAGCGCTTACATCGCCACGGCGGGGATCGTGGGCGGATACGTGGCCTACAAAACGGCAGTGGCGCTCGCCTGGTGGAACAACGGCTGAGGAAGCGAGTGGAAGAAGGTTGTTGCGCTGGAAGCGTTTTCGTTGCACAATATGCGTGGTGTTCCTTGTGACCACCGGCAAGGTTCAGAAGTTGAGGCAAGCACTGCGGGCATGAAGGATCGTGCCTGATGCGCTTGCCTCACAACGGAGTGGGGTAGCCGATCCGCTTTCCGCGACAGGGAAGCAAGGTGAAAGGTTGGCCCCCATGGCCACGACATTTGCTGACGCATGCACGTTGCTCACGCCGCCGGCGCCGAAGCCTGTTTGCTACGGAGTCGAGGACGTGGAAGAAATCTTCGGCGCGCAGTACAGGTCGGACGAACTCTCCACACTCTCCGAAGTACCGTTCTCGGACGAGGTGCTCCGCGCCTCGGCGGGAACGCACATGCTGTTCCCCAGCGCACCGATGTCCTTGTTGGACGTTCGGGCGAAGGGTCGAGCGGCGTTCTACTCAGAGACGGTCGCCTGGTACGCGGAAAAACACCAGGCATTCTCACGCAGTGCGATGCCCGTCCGCTGGAACCTGCTTCGGCTGAAGCCAGTGCCAGGATCGGACCGCAAGACCCGGCAAGAACAACTCGCCCTTCTGGACAACACGGAGGAAATGGCCTCAGCGGCGCTCATAGCGTTCGCCGCCGTGCTGCATTACCGGAAGTCGGGCCAGCGCCTCTACGAGGGCTGCATCATTCGGACCTCGGATTTGACCGTCAGGGGCTACAACGTCGCACTCTACTGGGACGCCGGTCTCCTGCACGTCATCAACTACTGGGATGCGACCTGCAGCGCCTATCTGTGTGCCGCGGCTGCGCGACTTCCTGAGCCTTGCGCCTCGAATTCTTGAACTCTTAGGAGTTCTTGGATTCGAACCTTGACCGCTCCGGGCCTCGTGCTCGGAGCGGTTTCTTCGTCGTGGGTTGGGCGAAGTTGCGCTGACGGCTGGATGGTGGGATAATCACACCGGTGATCGTTCGCATCACCGGCAAGGTTCAGAAGTTGAGGCAAGCACTCTGCGCGCAGAAGACGCGGACAGGGCGCTTGCCTCACGTCGTTTCCGGAAGGTCCGGAGGATCGTGATCCCAAGCCCGCGCCACCGCGGATGAAGGTGGAGAGGCGGACGATCATGTCCAAAAAAGGGATTGTCTACGACGACGCTGCTGTTGCCCGCATTCTCGGCCTCCCGGTCGAATGCAGCGACCCCGCTCCTGAGGCTACATGCGGTGAAATCGTCGTCTATTACGGAGGCTGGACTCTAGCCGCGCTTCAGCGGGCGGGGACTGAGAATGCATCCCTGTGGGTGCATAACGCTTCGTATTATCGGGAGAGGAAGATGCCGGAAGCGGGGTATTATCGTCTTCTGTTCCCCGTCGTCGGATCGAATCGCAAATCGTTCGACGAGCAGGTCGGGCACCTCAAGCAGAGCGCTCCGGAGTTCCAGCCGGCGTCCGTTTGTATCGCCGCCACCGCACTGCTCGTGCGACTGAAGGAGACCGGCGATCGCAGGTTCAATGACGTGTGGTGTCGGTGCGCAGAGCGGATGCCCCACCACTTCAAAACGACCATTGCGGTCTATAAAGACCGTTTGGTCGTCAACGATTATGCAGAGGGCAACCGCGTCGACGGGCTGTACCTTGCGGCATCACAGAAGTGCTGAACCTTGCCCGCGAATCCGGACGGATTCGTTGTCCGCCCCGTGCTCTGCACGGGGCGGGTTCTTCGAAGTTGTGCGAACCGATGCTGCACGATTCGGGCGCCGTGAGCCGCCGCAACGACGGGCTGCCACTCTCGCGCAGGAGCGACACCCGCAAAAAATCCCCCATGCGACGAGCATGGGGGTGCCTGAGAGCGTTTTCAATGGAATTCAAAACGGAACTTCGTCGGAGCCGTTGCCGGCCTCCGACTCTTGCCCCGGCAGGGGCTTGGTGAAGACGTATTCCTGCGCCTTTTGCAGGGCGAAGATCAGGGCCGGCAGGTCGCTCGGATTGAAGCTCTTTGCATCCTGCCACTTCCCTTCGCGGTCTTGGTAGCGCCGCGGGGCGATGGTGATGGAACGAAACTGTTTCGGCCCGTCGTCGGTTTCGGCGGTGTTGAGCCAGATGGCGACACCGATGCCGCCCGGAAACGGGCCGATCTTCATCTCGGGCGGCGACTTTGAGGGTCGCTGCGTAGCTGTCTGTTTCTTAGCCATAAAAATCTCCAGTGCTGTAAGGGAACGTGCTCTCAGGCGTTGGTTTCCCGGCAGGGAAACCACGGCCAGACTGCCGCAGTCGCGCCGTCGGCGCAACTTTCTGTATGTGACGGGTTGATGGGTAACACCAATCGGCCCGCAAAAGGCCCGCATCCACTGGGGATGCGGGCTCCTGAACGGCACTGACTGATGGCCAAGGGAGGTCGGGCCCACGCGGGACCGTGTCCGCGCGGCCGCGCCGCCAGAACCGCACCAGCGGAGCCTTAGGCTCCACCTGCACGCGCCGCGACGATCCGCACGTGGGCTTTCGCCAGGCGGATCGCCGCCTTGGTGACCGCCACGTGCCACACGGTCCCCAACTCACGACGACCGAGCGCCACGGGTGGGAATCCGCCGCGCGACAGCCAGTCATCGAGGGCTGCGGACAATTCCGCCACGCGATCCTCGTCTCCGGCTTCGACGGCTTCAAACAGTTCACGGAGGGCAGCATCGGGGTCCATCACTCGCCCTCCTCCTGGGTCACCATGACCCGCGGCCAGTACTTGATGCCGCCGTCGTTGAAGGCATCCGTCTCGACGGGGTATCCGTCGCTGCACTCCGTGCAGACGACATCCATCGTGGCGTCGTCGGCGGCCACTATTTCCAATTGTCCGCCGCAGCTGCGGCACTGTCCGTCACATAACTCGACAAGCATTGCAAAGTCTCCCTGTGGTCCAATGAGCGGTTCGCTCAGGCAAAGCACAACCGAACGTCGGCTGTGCCTGGCGAGACTGCCACAGAGATCCGGGCTGGCGCAAAGCGCTCAAAAGAGTCGCAATTGCTTTTCGGGGGACGGGAGTTTGTCAGGCGCAAGGGCCGAGGCCGAACCGCCGTCGATCGGCGGAACGTCCCTGGGCGCTTCGGCGACCGCCTGCCGGACCGGCGCGGGACAATCGCTCAGCGGCAACTCGCGGATGACGCCTTGCAAGTTGAAGCCGGTGCGGTACACGAGGCGTTTCTCCAAGCCGAGTGAATTGCCCCACACGACGTAGCCGTACAAATTGCGGAGCGCGAGATTGAGCGCGGTCATGCGGACGCACCGGAGGTCCACGTCCTGCCCGACGAATTCCCAGTGCGGCTTCAAATCGGCGACGGCCAGCAGCATGCGTCCCGATCCGCAGCACGGATCGCAGACGGACTTCCGGGGACTCCCCTCTTCTTCGGACACGTCACCCACGGTCATCGACGCCATCATCTGACAGATTGGCTCCGGCGAGAGAAACTGCCCGGCTTCACCGTAGGTAATGCCACCCTGGAAGAGATCGCCCAGAATGTCCTTGCGGGTCTCTTCCATCACGTTCACGAGTGCTCCGAACGCATGCGAAATGGAATCGCAACCGCGCTTTCCTGGTTTGCCTTTCGCGTGCTTCTTCACGGTCGCCAGGTACTGCTCCTCCATCTGGCCGCCGGACAGCGCGCAGACGCTCATGTGGAGGAAATCCTCGAACGCCTGCGCGCGGCTGACGCCGCTGCGGCGGGCGGTCTCTTCGAGCAAATCGAAGACGGGCCTAGTTTCCGGATAGAGGAATTGTTCCTTGGGCAAGCGCGACGGGGGAAGGAATTAGAACAAGCGGCCGGGAGGACGCTGCGGAGCGGGTTCGTCGGCGGGCGACGAAGCGGACGAGGAAGGTTCTGCTGACGAGGCTGGCGGCGGTGAGGACGAGAATGTTTCTGTGACGACGAACGTCTCCCCCACCCGTTCACTTCGGCGGCGTTTCAGCGCCGTGAGGATCTCTCCCCGCACGCCGTCGAGCGCGGTGAGAATCACTTCGAGTTGTCCCTCCGCCACCGCTTGAAACGACTGCTTGAGGTCCTCGGCAATGTCATCGAGCGTCGTTGAGTCGAGCGGTGAGAGGGATCCCCGCGGCTGAAATGTGGAGCGTTCGATCTCCAGACGTTCGCCCCAGTCGGCTGCACACGGGTCGAGCGCCATCTGCTTCACATGCACATGCTCGATCGGCTGCACCGGCAAACCGTTGCGGGTCAGCCAAGAGAAGTCTTCGCGGACTTCATCGATCACCTGTCGCAGCAGAGAGAGTTCGGCGGTGAGGCATTCCACCGCGTCCACGAGTGGGTCGGGCGCGGGAGCGGTGCTCGGTGCGAGCTTCTTCGCCATGTGCCGACACGATGCCAGAGGCGGCAGTGCAGGGCCAGCCGTCTCGATCGCGGAGCGCCCACGCGTGGGCGGCGGCGATGGAACACACAGGCACTTTGGCAGGGCAAAGACGCGTCGAGCGCGTTACTGGAGACTATCGCGACACGAACGCACCCCGCAAGAAGGCCATGGGCGTGCGAATGAAGGCAGGTTCCCAACGCACTGGCGTATATTTCCCATAGAGCGTGGACTTCACTTCCTGATCCGTCACATCGACCCAAGAGAAGGGTCCTACGCTGTCCACATCAGTGTCGTTCCAACTGATGTGACTGCCGGCCGAGTTGATCGTCCCATTGGCATTCTTGATGAGCGAGAGGTTCGCATTGCTGAACGACTCAATGGAAACTTGCAGCGTACCACTCGTGATGTCTCCCGCATTGAGAATATTGCCTTGAAGGGCCAAGTCCAGGATACCGTTGGAATCAATCTTGGAACTGACGCTGCTGGCATCAATCGCCTTGCAAGTCACATAGAAGATCCCCGACGCATTGCCCGAAATCGGCGCTCCGTAGGTTTGGAACGCAGAACAGGGCGTCTTCATGCTGCCGTCGAGGACGTTGTAGAGCTGAAATGCCGCGGCGTCCAATGTGACGTTCTGTGTCCGCACGGTGAAGATCAGGTCGGTGATCTGCGGCTTGTTCAGGCCATTCTTCGTATTGCCGTTGGCGGCAGCAGAGAAGCGGAATTGACCGATGGCCGTGATTCCACTGGGAAGCGTTGCGTTATCGCCTTCTGGGCTGTTGTTTTGCACGGAGATGATCTTCGAGAGAACGACGGTCTCGTTTTCACCGGCCAGCTTCGCGTTTGCTCCTGCCGTTGAGGTTCCGATGAATACTTCGCCGTCCTCCATTTGGTCGCCGTCATTCGTTCTGAGGGCATTGCCCGTATTCACGTCCGTGGCTTGCACGGCAGCGGAATCAGCGCGCACGGTCAGGCGGAAACGATCACCACTCATGGCGCCATCGGCATCAGTTTTCATGCGCGGGCGTACCGCGAGAACGGCCGTTTGGCCGGCGCCGATCACGAGTTTCCCCGCGGGCAGCTTCACGCAGAACGTGTTGGCGGGAACCGGCTGGGCCTCGCAGCCTCCGAGGGTGGCGCTGCCAAGGAGTGTCGTATCGCCCGCACGGTAGACCTCCAACCGAACAACTGAACGCGCGGCGTTGTTGGAAGGCGTGGAGCCATTTGCACTCTCCGCCGTAAACTGCAGCTGGTCGATCTGCACCGCTTGGTCTTCAGCGCGTAGCTGTACTTGCAGAATCGGATCGGCGATTGTTCCGCCGAGCAATTGATGGGAAGGATCCTGCACGCTGTCCTTCGTCACATAGACGTTGCCACGGTAGGCAGGGCATCCCGAAGAGGTTGTGACAGAATCTGCGTCGTTCGTGACGTACGGATCCTGCTGCTCCGAGGAATTGAGATTTCCGCTGAGCGTTGCCGACTCCCCGCACAGGATTCCAGCTGTGTATTTGAGGACGACAGTTAAGCTCTTGCCGGGTCCCATTGTGCCGTAGGTGCAGAGGACGTCGCCATTCGTTTGCAAGACGCATCCAGCATCGGAGAGCGTGGCTTCATACGTCAGTTTACTCACTTTGGGAAAGCGAACCGTCACGGGAGCGAGCGTCGTGAGAGAACCGCTATTGGTGACGGTAGCGGTGTAACTAAGCAGTGGCCCTGTCTCGGGAATGGTCGCAGGTCCTTTGAGGTCAAAGGCGAGATCGGTCGCTCCTGATACGTTCGCCGCAAGCGAGGTGGAACTCGATGAGCTGGATGACTGCTGACTTGCCGGCTGCGCCGATGAGGCAGAGCTTTGGGAGGACGTGGAACTCGACGCACTCGAGGATTGCGTTCCCGGTTGCGTCGATGAGCTGGAGCTCGTGGAGGAGGCGATGGAAGACGCGTTACTAGAGTTTCTGCTGCTTGCTGAAGAAGTGGAGGACGATGAAGAATTGCTGGCATCAGAAGAGTCCGTGCTATCGGAGAACAACTTGCGGACTTGTATGCGGTACATCATTTCCGCAATTTCTGCGCGCGTGACGAGTTGCTCTGGCTTTTCATACGAGGGTGGCATCGCATTGACGGCTTGCAACGCGCAGACGAACTTCTGCCACCAGTGCGGATTGGCGTCGTCATCCGGTCTTCCGCTAGTTTCAAACCATTTACTGTACGCCGAAGTGCACTG
Source organism: uncultured Pirellulaceae bacterium (assembly GCA_964636985.1). Classification (GTDB taxonomy): domain Bacteria; phylum Planctomycetota; class Planctomycetia; order Pirellulales; family Pirellulaceae; genus CAZWSX01. The sequence goes on along the minus strand of CAZWSX010000025.1, from coordinate 12,991 downwards.
GCTGCCTTCCGGCGGCCCTGCCACATCAAATGTCTCCTTGATCATCTTGGCGGCTTCCGCATACGAAATAGCATTGGCGGGACGGAAGCTCACGTCGGGGTAACCGCTGACGATGTTGTTGCGGAAGGCAGTACAAATATAGGGCGTGTACCACGCCTTTTGCGGTGTATCCGTGAAGAGCGAGCGAATGTGACCCTGACAGTCGTTGATCTCACCTTGAGGATACTGTGCGGCGACGAGGACCTTGGCAAGTTCTGCCCGGTTAATGGTGTCGTTGGCTCGAAATGTGCCATCGGGATAGCCACCTACAGTCCCCTTCTGTTGCAAGTACAGGATCGCTTGGTAATAGGGATGCGAGGGCGCTACGTCCGTGAACGTCGCGGAGGCAGGACTCACGGATGCCAGGAGAGGCAGAATCGTCGCGAGTGAGAGACCGATGTGGATGGATTTCATAGCGGGAACGAAAGAAAGTGGTAAAGACGCGATGAAGGCATTAGTCGGCCAGGTCTCCGTACGGATACTCCCGCTTTGCGTCACCGGCCTTGCAGGTTTGAGGGTCCCCCGCAAAGGTGTGGACATCCGCTCCGTCGATCATCTTGAGGATCACGTGACTGCTTCCATCCACCGTGTCATACCAGACATGGCCATTGTCGCGGTAAAACCCGCAGTGCAGGCGATGGAAACTGGCGGGGTCCGCCTGCAAAACCTCTTTTCCGTGAAAATAGACGCGCGCCCGATCACGCGCGAGGCCAAAGTTGCTTTTGAGTGTCACCGTCGTGGCGCCAGCGGCGTGCGCATCTTCGGGACTTGCGTAGGGTGAACCCTCTTCATCGAGGAACACATAATCGGGAAAGAGTTCAAATGAAGCCGCATCGCCATTGGGTATGCGTTCGTAATGAAACGTGTCTGGGTTCTGATAATAGACGGAACTGGCGTCCCAAGCGTACAAACTGCGAGTGAATTTGAAGGTGCTGGGATCAGCACCCTCCAGAATGTCCGCGTCATTGTAGACATGGTTGCGATCAAGGCCTGTTTCCCAAAGCACTTGAAAGGACGGACCATGGGAGTCAGGAATCAGAGCGCCCTCGAAGAACGCGCGTTGCGCGTCACGCTGATAACGGTTGTCGACTATTGCAAAAGTCTCTGGATCAGCACCGGCAACCAGATGATTGGGCACTTCCTTGCGGACGCTATACACATGCTTCGCGTCTTTTGCGTAAATCTTGTCAATGACGCGGAAGGTCTTGGGGTCGGCCCCCGGAATGCTCTCGCCTTGCGCGTACACCTGGCTCGCATCCCAGCACCAGCCTTGCGAACACGTATTGGTCTTGGGGTCGCCTCCGATAAGTCCCGTCCGGGCCATGTACGTGCGGTACTTGTCCCGTGCAACCCCTGGGCCCAGCACCTCAAAGGTCGCGGCGTCCTCACCGTCGATCCAGCCGCCGATGTCGTACCAGATTCCCTCCGTATACCGCTTGTAACCCCCACCCAGATCGAGATAGAGGCGATCCGCAAATTCTGCGTAGGTCATCGACGCGTCAGCCCCGGTCCCTTCCAAGAGGAGATACAACATCTGTGCGATTTCGCCGCGCGTGAGCGGCTGTGACTGCGAATAGATCGTCGGGGGAATGGAGTGGCGCTTACTGAGGAGCACTAAAAACACGTCATACCAGTTCACCTTGTTGTCATAGAGCGTGGCTCGCGCCGCTTCGACGTCTGAGGAGGGAACAAGCGCTTGCACGGCGATTTTCGCCGCCTCCACAAACGTTACGTTCTGTGAAGGCTGGAAGGTGCCGTCAGGATACCCACCCACCAATCCCTCTTCCCTTGCCGTACAAACGACCGCCGCAAACCACTGATCGAGCGAAACATCCGAGAATGGCTGCGACTCACAGCCAACGGGTTCTGTCTGCGTTGCGCGGAGAATGAGCGTCAGGAGTTCTGCGCGACTTACTTGAGCGTCCGGACGGACGGTGCCGTCAGGATTACCGCGTATGATGTTCTTCGCCTGTATTGCTTCAATTCCCTTGTAGTAGGGATGAGCGGTACTAAGGTCGCTAAAGCCCTGCGCCTTTCCCTGACTGGGGACTCCTAATGAGGAGAGTATTAGAAACGCGGCCAGCAGAAGGACCGGTGCATGCGAGCGGAAAGAGATCAGTGGCATGATACGATGTTATCATATACTTCTTTAATAAGTCAAATAGTAATACTATGCCTGTTTTGCGTAGCGTGCGGCTGTAGCGAGCAGCAATATGCCGACGGGCATCGAGGGGAAACAGCACAATCCATGGGCGACAGCTGGCTGCGCCAGCGCATGTACTCATACCCGCGAGGCCTCGCCAAACGAATGGAGTGTTTCCGATCAAGCCGCCACCGCGACTCGCGGGGAGAATCGCCGCCGCACGACGCGGCGGACGATCTCGGCGCGCTCCGGATCGAGCGGAACCGGTGGGGGCAGCGTCTGCAGGGAGAAGGGATGACTCGGCATCCCCTCGATCAGGAGCCGCGCGTACGCGGTGTACTTCGGCAGGCCGGACAGATGCTGCGGCAGGATCTGTCCTTCGTACTTCCCGAGTTGCCGCGCCAGCACCTCGGCGTCGTCGCTCCCCACCTGGAACGCCACGAGGGAGCCGACGTTGCCCCAGACCGCGTCGGCGGTTTCCTGGTCGAGCTGCGTCAGGTACTGGTGCGCGACGATCAGGCCGAGCCGGAACTTGCGGGCCTCGGAGAGGACCGCGGCGAACGAACCGGTCGTGAAATTCTGGAACTCGTCAACGTAGAGCGAGAAGTCGCGTCGCCGGTCCTCGGGGAGGTCGGCCCGCGTCATTGCCGCCTGCTGCAGGCTGGTGACCAGGAACGCCCCCAGGAGCGTGCTGTTGTCTTCGCCGAGCCGGCCTTTCGACAGGTTGATGATCAAAATCCGCCCCTCGTCCATGATCCGCCGCAGGTCGAGCGACGGCGACGCATGGGTCACGATCGCCCTGATGTTGGTGCTGGTCACGAAGGGGCGGAGCTTGTTCTGGATCGCGGCCACGGCTTCGGTGCGGTAGTGGTCGGACCAACCGGCGAACTCATGGAGCCAGAACGCGCGCACGACTTCGTCGCGAATCCGCACCACCATCTGCTCGCGGTAGGCCGGCTCGCTGAGAAGCCGCATCACCGACAGCAAGTTGCCCCCTTGCTCCACCACGGCGAACACCGCGTTGCGGAGCGTGTCTTCCAGCCGCGGCCCCCAGGACGAATTCAATTTGCGAAAGGCGCTCACGACTCCGGAGGTCACCTGGTCGATCCGGGCCGGGTCGCTGCAGGCGAGCGGATTGAAGGGAATCGCCAGCGACCGGTCGGCCGCGTCGAAGACGATCACGTCGTTCGTCCGCTGCCGTGGAACCTGGGCCAGCATCGCCTCGGCCAGGTCGCCGTGCGGATCGACGAGGCACAGCCCTTCCCCGGCGGCCAGATCGCTGGCGATCATGTTCATCAGCAGCGTCGTCTTCCCCATGCCGGTCTTCCCGCAGACATAGAGGTGCCGCCGGCGGTCCTCGCGCCCGAGCGTCACCCGCCGCGCGTCGTCGCGAAACCGCATCTTGCCGAGGACCACGCTCCCCGCTGCTTCTTCCGAGTGGAACAATGGCGGTCCCTCCAGTTCGCGGAGATCGCTCCCCGGCATCTTCTCGGCGGCGGCGGTCGCCGTCGGCGGATGCCAGAGGGTCGCGAGTTCCTCATGCGACAAGAGAAACGCCGAACCATAGCGGCCGCGCGCCCCCTCGCGGACGCTCTCCGTCTTGAACCGCGCGAGGCGGGACTTCGTGAGCGCCCCCAGCGCCGCCGCCATGCTCCGCAGCCGCTCCAGCGCTTCGGCTCGCAATGCGGCCGGAGCCTGGACGACCAGTCGGAGTTGCGTCTCGAAAAGATGGCCCCCGATCTTGTCGGCGGCGGCCTGCAAATCCTCCTCGCGCTCGTGCATCCGGCTGGTGGTGGTTTCGAGCAGCGTGTGCCCCGGCGACTCGCTGCGGAGCGCGTACCGCCCCAGCAGCCAGGCCAATCCCTTCAGCGGCCCGCGCAAGCTGTGCCGCGCGTAGAACGCCGCCAACCGATGGTTGCGACGAAAGAACTGCCGCTCCAGGCGGCGCAGCGCCTTCACGGCCGCGTGCGTCCGGCGGTGCGAAGCCGGAACGATGCGGATCTCCACCGCCGCCACGATCCCGGCGGCGGGACGAATGGCCCGCAGTAGGACGCTCACCGGATCGGCGAAGTTGCGGTTGAGCGTATCCTCGAACTGGGCGTGCCGCAGGATCGGATAGAGTTCCGGGACGAGCACGACGTTCTGTGCAAGCACCACGGTCCCTTCCGGGAGCGGCTCCTCGGCGACGGACGTTTGCAGACAGTGCGGATAGTTGGCGGTGATCGGATCGAGTACCAGCGTGCGCTGGGCGGTCGCACAGCGCACGAACAGTCCAATCTGCCCGGCGGCGCTCCCGTACAGGAGCGTGATCGGCGCGCGGCGCAGGCGCGCTTCGTGGATCGCCGCCAGCGCCCGTTCCATGTACCTCGGGCCACGTTCGTTATCCGCCGGTGCCGCGATGGCGGTCAGCATGGCGGCAGCCTACCGCCGCGCCGGGTAAGTTCGAATACCCGGCGGAATTGAATTGGCGGCTGATCCATGAAAAACCGCCTCGGTCGACGTGCGTCACTTCGTCGAGGCGGTGCGCGGCCGCTTCCTTGCCGGAGGCCCCGTTCCTCATTCCTTGGGGGCGGAAGGAGGGACGCGGGTTAATAGCCGCGCCAAGCACTGCGGACGAACGACGCGCGCAGCCGAGCGTATCAAACCGGCAAGCGTGGCGCGAGCGGCGGCGTCACTCGGATCGGCTCGCGCAGGAATCGGGACGTAGGGTGCGGGTTGGTCAGGCTCCGCCAGCGTCCGTCGTGGTCGTTCAGAAGGGCCGTCGTCAGCGCCAGCGGCTCGGCCAGGAAGGCGTCCTGTGTCGCCGTATAGCAAAGCCGCCGCTGTGGGTTGCGGGCGCAGCGCCGCGCCAGCCACAGGATGTGTCGCGCCCGTTCGGCCCCCGTGGTGAGCACGACGACGCGGAAGCGGGGTCGTGCCCCTTGGCACCCTTCGTGCTTCCAGCAGTTGAGAACCCAGTCCTGATAGAGCTCGTACCCCAGCAGCTTGCTGCGCAAGCTCTGCTCCCGGAGCGAATCGAGCGGTTCGGTGGCGTTGTCGATCTCGAACAGCACGTTGAAACTCCGGCCGCCGGTTTGGAACTGGAAATGGCAATCGGGCTGTTGGCAGTACTCCCCCACCGCCAGCGTGAGCTTCCCTTCGCCGTGAAAACGGGCGATCCGGACGCGGGCGGCCTGCGCGGCAACGTGCGCGTGGACGATGACCTCGGCCAGCACCATCGTATGATGGTAGCGCGACGGGGCGATCTCGGAGACGAGCGTGCGCGGCGGCGCGTGCGAGTCGTAGGCGTGCAGGACGCGGTAGCCGGAGGTCGACAGCCGGTAGTAGTGCAGCAGTCCCCCGCCGGTCAGCGCGGCGGACCAGGTCTGGACGTAGCCGGCCTCGGTGAGGGCTTGCATCCGTTCGCGCACGCGGCGTTCATCACGGAACGGCTCCTCGCCGAAGGTGACGCTCGCCTTGCGCAGCAGGGCCACCGTGACGGGGGTCATTTCGAGCAGCGCGAGAATTGCCAAATCGCGGCGGCTGAGATTTATGTCTTGGGCCATAGCCGCCGGGTACGGTATCATCGAGACGCACAATTTCTGATTGCGCGAATGGGCGGCTATATTGATGTCGATCGTCTGCAGGCCGAAACGACGCTCGAAGCGGCGGCCGCCAAGTGCGCCATTCCGCTCGACGTCAAAGGGAGCGGTCCCGAGGTGCGGCTCGACTGCCCCTTCCATTGCCCGGGCGATCACGCCGGCCGACGGGAAATCGCGATCAACGTGGAGAACCCGCAGAAGGTATGGCAGTGCCACGCCTACGGCTGCGGCACACGGGGCAACCTGCTGGCGCTGATGCACGGATGGCTCACGGGCGCCAAGCCCAGCGGGGGCAAGCTCAAGGGAGAGGAATTCCAGCAGGTCAAGCGCCTGCTCGCTTCGTCGTCCATTTCCTCCGCGAGCGTGGCGGCCAAGAAGACCGCGCCGTCCCCCCGCACCGCCGACGCGACTCCCCCGCTCCCCGTCAATGTGCCGCTCCGCGACCATCCCGAACCCCGCGTCCGGGAACTGGCGACGATTGACGAGAAGTTACTACGCGACGTGGCCGCGATGAATCCGGCCGCCGCTGCCTACGTCCGGCGTCACCCCTGTCTCACTTCCGAGTCGCTGACCAAGTGGCGGTGCGGCTACTTGCCGCACGACGGCGGAGGGGACAAGCGCGGCTGGAGTCTGCGCGGCGGCCTCCTCTATCCCGTGCTCTCCGAGCAGGGCAAGGTGTTGGCCTGGGTGGGGCGCGAGGTGAACTACGAGCAGAAGGAACAGGAGTTCCTGCGGCTCACTCCGGCGGAGCGCGCCGAGCGCGAACCGCCCGCCAAGCATCGTTTCCCCAAGGGGTTTCACCGGGGACAAGAGCTCTTCGGGCAGCACGCCAGCCGCCTCCTCGAACCGGGCTATCGCGACTTCCTCGCGACGCATGGCCTGGTCATCGTCGAAGGCTTCAACGACGTGATCGGATTGGACAATTTGGGCATTCCCGCTTTGGGGATCATGTCCAATCGTATGACCGAAGCCCAAGGCGAGAAGATCGCCCGCTTCGCCCGGCAGGTGGGCGGCAACCGCGTCAACCTGATGTTCGACTGCGAAGCGTCCGGCATCGACGGCGCGAAAGAAGCGCTGTGGTACTTCGCCGAGCGCCGGCTCGACGTGCGCCTCGCCTGGTCGCCGACGATGCACGGCGGAGCCTACGCCGGGAAGCAGCCCGAATCGCTCACACTTGCCGAGTGGCAATTGTTGCAGGTCGTCTGACCTGACCGGGCGGTGCGAATCAGTCAAGCCATGTGCTCTCAGGAAACCGCGAATCTCGATACGGATTACGCAGCCCATGTTTGCGGTTATTCGGCGTGGGCCGCATACAGGAGGCGAATGCGTAAGCGAACACAAGGAAGAGAAATAACTCCCACATTTGAGGGGCTCCTTTCATGAGATGAATGTCTCGCCGCCGTCCGGCGGCTTCATCGGTCTGACAACCGGCTAACCCGCGCACCCGGCGCAGTAGTCGTTGTCCCAGCCGACGGGACGACCGCATTGTTTGCAGAGACGCTCAGGCGGATCCTCCGCGACGACCGCCGCCGCGGCGCCGTGGAGGGGTGCCTCGTCGCGCCACGAAAGTTCGATAGCGGACGGCCGCGCGGCGTCGCCGGTCCGCGGGGAAGGATTCTTCGACGTACTGCCAAGCATGGGACACCTCCAATGGTTTGTGAAAACTCCGGCCCTTTCGCGGACCCCCAATAGTCCATTTTGGACTATTCCAAGTCGGATTGTAAATACCGGCATGGCAAAGAAGTCCAAAAAACTGGAAAAGACGATCTACGCCCCCGAGTACGCCGTCGTCCTGCGGCTGTTCCGGGCGGCGCGGGAACAGGTGGGCTTGACGCAGGTGGAACTGGCGGAACGCTTAGGGCAGACCCAGTCGTTCGTGAGCAAGATCGAGCGCGGTGACCGGCGACTGGACATCATCCAGTTGCGGACGATCCTGACGCACTTCGGGCTCACGCTCGCGCAGTTCGTGGAACGGCTCGAAGCCGAACTGCGCTCGCGGTGAGCCGCTCCGCGCCGGGCGGCGTAGACGCACGGGCCGAGCCCATGATGAAATTTCGGCCACGGCGACCGCCGTGGCGTCGACGCGCGCGTCCTCGCGGCCGCATGGTCCCGCTCCGCGGTCGATCAGGCGAGAGCCTGCGTGGTGCGGGCGGGGCGTCGCGGTCGGACGGTAGTCCGGGCCGCGACAGGCGGGGTGGCGCGCGCGTCGGTCACGAGGGACGAGTGCCAGCCGTCGACAGCCCGCCTGTCGCGGCGGTAGCCGGCGACGCTCTGCCCCTCGGGCGTAGCGGGGTTTTCGGCTTTCCCAAGCCGTGTCGCAGGTCGAGTCCCATCGCCTCCCGCTCCCCTTTCGATCGCCTGTGACGGCGATCGTCCGGCGGTCGCTCGGCGGACGATAACGCGAAGGATTGAGGAAGACTGCCGCTTGCGCTTATCTCGGAATAGGCGTATTATAGGAGGTACATATCAACCATCTCATGACCAATCTTCCTGACGAAGGCGCTTCTCGTGAATTGTTCCGTCACCCCGAGGGGTGGAGAGATCTGGACATCTTGGAACAGAAGAAGGCATTGGAAGCACACCTTGGAATGAACTGCCCGATCGCGGACGACGTGTTGCTGGAGGAACAACGGAAAGGGTTCTGTCTGTCGAGTGCTGGCCTAACCTTCGAGCTCAAGCCGTGGATGAAATCGCTCAAAGAACCGCCCCCGGCGGCCCGTGACGGGAACCCCACCGTCAGGGAGTTCCTGTTTCAACTCACGCCCAATTTCTCACGCCTCCCGGTGGACTCCAGAGTGCATATCAACTTCGATGGAGAAGACGGTCTACTCAAAGTCTCGGACGGCATCGATGACTACCGCAACAATTTCGAAATCGCATTGGCAAGGAAATTCCCGGAGGGCACCGCGCCTGGGGAATCCCGCCAAGCCGAAGGTCCACCTGCCGATTCTGCTGCTCCTGATCACGATGATGCAGACCAGAAACCGCGGGAGGAATGACGGGGTCTCTCTCGACGATCTAGGGCCGACCGTGATTTGATCGATGTCCGCGAAGCGGGCGCCTGCGGCGGGACCCTTTTGAGCCACGGCCCACCTCCGTGGGCGACCTGAATCGCCGCCATCTCTCCTGAGTTGTTCGATACGGCGGGCCGTTCTATCGGTCCGCCCGTCATCGTCAAGTTCTCTTGTCCAAGCAGGCGGGCGATAGCCCGCCCTTCTTTGCTTTAACAGAGAACGCTTTGATAGACGCTTTGTCGGCGAACCCCGAGCCTGAGATTTGCGGCCTGTGGCAGCCCTTCCGGGAGACGGTTCGTCGGAAAAAGGTCCGGCAACCACCAATATGAGGTCCGGCGACCGCCAAGCCCTCACGTCCAAAAAGGTCCGGCAACCACCAATAGTGGACAGCCTCACGCAGATGTGGACGGCTGCTGTTCCAGCAGCCACACACTGAAGTCGGGAAACTGGAAATGTTCCCGCTCGATCTTTCCGATCGCGGCGTCGCGGGCGGCCTCCCGAAAACGGTCCGGCTCGACCGTCCGGTAGAAGTCCTGGAATGTCGGCTCGTAGGCCGCATACTGCCGGCGTCCCTCCAGTGACCGCAGGTAGCTCTCCAGGGCGGAGGCTTTCTCAGCGCTGTACCGCTGCCGGAACTGCCCTTCCACTGCGGCGCTCGAACGATGCTCCGCGTCCCACTCCTGACGCTTGCGTTCCTTCTCGTGCGCATAGATCCAGTCCGGCGGCATCCGCTCATTCTGCAGGGCATCGACGAGGAACGCGGCCGGCGAGTTCTTGAATCCCGGGAAGCCGTGCGGCTCTTCGTGCATCGCCGCGTCGGTGACGCGGATCCACCGCTGGATCAATCCCCTGCTGTACTGCTTGAAGATCCGGCGGATGCCGGCCTCATCGACGCCGATCGTCCGCAGCGGCTGATAGAGCGGATCGTCGACGATCGCCCGCTCCTGGCGGGCGGTGCGCTGGCCGAGCGGTTGCCGAAAGTAGGGACCCTCGAAGAACTGGACGACGTACAATCCCTTGCCCCGTTTGAGGAACAGATCGTTCGCGTCGTGCTGTCCCCGGCCGAGCTCGACGATGCCGTGACCGAGAAGCTCCCGGATGCACGACGCCAGATCGTACTTGCGCTTCTTGAGCGGCCGGTCGGCGGAGAACCCGAGCCCGTGGACGGTGAGGTCGTCGACGTTGAGGAACACGCGCTTCGATCGCCAGAACCGGTCCTTGAGTTTGAGGAACAGCCGTCGCGCCGCGGGCGTGAGGTCACGATACACGTCGAGGTCGAAGAGGAGGGTGCCGCCGGTCGCCTGGCACATCTGGAAGAACATCGGCGACCATTCGATCCGCCAGGCCCGTTCGGTATCGACTGCCGCTCCCCTGCCGCGGGTCGGGAGATACGACGAGAAGAAATGGAACGTCACCCGCTCGTGCCGCTGGGTGACGGGATTGTAAAATGCTGTGTTCTGGTACGCGACGACTGCCAGCCGTTCTAGCGACGCGCGAAGCTGGTCGTACTGAAATCCGCCGATCGGCATGCCGAGCTGCTGGATGATCCAGTAGGGCGTCGCCATCAGGATGGGATTCGGCTGCTGATGGGAGAGACTCATCCCGAGCAGTCCCCACAGCACATACTCGTCGATGTTCTGGAGACCCAGCGGGGCGTACACGCTCACAGAAGCCTCGCGTGTGTCGGTCCCCGCTTTGAACGTGTACGCCGTGTTGAACGTCGGCACCTCGCGTGTACCTCCCTTGAGCGGCCAGAGGGCCGTCTCCAGGAGTGAGAGCTGAGCGATCCCCTCGCGCGTGATCCCGGGCAGACGGTATCGCTTGCCCGCAGTCGGATCATGGCCGGTACCGGAAACAGTCGGTTTCAAATCAGCGTGTTAGAAAATCTTGATCTGCCACCATGGCACCTTCTTGGTCTCGGTCGGTGAAGCCTCACTCCCCTGCTCCGGCTTCGGGGCCGAACGGTCGGCGTCCACGATGTGGGACTTGTCGCGGTTCACAGAATTCGGAGCGGCGAGCTGCTGCTGCAGCGAGCCCATCAGAATGTTGCCTTCGCGGACCCGCTCCGACAGACCTTTGATGACGTCGTTCGCGGTCGCGAGCTGCTGGTCCTTGATCTCCAACTGTGACCTGAGAATCTGGATGATCACCGCCGACTGGCCGTCCCCGGTCGCGTCGGATTTGGATTCCGGTTTCGACTTCACGCCCCCGTCCGCCGCGACGCGGGCGAGGAGCTCCTCGGAGATTTTCCAGGCGAAGTTTTCCCCCTTGAGCCGGAGAGCTTGGGCGGTCTCGACGTCGGGCTCGATGTGATGCCGATCGGGGTGCTGATTGTCTTCGAGAATCGGATAGATAATCCGGCGGACGGAAGAGGGAGATTTGCCGGTGATTTTCGCGGCCTCTTTGACCGTGAGAAACTTGGTCATGGGGAAGTGGGGTAGGAACAGGCCGGACACTACCGCTGCCGCCGCCCGTTTGGGAAGGGGATTTGGCAACCTACCAAGACAGGTTCCGCGGCACGGTGGCGGAGGGGTTTCGGCAGGGTTCCGGTAGGGGATTAAGCCGCTTCCAGAGCGGCTTCCGACGGGGTACCGGGAAACGATGGCGGAGGGGTGCCGGAAGGTGTCCAACCACCGCTTTCCCGTGGCCTCCCGGCGGTTGGTTTTCGGAAGGTTTTCAGATGGGTTCCAGACCCCGTGTCATGGAATCATTTCGGTACGTTCCGAAGAGGGGAGGGGAGACGCCGATTTCAGTTGTTGAAAGCGGGTACCAAACGTACCAGTTTGGAGGGTGCCGGAACCCTACCGCGACCCTGCCGGAAACGTGTCGTGAAAAGGCACCGGTTCGCGGTGGTTTTTGGAAGGGGATTTTGCGCCGAATTCATTTCGACTTGTCGTCATGCTGCAAATCATTTCAGGTGACCATTTTTTAAGGCCGCATGTCGCGCATCGAAAACCGAACGCACATTTTTCGAGTGATGCGGCGCGTTGCGCACTTGCTCCCGCTCGGGTAAAATACATCGATTGGTTCCGCGATCCGCCGACCAACGGCCAACCGATTTCCGGGAGCTGCTGTCGCTCACTCCGGCCGAGTTTGAATCTTGTTGTGCGATGCTCCTGGAACAGGCCGGCTACGGTCGCGTCTCCGTCACGGACAAGGGGCCGCGGGGCGGCGATGGGGGAGTGGATCTGACCATTCACGACAATGCCGGGCGGCTCGTGTGTGTGGCACAGTGCAAGCGCTGGAAAACTCGTCCGGCCTCCGGCCTCATGCGGATCATTCGCGAGCTCGCCGGCTCCATGTCCCGCCGCCAGGTCACGCGAGGACTGCTCCTCATCACGGCGCCGGCAACGCGCTTTGAAAAACAGGAAGCGGAAATCCTGGGAATCATGGTGATCGACGTCGGCTTCCTCGCCCGGATGCTCGGTGACGCCGACGGATCGCCGGATCAGGCGACCCGTGGTTCGTCGACCGCGACGCTGCCGTCTTCAGCGCGAATGTCACCCGGCGAACGGCTCTACCAGATCATGGTCTGGTCGGCGGGAATCGCAGCAGTCGTGCTGATGCTGGCCGTCGTGTATCACTACCGCCAAGTGATTCTCGCGATCATCGCCATCGCACTCCTGGCTGCCGTGAGTGAGACGCCGCGGCGGCGGAGATACCGCCAACGCTTCTTCGGATACCGGCAGAGATCCCGCCGACGCTGGTGACCTGAGGAGAGGGGATCGTGATGACAATTTCATTGATGATGTAGCGAGTGCGACCCATCGATCCGACGACGACCTGGAGTGGGGGAGCGGAATTTCGGCTCCCGGTCACGCCCCGAGGGTCGCTCGGTCTTTCATGTTGCGCTTCGGACACAGTTGCGCTACTATGTCAACGGTGTTCTTTAGGACCACCGGCAAGGTTCAGAAGTTGAGGCAAGCACTGCGGGCATGAAGGATCGTGCCTGATGCGCTTGCCTCACAACGGAGTGGGGTAGCCGATCCGCTTTCCGCGACAGGGAAGCAAGGTGAAAGGTTGGCCCCCATGGCCACGACATTTGCTGACGCATGCACGTTGCTTTCGACGCCAAAGACGAAGCCGGTCTGTTACGGGATCGAAGACGTGGAGAAGACCTTCGGCGTGACATTCACGCCGGAGGAACTCACCGCACTCTCCGAAGTACCGTTCTCGGACGAGACGCTCCGGTCCTCCGCGGGAACGCACATGCT
>CAZWSX010000024.1:0-123983 GCA_964636985.1 uncultured Pirellulaceae bacterium | reverse complement strand
GCTGGCGAGCTCGCGGGGACGGCTCGCTGGCCGCTTTCCCTCTTTACTTATTTACGCCAGTAAACTGTCTCACGCGCGGGGTCCACCTCTAGCATCGCGCTTCACGCGTGTAGGCTCCAGGCTTCAGGAGGAGGTTCGAGCGTCCTTATGTATCGATGTCTCAGCATAAGGGACGTCATTTCCTCAAATCAAATTCTTACAGAACTTATGAGAATCACAGCATGGTCGTTTTTGTTGTCCCATGTGCGTTCAGTCTGGTTTCTCATGAGGCAAAGCGAGGAGAAATACCACGCATTTCTGGCCAAAAGGGGCCTGCGTAACCGCGTTTCATCATTGGCACGATGTGTGCGTAACTCTTCTTACGTTGGATTTGATTTACTGCTGTGTCCCCGCGCTGCTGATCGTTGATCCTGCGGCGCTGACCGGTTGAATCGACGCGCGCGTCTACGGCATTTCGAGAGAGTGGACTCCATTTGGAGAGGGCGATCTAAGCGAGAGGCAAGGCAAGGTGAACGAAGAGTTCGTCTCGGTCTTTTCGCGGTGCCCGAATCCTTCTCTTGAGATGCCGCGACGCGTTTCGATTGTCGTTTGTCGAATTAGGGGCGAATGCCTGGCGGTCAGTCCACAACCGTACAAAAGTGTCGAGTTTTTAAGGTGAGAAGGAGAGAATCATGTCTTCCGGAACAACCGAGATTTGGAAGGGGCGTTGGAACGAGTTCAAAGGGATGCTCCGCGAAAAGTGGGGACAGCTCACCGACAACGAGTTGACCGAGATGAAAGGCAAGCGCGAGCAACTGCTCGGCTTGATCCAAAAGAGGTACGGCATGGCCAAAGATGAGGCCGAACGCCAGATGACGGAACTGGAAACCCGTTGCGGTTCGTGCGAGCCGTAATGGAGTTGCCGTCATTTTTTAAACCTCAACCATCCCTCTTTCGGAGTAAAACCATGTCGCGAACGGTAGCTTGCGCATTTGCATTGATGGGCTTTGTGGCCTGCACGATCATCGCCGGTGCGGACGACGAAAAGAAACCGGGCGGCTTCAAAATCGAAGCCCCAGGTGTGCGAATCGAAGGCCGCGCTGGTGAGCCAACGGCGTTTGGTCGGCCCGTGCGGGCATCGAAGGTCATCGGCTCCAAGGTCATGAACGAAGATAAAACGAACCTTGGAACAGTGGATGACATTGTCATGGATGAGCATGGAAAGGCACGTTTTATCGTGGTCGCACACGGCGGCACGTTAGGCGTTGGGACCAAATATACCGCTGTCCCATTCCGAGCCATTGATGTTCACTCAAAGGCGGATAGCGATGAGCGATGGGTGCAGCTGAATGTCAGCCCCCAAGTTTTGGAAAAAGCTCCGAACTTTACCAGTGACAAATGGCCCGACTTCAGCGATGCTGAATGGGGTAAGCGAACCGAAATATTCTTCTTGGAAGCACCGGGTGTAAGAATCCGGACAGAACGATAGAGCAAAACTGCATCGGCGGACGCCCGTAGTGGAACCGGTCGCCGAAGGCCTTACAGAGGAGGGAGTGTTCGATCCACCGGATCAAGCAAGGGCTTGGCATGATGGACCTGAACGAGCTCTCGCAAAGAAGGCAGCAGTAAAACTGTTCGACATGAAACAAGGTCGACAGCATTTGCTCTTGCAACTAAGAAGAAGATAGACTCGCGGCGAGATGAAAGTTTCGCCGCGAGTTGCATTTCTTGGCGACGCTTTGTGAGTTCATTTGTTTTTTGCCACAGAGGGCGCAGAGGACTCGGAGAGAGGTTCTTGGTCGATTGCGGATCTTTGATTTTGCTTGCTAAAGCGGGCCCACCGCGGACGGACAGGATTGTCCGTCCTACTTTTTTGAAGCGACTTTTTAGGGGGCGCAGTCGGCTATTAGTTGTTCGATTTGTTGGATGCCGATGGGTTTGGTCATGTGGCGGTCGAAGCCGGCGCCGAGGATCTTGCGGCGATCGCTGTCTCGGTCGTAGCCTGTGAGCGCCACTAGTTTAGGCTGTTGCAAGTTGGGGTTAGCACGAATTCTGCGGGCCAGTTCCAGGCCGGAAATGTCGGGCATTTCGACATCCGAAACAACCAGGTGCGGCTGCAGGAGCGTGACGCGTTCGAGCGCGTCTTGTCCCGAGAGTGCGACCTCGACGGACTGACCCAATGTTTCGAAGAGTTTTGCGAGCAACAGTGCGGCGGACTTGGTGTCATCGACGACTAGGACGCGGAGCGGAGCTGGTTTTTCGCCGGTGCCTTCCGGCTTGGTGGACGCAGCCGTGCTGGGGGCAAGCGATCGCGTGACCAAGGGGAGATAGACGGTGAACTCGGTGCCGGTTCCCTGGCCGCGACTGAACACGTGGACGGAGCCGCCGTGCAATTCGACGAGGGCCTTGACCAGCGCGAGGTTGGTACCGAGCCCGCCACCGCCGACTTGCCCTAACGTTTCGCTCAACCGGGCTTGCGTTTCCTCGGGAACACCTACGCCTGAGTCGCGAACGCGAATGGCGGCCTGGGGACCTTCGGCTCGCAGCGAGACGTGAATGGTGCCGGGCTTGGAAGTGTGCTTCACGGCATTCACGAGCAAGTGATTGACGATTTGCGAGAGCCGCGTGGAATCGCCATCGACTAGCAGTTGTTCCTGGGGGAACGATGTCTCGAGGGTATGCCGTGCTTCTTCGATTTGCCGGCGGGTCATATCGATTCCCGCGTTGACGGCGTCGGCGAGCGAGACTTGCGACTTGCGCAGTTGCAGCTTGCTCCCCAAGATTTGAAACATGTCGACGGCGTTTTCGATCGTTCGCACCAGTTTTGCCAGTTGCCGTTCCATGACGACGGCCAACTCGTCGACCTGGTCCGCCTTGTCGGGCTGCAACCGAATGAGCTGGATGGCCGACGAGAGGGGTGATAAGGGGTTGCGCAGTTCGTGCACGAACAAGGCGAGAAACTCGTCCTTGCGGCGATCGACTTCGCGAAAATGCGTCTGGGTCGCTTTGTCTTCTGCTTGAGCGGTTTGATCCGCATTCTTGACATCCTCGGGATGGCGTGCTCGCAGCAGCGCTCGCTGCAAGGAACGCTCGAGCGTGGCAGCGTGGAGTTGATCCTTCTCGAGGACGTCGGCGGCGCCGGCTTGGATTGCGCCGCGGTAGTCTTCCGCACTCCATTCCGCCGTCAGCAGGATCACAGGGGCTGCGCAGCCGGAACGGGCTGCGCCGTCTACCAATTCCACTCCGGTGTGCTGGCCAACGCGATCGTCGACGAGGTAAGCGTCGTGTCCGCATTGCTGCAACGCGCCCAGCGCGCTGTGGTAGTCGGCGACGCGCTCGAGAACGTAGGCCCCGGTGGGAAGCTCGGTGAACAAATCAGCGATGCGTCGATAGTCGTCATCGTTGCTCGCAGCAAACAGCACTCTTACCGGTCCACTCGACATACCTTGCGTCTCGCACTCGCGAAAATTACTGAAACTTGATTTTTGCCCGGCGCTGGCGGAATGGCTTGAGGTTGGAAAGGGGCGTGCTACGGGACCGCATGCTACGGAACGTATTGTCTCACGAGCGGGGGGAAAAATCGATGAGCCACGACGTCGTTCCGAAGCTCCGATAGCTAATTTGGCCTGTCGGGGGCAGCCGCCGTCCTGATGACGACTTGGTGAACGCCGCCGTCATCGACCAACTTGATTTCTCCGTTTTCTCGGGTTTGACCATCGACGACGACATCGCGCACCTCGGATTTTGCTCCTGGACGATGGACGACGATGTGGTAGGTGGTGCTCTTCCATTTCCAAGTCACTTCGAACTTGGGCCACGTGGCGGGGACGACAGGTTTGATTCGGAGCCGGTCTCCTTGCAACTGGAATCCCAATAGCGATTCGACGCAGACGCGGTACATCCACGAGGCCGAGCCGGTGTACCAGGTCCAACCGCCACGACCGACGTGGGGTGATACGCCGTAAACATCGGCCGCCACGACGTAGGGTTCGACCTGGTATTGATCGCGCTCGGGCGGCGTTTGGGCGTGATGAATGGGGTTGATCAGGTCGAAGATTTCCATCGCGCGGTCGGCTTCGGCCAACTCGGCCAGCGCTTGCACAACCCACAACGCGGAGTGAGTGTATTGGCCGCCGTTCTCGCGAACGCCTGGCAAGTAGCCTTTGATGTACCCCGGATCGAGAGACGATTTATCGAAGGCCGGCGTGAAGAGAAGGACGAGTCGTTCGTCCTTGCGAACGAGCCGTGCGACGACCTCGTCCATGGCCTGGCGGGTTCTTTGCGCGTCGGCACCGGCAAAGACGGCCCACGACTGCGCGATGGAATCGATTTGACACTCTTCGTTTTGAGCGGAGCCGAGCGGCGTGCCCTCGTCGAAGAAGGCGCGGCGGTACCAGTTGCCGTCCCAGGCGTGGTCTTCGAGCGAGTGGCGCAACTGATCAGCAAACTTGGTGAGCCGGTCGGCCTCGGTGCGGTCTCCTCGTTCGTGCATGATGGGGAGAAAATCTCGCAGGATCACAAGCAGGAACCAGCCAACCCAAACGCTTTCGCCGCGGCCTTCGTCGCCGACTTTGCTCATCCCGTCGTTCCAGTCGCCGCAGCCCATCAGCGGCAGGCCGTGCGATCCCACGTGCGTGGCCTTGTCGAACATGCGGCGGCAGTGTTCGTAGAGGGATGCGGAGTTGGACGAGACAGCCGGCGTTTCATAGCGCTCGTGTTCATGAGGTTCCAAGAGGGGCGATTTCAAGAAGGGGACCACTTCGTCCCAGACGGTGGTGTCGCCGGTGGTTCGCACGTAATGACAAGCCACGAGCGGCAACCAGAGGTAGTCGTCGGAAAAGCGCGTACGCGTCCCCTGCCCTGCCGGCGGATGCCACCAGTGTTGCACATCTCCTTCTTCGAATTGCCGCGCGGCGGCTCGCAGGAGCTGCGCGCGCGTCAGGTCGGGGCGCGCGTACACCATCGCCATCACGTCTTGCAGCTGATCGCGAAATCCGTAGGCGCCGCCCGCTTGATAAAACGCGGTTCGGGCAAAGAGGCGGCAAGCGATCGTTTGGTAAAGGAGCCAGTTGTTCACGAGGAGATCAAGCCCCTGGTTGGGCGTCTTCACCTGGAGTGCATTGAGGGCCTGATCCCATTGGCCGGTCGCTTTGTCGAGCGCATCCTGGACCGCGATGGCCTGACGGTATTTGATTGCCAGGTTACGAACCTCGAAAAGATCCTTGCCCGATCCTAGGAGGAAGGTGATCTCGCGCGTTTCGCCGGGCGCGAGAGCGAATTGCGATTGGACGGCGCCGCCAGGATCGAGCCCCGCGCCCGTTGTTCCGGAGAGCTTGGGGGACTGGAGCGCAATCGGATCGGTGGCGCTGCGATTGCGGCCGATGAACTCGCCGCGATCGCCGGTCCAGCTGCACTCGGGGCCGTTCACGCCGAGAAACGCGAGCTGTTCGGGGAACGTGGGGTGATACGCGTTTCGCGCGGTCAAGGTATCGGAGGCCTGATCCCAGGTAGTCACAAGATGAAGCTGCGTCTGCTCGCGCGTGACACCCAGGACCCACTCGGCGAAGTAAGTGAGAGAGAAGCGGCGCGATCCGGCGGCGCGGTTGGTGATGGCCACACGGACGAATTTGACGGGATCTTCGGGGGCGACAAAGACTGTCGTTTCAAGCGAGGCGATCGGGTAGTCGACCTGGTAACGGCTGTAGCCTCGGCCGTGAGAAACGTAGTATCTTTGGCCCGCCGCGACAGCTTGCGGCAGGGGTCGCAAGAGTTGCTGGCTGCTTTCCTCGCGGAGGTAGAGCCATTCGGAGGAGGAGTCGAGAAGCGGGTCGTTGGACCAGGAGGTGAGTTTGAACTCGCGACTGTTTTCGGCCCAGGTGTAGCCGCCGCCTGACTCGGTCGTCAGGCATCCGAAGCGCGGATTGGCCAGGACGTTCGACCAGGGTTTGACGGGGCGTTGTCGGTCAGTGACGACGATCTGGTATTCCCTGCCGTCTGGTGAGAAGCCGCCGATACCGTTATCGAAAACGAGGTTGCGGGGGCGCGAGACTTCGCCGTTGGGACTTGGAACCGGGCCAGGAGGAGGCGCATTCGCAGCCGGTAGACTCGGCGAGCGAGGGGCCGTGAAACTTTCAGCGAACGCAGTCGAGATGGCACGACTGCGCTTTGGCGGCGGCTTAACGAAACCCGGCGAGTAAGGAGGAAGAGCAATCTTGGGGGCGGGCGGCTCCATTTGCTTGGCCAGCGAACCGCGACTGCCGTGAAGGACGACCGTTGCCGCCGTGCCGAGCAGGTTTTTATCATCGCCGGTCACCTGCGCGCCGCGAAGCAGGACGATGTTCGCGGGCCGAGTGTTCGGCGCTTGGTGATGCAACTCGTTCACCAGGCTGACGAGTTGCTCTTGCAAGGCATCGAGATAACTTCCGGGGTTATCGTTCATGACCACGAGGTCGGTCAGCAGACCGTGCTCGCGCCAAAAGCGATGCGCCGTGAGGAGATCGCGGACCAAGTCGAGATGTTCGGTTCTGGTGACATGGACCATCAAGATTGGCAAGTCGCCTGAAATGCCGTATCGCCATAGTCCGCTTTGGCCCTGGCGGTTGGCTAGCAGAGTTTCCGCGTCCGCGCGGTGCGCGGGATCGGGGTAGATGAGGGCTGAAGCGAGCCGCTGGAACAGATGCGATTTCGCGGGCGAGAGGTGCATGTGCCGCAGTTCGACGCGATTGAAGGCCCAAGCCATCTCGAAGGCTCGCTGCACGCCTCGCAAGTCGTGATAGGTATCGGCCAACGAGACTGCCTCTTCTCGGCTGCTTGCGAAACCGGTGGTGAAGGCCACGCTGGCCGTTTCGTGCGGGGGAATCGCCACGCGACAACGGAGCGAAAAAATCGGATCGAGAACCGCGCCGACGGACCGGGTCAATTTGGCACGGGACTCGAGTGCCTGGGGCGCGGCGAGCGATCCACCTTTGCCGACGAACCGTTCGCGGCTCGACTCGTATTCGACGCTGTCGACACCGTGGGGTCCCGGCGCCAAGATGTGTACCGCCCAAGCGGTTGAGGCGTTGGAATCTCGCGGCCGCCGACGCGCCAGCAGGGCCGCGGCCTCGGCGAGGTACTCGGTTTCAACGAATAGTTTTTGGAACGCCGGATGAGCCATATCGGCCGCGGCGGGAGCCAGGACAATTTCGGCGTAACTGGTGACGTCCAACTCGACGGTCTGCGTGCCGTGGTTGCTGATCTTGAGCTGCCTGACTTCGACCTGGTGCTCCGGCGAGACAGCCACTTCCAGATGAGTCTCGAACATTCGATCGCGGCGGCGGAACTCCGCTTTGTCGATGGAGTAGATCACCTGATAGGAATCGGGTTCGACACGGGTGGGCTGGTACGCGGCCGACCAGGTTCGGCCCGAGCTGACGTCGCGGAGGTAGACGAACTGTCCCCAGGCATCGCAGGTACCATCGCTGCGCCAGCGGGTCATGGCGAGGTCGCGGTGCTGGCTGTAGCCGCCACCCGTGTTCGTGACCATGACGGCATAATGGCCGTTGGAGAGAAGGTGGGTGCGGGGCGTGGTGGTGGTGTAACCGGAGAGCCGCCGGCTTACCAGTTCGGTATCGCTTTGCGGCAGATGGTCGTCGGCGGCCTGATCGTCGGGAGGTTCGACCAGCGGCGCAACCGTGGGAACACGCTCCTGCAACAGCAGTTCGCCTGCGCGGCCTAATGGGTGTTGGTGGAAGCGGCGGCGCACGACGCCATTTTGCAGCAGATTCGCCAGGGCGAGAATGCTCATGCCGGCGTGGTGTGCCATGTAGCAGCGGACGACGAGCGACTTTTGATCGGCCGACAATCGCTCGGGGGTATAGTCGATCGCATCGAAGAAGCCCCACGTCCCCATGCCCCCTTGGTCGGCGAGCGTTCGCAGGTTGGTGGCTGCAGCGACGGGGTCAATTTCCACAGCCAGGAAAGTCGAATAGGGAGAGATGACGAGATCTTTACCGAGGCCGCGTTTCAAACCGAGACCTGGGACGCCGAACGACTTGTAGTGGTAATCGGAATTGCCCGCGAGCGCTCCGAAAGCCGATTCCGATACGCCCCAGGGAACACCACAGTTGCGGCCGTGCTCGATTTGCCGCGCCACGGCCATGCGGCAACTCTCGGTGATCAGCGATCCTTCGTAGTCGCGATGGAACAGTTGGGGCATCAGGTACTCGAACATCGTGCCGCCCCAGGAGATCACGCCTACCAGCCCGGCGGCTTGCGTCATCCCGCGGTTCATGCGGAACCAGGCCTTATGTTCCACGTCTCCCTTCGCGATGGCCAAATAGGTTGCCAAACGGGCTTCGGATGCCAGCATGTCGTAATGCGAGCGATCGAGCTGGCGATCTTCGACGTTGAAACCGATCGAGAACAAATGCCGTTCGGAGTTGAAGAGGAAGCCGAACTCCATCTCCATCGCCAGTTTTTCGACTTGGGCAGCCACGTGCTCCAGACGATGGTCAAGTTCGACGGCCGCTGTAGACGATTGCGCGAGCGCGGCCTTGAGGTCGTCCAACCATTTGATGGCGGCCTCGGCGTGTGGAGTTCCGGCCCATGCCGAACGGAGTTGATCTAGCTCGCCGGCGGTGGCCTGGGGAAGGCTGGCGAGCGCCGGCAGGTTTTTGGCGGTTTCGAGTTTTTTGAGGAGTGCCGGCCACGCATCGGATGTCTTGCCTTCGGGCATTGGCCATGGCGCGGGGACTGCGCTCAGTTGCGACTGAGGCGATATTTTATCGCTGACGAACAAATCGACCCAAGTGAAGAGTTTTTCGAAGTCATCGATCAAGCCTTCGACGAGCCGTTTGAGACCGCTGGCGAAGTGAGGCGCGTCGATCAAAGATTGGGCTACGGCCGGCGGGACCTTGGAGGTATCGAACTGTTCGATACGCTGGCTAAGCTGTGCGAGAGGTTCCCGGAGTGCCTTTACCCGGACGTTCCATTCCAAGAGCGAGGAGGGAGCTGTTTCGCAGGCGCCGATGGCATTGGCGGCGGTTACAAGTTCGCTCAGGCGGGCGTCGGCTTTTGTTCCTTCGCGTTGGAACCTGGTGCAGATGTCTTCGAACACGGCGATGGTGTCGATGATGCCGGTCCATTGACTGGGCGCAAAGACATCGCTGGCGCGCAGTTCGTCCATGCCGACCTTGAGTGTGAGAAACGACACAGCGAGGTTACCGCTGTCGACGGTCGAGACGTAGCGCGGCGGCAGGGGGCGCAAGGTGACAGTATCGTACCAGTTGTAGAAGTGTCCATTCAGACGATCGAATCGTTGCCAGGTGGCGAGGTTTCGTTCCCACAACTGCACCACGTTGTGCAGCGGCGCGAAGCCAAATTCGCGAGCCGCCAACGCCGAGAGCAGAAAAAGCCCTTCGTTCGTCGGCGAGACGCGATGGGCGACTTTTTCGATCGGGTATTCCTGAACGTTGTCGGGTGGCAGCCAGTTATCGTCGGCCGTGACAAATCTGTCGAAGTAAGACCAGATGCGCTGGCACGCCAGGCGAAGCCAACGGAGCTGCTTATCGTCGAGCCGCTTGGCTTCGCGGACGTAGGGCTGATTGAGCCAGTGGACCGCGAAGGGGGCGATAATCCAGCAAGCAAGCCACGGCACCGCCGCGGACAAGGCAACGCGGGGGAGTGTGAAGAGAAGCAGACCTCCCAGCAAAAGCGACACCCAGAGGAGCGGCATTTTTGGGAAGTAACCGCGGCTGAGCCGTTCTTCGGCGGCGGCAGCGCTTTCCCACTCGAGCATTCGCTTATGGCTGACGCCTAACCGCCAAAGCGTGCGGACGATGGCGTCGACCATCGATAGCGCACGATGCGGCAGGAAGACAATCAGCAGCAGCGTTTGGACGAAGCTTCGACCGAGTTCGTTGAGCCATCCTTTGCGGAATTCTTTCCATTGCGGCGTGGTAGGCCAGTTCCACAGGACAGTGCTCGCTTGCGTCAACAGCGGCATGCAAAGGACGAGCGCGGACGTGATGGTCCAAAGCATGGCGAGGGACGGCGCGAGGAACCAACCAGCGACTAGTAGGACTAGCAGCGTTGGCGCGACCAAGCTTCGCCGGAGGTTGTCGACGATTTTCCAAATCGAAATGGCGGACAGTCGATTGGCAACCCAGCCTTGTTCGCTGGGAATCCATGGGAGCAACCAGGGGAGCAGCTGCCAATCGCCGCGGGCCCAGCGGTGTTGCCGCTTGGCTTCGGCCTCGTAGAGCGAGGGGAAATTGTCGATGAGCTCGATATCGCTCACCAGGCCGGCGCGGGATAGGCAGCCTTCGATCAAATCGTGACTGAGGATCTGGTTTTCGGGAAAGGCGCCGTCGAGCGCTTTGTCGAACGCCGCCAGATCGTAGATGCCCTTGCCGATGAAGCTACCTTCGAGGAACAGGTCCTGGTACAGGTCCGATGCGGCAGTTGAATAGGGATCGATGCCGGGGCTGTTGGCGAAGAGCCGGGCGTACCAGGAGCGATTGGCTGATTCGAGCGTGACGCCGACACGCGGTTGCAGCAGCACGTACCCCGATTCGACGCGATTGCCGTGAAAGTGGGGGCGGTTGAGCGGATGGCTGAGCGCGCCGATCATTCTTCGCGCGGTGCCGGCGGGCAACATCGTGTCGGCATCGAGCGTGATGACAAAGCGGATGACTGGCTGGCCATCCCTCGGCGCGATGGCTTCGCCGTTGCCGATCACGGTTTCGTAGGATGTGGAATCTCCGCGGAGCCAGCGATTCAGCTCAACGAGCTTGCCGCGCTTGCGTTCCCAGCCCATCCAGCGGCCTTCGCTCTCGTTCCAATTCCGCGCGCGATGGAACAAGTAGAAGGGCCCAACTCCGGTCGAATGGTACTTTTTGTTGAGCCGCTGTGTTTCCGCGATGGCCGCGGCGAGCAGCGCGCGGTCGCCTGGCATGTGCTGCTCTTTAGCGTCGTGATAGTCCAGCAGCAAGGCGAAGCGGAGCGATCGATCGGGATTGGCCAGGTAGTGAAGTTCCAGCCGATTGATGAGCGACTCGAGTTCCTTCGCGCTGCCCAGCATGGCGGGGATCACGACCAAGGTCGCGTGCGACGACGGGACGCCGTCACGGAATTCGAGCTTTGGCAGCAAGCGCGGCGGCAGCCAACAGGTGACCGTGAAATTCACGAGCCCCACGGCCATCTCGGTCGCGGGAATGAGCGCAAGGAACGCCATGATGCTTGCGAGCGCCCATGAACCGCCCAAGCCGACGACCACGGTCATTAAAGCGGCGAGGAGAGCTGCGGTGAGGAGCGCTAGCCCGCCGAAGTAGGTGGCGTTGGGAAACTTGAGGGCGAGATCTGTCAGGAAGACCTTGAACGGCTTCTGGTAGCGAATCGCTTCGTACAGGCGGGCTCGCCCGAGTCCGATGACAAAATAGCCGACGTGATGTTGTTCCGACGGAGCTTCCCGCTGGACTGCCTCGCGCGCGAACGCGATGGCGTGGTGGGCAACTTCGACGTCGGAGAATTCGCAGCCTTTGGCCAAACGTTCCACTTCGCGGCGATAGCGATCGCGGGTGGCGAGGTCCATCTGACTGTAGACATTCGCAGGGTCACGGCGCAATTCGCGCTCGGCCAGATTCGTTTGCTCGAAGAAGGTCATCCAGTCGAGCGCGGAGATGAGCCGCATGCTGGTGATGACGTTTCCGATGAGGACTTGATTGGCGGCCTGACGGCGGTGAGCCACGCGGGCGATTTCAGTCGGATCCCAGCCGCGGCTGGCCAGTCGCTGCACGAGTTCCTGGAGCTGCGCCGCGCGGTCGCCCCCCTGCTCTTCCAGCTTGTTGATTAACTCCAACAGCATCGGCGCGCAGCTATCGAGGACATCGTGCAGTTCGAGACGCTTGACGCCATCGGGTTGGCTGAGCGTGTGAGCGGCTTCGCGGCGGCACCGGCGGTCGGTGACCATTTGCGTGGTGATGCGGCAAAGGTTTTCGACCAATGCCAAACGCAGCATGATGGGGAACGCCCAGTTTTCGCCGATGGAAAGGGGCGCCACTTCTTGGTAGGCCTGCAAGAAGCGAACGAGGGTCTCTTCGTCGAGAGCGCACTCGGTGTGAGAAATCAATTCGAGTGAAAGGCGGTAAACGCGGGGTTGGCCATCGTCGAGCTTGGGCAATTCGCGGTAGTAGCCGCGTGGCAAATCCTCGTAGATTTCGCGGAGCTGCTCTTCGACGATGCTGAAATTGTCGAGGAGCCACTCGACATCGTTGGCCGTGGGTTCGCCCGCCTTGACGGCGTCGGCGAAGACGCGATGCGCATCGCGGAGTAGCTGGGCGTTCGACTTCAAGCGAGCGAGAAACTCGCGCGGTTGCCCTCGCGTGTCGACGATTGAGAGCTCGGTCGAGAGGCGACGAGCATGCTGCTCCAGATGCTCGATGCTATAGCGTTCGGTCTGAACACCCGGAGCTTCTTCGGCTGGTGCGGCGGTCGGCAGATTCGCAGGTGCTACAGACATGCATGGCAATCAATCGAAGAATCTCGCGACCTCGCAGTCGCGTTGGATGTAGCTCCAGATGTATCGTTCTCATCTGAGCCCGGTCACATCCATGGACAACCAGGCTTAGCTTGAGGAAACGCTTACCGCGGCTTTGGTCGCTGGCGCGCGGCAGTCTTGGCCGTGAAATTCCGGCTGATCAAGAATTCTCGCAGCTTTTGTTCCACCTGCTGCGACGGCGACAAGTGGGAACGCGTGTCGGCGATGAGTACTTCGCCATCGACAATGCTGTCCTGCTCCGACTGTGGGGCGGCGAGCAAACGACGGCGAAGATCGGTCAGCATTGGCATAGAGAAATCCTTTTGATGAGAGTAAATGAGTGTTCACTCTTGTGCATCTTCTATGCCACACCTCGCTTGTCGCGCCGTTGGCTTCTCGTCGAACAATTTTTGGTTGCTGATCGCGCGATAATGGGCTGAGGCACCCTCGAACGAGCTATGACGACGCTCCAAAGCGGGGGACATGTGGAACAACACACGCACGCAATTCTTTCAACGTGGTGCGTCGCCGATCAGGAGCTGGCACTGTGCGACAAGGCCCAATCGTCCGCCTGAGGCTCCAATTCGGACTGATGCGGAAGCGAGCATGGCGAGCGGACTTCGTGTGAAGTGACGGTCGTTCGAACCGCTACTTGAGTACTTGCTTTTCCTACTAAATGCATTCCTGAAGAGTCATCTCATCGATTTTCTGGTGTGGTCATCGAGGCAGCACTTGATGATTGTTGCTTTGCGTGTTGCGAAGCATGAAGCGAAAGACTCATTCAGAATCCGCGGCGCGACGCTTGCTTCGACTGCGGCACTGGTCATCAGAATGAGAAACGTCGTTCTCTAGTTTTGCGAATGGGAGAAGCTTCATGGCAACCAAAACACGGGAAAACCCTAAGCACGAAGGCGCGAAACCTCCATTCCCGCAGCCGCCGATACAGCCGCCTGGGCACGAGGCGGAAATGGAGCCGCGCGCGGATCATGGCGAACAGTCGTACCGCGGGAGCAGCAAACTGCTTGATCACGCGGCCGTGATTACTGGTGCCGACAGCGGAATTGGGCGAGCGGTGGCGCTGGCGTTTGCCCGAGAGGGTGCCGACGTGGCATTCACCTATCTCGACGAACACGACGACGCGCAAGGAACCTCGCGACTTGTGGAAGAGGCGGGACGCAAGGCAATTGCCATTCCGGGAGACATTCGCGATCCCAAACATTGCCGCGAACTCATCGATCAGGCCTATGACAAACTCGGCCGACTGGATGTGCTCGTGAATAATGCGGCCTTCCAAATGGCCCAGGAGCGACTGGAAGACTTTTCTCCCGAGCAGATTGATCGAACGTTTCGTACCAATGTGTTCGCGATGTATTACACATGCCAGGCAGCGGTTCCGAAGATGAAGGCTGGTGGAAGCATCATCAACGTCGCATCGATTCAGGCCTACAATCCTTCGCCGCAGTTGCTCGACTATGCGGCGACGAAGTGCGCTATCGTCGGCTTTACCAAGGCGCTCTCGAAGATCGTGATTAAACAGGGCATCCGCGTGAACGCAGTGGCGCCTGGCCCGGTTTGGACGCCGCTGATTCCATCGACGATGCCGGAGGAAAAGGCGAAGGAATTCGGCAAGGAGACGCTTTTTGAACGCCCCGCACAGCCCGCGGAGTTAGCACCGACGTTTGTGCTTTTGGCCTCGACGGAGGCCAGTTACATCACGGGCGAGGTGTACGGTGTGACCGGCGGCAAGATGCCGTATTGAGTCGCCGCATTTGCGGGCTCATTAACTATGGCCGCTTTCAATCGCGATCTGCATGGCAACGCACCCGACAAATCGTCGGATGCGTTGCTGCTTATCGATGTCATCAACGACCTGGAGTTTCCGGGGTCGGCGGCGCTCGTGAAATGCGCCACCACAATGGCGCATCGGCTTGCGGATTTGAAGGCTCGCGCAAAGAAGGCGGGCGTTCCGGTGATTTATGTCAACGACAACTTCGGGCGGTGGCAATCGGACTTCAAGCGGCAGGTCCAACACTGCCTGCATGATGGCGTGCCAGGCCAGGCGGTTGCCGAGTTGCTTCGGCCCGGAGAGGACGACTACTTTGTGCTCAAGCCCAAACACTCCGGATTCTACTCGACCAATTTAGACATCCTGCTGAAATATCTGGAAGCGCGCCGCTTGGTGATTACTGGAATCGCCAGCAATATTTGCGTGTTATTCACGGCGAACGACGCCTACATGCGCGACTTTGCGGTGACTGTGCCGCGTGATTGCGCATGCGCCAATACGCCAGCGATCCATCGCGCTGCGCTAGCGCAAATGAAGTCGATTTTGAAGGCAGATATTCGACCTTCGACGTCCCTGCGTTTTCGCAAAACAAGGAGGAGCCAGCGCTAGCGATCTGGCTGCCTAGTTTGACCGGGCACATGCCAAAGCGTCCGGTTTTCAGCCACGCGTTGCGTGTTTGCGGCGTGCGGAAAGGGGATTTGTAGCACAAGACTGGCGGCATGTCCTTTGCTACCCACTGCAGGCTTAAACGCTTTCGATTCTCCGTACTGTCGATTTTCCGTACACACGTTCTTCCAGGAGCCAGATGATGAAGACCAAGGGATTCCCAGAGTTGCTCGAGCACGAACTCAAGGACATTTACAGCGCGGAAAAGCAACTCCTCAAGGCGCTACCCAAAATGGCGAAAGCAGCCACAAATGATGAGTTGAAGCAGGCCTTCGAGAATCATCTGCGCGAGACGGAAGGGCAAGTCGAGCGGTTGGAGAAGATCTTCAAGCAGATGAACGTCTCGTACTCGCGCGTCGAAAAATGCAAGGCGATGGAAGGGCTGATTGAAGAGGGCAAGGGCGTGATGGAAGAAGAAATGGAGCCGGCCGTGATGGATGCGGCGTTGATTGCCGCAGCCCAGCGGGTGGAGCACTACGAAATCGCTGCGTATGGATGTGCGCGGACCTTTGCGGCGAGGCTTGGCCACAACGACGTCGCGGAGCTGCTGCAAGAGTCGCTCGACGAGGAAGGGAACGCCGACGAGAAGCTGACTGAGATCGCTGAAAGCGTGGTGAATCAGGAAGCCGAGGCAGCGACGGCCACCGACGAAGAGTGATTCGCGCCCGCGAATTGCCACCGCTTGTTGGACCGGCCAAGAGGGCCGAGGACGCGGGCAGGGACGCCCCACATTTAATCGGTGGTGGAGGTCTTTGCGATCGGGGCAGTCGCGAGCAGGCGCATCATGGCCTTGATATCCAGGGGCTTGACGAAGTGGTGATGAAAACCACATTCGCGAGAGCGCTGGATGTCTTCGGCGCGTCCGTAGCCGCTTAAGGCGACCAGCAGCAAGTCTTCACCGCTGGGCTGAACCGTCAACCGCTTGGCCACATCGTAGCCACTCATTCCAGGCAATCCCAAGTCGAGGATGACGACTTGGGGACGGAATTCCTCCACGAGTTCCGCTACGCCTTGCCCCTCGTAGAGAACCCGCACATCGTGGCCTTGGATGCGCAAGAATTGTGCCAGGGTATCGGCTGCATCTTGATTGTCGTCGACCGCGATGATACGCAGCTTCTCGGCGCTGGCGGCTTCGGTGGCGCTGCGCCGCGCGGGTGCTTTAACGGGCTGCGAACCGATGGCAGGCAAGCGGACGGTGAACTCACTTCCCTTGCCTGTCCCGGCACTGGCGACTTCGACCGTTCCTCCTTGCATTTCGACCAGTCGCTTCACCAGCGTGAGACCAATGCCTAAGCCGCCCTGCGCGCGGTCGAGCGAGGTATCGGCCTGCGTGAAGAGATCGAAAACTTTCGCCAGGAGGTCGGGAGGGATGCCAATCCCGGTGTCGCGAATGCGGATGACGGCCTGCTCTCCTTCGCGAGTAACGCCGAGCCAAATTCGGCCGTTGTCGGGCGTGTACTTGGCGGCATTGTTGAGAAGATTCGACAGCACCTGCGACAAGCGGGCCTGATCGGCATCGACAATAAGGGGCTCGGTGGGCAACTGCACTTGGAGTTGATGCCGGCGGGTGTCGATCAAAGGGCGGCTGGTTTCGACGGCGCTGGCCGCCACGCTGGCGATGTCGACCCGCTCGAGCTCGAGCCGAATCTTGCCTTGTGTAATGCGTGATAGATCGAGCAAGTCGTCGACGATTCGCACGAGCTGCGTGACCTGGCGATCGATGATGTCTTCGGCCCAGGCAATTGCTTCGCCATCGCCGCCCTGCCGCAGCACTGCCACGGCGTTGCGAATGGGGGCAAGGGGATTGCGGAGCTCGTGGGCCAACATGGAGAGGAATTCGTTTTTGTGCCGGTCTGCCTGTTCGACATCGCGGTAGAGCCGCGAGTTGTCCATGGCAATGCTGGAGCGAGTAGAAAGGGCCATGGCGACCCGCAGGTCCGCCGGCGCGAAGGTTCTACGGGATGGCTCGCGTGAAAGGCAGAGCACGCCGAAGGTCCGGCCCCTGGCGTGAAGGGGCAGAATGATGGTCGCAGGCTCGCCGAGGCTGGCGTCGGGCGGGCTCAAGTATTCGGAAATTCCGGCGGTGAGAACGCGCTCGACGGCGGCCGTCCAATGCACGGGCAAACTTTCCAGGCCGGCGTTGTTTTGAAATCGAAGGCCATCGTCGACTCCCTCGGCATCAATGCACGTCAACATGCTGGTGCCCGATTCCATCTGGGCGATGACCACTCGATCGGCGAGTTCGGGCACGATAACGCGGGCGACATTTTCCGCGGTGACCTGAGAGTCGAGCGACTTCGCGAGCACGCCGCCGGCCTCGACCAGGAACTCCAGTTGCCGATTGGCCTCCTCGGCCGCGGCACGGCGCGATCTTTCTTCGGCCAGGGCGATTCGCTCTTCGGCCTGGCGTTTGACGCGTTCCGTCATGCGGAACAAATCGACGAAGACTTTTACCTTGGCGCGCAGGACTTCCGGGACGACGGGCGCCTGGATGTAATCGACGGCGCCGCTGGCGTAGCCCTCGTTAATGCGGACTTCGTCCGCGAAGGCGGTGATGAAGATGATCGGCGTGTGGGCGGAACGTTTGCGGCTACGGATGAGCGCCGCGGTTTCGATGCCGTCGACGTCGGGCATATTGACATCGAGCAGTATGACGGCGAAGTCGTGATTGAGGACGTGGCGGAGGGCTTCCGTGCCGGAGCGGGCCGAAATCAACTCCTGCCCTAGTTCCTCCAAAATCACTTGATAGACAAGCAATTTTTCGGGCAGGTCGTCGACGATCAAGATTTTGACTTTCGGTTCCTCCGACATCTTGACTCCTAACGATGAAGCCAAGTTCGCAAGACCGCCAGCATCTGCTCCGTGTCCACCGGCTTGGAGAGATAATCCCAAGCCCCCGCTTCGATACATTTTTCACGGTCTCCCTTCATTGCCTTCGCCGTAACCGCGACGATGGGCAGGTTGTGCAAGTGGGGGAACTTGCGAATCTCCCGCATCGTTTCCATACCGTCCATCTCCGGCATCATGATGTCCATGAGCACAATTTCAATATCGGGTTGCTGCTGGAGCAATTCGATCGCGCCTCGGCCGGTATCGGCGGACACGATCTTCATATCGTGCTCTTCCAATACGGTGGAAAGAGCAAAGATGTTCCGCATGTCGTCGTCGACGATCAACACCTTCCGGCCTGCCAACGGCGTATCGGATTGGTGCAGATCGATCAGCATTTGCCTTCCGACGACGGTCAGCCGGGACACATCGCGGTGCGCAACCAGGGTCGCGTAATCGACGAGACGATCCAACGACTGCACGCGCTTGACCGTGCAGTTGGGAGCGGCGTGTTTCCAATCGCCGTTGGTCTCCTCGTCGCCGTACACTAGCACAGGCAAGCGCGTGAAGCCAGCTTCGTTTTCTTCCCCGAGCGCGCTGATCGCGCGCGGCAGATCAACAGCGCGCGAATTTGCCACAACGCAATCGGTATGGCGGTCCTTCAAGAAGGTGGCCGCGGCCGACGCGTCGGCAACACAGGTGACGGCGAAGCCTTCAGCCTTCAACCGACTGGTCAGTTCGTTTCGACCGGTGAGATCGGG
The DNA here is from genome assembly GCA_964636985.1 of uncultured Pirellulaceae bacterium. GTDB lineage: Bacteria > Planctomycetota > Planctomycetia > Pirellulales > Pirellulaceae > CAZWSX01. The sequence goes on along the minus strand of CAZWSX010000024.1, from coordinate 105,445 downwards.
ATCGACCACCAAGGCTGTGGGGGTGACGCGCGACAGGAAGTCGTCAAGCGTTTCGAGCAGCTTATCGAGAACATCGCGACTTTGAATTGGCTTGGCGACAAAGGCGAGGGCGCCTAAGGTGAATGCCCGATCGCGAGCTTCGTCGGTCGAGATGACGCAGACGGGAATGTGTCGCATCCTCAAATCGTTCTTGAGACGTTCCAGGACGCGCCAACCCTCCATGTCGGGCAAGTAAATGTCGAGCGTGATGGCATCGGGCTTATGTTCCTGCACCATGGTCAGGGCCGAAGCGCCGAGCGAGGCGACCAAGCCCTTCATTCCTTTGTCGCGGGCTGCTTCGAGCAGGAACTTGGCAAAGTTGATATCGTTTTCCACGATCAAAACAACCCGATCGCCGGGACGGATGTCGTCGCGATCGTCGCCGACGACGTTGAGGTCGCGGTACGAATCGTCGTTGGTAGCGGGGAGTTCGTCTCGCAGGACCGGAATCGGCGCAATCGTTTCCTTCGTTGGTGCCGGCGGCAGGAGGGCTGTCACGGTTGGCGGAGCCGAGGCGATGGCCGTGATGGTCTTTCGCGGTGCACGGACCGGCGTGTAGTGGGTTGGCAAGTAAAGCGTGAAGATACTGCCGCGGCCTGGCGCCGAGGTGAGGCGGATTTCGCCGCCGAGGAGGCGCGACAGTTCGCGGCTGATCGCCAAACCGAGGCCGGTACCGCCGTACTTGCGGCTGGTGGAGCCGTCCGCCTGTTGGAAGGCTTCGAAGATGATCTGCTGTTTGTCGCCGGCGATGCCGATCCCGGTATCGCGGACGCCGAATGCGATCACGCCGGGCGAGCGGTTGAGCTCGTCGTTGTCGTGACTCCAGCCCGAATCGGCGAGGGTGGCCGTTAGTGCCACTTGCCCTTGATGCGTGAACTTGAAGGCGTTCGAGAGCAAGTTTTTGATGATCTGCTGCAGGCGTTTGGCGTCGGTGAACATCGATTGCGGCAAGCGCGAATCGAAATTCATGGCGAACTCGACGTTCTTTGATTCGGCAACGTGGCGGAACGTGCGTTCGACGAAGTGCTCCAGATCGTCCAGCCGCAGTTCGCTGGCATCGACGACCACGGTGCCCGATTCGATCTTCGAGAGGTCGAGGATGTCGTTGATGAGCATTAAGAGGTCGTTGCCTGACGAGTGGATCGTTTTGGCGAACTCGGTTTGCTTGCCTGTGAGGTTCCCTTCGGCATTCTTGCAGAGTTGATCGGAGAGGATGAGCAAGCTGTTGAGCGGCGTGCGCAACTCGTGCGACATGTTGGCCAAGAACTCAGATTTGTACTTGGACGTGAGGGCGAGCTGGGTGGCCTTTTCTTCCAGTTCCTGGCGGGCCTGTTCGACTTCGGCGTTCTTGCGTTCCACTTCCTGGTTCTGACGAGCGAGGAGCTGGGCCTTGTCTTGCAGTTCTTCGTTGGTCTTTTGCAGCTCCTCTTGGCGAGTTTGCAGCTGCTGGGCCAATGATTGCGACTGCTTGAGGAGGTCCTCCGTACGCATGTTCGCTTCGATCGTATTGAGCACGATCCCGATCGACTCGGCGAGCTGATCGAGGAACATCTGGTGGGTGGGATTGAACCCTTCGAACGATGCCAATTCGAGCACGCCGCGGACTTGTCCTTCGTAAATCAGAGGCAGCACCAAAACGCTACGCGGTGGTGACGAACCGAGGCCGGAGTTCACCTTGATGTAGTCGCCAGGGACGTTGGTGAGCAGAATGCGCTGCTTGTCGGCGGCACATTGCCCCACCAGCCCTTGTCCCATGCCGATGCGATGTTCTTCCTCCTGGTCACGGTCGGATGCGTATCCGGCTAGGAGCTTGAGATCGGGTTCGTCGCTCGTCGAGTCGAGCACGTAGAACTCGGCATGGAGGGCGGTGACCACCGGGCAGAGTTCCGAGAGAATCATGCGGCCGACGTTCGTGAGGTCCCGTTGTCCTTGGAGCATGCGGCTGAACTTGGCGAGGTTCGTCTTGAGCCAGTCCTGCTCGGTGTTCTTCTGCGTGGTGTCGCGCAGATTACGAATCATTTCGTTGATGGTGTCTTTGAGGGCCGCCACTTCGCCTTGGGCGACAACGGTGATCGACCGGGTCAAGTCACCCTTGGTTACGGCGGTGGCGACTTCGGCGATCGCGCGAACCTGAGTCGTGAGATTCGCGGCAAGTTGGTTCACGTTCTCGGTGAGAGCCTTCCACGTACCGGCTGCACCGGGCACCTTGGCTTGTCCACCAAGCTGGCCTTCGACACCCACTTCGCGGGCCACGCTGGTCACCTGATCGGCGAAGGTGGCCAGCGTATCGATCATCTCGTTGATGGTTTCGGCGAGTTCGGCGATTTCGCCTTTGGCTTCCACCGTGAGTTTGCGTTTGAGGTCGCCGGTCGCGACGGCGGTAACGACCTTTGCGATACCACGCACCTGGGCCGTCAAGTTGGCGGCCATCATGTTCACGCTGTCGGTGAGGTCCTTCCAGGTTCCGGAGACCCCTTCCACTTTGGCCTGGCCACCGAGCTTTCCTTCGGTACCCACTTCGCGGGCCACGCGGGTCACTTCCGACGCGAACGATCGCAGCTGGTCCACCATCGTGTTGACGGTGTTCTTGAGCTCGAGGATTTCCCCCTTCACGTCGACTGAGATCTTGCGGGACAAGTCGCCCGCGGCTACGGCCTTGGTCACGTCGGCGATGTTACGGACTTGAGCCGTGAGATTACCGGCCATGAAGTTCACGTTGTCGGTCAAGTCCTTCCATGTACCGGCAACACCCTGCACTTCGGCCTGGCCACCGAGCTTTCCTTCAGTACCCACTTCGCGGGCCACGCGGGTCACTTCGGCCGCGAACGATCGGAGTTGGTCCACCATCGTGTTGATGGTGTTCTTGAGTTCGAGGATTTCCCCCTTCACGTCGACCGTGATCTTGCGGGACAAGTCGCCTGCGGCCACGGCTTTGGTCACGTCGGCAATGTTACGCACCTGGCCCGTCAAGTTACCGGCCATGAAGTTCACGTTGTCGGTGAGGTCCTTCCAGGTACCGGCAACACCGGGCACTTGAGCTTGGCCCCCGAGCTTTCCTTCGGTACCGACTTCACGGGCCACGCGGGTCACTTCCGACGCGAACGATCGCAACTGGTCCACCATCGTATTGATGGTGTTCTTGAGTTCGAGAATTTCTCCCTTCACGTCGACCGTGATCTTCTTCGACAAGTCGCCCGTGGCCACGGCTTTGGTCACGTCGGCGATGTTGCGGACTTGGGCCGTGAGGTTGCCGGCCATCGAGTTCACGCTATCGGTGAGGTTCTTCCAAGTACCGGCGACGTCTTTTACGTCGGCCTGACCACCAAGTTTCCCTTCGGTACCCACTTCGCGGGCCACGCGGGTTACTTCTGCCGCGAACGAACTCAACTGGTCCACCATCGTATTGATCGTGTTTTTGAGTTCGAGGATTTCCCCCTTCACGTCGACGGTGATCTTTTTGGAGAGATTGCCGTTGGCCACGGCGGTCGTCACTTCGGCAATATTTCGCACTTGGGCCGTCAGGTTACCGGCCATTGAGTTCACGCTGTCGGTCAAGTCTTTCCAGGTACCGGCGACGCCTGGCACTTGAGCTTGTCCACCGAGCTTACCTTCGGTACCCACTTCGCGGGCCACTCGAGTTACTTCTGCCGCGAACGAGCTGAGCTGGTCCACCATCGTATTGACGGTGTTCTTGAGTTCGAGAATTTCGCCTTTCACGTTCACGGTGATCTTGCGCGACAAGTCGCCGTTGGCCACGGCGGTGGTCACGGCGGCGATGTTACGCACTTGGGCCGTGAGGTTGCCGGCCATCGAGTTCACACTGTCGGTCAAGTCCTTCCAGGTGCCCGACACACCTTCGACGCGAGCTTGCCCGCCGAGCTTTCCTTCGGTACCCACTTCGCGAGCCACGCGGGTTACTTCCGAGGCGAACGATCGGAGCTGGTCCACCATCGTGTTGATGGTATTCTTAAGTTCGAGCACCTCCCCTTTCACGTCGACGGTGATCTTCTTCGACAAGTCGCCGGCGGCTGTGGCCTTGGTCACGTCGGCGATGTTACGCACCTGGCTCGTCAGGTTGCTCGCCATCGAGTTCACACTCTCGGTAAGGTCTTTCCAGGTACCGGCCACGCCTTTCACTTGCGCCTGGCCACCGAGCTTTCCTTCCGTACCCACTTCGCGAGCCACGCGAGTTACTTCCGAGGCGAACGAGCCGAGCTGGTCCACCATCTTGTTGATGGTGCGGGCGGTGAGGAGGAACTCGCCCTGTAGGGGCCGATCGTTCACTTCGAGGGCCATCGTTTGCGAGAGGTCGCCTTGAGCCACGGCGCCGATCACGCGAGCGGTTTCGGCCGTAGGGTGGACGAGGTCGTCGATCAGTTCGTTGACCGACTCGACCGATTCTTCCCAGAAGCCGCCGACGTCGCCGATCGAAAGGCGCTGAGTCACCTTTCCTTCTTTACCGACCGTTTTGCTCAGCCGTGCCAGTTCGCTGGCCATTCGTTCGTTCTGTTCGACCACGTCGTTGAAGGCATCCGCGACTTTGCCCGCAATGCCGGTCCAATCCGCCGGCAGCCGTACTCCTCGCTTTCCTTTCCGCAGGGCCGTCAGGGCTGTGTGGAGCGCCTTGAGTTCGGCCTGGGAAAATTGCGAGTCCTGGATGATCGACATAGAGTGCTCTCCGAGTCGGCGAGTTTGGCTTAGCGCATCGTGCGCAGTAATGCATTTGACGTTCCGGATTCATCCCGTGCGTCATGAAGATTGCGAGGCGACGTTGCGACGAGCGACATCCATGAGGTGAAGATCTGGCTTCGCAACTCGTTGGATTGTCAATAATTCGGCGTAATTACTCCAGCATCACCCCAATATTTTGGGTGGCGAAAAGCCGCGAAAACCAAGGCTGCATGGGCGATGCGCCCCAACTGGATCATAGCCCGTGGTGGTAGAGCGAGCGGGGCCGACGCGGTTCGCAGCCGGACAATTTGCGGCGAGACCAAACGAAGCTTGCCTAGCCTCTCAGAGAGAGTGGTCGCCAAGCCAACCAAGTGCACGACTTTCTGCCATTCGCGCTCGCCCGGATGGCAGAAAAACGATCACGTCGGTCGTCGAACGCTCTGTTGATTGCTCGACGACACCACCGCGCGAGGGTGTGTTCACGGTCTACGCGATCTCGGCATCGGGGGGCAGCCATTCGGCAAATGAGCCCATACGCCAAAGGCATCACAAACAGGACTGCCGGAATACCGATGACGAGGCCGGACACGATAGAGATGGCGAAGGGGCGCTGCGTTTCGCTCCCGATGCTGTGCGAGAGCGCTGCTGGCACGAGCCCGAGTGCCGCCAGTGCAGTGGGCAACAAGACGGGACGGAAGGCTTCGCCGGCGCCGCGGATGAGGGGTTCGCCGTCGCCTTCCTCTCGCGCTTCGTCGACGCGCGAGCCGAAGATGACGCCGGAGAGGACCATTTGTCCGACGAGCGCGGTGCAACCGAGTGGGATGCAACCGACCGCGCTGCTGACTGAGAAGTTCTGGTCGAGCGCCTTCGCATGGCGCGCCGTTGATTCCGGAACTCGCCGCCCCAGGTCAGATACGTTCCCTCGGGCAACGTGAGATCCGCAGCTGAGTTGCGGGCGTCATCGACGGTTCTTCCCAAGTCGCGGCCACGCACGTTGAACTTGACGGCGACGAAGCGGCTAAAAGTCTTCTCGTCAAATCGAGGATCGTCCTTGCGTGAGCGAGAAGTTTGTTCTTTTCCGTAGCAGTTCTCGGTCTTTGTATGACCAAAGGGAACGGCGGATCGAAAAATATCAGAAAAGCTTGAACGGCCGGCAGAAGTCGGCTGCTGGAAATAGAGATGGCCACGATTGGCTGTGGCAAGCAGACCCCTCGCCGCAAGCTGATGTGAAGTCCATCTTTACGGCGAGGGCTGTCAAAGAAGCGGAGGGCACGGGGGTCGAACCCGCAACCCATTGCTGGGCATCTGATTTCGAATCAGACCGCTAGCCATTCGCTTACCCTCCATCGACCAAAATATCTGTTTTTGGATCGGAGGGCAACGCCGGTGGAAGGGCCGGATTTACGGCATTTTTGGGGCATGTCGGCATTCGGACTGTGGCGGCAGGGCCAACCGAGCACAACCTTCTGTCGGCACCTTCGGGCCTTAGAACCATTCGCGAACGAGAACCGTGCCCTCACGGGCACGGCTAAGATCTACCGGGTCTTCGACCCTAAGAGTTGCTTAGCAAGAATTGTTGCGAGTAAGAGGCTTTCGATTGCGCTCGCGATCTTCTGCCGGATTCGGCTACCAAGCTGCTGTCCGTCGATTTCCTCGGCGGCGGCTAGGGATGGTGGTTGGTAGGGGTTTTCTTCGTCGGACATCCCAACAATGTCGCCGATGCTAGTTTGGAACGCTACGCGCGGCGGTGGATTTCCTTTTCGAAGGCCGCGAGGTCGACGCCGGCTTGGGTCCACCGCCAGGCTTGGATCACGAGGCGCAAAGGGGTGATGAACACGTACGACAGCCCAACGGTCAGGAGGGTGGTGGCAAGGGCCATACCCCAGGGCATGTTGCCTCGCAAGACTCCGAAAGGAATGCAGGCCAGCAGGAATATCACCAGCGCAGTTCCAAGAGACGCGGTCACAAACATGGCGATCAAGTTGTGTCGTCGCTGGTACACGCCTGCCATGCCGAGTGCGATGAGGATCGCCAGGGCCACGCCGGAAGCGTAGCTGAGGGGTGGATCGGCTTTGGCCTTGAACAACATCACGACCAAGATCATCGCGCCGCCGAATCCAATCGCGATGAACAGGGAAGAGACGACCTGGTTCGCGTTCAAATAGTGGGAGAAGACAGCCCGGTCGGGCAAGTATTGAGGCTTGCGTTCCTCGGAGGCCGCGATCGACGGGGCTTGGTAGGGATTGTGTCCGTCGTCCATCCCATCAGTTTGGCCGAGGCTGCGCGGCTTCGCTACGCACGATAGCCAATTCGTTCCGCATTTGGATGGGGTCGATTCCCTGGAGATGCCATCGCCAAGCGCGAACGGCGACGCGGATGGGGATGATCGCGGCGCAAGCGAGCGCGGCGGCGCCGAGGAGAAGAGCAGCACCCAGCCAGTCGATGGCTCCTTGAGCGAGCGTTTTGCGGGCAACGAAGACGATAAAGAACGCCGTGGCCACCAGAAGCGCCGCCGCGAGCACCGAGTTTACGGTAATCGCGCGAAGCAAGTGTTTTCTTTGATAGACGCCCGTGAGGAATATGAGTTCCGCAATCCCGAACGGAAGGAGATAAGCTGACGCCACTTTCCACATGGCACCGAGGATAAAAATGGTGTAGAACGCCATTGTTACCGCACTACACATGCCACCGAGCGACAACAAAATCACCACCCAGCCAACGAAGTTATTCTCCGCCAAGTGCCGGCGAAGGACGTCGGGGCTAGGTATCAATGACGAATCGGGCTCTTCGGCAACTGCGATTGACGGTGGTTGATAGGGGTTGTGGGTGTCGCCCGTCTCATCCGTTGCGGGAAAGTTGCGCCCTAATGCGATCATGTTTTTTCAGCACGCGTACGACGCTTTGTGGGCATCTTTTAGATGTTCAGGCTTTTAGGGCCAAATAACTCGCAAGTCTTCCCAACTATGATCTCCCATCCTACGCCGCATCGCTACGCGCGGCGGCGGATTTCGCTTCTGATTTCGCCGAGATCGATACCTTGGCGGTGCCATGTCCAGGCGCGGACGGCGACTTGTAAGGGGAGCGAGATCGCGTAGATCCAGACGCTAATGGCTGTGATGCCGATGATGAACGCCACCAGCTCGGCGGCGACGAGCCAGGGAGTCATGGGTTGCTGCCGATCGATGACGTGTCGCAAGCCGATCGCGATGACGGAGAAGATGGTTGCGAGCAACATCGCCAGCGACAGGGCGCCTGAGATCATGATGGCCGTGATGTGGTAGCGCCACTGGAACCAGGCCACCCCGGCGGCAAGAGCGGCGGCGGTCGCCCAGCCAACGGACCACCAATGCGTCGACTCCTCTCTGCCGGCCATTGCGACGACCGCAAAGCAGGCCATCGCCGTCGCCATGGCGAACAGCATTAAGACGACGCCGTCGTTGGCGTAGAGGAACCACTCCATCGCCCGTGCCTCTTGCTGTTTTAGTAGATCCGAAGGGGGATCTTCCTCTGCAACAGTGCCGGGCGATTGGTAGGGGTTGTGGGTCACGCGGGCTCTCGTTTGCGTTCGCGCGGAGGGGAGAGGGCCTTTAAGAATATCGGCGCTGATTCGCTTGGAATTTGCAACAGGTGACTGTAGAAACGTCTTTTGTAGCCCGGTGGTATCCTATTGAAGGAGCAGACGGCGGTTTGGTTGGATTTCTGTCGGCCCTTCGGGCCTTGAAGCTTTTTTGAACTTGAACCGAGGCCTTACGGCCTCGGCTGAGATCTGTCGGGCCTATCGGCCCTGGGTTGTCTGCGAGGTGGGTCAACCGGTATCTGGCGAATGACTTTTGCCGCGGACGTTCTTCACTGGCCTCATTGGGACGCCAGTGCCACCCCCAATGCGACTTCGCTTTAGGCGGCTTTTGAGCGTGGGGATTCGTTCACCGCGCTGGCGTCGGAGGAGTTGGCGACGATGTAGAGAGGGCGGTTCTGGACTTGCTGGAAGGCGCGGCCGGCGTACTCGCCGACGATGGAAAGAGCGCCAAGCATGATGCCATTCAGTGCGAATTGTGAAACGAGAATCGCGGCCAGGAGTGGCGAAAAAGAGATTCCACCGAGTGCGGCTGCTACGAACGCGATGAGGAGCGTTGCAGCGACTGCGAGGCTGGCGACGCCGGCCACTCCGACCCAGCGGATGGGGACCAACGAAGCGGAAACGATGCCGTCGCTTCCCAGGCGGAACATTTTTGCCAGGGAGTACTTGGTCGATCCGGCAACGCGTTGGCCGGGCGCGTACGGGATTTGGATCGATCGGAAGCCCATCCAGTGGACCATCCCGCGGAGGCAACGATGCGACTCCTTCATATCGAGGAGTGCCGCCAGCGGTCGCCGGGCCAGCAAGCGGAAATCGGCCGCCCCAGGTGGAGCCGAGCGGAGGTCGACCTTGGACAGGAGCCAGTAGAAGGCCCACGACGTCCAGCGTTTGAGTGCGTGGAGCGATTTATCGTCCTCGCGAATGGTGACGACGATTTCGAATCCCGCCTGCCATTTTGCGAGGAGTTCACTGATCAACTCGGGCGGGTGCTGCAGATCGGCATCCATCGAGATGACGGCGTCTCCCCTGGCGCGCTCGAGTCCCGCGGTGAGGGCAGCCTGATGGCCAAAGTTGCGGCTGAGAGAATACCAACGGACACGCGGGTCGCGGTCGGCGATTTGGCGGATCACCTCGACCGTGCGATCGTGCGAGCCATCGTCGACGTAAACGACTTCGAAGCGATATTGATCTTCCAGAGGGGCGATCGAGTCGGCCAGTGCGCGGTGGAAAATGGGAAGCGCTTCTTCCTCGCAGTAAGCGGGGCAGACAATCGAGACGAGTGGCTGATCGGAAGTAGGAAGCTTGTAGATCATCGGGCGCCCCCTTCCATTGCCAGTTCCGACGTCGATTCGGGGAACGCCGGTCGCTTCACTGCGTCCTTCGTTCGCAGTTGTTTCCAGGAGACGTACTCGCGTGCGAAAAAGCCGACGGCGATCAGGAGCGTGCTCAATGGCTGGGCGCCGTGGTCGTTCATGGCGTGCATCAGCGGAGAAAATGTGCCGGCCAGCACGCTGATCACCAGGATGCCCATGCCGAGCCAGAGCACGGGGCGAATGCGCCATTCTTTCCAGTCCGAGACCATATCACACCAGGTCCATGCGACGACGGGCGCAATCAGAACTAGCGTGGCAGCCTCGGTGGCGGGGCCGAAGAGGAGCATCCAAAAGATGCCGCAGCAAAGGGCGAAACGGATTCGCCGGGGGCGCGGCATTTTTTCTTCCACGGTGAGGCCGATGCAGGCGGCGGCGGCGATCAAACCGGCCAGCACTTGCGCGACGAAAAATGTGGAGCGCGAAACAGGAATGCCAAACAGCCTTACCAGCATCGAGACGTCGCGGTAGCCGTGTACGACGTCCCAGCCTGAGCGGTCATCGCTCCCCAAGACCGAAAACCAGTTGCGGTACTCGGCTGCCACGAACTCGGGCGAACTCACGGCGAACGGCAGGAGCGCGACGCCGGACAGACTCAGCACGGCTGGAATCGCCATCCGCGCGGGGTTCATGGCTACGAAGAGAAGTAACACGGAGACCGGATAAATCTTGAAGGCGACTGCCAGCGCGAAGCAGGCGGCCGAGATGCTCCAGTGTTGTTGCTCAAAGTTGGCGGCGGCGAGCAGGATGGCTCCGATAGTGAGCAAGTTCGATTGCCCGTTGCGCATGTTATTCAGGCAAAGCAACAGCGCGAGGAGCCACATGACGTTGCGGACCAGCACGCTTTGCAGCGCCGTGGCATCGCAAAGCCGCTTTGTGGCCTGATGAAATCCGGCCACGAAGGTGCCGGTCATGGCGACGCGCCAGAGTGCGCCGCCGAGTCCGTCGGGCAACAAGGCAGGCACGCTAAAGGTTGCGGCGATGATCGGCGTGTAGCGAAAGCAGGAGGTTTCGAAGGTTTTTCCTGCGGGCAAATAGCAGTCTTGTTCGGCTGCCCACCAGCGCCCTGCTTGGGCGTAAAGGATGTACATGTTGCGGCGGGCTGGTGCGCCGGCAGCCACAACGCACACTGCGACCAGTGCTAGCGCCCAACACCAGGCGGCTGGCGAACGAACGACTGCGGATAAGGGCGATGTGATGTCGTCACGCCGCATGTTCCGCCCCGCGCTTGGTAGCCGTCTGTCCCGAAGGTCGAACGATGCGCGACGCGTGCTCACTGAGAAACTCGCCCCACTCGTGCGAAGCGAGGGCTTTCCACTCGGCGATTCTCCGCTTGAGGCCGCCATCGCCGAGATGGCAATCGCGATCGAGCAGCGTCTCGTCGCGAAAGCCGGGATGCACCATAAGCTCGACGCTGCCTCGGGGCATAGCCGCCAGGCGCTGTCGATAAAACGCGGCGTTGATCCCGGCGTCGTGGTTGGCGATTCCTGCGAGGGACTCGCAACCGGGGTAGCCGGCTCGGCGAAGTTTCGTGGCCTGGCGGGCGCCAAAGATCGACAGGAGCGAACGTTTGACGCGGGCGTTGCGGCAAGTCCACACGCTGCGGAAAGATTCGGACACACGGCGAACAAAGGGATGGTGGCCGGACTGTTTCAAAACGCTCAAGAGGGCTTGCGACGGACCATTAAAGATCGCGACGTGTTGGTGCGAATTCACCACATCAGGCGGTCGCCCGACAAGATCGCAAAAGCGGTTCCACTGGGCCATCCACTCGCGTTCGACTTCGGCCGCGTCGATGCGCCCTGTGGCCCAGCGCCAGAGGAATGCTTCGAGGGGCCAAAACATGCCCGTGGCGGGGTCGACGAGCGACGGCACGGCATGCGGCGCCAGGATGGGACGGTCGAGCGTGAGGTTCGCGTGCCAGCCGAGGTCGGCGTTGGGCGAGGCGGCTTTCCACGTGCGGACGGCTTGCTCCGCATACGGAGAGTTGACTAGCAATACGGCGGCCGAAAGCCGCCCGTGGCAAGCCAGGTCGATGATGGCGCGCGAGGTTTCGGGCCCGATTCCGTAGTCGTCGGCCGTGATCACGAGCATCGAGTTGTTTGTTCGCCGAATCATTCGCGCCAAATTGCATAATCCAATGGATGCAAGCGCGGAGGCTACCTTGCCGTGTGTGGCGAGAGAAGTCCGACTGTTACAGGGCCGCATTACAACCGAGTTAAGAATGCTCGTCGAGGAGTTCGCGGTGCTAGCCCGGCGAGAATGCAGGTAGCCGCAAGCACCGATCGCCAAAGGTTGATGACAAGCTTATCCCCGAATCACGGCTGGTTATGCACGCAACAAACATCAACATGGATCGATTACTTTTTGGCGGATTTACCGCCGAGAATTTGGCTGCATCAGACCACACAATGCTAGCCTGCCGAGTCCACGCGTCCGCGCGTGAAGGACTTGAAGGTGATCTCGAACGACGAAGTGCTTCGCATCTGCGAGGCGACTCGTTTAGCGGTACTCGGTCTTCTCGAGCGAGATGAGATCGATCCCTTGCATGCGCCACAGCCATGCTCGGAGCGTCAACCACGCCGGCACGTACACGAGGGCTCCAAAGACGGTGGTCAGGATTACGAGTGCCGCCAACGCGGCGACGAGGGGCACGGGTCGCGCGTTCGGCAGCAGCCCAGGCCCCACCGCAACAAGAAGGATCGCCACAACAGCGAACGTATAAAGCGATACGACGATCGCACCTGTGAACGTGATGGCGAAGATGCTTCGCCTGAGTTGAAAGCTGCCTAAAGCGACGATTGCGATTCCCAGGCCCATACTGGCGAGCACCGGTCTGGTTGCGATGTTGTGGAGGTTGCCCAAGTTGATGACGACGCAGAGCAAGGTGATCGCGAATCCCGTACCGAGGATCGCGGTGCCGGCCATGCGGTTGAGGGTGATAAACCATTGCACGGCTGCCCGCTGAGAGATAGCGAGTAGCTTAGGGGCACGCTGGGCCTCTTCCAAGACTGCCGGCGATGGGGGTTCGTAGGGATTACTCGACATCCATCGCACCGAGTGAGCGTTCGAGGCTGTGTTGAAAGTCATGCACGACGCCTCACAAGACTGGCTATCTCTGAGTATCGCCGTTTTTGGCATCGGAGGTTGGCTGCAACGTAGAGAGATCTACACCATCCAGCTGCCACAGCACGGCGCGAAATGCCACCCATCCTGGAACCGCGAGTACGGCACCGATCAGGAGCAGAAATCCAAAGACGAATAGCCTTTGAAGGATTGTGTCACCTGTTGGAGTCGCGGACAAAGCCGAAAGCACGAATTCGAGCAGCAGAAGTCCCAACACGAGGTACGCCCCTAACACGGCTAAGCCTGTGAGGAGGATAGCAGCTAGATGTCGTCGCCACTGGAAATAGCCAACCACGCCGATAACAGTCCCGGCAACCAGGCTGACGAAAGCCATATCCGAGCCGCCAGGATTGAAATTGACGACCAGCACAAGCACCCATAAGACCCCGCCCAATCCCATGATCGCCGCAGCCACGAATTGGTTGATGACAAGGAAGCAACGTATGGTCGAGTCGTCGGGGACACGGAGGGACGCGCTCTTGCGCTTCGCTTCCTGGAAGCCGGGTATCGGGGGCGATTCGTAGGGGTTGTTGGTCACCAATGGTCTCGCGAAGACTTGGGCGGCACTTCGAAAGAGACGTTGGCGCGAGGTTGCTCCACTTTCTCTAGCGTGGCCAAATCGATCCCTTGCAAATGCCATCGCCACGCTTGGACTGCCAACCAGGCCGGCACATACACGAGAGCCCAAACACCCAGAGAGACCCAAGCCAGCACGTAGATGACCGCGACCATGTTCCAATGTGGCTCGGATTTCCATCCGACGACGAAGGTGTGATGACGCCTTGGGAATTTTCGATCTCCCCTCAGTATCGCCGATTTGGGGGGCGAAGGTGGATAAAACGACGTGCATTGGGCGCGATGAGACCGGCCTTACGCGAGCTAGAGATGACCGTGACATCCTCAATACAACCTCGTGGACCATCTTTACCGCTCCTAACCGTGGGCGGCCTGCTTCTCGTCGAAGCGTTCCTGTTTGTGTCCGCGTACTATCGCTGGTTTGAGGACGCTAGGGGCTCGGCATCGGCCCTTTCGTTGGTGCTCGCGGTTGCTGGACTGCTCATGTTGCTGGCTTGGGTTGGAACGAGCCATTTCCGGAAACGACGCACGCAGTTTGGGCTGGGAATGTTGCTCGCCATGATCTTTGTGCTGGCGCCGCCTTGTGCATGGGTGGCGAATGAAATGCACAAGACCAAGCCACAGCGTGAACTGGCGCGGCTAGTCGAGCGCAACGGAGGGGTGCTTAGGTATTTTGGCAGTTATGAGCATGACAATAATCGCTGGTTGGTGGCGCTGTTTGGGCGCGATTACTTCTTAGACATCGCCGAAGTGACGCTAGATAACGGTGACCTCATCGACAAATTGCGCATTCTTCCTCGTTTAGAAGGACTTCGCCTTACATCGAATGCCACGGATTCGGATCTGAAGAATCTAAGTCACTTCCTCCAGCTCGAATATCTCGATCTGGGTGAGACCAAGATAACGGATGATGGCTTAGCGCATTTAGCTGACTTGCCCAAGCTGAGACAAATCTACTTGGATGGTACGAAAATCACCGACGATGGATTCATGCAACTGTCGAAATTCAGGAGTCTGAAGTGCGTTAACGTCAGCATGGGTGTGATAACCAGAAACGGGACAGCTCGGCTAAAAGAAAGCCTACCCGGCTTGGTCATTGACACACCTGTCATCCGTCCCCCTATCTCACGCCCCCATCGAAATTGATGTTCAAAGAAGATGCCCCAAGGCGGCGATCGCGTTGGTCGCTCTGCCGTGGGCTCTGGTTGGGAGGCCGCGTTGCGGCGTGGGGATTGGGGGAGGGCGGCGGTTTCTTGCGATTCACACTGGCGTCGTTTGGACGCCAGTGCCACCCGTTTGACGCTACGCGCTTTCTTCGTAGTAGTCGTCGTCGGTGTCTTGGTCGTCTTCGCGGTCGAGGTCGGGGAACTTCGATTGCTTTTCGCTCCAGAGGTCTTCTTCCGACTCGTCGGACCAGTCGTCTTCGACTTCGTCGGTTGAGTCGACGTCGGATTGGTCGTCGTACGATTCTTCCTCAGCCTCGCTTGATTTGGCTTGGGCGTGGGTGGTGTCGTCGCGGCGGGCGCGGGCTAGGGATTCGCTGCGCGAACCGTGAGCGCGCCGATTATCGCTGTCGTCTTCGGCGTCGACGCGGGTGCGGCCGCCACCTGGAGTGGGATCGTCGTCGCCGTCATCGTCATTCGTTTCACTGGCATCCATTTCGCTGTCGGCTTCGGCCTCTTCTTCCCATGGCATGGGGAGCGGCTTCATGGCTGCGCGGATCACGCGGCCATGATCGGGCATGCGGAATTCGGTGGTTTCGGCGGTGCCTCTTTCCTCGGATGAGTCGTCGCTGGACGAATCGCTTTCGTCCTGCTCTGCGGCTTCCGTGTCGTCGAGATTTTCGTCTTCGAAGTCCTGATCTGCATCCTCATCCGCGACAACTGGAGGCTTGGCCGCCGGCTTCGCGCTTTTGCGCGACCGCGACTTGGGTTTGGTTTCGATTTCTTCTTCGTCGCTGTCGGCTCCTTCCCATGGTTCGGGGACGACGCGATTGCTTCGCTTGGGAGCGCTGCCGCTGGCGAGGATGTCGTTGACCGTCGGACCAGAGGGAGGGAGCGGACCCGATGAGGCGCTGCGCGGCGCGGGTTTGGGTGGCGGAGCCGCCGGTTTGGGAGTTGGTGTGGGCGGTGCCGCGTCGACGCTTTCGCCTGCTTGCAGCTTGTGCCAGTCGTCGATGCTGATCACGACGTCGCGGGCCTGCGAGCCGTTGTACTGGCCGACGATGCCGTCTTCGGCCATGAAGTCGACCAAGCGGGCCGCCCGGCCGTAGCCGATGCCCAGCGCTCGTTGCAAGAGCGAGACGCTGCCGCGGCCTTCGCGGATGACGACTTCGATGGCTTGCTCGTACAGCGGGTCGCGCTTGCGGAGGTTCTCGGCCGACTGGATGCTGGTCCCCTCTTCGTCCTTGGGTTTGAGGTTGACCAGTTCGTGGACGAACTGCGGATCGCGTCCGGCCGTGACGAAGTCGACGACGGCATTGATTTCGTCGTCGGAGAGGAACGTACCCTGACCGCGCATGAGTTGGCTGGTGCCTGGACCGAGGAACAGCATGTCCCCCTGCCCCAGCAGCTTCTCCGCGCCCATTTCGTCGAGCACAACGCGGCTGTCGGTGCGGTTGGTGACCTTGCAGCAGATCCGCGCGGGCATGTTCGATTTGATCAAGCCGGTGATCACGTCGACGGTCGGCTTTTGGGTCGCGAGGATCAAGTGGATACCGACGGCACGCGACTTTTGAGCAAGGCGGATAATGTGCTGCTCGACTTCCTTGCCGCAGGTCATCATCAAGTCGGCGAACTCGTCGACGACGATCACGATGAACGGCAAGTTGCGCGGCAAAGCTTTGGCGGCCTCGTCGTCCTCGGGTTGCAGCCGGGCGATCAGTTCTTCTTCGCCAATCTGGTTGTAGTTGGTGATGTGGCGGACGCCGGCCTTGGCGAGCAGCGTATACCGCTCTTCCATTTTTTCGACCGCCCAGTTGAGGATCGCTTCGGCCTTCTTGGGGTCGGTGACCACGGGGTGCATCAAGTGGGGCAAGCGGCCGTAGCCCGAGAGTTCGACCTGCTTGGGGTCGATCATGAGCATCCGGACTTCGTCTGGTCGGCGCGTCATGAGGAACGAGGCGATGATCGTATTCAAGCAGACCGACTTGCCGGTACCCGTGCTACCGGCGATCAGCAAGTGGGGCAACTTGGCGAGATCGGTGACCAGCGGATTGCCCGCAACGTCCTTGCCGAGGAAAAGCGGGATCAGCATCTTCTTGACGCGGCCGTTGGCTTCCTCGATGACCTCGCGCATGCGAACGGTCTGGCGAGCCTCGTTGGGAACTTCGATGCCGACGGTGTTCTTGCCGGGGATCGGAGCGACGACGCGGACGCTAGGCACGCGCAAAGAAATCGCCAGGTCGTCGGCGAGGGCCGAGACTTTCGAGAGCTTAAGGCCGGGCTCGAGTTCGATTTCGTATTGCGCGATGACGGGGCCGGTTTCGATTTCGACGACGCGGACCCGCATATTGAAGTCGTGGAAGGTCTTCTCGATGAGCTTGGCTTTGCGGCGAACTTCTTTGGCCTGCGCGTCGTGGTCGAACTCTTCGCCGACTTGGAGCAGTTGGATGCTGGGGAGTTGGTACTCATCGGCCGGTTCGGTGGTGGCGTCGGCTTCATCGAGCGTTGTGCGAATGACCGCCCGCTCGGCTTCCATGGCCTTGCGCTTGTCGTTGGTGGTTTTGATCTTGAGCTCGCCCGGTTTCCCTTTCGCCAAGAGCGCAGCGGCGGCTTTGGCGCCTTCGGCGGAGAGTTGGCCGTTCGCTGGAACGGGAATGACGTTGGCCGGGACAGCGGGGAGTTCGTCGGCTTCGGATTCCTCGTCGCTGAGTTCGCTTTCGGCGTCGGCATCGCTGGCGTCTTGATCGGCGGCGAGTGCGTCGGCGTCTTCGCTTTGGAGATCGTCCTCTTCATCGGCCGTGGACATCACGTGCGTCTTGCCCCCGATGCGGACGTTGAACCCGCCAGGGGCTGCCGGCTGAGCCGGCGCCAACGCAAGATCGCCTTGCACTTCCAACTGCCGCATGGCGCGGCGGGCGTTTCGCCAGGCGCGGTATTGTTCGACGCCCACCAAGGCGATGGCTATCGATCGGAACAGCCAGTGGAAGATGTGGTATTCGGTGGCCAGCATCACGCCGGCGAGCGTGATCCCCAAGGCCACGATCACGGAGCCGGCGGCGGCGAAGTGGTGGCTGAGGATGACTTGTCCGAGTTTGCCAAGGCACCCGCCCGAGCCGTAGACGGGACCTGGTGAGAAGCCCGGCACAATCAGTGAGAGGATGGTGGTTGAGCCCATGATGGTCATCAGCCAACCCAAGGCGCGGCGGAGCGGGTGATCGATATCGGGTTGCCGCAGCAGCGTGAAAACCAAGAATGCGAGCGAGGCCAACACATACCAGGCCACTTGGCCTAAGAGGGTAAAGGAGAGATCGGCGGTGATCGCTCCCAAGCGGCCGCAGGCGTTCTGCACGCGTTCGTTTTGGGGATAGACGAGCAAATCGGGCTCGTAGACTGATGAGAAGCTGCTCATCAGCTCGGACACCGGATCGGCCGGGTCGTAGGTGAGGAGCGAAGCCGTGAGCAAGACGATGGCGGCCATCAGGACGACGGCCAGAACGTCGATTTTGAGGCTGCGGTTTTCGAACATAAGCGCGACTCGTCCCGACGCAGGTGGCGTTTCGTGGGCGAGTCCTTGCCCGATCCGAGGGGAGCCGAGTCGAGCCAAGTCGCTCGATCGAAACAGCCCTCGCCACTTCTTCAAATCGGCGGGTGGCGGCGACGAAAGTGAATTGGCGCATCGTGCGAGCGCAGCTCTACGCGACTGTTACAAGAGGAACGACCGTTCGCACCTGCGCGGCGACTGCTGAGGAGGCTTGATGCGCGAAGGCGCAAAGAAAACTTGGTATGCCGGTTGCGTTTATAGGACGCGACTAGAGATGCCTTGCGGTTAACACGCGATCGAAGACCAAGAATAGGGCCGGCTAGAGAAGAGGTTCGATTTCGGTCTTGGAGCGCAGGCCCCAGAGCACGCGAGCCATCGCGAACGCCTGGAGTGCCAAACCAATGGGGTTGGCGTCTAGCGAGTGGCTGCGGAACAGACTCACTTCGCAAAGATTCCAGTCCCTGCCGGTTACCGCAATGGCGGACATGAAGCGGGGTGGAACGAGATTGGTCGTTCCACCCCGTTTTTTTCGGGCCGTTTTTTTGGGGGCCCGTTTTTTGCCCGCTCCTCTAGCCGGTTCACAGAACGCGGAAGGTGCTGCGTCCACTTGCAACGCCACCGCACTCTTGGCGAGTGCGGCTACAGGCTACGGCAGGATGTAACTTCCGTCTGTAGCGGCGGCGGAGCTGTTCGACTTCGAGACAAGATTCCGCCACAGACGGTTCAATTTGTGGAACCCCCCATTCTGGGAAGTCGTCTCAATTCAAGATGAGCGAAGGCGATCGGTTTTTGAGCGCGGAAGTGGCGTTTCCTGCCCTCTGCTCATAAACTAGCGATTAAATCGGTCTTTTTGATGGGACGCCATCCAAGGAAAAAATCGACGAGATTAGGGTAACTCCCCGAATCGATTGCTGAGTACGTTCGTTGTCGATACGACGTTTTGTCCTTATAGATTGGCGGGTCAGCGTAACGCCGGTCAACCTTGTCAAAAAGCTGGCCACAGTTGCTGGGGCGAATGGGCCTCTTCGCCATTCAGGCATCGCTGGATTCCAGCACCGTCGGCTAGAACACCCTTCGTTCATTGCAGTTCTCGTTGGATTCGCCAGACTCGAGATGGAAGTAACAGCTATGCGAACAGGAAACTCACGGTTGCGTTGGCAAATAGCGGTACTGACGTTGGGGATCGCGCTGAGCACGGGCATTGTTGTTGCGAATCTCCTCTACGCGCAAGATGCAAAAGAACAAGATGCAAAAGAAGCAGAGACCAAAAAGGCCGACGACGAGCAACAACAGCAGCGCAAGAAGAAGGACAAGCCAGTTAGCCGCGCCAGCGACTACGGCATTCCCCAGGTTCGAGAAATCAACGAACGGATTGCCTCGGTTTGGAAAGACAACAATCTCAATCCGTCTAACCCAGCAACCGATGGCGAATGGCTTCGCCGATTGTTCTTAGATGTGCTGGGCCGAGTGCCCTCGGTAAACGAACTGAAAGCCTTCATCGCCGACAAGAGCCAAGACAAGAAGGTAAAGATCGTCAACAAGATCCTGGAAGGGGAAGAGTACACCGAAGAGTACGCCCGGAACTGGACGACCGTTTGGACGAATCTCCTGATCGGCCGCAATGGCGGGACCGAGAACAACAGCATGATCAGCCGCGAAGGGATGCAGAAGTATCTCCGCGACTCGTTCGCTCGCAACAAGCCGTACGACAAGATGGTTCACGACCTGGTCACAGCGACCGGTTCGACGGTGCCCGGCAAGGAAGACTTCAACGGCGCCACGAACTATCTGGTGATGAAACTGGCCGACGACGGCGCGCAAGCGACGGCGATGACGTCGAAGCTGTTCCTTGGTTTACAAGTTCAATGCACGCAGTGCCACAACCACCCGTTCAACGAGTGGAAACAGCAAAAATACTGGGAATTCAACGCCTTTTTCCGTCAAACGCGGGCTCTGCGAAAGTTCGGCACGGGGCGCGATGTGGAGTCGGCGGAACTGACGAACCAAGACTATCGCGGTGAGAGTGGCAACCCGCAGGAAGCCGACCTGTTCTACGAACTGCGCAACGGCTTAACCAAGATTGCTTTTCCAGTTTTCGTCGATGGCGTTGAAATCGGGCGCAGCGGGTTTGTGGGCGAAGTCGATCGCCGCAGCAAGCTAGGCGACATGATTGTCGCGTCGGAGTTCATGGACAAGACGATGGTGAACCGGATGTGGGCTCACTTCCTGGGCTACGGTTTCACCAAGCCGGTGGACGACTTGGGTCCGCACAACGTTCCGTCGCATCCTGAGCTGCTGGAATACCTGGGCAAGCAATTCCGCAAGAACAGCTTCGACACCAAGGAGCTGATTCGCTGGATTGTACTGAGCCAGCCTTACTCGCTTTCGAGCAAGGCGATGAACGGCAACCAGGTGGACGACCCGCAACTGGGCGAGTCCCCCAAGTTCAGCCACTTCTATCTCCGCCAGATGCGGGCGGAAGAGTTGTATGAATCACTGATCGTGGCGACCGAAGCGCAGAAGACTCAAGGAAGCTACGAAGAACAAGAGAAGCTGAAGTCGGAATGGATGCGCCAATTTGTGACGGCCTTCGGCACCGACGATGGCGAAGAGACCACGACGTTCAACGGCACCATTCCCCAAGCCTTGATGATGTTCAATGGCGACCTGATCAAGAAGGCAACAAGCGGCGAGAAGGGTGGCTTTTTGGTACGCGTGGCCGCTGCCGGGAAGAAGCCGTCGGACAAGATCGACTACCTGTTCATGGCGGGGCTTGGCCGCAGGCCAAGCAACACGGAATTGATGGCCGCCAATGAGCTTTTGGCGGGTCACAAGGGGAACGTGGTCGATGCGTTGCAAGATATGTGGTGGGCAATTTTGAACTCGAACGAATTCATCATCAACCACTGATATTTTGTCTAAAATTGCGGTTTTGAGCGGGAATTTTTCGCTCACTCGGAGTACAAGTAAGTCCACTGTGCGATTTAGCTAGGTACGCAGAGCGAGCGGTTGATAGAACGAATGGATGGTTGCCGGCAAGGACTGCATGCGGGTTGATGGCGGTTGAGCGTTTTCCAAACATTTCGCGTTAACAGACATTCGATTTGACGGACATTTCGGGCCGAAACAGTTTTTGGCCTTCAGGCCGAATCAAGGGAGCAAACATGTTTCAGACACCTGCAGGTATGAATCGTCGGCACTTCATGAGCCATCTGGCCGGAGCTTCGGCGATGGCTGGCACAGCGTTGACGCTGGGGCACAGCTTGCGAGCGCATGCCGCGGACCTGAAAAAGAACCACAAGGCTGCCATCCTGTTGTGGATGAGCGGTGGTCCTTCGACCATGGACATCTGGGACCTTAAGCCAGGTGCTCCCACCGGCGGCCCGTTCAAGGCGATCAGCACCGCTGGCGACTTGCAAATTTGCGAACACATGTCCGAAACCGCCAAGGTAATGGACAAGCTGTCGGTGGTTCGCTCGATGCAGACTCGCGAAGCCGACCACATGCGTGGCCGCTACTACATGCACACGGGTTATGTTCCCAACCCGAACATCGAACACCCCAGCTACGGCGCCGTGGTCGCGCACGAGTTGATGGACAACCGGCAAGATCTGGAGATCCCGCCGTTCGTTTCGATTGGCGGCGGCAGCGTCGGCCCAGGCTTCCTGGGCATGGCCTGGTCTCCCTTCACGGTCACCAGCAGCGGTCAAGTGAACAACTTGAACCTCGGCCTGACGGAAGATCGCTTGATGGCCCGCATGAACACCCTCAAGGTGATCGAGAGTGGCTTCATCAATGAAAAGCGCGGACAAGCCGCCGATGACCACGCCAAGATTTTGAACAAGACGCTCTCGCTCATGACCAGCGCCCAAATGAAGGCGTTCAAGGTGATGGAAGAGCCGAAGGAAGTGCAAGACGCTTACGGCGGAACCGATTTCGGCCGCGGCTGCTTGCTCGCTCGCCGGCTGGTGGAAGCGGGTGTGCCGTTCGTCGAAGTTGACTACGGCGGATGGGACAACCACGCCAACATCTTCAATACGCTGTCGCAAGGTCCCAACGCCAAGTTGCCGACCATCGACAAGGCGATCGCCGCTTTGACGCGCGATCTCGATCAACGTGGTTTGCTGCAAGACACGGCGATCATTTGGATGGGTGAATTCAGCCGCACGCCGCGCATCAACGGCGATACGGGCCGCGACCACTGGGCACGTTCGTGGTCGGTGATGATGGGTGGCGGCGGATTGAAGGGTGGTGTCGCCGTAGGTGCCACGAACGAAGACGGCACCGACGTCGCAACCGATCCTTACACCTCACAAGACGTGATGGCGACTGTCTGCAAGACGCTCGGTATCTCGCTCGAGACCACCTTCACCAGCAAGAGCGGCCGGCCGATGAAGATTGCCAACAGCGGCAAGGTCATCAAAGAACTCATCTCGTAATTGAGATGCCGCACTCTTAGCGGGTGCAGCGACAAACAACAGTGAAGCCCTTGGAGTAATCCAAGGGCTTTTTTGCTGCGCCCTGCCTCACGTTTTGCTACGCCAAGGCCCCTTTTTGCTACGCATTGGGCCCGTCGACATGGATTGTTGGCGGAATGATCGCAATTCCGGCCTTGTGGGGTGGAATCGGCGTGCCCGGCTTGCGCATAAAAACTAGAATAAAGCAGGTGCGCTACCACTGCGCGCATAATCCGATTTTTGCGGACAAATCGGGCCCGAAAATGGGCGTTTCGACAGGTTCCGCCAGAGTACTTTTCCCCGCTCGATTCCGTTTAGAGTTTTGTACGGCGTGAACGTTGGCCACGAACCATCGCGATCGACACCGTCGGATGCCGACAGCGGCATGCCGCCCGCGAGTGGTATACCACCAACGGATGGCAAGCAATCGGCTGAACGCCGGGGCGGTCGCCTTGGGGAGTCTGCGGGACTTGTGGGGGCAGCAAGTCGCGCGGACGCCGCTGGCAACGATACCGAGAAAACTCGCGGAGAAACTGCCGGCAAAACCGATGCTAGTAATGCTGATATTTCCGATGATGGAGTGGCATTCAGCGAGGGGGTAACGGGCCAGGCGCTTGTTGAAAACGCGCGTATTGAAAAAACGGACACTGAAACTGATGTCGCTCCGATCGATCCCACGCAACCGCTGGGAGCATCAGTCGAAGCGGCGACGCGACTGATTGAGACCTTTCAAGCGGGGGTGTGGCGATACTTGCGAGCGCTTGGGTGCGATGCGGCGTTGGCCGAAGACCTGACGCAGGAAACGTTTGTCGCCGTATTGCAGCGGCCGTTCACCGATCACGGGGCGATGGCGACGGCGGCTTACCTGCGAAGAGTGGCTCACAATTTGTATGTGACGTTTCGCCGGCGTAACGGCCGGATGGTGACGACCGAGGATGTGGAGGAAATCAGCCAGGCGTGGGAACGCTGGGCCGGGCAAGATCAAGGCGAAGAACTGGTCGAGATCTTGAACGATTGCCTGAGCCGTTTGACGGAGCGTGCCCGCAAGGCCCTGGAAATGCGATTCCGAGGCGAGCATTCGCGAAACGAAATCGCCGACTTCCTGACGATCACCGAACATGGTGCGAAGAACTTGATGCAGCGAGCGAAACATCAGCTTCGCGAGTGCATCGAACGAAAACTGAACCGACCGTAACTTTCCTCTCCGAAAACCCTTTCATCTCGAAACCGAGTCTCCTCATTGCGGTACCTGGTCCGATGAATGAACCACGCGAACACGATCCGCTCATCGACGCCTTGCTTGACGAGGTGTTGGGTGGCGTGCGCCCGCCGGACCTGACCCAAAAGATTCTGGCCACGTATGCCGCGCGGAAAGCGGCGAACGGCCACCACCTTTCTGAATTTTCGGACGTCGAGATCGAGCCCCCGGCCCCGCTGTCGGTTATGCCTTCGAAGGGAGGCCGCTCCATCGGTAAGGCAATTGCCAGCGCTGCACAACTGGATGAGAGCGCAATTGAAGCACCGCCGGTTGTCGCGCAACCGCGGCCGGCGCAGCGCAAGGTTGAACAGATCACTTCGCAGCCCGCAGCCAAACAGCGGTCGTCTGCGTGGGCATGGGTCGCGATGGCTGCCTCGGTCACTATTGCAGCAGTCACCGTAGGTTACTTCGGATGGAAGCCGCTCGGACCGGACTCGAACGCGGTGGTCTCGAATGATCCCGGCAAAGAGCGAAGTCCTAAGCAGGACAAGTCGGTCAATACCGTTGTCAGCGACAGTTCGAACGGAACTGGCTCGGCGGGAACCGATCGTGACGACCAGTCGAACCACGATTCGGCCATCGCGAAGACGAATACAGACTCGAGCAATACTGACTCAAACACCGTCGAACCGAACACAACGGAAACGAACGACGGTTCCGAAGCGTTGGCGAACGAATCGATTGCGAACAATGAGCAACACGAAGACCATGATGCGGTGGGCCCGAGCGTGCCCGGCACGAATGGATCGGAACTCGCTACCAACCCGAAGCGCAGCCGCAAGCAAGTTGATGCTGCGGTGGTTGGCTACATCAATGGCGACTTGGCATCGGCGTGGAAAGACGCCAAGGTCACTCCGTCGCCGGTGGCGACAGACGCCGAGTGGTGCCGCCGCGTCTACTTGCGGTTGCTGGGCCGCGTGCCGAAGCGAGAGGAACTCGATCGCTTTGTCGCATCGAAGATCCGCAACAAGCGGGAAGACCTGGTCGAAATGCTGATGAACGGCCCGACGTCGCGGCAAGAGTATGCCGCCCATTGGGCCAGTTTGTGGGCGAACGCCTTGATCGGGCGCGCCGCCGGAATGAAGCCTGACGAACCTGCCAGCCGAGCCGGCATGGAAGAGTACCTCCGCACGGCCATTGAGGACGACAAGCCCTACGATGCCATTGTGAAAGAACTTCTCACGGCCACGGGGAGTGGAAAGCCTGGCGACGCTAATTCTGAAGGCGGCTACAACGGCGCGGCTAACTTCCTGTTGGCCAATCACAGTGACAATGGATCGCTTGCGGCGGCACGCTCGTCGCGAGTCTTTTTGGGCATTCAACTGCAATGTGCGCAGTGCCACGCGCATCCGACAAACAACTTGTCGCAACATCAGTTCTGGGCCTTCAACTCGTTCTTCCGCCAGATGGAATTGAAGAAGGCCGACGGCAGGTCGCTGTTGGTTAGCCGCGATTTCGCCGGCGAGTCGGGCAAGAACCTCGACGAAGCCGAGGTTTACTACGAGCAGCGCAACGGCGTTTTGAAGGCTGCATATCCCGAGTTTCCCGATGGCACGCCTGCCGGTCGTAGCGGGCGCCTGGCAGAGAACGATCGCCGCAAAGCCTTGGCGGATTGGATCGTCAAGAGCGATCGGTTAGGCCAAGCCGCGGCGAATCGGATGTGGGCGCATTTCTTCGGTTACGGATTCACGCGTCCGGTGGACGATATCGGCGGCGACAATCCACCTTCGCATCCGCAGTTGCTGGCGAAGTTGGGGCACGAGTTCGCCGCTGAAGGGTACAGCCTCAAACGGCTATCGAAGTGGATTGTTCTGTCCGACGCCTTTAGCCGGTCGAGCAAGATCCTGCCTGCGAATGCAGTCGATGCTCCCGAGGCGGGCGAGCGCCCCTTGTTCGCGCACTACTACACGCGGCAGATGCAAGCCGAGGAAGTGTACCAATCGCTGCTGATCGCAGCGAAGTTGCGGGAAACGAATTCCGATCCGCTGGCTGCCCGCACGCAATGGTCGGGGCAGTTCATGAAGAACATGGAAACCGACGAAGGGGATGAAGAGTCGTCGTTCAACGGGTCCATGAAGCAGCACCTGACGATGATGAACGGCGACCTGATGCGAAAAGCGACGCATCCCAGCGGGGGCAACTTGCTGGATACGGTGGTCGCGGCCAAGATGTCGTTCGATGAGAAGGTGGAGCACTTGTTCCTGTCGGCCCTCTCGCGCCGGCCGCATCATCGCGAACTGGAGGCGGCTCGGCAGCTTCGGCAATCGAACGCCAAGGAACTGGCCCCCGAGGCCACCGCACTGAGCGATATCTGGTGGGCGCTGCTCAACAGCAACGAGTTCATTCTCGACCACTAGGCTGTTTGCCGACTGATCAACTCAACCTGGCACGGACAAGAAGGTCCGTGCGACGTTCTTTTTGGCCAATGGGGAACCGTTTTTCGCGGTTTTCGGCCGCTTGGGGGGCGTCAGATTGTGAGCTGCTGCAAGAAATCTGGCTGTCGATTAGGCTAATAGTCTGGCTCGTCCGTAGAGAGCTATGGACCGGCCCTTCTGTTAGCGAGCATCTTCATGGAAACCTCCCCTTCCGATCCTACAGCCGCCGCCAGCGCGACTGACGAAAGTACGCCCCTGGAAAGGGCATCTGACGAGAGCACGGACGATTCCGCCGCATCCGATGTCACCAAGACGAATGCCGATCCGAGCGAGCTACCCGAGCGGCGATCGCGGTTGCCGCTGCTGCTGTTTTTGTTGACGGTTCTTTCGTTTGCTACCTTTTACGTCTACCGCTACACCGGCAAAGCTGATCCGGAAAAGGCGCTGGTCGACGCGCGGGCGGCGTTGAAGGAGAAGGACTGGAAGCGATTTCAAACGGCGATGACGGTGTTGATGCACGACCCGCAATCCCAGCTGTACTACCATCTTTTGGCGGGCAAAGCACTCGCCGCGCAAGGACAACGAGAGCAGGCGCTGGCCGAATTGGCAAATTGCCGGGAAGAGGGTGGCGCGATCGAAATCGAAGCGATGTGCGAAGTCGCCAACATGATGATGAAAGAAGGCGAACAGGCGGGCGCCGTGCAGTTGCTTCGCGAGGCAATCAAGATCGACGACCAGGTCCTGGTGCCGCACCAAATGCTGGTGCAGATCTACAACGACTGGGGAGCGCGCGGCCTGGAACAGGAAGAGGCCGAAAAGTGGGCCGAACTCGCGCCCGACGACTACACGCCCCATGCCTGGCTGGCGCAACAAGCATACGACCTGGACGACTACACGCGGGCCGTCGAGTACTACAACGCGGCTCTTGAGCGATCGTCCCCGCCGGAAATCGAGACCCATCTCAAGTCGCGCCTGGCGGCGTGTTTGGTTAAGCTCTCCAAGCCAAATGAAGCGGAAAAAATTCTCGATGAAATCCAGGACAGCAAGGGAGACGGCGTAGAACGCGTCCTCACGCTCGCGGAAGTGCGACTGCTGCAAGGGGAAGACGCAATGGCACTCGAGATCGTTGACCGCCTGAGCCAAGAGCTCGACAAGGAGACGCACTCCGCCGCGTTTATCGAGGCCCTTAATCTCAAGTTGCGCATCCTGCAGGCACAATCGCGTCCGGAGCGAGCGCTCGAAGTCGCCAAGCAACTGATCGCCCTCGACAAAGAGAATCACGCCGCGTACATCCAGCTCGGGCAAATCTATCGCCGCCTCGGCAAGACCGAGGAAGCGGAGGCCGCGGGAGCTGAAGGGGAACGGCTGCGGAACTTGCGGCTTCGCTTCGCCGAACTGCACGAGGTTGCGGCCTCCCAGGTCCTCGATCCAGCGCCCCGTTACGAACTGGCGCGAACGGCGCTCGCACTGAATCGAATCGACCTGGCCGAAATGTGGATGGCGGCCGCGAA
Organism: uncultured Pirellulaceae bacterium; assembly: GCA_964636985.1. Lineage (GTDB taxonomy): Bacteria > Planctomycetota > Planctomycetia > Pirellulales > Pirellulaceae > CAZWSX01. Next base: position 77,781 of record CAZWSX010000024.1, on the reverse strand, counting down.
GCAACTGGACCCGCGCGGACTGAAGCGTCCAGCGGATTTGGAGATCCCCGTCGTGGAAACGCCCGACTCGCAAGCCGATAGTCCGACTCTTGGTAAGAGTCCTGCGGGGATGTCGCTGGATTTGGATTTCGAGCTGCCGAAGTCGAAGAAGTAGGGGCATGCGGATTCACCGCGGAGACCCGGAGGGACCGGAGAGGGAGCGAAGGTCTTGGCAATGTCGTGACGCTTTTGATGAAATTCATTAATTGATTGATGATTGTTGATTTTTGATTTACGAAGTTGGAGTTTTTTTGCGATTGGTTTGCTGCTGCTTTGGCGATTTCCGTTGTTCATGCGTGAGGAAGATGAAACACAGAGGCACGGAGGCCGCGGAGAGAGACGAAGGGTAAATGGCGTAGCCACGAAAGAAACTGTCGTTACAGACTTATACAGAAATTTGCTTCATGATCCGCTGCCGCTTGCCTGTTTGTCGTGTTGCATTGGCGATTGTTTTGGGGTCGCTGTCTTTGGGATCGGGGTTCGCGAGTGGACCGAACGAAGCCAAGTTGGAACCGTTGCGGCAGCAGATGGTTGAGCTGCGTGGTTGGAAGGTTTGGGTCGATAGCCGGTTGTTGCCTGACGGTGAGAAAAGGAATGTGGCAGTCGACAAGCTGGAGCGGGATTTGGGAATGGTGGCCGAGCGCGTTCCCGAACCGGCCTTGGCGATCTTGAAGAAATACGAGATCCAACTCGACCTGGACCACCCGTGGGGAGACAAGCCGCTGCTCCAGGCGCAGTACCACCCCTCGGGCGACTGGCTGAAAGAACACGGCTACGATGAACGATTGACGCGGCGGGTGCACATTCCCAACGCGAAGTATTACTTGGAGGAGCCATTCGTCAGCGACCAACCCTTGGCCGTGCTGCACGAGTTGGCGCACGCCCGGCATGACCAGGAATTGGATTTTGGGAATGCGGAAGTGGCCAAAGTTTTTGAGCGGTACAAAGCTTCCGGCCGCGGGGACGAAGTTCTCTTTTGTCGCGGCGACGAAAAGCGAAAGCACTACGCGCTGACCAATCCGCAAGAGTTCTTCGCCGAGATGACCGAGGCGTACTTTGGCGGCAACGACTTCTATCCGTTCAATGCCGAGGAGCTGGAAGCCTCGGAGCCCGAGACCTTCGCTTTGATGGAGCGGTTATGGGGCAAACCGAAAGGGGAGAAACTCCGCTCGAGCGAGAAGCGGTAACTTCGCCTCCGATACGCATCTCCGTCGTCACTCCCGCGGTTCGCACCCAGCGATCCGGCTGGCGGCCGCAGTTTGGGCTGCGCAGTTTGCTGGTGCTCGTACTCTTCTTTGGGGCATTGGGAGGCATCGTTTCGCAGCTGGTGGTGCGGACACGGCGGCAACAGGAGGTTGTGAACCATCTGATCGGCGCTGGTTGTACCGTCCATTACGAGAACTACTGGTCAAGAGATGCCGCGACGCCGGCGGCACTCGCTGATGGGCCCAACTTCTGGCAGCAAGTCGATTTTTGGCGCAGTGTTTGGCTGCTTACGACCGATAGTCCGATCCAACACTCGCGCGAAACGCTGGAGATGATCGCCGAGTTGCCTGAACTTCGAACCATCGACATCGAGTTCGCTCCGGGATCGGACGCGATTCCTCTTCCCCCGATCGCGAGTCGAAAACAGCTGCGGAATCTGAAACTCGAAAATCATATCCTCCAGCCAGGCGACGTCGACAAGATTGTGCAATGCCAAGAGCTGGCCATGCTCGAAATCAACGTTGACGATGTTAGTTGCGACGAACTCGCGGCTCTGGATGTCCTGCCGAAACTAGATTTCCTTCGCATCAGCGGCCCCCTTACCGAAGAGGTTGTGGCCTCTTGGCAGCACATCACGCAGCTGACCTTTCTCCATCTCGACCAGGTTGACCGCGTATCGGCTGCCAGGTTGGCGGACCTCATTCGCCGCAATCCGAATCTGCAGCACGTCCATCTCAAGGGCGCCAATTGCACGGTTGAGATTTGCGAGGCGTTGAAGGAATGCCAGGAACTCGGGCAACTGTGGCTCGCGGGGTCCAAAATTGACGATGAGGGACTGGTCAAACTTCGTCTGTTGCCCAAGCTGGGTGACCTCGACATTCGGGGATCACAAGTTCGGGGCACGGCATTCAAAGGGACGGGTAGTTTTCCCGCGTTGCTTTATGCAACGGCAGGCGGCTCACAAATCGACGACGAGGGCGCACTCCATTTGAGCAAGCTTGCGATGGTCCACACGCTGGACCTCTCGCACACCAACATCACCGACGTCGGCTGCGAGCATTTGGGCCGTCGTGAATTTACCGATTTGCTGCTGTCGAACAACCAGATCACGGATAGGGGCGCCAGCTCGCTCAATGGCCAAAGCCTGGACCGGTTGGATTTGACGGGTACGGATGTTTCGCCCATCCCTTTCGCGTCGTCATCGCGCTGGCCCTGTTTGCGGATGTTGTATCTAGGTAAACGAGCCGATAGCGAAGCGGAACTCTTGCAAGTGCTCGGCAATCCGGCACTCCGGTGGCTCTTCGCCGATGGGCCGGTCGGTAACCTGTTCCTCCAACAACATGGCGGGCGATTCCACCTCACGCCAGAGGTGAAGGCACCCGCTAGTTCGGAGTCCCCATCGCAGCCATGACCAGCAGCGTTTCGCCCGAGCCAACCGAGAAAAAGCCGGCCGAGAACCAGCCGCCTTCTCACGGCAAACGAAAGCTTTCGCGTTTTCAGTTTGGCTTGCGGAGCTTGCTCGTTATCACGCTGCTGGTGGGAGCGATGGTCGGCATCCTGGCGCGGCGGATCGCATTGGCGCAGCGGCAGCGGGAGATTGTGACGCGGCTGCTGGAAGCCGGTTTTGTCGTGCAGTACGACCATGGGGCGCGCGACGGAGCGGTCGCGCCCAGCCGTCCGGACGATGGCGTGAATTTCTGGCAGAAGTTGGATTTCTGGCACAACGTCTCGCAAATTCAGAGCATTTACTTCGTTCCTAATTCGCCGCAGACGATGAGGCTGATCGCGGAACTGCCGCATCTGGAGAAGATTGAATTTGTGGTCGGTTTTCAGGATGGGGCCGCGCTTCCCCATTTTCCGCGGCTCGCTTGCCGGAACCGATTACGGCTCTTAAGAATCGGCAATTTTCCGCTACACCGGGGCGATCTGACCCACATTGGCGAGTGCCAATCGCTGGCGTCGCTGGAGATTCGGGTCGAAGAAGATTCGAGCCGGCAGTTGGCGGCGCTCGACCGGTTGCAACAGCTGGCTTCGCTTCGGATCAACGGCCCCGTCAGGGACGAAGGGGTAGCGGCCTGGCAACACCTGGCCCGACTGGAAGTGTTGCAGCTTGACGATGTACAGCAAGTGTCGGGCGAGTCGCTGGCCGCGCTGCTTCTGCGGAATCCGGGGCTTCGCCGCGTCGAATTCGGCAAAGCGAACTGCACGGCGGAAGTTTGCGACGCCTTGGGGCAATGCCGCTCGCTCACTCAGTTGTCGCTGCCGGAGGCGCAACTCGGCGACGACGGATTAACCAGGCTGCGGGGACTGCGGCTGCTGGCGGGTTTGGACATTTCCAGAACGCAGGTGCACGGAATGGCTTTCGACGGAATCGATAGTTTCGCCGGCCTGCGGCAGTTGAGCGCGGAGGGGACACCGATCAGCGACGACGGGGCTTTTTTGGTGGGGCGGCTTCCGCAGTTGAGATCGCTGAATCTGTCGCATACCAACGTCACCGACGTCGCATGCGAGCACTTGAGTCGCCACGACCTGGTGACGCTCAACCTGGCAAACGACAACATTACCGACCGCGGGATCAACTCGCTTCACTGTGAACGGTTGGCCAAATTGAATCTGTATGAGACGAGCGTCACCGCCCGGGCCTTCGCGTCGGCCTCGCAATGGCCTAGCTTGGAGCTATTGATCTTAGGAAAACCCACGAACAGCGAAGACGATTTGGAGCGGGTGCTGCAGATTCCGCTGCTGAAAAAGCTGTACGCCCATGGCGAGTTCAGCCCTGAGTTTCAATTGCGGTATAGCAAGAGATTCGCGCGGGGATGGACTAAGGAATGGACTGAGTAGAGTTGCGTTCCGCAATGTGAGAATGCGGGGAATGAGCGACAGGACCTGTGACAAGCGACGAACCTTTTCATCTCACAGTCGATAGTCAATCGCCGACTCGCGCTACGCGAAGTCGGCGGCGGTTGCAATTTGGTTTGCGGACGTTTGTGATCCTCACGATCGTGTTGGGTGCGGGGATCGGGATGGTGACGCGGCAGATTCTGCGGGCGAATCGGCAGCGGGAGATTGTGTCGCTGCTTCTTTCCGACGGATTTGCGGTCGGGTACGACAATGAAGAGACACGGTCGCAACCGCGCTATCTTGGCTGGCGGGGTTTGTGGCAAGACGTCGACTTTTGGCACAATGTCGTGTGGATCGAGAGCCCGAATACGCCTTGGGTGAAGCCTGGCACGCTCAAAATGATTGGCGAGTTGCCGGACCTGGAAAGGCTGGAGCTGTCGCTCCCCTACGAGGATAAACCCGCTGCGCTGCACCCTTTTGCTTGCCGAAGACGGCTGAAGGCCTTGAGCCTCCGAGGACGCGCGCTGCAGACAGGCGATCTGGAGTTGATCGGGGCTTGCAGGCAGCTTATGTCGCTCGAAATCTGCATCGGCGATCGGTCGAGCGGCGAATTGGGGGTGATTCGCCACTTACAACAGCTCCGATCTCTGCGGGTCGATGGGCCGCTCGTGGACGAGTCGGTGGCCGCTTGGGAACAGTTCCCACGATTGGAAGAGCTTCACCTCGACGGCGCCCGCCATCTCGCGAGCAAGGGACTGGCCGACCTGCTTCGGCGACATCCGACGCTCCGCCAGGTGGAACTGATTCGGCTCAACTTCACGTTGGAGATTTGCGAAGCGCTCCGCGACTGCCGCTCGATCGAGCGGTTGGATCTCTCGCAAAGCGAACTCGAAGACGAGCACCTTGCCGTCCTGGGCGAGTTGCCGAAGCTTTCGAAACTCGACATTGGACACAGCGAGGTAACAGGGACGGCGTTCGACGGCACCGGTCGTTTTCCGGCGCTGGTTGAATTGTCGGCCAGGGGTTCGAAGATCGATGATTCGGGAGTCGCTTTGTTGGCAAAGCTGCCCAAGCTCAAAAATCTCTACTTGTCGCAAACCCGCATTACCGATGTGGCGTGCGATTTCTTGGGCCGTTGCGACCTGTCGAAACTGGCGCTGTCTTACAACCCGGTGAGCGAGCGAGGGATCGGGGCGCTGCGTAACGAGCGTTTGGAGGAGTTGTATCTGGAGGGGACCGAGGTCTCACCGCGGGTCTTCGCCGCAGCCGTGGACTGGCCCCATCTCAAGATTTTGTATTTGAGCAAGCGAGCGGCGGATGAAGCGGAACTGGAATCGGTCCTCGAAAATCCGGAGCTCGTGAGACTCTACGCCACCGGGCCCATCAGCGACGAATTTGCCCAGCGGCACCAGGCACGGTTTACGCTGATGCCATCGATCGATCCCTCCGACTACAAACCGCCGGTTTGGGCGATCCCGCTATTGCAGTCGCCGGAGTGAAAATGACCAGCTGCGATTTGCCCGCGAATGCTGATGACGCGGCAAAGGTCTAGGCTGCAACAGTATCGCGCGGCACCGACGCCTGGCGTAACTTCTGCGGCGCCGGGATCAGTGGCCCTGTCATGAAGGTGGTTACCAGAGCCATGATCAGCATCATGGCGAAGAGGGCGGGCTCGATCACGCCGAGTTGCAGGCCGATGTTCAGGATGATCAGTTCCATCAGGCCGCGGGTGTTCATCAAGACGCCGAGTTGGTGGGCAGTCTGGTTATCGATGCCGTTCGCTCGGGCGGCGATGTAGGAGCCGAGATATTTGCCGGCGGTCGCGACGACGATCACGACGCCGCACGTCGCCCACGATTGCCAATCGGAGATGAGCTGGAGCCGCGTGTTCATGCCCGTGAGAGCGAAGAAGGCGGGCAACAGCAGCACCTTGGTGAGCATTTCGAAACGGTCGTGCAGGCCGGCGGCAAGCTTGCTGTCGTGCGGAATGATCACGCCGAAAACGAAGGCGCCGAAAACGGCGTGAATGCCGATGGCCTCGGTGCAGAGGGCCGACATCAGCATCAGGGCCAGGACACCGGCCATGATTTCGAGGTTGCCTGCGCGGCGGTCGGCCCATTTCGTGAAGCGTTCCATGACTGGCTTGAGCACGATTCCAATGATGGCCAGGTAGGCCAGCGACTGCCAGGTGATGGTGATGGCCTTGCCGACTTCGGCGTTGGCGACACCTACCACCAGGGCGAGCAGGCACCACGCGGTGACGTCGTCGGTTGCGGCACAAGCGAGTGCGATGACGCCAAGCTCGGTTCGACTGAGGCCGCGGTCGGTGAGAATCCGCGCGAGCACGGGGAAGGCGGTGATCGCCATCGCCGCGCCTAAAAACAAAGCGAAGCTGGTAAAGGGGATGCCCTTGGGGACGTGATTGGGGAACAGCCATAGCGCGAGGAGCGCGCCGCCGATGAACGGCACCGTGATGCTGGCATGGCTGACCGCCAATGCCGCGTGCATTTGCTTGCCGAGCGACGAGAGATTCAGCTCGACACCCACCAGGAACATGTAAAGGATGATTCCCAGTTGCGAGATCACTTGCAGCGTGGTGATAACGAGCTTATTGGGGTCCTCGACTTTTTCGGGGATCAGCATGTGCATGGCGTCGGGCGAGATCGCTCCCAGGAGCGAAGGCCCCAAGGCGATCCCGGCTAGCACTTCGCCGATCACGGGCGGTTGTCCGATCCTGGCTAACAGCCAGCCGAAAACGTTGCCTAAGAGAATCACGACGGCCAGCGTCGCCAGGACGTGGATCATGACGCGCGTGATTTCGAGTTGGCTCTTGGGAGTGGCCGCTGGCTTTGCGCCGGGCGAGCCGTCGGCGGGCTTCACCACGCCAGTTGGTGAATCGGCGGTGGCGTGGGGATGCGTGAGCTGTTCGCCGAAGTGGCGGATGACGCCGAACGTAACAAGCGCCACCGCGATAAACGCGATGTAGATCAAGGCAAAACGGATCGTACTACCTTGCTGAGCCATGGGCTTGGGTGCTCTATCGCCGGACTGCCAAAAACAGCTCTGAAAAACAGGGCGCTAAAGGGTAGTGCGCGTAGGCGCACGTCCATGACAAAACGCGACGGCTAGGCGGCGACTGCACTTTGTCGCCGCGAGCGTCTGAAACGATCGATCCGCTCGTAGTGGTTGTTACTTCTCGCTGTTAGCGGCTTCCATGGCCTTTTTCTCGGCCTGCATTTCGTCGATGAGGGGCCAAAGCTGGTCGATATCGTCCTTGAACAAATCGCCGATCAGGACGTCGGTGACCAGGTCTTTCAAATGCGGATGGCGGCGGACGAATCGCCCGAAGCTGAAGCCGTCGTAAAAGACGCACACCAGCTTTCGCATTCGCTCCATCCCGTCGACGAAGCCTTTTTCCCAGGTGCGCAGTTGCTGCTCGCTGGTGTCTCCCTTAGCAAGCGCGGTGCAAATCGCGTCGGCCGCCATGTTGCCGCTGGTGAGAGCGAGCAGCACGCCCGAACTGTAGAGCGGGTCGAGGAAGCCGAAGGCGTCGCCGATGAGGCACCAGCCGTCGCCGGCGGCCTGGCGGCTGCGGTAGCTGTATTCCTTTTGGGCGCGGAAGATGTCGCAGCGCGTCGCCTTAGCGATCCGCGGTTGCACGCCGACGCAGCGTTCGACTTCCTGATTGTAGATCGTTTCGAAGTCGGTCGTTCCGCGATCCTTGAACAAATAGTCGTGGTCGGCAACGACGCCAACGCTGACGATGTCGTCGTGCAGCGGGATGTACCAGAACCATCCCTTCTTTTCCTTGGTTTGCAAGACAATGGTGGCCCCTTCGTCCTTCCCTTGATCGCGGTAGGCCCCTTTCCAGTAGGTCCACAGCGCACTCTTGCGAAGGACCACGTCCCAGTCGCGGAGGCCGAGCCGGTCCATGAGCATCGATTGCTGGCCGCTGGCGTCGACGACGACCTTTGCCCGCACTTCGGACGGCTGCGCTTCCCCTTCCTTCTGGACTTTCACACCAACGACGCGCGTTCCCTCACACACGACTTGGGTCATCCGCGCCCCTTCGAACACCTGCACGCCATGCTCTTTGGCGTTGGTGAGCATCATGTGGTCGAACTCGCTGCGGCGGACTTGCCACGTTTGCGAGGCCTCCACCGGGCGATGGTCCTCGAAATAGAACGGCTCGGAGAGCTTGCCGTACTCGGTGACGAACTGCACGCTGTACTTCTTGATGAAGTGGCTCCCCTTCATCTTGGGGAGCATATTGAGCCGCTTGAGCGTGTGGTAGGTCTGCGGGATCAGCGACTCGCCGATGTGGAACCGCGGGAAGTGGTCGCGCTCGAACAGAGCGACTTTGTACCCTTGCTGCGCGATCAAAGTCGAAGCGGTCGAACCAGCCGGTCCGCCACCGATCACAATGACGTCGTAGTCGGTCGCGTCGTTGTTCGTGCCACGTTGAATCATTGGTCATCTTCCTCGATACGTTCTCGCCGAGTCGTTTCGCGCGCTGTTGGGCGCGATCCACCCCTTCTATGCTACCCCTACCCGACAATTTAGGGGTCGGCACAACACTTGTCCAGACAATTATCGTTTGAACGACAATTAAACGTGAAGAAAAGGGGTGATTTCTGCGAGAAAATGCCCCGATGGGAGGGAGATGGAAGATTGAATCCATCTACTACCAGGAAATCGCCCCCGTGCCGCTGAACTCAGAAGCGAACCTGAGGCAAAGTTTTAAGGCAACGAAGCATGGCGGGAAAGCTTCCGTACGTTTTATTGGGTCATCCAACGAAGGTTGGCCGTCGCCGAGGCGATACAGGCCAATCTGATCCACAGTTGCGAGTGCCACATCTCGTCACAAGGGCTCTTCGGGCTGGGTGAAGGAACACTTGAGACACTTGTGAAGTGCGTCGATAAATTCGACTTCGCCATCCTGGTGTTACACCGGACGATCTCATCTAGCAGTTACCATGGACAGTCCTGCCTGTTCCATGCCTACCTGTAGGAACTTCACATGAGCCGCTTGCCGTGGATTGCATTGTTGTGCCTTGTCGTTTGTGTCTGCTCGCCCGTGTCGGCGGAGGAATTCAAAGCCGGCTTTGCCGAGCGGGATATCTCGCCGGAGATCGGGATGGAGGCTCCGGGCGGATACGGCAAGGCTTATCACCAGAAGTTTCATGACGCTTGCAAGGCGCGGGCAGCGGTGTTTGACGATGGGACTTCGCGGGTCGCGATTGTTGGGATCGATGCGCTGCTGATTCGGCGGCAAAGTGTCGCGCGGATTCGCGAGGCGGTGAAGGCAAAGTGCGGCATTGAGCCGGGTTCGATCATGATCGCCGCGTCGCATAGCCACTCCGCCGGGCCGACAGGATTCTATTTGCCGGGCGAGTTCGACGATGCCGATCCGCTAGTGAAGGACCTGGTCTACGGCAAAACGGTGACGGCTCCGGCGGAGTATCTGGCCAAGGTAGAAGCACAGATCACCGAAGCGATTTGCGAAGCGGATGCCAAGCGTGTGCCCGCGGTGTGCGCGGCCGGTTTTGGCGAGGAGAAGATTGCCGCGTTCAATCGGCGGTTTCGGATGAAGAGCGGGCTCTCGGCGACGCATCCGGGACAAGGAAATCCTGATATCGTCGAGCCGGCTGGGCCGATCGATCCGCAGGTGGGCGTGCTAGGGGCCTGGGACAAGAACGGGCAATTCCTGGGCTGCGTGGTGAACTTTGCGTGCCACTGCACGACCGGGCCGGGCGGGATTTCGGCTGACTACGTTTACTACCTCGAGCGGACGATTCGCGGAACGTTCGGCGACGAGGCGAAAGTTGTCTTCACGCCCGGCATGGCGGGCGACGTGACGCAGGTCGACAATCGCAGCCCGTATCAGATCAAGCAGTTCGGGGAAATCTCGTCGCGCTATGTCGGCGGCCGCGTGGGCGCGGAAGCCGTGAAGGCGCTGCTGGCGATCGAGCAGCACGCCGGAGCGCTGACGCCGGTCGCGGCGACGCATGAGATTCTTAAGATCAAGCGCCGCCCGCCGAGTAAAGAGCGGGTGGCGAAGTCGCTCGAACTCGTGAAGAAGGACCCGAGCACGGTCGACGCGACGGAGTGGACGTTCGCCAAGGAAATTGTTGTTTTGGCCGAGCGAGTGAAGCGCGAGCCGGTCGCGCCGGTCGAACTCCAGGCGATCCAAGTGGGGCCGGCGGTGTTCCTGTCGTGCCCGGCCGAGTATTTCGTGCAATATGGGCTCGATATCAAGGCTGCCAGTAAGTTCCCCTTCACGTTCCCCGTCTCGCTGGCGAACGATTGCATCGGCTACGTGCCGACTGAAGACGCCCTTGGCCCGCGCGGCGGCGGATACGAAACGCGGCTGACCAGCTATAGCAACTTGGAACCAACAGCCGGCGGCCAGATCGCCAAGGGGCTGATCAAGCTCTCGGGAACGCTGACGCCTGGGAAGGTACCGAGCGCGGCGCCGATTCCGGAACCGCAGCGGAAGGTGTGGAGCTATGGGGCGCTGCCGCCTGAGTTGGAATAGGAGGTTTTGCCACAGAGGGCACCGAGAGCTCAGAGGAGAAATGTGGCACAGACAATCTTGTCTGTGCGCGGTGCGCACCCTTTAGCAAGGAAAAGGTGACGGATTAAAGTACCCATTCATTGATTGATGATTGTTGATTTTTGATTTACGAAGTCGGCATCGTTTGTTCTGTATCTGCTTTCGCTCCGTGTCCTCTGTGCCTCTGTGTTTCGTTCATTGAAAACACAGAGACATGGAGGACACCGAGGAGGAAAGGATAGTGGAAAGTGAGTGTCCCTTGTAAATTGGGGATCACGAAGCGAGTGATCCTGCGTTCTATCTCGACTTGCTAAAGCGAGCCCACTGCGCACAGACAGGATTGTCTGTGCTACTTTTTGTGGCTCACTTCGTTTGCGGAAAGATCAGCGCGTGAAACGATGCCGCACTGAAGATGGTATAGATCACGCCTGCTGCAACCAATGCGGCGCAGCGCCACCAGGAGGGGCGGATTTCTTTTGGCAAAAAGCGGGTGTTCACGGCGAGCGTGGCGAATGCGGAGATTGCCAGGATCGGGTTGGCGACAATTCCCAGAATCTTGAACAGGTCGAGGGCGCTCTTGCCTGAGAGAAGCGCGATGCTGCCGAAGATCGCGAAGCCAATCAAGAGCGTCGCGTACATAACGGCCGGCTTCCACTTCTTCTGAACGGATGGCCAACCTGACCACAAGGTGTCGCTCACGATGCGGGCGAGGCAATCCATGTTCCCGAGCTGTGTCGAGAACAAAATCCAAAAGCCGTTGAGCAACGCCAACACCCAAAAGCCGCTCCACAGCGACTGGGCCATGTGCTTGGCTTGGAAGGCCCCGGCCGAATAGTCGGGCAACACGGTTCCTTCCGGCACAATCGCCAGCGCGAGATTGACGTTGAGAAACATCCCGACCACGCATCCGCACGCCCACAAGACCGATTGATCGAGGAGCGTGTAGTACCACCAGGTGCGCCAGCGGCGGACGTTTTCGGCCGTAGGGATGAACGTCCAACCAACCGGCGCGAGTGTCGCTTCTTCGCTGGAGAGCGCACCGGCGATGCCGCCGACGTACTTGCCCATGGCGAGGCCTTTGTCGCGACTCCAGTTACTGATTGCCAGGTTGCCAAGTCCACCGGAGCCGGCCGTCGCGGCAAACACGCCGAGGAGGACCATGTCGACGCCTTTCGGCAACGCTTGCGGAGTGAGGAACCCGATGGCCGTTTTCTTCCAAATGTCGAGAGGGACGAACAAAATATTGGCAACGAGCAGAAAGACCATGATGAAAACGATCATGCCCCACGAGAGCCGCTCGAGTGTTTTCTCGACCGACTTCCCGGAGAGGAGCAGAATGATGGCGACGACTACCATCGCCAACGTGATCCACATGATGGCACGGCCGTCGTCGGAGGTGGGCTCGCGTCCCATCGCGGCGGAAAACAGAACATTGGCGCATCCAGCAGCGAGTGCGGGGACCGACAGTTGGCAGATGCCCAACAAGATGAACAAGCCGCCCCAAAACTTGGGCCCCGGTTTGAGCCGCATAAAGCCGGTGATGATGGGCTCGCCGGTGGCCAGCGTGTAGCGAATCGCCTCGAGGTTGAACATCATCTGAAAGAAGATGCCAACGGTAGCGACCCACAGGATGCCGGTGCCGTATTTGACGGCCGTCATGGGGCCGACGATCCACTCGCCGCCGCCGATCGACGCGGCCAAGAGAATGGCACCGGGACCGATGGTTTTGAAAATGTTGGGAACCGAGAAAGGAAGTGGTTCGGGAACGTCGCCCGTCTCCCAGTCGGGCAACTCGCCGTGATCGCTGCCGGAGGGGCCTTTCGAGGAGCCGCTCAGCTCTTCGGCCTCGATGGTGCTCTCGATAGACTTCGGTGACTCGTAAGGATTGCTCATTGTGGCTCCGTCGCATGAACTGGCTCGGTGGCATGCAGAAGGCCACGGATATAACCGTACGCGAACAATCTCCCTAGCATGGTGTACCCGGGTTCGCCGTCGTCTTCGCCGACGAGTTGCGGCACGTGGTCGGGCCGCAGTGGGCCATCGTAGCCAACCTTTCGATAGGCCCTGATCGCGGCCGCCATGTCGGTGGGGCCGTTGTCATGGAAGGTTTCGGCAAAACGTGTAGGACCACCCCGCACGTCGCGGAAGTGGACGTACTTGATATGCGATCCCAAACGTTCGATGGCGGCGAGGACATCGATGCCCATCGACGCGAACGAGCCCTGGCAAAAGCAGATCTTGTTGCTGGGGCTCGGCCGCATGCTCACGAGCTGCTCGAAGCCTTCGACATTGTGCATGATCCGCGGCTTGCCGAGCAGCGTCGGCAGCGGTGGATCGTCGGGGTGCATGCACATCGTCACGCCGCAGGCTTCGGCGGTGGGAAGCAAACCATCGAGCAGCCGCGCGAGGTTCTCCCACAGCTTCTCAGGCGTGAGGCCTTTGGCGATTTCATCGACGTGTTTATCGGGTGGCTCGTAGCCAAGTTTCATCACCCGTTCGACTTCGGCCAGGTCGAAAGCGGTGGTCTTCGCCCTGCCCCGCTCGGGAGCATCGACCTTGGTGCGGGCCCAGTCGGAGCCCGACATAAAGTTGTAGCACAGGAGTTTGATGCCGCTGTCGCTCAGTTGTTTGATGAGCGTCTGCATGGCCTTCATCTCGGTGCCATCGTCGATGCCGAGCTTGAGTTTCTCGATCGGCAGATAGCCTTCGATGACGGAGATGGTCAGGCCGAACGATTCCGCCCGGCGTTGCATGGCGTGCAGTGCGGCGACATCGGGGCCGTAGTAGCGGTAGACGAGATCGGTCACGCCGCATTGGGCGGCGAGTTGGAGGTTTTCGTCGCTGACGGGTGTCAGGACTGTTGCGAGGCGCATGGGGGAAGTCAGGAAGGGGTGAGGGGGGGAATGGGAGGCGGGGAGCGAGGCGAGGATTAGTGTACACCGACGCGAGGAGACGCGTGTGCAAAAGGCCCGAAGGGCCGACAGATCTTAGCCGGGTCCGTGAGGGCCCGGTTTGCGTAGGCGAAGAGTTTCCGAGGCCCGAAGGTGCCGACAGAAATCGATCCGCACCTCATCTGTCGGCACCTTCGGGCCTTCAAGATTCTTCTGGCATTCGTACCGGCAGCTTACGCAGCCGGCTGAGATCTGTCGGGCCTATCGGCCCTGGTCTTCTTGTTACAGCGGCTACGGCTAAGAGGCGATCCTTACTCACACTGGCGTCTTTGGGACGCCAGTGCCACCCAAACTCAGAAAGCAGATCAGGCGATCAGCGCATTCAGCACTTTCGCATCGTGATGCACGTCGGTCAACTTCTCGTCGCGGCCACGCATGCGGTAGGTGACGTGGTTGTGGTCGAGGCCGAGCAGGTGGAAGACGGTGGCGTGGAAGTCGGCGACTTTGGTTCGGTTTTCCACGGCGTTATAGCCGAGCGAATCGGTGGCGCCGTAGGACTGGCCTCCTTTGATGCCGCCGCCGGCCATCCACATAGAGAAGCCTTGCTTGTGGTGGTCGCGGCCGTTGCCCCCTTGGCTGACAGGCGTGCGGCCGAACTCGCCGCCCCAGATCAGCAGCGTGTCGTTGAGCATGCCGCGGCGTTTGAGGTCCTTCAGCAGTGCTGCCGATGGTTGATCGGTCTCATCGCAGATTTTCTTAGTGGCGTTGGCGTTATCACCGTGGGTGTCCCAGCGCTGGCCTTCGATGAAAACCTGCACGTAGCGGACGCCCCGTTCGATCAAGCGACGGGCCATCAGGCAGCGCCGGGCGTAAGGGGCCGTGACGGGGTTGTCGAGGCCGTACAGCTTGTGGGTCTCGGCCGTCTCTTGGTTGATGTCGAGGGCGTCGGCGGCCGTGAGTTGCATCCGCGCGGCCATCTCGTAACTGGCGATGCGAGCTTCCAGGGCGCCATCGATGGCCGCGTGGCTGGCGCGGTGTTCGTTGTTGAGTTTGGACAAGAGCTCGCGGCGCAGGCCATCGACCTTGGGCGTGATTTGCTGCGACGGCTGCAAATAGAGGACGGGCGTCCCTTCGTTTCGCAGGTGGACCCCTTGGTACTTGGGAGGAAGCCAGCCGGAGGACCAGTTTCGCGCGCGGTCGACGGGGTAGGAATTGTCGTTACGTAGTACGACGTAGGAAGGCAAATCCTTGTTTGCTGAGCCGAGGGCGTAATTGACCCAACAACCGATGGTCGGCCGCCCGGTGGTGATCGTGCCGCCGTGGATCATCCAGAGGGCCTGCTCGTGGTTGTTGTGCTCGGTGTACATCGAGCGGATCAGTGCGATATCGTCGGCGCACGAGGCCACGTGCGGGATGATTTCGGAGTACTCCACGCCGCAATCGCCGTGTTTGGCAAACTTGAACGGCACGCCCATCAGGTTGCCGTGGGCGGAGATCGCGACCAGGTCGGTGAACCAGCTGGGCATGGGTTGGCCGTCGCGCTGGTTCAGCTCGGGCTTGGGATCGAACAAATCCATGTGGCTGGGACCGCCATGCTGGAAGAGTTGGATCACTGCTTTCGCCTTGGGGGCGAAGTGCGGCCCGGGGATGTTGCGGAAGTCTTCAATTGGATTCGCGCGCGCGGCATCTTCGGCCAAGAGCGAGGCCAACGCGATCCCCGCGAGGCCGCCGCCCATGCGGGACATCCAGTCGCGGCGTGCGAGGAGTTGGGGCAAAGTCGTGGCGGTGGTGGCGGAACATCGCATGATTTATTCCACGTACAAAAATTCGTTGGCGTTTAGCAAGGCGACGGCTGCGTGGGGCCAGGCCTCTGTTTCCATGGTTGCAAGCGTGGCGCTGTCGGCGGTGGCGAACCGCTCGCCGAGTTCGTTCTTGGCGTAGTCGTCGAGGAATGTGTTCAGCGCGGCGCGGTCGGCATCAGTCGCTTGGCGGCCGAAGGCGACGCGGACGGCCTGCTCGATGCGTTCAGCGCGGGTTGGTTGGGCCAGGATTCGCTGGCTGAAGGCTTGCGAGGCCATCTGCATGAACGGGCTGTTGAGCATCGTGAGGGCCTGCGTCGGCACGGTGGCTTCGGTTCGTCGCGTGCAGTTGATCTCCATCCGCGGCGTATCGAAGGTGTCCATGATGGTGACGGGTTCGCTGCGGCGGACTTGCAGGTAGATGCTGCGGCGGTTGCCGGCGGCATCGTCGGTGGTGATGACGGAGCCGTCTCCTTGCTGGTGAACTTTGGTCGGCGGGCCGTACATCGTTGCGTTGAGCTTGCCCGAGGCGAACAGCAAACCATCGCGAAGCTGTTCGCCCGTCAATCGTTTCGGGCGATAGACGCCCAGCAGCATGTTGGGCTCGTCGACGGCGGTTTTGGCCGGGTCAAGCGTTGACGATTGCCGGTAGGCGGTCGACGTGACCATCAGCTTGAGGAGCTTCTTTTGGCTCCAACCTTGGTTGATGAACTCGATGGCCAGCCAGTCGAGCAATTCGGGATGCGTTGGTTGCGCACCAAGCTTTCCGAAGTCGTCGACAGTTTCGACGAGACCACGGCCGAAGAGGATCCCCCACAGGCGATTCACGTGGACGCGGGCAGTCGTGGGGTGACGCGGATCGACGAGCCACTTCGCGAACGCGGTTCGACGGCCAGTGGTCTTATAGCCCGGCTGGGGAGCGTAGGGACTAATGCCGGTCGACAGGACGACGGGGATGTTGGGTTCGACGACTCGCCCGGGGGTGTTGAAATCGCCGCGCCGCAGGACGTGGGTAGGGTGGGCGGTTTCGGCGAGGTCTTGGATTCCTCGCAGCATCACGAGTGGTTTCTTTAGCGCGGTTTCGGCGGCGACGGCGGCCTTAATTCGTTCCACTTCCTTAGGCGTATCGGGCCAACGGGCATTCACCTCGTCATCAGAAATCGTGATCGGCGCCAGGCCTTTCTCTTCGAGCTTCGCTTCGTTCACGCGGCGTTTTTGGTCGTCGTTACGTTGCTTGTCGGGTGTCGCCGCTGCGGCGACGAGGGCCTCGCGGTCTTCTTTCGAAAGACTCGCGAGGAGGCCGGCCGCCTCGAGCTTTTCGGCAATCATTTTTACGCGACGCGCGATGCTGATCTCCATGATCTCGGCGTTGAGTTTGGCGATGCGTTGGTCGACGCCGGCGTTCCACTCGTTGATTTTGGCTTGCTGCGTTTCGGTCGCCAGAGGAATGGCCCGATCGAGCGAGACAAGCCAGCGGGCGGGTTCGGGGTCGTACGCAGCACCCAGGACGGCGGCGAGGGAGTAGTAGTCTCGCTGCGACAGCGGGTCGTGCTTGTGCTGGTGGCAGCGGGCACATTGGATGGT
Source organism: uncultured Pirellulaceae bacterium (assembly GCA_964636985.1). Taxonomy (GTDB): domain Bacteria; phylum Planctomycetota; class Planctomycetia; order Pirellulales; family Pirellulaceae; genus CAZWSX01. The sequence goes on along the minus strand of CAZWSX010000024.1, from coordinate 60,865 downwards.
CAGGCCGAAGTAGGTGCTGCCGACGATTTGAATGGTGTCGGCGATGACTTTGTTGATCTCGACTTTTTCTTTCCAGCCGCCGTAAGTTGGATCGACCGCAGTTCGGAGGAACCCGGTGGCCGTGAGTTCGTCGACCATCGCGGGGGAAAGCTCGTCTGCGCGGCGCCAGTCGGAGAGTTCGTCGCCGGCAACTTGCTCGAGTGTAAAGCGATCGTACGGCTTGTCGGTGTTGAAGGCGCGAATTACGTAATCGCGGTAGCGCCACGCCTCGGGGCGTTCCCGGTCGGCGTCGAGGTAGCCGTCACTGTCGGCGTAGCCTGCCACGTCGAGCCAATGGCGGGCCCAGTGTTCGCCGAAGCGTTCGGAGTTGAGGAGCTTGTCCACGATGCGCTCGTAGGCGCCATCGGTGGTGTCGGCTTCAAACTCGGCCTGGATTTCCGGCGTGGGAGGCAAGCCCGTCAGGTCGAAGGCCAGTCGCCGCAGGACGACTTGTTTGGGAGCATCGGGGTTGAAGCTGATGTTCTTTTCTTCCAGCTTTGCCAATAGAAAGGCATCGATCGAAGTGCGGACGCGGCTGGCGTCGCGGACGGCTGGAGGATCGACGCGGCGAGGAGGTTGAAACGACCACCAGTTGCGGTCGGCTTCGGAGAGGGTCGATTCGGACTCAGTCGCTTCTAGTGGCGGTTCGGGATCGACTTTGGTGGCGGCACCTGTGGCGATCCAGCGGCGGAGGACTTCGATTTGCTTTTCGTCGAGGGGATCGTCCCCTTTGGGAGGCATTTCCTTGCTGACGACTTTCTCGATCAGCAGGCTTTCGTCGGGCTTGCCTGGCACGAGAGCCGCGCCGCCGTCGCCGCCTTGGGCGATTTTGAATTTCCGCCGGAGGTCGAGGCCCCCTTCCTGTTTCTCGGCGCCGTGGCACTTGAAACAGCGGGTTTCGAGGATGGGGACGACGTCTTCTTCAAACAGGGGTTTCGCCGCGTCGCCTCGGGCAAACGCGGGACAAAGCGCCAAAGCGAACGTGGCAACAAACTTGAGCGGCGCAAGAGTTGCGCGCAGGGGGGCGTTCATAGGTGGGATCTCCAATCGCCGAGCATTCACAGCCTATTATGCGTGGCACTGGCCGTCAATCGAAGGCGCGATGGGGAGGAGGGGTGAGTGGGAGATGGGGAGTGATTTTACCCTCCCCCCGCTCCTTCGACTCCCCTTCCCCCTTCTTTGCTGCTGGAATCGACGTAGGTGCCAAGGTATCGTGACCCCTGCGGTGACAGCAGCGAGGAAGAAACGAGGGGGTCGACAATGGCTGTTTGTAGTCGATGTAATGCGCAGGTCCCCGATCAGATTGGGCCATGTCCCAACTGTGGGACGATGGTGAATCCGTACGCTCAATCGAGTGCGGGGCCTTATGCACCTGGTCAATATCCGGCCACTGGTCCTTATCCGGCTTACCCGCAAGGTCAGGACCCGAACTATCACGGGCTGATCCCGTACAAAAACGCCTTCGCGCTGCTCGCCTATTACACCGGGATCTTCGGGATGTTTCCGTGCGTCCCGGTGCTGGGAATTGCGGCGATGATCTTCGGGATCATTGGGCTGCGCAATTACAACCGCGATCCAAGCATCAAGGGAGTTGTGCACGCGTGGATCGGGATTGTGCTGGGCGGCGGAGCGACGTTGCTATATGGGGCGATTTCGATTTTGGTGTTGATCGCTGCGATCAATGGGCCGCGTCGGTAGGAGCAACTCTGAATGGCTGGCCCCGCCTTCGAATTTTTCTGTCGGCACCTTCGGGCCTTGGATGGCTTTTTAACCGCAACCGGGGTCTGACGACCCCGGCTAAGATCTGTCGGGTCTTCGACCCCAAAGAGAGCGAACAGTTTTGGGCGGGCGTCCAACGCTTAGCCCGTTTCGGCCACAAGGCTGCGCTTGACGAAATCTTCGTTGAGTGTGACGCCCAGGCCGGGGCCGTCGGGGACGGTGATGTAGCCGTTGGTGGCTTGCATTCGTTCGTGCGTCAGTTCGTTTCGTAGCGGCAGGTCTTCGACACAATCTTCGAAGACAAAGGCGTCGCGGCAGGTGCTGAGCCAGTGGAGGCTTGCTGCCACGGTGAGGGGACTGGTGTAGCAGTGGTTACACAGGCGGGCGCCAATCTCTTCGACGCGCTGCTTGATGTAGAACGAATCGGTAAAGCCGCAGCGGCTGAGGTCGACCTGGTAGACGTCGAGCGCGCGGCGATCGATCAGAGGGCGGAATGCTTCCCGCCCGCACTCCCCTTCCCCGGCCGCGATCGGAACTGGCGAACGATCGCGCAGCCAGCGGTAGCCTTCGACATCGTCCTGGCGGAGCGGCTCTTCGAGCCACTCGATCCGTTGTTCGGCGAAGGCGTGCGCGCGGCGGAGAGCAGTTCGCGCGTCCCACACGCAGCCAGCGTCGATCAGGAGCATGGCGTCATCGCCGATGCCCGCTCGCGCGCCGCGGACCAGTTCTTTGTCGAGCGTTTCGTTTTGCCCCATCGGTTCCCAACCGAATTTGACGGCGGTGTAGCCGGCTGCCCGCCACTTGCGGCCGATGTCGGCGGTGGCGCTGCCGTCGCGGCCGAACAGGATCGACGCGTACGCGCGGAATTTGTCGAAGCGTTTGCCGCCGAGCAATCGGTGGATCGGTTGGCCGAAGGCTTTTCCTTTCAGGTCCCAGAGAGCCATGTCGATGGCAGCCATGGCCGAGATGGTGACCGAAGTGCGGCCGAAGTACATGGTGCCGCGGAGCATTTTGTGCCAAAGCCGCTCATGTTCGAGGGGGTTCTCGCCGACCAGCAATTCCCGCAAACCGCAGGCGATGTTGTGGCTGAAGGGAGCGTCGACAATCGCGTGGACGACCTCGGGCGAGCTATCGGCTTCGCCGATTCCTTCGAGCCCATCGTCGGTTTGAATGCGCACCAGCACGGCATCCTGGCAACTGGCTGTTTTGGCCGTGACCGACTGAGCGCGGAGAATCTGGCAAACGACGCGGGCGATTTTCATGGCAGGGATTTCGAGCGGGCGGCGGGGTGAAAAGTCGTATGGTAATCGACTGCTGGCACGGTGTGGCGTGCCAGTGGAAGAAAGGACAGTCCACCGCAAGCAAATTGCAAAGGCGCGATGACTGCCTTTAGCCGCAATTCGCACCAACTCCTCACAACCTGTTTACGACTTCCCCCCCCAAGTGTCTGTGGGGTTGGATGATGGCCCTACAGACGGACCAACTCGTATTTTTCCAACACTTTTGATCATTGTCCGCTTGCCAACGGCTTTCGGAATCCTCTCCACCAACATCGACGTACAATAGGACAGCAGTGTGAACAGAGGCGCTGGCCCTGAGTCAAGCACATGATCAAGTCGCTTCATGGCGATTTCATCCTGAATACGCTAAAAGCATCGCTTGACGAAAGAGAGGCGTTTCTCCATAGTTTCACGTCAACCTGGGTCGTATTCGCCGACTGTTAGGGAAGACGGTGACGGAACGCCCCTACTCGGAGTCGCACATGACTTTTGAGGATGGCGGTGGCAGGTTCGACGCCTCACGGTCGAAGCATTCAGCCTCACCTGAGTCGACGTCGCAACGGGTTGAAACAAGTCAAACGCTCCCCACTGAGTTGCCCCGGCCCAACAGCCAGCAAGCTCAGCGGGTCGAGCACCAAGTCAAAAGAGGAGATTCAGGTCGGAGCCATCCGCCTGGGTCTTCTCAATCGGACACGCAGGCGGAATCGCGCTTCGAAAGCAGCTCCTCTCTGGGGGCTGCTGAATTCCTGGAAACTGGCGGCGGGCTTGCTGAAAGCTCGTTTCAGAACCAACGGATCGGCGCGAATCAACCTGGCCCGATTTTCCTTGCTCGTCTCTCGCCGGAACAACAAGTGACTAAAGACACCAAGCTATTCGTCCTTGATACCAACGTCATCCTTCACGATTCGACCTGCATCCTTAACTTTGAAGAACACGACGTCGCCATCCCGATCACGGTTCTCGAGGAACTCGATCGCTTCAAGCGCGGCGGCGAAGACATCAACTTTCACGCCCGCGAGTTTCTTCGCAGACTCGACGAGTACACCGGCGAAATCCTTTCGCCCGAAGGGGCTTCGCTGGGCGAAAACCGGGGACATATTCGCGTGGAGATCACGCAAGATCTAGATGAGCGGTTCAGCTCGTTCTGCATGCCCGACTGTCCCGACCACCGCATTTTGAACACGGCTCTTCAATTGCAAGCGCGCGAGCCCGACCGGATGGTCGTGCTGGTGACCAAGGACAGCAACCTTCGCCTGAAAGCCAAGGCGATGGGGATGCGGGCGGAAGATTACACCACCGACAAAGTGACGGCGCTCGACAAGCTGTACTCGGGCCGGCGGCTGGTCGAAGGGTGCGAGAGCGAGCACATCTCGCTCCTGTTCGAGCATGGCGGCGTGGTGCCGCTCGATCGCATTCCCGAAGTGCAAGCGCCGATTGCCAACGAAAACTTTGTGCTGCGGAACGGCTCGAAGTCGGCGATGGCGACCTATCGCGCCAACGACAAGACGCTCCACCGCGTCGAAAAGCACAGCGCCTACGGCATCATGCCGCGGAACAGCGAACAGTCATTTGCGCTCAAGGCCCTGATGAACGACGACATCAAGCTCGTCACCATGGCAGGCAAAGCCGGCACCGGCAAAACGATCCTCGCTCTCGCCGCCGCGCTGGAATGCCGCAGCCGTTACCGGCAGATCTTGCTGGCTCGCCCGGTGGTGCCATTAAGCAACCGCGATATCGGCTACCTGCCAGGCGACGTGGGGGAAAAGCTCGATCCCTACATGCAGCCGTTGTACGACAACCTGACGGTGATCCGGCACCAGTTCAACGAGAACGACCCGGCCGCGCAGCGGATTCAAGAGATGCGCGAGACCGAAAAGCTGATGATCACGCCGCTGGCCTACATCCGCGGGCGAAGCTTGCAGCGAGTCTTCTTCATCGTCGACGAGGCGCAAAACCTGACACCGCACGAAGTGAAAACGATCATCACCCGCGCAGGCGAAGGGACCAAGATTGTCTTTACCGGCGACATCCACCAGATCGACCAGCCGTACCTCGACGCCTCGAGCAACGGCCTCTCGTACCTGATCAACCGGATGAAAGGGCAACCGATCTACGCCCACATCACGCTGGAGAAGGGTGAACGCTCAGCGCTGGCGGATTTGGCGAGCGAGTTGTTGTAGGGCGTCTGTCGTCCCGGTAGCTGCACTCGCCAAGAGTGCAGTTGCTCCGCAAGTGCCACGACAGATCACAATCTTGCGCCAACCGCGTTCTGGCGAACGCGGCTACGAACGTGGACGGCCTCCTTTTCTTGGGAGGCCTCGTACTCCGGGTTGGTTGCCGCACTTTGCACGGACTGGAAAGTCCGTGCTACTTTTCTTCGCGTCTTCGCCGTGAATTCTCCATACCGTCACGCCCTGGAAATGCCTTCTGGGACCTGATACCGTGCAGAGGTTGCGCGCTCGGCCTTAGACGAACAAGAGACAGGTTATGGGAAGAAGCTTCGAAAACCGGAAAAATGCGATCTTCAAGACGGCGGCGCAGAAGTCGAAGCTGTACTCGAAGTACGGAACGCAGTTGTACGTTGCGGCCAAGAACGGCGTGCCTGACCCGGATGCCAATCCGATTTTGAAGAACTTGATCGACAAGGCCAAGAAGGATCAGGTGCCGGCGCACGTCATTGATAAGGCGATTGAGAAGGCCAAGGGGGGCGGCGGCGAGAATTTTACGTCGGCCCGATACGAAGGGTTTGGCCCGGGCGGGTCGCTCGTGATTGTCGATTGCCTGACGGACAACAATCAACGGACCGTTTCCGAAATCAAGAGTTTCTTCACCAAGACGGGATCGAAGCTAGGCGCGAACGGTTCGGTCGCCATGTTCTTCGACCACATGGCCGTGCTGTCGTTCAAGGGGGATAACGAAGAGCCGGTGCTGGAAGCGCTGTTAGGCGCCGATGTGAATGTCGACGAGATCGAGAACAAGAACGGCCATCTGACGGTCTTCGTGCCGCCGGGCGAGTTCTATAAAGCCAAGACCGCGCTGCTGGCGGCGTTTCCCAAGACGGAATTGGAAGTTCAGGAAATCACGTTTCTCCCCCAATCGAATAAGACGCTGGAGGGAGACGACCTGACGACGTTCCAGAAGTTCCTCAACATGCTGAACGACTGCGACGATGTGCAGGAGGTCTATCACAACGTCGATCTGCCGAGTTGATTCTGTCGGCTCTCTCTCAATCATTTGGTCGCAAATCGAGCGGTCGGCATTGTAAGTAGCCAGCATCTGACGCTGGCTGGGGGTGGAGAACGAGTCGTTCTCGCTCGCTAGGCCGCTTTGCACGCCCGCCAATACCCCGCAACCGGCGAATCGGTGCCATCGGCACGGCACGTGCATTCTTTCCTTGACGAATGGAACTGCAGGGTGCGAGAGTTTTGCGCGCCTGCTAAGACGTTAATCGCATCATGGCAAGGAGATCGGTCATGGCTAAGAAGCCGCAAAAGAAAGCAAACGAAACGATCGAACAAGCTCGCAACGAAGACCCCATCACCAAGGAACCGGGCGCACATCCGGTGGGAACCGGTGTCGGCGCAGCGCTCGGCGGAGCGGCCGCTGGTGCTGCCGCGGGAATGGCGGCTGGCCCGATCGGCACTGTTGCTGGTGCTGTGGTTGGAGGTGTGGCTGGTGCCTATGCCGGGAAAGCCGTTGCCGAGAATATCGATCCGACCGTCGAGACCAATTACTGGCGCGAGAACTTTGCTTCACGTCCCTACTACGATCCGCAGTACGACTACGAAGACTACGAGCCGGCGTACCGCTTGGGCTGGGAGGGAGTCGACGCCAACCAAACTTTCGAGGACCGCGAAGCGGAACTCGAGGCACGTTGGAATCGCGATTACAACCAATCCGAGGAGACGGCACTCGATTGGAAACGTGCCCGCGTCGCCGCGCAGGACGCCTACGATCGCGTGCACGATCGCTTCAACAAGAAGCCTCGGTAGCGCGAAGTGAAATAGTCCGCATCGTATAGCGCGTCTCAGCGCCTATGCGGTTTCACGACGAGTGTCCTGCAAGGGGCACTCGTTTTTCTTTTGTAGCGATGATCGTTGGCCTTGTGGCATGGCTCGCGCTGGGATGGCGCATCATCGCGCATCCATCAGCTGGCATAAATGTTGCTCTATCACTTTTCTCGATCTCCCCCCTCCTGTCATTTATCATTGTTTCCGCACGAAGCGGAGGCTCACCCATGTCGCGTCTTAAAAGTCGTCTGATCCCGCGCTACGTCAGTTTGTCGACTCCCTATTTCAACTCGGATCAGCGGGGCAGGGCTTGGTTCTTGTTGGGTTCGCTGGTGGTCCTCTTGCTGGCGAACACGGCAGCCAATGTGTTTTTCGTGCAAGAGGGAGGCGAGATGACGTCCGCTCTCGCCGCGAAAGACGCCGACCGTTTTTGGAAGGCGATCTACTACACGGGTATTCTGATTGGCATCGCCGTGCCGATTTACGGGCTTTACTACTACGTGCGCGACCGCCTGGCGATTCACTGGCGGACTTGGATGACCAAGGCTTACCTGCGGACGTACTTTACGAATCGCGCTTACTACAAGCTGCTTTATTCGGCGTCGATCGATAACCCCGACCAGCGGATCAGCGAAGACATCAATTCGTTCACGACCAAGTCGCTCTATTTTCTGCTGATCTTTATCGAGATGGCGCTTCAGATGATCGCCTTTTGCGGGGTGCTGTGGTTCATCTCGAAGAGCCTGGTGGTGGTGTTGATTTTCTATGCCGTCGTCGGAACGCTCGTCACTTGGCTGGTGTTCGGCCGGCCGCTGGTCGGCTTGAACTTTTTCCTGCTGCGGCGTGAAGGGGACTTTCGATATGGCCTGATGCGAATTCGCGAAAACGCCGAGTCGATCGCCTTCTACGGCGGTGAAGAGCAAGAGACGGTGTACCTGGATGGGCAATTCAAAGAAGTGCAGACGACGTACAACCGACTGATCAACTGGCAGTTCTTCCTCAACGTTTTTCAGTACACCTTTTCCACAGCCATGATTGTGATCCCGGGCATGGTCCTGGCTCCGCGCGTGTTGAGCGGTGAGTTGGAACCTGGAGCCGTTACCGAAGCGACCGGAGCCTTCACCGCGGTGTTTACGGCGCTGTCGGTAGTCGTCAACAAGTTTGACATTTTGAGCAACTTCGCCGCGGGCGTGGGCCGGCTCGACCGCTTCTCGAAAGCGATCGAAAACGCGGGGCAAGCCGAGGAAGACAAGCACCTCGACAATGCGATCGAAACGGTCGAGGGGGGCGAGATCGAACTCGACGATGTGGAACTGCAAACGCCTGATGGAAATCGGACGCTGATCAAGGGATTGACGTTGGCCGTCGAATCGGGCAAGGGACTGTTGATCGTTGGTTCGAGTGGTTGCGGCAAGAGTTCCCTTTTGCGAGCCATCGCCGGACTTTGGAATGCGGGGAGTGGGACCATCCACCGCCCGCCGTTATCGGAAATGTTGTTCCTGCCGCAGCGGCCCTACCTGGTCATCGGCAGCTTGCGGGATCAGCTGCTTTACCCCACGTATCGCGATGGCGTTTCCGACGACGAATTGATGAAGGCCTTGGAGTTCGTCAACCTGCCGCACGTGGTCGAGAACTGCGGCGGACTGGATGTTTCGGCGGATTGGGGCAAAGTGCTTTCGCTAGGAGAACAGCAGCGGCTGGCCATCGCTCGCGTGTTGCTGGCGGAGCGTCCGTTTGTTATTCTCGATGAAGCGACCAGTGCTTTGGACGAAGCGAATGAAGCGCGAGTCTACAAGACGCTGCAAAAGAGCAGCGCCACGATTGTGAGCATCAGCCATCGCCCGCGGGTGGCAAAGTTTCATTCGGACGTGCTGGTCCTGAAGGGCAAAGGGAAATGGGACCTTATGCCCGCGGAAAAATATCTGGCATCGCTGCAGCCAGAAGACTTGCTGAGCGAGACGGCGCCGTAATCAGCGGTTGATCATCCGCTGCGCGGCTTCGCTGTAGCGAGCTCCCTGCACCTTGATTTGGGAAACGGCGTTTTCGATCTCTTGCAGGTCGCTCGTGGAAAGCTCGACGGCGGCTGCGCCAACGTTTTCTTGCAAGCGATGGAGCTTGGTCGTTCCGGGAATCGGAACGATCCACGGCTTTTGTGCCAAGATCCAAGCCAAAGCAATCTGTGCGGCCGTGACTTTCATTCGTTGAGCAATGGTGCCGATCAGTTCGACCAGTGCCAGGTTTGCCTGCCGGGTTTCCGCGGCAAAGCGGGGAAGATTTTGGCGGATGTCGGAGGTATCGAAGATGGTTTGCGCGTCGATCTTGCCTGTGAGGTAGCCTCGGCCCAACGGGCTGAACGGGACAAAGCCGATTCCCAACTGCTCGAGCACTGGGAAGATCTGCTCCTCGGGCTCTCGCCACCAGAGCGAGTACTCGCTTTGGAGCGCAGCGACGGGTTGGACCGCGTGCGCGCGGCGGATGACATCGACGCCGGCCTCAGAGAGGCCGAAGTGCCGGACCTTCCCCGCTTGAATTAGTTCCTTCACGGCTCCGGCGACGTCTTCGATGGGGACATTGGGGTCGACGCGATGCTGATAGAACAGGTCGATCACTTCGATGTTGAGCCGTTTGAGGGATGCGTCGGCGACTTCCTTGATGTGCTGTGGCCGGCTGTCGAGTCCCACTTGCTTGCCGTTGGCATCGATGAGGAAGCCAAACTTGGTGGCGATGGCGACTTGCTTGCGGACCGGGGCCAGCGCCTTGCCGACGAGAACTTCGTTGGTGAAGGGGCCGTACATTTCGGCCGTGTCAAAGAAGGTGATGCCAAGATCGACGGCCGAGCGAACGAGCGCGATGCCCGTGGGTTCGTCGACCGGTTGGCCATAGCCGTAGCTAAGGCCCATGCAGCCCAGGCCGAGCGCCGAAACCTCCAGACTGCTTCTGCCGAGTTTGCGTTTTTGCATGGTGCTGCTCCTCCTGGTGTTCGCTTCCCCTTCTATTCAATCGAGTCCTTGAATTGGATGCCAGTAGTCGTGCGCGGCATTCGAAACCTTCCCGTTTGTTGTTATTCTGGAGCTAAACGCAGGAAATCTTTTGTATTTCGCCTTAGTTTGCTCGGAAGACGCACATGACTGAGATGCAAGAGGAACCGCTCAATCCTGCCGCCGCTGCCCGCGAGCAGCTTAGGCTGGCCGTGGAACGGACGTACCTGGCGCACGAGCGAAACTTGATGGCATGGACGCGGACGGCGACGTCGCTGATCACGTTCGGTTTTACGCTGTTCAAGTTCTTTGAATACCTGCACGAAAGCGGCAAGGCGGCGCGCGGCCCGCAGGCGTTTGGCGCTCGAACGTTCGGCATGATCATGATCGGCGTCGGCGTGTCGCTATTGATGTTGGCGACCGTTCAACACTGGTGGGAGATGAGGCGGCTTCGCACCGCCGATTTTGCCTACAGTCACTTCCCCTTCGCGTTGATTCTGGCGGGGCTGGTTACGGCGCTCGGCATTCTTGGCTTTGCGCTGGCGTTTTTGAGTTGGTAGTTGATTTTCGCTTTACGAAACAAGCCCAAGTGTCGTGCGCCTAGCCCGCGATTCCGGTTCGAGGCCATTGTGCCGGGCGGGGCAAATCGCTTGAATTGAAGTGTGGGGCGAGTGTCCGCGATTTGGCCAATAGGATTTCCCGGTGCCGGCGATATTTAAGGACTTTGGGGTCGAGTTCCTTTATCCAGAAAACTGGTCGATCGTCGAACAGACCGACGACGATCCGCAGACCGTTGCGCTCGAAACACCGTCGGGTGCGCAGTGGACGTTGCATGTCTACCAAGGGGCGGTCGACTTGCATGGCCTGCTCGATGAGGCAGTCGCGGCACTGGCTGCGGAGTATCCGGATTTCGAGAAGGAAGTGGTCGACGAGCCCGACGACGGGGCCGATGTCGGATTCGACATGCACTTTTTCTATCTCGACCTGTTGATCGAGGCCCGCGTTCGCGGACTGTTGTTGCCGGGCAAGGCGCTGGTGTGGATCAGCCAGGCCGAGAGCCGCGATTTTGAGAAGCTCGAGATGGTGTTCAAAGCGGTGATCACGAGCTTGCTTAACAAGACGCGCGCCACGTAGGGAGAAGCAGTAGAGCGTCCTCGGGGCGGCCGCACTCTTGGCGAGTGCGGCTACGAGGAATTCAACTCGCGGCTGATTCTTCTTTGCCTAGCGGTTTGGCTTGAGGCGTCCAGAAGAGCCATACGAAGACGACGATGGTCCCCGCTGTCACGGCGATATCGGCCACGTTGAAGATGCCGGTGCGGACAGAGCCGATGCCCATATTGATGAAGTCAGTTACCAGGCCATCGTTGGTCACGCGGTCGATCAGGTTCCCGAATCCTCCCGCGATGATCAAGACCATCGACACAAAGACGATGAACGGGGCGTCGCGCTTGACGATCAGGAACGCGGTGAGCGCAATCATCGCCACCGTATTGAACACGATGAAGATGGCCGTCCGGACCAGCGGTGAGAGTTGCCCGCCCATGCTGAGAAATCCGCCGCTGTTGAGCGCGAACTCAAGCCGCACCGTGTCGCCGAAGTAGGAGTGGCGGCCGGTGTCGGGCAAGGTCTCGCGGGCGATTTCCTTGGTGGCCTGATCGGCCACGATACAAAGAGCCCCCACGACCAGAGCCAAGACCAAGCGGTTTTGAAAGAAGCGGGCGAAGTTCATCGCAATCCGTTCGGAAGTGAGCGCTAGTTCTTTTCGCTATTCGCCATATCATCGCCGTCAACGTCATTGTCGTCCATCTCAGTCTCGTCGATCTCACTGCCATCCATGTCAATGCCGTCCAAGGCCGCATCTAGCGCGACCATCTCGCGCTGTTCCTTTAACCACTGCCAGGACATCCAGGCAAGCCACACGGAAATCAGGATTTGGACCCAGGCATTCCATTTGACGGGTTTGTTGGCTGCAAAAGCGAGCCCAAACACGGCCGTTCGCAAAAGCGCCGAGAGGGCAGGCAGGATGACGCCGACGACTCCTGCCCAGGCATGGCGCCGCCAAAATCCGAAGGCGATCGCAGCACACACCGCTGCCGAGAACGCGCACCAGCCGGCAGCGATGTAACCGGCCTGAGGGTTTTTAAACAGCCAGCTCGGCCAGATCAGCATCGCGATCATGCCGATGGACGCGAAGACCGCGAAGCTCGCCCACAAGTTGACCATGTGCCCCGTATCTTTAACGAAGCTTTGATTCCATTCGCCTAGTTTGCTGGAGGGCTTGGGTTGCTGCCGGCGCACGAATATCGCCGAAGAATCGGGCGGTTCAGTTTGATCCTCTTCGGCGGGATTTTGATGGGCGTTCACGTAATGGGCTGCGCGTTTGGAGTTGGAGCAAAACACAGGAAGCTTACGAGAACGACATTTTTGGCACAGAGAAGCCGTTTTGCAACGGTTTGCAGGCGACGGTAGTTACGGCCGCGGCAGGAATCGGGGGGGCTACGCCGGCCCGATCCGCGCCGGCGCGGGCTTGTTCGCCTTCACCCAGCGGTAGCCGTGCCGCCGGGCAAGCCAGAGAGGGAAGCTCAGTTGAGCAATCGTCAGAACCACCGGCACGGCGTAGAAGAGGAACGCTAGGACTGCGTGTGAAGCCTGAAAACCTCCCGGTTGAGGCATCGAGCTCACCTGTAACAGGGCGGGCGTCACGGCCGCGGCCGCAATAACGAAAAGCAAAACGACGGAAAGAAAGTCGAATTGCCTGAACCAGAGCCACAAAAACACCCAGACCACCGCAGTCGCTAAAAGAAAGAATGCGGCCATCACGATAGTGATCATAACCATCATCCCGGCATCCGCTCTTTCGAACTGCTGGCTGGCAGACCCGCGAACCATTCCCAAAATCAAACCGGTCATCGTGACGACCAAGATCACGGCGCTGAGGCCGAATTGAAATGGCAGCGATGCCTCGATCGCTTCTTTGGGAGAGACGCGCCAGCGGCCGGGAAGCGTGATCAGCCAGGCAGCCAGGGTGCAAAAAGCGGTCGTGACGACCAGGGTTGCGAGCACGACCGACTGCTCGGCCGCGAGGTGGTACGGCGAGCGAGTGACGACCATCAAATAAGAACAGGCCGCGATGGCAAGGGCGGCGGCACCGCAGAGGATGCGGCTCCAAAACGATTGAGCTCCGAACGTCCAATAGATGCCGATCGCCGCGGCCGTCCCCAAGCCTGTGAAACCGCGCGGGAACCATTCGTAGTTCGTGGTCATCACCGTGGCGAACGAGTCCCAAAACAAGGTCGCCAGCAGATAGTCCCAAGCGGCGCGCTCAAACGAGGGCGTGCGAAGAGACAAGAACAGCGCCAGCAGACAGCCGGCCGCCGAGGCTGCCGTTAAGCCGAATGATGCCCACCACCTGCGCTCCGCGCGATGATCGTCGGCGACAAGCGACTGCGTCTCCAAGTTGTAGATTTTGAAATGGGCGTCGCCATCGCCGGCGAGCAAGTGTTTGCTGTCGGTGCTGAAGGCCACGTTGTTGAGCGTTGGATTGGGCGGAATCCGAATCTTGTCGAGCAATTGGCCCGTGGTTCGATCGCGAACATCGACGCGGGTTCGGTCGACGTACGTGACGTCGAACCGCCCGTCGGGTGATATGAGGTGCGCGGGTTCGACGCGCAATTTCTCCAAGAGATGCTTGTTGACGACCGGCGGCGTTTTCGATTCCACGAGGCGGCCATCGCTGGCAATTTCCCAACGCGTCGATTTCGGAATGGGAGCGCTAGTCACCGAAGAACGAGAACCGTAGTTAATCGTTTCCAACTCTCCATTTCCTACGAGGAAGACCTCGTGCGCGTTGCTTTCTTTCGAGACTTGTTCCTGTTTTGCCAAATCAATCACTACCAGCCTATTTTTTTGGCCGATCAGGGCCACGGCGAACTTGAGGTCCGGGTCGACCGCGACCAGCACTTTGTAGTCCTCCACACCGGGAAGTACATATTTCCGCTGCGCGTGCGGAGGCGCTACATCGGTAACGTAAACAGCAAAGCGGTCTGATGTGACCACGGCGTAGGCGCGGCCGTCCTTGATGACGGTGATGAACGGATTGCCGACTTGGGGTTGCGGGGTGAAGTGCCAACGTTTGCCTGATTTCCAATCCCAGGCTTCGATGGTGTAGTCGCCGATTTTGCTGAGGAAGGGATTTGCGAACTCGGTATGACCATCGAGCTCCCAATTTGCATACGACGGGAGCCAACTGCGCGGTGCGATCTCAGTCGCCAGCATCGGCCAGAATAGAAGGCAAAGTAGGGCGGCCAGCAGCCACAGCGCCGCGCGGAGCGGCCACATTTTGCCGAGCCAGGTTGTCATGCCGCCGCTCCCACGGCGTCGTCGATCACCAGGATCGGCTTACTCGCCTTGATCCAGCGGTAGCCGTGTCGTCGAGCCAGCCACAGTGCAAAGCTGAACCATGCGCATTGCAAGACCAGCGGAGCCAACATGTACATTATTTCGTACGCGACTGGCGACGCCGTAGCGAGCGCGAATCCTCCCGTTTCAAAAGCGAAACGAACGGCGATAAGGGCCGCGGACACAAGTACGAACATCGTGACCACACCACTCAAGGCCAAGAGCAGCGAAGCCCGGGTGTGCTGGCGAAACCAGAGCCACAACAGCAGCCACATGGCCAATACGCCAACGAGAATCAACGACAGGACGGTGACACTTGCTACGGCCAAAATCCAGAGTGGCGTATCCGTCACCATGGCCGCCTCCTGGGTGAATCGCCCCACCATGGCGGAGGTGATCGCGGCGAAAGTGATCGCGAGGCACATCGTGCTGATTCCAAACTGAAATCGGGACCCGCCGGCGGTCGATTCTTCGCGCGCGATCCGCCATCCCAGCGGAAGGGTCATTAACCAAGCTCCCAGGGCGCAGACGGTGGCGACAAACACGAACGTCGTGAGCACCATCGTCAACTGCTCGTTCGTCAGACTGGCTTCATTTACCCATCCGCTGGCCGCAAAGAGAGAGCCGAACAGGGTGGCAATTCCCGCGGTGCCGCAAAACAAGCGTTTCCATAGCGGTTGAGGTCCGAATGCCCAGTAGGTGCCAATGGCCATCGCGGCACCGAAGCTGCCAAATCCCTGCGGCATCGCATTGTTCAAGAGTGCGATTGCCGCGGCGAACGAGTCGAGGAACAGAGTCGCCAGAACAAAATCCCAGGCCATTCGTTCGAACGAAGCAGTGCGAAGAGCCAAGGCTAAGGCCAGGAGGAAGGGAATCGCGGACGCCGTCATCAGGATGCGCGAGCGCCACCCGCGGCGCTCGATGCGGCGGTCGGCGACCACCAAGGATTGCGATTCGAGGTCGAACACTCGCAGATCGGTAAACGAGTTGCCGGCCAGCAGATACTTGCCGTCGGTACTGAAGGAGATATCGGTTGTGAAAAGATCGGAAACCGGAATGTTCTGCAAAACGCGACCGCTCTCTCGCTCTCGAATGACCATCGGATCGTCGGACCGCTTCACGGCTTCGTACCGGCCATCGGCAGAGGTAACCGAATAGATTCCGAAGATTCCGATCGGTGAAAGCCCGTCGGCCTGCATACCCTCGGGCTTCTCAACGGGGTCCACGAGTTGGCCGGTGTCGGAGAGCTTCCAACGCGTGGAACGGACGATGACATCAGGCTTAGGCGACGTTACCTGCTCGAACTGCGTGAGTTCGAGACCTCCGTTTCCGAGCGTGTAGGCCTCATCGATCTTGGTCTTGGTATCGACAATCTTGCCTGTCGCCAATTCGACCACGTAAACGGCCATGCTGTCGACTTCGTAGCGCGCGACGACCGCGAACTTGACGCGGGGGTCGATCATCACGAGTTGGCCGATTTCCGTTTCGATCTCCAGGTCTTCCGTGCTCCAGATCCCCTGCCGCTGGGTCATTGCCAGTGGGCCATCCTGCCATTCCTTGGGCAAGGGATAAACCTCTTGTTCGTGCGGAGGCATTACGTCAGTGAGAACGATTCCCCGATGGGGATCGAGTTCTGCCACGGCACTGGTGCGGCCATCGCTGACGACGTCGACGATCGATTTTTCCGCGGACCACGAAACGGGAAGGCGCCAACGCTTGCCGGTCTGCCAGTCCCATGCTTCGATGGCGCTTCCCCCTGTGAGAAGAATGGGATTGCCGAAGGAGGAATAACGTTCTTCGAAGTATTGCCCCACGGCATGGAGCCGTTCACGTGGAAGGACGTCGGAAATCGCCACCGGCCAAATCGCGAGGCAAAGCACTGCGGCGATAATCCACAGCGCCAGTCGCAGGGGCCAGAATTTGCCGAGCCAGTTTGTCACTTGCTTCTCCTGCCCTGCTGCGATGGCAATGTAACGTCGTGCTCGAAGTGGCATCGGATGGCCTCTAGGCTACCACAAGTGATACGGCATTAGAGAGCGTACCTGGCCGCGGCTTTGACGGCACCTAGCTTTACCCACATGGAAGGCGGGTCTACTATGGTCGCGAGAGTTCTGCCGCACTGGCTTACTGCTTAATCCCTCCAAGGAACGATTCCCATGAAAGCCTGCTCCCTGTTGAGTGTGTCGTTAGCTTGTTTTGCACTGCTAGGCGGCGCTGCGTTCGCTGCCGACAACTATGTGTACGACCCCATCCACTCGTCGGTCAGCTTCAAGGCCCGGCACTTGGACATCAGTTGGATTCATGGGCGATTCAACGACGTGGAAGGGAAGTTTTCGCTCGACCGGCAAGACCCGACCAAGTCGACGTTCGAATTGACAATCAAAGCCGACAGCGTCGACACGGCGAACAAGGCCCGCGACGAGCATCTTCGCCAGCCTGACTATTTCGATACGAAGCAGTTCCCGACGATCACGTTCAAGAGCACCAGCGTGAAAGCGGTGGATGGCGGTTACGAAGTGACCGGCGACTTCACGATGCACGGCACAACCAAGAAGATCACGTTCGTCCTCAAAGGGGGGAAGGAACAGAATTTCCGCGGCATAAAGCGAGTCGGTTTCTCGACCGAGCTCACGGTCAAGCGAAGCGACTACAACTTCGATAAGAGCGGCATTGGCCCGATTGGTGACGAATCGCCGATCTACATCGATTGCGAAGGACTGCGGCAGGAGTAACTCATGCCAGAGCCGTGGCCTTTCCTCAAGGCGACTGCGGTCGCGGCCGCGGTCGGTTTTATGTTGGTTGCCGCGGCGAGTTTGTTTCGCCGCGCAACCCATGGAGCCTTGATCGGCCTGCTCGCTGTTGCGACAGGCTTTGTGGCTGGGTGCTATGTCTTTCCGATCGAAGCCAAGTGGCCGCCGTTCAGCGGGCTTGACCGCTTCTTGCTGGTTCTGCTGCCGGCCACGTTTGTAATTGAGTTGGCGGCGAGCTTTCCGCGGGTCCCTGCCTGGTGTGGATGGATCTTGCGAATCACGCTGGCTACGGTCGGCGGCGCGGTGTTGCTTTATAACTCGGTCTATTTGACACAGAATAGCCCGTGGAAACCTTGGGAAGTTGCAACGCTGTTGGCTCTTTGCCCGTTGGTCTTAGCGGCTCAGTGGTGGCTGCTGCTGAAGCTCGACGAGCGGACGCCTAACGTTGCAACCAACTGGAACATGGCGATCGCGATTGCGAGTGCCGGAATGATGGTGATGCTAGGCGGTTACATCAAAGGAGGCGCGGTGGCGTTTCCGCTGGCGGCCGCGATTGTCGGTTCCAGCTTAGGGCCGATGCGCGAAAGCTCCTGGAACTTTCAGAGCGCTCTTGGCTTCACCTTGATGGGGCTGTTCGGCATTTTGTTCGTAGGCCAGTTCTTTGGGAAGATATCGCTGGTTGGAGGAATCGTCGTTCTTCTTGCGCCGTTGCTAGGCTGGGCGAGTGAGCTACTCCCGAAGCGTCATCAAAAGCCGTGGGTAGTAGCCGCGGTGAGAATCGCGGTCGTGGCGATTCCGCTGGTGGTGGTGCTGGCGATTGCCAAGCAAAAGTTCGATCGGAAGATGAGGCCGCTGCTGGGCATTACAGCGGCAAATTCTACTGTGCAGGAAGCGGTCTTGCCGCGCTAGCGACTGAGATCGATGTACTCGACTCGCTGTTTTCCACCGACCGCAGAAGCGCGGGGCTCGACGGGTCGCGCGTCGCGAATCTCTTGACCGTCGTCGATTGAGTTCTGCATGGGGTCGATAAGTCGCGAAAGAAACGAGGCGTGAATGGGGTGGAAGGCCTCGCAGAACCGGCGCCGTACTTTTTGCCCCCGATACTTGCCGGTGTGGTTCATCCACTCGAGGACGTCCCGGCGGTCGCCCATGCCTAGTTGGGACTGATGGCACTTCACCAGTTCGTTCTTTCTTCGCAGCTCTTCGTCGTTGAGATGCTCGAAAATCGCCGGCTCGAATCGTTCGGTGCTTGGCACTTCATAGCAAATGAGAATATCGACGCGACGGCATGCGGAAATGGTTGCTAGCGAGAGATTGCGATGATCTTGATGGGTGTCTTCTCGCCAATGGGTAAGCACGACCTGAGGGCGGTATTCGCGGACCACCGATTCGATTTTGTTGATGGTCGCCGGACAAACTTGAACGTCGCCATCTTCGAGCCCGCCCCACAACAAATCGGCATTCAAGAATCGGGCCGCTCGGTCCTGCTCCTCATTTCGTTGCAGAGGTTCCCCGCCTCGTGCGCCGTCGGTCGCGACGAGCATGACGACTTTCCAGCCGGCATCTTGCATCTTGAGCAGAATGCCACCCGCACCCAGTTCGATGTCGTCGGGATGCGCACCGATCGCCAACACTGTAGAAACATCGGAAGCGAATCGAATCATAGGTTCATAAACTCCGTGCGATAGGTTCCCATGCGAGCGCTCTTGGTTGACGAGCGTCGTTGCACATCCGCTGCGGGAGAGTGCGAACATGATCTCGTGATCGACCACGTATTACGACGCTGCTACTCGTGGCAAGTGGAGCGCCGGATGGTGTCGATAGGGAAACTCCGTCCGCACGGCCTTTAGTAGCAGACCATTGTGTAAGCGTCAAACTAATTCGGTCGCATGGACATTGCATGGATTCAGCGCAAGCGCGGATTGATGCGGCAAACCGAAAAAGCGATGCGAGAACATCTGACTTAGCGATGTGTTCGCAAGCCGATTTCCAGATCGCGCCGTGGAAGGCAGAGAACGCGACGTTGAAACTCGCGCTACGGAGTTCGCCGAGTTCCACGGACTCGCGCCGAGTTTTGAGCGATTCGCGCGAGTTCGTTCAGCCAGCGCTGCAGGTCGTAAGCTCGCAGGACTCGCGACCATCGATCGCGATGCATACATCTTGTGCAGAAGAGGTCGATGGCCGGCGCCAGCGCAGGCGCCCACGTCGAAGCTGGCACCAGCGTTGACGGCGGCACGAGCGCGTCGCCATAGTACGCAGGCGGTTGCCCGGTAAGGAGCGAGTAGAGGATTGCCGCCAAACCAAACACATCGGTGTACGGTCGCGGCTCCGCCGCTGGGTCTGCTGCCAACTCGGGCGCTAAGTAAGGGTCCGCTGGTGTGTCGGGGGCATGCGGCGGAAGGAGTTCGCTTGGCAACCGCAAGTCGGCAAAGCAGGGAACACCGTCGCCTGCCAGCAGCACGTTGCTGGGCTTGAGGTTTCCGTGCATGACACCTTGGCGATGCAGGTAAGTGAGCACTTCCGCCAGGCGCAGGACCAGCTTAAGGGCATCGACAGGCGGACATCGCCGGTTGGCGAATTGCGTAGCCGCGCTTCCAGCCGGTACATAGTCCATGGCCAGGTAAGGACGCTCGCCCCACCAGCCGTGACGAAGCGGTACAAGCACTTGCGGTTGGGCCATGGCTGCCCAAATCGCGGACGATTCTTCGAACCAATCTCGCCAGCGCTGGTGCGATGCCTCGTCGTTTCTTCCGTTGCCGAGCGTAAATAGTTTGACCGCAAATACCTGCGGATTGCCCTCGACCCGCGCGCGGTAGACCACCGCATTCGGTCCGCGGCCAATTTCGTCGAGCAGTTCAAAGCCGTCGGCGCGTGCGTGCTTAGCCAACCTCTCGCCATCGGTCGCTGCCTGAGTTCGAAGAGGCGCGCCGGCCAGAAATCGCTCCAGCTCATCGGCTAATTCGGCGGCCGAGAGGTAACGCTGATGCGGTTCCTTCTCCAGGCATTTCAAGCAGATTGTCTCTAGCGCCGGGGGAACCGCGGCGTTCCAAGTGCTGGGTAGTTCTGGCTCCGCATGTTGCACGAGTTCAAGCGTTCGTGCCCTGGTGCCTGCCACGAAGGGAGGTCGACCGGCAAGGAGTTCGTACAGAATGACGCCGAGCGCGTGGATGTCGGCCGGCGGCCCGGCGGCGACTGCGTTTCCCGCAGCTTGCTCGGGTGCCATGTAGGTCGGCGTGCCCAGCACGGCGCCGTCGAGCGTCAAAGCGGTGTGGTCGCCGTCTAAGCGTTTGGCCAGGCCGAAGTCGGCGATCTTGAGACCGCTCGGTCCAAGCAGAATGTTTGCAGGTTTCAAGTCACGATGTGCCACCTTGGCATCATGGGCGTGTTGCACGGCGCCTGCTAACGTGCGAATCCACGTCGCCGCTTCTTGGAAATCCACGGGGCCTTGCGCGAGACGCTGCTCGAGCGTGCCGCCTGGGAGTAGTTCCATGGCGAAGTAAGGGAGCCCGCGGTGCACGCCGAAGTCGTCGACGGCCACGATGTGGGGATGCCGCAGGGCCATGGCGGCCTCGGCTTCGATGCGGAAGCGGCCGAGTTCCTCGGGCCCGGCGAGCGCGCCTCCGCGAAGCATCTTGAGTGCGACTAGTTCGCCCGTGGCGATCCGGCGAGCCTTGTACACCACGCCCATTCCGCCACGTCCGAGCGGCTCCAGCGGCTCGTAGCCTGGCACCTCCGGCTTGGGGCTGTCGTCCCCGTCGCCGTGCCAGAAACCGGTGGTGGAGAGGCTAGGCATTGGGTTTCTGGTGAGAAAAGGTGGAAGACCTCAATGTACCGCGCTTGCGGTGCGGGAATGGGAGAAGGGGAGTCGAAGGAGAGGTGGGAGCGGTTGAATGCTGGTAGCCTTGCTCCCCCTCACCTATTCTCCCCGTCTCCCCTTCTGTATGCGCCCATCGCCCTCGCAATCCGATTATCATGACGACTGTCCGCTCGGCACCTGACCCACCTGCCTTTTGTTCCCAAGGAGTTCCCGCCGTGAAGTACCGTTCGTTTTGTCTCGCCGTGGCGCTGATCGCCAGCGTGGCGATGTTGTCTTTCGCCGAAGAGAAAGCCAAGCCCGTCCGCATGGGCGCCGGAAACATGGTCTTTGATACCGTTCCGGGTTGGGGCCTTGATGCCAACGGGAAATCGGTCCTTGGCGGGACGCACGGCGGGGTCGTCGTGGACAAAGCAGGCAACGTTTACACCAGTGCCGACGCCGGCGTGTTCGTCTTCTCGCCTGACGGCAAGTTGATCCGCCGCTTTGCCGACAAGGACTACACGCAGCTGCACGATATCAAGATTCGCGAAGAGGAAGGTGGCGAGTTCATCTACGGCGCGCGAAACAACAACGCCGAAGGGATCAAGTTCCACGCCGAGACAGGCAAGGTGGTGTTGCGACTCCCCTTCCCGCAAGAGTCGGGACTCAAGCTGACCAAGTTCAATCCGACTGCGATCGTTGTTGCTCCCAACGGCGATATCTTTTTGTCGGACGGGTATGCCAGTGACTACATCTTCAAGTTCGACAAGAATGGCAAATACATCAAACACTTCGGTGAGAAGGGGAACGACCTCAAGCAGTTCAACACCGCCCACGGGATGGTGCTCGACACGCGTTACGATCCGCCGCGGTTGTTGATCTGCGACCGCAATCATCAACCCAAAGGCCGCTTGCTGCACTACGACCTGGAGGGGAACTACATCGAAGAAGTGATCACCGGCCTGGGGATGCCGACATCGGCCGCTGTCCAAGGCGATTACGTCTCGGTTCCCGACCTGCACGGGCGCGTGGTGATCCTCAACAAAAACAACGTCATCTGCGCCGTCCTTGGTTTCAATCCCGATCTGGGCAAAGGGCTGAACTACAACATCCCGCAAGACCAATGGGTCGAAGGGATTTTCAGTGGTACGCACGGCTCGTACTTCGATAAAGACGGAAACCTGTACGTGCAAGACTGGAACGTCTCGGGCCGGCTGATGAAGCTCGCGCGGGTGAAGTAGTTTCCAAGACTAGCCACAGAGGGCGCAGAGACCTCCGAGAGAATCAAAGGGAGCGGGAGTGAGGCCCGCTCCCTTACTTTGTTGTCAGGTATTGGCAGTCGTTTTGGTTATGAATTCGACGGCCTTCTCGATGATGCCCTTCACGCCTCACAGTTCTTCACCAGCAAGGGGGTTTTTGGCGATTGTTGGTTCGCTTTCGCTGCTCGCGCGATTCCGGCATTCGCCAACGCCGGTTGATGGATGGTTGCCGCAATTCTTTGGCTGGCTCTTCTGGGTTAACACAAATCTGCAATAACCCGGTAAGTTGAAGCGGCTACTTGAAGTTTGCGGCCCACGGCCGGATAAGGACTTTCCATACCTCTCGCGAGAGCTTCTCAAAGCACTCGCACCATGACGGAACATACAATGCGGCGCACGTCAAAGCTCGTTGGAAGACAACATCGCCTCAACGTCGAACGGTTGGAAGATCGATACGCTCTGGACGGAAACCTGCAAGCGTTTTTGCGGCATGGGACGCTGTTTATCACAGGTGACGACGCGGCCAACGTGGCCGAGTTGAGCAGTTCCACCAGCGGGCAAATCACGGTCACCGGCGTCAACACGACCGTCAACGGACAAGATACGCCGGCATCGTTCACGGGCGTCAAAAACGTGGTCGTTCGACTCAAAGATGGCGATGACCAGCTCACCATCGGCAATAGCGAAACGAATGACAACACCGAAGATATAAGCGCTGCGCAGGTCACGCCGATCGATATCCCTGGGTTCTTGTGCGTCTCTGGCGGAAAAGGGAATGACACGCTGAACGTCTCGGCCAATGTCGGCCGGGGGATGTTCGTTCGCGGGGACAAAGGAAACGACACGATCAACGTGTCCGACACCAACGCGCCGCGCTGCGCCGGCATCAGCGGTTCCAGCGGCGACGACACCATCACCGTGAACAACTCCTCGTTTCGCTCTTTGTGGGTCAGCGGTCGCGACGGCAATGACAAGGTCACGCTGGATGCCGTACATGCAAGCGACGCACTGTTCGCTCACTTAGCGAAGGGAGACGATTCGCTTAACGTCTCCAACTCGTCGGCCAACTGGGCCGCCTTCCTCGGTGGAGAAGGAACCAACACCCTTACCAATGGGCCGAACAATTCGTTCGGTCGGTTGCGGACCCGAGGCTTCTAGTGGTTTGTGGTCCGGAGAATCGAAGAGCACGGGGAAGAGATTACTTGATTGATGATTGCTGACTTTTGATTTGTGAAGTCGGCAAGCCTCCTTAGATGCACTTCAGCCTTCGGTTATCTGGGGTAACTCTGTCTTTCAAAGGTTAGTGGAGAACCTGAGGGAAGGGAAACGCCACATAGCTAATTTTGTCTCTGGGCGATGTAGCTGGTCAGATAAACAAATCGACAGCTTTCTTTAAATCGCACGTTGTAGTGCGCGTGGACGCTCTGATCGCGCACTTTGCACATCCCATCAAGTGGGGTTTATTACGCGCGTTTGGCGCATTTTGCCGCGAATGGCTGCCTGTTATCGACTCCGGGTCATTGATGGAGTTGGTTGCCGCAATTCTTGGGAGCGTTGTCCCCTCCTGACAGGGCAAATTGCAATAAATCGGTAAGTTGAATCGGTTGTCTGGATGAATGCGGTTAGTGGCCAAAGCGCCCTGCCGCAGCCTCCAGGCACTCCTCCGGCAATCTCTCCCATGATTTTTCTATTTGTTTCGGAGATTAAAGCGATGGTGCGCCATACTAGATTCGGTGGGAAGCAACGTCTCCTGCATGTTGAGACGCTCGAAAACAGGTACGCGCTCGACGGCAACCTGCATGCGTTTTTGCAGAACGGTGTTTTGTTCGTCGTCGGCGACGAAGCGGGAAATATTGCTGAACTCAGCAGTGCGAGCAGCGGCGAGATCACGGTCACGGGTATCGACACCACCGTGAACGGGGACGTCGAACCGGTCACGTTCACCAACGTTCAAAGCGTGGTCGTGCTTCTCAACGACGGCGACGACCAGTTGACTATTTCCAATGGCCCAACCGATGGCGAAGTTGGAATCGCTCAGGTCACGCCGGTGGATATTGCGCGTCAATTGCTGATTGCCGGTGGACGCGGAAACGACATCCTGAACATCTCGGCCAACGTTGGTTGGGGAATGGGAATCGGCGCCGGGATTGGCGACGACGTGATCAACGTCACTGATACGCATGTGGAGCGAGGTGCCGGAATCAGTGGCGCAGCAGGCGACGATGTCATCACGGTGAGCAATTCATCGTTCAAGGCCTTGGGCATCGCCGGTTGGGCTGGCGCCGACACGATTTCTCTGTCGTTCATCGAAACGCAGAATGTCATTCTCGACGCGGGCGTTGGCAACGACACAGCAGTGCTGGACGAAGTGCATGTGAGCAACACGCTGTTCGCTCAGATGGGCAATGGGGACGACACGTTGAGCATCTCGAATTCGTCGGCCAACTGGGCCATCCTGTTAGGCTGGTTCGGAACCGATACGCTCAACAACGGCCCGAACAACAGCTTCAACAACGAGTCAATCTCGGGCTTCTAGTTCGGTTTCGCTCCATTTGGTTGAACGTGGAGCGGCACTGGCGTCCATCAGACGCCAGTGCCATCGCGCGGGTTGTGGGTCCCCTTTAGCTCTAGCGAGCTACTCCTTCTCCTGCCTTTCCGGCCCCGCCGTTGTTGATCGATTCTTCAATAGCCGGCGCGACTTCGCGCGGTGAACCGGACCAAGACCCCAGCGATTGCATTAACGGCCTATGCTCGGCCCGACGAGCGAGCCCTGGGATGCTTCCCGCGATTGCAAGCGAGACGGAATATCGACCCGCCGCTCCACTTGCTCGTGCAGTGCGTGAATTTTTTCTTTGAGTTCTTGAAGGATCATTGGTCCGAATCGATCTCGGTGACTTACGGATGTGCTTCGGTCGGTTGAATTCTAGCGGGGACCACGTGTCGCACGCGGGTGCAACGGTCTGGCGACTCGGAATTTCTTGATGGCGTCTTTTCGTTTGCCATACAATCAACGGCATGCTCCTCTATCTTGCTATCGCGCTATGCATCGTGGCTGCCTTCGCTTGGTGGCTGTATTGGCAAGTGCGTCTTGAGCAGCGCCGAGAGGAACTTACGCAGTGGCTGAGAGGCAATGGGAATGAAATGTTTGATTACGAGTTTTCTCGGTCGCCCCTCGGCCAACGCGTAGCAAGATTCTTTCTCGGCAAACCGCCCGTCCAGCCGATTGGGATAGCGCTGATCGAGAACATTCCAGACATGGCGTTGTTTCGCGAACTGACGCAAGTCGTATCTGCCGACGCGATGGCATTATGTATTCCTGCCGGACAGGTGAACGGCCAACTTCTCGAGACCTTGGAGCGATGCGAACCCCTTGTCTCATTTGGAACCGTAGATGCCATTGATGTGGACGAGGTATCGTTTAAGCGGCTGTCCCGCATTCGTACTCAGTTCGGTGGCCTCATGTTGACGGTTCGTCGCCTCGACGACGACACTCTCGCTGGCCTGGTCAAACACAAGGTCAAAGTGCAGGGCCTCTACTTCGAGGGAAGCGACAGGAACTGGGATGCTGTCTCTGACCAGGGCCTGCGTTCCGCGGCGAGGCTTTCTCTCAGCCATGTGATAGCGGGGCGTTTGGCCAGCGACGCCGGCGTATCGGCATTTCGCGACCACCCCGAGCTCATGTCGATCTCGTTGATCGGCAAAGGATATAGCGACGCGGTCGTAGAAGACCTGGCCACTATCAAAAGCCTGCGTGCGGTTTCGCTTGTTGACACTTCGTTGAGCAGCAAAGGCATTGCGGAACTTGTGCGATGCTGCGGGATCGATACGCTCACACTCGTTCGATCGCCCATCGACGAAAGCGTCGCCCAGGCTCTTGGGAAAAAGTCCCAATTTAAGTCGCTGACGCTCGACGGCACGCCGCTCGATAAATCGACCGTGAGCGCTCTCGCCCGAATACGGATCCCAATTTTTGATCTGCGAGGCGACTACGGAGACGACCTCGTGGCGTGCTTCGCGCCCCTTGCAGAACATCTGTGGAATCTAACACTTCGCCTTCCCAAGGCGACCGATGCCGGTCTCGCGTGGTTGAAAGAGGCTACCAACGCTCACTGGTTGACCATGCGCGATACCAAGGTGTCAGGCTCGTTCGTACCGAAGTATCGCGGACCGAGACCGATGACATGGCTCACCTTGGGAGGCGTTCCGTTCAACGCGTCCATGTTGAGCGAGATCGACCGCAGCGCCGAAGTCTACCACTTGGAACTCGAAGGCCCGCATGTCACTGACGAAACGATCGCGGGCATCCAGTTTCCTTGTTCGTCACTAACGCTCCGGGAGACAAGATTCACTCCCACAGGCCTGGTGAATCTGGAACGAATCAATCGCTCGCGCGAGGGAATCAAGATCGACACCGTGCGCATTAAGGTTCCCCGCGGAAGCATCCCGCCGATTGCGCCTGAAGAAATCCAATCCGTCGAACGCGAGACAGAAGGTCGCTTGAAGGTAGGGATTGAGTTTGTGGCGGCGTAGTCGCTCGTCGAGATTTTGAATTTGCACCCTTCGTCGAACTCTTCTAAACCGGTTTTGGCAGGTAAACGTCGCGGCGGTCGGGGACATGTTGGGCGGCCATCAGCCACCATTGGTCGTCGCGCCGGACAAGGACGAATATCGCAAGCTCATCGAACGAGCCCGGACTACCGGTGTTGTCGGAGCCGCCATGACGAAGTGTTGACACGCGCCGGACGTATACGATCGCCACGTTCTCGGCGGCGAAGCGAACGTGCTCTACCTCGTACCGAGATGCGCCGGCGACCGGGACCACCGACGAAAACATCTGAGCGTGGATCGCATGGATTTGCTCGTAGCCGACGGCGACGGCCCCGAACGGGCTCCCCCACAGAACATCTTCGGCGAACTGAAGGTTGAACAGGTCGGCATTGCCTGTATCGATCGCCTGTTGCAACTGTGCAACGAACGCGCGCACGGGATCGGCGGGCAGGTCCATCGAAAGCGTGGGACGACTATCGGCTGTCATACGAGAGTCCTTCGGTCAAGGGTGGCATCGCGAACCAAACCATGTTCGCTCGTATCACTCATCGCCGCCATCACCGATGGTATGGCAGAAAAATCTTCCAACCCCGTTCTAACGACCATGTGAATGCCATTCCAGCGTCGCGGGTAATCCGGTGCGAACGAATCCAAAACGATTCTCACTGGAGATGCGACGATGGCGACTGCAACACGCCCTCTTTCCCGCGAGGCTTTGCGGACGAGGTATGAGGAACTAAGCACAACCGGAACACGGCTGGCCGGGCAGCTGACGGATCTGGCTCAGCGGGCAAGCGTTTACCGGCAGCTCTTTCGCGATTCGGGACGCAATCATGCTTTTCCGCTGATTGCCGCACATGGGGCGTTATGGGCGGGTGGGTATTTTCGGTTTGGATTACAGCTGGGACGCGTGCTGGCCTGGCAGTATCCAGTCGATGCCGCCTATCGTGCTGCGCAGCTGAAGAAGCTGGATGACTTCGCCGATGCTTTTCGCGAAGTCAATCGCCGCGTGTGTGCTGATACTTACGCACAATTCCATTTCGCGGCCACATGGGGCGATCATCCCGATGCCGCCGAGCTCGTGCCGCCGGAGATGCTGGAAGCGATCAACCGGATGCACGCGGCCAAGCGAGCCGGCAAACGTTTGAGCGATGCTGAAAAGCGTATCGTCTTCGAGGCTCACTTCCTCAACGAACAGCAGCACATCGTTGGCCCGTCGATTGAACGGGCGCTCGCTGCGTTCGATTGGCCGCTGGTGAAGTGGATCGCTCTCAAGCCGCCGGTTCGATTTGCGTATTTTCCGAAGGGGAAGTTGCTTTGGTTCGCGAACTTTGCGTCTAAGGAAGAGCGGATCGCGCGCGGCCTGGCGGCGTTTGATATGGCCGCTCATGCGGGCTGGGACTATGTCGAGAACCGACTGGCTAGTTATCGCGTGCTGCCGGAGGAAGCGTTCCAGACGCCGAACTTGTTTTATGGCGATCTGGTCAAACGCATCGCGCAGTGACGATTTGAATACTCAGTCGCGGTCGACGGCGCAGCTGCGGACTGCTGTTCGAAGGGCGGCCGCGCCCTCGTCGGTAACAGCGGTGTCGTTAACCAAGACGATTCGCAGTTTTTTGAGTCCGTACAGGTGCTGTAGCCCGGCGTCGGTCACGTTGGTTCGGTTAATCCAGAGCATCTCCAGGTTGTCGATTTTGCCAAGATGCAACAAGCCGACGTCCGTCAAAGGCGTGTTATTGAGATTGATGTGATTGATGCGCCCGAGTCCCTGGAGATGCTTTAGGCCGTCGCCAGAGACTTTCGTGCCATCAAGGGTCAGGATTTGGAGCGCCGGGAAATGACCCAGCGGTTCCAAGCCGGTATCGGTGACTCGCGAATTCGAAAGCTTTAAGTGATACAGTACGTTAAGCTCGCCGAGTTGGCGCAGACCGTCGCCTGTAACGCTGGTCCCGTCCAGGGAGAGTGTTTGCAGCGCCGGCAAAGGGCCCAGCAGCTTCAAGCCAGTATCGGTGACTTGCGAATGCGAGAGGTCTAAGTGATGCAGGTCGAGCCCGCGAAGATACGCCATATCGGCATCCGTTGCCGATTGGCAAGTCAGGCTTTCAAGCCTCGTCAACAAGCGGATCCCCTTGGGCATCTTTCCGTTACAGTTCGCATACTTCCAGTCCACATCTTTGAAAACGTACTCCCCAAGCCAGTTCTTAAGGAAGTCGGCAAGGAGCGACCGTTGTGGCTTCACTGGCGCGGGTATTCGCCCGCTAAGAAAAAACTTGAAATCCAAATCGCCGGACCCAGACATACTTTTGGTGAGTTCTTGTAGCTCGCGGGCCAGAGCCACGTCCCTTGCGAGCCAGCCGCAGGGAATCGCCATCACCGGAACCATTAACAGGAGCGTGGCAAGGCTGAACTGTGCTTTGGATTTGAAGAATTGGCTGATCCCAACCGCCAGAGCGAGCAGAAACAAAAGAATGGCCGTGGCAGCGACCGTGATCAGAACGGTATAGCCCTTGTGCTGGTTGAACCAGAACCACTGATAGTGAGCCGAAAGGAAAAGGATGCTCTGCACGATCAGCACGGCCAGCAAGAACTTGGCGGGCGTAGGGACGTACCAACGCGGCTTGGTGCGAGGAAGATCGCCTGGCGATGGTGTGGTCGGCATACCGCTACCCCGTTCTTTCCAACGTATTGTAGCGAACCTGGAACCAGCGTTCCGTACGGTCTCTATCGGACGGGGAGAATGGGAGTCGAAGGAGAGCGGGAGCTTTCACTTCTGAAATCAAAAATAATCAATCATCAATCACCTGATCAATCTGGGGGGAGATTAATCGATTGATGATTTCTGATTGTTGATTTGCGAAGTGGAGTGCCTACGCTCCAGACTCCACCTTCACGAAACAGCCAACCGCTGACGGACAGGATTGTCCGTCCTACTTTCTTTAGTGCCGGGCTGTTACTGTACCTTCGTTCCATCTAGTTGAAAGACGGCCAGGTGGTTGCCGTCGGGGTCTTCCATGACGTTCACGGAGAAGATTCCTTCCACGGCGATGGGCTTGATGCTGAAATTGGCCTTGGTGTCTTTGAGCTTGACGACAATGCAATCGTAGAGGGCGGCGCCGGGGCCGAAGCAACATTCCAGGTTGTCGCGGACCAGAACGAACTCGGTGATGTTGCGCTGTGAGTA
This sequence comes from uncultured Pirellulaceae bacterium, assembly GCA_964636985.1. Classification (GTDB taxonomy): domain Bacteria; phylum Planctomycetota; class Planctomycetia; order Pirellulales; family Pirellulaceae; genus CAZWSX01. Next base: position 30,907 of record CAZWSX010000024.1, on the reverse strand, counting down.
ACCAGGGAGCATGAAGCCGCGGAGTTTGACCGGCTTGCCATCGAGTTCCTTGATCCGGTCGGTCAGCATCTCGGGCTTGTACTTTTGCCCCTTCTCGATGCCGAACTTGAGATCGTCGAACGTGATATCGATCCGCTTCCCCTTGGCGGCCGCTTGCTTAGATGCGTCTGGCTTGGGAGCGTCTTGCTTGGAGGGATCGGGCTTCGACGATTCCTGCTTGGCGCTATCTTGCTTGCCTGACTCTTGCTTGGAGGAGTTGTTTTCGACGGCGATGCCAGGCAGGCTGAGTGCCAGGATGGTCGACAAGGTCACGGCACCGGCCGCAAGGAATACGGCGCGCCTCATGGGGGAAATGCGAGAAGGCATGCGGCGGGCTCCGGCAAGGAAGCGGCGGGAGGGTGGGCTTGGGGAGCGTGGGAGCAATCGTCCTCGTAATTCTACGTCACGGCGGGAAGCAGTCCTACGGCATTCTGATGGAATAACGTAGGTGAGGCCGGATGAACGTGTTTGATAGGGGCTACGTCAACCTTGGACGGACAGGATTGTCCGTCCTACCTTCGCGTTAACCGGTGAGTCGCTACTTTACGTCGGTCACATTCATTTCGTAGCAAACGCCTTTGGCGTCTTTGCCGAAGTCGCGGCGGCGGATGGGGTCGAAGTGGAACTCGCCGTGCAGCTTGATTTGGTGGCGGCCGTAGGCGGTGGCGCTATCGTCGTCGGTTTTGATCAGGATCATGTCGGTCAGCTTGGGTTGCCCACCGAAGCAGCAGGTTCCCATGTCCGGGACGAGGACGAACTCGCGGACTTTTCCCAACGAGCTGACGCTGGGGTGGATGTATCCCTTGATGAAGATCTTTTGATTGTCGAGTTCCTGCGCGGCGGACGGGAACATGTAGCCGTTGGGCGGCTGCAACTCGTAAAACGAGACTCGCTTGTAGCCTTCCTTCACTTCGGTTTGGTAGACGTAGATGTGATAGGCCGCGCCCCAAACTCCGATGCCGAGGTTGGCAATCAGGCCGAAGGTGGCCAGGCCCATGCCGGAGTATTCTTTGGGGAACTTGGCGATGGTGCGCATGCCGACCAGCGCGACGATCGCCCCTAGCGCGGGGATCACCAGCAACTGCGGAAAGACAACGCCCATCAAGCCGAGGATGGCGATCACGATGGCGACTACGGCCGAGCGGTTGACAACGCGGTAATCGACGAACTCCGGGTCGGTGTCGGAAACGCCGTCGTGGAATTCCGACATCCCTTTTCGCGGTGCCGCTTCCGTAGAGGAATTTGCAGGCGATTGGAAACGATCTTGCTCTGTCACGCTCATGGCCACTTATCCAAAATGCTTACGCCAACATCTCACCACCACAACGCATCCTCCTTGCTGCGCGTGGCACCTATCCCGAGGCAATCCACTTAGGACGCCGCGTTAGGAGCGGCGGCTCGCTCCGCTTAAAAACCACGACTGGGCAAGGAAGCAGACGACTCCCAACCCCCACGGTACGCCGAGAACCAGCCAAAAGTTCGGCGGTGTGTTTTGAGAATTCTTTGCAAGTGCCTTCGCTGGGGCAACTCCGGCATTTACGGCAAAGGTGCGTCGGCGAGAACTGCTAGTTGCCGACGGGCTATTTGCTTCCGCGGTCGCGACACCTGGTGCTGTTTTCACTTCGCTGGTAGCCGAGGCAACTTCGCTAGTGGCTGACGCCAGTGCAACGTTCTGATCGACGCCGGTCTTTTCTGGATCGGCCCCTTCAAAGTAGCTCGATTGGGGTGGCTTGTTCCGGTCGCCTGACTTGGGGCTGAAGGGGAACAAGCTGTTGGCCTTGCGGACCGATTCGGGATCGATCTTCTTCAATTCTTCCAGGGCAGCTTCCGCTTTGGGAAGAGGGCAAGCGCGAACGAAGTTCACCACGGGCACTCGGACGAACGTCGTTTTCGGATCGGCCGTGCGATAGAGTTCGACCAGCCGGTCGAGGCTGTCCCAGTCTTCGTAGCGAGCCAGGTCAGGAATCACCAGGTCGGCGAGGTCGGGACGTTCCAACAGCGTGCGGAATGCTTGGATGAGCCGCTGTTGCGGAACGGTTTTGATCTCTTCCGAGAGGACTCGCAGCGACATGATGGTCGAGTAGAGATCCGGATATTCGGCCTTGGGGTTTTTCAGGAACAGGTCTTCAACCAAGGCGACGCCGTCTTCACCCTTGAGCGTCAGGTAGGAAGCGACCAGGGCATCGAGTGCGGCGCGGTCCGACCGCTTCTCGGCTTTAAGTAGCGCTTCCAATTGGGGGATGTCGCTTTGATCGCCGCAGATCCCGAGCATCGTCAAATACAAACGGCGGCGATGGATCGGGAGCTCTGGATTGCGAATCCAGCTCCAAAGTTGTTCCTTGTTCATCTCCGACTTGATTTCCTTCACCGTGTCGTACGGTGTGCGGGCGAACTCGTCGAATGAATCGCGGGCCAACAACTCGGTGGGGCACTCCAGATACTTGTAGAAGAAGCTGATCCGCTCCAGCCCTTGCTTGGGGAGCTTCGGCAATTGGTGCAAGTAGTCTTCGACTTCGGGGCCGATCGAGGCCGGCGTCGTCCACGTGAGTTGGATCTTGCCGCTCTTAGGCTTGACGCTGGAGGGTTCGCTGTCGGAGGCCGTTGGGGAGGCGGCGGGGTCGACGCCCATGATCAGGTATTTGGCGTTGGGTTTGGGTTCGCTGTAGAACGCCGCGGCGACCTTTTGGTCTTTCTTAATGAGCCCATCCCCTTTGAGGACTTCGACCACTTGGAAAGTGGCGAGCGGAAGCGCGGAGTCCTTATCGTCTTTGGATGGCTTAGCGGGAGGCTCGACCATCTTGGCGATGATCACAGCGTCCATCGACTCCATTTCTTCCGAAAGGGTCTGGGCTTGGGCCGTGCAAAAGGGGCAGCTGGCCGCCCAGCGGTTGGCGGTGAGGACCATCGACAGGGCCAGCAGACCGGCGACGAGCGGGGAGTATTTCTTCATCTGGGTATAGAGCAACTGCGTATCGAGCAACCAGGGCATGGGGAGTCCCTTAAAAAGCAGCATCATCCGAACCTCTCCAGTTTACAGGGGCACCCCCAGTCCCGCCATCGCGATCCCCCGCAGGTTTGGAGGCTCAAAACCCGGTTTTTGCCGCGTCGCAAGCGTAACCGGCGCATCCGGTAATTACGATGTGCGGCCGGCTGGACAGTTACGCGGAGAGGGGTGACGGTTTCTTTAGGTTGGGGGCCCGCGGGGGAAATTCACCACGGAGAGACGGAGGGCACGGAGAGGGAATCGGCGAGGAAGAGGCCGGGATGATTTCGAGATTGATGATTGATTGATGATTTGTGATTTGCGAAGTGGATGAGTTTCATTCCCCATCCCCCACTCACCCCTGCTCCCTTTCTGGTCTCACCAATGCCGCGACCAGTAGCGGGAGCGGACGACTTTGCACTCGGGCAAGGCTTCCTTGAGTTCCTTCACTCCACGGTCGGTGACCGCCGTGCCGGCCAGGAAAATCCACTTGAGGTGCGGCAGCTTCTTGAGGTGCTCTAAGCCTCCGTCGGTAATTTGCGAATCGATCAGCGATACCCCGCGCAAATGTTTATGCACTGTCAAGTTGGCCAAGGCGGCATCCGAAATGGGGCTTTGATCCAGCACAAGCATGTCGAGCCTGGTGAGACTGGTCAGTGCATCGACGTCGGCATCTTCGGCATCGTGCATTTCGACATAGGTGACGTCCGAGAAGAACTCTTTTCCTAGCTGGGTTTGCAACCGAGCCGCCAGTTGCGTGTCGCGCATCATGGGAACGCTAAATCCGCGCGGCTCACCACCATACAGCCATTCTCGATGGGGAACTCGCAACGACTCAACGACATCTCGCTGCCGCCGGGCGACCTCCATATCGTGGGCCAGCCAGGCGCACGGAATCGCCATCACCGGAAACATGAACAGCATTGTCGCCAGGCTGAATTGCGACCGGGACTGCGTGATGAAACTGACCAGGACGCAACCACCTAGTACGAGCAAGAGAAATGCCGTTGCGGCGACGGTAACGAGGACCGCGTGGCCCTTGCCGAAGATGCCCCACTCGTATTGATCGGAGAGGAAGAGAAGCCCTTGGACGACAAGCACGACTGCGAGGACCCGACCCACCGATGGCGCAAACCATTGAGACAGATCGATTTTTGCTAATTCGATATTCAGCAAGTCGGGAGACTGCTGGCTCCGTGGCGCGGCTTGCCCGAGTGATAGCATGCTGCTGCCTCCCGCAGAACTCTTGCTGGAGTTCTGGTCGGCATGATCGGCGTTAGCGTCTTTATCAACCACGTTGCGATTTACACTCCGTCGCAAAGATCCCTTGCCGTTTCATGGCTTCTGTCATTTCGTGTCTTCATCCTCAGACATTCACGACTAACACCACTTCGATGAAGATGTCTCTCGCGGGTTTCGCGCTCGTTGAACAAGTAATTTTTTCGCAAGAGAAAAACCGCTTTGCTTTGGTGGTTTGCCGCAGAAGTTGTTGAAAACAAGGCAAGAAATCGGATTACCATGGCGATTCGTTTGCTTCTTTCTATGTGATGACGATCCGGTAAGATCGCTTACGAGCCTCTGACTATGCGAGCTCGTGATCAGTTGACCATGAGCGGCTGGACACCAGGCTTAGCGGTTCGTGGAAGTTTTGCCGGACCTGAGATGAGGCAACGACAGCACCCTGCTCCGATCGATTGAAGGTGACTATGTTTTCACGCGTATCACGAATCTTGCGGAGCATCTTTTGGCTGGTCTATGAACCGCGACCCGAGATTCGTTCCTTCCTAGCGCGGAGTCAGACACAAGAGGCGCCGCAAGCAAAGGTGACCGTGGCCGTCTTGTCGGCGCAGGAGAGCCATCAGTTCTTTGGTGTTCCACTCGCGCGCCGCGGCATCCAGCCGGTCTTCCTCTATGTTGAGAACAAGGGTCCCACCCCGCTGCGGCTGTCGGTTCTCGAGATCGATCCGCACTACTTCACGCCGCTCGAAGCAGCCGGCATCTTGCACTATTCCGTGCTCAAGCGGCTCTCGGCAATCGGGATTGCGGCTTTGCACTTCCTGCCGCTCCTGCTTCTGTTGCCGCTCAAGGCGTTGGCCGCGACTCGCGCCAACCGGCGGATGGACGAGTGCTTCCGCCACCAAGCCTTTCCGCTGCGGCCAATCGCGCCTGGCGACAATGCGGAAGGCTTCGTCTACGTGACGCTCGACTCAGGGACCAAAACGGTTCGCGTTTGTTTGCACTCCACCGGCGGCGCTGGCACTGAAGATGGTCCCGCGGAGCTGAGCGGGTTCTCGCAAGGCCCGCGCGAACCTGCGGTCGACCTCACCTTCGTGGTTCCGGTTCCGGGCATCGCGGCCGATTATCACTCGCGCGACTTCGCCGACCTTTACACTGCGGCCGACCTTGTTGCGTGCGACGTGCCTCAACTAACGCAGCGGTTGCGCGATATGCCGCCTGCAACGACCAACGGTTCGGGGCACCGTCATGGGGACCCGGTCAACTTGATTGTGATTGGCGAGTTCGAAACGGTGCTGGGGGCATTTGCCGCGCGCTGGGATGAGTGCGAGACCGTCACGCTGGCCACGTGCTGGAAGACGGCGAAGGCGTTCTTGCTGGGAGTGCAGTACCGCTATTCTCCGGTCAGCCCTTTGCATCTGTTCGGCCGCAGCCAGGATGTCGCGTTGCAGCGCATTCGCCACTCGATTAACGAGCGCCTTCACTTGCGGCTGTGGTTGACGCCGATTCGTTTTGGCGATCGCCCGGTGTGGGTGGGGCAAATCAGCCGCGACATCGGCGTCCGCTTCACCACGCAGGTATGGAACCTCACGACGCATCGGGTCGATCCGGATGTGGACGAGTCGCGCGACTACGTCGTGGAGGACTTGCTGCGTGCCGAACGCGTAGAAGCGATCGGTTACGTCGACGGAGTCGGCGCCTGCCCGCCTGAGGAACCGCGGCACAACCTGACGGGCGATCCCTACTTCACCGACGGCAAGCGGGCGGTGATTTCGCTGTCAAAGACGCGAACCGAACCGCGGTTTGTGGGCGACGCGCGACGGTGAAATGCAAGAAGGGGAGACGGGGCGAAGGGGAGAAAGGGAGTAGATCACAAATCGTCTGTCAATGGAGCTTTGCTCTTGATCACTACAGCCAGCCAGGGAATCTGCTCCGGATCGCGATCGTCGTTGGGTTGTTCGCTGGCGATCACTTCGATAGTCGCGGCGATTTTCAAACGGTTGAGCCAGTCGCGGACTATTTGCGATTCTTCTTGTCCGCCTTGATGCGCGGTGTAGACGACGATGGTGATGACGCCGCCCGGCCGTAGCAGAGCGAACGCTTGTTCTAGTGCCGGGCGAGTCGTTGCGGCCTGGGTGGTGACTGAGTGATCACCGCGCGGCAGGTAGCCGAGATTGAACATCACGGCGCCGACGTGCCCGTGATGCTCTGGCGGCACGAGCTCGGTCATGCGGCTGTGGCATTCGTGGATCAAGCGGACATTCCGCCAGCCGCGGCCTTCCAACAATCGGCGGGCACTTTCGATGGCGCTGGCTTGGGCGTCGAATGCCCAGACTGTACCGGTTGCCCCAACAGCTTCGCAGAGCGCTAGAGCGTCGAACCCGTTACCTGCGGTGGCATCGATGGCGAGTTCACCCGGCATCAGCGTTTCGCGGATTGCTTGGTGAGCGCGGCGAGTGAGCGTTCCGGACATGAATCCTATCGGAGCGTTGGAGGAGAATTCACCACGGAGACACGGAGAGAACGGAGGGAAGCACGGGGAATGCGATCGGAGGGTATCTCGATTCAAGTCGCTTCAATTGCGAAGTCACCTGATCTTGGCGACTCGACGCGCTGGTAGTCGGCGAAGGCCATGTTGATTGAGATGGCGTGGTCGCCGGCGTTGAAGTTGATTCGCACTTGCTCGCGCAGCCGCTGATCGCACCAGGTGGGCAAGTTGAACAGGCTGCCGAAGGGAGGTATCGAGCCGGGTTTGAGGCCCGTAAGCTCGTTTACCTCTTCGGCCGTTGCGAAGCGGAGACTCTTGACGCCTGTCGATTTGCGGACGCGTTTTCCATCGAGCTTGCAATCGGCGGGCATCACGATCATCACGAAGTCGCTGTCAGCTTTGCAGACCAGGGCCTTGGCTCCGCTGGCGAGTGTCGCACCGCGAATGCGCGCGGCTTCTTCGCTGGTGAAGACGGGCTCGTGGCGTGAGATGTCGAAGGCAACACCGGCAGCGGTGAGCTTGGACTCCAATCGTTCGAAGACGGTGGAAGGCATGATGCGTCGATGAGCGTGTTGCGAATTGGAATTGCCTTCAAAGATAGTCGTTTTCCTTGGCGTCGAGCAACGGATTTCTAATCCGTGGATCGCATGTTCGAAATCGGCCGGCGGTATATTAGAACCTGCCTACCGGAGCATCGCTCATGAACCAAGTTTGGTCTCATCCGCTATCTCTCGTCCTTATCGTTCCCTTGCTGGCCAGTTCGGGCCTCTGTCGGGGACAAGACACGCCATCGCCTGCTGAACTGGTAGCTGCCGTCAAGCGCGAGCACGCTGCGCTGGAAAAATCGTACAAAGCCGAAAGAAGAGCTGCACGCCAAGGTGAAAAAGATGCGAGCGACGTAGAAGCGAAGTATCGCGAGGCCTCGGCACAGCATGCGTCCGCTCTTCAAGAATTGATAAAGAACTACCCGTCCGATCCAGCAGCCCTTGATGCGGCAATGACGCTCTATGGAGACGTGCGCTATCCCGTGGACCACGTGTTGGCGAAGATCATTTTGAATCGCCATTTTGAAAACGAGAAGTTAGGGGACCTCTGTTTTCTATTGCGCAGCCACGGTGACGAGCCCTGGGCAGTCAGAATCCTCGAAGTGTGCGCGAAGAAACATTTGCGAAAGGATGTACGCGGGCAGGCCACGTTTGCTCTAGGTGAGGCACATCGCCGAGCCGCGATCGGGGATATCGGAAAGGCGAGACTAAAGAAGGCCGAGACTCGCTTCCAACAGGTCGTCGAATCCTACTCGGATGTCAGCACACCGGACGGCAGTTGGAATCTGGGAGAGCGAGCCCAGCACGAACTGATGCGTTTTCGCAACAAGGCGAATCTCCGCGCGGGATGCTCGGCTCCTCTCATCGAAGGCAAGACTCTGGATGGCAAATCCCTCAAGCTGGAAGACCACCGGGGAAAGGTCGTAGTCGTGGTCTTCTGGGGGTCATGGTGTGGGCCGTGTATGGCCCTAGTTCCGCACGAAAGAGATCTCTTCAAGCGGATGAAGGAAAAGCCTTTCGCCTTGCTGGGCGTCAACTGCGGAGATGAGCTCGATGTGGCAAAGAAGACTGCGAAAGAACATCGGATGGAGTGGCCAACGTTCTGGGACGGCGACGAAGCGGGAAGCGGGCCGCTTCAAGCCGAGTACGACATCCAACATTGGCCGACAGTGATAGTCATCAATGCCGAGGGGCTCATTCACGCGATCGATGTAAAGGCAGCCGACCTCGACGCGGCGGTCGACGAGGCCTTGGCAAAGATCGGTGATGGCCTCACATCGCCTTGAGTGGCGACGAGTCACCCGTCTAGCCCAGCACTCTTGACCTTGCGAATAGGCGCCGCGCGGGCGATCGTGATCGGCGCACTTGCTCGTGTAAGGGAAGAGAGAGGATTTCACCACGGAGACACGGAGAGACCGGAGAAGAGACGGAACTGAATGTTTTACTTCGCACATCAACAATCAGAAATCATCAATCAAGTAATCTCCGGCTAGTTGATCAGGCGATTGATGATTTTTGATTTGTGATTTTTGAAGTGAAGACTGCCGCTTCCATCTCTCCGGTCCCTCCGGGTCTCGGCGGTGCCATTCTCGTTAGTCGGGACGAGTGGCTGCGAAGGCGGCTGCGGTATCGAAGTATTCGAAGAACTCGACGATCTTTCCGTTTTTGAAGCGGAGGAAATCGGCCTTCGAGGAGACGGCGACTTTGCCTGTGGCGCGGAAGCGGAAGGAACAGCGGCTCAAGACCACGACGCGATCGCCGTCGACAATGTAGTCTGACGGCTCGAAGGAGATCATTTCCCAGTCTTTGGCGAGACCTTCAAAATACTGCCGGGCATCGCTCTTGCCGCGGTTCACTTTGGCGAACGGCATCTCGGGCGTTCCACCGCCGGTGGCTCCCATACTGACATCGTCGTCGAGTAACTCGAACCACGTTTCAACGCTTCCTCCCTTGGTGTCGTGCCACTGCCGGTAGGCTTCTCGCAATTGTTCGACTGGGACGCTGCTCATGGGAAGTGCCTCCGATAAGAGTTATCGAGTTACTTAGTCTATCGTATCTGTTTCTCCACAACCGGTGATACTAACGGCTTGGTGCTGGGGCTACTACTTTTTGCGTCGTCGAGCGGCAACAAGAGCAACCAAGCCGAGACCGCCGAAGATGCCCAGCGAAGCCGGCTCCGGGACGGCGGCGTTCGGGTCGACTGCCTCCGTGATGACGTCCACCGTGATCGACGCGCGATTGCCCACCGGTGTAGTTAGCAAGTGAGGAAATCCAGAAACGTCGATACGCGTCTCCGAGATAGTCCGAATGAGATAGTTCCCTGGCGTGAGATTCAGCGTTGCGAAGTTGTCGTTGAAAATACCATTCGAACTTAGAATCTCAGGTGTGATGAAGACGCCGTTCGTGTCGAGCACCGCCGTAATTGTGGCCAGTTCCGTAAAGTCTTCTCGGGTGAGAATCATGTGCATGGACGTTCTTCGAGAGGGAATTTCGCCTGAAAGGGTACCAAGCTGCACGAGGGAATCAGGGTAGTTCCAGGTCACCTTGGCGACGCCCGCCTCGTCGGTGTGGAACATCATCAAGGTGTCGGAATAGGCGTACGCTTGCGAGGCGGAGAACGACCAATCGTCCGGGAACGTCGGGCTCAGATTGGTGAATAACGCACTCGTAGAAGTCACCGAGTTCAACAGCAAGCTGTTGTAACCCACGGTCGAGGTGATGCTCGTCGAGGCTTCGACATGCCCTTTGAATCCATCTCCCGAGTCGAAGTCGGTGCCGGCGGAGGCGGAGGTGGTGCCCGTAGTGGTTGGGGGATGAAGGTGAATTTCGTTCGCCGGAAAGCTGCCGTGCCCTCGTACTTCATAGGAGGCGGTTGAAGTTTGGGGAAGCGTGATGGTAATGCCGGCGGCCGCATCTTTTGTCACGCTGCAAAACGCAATCCCAATGGCTGCTCCGAACATCACCCAACGGTTCAACATCGGCACGCGCATCAATTGCCCTTTGACTGCTGACTTGTTCTGCTCAAGGTTGGAAGTCGAAAATGTAGGCGAAAGCAAATTCGTCTGCAATTCGACCAACACATTAAGCACGGAAGGTTAACGCAATGCCAACCGAAAAAGAGAAAATGTTGGCCGGCGAACCGTACGACCCATTCGATCCAGAACTCGTTGCAGCGCGAGAACGTGCCCGCGACTTGTGCTGGGATTTGAACGCGACGCGCGAACGAGACCAGACAACGCGTCGTGCGTTGCTGACTCAGCTATTCGCCTGCGGCGGAGACTCGGCGTGGATTCAACCGCCGTTCTACTGTGACTACGGGTCGAACATTCACCTCGGCGAGCGCGTCTACTTCAATTTCAATTGCGTCGTACTCGACGTCTGCCGCGTGACGATTGGCGATTTCACGCTGATCGGGCCAGCGGTTCAGATCTACGCAGCGACGCATCCCATGGATTCGGCCGCGCGGCGACTACATGAACTCGGCAAACCGGTCGCGATCGGTTCGGACGTGTGGATCGGAGGAAGCGCCGTGATTTGCCCGGGCGTCACGATTGGTTCGAAAACCGTGATCGGCGCCGGCAGCGTGGTGACCAAGAGCATCCCGAGCGGCGTCTTCGCGGCGGGCAATCCGTGCCGGGTGATTCGAGAGATCGAGTGAGGGAGTGACGTTCTAGACAAGTATTTTCGCATCTTGCTCGTTCGACGCCGCATCGACAACGCGCCATCGCTTTGAGGATGTGATAATACGCTAGGTACGATAAAACTCGCCCTTAACGACGCAGATGGAACCGAAGGGAGTTGCCTACCTTAGCTGAAAAACCAGCTTAGGCCCTCCGTTTTTCTGCTCTTACCTTGGTGATTCTATGCCCTCGCTGGACGTCGTTGAATTGTCCGTACTGGATGTGGCGTCGACGATGATCATCCCTTCCAAGCTGTACATGTCGAGTGACTTCCCGCAGTTCTATGGTCGTACTCACGGCCTGCCTGATTCGGCTATGCAATCGGTGCTGGATTCCATGGTGAACAAGGGCTGGCTGGAGCGAAGAGAGGTGCCTCGGAGCAACCCAAAACTTCAAACGAGCCTTGAGATGACGTCCCTTGGTGGTGAAGTGTGGAGCAGTGAACGTCACCTTGACTTTGACTTATTTTTTGATTTCGGGTTCACATTCACTCAAATCAACGGCGTGACCAAGAAAATTACGACCGTCCGCGCCTATTCAGCCCGCACGTGCTGGGAGGCAGCATCAGAACACATATTGCCGCTTGTCAATAAGCAATGCAAAGTTGAACACCTCGACTTCAAGGAAACGACGGGACGGCTGCACTACTGGCGCGATCCGACAACGTTCCATGAATTCTCTTACTGCATCGACGAGAAGATCATTTCGGAACTGGACGACGATGAACTTGCCGAAAGCTATTCGCGGCTTAAGAGGCAAGGCATTTGGACCGGCTGGCCGGGTTGTGAACCTCACCGATGAACGAATGCTGCTGCGTAACGTGACGCCAAACCGTCCATGATATGGTGATGCTAGTGGGCGATCCGCTACCGCCGCGTGGCCACCCACCGTATCCTAATCGCAAATAGGACTCGCGACAGTAGACGCCGCGTCATGCAATTGTTTCCCACCGAATTGGCACTCGCAAATCTTAAGGGGGAGATATCTCCAGATGAGCGCGGGCATTGTTCGAAAGAGGAAGCTTACGAGGAACTCAAGTGGCTTTCCGGCGAAGACTTCGGCCTCGACATCGAGCTTTGGGAGACGTGGGTCCTGGAAGATCTCCGGTCGCGAGTACAGTGGTTTTCGACGCGGGCACGGTTAGAGCAAAAGGCCTTGGCATCGGCCTTGAGAACACGCTTTTCAAAGGCGGACATTCGATCCGACTCAAACAAAGCAGTTCATGTCATCACGCCCACCCTTGCCGCCGTATGTTCTTTTGAAGACGGTGGTTACAAGGCGACGATCATCTCGCGAGATCCAATCGACAATTCGGACGAGGTCCTAACGACTTTGAAAAATATTACGGTGAAAGAACTGCTCGATGCCTTGGCAAAGCTTTTGGAAGCTTAGGCGGACGACGAGAGATGGCTAAGCGCTACCGCCGCTTGCCTGCCCATAGTATGCAGAGAATGCTGATTGCTGAGAGCAGCGGCAGAAACGAGGAGCCTCTTTTCGGTCGGTGCTGGTGGGTGCGGGCCACTTCCAGGCAGGCTTGGAACATCTCGTCGGTTGATTGGCGGCCGTGGATGACGGTCGCATTCGGGTCGGGGTTGTTCGGGTTCGCTTCGGTGTTGTCGAAGACCGCGGTGCAGCGGATGGTGCTCCCCTTCTTCAGCTTCAGGGGCTGCGACAGCACGTAGCGGTGTTGCCAGTTGAAATCGAAATTCGGTACATCGAGTAGGATTGGGCCGCCTACGACTTCGAAGCGGATCGATTGCCCGCGCAGGTGCATGTGCGGGTAGAGGGCGTACAGCGTGTAGTCGTGATCGAGTTGCCACTCCTTCGCGGCGGTCTCGATCGCGTGCGGCGCGATTTTCAAATCCTCTTTCAGCAGGGCTCGGGTCGCGACTTGTTTGTGGACCGTGGCGGGAGCGGCGAACTCGATGGCGATACTGCTGCGGTCCGGGCTGCCTGCTGTGCGGCTTGATTACTCTTGTCGGCGTGCTCGCAATCTTGGGCTATGCGGCCAGTCAGTACATTGCCAGCCGTCCCGAAATGCCTGACTCGCGCGACTACAACTTTTACTACGGGCGATCCCATTTCACCCGATCGTCAGGAGTTAAGGTCTTCACGAGTGCCCATCTGGCAGCTGACGAAGAGGGCCCGTGGTTGTGGACATCGGAGATTGACGGCTTCAAAGTCGATCGGGCAAGCGCGGTCGAGAACGGTAAGCGACTTGCCGAACAACTGGGACTTAAGGAACCAGGAAAGGTAATTCACTCCGTCTCCGTGCATGACCTGAGTTGGTCCATATTCTTAACGACAACCGACAGCCGCGATTACGGAGACAGCGATGCGTGGATCAACGCGCCCTATAATGATGTTCCCGTCGCCATCTCGATGACGAAAGATGGCCTGCGGATCTCCCTGCGCTGCCCGGAAGAAGAGCTGCGCAGAGCCTTCGGCAAGCCAACTAAAATCATTCGCACGAGCACGGTGGGAGCACCCGGCGTGTGACTTTGCGCCAGCCTAGGATGAAGGCTGGGCCGGCTCGACTTTGAGCTTTCCCGCTGTCTGCTGTTAATTGTTTGCCGATTGCTTCACGGAACGATGCACGCGCCCAATTCCAATCCGTATGCACCTCCCCAAAGCGGTGTCGCGACCAAGTGGAATTGGCCGCGCATCATCGCCGGGTGCACTCTTGTCGCCGTGATTGCCGCGTGTCTTGTTGTGCTGCGCATCGATGGCGAGTGGCTGGAGGCCTGGCTGCAAGGTCGCCCGGCAAACGTCCTCCTTCTAAAAATGGGCCTGGCGTGCCTAACAGTGGGGTGCCTGGTAGCGATGGGATTCCTGTTCATCCACAGTCTCGGCCAACGAATGGAAGCGAGCGAGGAGAAGGGCGAGTGAGAGACCTCGTATTCTCCGCATCGCCGCAACATCAAAACGTTCTTTTGTTGTTGGGAGTGCTGGGTGGTACGGCGCTCGTGAGTCGCGCGAGGCGGGCGTTGCGGTGCCAAGAACTCTGACGATTTTCTGAAATTGCAACTCAGCCTCGGACTGCTCAGAAGAGCGGACTACTGGCGCAACGGGACTTCGCCTGTCCAGAGCTTTTTGCCGCTCACGCACTCGGTATTCCAAAAGCAAAGCCGGTAGTTCCTTTTGCAGCCCGGCTTCGCGAAGAACCGGTTTGCCTGAACACGAAGGAAAATCGACTTGTCGGAACCTGGAGCTAACACCAAGGGATCGGCTCCTTGATATTCAGGCACGCCACATGCAGGGTGCTGCATCACATCGTTGTCCAGTTCGACAGCGCTCGGTGTTGTCGGGATGGTTAATTCCTGTTGCGATCGATTGGTGATGCGGATTGTGACAATACAGTCGGCGAATCCCCACTTGGGATCGCTCTCGGGCTTCGCGCCTGGCGGCTTGAATTCGCGATCGATCATCTCCGCCACGAGGGGTTCCGATTCGGCAGTTATCGCTTGGATGACTTCCTTTGTGGTCGCCGTTTGAAGGCGCTGCAAGTGCCGCTTCGCCTTGACCGTATCGTATGGAAAGACGCATCCGGTCAGACGCTTCAGTGCGCGACATGCCCAATACGCAGCGTTTCCGCGCGGATCGCCGTACCACCTGTCAGGGCATTCCAAGAAACAGACCAGCGCCGGCGCCAGCCGCATATCATTCTCGTTCGATAATACTTCGACCACGCAATAGCCCAGGTAGTACCGCGGCGTGCTGACCAGCGCGTCCGCGAAAAGCGCGTACGAGTGGATGTCGTTCAATTCCGCCAAATGGCCAACCGCAAGCGCTCGCAGGTCCGGATCGCTGTCGTTCAACAAGGTTCTCAGTCGGGGGATGCCACTTGTTCCAGAGAGTTCCGCGAACACGCCCGCCGCGAATAACCGATCACGCGTGCTGTAGTTCAAGAACTGCCACACGCGATCGGCCTCGCCGGGCAGCGCGACTCCATCCCAACTCCGTTCGTTATGGAACGGGCTATCGAACGGCCAGGGTGGATAACCTCCGTTGATGTAGCTCAGGACGCGTTGGACTACCAAGCCCTCCACCTTGTCCAAAAGTTGTGGTACGGTGGCGGCGGGATCGGACGACCACATCGCCTCGAAGTAAGGGAGCGTCTCGAGAGGCTGGACGGCGCGGCCGTGATCCACTTGAAAGATGCGAAACGATTCTCGCGATTTGGCATGCTCCTGAAGGAACCACACGCAGGGTTGCGATGGCAGGAGCGGGTCCAAGCGAACACTTTCGTGAAAGCGGACACGTGTTTCCTCGAACAGTACATGCCGAGAGAAGACAGGAATCGGCCCCAACGGGCAACTTCCTTTGGCAACCGACAGAACTTCCACTCGGTTGGTATGTCCCGAACAGGCTTTCCATTGCCCGACGACGACGATAGGAAACTCTGTGGCAAGCTGGAAGTCGGAAAGATCCCCGATTCTGATCATGGGTGGATTCCCTTGTGCGGAGGGAAGGGACGTTCTTCCTTGGTCCCCGGCCGCATTGCCCTTTGCTTCATTCTAAGATCGCGGACCTTGCCGTGCACGGACAAGAATGTCCGCGCACCTTTTCATGTTCCCTTTCACCCGCACTACACGTGGCGGTCGTGGTCATCGCGGTGATGATCTTGCCTGCGATGCAGGATTGGGTGCATTCCCGAATCGCCTTTTTGGCGAGTGGCCTTCTTTTGGCCGGTCGGCTTGTAGCCTGGGAAACGGCGGATCAGGAGAATCGCGGCCAAACCCACGGCCAGCACCAACAAGAGGACCGTGTATTCGTTGAATTGTAAGAGCCACATGGCAGAAACCTCCTTATATCTGGGACGCTTCAATGGCCCGCGACCGCGAATGAATCTCCTTCGGATAGGACACTTCGTTACCGGACTAGTCGCTACGGGGCGAGTCGTTCCGGATTTTGGTTCAGGGCTTCCGATACTTTAACCTTAGACGCTTATGGCGGCAAAAAGGTACCGCCGATTCCTTGCCATCGCTTTCTCATCGGCCGTCAGAATGGCTAGCGGATCTATCGACCATCGGGGCGATTGTCGCTCATCGTGTATTGCTCATCGGGGCGAGTTGTTGTTGATCGCGATGAACGCGACAACAATTCCCGCCACGACAGCTAAGCCAACGGCCATCGCTCCTAGGATGAGCAGTTCGATCGGACCAGGCATAAAGGCGAAGAGCATTGTTTCTCGACAGACCTCTATTTAGTTGCCGCGGCTATTGCCACCGAAGCCGATGGCCACGGCCACCAAGATGAGAACGACGATTAAGGCGATTGCCGCTCCACCTACGATCAGCATCATGACACTCAGGCCCATTTTTTTTCCTCACCGAACGTCAGGCAAAACCTCTTGCCGTTATCAGGGTATTCGCTTGGGGGCGAAGAATCTTCCCCCCACCAACGGCAAGGGCGATGCAACTCATTGGGGCCGTTGGAGTTGCGAGATTTTGCACCGCCGAGCCCCGGAGGAACCGGAGAAGAGGTGGAAGGAAGGGAGACGGGGTGAGTGGGAGATGGGGAGTGAGATGCTTCAGCTTCGCAAATTACAGATCAGGCGACTGATGATTGTTGATTTGTGATTTTTGAAATGAAGCCCCCCTCCTCCGCGCCCTCTGTGGTTAAATTTCCTTATCCATCTTCGCTCCACACCGCAGAAAGATCACGCATGTCACGCAGCATTGTTTCGCCGGCCGCGATTGATTTTGATTCGCCGGGCCGTCGCGATTACTGGGTCGCCTTGGAACATGGGACCATTTGGGGCGCGCACCTAATTCCGCTTACTGTGATCGTCGGCCCCAAGGCTCAACCCGGCAAAGGCCTCGTGGCGATCGGCTCGACTCACGGCAACGAGTACGAAGGCCCAGTCGCCATCAAGAATGTTATGGCTGAGATCAGGACGGCCGATGTTTTGGGGCGGCTGGTCTTCATTCCGGTGCTCAATGTGGAGGCCTTTCGCACGGGGACGCGCGATACCGCTGGCGCCGATGTCGGCAATCTCAATCGGGCGTTTGTCGACGGCGCCGGCGAAGAGTCGAACATGCTAGGGATCACCTATCGCCTGGCGAAGTTCATTCGCGACGCGATCTGGCCGCAGGTCCACATCGTGCTCGACTTGCACTCGGGCGGACAAGTGATGCGTTTCAGCCAGTGCTCCAGTTTTCACCCGATCGATAATCCCGAACTAGCGGCTGACACGCTGGAAGCGGCCAAGTGGTTCGGCGTGCCGCTGATCATGGTCTATCAAAACCGAACGCCTGGGCTGTTGACCAGCGAGGCAGAGCGGCTGGGCAAGATCACGGTGGGGACGGAACTCGGCTGGGGCGAAGCAGTGCTGGGCAGCGGCGTGGCCTACGCGCGGCAAGGAATTCTTGCGGCCGCAATTCGACATGGACTGTTGCGCGGCGAGATCAAACCGTTTGCCCACCATGCGGATGGGACGCAAAAGCGGGGGGCAATTGTGGCGGCCGAGTGCTACACGGCGGCGCCGTTCGACGGGCACTTCGAGGAGATCGTTCGCTGCGGCAGCGACGTGAAAAAGGGAGAACTGCTCGGGCGGTTGCACGATTTCCAGCGGATCGACGAACCGGCGCTACCACTGTTGGCGCCGCACAATGGCGTCTTAGTGGGGACATCATGGGGAGCGCGGGTGCGGCAAGGACAATTCGTGACGTGCGTGGGGATACGCGAGGAATAGAAGGGCAGTTATTAGCCACCGAGGAGGGGCAAAAGTGTTCGTTCCCTTCTCGGCGCGGTAGAGTGTTGTTGACTTGGGGAGGATGGAACCGCTCTTTTATCCGTTTCTCTCTTCTCTAAAGGTGAAAACGATGGCCGGCCAACCCAATCCCTACGAAGCACCAAAATCCGGTAACCCGAATGCCGGTCGCCCGAGCAGCCCAGTCTTCGCCGTAATCCGCTTCGTCTATTCGACGTTGGCCGGCATCGTTTTGGCCGGCGTCCTTTTCATCACCGGCGAAGTGTTTGGCATGGTTGCGCATCCCTTTCCGGACGGCTTCGACATGCACGACGCCAAAGCGATGCACCAGTACATCGCCAGCTATCCGCAGTGGGTCCTAGGAGTAGCCATGCTGATCTGGCTCGTCTTGGCTTACGGCAGCACGTGGGTGGCCGCGCGGCTTGGCAAGTTGATTCCGGGCGTTGCGGTCGGCGCGCTCCTGATGTTCGGCTGCAACGTTCTCTCGCTCCCCTACCCCACTTGGTTCTCGGCTACCGTCCTGATTGGTTTTCCGATCATGGTGGCGCTCGCGCTTCTTCCCTACATTTGGCCGGCAACTGCTAAGCCGGTGCTGGCGTAGGCCGAAGTGTTCGCCACGAAATTCTCGCTCGGTGTTCTCTCTGCCCTCCCCTGCTCCGTCTCTCCGTGGTGAAATTCGCTCCAGGAGAAGTTCGTGAACCTGCTTCGCAAGCTCGGAATGGACACCCCGATCATCCAGGCGCCGATGGCCGGCGTTTCTACGCCCGAAATGGCGGCTGCGGTTTCGAATGCGGGTGGCTTGGGCTCCATTGGCGTTGGCTCGATCGATGCAGAGGCCACACGAACGATGATTGCGGCCGTTCGATCGAAGACGAATCGCGCGTTCAATGTGAACGTTTTTTGCCATCGGCCGGCGGTTGCGGATCAAGTCCGCGAAGCGGCTTGGGTTGCGCGGCTCGCGCCTGAGTTCGCCCGCTATGGGGTGAAACCACCGGCGCCGTTGACGGAGATCTACCGCAGCTTCCTCACCGACGACGACAAGCTTGCCATCTTATTGGCCGAGCGGCCGGCGGTCGTCAGTTTTCACTTTGGCTTGCCTGCGCAGGATCGGATCGATGCTCTGCGGGCAGCAGGGATTGTGGTTTTTGCGACGGCGACGAATCTGGAGGAAGGAAAGGCGATCGCCGCGGCTGGTATCGATGCCGTTGTCACGCAGGGATACGAAGCCGGTGGCCATCGCGGGATGTTCGATCCCGACTGTCGGGACGATCGGCTGGGAACGATGGCGCTGACGCGGCTTTTGGTGAAGGAATTCGATCTTCCGGTGATCGCGTCGGGCGGAATCATGGACGGCGCGGGCATTGCCGCCGCGCTCGCTCTCGGTGCAGCCGCTGCGCAACTTGGCACGGCTTTCATCGCTTGTCCCGAGTCGCTCGCCGACGCGGGCTACCGGGCGGCGCTCTTGGGTTCGCCTGCGCATCACACGGTGATGACGAGTGCGATCTCCGGCCGCATGGCCCGCTGCCTTGCCAATCGATTCACGGCGTTCGGCGAGGAAGTGAAACCGGATCAAGTCCCCGACTACCCGATTGCCTACGACGCCGGGAAGGCGCTACATGCGGCCGCAAAAGCAAAAGGCGAGTTCGGCTACGGGGCACAATGGGCGGGACAAGGTGCGCCGCTGGCTCGTTCGCTTCCGGCTGGCGAGTTGGTCGCACAGCTTCGACGGGAGATGGAACAGGCGCTGGTGGAACGGACTTCCAGCTGAGATTAATCGAGAATGTTCAGCCCGCCGTCTTCCATTTTTTGAGGGAAGCAAATTCACCACGGAGACACGGAGAGAACGGAGAAGATGCTGGGAGGAGATTAAGCGATTGATGATTTTGATTTGCAAAGTGAAATACCTTTCGTTCTTCCTACTCCCATTCTCCCCATCACCCCATCTCCCCTCCCTAAATGGATGTTTAACCGTGCACGGACAGGAATAGCCGTGCTACTTCTCATCCCCTTCCCTCTCCGGTCTCTCCGGGTCTCCGCGGTGCTACATCTGCTATTCTGGAAGCAAGGAACACCGCTATGGCCAACGTTCATGTATTCAATCGTGATGGGAAACTTGTCGGGCCCGTCGAGTCGGCTACCTGGGAACTGTCGGACGAAGAGTGGCGCCAGCGGCTGACGCCGGAACAGTTTCGCGTGCTGCGCAATTCCGGGACCGAACGTCCCTTTTGCGGGACATTGCTCGACAACAAGAAGCTGGGCGTTTACACCTGCGCCGGCTGCGGGCTTCCTTTGTTTACGTCGGAAGCCAAGTTCAACTCCGGCACGGGCTGGCCGAGTTTCTTTCAGCCGATCGCCAAAGAGAACGTCCTAGATCGCTCGGACGAAAGCCATGGCATGGTTCGCGACGAGATCAACTGCGCCCGCTGCGATGGCCACCTGGGGCACGTTTTTTCCGACGGCCCCCGTCCAACGGGATTGCGGTTCTGCTTGAACTCGGAGTCGCTCAACTTCACGCCGTCCGATCAGTTGGCGACATTGGCCGACCCGGCAGCGGAAGGCCGCAAAGAAGAATAGCCACGAAATCTTGTTGATTCGCAGTGTCGATTTGTTCCTCCATCGTTCGACTACGTTGCGTGTGCGTAACGTAAACCGACTTTGATGGAGACAACTCAATGGACACCGTTCCTCATCCGCCGATTGTTTCGCGCGAACAGTGGTTGGCCGATCGCAAGAAGCTGCTCGATGCCGAAAAGCAGCTCACCAGGCAGTACGACGCCATGACGGCCCAGCGGCGGCGGCTGCCGATGGTGAAGGTCGACAAGGACTACACGTTTGATGGTCCGCAAGGAAAGGTCCGGCTCATTGATATGTTCGGCGGGCAGCGGCAGTTGATTGTCTACCACTTCATGTTCGATCCGGAGTGGGAGAAGGGTTGCCCCGGCTGCACCGGCCTGGTCGATGCGCTTGGCGATCTCTCGATGCTTGGCCAGCGGAATACGTCGATGGTGTTGATCTCGCGGGCGCCGCTCGAGAAGCTCGAAAAGTACAAGCACGAGCGCGGTTGGAGCTTGCCTTGGTATTCGTCGTTCTGCAACCGGTTTAACTACGACTACCACGTCACGCTCGATGCCGACGTCGTTCCGCTGGAGTACAACTTCCGCGACAAGGCGGAACTTGATCGCCGCAAGGGGGACGAGCCGTGGTTCTACAAAGGAGAATCGCACGGGCTAAGCGTCTTCTTTCGCATCGACAACGACGTCTACCACACCTACTCGACCTACGCCCGCGGCTGCGAAAGCCTGACCGATGCGTATCGCCTGCTCGACTGCACGCCGTACGGCCGGCAAGAGGACTTCGAAGATTCGCCGGCAGGCTGGCCGCAGAAGCCGACTTACGGTTAAGCGCGCCCAATTGCCGCCGCGCGCCGGGCAGTCGTATCCTAAAGGATAGACATCGGCTCGTCAGTTTCATTCAGCAACTTCCGCCGACTCGCTCGGCGGAGGAGGTTCTCACCCTTTCGCCGCGAAGAGACCCCACTTATGTCATTCTAGCGACGAGGCCGCGCGAACCGCCAACATGGATCGGTTGCAGAATGGCGAAGTGAAGTCGGAAGAGTACGATTTTTTTGGGCGACGCTGCGATCAGATGGCCCCGAAGGGGCAACTTCAACCGACAGCCCAGGGGCAACGCCCTGGGTTCTCATGGGGGTGGATTGAAAGCCCTGAAAGGGCGACCTAACGTACGCCTCCATGGAATGGGCCGCCCTTTCAGGGCTCCCATTCATGATGCCTGCTTACCCAGGGCGGCGCTCACGTTGTTCGCTCTGCCCTGGGCTGCTGTTAGGGTGCCGCGTTGCGGCGTGGGAAACCGAGGGGCGAAGGTCTTCACTTCGCAAATCAAGATCAACGATGATCAGTCATCAATTCACTGATCATTGAGTTCCCACTACCGCTTCTTCCGTCGCTTCCCCCCCACCTCTTTCAGCACTTCCTCCGTAGCGGCTGAGAGTTTTTCCTGCGTCGGCTCTTTGGCTCCTTCGATGAGGAGCTTGTCCAGGGCGGTGGGCGTGCGTTTTCTTCCGGGCGGAGTGCCGACGACCCAGAGGCCGTGTTCGACCATGGCTCGCTCGGTCACCTTGCCTTCGCGGATGAGACGGCGCGACTTCATGTAGCAGTTGTCGCAGCAGCCGCAGCGGTAGCGTTCGTCCTTCACTTTGCCGCACTGCAGGCACTTTTTGGCGGCAATTTTTCGCTGCACTTCTTTGGCGATGGTCTCGGGGACCTCCGGCTGGGGCTCGGATTCGCCGGCCGACTCCAATACGCGGAGCATCGCCCGCAAATGGGTCCGGAGTTGCTCGATCTGATCGTCGTTGAGGGGTGCCATATAAAAAACTTACCTGTTTTTTACGGATTCGCAACCCTTTACACGCCAACGACTTGCGTAAGCCCGCAGAGACACCTGGTGCAATCCGAATAATTGTCCCTATTGTGTTATCAATTATTTACTGATAATGTACGTGTGTTCTGCGGCGCTGGTGGAGGCGTCAGGCTCCAGGCTTCAGGCCCCAGGACGAGACAGGAACCACGTACTTGCCACCCAAGCGACACCATGCCTCTTACCCCCCTGAAGCCCGACGCCTAAAGCCTGGAGCCTTCCTCCATGAACAAACTCGACCTCACCACACACGGCGCTGCTTTGCTCGCCAGTCGGGCGACGGAGAAGTTCTTGCTCGTTTTGGAGGCGGCCGACCAGGCGAAGTCGTTGGTGCGGATGCCCGACTGGAACTCCGATGGGACGGTCGTCGCCGTGGTCGATAGCCTTTCCGCGTGGCGGCAGCGGACGGAGGTCGACCGCGAGTCGCGGGCATGGCGCGAGGTCGACGTCGACGACATAGAGCGATTGCCGCTGTCGCACCGCCGCTTCCGCCGACACACAAGCATCGGCCCAAGCGAAGCAGTGTTGTGGGGCCACTGCAAAGCGTCGGGCGTGCGCGTCGAGCTGCTGACTTCGCTCCCGATTGTGCATGCGCAGCACGATGACGAAGAAGCGATCTCCGCCCGCGTTGCGAAGTATTGTTTGCCGCAAGGCGTGAGCGTCTCGCTCGCCGATCGGAGCGAGAAGTGGTGGACCGTCGAAGAATACGAACACGATTGCGTGCTGATCGACACGCTCCTGCCAACCGACGAGTGGGACGAGTACGAACTCGACATCGTCCGCCGCATCGAAGCCGATCACGAAAGCGGCCGGCGCTTTACCGGTAATGTGACGTGCCAGGCTCATTGCCGTGAACTCCGGCCGGGGTTGCTGCTGGCGACATTTGTCCCGTTCGAAGAGCAGAGGGAGAGAGGCTTCAGGCTATAGGCTTCAGGCTTCAGGGCTTTTGAGACGATCGTCTCCTGGAGCCTGGGGCCTGAAGTCTGGAGCCTCTGGCAGCGATGGAGTCGCCGCCGACATGGATGTCGACACGTGAAGGCGAAGGAGGCGCGGGGAAGGTGCCCGCAGGTCGCGTTGCAGGAGCGCCGGCGGCCGCCTTCACGTTCGTTTTGTAGCCACGGAAGGCGCGGAGAGGGAAAAAGTAGCACGGACATTCCTGTCCGTGCACGGTGAGGCTAGCCCGCATGAGATGCGCTGCTCCCAAGACAAGTTGATTAATCGATTGATGATTGCTGATTTTTGATTTGTGAAGTGGGGTCTCTCTGAGATCTCTGTGCCCTCTGTGGCAAAACAGTTTTTGACAGTTCCGCATCAAGGAAGACCGACATGGTTCAGCGTCAGCAGATGGGCGTCGTTAAGGGGAAGCGACTTCGCGAGGTGATGGCCGAGGTATACGATCCGGTCGCCCGGAATCCCTCGGCCGAAGAGCAGCGCGAGGCGGCCGAGAAGGTTTACCACGAGATCTTCGACCTGGTCGAGTCGATCCTGGTCGCTCAAGTCGAGAAGGAGCGGGACCAGTTGGTCGAGCATATCGGCATCATGCTGCGGCGCTGCGCGGTGTGCGTTTCGCACGGCAAGTTCCTGGAAGCGCGGGAAGCGTTCGCCGATGGGCTGCATCGCTTGCAAATTGGCTTCGGTCTGCCGCTGGGGCCGCACACGGAACTCGATCGGATCGTCGACGAACAAACGGCGGCCATGCTGATGCATGTCTTCCCGGTGGCGACGCTCAAGCAACTCTCGCAAATCCCCAAGCCGAAAGTCGCGGCCACCCACACCATCGGGCGGCGTTCGGTGGAGTTGCTTAACAGCGCGATGCTGCGATGCGGGTTGATCTGGGTCGGAGAGGAAGAGGAGGAGTAAGTCTCACCGCGGAGACCCGGAGAGGGGGAAGGAAGTTGTCATTCCCTTGAAAGCAGCGAGTTCTGGGTTGGATGCCGGACTTCGCACGGACAGGAATGTCCGTGCTACTTTCCTTGTCTTCTCCGGTTCCTCCGGGGCTCCGTGCTGAATTACTGCGGCCAGCTGACTTCTACATCGAGCTTTTTGCGATCTCGCAACAATGTGATAACGAGCGGCACTTCCGGCGGGATAGCTGTGAGGAGGCGATGGATGTCGTCGACGCTGGTGACGAGGCGGTCGTTGATGGCGACGATGATGTCGTAGGATCGGATGCCGCTCTTTTGGGCGACGCTCTGCGGCGAGACTTCCATGACTCGCACGACTTGGTCGGTGAACAGGTCGAACTCGCGGACGAACGATTTGGGGAGTCGTTCGACGGTTGCCGAAACTCCTAGCTGGCGGCGCCGCACGCGGCCGTGCGCAAGAATCTCGGCAGCGACCCATTCGGCCGTTTTGCCGGAGATCGCGAAGCCCAGCCCTTGTGCCATGGCGATCATGGCCGTGTTTACTCCGATGACGCGGCCGCGCGAATCAACCAGCGGGCCGCCGCTGTTGCCGGGATTGATCGGGGCCGTGTGCTGGATGACGTTTTCGATCAAGCGGCCGTCGCTGCCGCGGAGCGTTCGGCCGGTCGTGCTGATGATGCCCGTCGAAACGGTGGAATGCAGTCCCAGCGGGCTGCCCATCGCGATCACGAGTTGCCCCACGCGGACGGCGTTGGAATCGCCTAACTCCACGGCCGGCAGCTCGCGCGCGGCGAGCCGCAGGACAGCAATATCAGTGGCTGGATCATCGCCCACGACTTGCGCGTCGATGCGATCTCCTTCGTCCGTCTGAGCGGTCATCCGTTGCCGTCCGCCGACTACGTGGCTGTTGGTGATCGCAAATCCGACCGGCTGGATGATGAAGCCCGAGCCGGAGCCGCCTCCTTCGCCGGTTACGCTGATCACTGCCGACGAGACCTTGTCGACGACATTGACGACGGCTTGCGAGTAGGCATCCAGCAGGTCGCTGTCGGATGGAGGCGAACCGCCGCTCTCTCGTGGCGGCTGCTGCTTGGGGTCTTCCTGCGGGTCGCGCTTGTTCAGCTTGCCATCTCGGTCGTCACTTTGGTTGGCGGAATCCGACACGGGAAAATATGAATCTGGGCCAGGCATAGAGGAGTTCCTTTCAATCCATTTGCAGGAATCGTATGCGCAGGCAAAGGCGGTGGCAAATCGGGCAGGATGCCCCCCGAAACGCCAATGCGACAATCGGCCTTAAATCGCCAGAGAGATGCGTCTGTAACAACTAGCGCGGCGACGCCGCTGGTAGTCGCGTGTCGTGTCACATCAACAAAGTAGCCCGGTTGCCGCAATCGCAAGCAGGGCCAGAATAACCAGCCAGTCGATAAACGATGTTGGCCAAAGCGTGTTGGGGTCGTGGCGGAATAGCCTCATGCCCGCATTCTAGCACTAGCGCTTCAGGACCGCGAAACTTCAACGTGAACCACTACCGCGACGCTGTGTACTGGACTCTTTGAGGGGCGAAGTTCGCGAGAACTTCTTTTGCCTCCGGCGCAACCTCGCAATTGTGGAAGACGATTTGCTGGTAGCGATTTCCGATCAGGATGGCGTTCACGGCTCGGGGCCCAACGGATGCCGATTCGACGCGCAGCACGCGGCTGGGAGGCAATTCAGCCAAAATCGGCGAGAGGAGCTGCTCGCGCCCAATGGTGACTTGGGAAAGATGCAGCCTCTTCTTCTCTGCGTACGGAATCATGTCGAGCAAGTCGCGCTCGCGCATGCCGATCGAACCGCGGAAGTCCATGGCGACGAGTTGGGGATAGCTGTTCTCGGGTTGCCCCCATTGGACGCTGCCCCCTAAACGTTCTAACGCCGAAGCGATTCGCAGTTCGCGCTCGAAGACGCGCCGCTGCATGAGGGCACTGGCGACGATCAGCACGATGGTGCCGGCGGCGACGACGCATCCCAAACGAATCCACGTTCCCCGCTTGCGAAGATCGGGGACCGGCACTCGTAACGTCACGCGACGCCGCGCAGGGAGCGTTTCGCTTCGTTGCGGGCGAGGATACGGCAAAGGTGGAAGAGGAGCCTGTGTCGTCATGGCATCGCTCCATGAATCGCCGCGAGAGGAGTGGTATCTCCTATCTTACGCCACGCACGTATTGCATTGCTAGAAAAACATGAAACGCGTTGCGCTGTGGAGTGGGAGAAGGGGAGATTGGGGGATGGGGAGACGGCCTATCGGTGATAAACCTTGCACTCCGGCAAGGCTTCCCGCACTTTTCTCAGGCCTTCGCCTGTGACTTGGACTTGGACGAGGTCGAGATACGTCAATTGCTGGCATTTTCCAATCTCCTCGAGCCCCAGGTCGGTGACTGGGACTGCTCGCAACCTCAATCGTCGCAACTGCCTTAGTTGTCTGAGTTCCGCCATTCCTTGGTCGGTGATCCTGCATTCATTGAGCGTGAGGCCCGTCAATGCGAGTTCCGTAATGCGTTTAAGGTGTGCATCCGAAATGTCCCGGCCTCCGAGAGTGAGCCCTCTTAATTTGGGCATGTCGCGAAGGTGTGCCAGTCCGGCAGCGGAAACCGTCGTTCCTTCTAGAGTGATTGCCTGCATGGCTCGCAGATTCCGAAGATGCTCCAAGCCTGCGTCCGTCACATCAGACTCCGTGAGGGTGAGAAACTGCAAACGAGGGAACTGCTGCAGGATCTCCAGGTCAGCCTCGGTGGCTCGCACCATGTCGATGTGGGTGACTTCGGTGAAGAAATCTTGCCCGAGCATCGACACCAGATACTTGCGAGCCCTCAACCCCAGTAGGTCAATCAATCGCTCGGACGAAGGACCGTAGTAAGACAAGTAGGCGTTGTGCGATCCGAGTGTCGCTGCAAGTTGTTGCCGCTGTCGAACCAAGTCGAATTGCCTCGCAAGCCAGCCGCATGGAAATGCCACTGCCAAAACCGCCAGCAGCAACGCCGCCAGGCCGAACTGCCGTTTCGCTTTAAAGATCCAGCCAACCAATACCCAAGCTGCCAACAGGAGCAAACAAAACGCCGTCACCGCAACTGCGACGAGGATCGCAAAGGCCTGTGGCAGCTTGAACCACCACGGAAAAGAGCCGGCGGAAAGAAAGAGGAATAACTGCACGAGCAGGACGAAAGCCAAGACTTTGCTCGGAGTTAGGGCATACCAACGCGGCTTGCGTGGTGTTGGTTGAATTGCGGAAGAGTTGTCCGACATGCCCCTGCCCTTTATGGTGCGACTTTCCTGCGTCGCACAAGGCGAACCGCGGCCCTGCTTAGAACGCAACCCGTTCCGAAAGCGCCACGCTATCCGGAGACCGCCGAGGAGAGCGGTCCTACTTTTCTGGTGGCTCGCCGAACTTGATTGCGCGTAGGATTTTCAGGACGTCGGTAACCTGCTGGTGTGTTTCTTCTTTCGCTTTGATGTTGAGGCTGTTGGCACTCGTATTTGCGTTGAGGTCCTTGCCGGGCCTAAGTTTATCGCCGATTTTTGGGCGGACGAATTGTTCGACGGCGGTTATCAGTGTTTGAAAGTCGGAGTCGGCGCGTTCGCGCTGTACCTGGTCGCGCTCGGGTGGGATCGACGGCAGCAAGCCGGAAACGTCGTACTCGCGCGTCGTCTTCTGGTAGTCGGGAGGAAGATGTTCCTTGCGCCAGGTATCCAAAATCGTGGTCACTCGCATGTGGATGTAGTCGTTGGCGGTGACTTCGATCGATTTGTTCGCCCACACTATGCGAGGAGTTTCCCCACGGCCGCCCCACTTAAGTCCTGGGAACTCTCGCTGGATCATGTCGATAATGCCAGCGGTGTAGGGCCTGGAGACAGGCGGACCGCCGAGTTTATCTAGGTTCCATTCGTAGATATCGCTCACGTCGTAGCTCACTAGCGTTGCGGGAGCGAACGCGAGCCTGGACTGGTCGTTCTTGAGCTGCTCAATTTCGCCATCGCGAAAGCCGCGGCGATGCCCGGCAAAATAGCAACCAAGGCACATCAGTGCGGTGAGGAAGAGGTAAACCACGAACCACACGGAAAACCATCGTTTGGTTGGGCCATCGTTCCTATCCATTGTCGCCTCAGAGTGCGTCATCCTAGTATTTCGACTCATCGACGATTTTAGATGACAAACAGCAGCAATGGTGGAGTGAAGAGTTGCTTCGCGGTTAATCCAGTTCTCTCTACGGTAACTCGACCACGAGGCCGGGGATGGCGGCCTGGAGAGTATCTCGCCCGGCTGTTGTGATTTTGGTATCGGCAGCGTAGAGCCAGCGGAGTTTTGTAAGGCCCGTTAGCGGTTTGAGGCCGGCATCGGTGACGAGCGTTCCGCGAAGGTCGAGCGTCTCTAGATTTTTGCACCGCATCAATCTCCCCAGCCCCCTATCAGTGACCGACGTGTTGGCAAGTGAAAGCCCCTTGAGTTCGCCCGCCAACCAGAGGTGCAGAAGTCCTGAATCGCTAATATTTGTGTTGTCGAGAGAAAGCTCCTCTAACGTGTCGATCATCTCGAGTTCTCCTAATCCCCTGTTCGAAATGCTGGGCCCATCGAGCCAAAGGCCCTTCAATCGCATCGATTGAAGATGGCGAAGGCCGTGATCGGTGACCTGGGTACCACGCAAATCGAGCTGCTCGAGCTTGTCGCATCCCATTAAATGGACGAGGCTTTCATCGCCAATCTCGGTCTGTTGGAGCATCAGTCCAGTCAACCTCGAATCGCCTGCTAAGGTTTGCAGGCCCGCTTCGTCGACCTTCGACCCGCTGAGGTTGATCCAACCGAGCTGCGGAATCTTCTTCAAGTGCTCTAATCCTGCACCCGTGATAGGCGTTTCTTCAAGGTCTAAGCGGAACAGCCGCATGCATCCGGCAAGATGCGCCAGCCCGGCGTCGGTGATGCTGGTCCGTGAGAGGTTGAGTTCCTCGAGCTGTTGCAAGTCGGAAAGACGTTTGAGGCCGGCATCGGTTATTTGCGTGCCATCGAGATTGAGCGTGCTCAGTTGCGTCATCGCTTGCACGTGGGCTATATCGGCGTCGTTGATGCCGGTACCGCGCAGGTTGAGCGATCGCAACCACTTGCTTTCCTTCAGTCGCAACAGGCCTGCCTCATTCACTTTGGTACCGGCCAGGATAATAGTCCGAGCCTGACCGAGGTGCCCCAGGCCTTCACCCGTCACGGGCGTGCCTTGGAGGTCGACATAATCGAGTTGCCTGAACGGCGCTGTGTGCGCCAGTCCCGCATCGGTAACCAAGGTGTTACGCAAGCCCAGATGCCGGAGTTGTTCGTTGCGTTTTAAGTAGGAGAGGCCGGCGTCCGTGATTTTGGTATCGGCCAGGTCGATGGTTCGTAGTTCCTTCAAACGCGCCAGGTGCTTCAGCCCGGCATCGGTCACAGGGCTGCTTCCCAGCCAGATCCCTTCGAGTTCGGTGAAGTGCGAGATCAGTTCCAAGTCGGCGTCGATAAGATCTTTACATCCGATGCGGCGGACGTGGATGAAAAAGTCTCGCGGCAGTTCGGACAAGGGCCAAGGCGCCGGCTCCTTCAAAGATGAAAAGGCTTCGATATGGCTGCGCGACGAAAAGTCGTGGATGAACTTCTCCTGCCGCTTGGCGAATTCCCATTCCTGAAAGAACCAGCCGCACGGAAAGGCAATGGCAGTGCAAAGCAGAAGCAGACCCATCAGCGTGAATTGTCGCCTGCGCCAGAATAGCCAAGTGACGCCAACCCCCAGCAGCACCAGCGCAATCAAAATTGCCGACACGGCAATGGTGACCAGCACGGTGTAGCCTTTGTTCCGATTGAACTCGAACCACCGGAACCACTGCGAAAAGAACAGAGAGAATTGAGCGAGCAAGACGCCGAACAAAAGCTTGTTGACCGTTGGCACATACCAGCGCGTCTTGAAAGATGCGGGCGTCGCGGGACTGGCCGACATAATACTGCCCCAAATGGTGGGACCTTGCCGAGTCATACAAGGTTGCCGTCGCCGTTATTAGAACTCCTCCAATCCAAACAACGCAACGCGCGGGGAGTTTCGCAGATTGTGGCATTCCGCGAACCTGCCACGGCCCCTTTGTGTCCAGTGCCAGGATTGAGCTACCGCTTGCCCTTCTCACGGTGGATTGCCATGAGCCGATATGCCAGACCGAGCGCGGGTCGTTCGAGTGTCTATTCGCGGTCGAAGTTCACGAATTGGGCTCGTTACGCCCCACAGTACAGCGAGATAAGTGCCGTGAGTCGTCAGCGTCCCGAGGCGGTCTTACCGTTGCCTGACGCCACGTCGATAGACCTGCTGGCGCTGCCGCTCCACCAAGCGTTCGAGCGGCCTTTCGATTGCCAGGACGTAGTGACGATGCTCGAGCGGTTCCCGCGCGAAATGCTGGTGGGCCTGAGGCGCATCGCGCTGATGGGGGGCACAGCCCGGCAAGATAAGTCGGCCTTCCAGGCAATGTGGGCCTATGGCTGCTACGACTATCGCAATTGTTCCATCTACCTCTTTGCATACCCTCGGCGAAGATTGACGTGGGTGCCCGGGCCGCTGACGGCATCGCAGATATATGCCTACGAGCGTTCGGGCGTCACCAAAACGCATGGATCAGATGGATGGAATTATCATTTCACTCCAGAATCGCTCCGCCGCTTCTATCTTTGGGACGTTTTGATCCACGAGATCGGCCACCATGTGGATCGCTTTAACCCTAACTCATCGCGAGCCCGATCAGAACGGTTTGCGGAGTGGTTTGCGCGGCGATATGGGTTTGAGGAGATGGTACGTTAGCGCTGAGCGAATGTCCCGGTGAGCCACTTCTCCCAACGCCGGGCCATAGCAGATGCGGTGTAGTGCTGCTTCGCAATCGATTGGATGGCGCG